>JAZKHP010000046.1:0-33102 GCA_040385335.1 Pseudomonadota bacterium
CTATAATGGATTTGAGGAAAATTGCTAGGAACCCACTCAGATTGAGGAAGGGCCTCTAATATCCATCGGATATGAAACGACTGTTTCGGCGTTGCCAGACGGAATAATACATATTACATATAGCAAAAAAATTAATTTGTATGAATGCATATAAGTAAGCTTCAAAAATGTAAGAAATCGGAAATATTATTATCGCTGGTAGCAAAAAAAGTATAGCTAAAAAATAAATAAATACCTTGGGATTGATAAAAAACGATTGACATCGAATTTCCGCTATTTTTTTATATGCGAGTTATTATGAAAAATAACAAATCACCTTTTATTAGACGGGGTTTTGATAAATTAACCAAGTGGTTAATAGTTAAGGAGAAAACCTCCAACTTACTATTTATTAATTTCGCTTTCTGGATTATAAATATACTGTTCCCATTCCTTTGATAAATTTTTGATTAATGGGTTTTCAAGAAAAAATACTTTTCGTTGGCCTAAATTAGCAAACTCCATACTTTTCTCGAAATGTTTTTTCCATAGCTTTAACAGTGAGCCATCATTGTAGGAAAGCTTAAAGCCAGCTTCGATGCGTTTTTTAAGTTGTTGATTTTTTGAGTTGAGATAAAAAAATCTCGGCAAAGGGTATTTTAATGAAAAACTTTTATCATAGAATAATTCTACCTCGTTTTTGAAGTTATTATAGTCGTTCATAACCTGATTACTGCCGTGACAAAATAGATCAACGCGTCCTGCGGCTAGCATCTTGAAAATATTTGCAAAATTATCGAATTCTTTTACCGCAAAACCATTGTGGCGAAGAATTATGGAATCTGCCCAATTAATACCTTGGCCGATGGTGTACTTGCGTAAATCGGCGAGTGTTTTTGTATGCTTGATAGTCTCTTGAATGGCTGGATTTACAAAGCAAATTCGGTGGCCCATTGCCCCCAAATCAACCGGGAATAACACATAGTCAATTTTTGAAGAAGTGTCATACTCTTCGTCATAAGCCATTTCAAACACCAGATTGGGATATAAGTTTTGCTCAGCAGCAACAATTAAACGTTTGGGCGTCAGATTGGCGGGAGATGCAATTATTTTATAACTACCATAAGTATCGAGAGTTTTTTCAAGGGAGAGTCGTAACAGTTCCCTAAAATAATTGTGATAGGGATGATGTCCAATGGTGCTAGGGTTCAACGGGTATGAAATGATTGTTTCAGCATTGGAGATGGGAATAATAAAAGCTATATATAACAAAAAAAGCAATTTATAAGAGCGCATATGTAAGGTTTCAAAAATTGCCAGAAATCGGAAATACAAGGCAGAAAGAAAACAAGGGATAAAAGCGTAAAGTAAAAAAAGTATAGCTGAGTATTTGAGTAATACCTTTGATTTGATAGAAATTATAATCATCGAAATTGTTTATAGAGACAGCCTTCTTATAACTTAATAAAGCCTAATCCGTTCGCGTAGGTTTTATTAAACTGCGCAACCACTTCCCTATGGAGTTTTTACCTAACATATATCGATCCATTTGATCTTGATTATAAAAATAATGTTCTGCATCTTTGAATAATAATTCCCGTTTTAACATGCGTCGAGCAGAGTTAATTTCTTTAATTATCCGCGCAGGGTTACCCGCTGCAATAACATTTTTGGGAATATTTTTGGTAACGACTGAGCCTGCACCAATTACTGAATTTTCACCGATAGTCACACCTTTATTGACAATGACACTTTCACCAAGCCATACGTTATTTTCAAGCACTACAGGTTTGGTGCAACGAAACGGGCGGATCCTATTGTAAATACCATGCCAGTCGCTATCGCTAATGTAAACATTAGCTGCAAGCATGCAATTATCGCCAATACGAATAGACTCCGCCGAGGATATGCGCACGCCTGGCGATATTAAACAATAATCGCCAACAATAATTTGACCACCGCTTTTGCCATCGATGAGCTTCTTACTGGGCCAGGAGGTCAGGCGAATAAAATTATCCGGTGCCGCGATGATTTGTATAAATTTACCGATGTGAATGTTGTGACCAAAAATAACCAGGCAACGTGGGTGCGCAATTTCCAAACCGGCACCAATGCTGTCGAATTGCGGGGCGATAAAGCGGCGCACGTAAAAGCGGTTAATGATGCTATAGCAGCGTTTAATAAAATAAGGTGTATTGTTTCTACGCATGAAAAACTTGTCGCGGAGCGACTCTGTTAGAATGGCACTCGATTATCAACGAGAACCGCCATGCTGCCAATTGAAATTGCTATAGACTTGCCTTTGGATATTAACAGCGTTAAAGGCTTTCTGGACCGCGAAGAAGGTGCGGCATTGTATCGACATGCACTTGGGGTCGCTGCAACTGGCCCTCTGTTAGAAGTCGGCAGCTATTGCGGTAAATCCACCGTATATCTTGGCGCGGCCTGTAAACAAGCGGGCAGCGTTTTGTTCGCGGTAGATCATCATCGCGGTTCAGAAGAGCATCAGCTGGGTGAGGAATATCATGATGCTAGTTTATACGATATTGAATTTGGCAAAATGGACAGCTTCCGCGAATTTCGCTATACACTTGCACGCGCACAATTAGAAGACACAGTGATTCCAATTGTTGCGTCCTCCGCATTAGCTGCGCGCACCTGGACCACACCGCTGGCTATGGTTTTTATTGATGGCGGTCATAGCATGCAAGCAGCGCTCACAGATTTTCATTGCTGGAGCAATCATGTAATGCGCGGTGGTTTGCTCGCCATTCACGATGTGTTTCCTAATCCTGCTGATGGCGGTCGTCCGCCGTTTGAAATTTGGCAGATCGCGCAAACGTCCGGTTTATTCGCAGCATTACCGCTGGTAAAAAGCCTGGGTATTTTAAAACGACTTTAACATTTTAAAAATTATTGAGTTCGCTATGACCACAACACAATTTTCATCACTCGCTCTGAGCGCCGATATGCTCGCCAATTTGGAATCTCTTGGCTATAACGAAATGACGCCGATTCAAGCGCAGAGCTTGCCGATTATTTTGCAGGGCCAAGACATTATCGCGAAAGCCAAAACAGGTAGCGGTAAAACGGCAGCCTTTGGTATTGGGTTACTTGCAGCACTGGATGTAAAAATTTTTACCACGCAAGCATTAGTGTTATGCCCTACACGTGAATTAGCCGATCAAGTGGCAAAAGAAATTCGGCGTTTGGCGCGCTTCACGCACAACGTAAAAGTGTTGACGCTGTGTGGTGGCGTTTCGATTGGTCCGCAAATTGGTTCGCTAGAGCGCGGTGCACATATTGTGGTGGGTACACCGGGACGTATCCTGGATCATATTGAAAAAGGCACTTTAAAATTAGGCACTATAAAACAGCTTGTGTTGGATGAAGCTGACCGTATGTTAGACATGGGTTTTAGCGATTCTATTGAAGCCGTTTTAGCGGCATGCAATAGCGATCGCCAAACATTATTATTTTCGGCAACCTATCCTGACGGCATAAAAAAAATCAGTTCCCACTGTCAAAAAAATCCCCAGGAAGTCAGTGTAGAGTCAGTGCATAGCGATGCAAATATCGCACAGCATTTTTATGAATTACGCGAAACAGATCGCAAAGATATTGCGGTGCAACAATTGCTTGCACATTTTAATCCTGACTCCGCGATCATATTTTGCAACACCAAAATTCTTTGCCAGGATGTGTGCGATCTATTGCGAAATCAAGGTATAAATGCTCTGGCGTTGCATGGCGATTTAGAACAAAGAGAGCGCGATCAGGTGTTAGTGCGTTTTTCAAATAAAAGTTGTCCCGTATTAATTGCAACCGATGTCGCTGCACGCGGGTTAGATGTGAAAGGCTTAGGTGCAGTGATCAATGTTGAGTTAGCGCACGACAGCGAAGTGCACATTCATCGTATTGGACGTACAGGACGCGCGGGTGAAAGTGGTTTAGCATTAAGCTTAGTCGCGCATAACGACATGTCGCGCCTCAATCGCCTTGCCGATTATTTGCAAAAAACTATAACCTTGGAAGATCTACCGAAAACCAATAATGCAGTCGACATTAAACCGGACATGGTAACGCTTTGCATCGATGGCGGTAAAAAAGAAAAAGTTCGCCCCGGTGATATTCTCGGGGCCTTAACAAAAGATGCAGGGTTATCTGGCGATAAAATTGGCAAGATTGATATTTTTGAATTTTCATCTTACATTGCCGTGCATCACACTATCGCGCGGCAAGCATTACAGCATTTGCAGGATGGAAAAATTAAAGGCAAAAAATTTCGTGCGCGTAAGTTATAGGCTTAATGCAAAATCTCGCCACCTAACAGTTTCCTGACCTCCACCGCATCAAAGTGATAATGTTGATTACAAAATTGGCAGTCAATGGCAATGCTGCCTTGTTCGATAAGCACCTCTTCCACTTCTTCTTTGCCAATGGTAAGCAGGGCCGCGGAGCAGCGTTCGCGCGTGCAACTGCAGGCAAAATGGAGTGCGCGGGGATCAAATACGCGCACGTTTTGTTCGTTGAAAAGACGATACAAAATCGTCGCGTGATCTAATGCTAATAGTTCTTGTGGAGTAATTGTTTCCGCGAGAGCAACGACTGTGTCCCAATGTTTTTCGTTTTCTTCTTGATTGGTATTCAGCTGTTCGGGTAGCGCCTGTATTAATAAGCCGCTGGCATTTTCTGTATTAGCAGTGAACCAGAGGCGTGTCGCAAGTTGCTCTGATTGATAAAAGTAATGTTCGAGGCAGCCAGCAAGATTTTCGGAATCCATTGGTACTATGCCTTGGTAACGTTCTAGTTTCCCATCAAAATTTTCTGCGCGTTTGGGTTCAATGGTAATAAACAAAACACCTTTGCCCAGAAGTTGTTGAAGGTTGCCGTTGAGAGCGAGTTCTTCGCTTAAGACAATACTTTCGTTCATACGCACAATGCCGCGAATACTATTGTGATGAGTACACTCAGCCATAATAGTAGCTACAGGCCCATCGCCTCGCGCTTGTAAAATAATCATGCCATCAAACTTAAGTGTGCTTGACAGTAAACCTATAGCGGCAAGAAACTCCCCAAGTAATTTTTGAATAGCAGGCGGGTGATTGTTATGACTGAGCACATCGCGGTAACTGTCACCCAAGGTGACAAGCTCACCGCGAATATCGGCGTCATCAAAAATAAAACGGTGTAATAAATCGTTGCTAGGCATAGTATGAAGTTCTTGATAATTAATTGTTACAGTTTTTCTGGATGAAGCTGCGTGTTTCATTGACTCGAGCCTTGCGTTCAGCTTCCGATACATGAACCATTTTTCCCTTATCATCAACAAATTGCACGCGGCCATCGATGTTGTTTAAATATTTTTTTGCCTTATTACATCGTTCTAAAATCTCCGCACTCGGTTGTGCTTGTTGCTGCTTAAATTCACGGTCAGCAGCATTTTCTTTACGAAATACAGCCTCAAGTTTTTGATGCTCCTGCGTACTCGTATCTATATTTTGTTTTTTAACCGCTGCAGTAATATCTTCAGCCGCAACTTTAGGTTTGTTATCACTGAAGTGGGTTTTTCCATCTTTATCTGTCCAGCGGTAGACTTCGGCGTTGGTAATGCTGCTAACAGTTATTAGTAAAAACAGTATTGTTTTCATCATAGAATCCTTTGCTGTTTAAAAATAGTAGCCGCGATCATCACAAGCTTAAATTAACCATAATCCTAACTATCATCTGATAAATTAATGCGTTGAAACTGGTGAATTTGGCGGCGTTCTTTTTTGTTGGGCCGATGGTCGCTAACAATGAAGCTGCCAAGTCCGGCTTTGCGCTCAGCGCTGCGTTTTTCGCGCTCCATAATGCTAGCTTCTGTTTCTGCGTAGAGCAATGCCGCCTCTGGTGCCCCACGTCTTTGATCAGACAATGCGATCACTACAATAATTTTTTCATCGAGATCTTGACGAATGGTGAGAGTAATCCCAATGCTGATTTCTTTACTCGGTTTTACACGCTGACCATCGCAATGAATTTTTCCGCCTTCAATTGCTTGCTTGGCGAGGCTACGGGTTTTGAAAAATCGTGCCGCCCAGAGCCATTTATCGAGGCGAACTTTTGTGTCGAGGTAAGGTTTCTGCATCATACATTAACGTGCCGGTGGCATAATTTCATCGAAATGGTGAATAGCATTAAATTCCGTCATTAGACGTTGTTGCTGACTGTCGGGTTGGTGAATGCCCAGTAAATAGCGAATGCCAAATTCATGTGCTGAACGCAGAACGCGTACCGTATCGTCGATAAAAAGTGTACGCTGTGGGTCAAAATGCTCACGCGCTTGTAGCTCGTGCCAAAATGCCTGGGCTTCTTTGGGGTGCTTTAGCTCGTGTGATGAAATAATAATATCCAAGTATCGATCTATCTCAGTAACTTCAAGTTTTAGCGATAAACTTTGCGGATGCGCATTGGTCACTAATAAACATTTTTTTTGATGTTGGCGCAAGCGCGTTAAAAACTCTTTAACATGAGGCCGGATTTGGATTTTATGTTTAACTTCCGTCTTAAGGCTGCGAATATCAACTTTTAGAGCGTCTGACCAAAACTCCAGGCAATACCACTGTAAAGTGCCTTCGTGTTGGCTGATGTGATCGTTAAGGCGTTGGGTCGCTGTGGCAAAATCGACGTGATGAATTTGCGCGTAACGTTTCGGTAAATGCTCAAGCCAAAAGTAGTTGTCGAAATGGAGGTCCAGTAAAGTACCATCCATATCAAGCATAACTGTATCGATTTTGTTCCAGTCTATTGGATTCGAGTTTATCATTGAGTTTTTGAGTCTATTATTAGGGTTTAGTAGTCATTACAGACGCCTGATTATAGGCACAGTCGTTAGTTGGGGGCAGTATGCCGATAAAACCAGAGATATTAAAGCGTCATACGGTGATGCGTAGTCGTTTGTTCCGTGCCGACGAAGTGCATTTACGTTTTAATAATGGCACAGAGCGTTTGTATGAAAAGTTATGTAGTGGTGGTCCGGGCGCGGTGCTAATCGTTCCTTTGCTAAATGATAAAACACTATTATTGATTCGTGAATATGCCGCCGGTTTAGAGGATTATCATTTGGCTTGTCCCAAGGGTGCGGTCGATATGGGTGAAAGTCTATTGGAAGCGGCGAATCGCGAATTAAAAGAAGAAACGGGTTATGGTGCACGCACCTTGACCTTTTTGAAAAAGGTTTACTTGTCACCGTCTTATATGGAGCACGGCATTAACATTATTATCGCCCAGGATTTGTACCCGGAACGTTTAGAAGGTGATGAGCCTGAACCTATAGAAGTCGTTGAAGTACCATTTACGAATCTCGCGCAATTATGTATGCGCGATGAGGTCTCTGAGGGACGCACCATTGCGGCCTTATTTTTGGTGCGTGAATGGTTGAGTCAGCAGTTGTAAATAATATGCCTATAATTCTTAATACACCTATCGATCAGGAATTTATTGTAAAACTTATCGCTATTGCCCGGCTTGCTGGCGATGCAATTATCAATATTTACAACGCACCTGAAAAAGTAAATATAAAAATAAAAAGTGATCAGTCACCGCTAACCGCAGCCGATTTGGCCGCACATAATATTATTGTTGAAGCTTTGGCAAAATTGTTACCAATTCCTATCATTTCCGAAGAGGCAGTGTTACCAAATTTCACGGAGCGAAAAACCTGGCAACATTATTGGTTGGTTGATCCTTTGGATGGCACTAAAGAATTTATTGCGCGCACCGGCGAATTTACCGTAAACATAGCCCTCATCCAAAATGGTATACCGGTCCTGGGCGTGGTACATGTACCCCTTGTCGATGAAACCTATATAGGTGTTGATAAGAATATTGGTGTTGATCAAAAAAGTTGCGCAGAAAAATATCGTAATGGAAAAAAAGTTAATGATTTAAAAACACGTAGCCTTGACGTACGTTTTGCTGCGCAACTACATTTAGATGTGCTAGCCAGCGCCCGTCACGGTAATGAGGCAACCGCTGCCTTACTGCAAGAAATATCCTTGTATTGGCCGGGCTCTTTACAATTACTCAACGCGGGTAGCTCGTTGAAATTTTGTTGGATCGCCGAAGGTCGTGCCGACTTTTACCCGCGTTTGGCGCCCACCTGCGAATGGGATACAGCAGCGGCGCAAGCGGTATTAGTTGCCGCAGGAGGCACAGTAGTAGACACAAAAAATTTTTTACCCTTAGGTTGCAACGGCAATGAAAATTTGCTTAACCCTTCTTTCTTCGCATTTGGCGATATACTATTCGAGTGGGTTTCGCTATTGAAAAAAGCAAGCGTTACGTCTTCACGTAATTTGTAAAAACGATGTATTTGTAAGAATAGTTCGGTTTCTGATTTTGCTGGCAAGGGCTTTAGGGTAAGCTAATATAAAACTTGCACACTATTTACGTGTTTTATAAAAATTGCGTTTTCCAGTTACCATAATAGATAACCAATATGAGCAATAAGCGCGATCCCAATAATCAATCCAAGGAGGTCTTAAAACAAAAAATTCAGCAACTTGAACAAGAAATAATAATCTTGAAGAGCAGCTCGCACTCAGCAAACCCACATGTTCCCAGCCCTTATGCTGTCAATGAAGCCAGCGCACCTCAACCCGGCTTATTAAAAAATTCGTGGTTGATATCGTTTGGTCAATATTTATTATTAGAACCCGACAAAAGTAATATTTCGAGCGCATTGGCTCGATTGGGACAACTGTTTGAGCTTATAGATTGCAGCCTCTGGCGGATTAATGCGCCACCGCCAACCCATAAATTAATGGGAAATAAGCAAGACAAATTAAAAGACTATCAATGCCTCGGTCAATGGAAAGCTGAATCCAATACTGCAATGTACGAAGCGGAATGGTTGAGTGGAATTTGGCAATTCGGTTCGCAAGTTGCCACATCACTGCAGGCGGGAGAGCCCGTTGCTTTGCTGGCTAGTGACCCGGAGATACACCAGATTACCGCACCGCTACGCGCGGTAAATATTTTCAGTTCGCTATTAGTGCCGGTGGTGCGTTACAACTTACTCGAAGGTTTTATCGTTTTACATCGCGGTAATGCAAAGGGCTGGTATACCCGCGATACAGAACGCTTAACGTTTATCGTTAACGCATTATTTACCATGCATGATCGACAACAAATAGTGCGTCAATTAAGCGATCGCGATACGCGTTTTAACTACGCTATAGAGGCATCCAGCGATGGTCTTTGGGACTGGAATATTGTCACAGGCAAGGTGTATTTCAGTCGCAATTATTTGCGGATGCTAGGTTATCACTATGAAGATTTACCGGGCAACTTAACGGCATTGCAAGAATATTTTCTCCACAGTGACGATAAACAGATGGTGATGGCACGTTACCGAAAAGCCATTGAGCAACGTGAAACCCATGTGAACTTGCAATTTAGAATGCAGCATCAAAGTGGTAAGGTGATGTGGATTCAATCCAAAGCAAAATTTTGTGAGCCGGACGTTAATGGTCAACCTACCCGTTGCGTAGGATTGAATACCGACATTAGCGGATTTATTCATGCCCATCAGGAATTATTAGCGGCAAAAACCCAAGCAGATATAGCCAATAAAACTAAAAGTGAATTTTTAGCACGAATGAGCCATGAGATTCGTACGCCTATGAATGCCATTATTGGTCTTGGCTATTTATTTAAAGATACAAATCTGGACGAGCAACAAAAAAGTTACCTCAGCAGTTTAAATTCTGCTTCCGATTCGCTCTTGCACATTATCAACGAAGTGCTTGATTTTTCCAAAATCGAAACCGGAAAAATCGTGCTCGAACAAGCAAATTTTGATTTAGACCAGCTGTTTGAAAAAATATCGCGCTTGTTTGAAATCAGTGCAAATCAAAAAACGGTTCGCATCATTTACGATATTCATCCGGAAGTGCCGCGTTTTTTACGCGGTGATGCGGTACGCCTAAGTCAAATTATTGGCCATTTAATTAGCAATGCCATTCAATATTCAGATACCAGCGAAGTTATCGTTGGAGTGAAGTTAATAGAAGCGAATATAAAGCATGTACAGCTGGAATTTAGCGTGACAGATTTGGGTGCAGGAATGAGTCCTGAACGATTGTCAACGGTTAATGAAAGCTTGCTAAAACACGTGCGTATTAGTGACGAAGAACAGGGTGGCTTTGGTTTAGGGATTTGCAGCCATTTGGTTTCGCTAATGAGTGGAGCGATTAAAGTTGAAAGTAAAATAAACAAAGGCTGTAATGTAGTGTTCACAGCACGTTTTGATAACAGTCATCTGGGCGCGCGAAAAGTGCAACAATATTCCCGCGACTTAAAAAATATTCGTGTCCTGATTGTGGATGATAATGTGATTGCGCGGACTGTTATAGCGAGCACTGCTAAAAATATTACCTTGACAACAGATACTGCACAAGACGCCGAACATGCCTTGGAAAAAATTAATAACGCTAACCTTGCAGGAACACCCTATCATTTTGTGTTAATGGATTATCGCTTGCCGACCATGAGCGGCATTGACGCGGCAATAGTGATTAAAGCTAATCAGGCACTCAGCTATTCGCCGCATATTATTATGGTATCCGCTTATCATCGCGATGAAATATCGAGTGATAGTGATATAGCCACCTGTATCGATGAATATTTAAGCAAGCCCATTAGTGAGGCACGCTTATTTGAAACAATTAACGGCGTCATTAACAAGGAAAAATATTTACAAGAAATTACTATTTTATGTGGCAGTGCTACAGATCAAGATGAAATTCTCCGTAACTTG
The DNA here is from genome assembly GCA_040385335.1 of Pseudomonadota bacterium. Classification (GTDB taxonomy): domain Bacteria; phylum Pseudomonadota; class Gammaproteobacteria; order Pseudomonadales; family Cellvibrionaceae; genus Cellvibrio. Next base: position 10,784 of record JAZKHP010000046.1, read on the forward strand.
CGCGTTTTGGTGGTTGAAGACAATATCGTTAATCAGCAAGTTGTGCGCGGTGTATTGAAGAAAAAAAATATTCAAGTGGTCATTGCCAATAACGGCTATGAAGCTCTCCATATACTGAATCATAGCGGGGAGTCTTTTAATATAGTGCTAATGGATTTAGAAATGCCGGAAATGAACGGCATAGAAGCTACTTATGCTATTCGTGGTGCAAAAGAAAGTTGTATGCGGGATATTCCTATTGTTGCTCTCACCGCACAAGCCATGCGCGGTGATCGAGAGCACTGTTTGAGTGCAGGTATGAATGCATATTTATCCAAACCTATAAATCCTGAATTGCTCTATAGCACCTTGGCCGAGCAGATTCATCAGTATCGCGAAAAAAAAAATGAAAGAAAACCTCTCTGAGGTGTAATTAATTTGCCTTACTGAAATATTCAAGTCAGAAAATAATATGATGCACTTTCAAGATGGTTCGGAAGAATTTAGTGAAGGCATAGATCGCAGACAACTTACGCTGGTTAAACAACGTTTTCTCGAACTCAATCAGGAGCGTTACGCGCGAACGCTTGCTGGATTTTCAGAGCGGCAGCAACAATTTCTCACGCTTTTACCCTTATTATTTCACGTTAGCCATCCAATGCTACCTGGCTATGTCGGCCATCAAATACCTGCTGGTATCCATGGCTATGTTCCTTCCAAAAATGATATTCGTACTGCCAAAGTGCTTGCGCGCAGCTTTACCTATCAGCATGATTTGATCGACAAAAAAAATGCCCTTGATGCGCTTTTTCTGATGGGTAGTTTAGGTACGATTGCACATTCTGAAATAAGCGATATAGATGTCTGGGTCTGCTACAAAAGCGAAATAGATTCGGCTGCGCTGGCAGCATTACAAAATAAATGTAATAACTTATCGCTCTGGGCTGCAGATGTCATTCATATAGAGACGCATTTCTTTTTGATGAATGCGCAAGAGTTCTGTCAAGGACGGCAAACTGGATTAACAAATGAAGCTAGCGGTAGCGCGCAACATTTTTTATTATTGGATGAATTTTATCGTACGGCAGTATGGCTGGCTGGAAAATTACCTCTGTGGTGGTTTGTGCCAGCGGAGCAAGAGCATAAATATACGGACTATACTGCGAATTTAGTAGGGAAACGTTTTTTGCGCGCTACGGAGGTGATTGATTTTGGTGGTGTGCCGGCAATTCCTGATAACGAATATGTTGGCGCAGGGGTTTGGCAATTGTATAAGGGAATTGATTCGCCCTATAAATCAGTGCTTAAATTATTATTGCTTGAAGCCTATGCTAATGAAGAATTTAATGAGCCACTCGCCCTCGATTTAAAACGTAAAATTTACGCAGCGACTACGAAAATTAAAGATCAGGCCAATGATCTGGACGCTTATGTATTAATATATCAACGCTTGGAAAAATATCTTCAGGCAAAAAACCAAATGGCTCGTCTGGAATTAGTGCGGCGTTGCTTTTATTTTAAAGCCGGGAAGAGTTTATCTAAAACCAGTCGCGCGTCAGCTAAATCCTGGCAACGTTTGTTATTGGAAGAAATGGTCAATGCCTGGGGTTGGCAGAACTCACTATTGACTATGTTAGACAATCGCGCCTATTGGAAATCACCACATGTATTAATAGAGCGAAATTTGCTGGCACATGAACTAGACCATGCTTATCGCTTACTCATGGATATGAATAAAAGCACTTCAGGTAATGCTGCTATTAGCGGCAATGAATTATTGATCCTCGGGCGAAAATTGCACGCGGCCTTTGAACGCAAAGCAGGGAAGATTGATTGGATCAATCCCAATATTTCGCAAGACTTAAGTGAGCCAGCGCTTTGTTTTGTGCAGGTTATCGAATCCGGTTTGCCCATCTGGCAAGTTTATCGTGGCAGCCAACAAGATTTAGCCTTACGGAATAAAACCGCTGAGCCAATAAAACGCTCGCGTAATTTTATAGAATCATTGTTGTGGTGTTATGCCAACGGAATTTTATCCGTAGGCGTGCAGACAGCTAACACCAGGCTGGATATTCTCAGTAAAGATTTCGTATTACAAAACTCGCAAAGCCAACAACTTTTACAGAGCCTGCAGAGTTGGCTTTTCCTTCCTTTAGTAAAACCCGAACATGATTGCTTTACGAAAAATGCACAGCCAAAATGCATCATGTTGTTATTTAATGTTGGTGTTGAGCCGCAAGCGGAGCTGCATAGGAAAGGTATGCAAATGCTGAGTAATCAACGCGATGCTTTTGGCTATAGTGGTTTGAAAGAAAATTTAGTCATAAGCGTGGACATTATACAAAGTAATACCTGGGGTGAAATTGTTTGTCGGCATTTTGCGAGCGATGCCTTGGTCAATTGCCTGTTATATTATTTGCGTTTGGTTCCGCCACTTAAGTATTCTACATTGCCAGAATTAACGATTCGCTGTTTGAGTTTGGGGCAGGGCAGCATTATCGAACAACGTGTTATGGAGTTGTGGCGGGCAATTATTGGCTGCTTTTATTCTGGTACACGTTTACGCAACACCCGGTTTTTATTTGAAGTGGCTGATGAATATCTATTGTTACAATTTATTCAACAACAACCACAAATATTTCGTTTCAAAACTTACGAAAAATTATTAGAAAGACTAAGCCAGCCACAACCGGAATTTAGTCCTATAGTGGTTGATGCTTTTGCGTTAAGCGATAAACCGCTGCGGCTATTTCTTGCTGCAGCAAAAGCCCCGGGAATTTATGTTTTCTATGAAATTAATGGAGCCACTGCTGAAGTCAGCATTGTGGATCACAAAGGCTCCTTGTTTACCAGAACATTTAAATTGCACAATACACAAACTTTATTGCGCCCACTCTGCCGATTCATTCGTTCTGCAGTCGAACGACAAATATTGGAAAATGAAGTATGTTCGGATTTTTCTACCAACGTAAATTTGTCACAAGATATTTCAATTTATGAATTAATAGATGATGAAAAACAAAAAACCAGGCGCCTGGAATTGCGCACCATCGGGCAAGATATCAGCCAATTGCAATTTATTAACATTTGCGCTGTAGCAGAACCGGCAGATAGCTATCTAACCAATAATCCGCTCAGTTTTACTATTTTTTGTGATGGCAAAGAATTTTCTGAATTAGAGTATGGAGTGGAATTATTCTCTGCGGTGGCAGGCTACATACTCACCTGCCGTCAGCATGGCGAAACCTATCCTTGCTATATAACGGATCTCGATTTGTCACTTTGTCGCGATGCTATTGCGCCACAAACGGGCGTACAACTTATTCATTATTTGCACATAAAAAGTGAGCTGGAGCGACAGTTAACGCAGGCATTGCAGAATTTATAAGGGTAATTTTATTTCATGAAACTAAAAGCGACCTGGTATTTAAAAACTGCATTATTTATGGCACCGCACTATTTATTAATTCGCTGTTGATATTAACAATTCGATTGTTCATGGATGGCTATGAACTATTTTAATAGTGCGGCGTCATGGTTACATTATTGCAATTGTATTTGTGCCAGCTTCGTTTTAGCGCGCTCACCACTTTCGCCCCCACCTTCTATCACTTGCTGATAATAGGCTGCGGCGGCACTGCGGTTGCCTTTAGCGAGAGCAATATCACCTAGTTGCTCGGTGGCCATTTGTGTTGGTAACAGACGTTGGCTGGCGATCAGGTCACGCTCGGCGAGGTTGTTGTTACCCAATTCCTTATAGGTCATCCCGCGATAAATATAGGGGCGAAAATACTCAGGGTTAGTTTGAATCGCTTTGTCCAATGCAGGCAACGCCTCTTTGTTTTTATCTTGTTGTAATAAAAGTTTACCTTTCATTTCCCAAAATAAATTTTCTTTAGGTTGTTGTGAAATAGAGCTGTCGATCAGGCTTAGGGCTTTATCGTATTGCTTGTCTTTCGCAGCTTTCAGTGAATCTTCGTAATTTTTATAGGCTAGTTTATCTTGCCTGACCTGCGCCATGGCGCGATCAAAAGCTTCTTTGTTACGCACACCGCTTTTGGGGTGTTTTGCTAACTCGCTGCGATTGGCGGCGACGCGGTCACGGGATGGCGGGTGACTTGAAAATAAACCCTCCAGCCAATTTGTGTCTTGTTTCTCGGCCATGCGCACAAACAACTCTTGTAATTCAACGGCGGCTTCCGGATCGTAACCCGCTTTTACCATATATTTAATGCCGTATTTATCCGCTTCTGATTCGTGATCGCGCGAATATTTCGCATTCCATGCGTTAGCTCCTAAACCCAAAGCACCCACTGCTAATACTGCGTATTCAGGCTTTTTGGTAGAAACAGCAACGCCCGCCAGTAAAACTCCTGCACCGACCAGTACATTTCCCGTATTTTGACTGGCCCCGTGGCGCGCTGCAGTGTGTACAATTTCATGACCCAGAACGGCGGCCAGCTGGGCTTCATCTTCAAGTTGCACTAAAAGGCCACGGTTAATGGCTAATTTACCGCCGGGTAGCGCCCAGGCATTGGGAACATCATTATTCAGTACGACAAATTCGTAGGGCAAATTGGGTACATCGCTAACTGCAGCTAATTTTTTTCCCACTTTATTCACGTAAGTTGTTAAGCCTGGGTCGACTACATATTGACCGCCTTGCGATTGCTGGCTAGGCGCATAATTTTTAGCCCCAGTCGCAATATCTTGCGCTGGCGAATCAATAATAACTTGTTGTTTACCGGTTACCGGGTTTACTGCGCAGCCTGCTACACCAAACGCAATAGTCGCACTGATGAATAAACGAAATAGATGTTTCATGCTTCCTCCAATTTCTTTGATTAAGTCAGATATAATGCCACAAGTTTTTTGAAATGAGATGTTTGTCATGAAGGCACTGCAAGTAATAGAGCTTTTCGCGGGTTTAGGCGCAAAAGGTCAACCTATTGTTGAAAAATTACCCGTTCGTGAATTAGATAATGGCCAGATGCAGTTGGTGCAATCCCCTGCGTTTGTGAAAGGCCTTGCCAGCGGTGATGTTATTAAATGTGATTCACCTAAGCAAGAATTTGAAATTGTACAGCACAGTGGCAACTTAAGTGTGCGCGTATTTAGCCGGAATGATATTACGCCGCTGCTAGATGCGCTAACACCTGAAATAGAAAAGCTGGGTGGTGAGCTCGATGTAGAAACAGCGCGCATGTTGGTGTACTCCATTCATGTTAGCTGCGGTTTTAACACTATCGAAGCTATCTTAAACCAACACATTGGTCGGGATGGTAATAGTTCGTGGATGTACGGAAATGTCTACGATCCAATTGATGGCCAAACGCCATTGAACTGGTGGCAAGATATTTTAAAACCGGAATAATATTGATCGGCCCTGGCTTATCATAGCGAAATTAGTCTTTTATGCTCTTAATCATCTCTCCTGCTAAAACTCTCGACTTTATAACTCCAGCACCTGTTATAGAATTTTCACAACCAGATCTTTTAAAACAATCGCGCAAACTAATTAAGGCGCTGCGTGAATTATCGCCGACGGATGTTGCAGCGCTCATGCATATCAGCGCTAAACTCGGTGTTTTAAATTCCCAACGTTTTGCCGATTGGCATACTCCGTTTACGGCAACTAATGCCAAACAAGCATTATTCGCATTTCAAGGCGATGTCTATACCGGCATGGCGGCGCAAAATTTTTCGCTGGCTGATATTAAATTTGCGCAACAACATTTACGCATTTTATCGGGTCTTTACGGTGTGTTGCGGCCTCTGGATTTAATTCAGGCCTATCGTTTAGAAATGGGTACTGGTTTTGCAAATGCGCAGGGGAAGAATTTGTATGAATTTTGGGGCGATGCCATTACGCATAATTTAAATGCGGAGTTATCAACATCTAAGTCAAAGGTGGTTATTAATCTTGCTTCGGTGGAATATTTCAGCTCCATTAAAACAAAATTATTAAGTGCGGAAATTATCACACCCATATTTAAAGACGAAAAAAATGGAAAATTTAAAATAATTAGTTTTTTTGCAAAAAAAGCGCGCGGAATGATGAGTGCTTATATTATTCAGAACCGAATTACTGATCCCGAGCGTATCAAACAGTTTACTGTTGGTGGATATGGTTTTGATCAATCCCAGTCAGGCGAGCGAGATTGGGTTTTCACACGAGAAAATTCGACCTTGTAATTATTACCAAAAGATACAGATTTAATTAACAAACTTTTACTGCCGCTTTCATCTGTATATTCTCAAAATATCAACTAGTCTTGGTTTATCGTAAAAATCAGTCTTAGAAGTGAGTTGCATTCAATGGCGCATAAACTTACAGTTTACGAGCAGTATTTCTCCATAAGTTCTTCGCAATAACTTCTTCACATTAACAAAGGCAGGTTATGACGGTAAGCAATCAATTTATTCTCCATGCTGTCGAATGTATGGCTAGCGTTGCTCCTGTGTCCTATCGTCGCATTTTTAACGGATACGGCATTTACCATCATGGCGTACAGTTTGCGATTATTATTAACGATCGCCTTTACTTCCGCGCTGATAATTTTTCGCGCGATTTATACCTAGCTAAAAAAATGTCAGCTTTTCAACCTTCCGGCCTGGTTGCGTTAGAACCCAGTTTTTTTCAATTACCGGAAGATGTATTGAATCATCCCCCAGAATTGATTTATTGGATGCGCATTGCTGTCGAAGCCTCTCAAAATGCCTATTCTATCGATGATGACGAATCATTAACGAATGCTCCTGTTCGTCATGCCCATAACCGCTAAGCAGATGTAATTTTCTCCCGTTAATGCCAGTCCTGAGCTAGTCTATAAATAAAGGCTTTGGGAATTCTGCATGACGATCAAAATATTGCTAGTGGATGATGCCAGCTTCATTCGCGATTTGGTAAAAAAACAGTTGCGTGATCATATTTTGGGTGTCGAAATATTTGAAGCAGCGGATGGTGCTCGCGCCCTGGTTGTACTCAAGCATAATCCTATCGATATGATTTTGTCTGATTGGGAAATGCCCTTGATGACTGGCGAACAACTATTAAAACAAATTCGTGCTACGTCGGAGTATGCCAAAACACCTTTTATTATGATAAGCAGCCGTGGTGACCGTGAACATGTAACCAAAGCGGTTCAGGCGGGAGTGTCTGATTATTTAAACAAACCATTTTCAGCAGAAGAATTGTTGGCGAAAGTTAAAAAACAATTAAAAATGATTGGCAAGCTTCCATCCCATCAAACTCGTCAGGCGAGTGTGCTGATGAACAATACGTCATTAGATATACTCACCAGTGGTAACAAACCCAAACCTGATTCTTTCGTAGCTAATTCGTCTTCAGCGGCGATATTAATGGGCTCTACTACGGTGGCTGGTGTTAACAAACCAACTCCCAACAATGGCGCTAAAGCAAAAGCGCAATTACGTTTTGCTGATAATCTAATCTTTGTTTGTGTGGTGCGGGAAATGACACTGCAATTAATGAGCTGCGTAATGCAACGCGGTGAAAATTTGCCACGATTATTTGATCAGGCTGTAGTAGATATTGATATGGGGGAAGAAAAAGGAATTGCGCGTGTAAATGGTTACGTTCACAGTATTACGGCTGGTGAGAGTAGGCCCGATTCCAACATCATTAAAATAGTCATTCGCTTTGTCGACAATGATGTCGATAAATTTGAAGTCTTATCTAAATTTATCGATCAGATGCATTGACTGTAGATATTCATGAGTAATCATCCTTAAATATTATATTCATATTCGATTCATACTCGTTCCACTATTCTTCCCCTTGAAAAAGCACAACATAAAATGTGTATGTTTTATGCACAATTTTTAATGCCATTTTATTGTGTGAAAAATATAAATTTCAAACCCTTGAGAACTTACGCACTGCATTTAAATAAAGTTTCAGTCATACTAAAACCACGGTTAGGCAAATTATCAATTGCGCTAAACCAAAATTAAAATAAGCAACACCACCATACACAAATTATGTTCGGAGAAATTATGATGTTAACAAAATCACGCCAATTACTGCTCAGTATCCCTTTATTAGCAGGTGTGCTTAGCGCTTCTTTTGCTGAAGCCAGAGTCGATCTTAACCCTGGTGTTAATTACAATTATGCAGGTATTCAATTTACTGATCAAAATATAGACCAGTATGACTGCAGCCAGGATGGGCTGTCGATTAACGGCAGCTTCGAAGTTGTGGAAAACTTTTTTGTTCTGGGTTCATATACTGATGTCAGCGGCAGCAATCTATGTGGCTCGGAAACTATCAGTGTCGGCGGTGGTTACCATACGTTATTCAACGAAGATTTAAGCATATATGGTGCGTTAAGTTTTGAAGATACTTCAGTTGACTACGGTGATAGCGATTCTGGTTTAATTTTAGCAGTGGGTTTGCGCGCTTTCTTATCGCCAAAATTTGAAGGTAAAGTTGAAGTGTCTCATCACACAGCATTTGATGGTAATACCGTGGTAGGCGCAGGTGCAGCTTACTGGTTTCATCCAAGATTTGGTGCTACTGCAGATGTTGGTTTGGGAACTGAAGCTTCACATATATCGATTGGTTTGCGCGTTAACTTCTAATGCGTAGCTAAGTAAAAATAAAAATGCCAGCAAGAATTGCTGGCATTTTTTTTAATTAACATACATGGATGAATTAACTCGCTGCTTCAATTTCCTCACTAATCGTTAACCAATTTTCTTCTGCCTCATCCAAATTTTGCTGGACTTTAGCCTGGTCTAATAAAAGTTGCTGCAAGTTAGCTTTGTTTTTATCATCGTAGATGGTGCTATCGCCCAATTGATTTTCAATATCGCTTAACTGTTTTTGCAACTTTTCCATTTGCGCTTCAATATTTTTTAATTTATTGGTCAGCGGTTTTAATTGCTGGCGCTGGGCAGCTGATTGCTGACGTTGAACTTTTTTATCAACTTTGTTATCGCTGTCGGTAAGGTTTTGCGCATCGGCGATATTCAGTATCTGGCGTTGCTGAAGTAACCATTTGTAATAGTCATCGAGGTCACCGTCAAACTCGCTTACATTACCGTCAGCTACCAATAAAAATTCATCGACGGTATTGCGAAGTAAGTGCCGGTCATGCGATACGATAATAACTGCACCCTCAAAATCCTGCAGCGCCATGGTGAGTGCATGACGCATTTCCAAATCCAAATGGTTGGTGGGTTCGTCAAGCAATAATACATTGGGTTTTTCCCAGGCGATGAGCGCTAATGCTAAACGAGCTTTTTCGCCACCGGAAAAATGGGTGATAGGTTCAAACGCGCGCGCACCGTGAAAATCAAAGCTGCCCAGGAAATCGCGTATTTCTTGTTCGCGCGCAAGCGGAGCCAGGCGCTGAATATGTAAGGCTGCCGATGCATTGATATCGAGGGCTTCCAGCTGATGTTGTGCAAAGTAACCGAGCTTGAAATGTTCGCCATTGGTCCGCTCACCTTTGAGCAACGGTAGTAAACCTGCCAAAGTTTTCACCAGGCTGGATTTGCCGGCGCCGTTAGGACCGAGTAAGCCAATGCGTGTTTCCGCGCGAATACTGAGTTCAACTTTTTGGAGAATGCATTTTTCGTCGCCGCTATCTGTGTCTTTGTAACCTATGTCAGCACGGGCAATATGCACCAATGGCACTGACATTTTGTCTGAACATTTAAAGGTAAAACTAAACGGCGAATCAATGTGCGCTGGTGCAATTTTTTCCATGCGTTCCAATTCTTTGATTCGGCTTTGTGCCTGGCGCGCCTTGGTGGCTGAAGCGCGAAAGCGACGAATATAACTTTCAACGTGGGCGATGCGCTCTTGTTGTTTTTCAAAAGTGGATTGTTGTTGTGCAAGTTTTTCGGCGCGCTGACGTTCAAACGCGGAGTAGTTGCCGCTGTAATTATCGAGCTTTTGTCTTTCGATATTGACAATTCGATCGACGATATTGTCGAGAAAATCGCGGTCATGGGAAATAATAATCAGTGTACCGGCATAACGTTTCAGCCATTCTTCCAGCCAGAGAGTCGCATCTAAATCCAGGTGGTTTGTTGGCTCATCGAGTAGTAATAAATCCGAGGGGCACATAAGCGCTTGCGCCAAATTTAAACGAATCCGCCAGCCACCGGAAAAATCTGTTACCGGACGTGCGTCATCGCCAGCAGCAAAACCTAAACCGCTCAATAGCTGTTGTGCGCGAGAAGGTGCTGAATAGGCAAAGATATTTTCCATTTCACCGTAAAGGTGGGCAAGTTTATCGCCATTGTCAGCGTCATTATTACCCGCAGTGACAATGGCGCTTTCGAGACGGCGCAGCTCACTGTCGCCATCGAGCACATAATCCAGTGCGCTACGGCTGGTGTGACCAACCTCTTGGGCCATATGTGCAGTACGCCACTGCTTGGGGATATCGACAGTGCCAGTGTCGCTTGGCAGTTTGCCGAGTAACATGTTAAACAGTGTAGATTTGCCACTGCCATTGGCCCCAATCAGACCAATTTTTTGACCTGGATAGATGGTTAAGTCGGCAGCATCCAACAAGAATTTGGCACCGCGTTGTAGAGAAATATTTTGTAATTGAATCATGGCGCGCATTCTAGCAGACTTAATGCCTAGTCTTCCTCATCGGATTTAACGAACATCCTTACAGGGTTTACCATGACCAAGTGCCTTACTTTTTGGGATTTCTCACTTTCACTTTATGCGCAACCGGAAATTGCTGATTGTTGTCTGCAATTGCAAGATCGCTATGCTGGTAATGTAAATATATTCTTATGGTCGATTTGGTTAGGACGGCGTCAAGTACGCTTAACGGATGTCAGGCTGACCGCTGCGCTTGAGCTTATTCAGCAGTGGGATATGGATTATGTACAGGTACTTCGCCAGTTAAGGCGCAAAATGAAGTATGAGTTTGCGCAAGATTTAAAATTGATTGCAGCTGTCCGCGAGAGTATTAAGGGGGCAGAATTGAAGGCGGAAAAAAGAGAGCAGGATTGGTTGGAAAAACTTGCCGAAAAATGGAGTGTAGAATCTGTTCAACTTGCTGAGGGAGAAAATGAAGCGTTCTATTTGAATTATTTGCAGCTGCCGCAGCTATTAATCGAGCAAATAAAAACGAAGTTGAAGCATGACAGTAACTGACAGGCCAGCAATGACGCTGTCAGCAAAGGAAAAGTTTTAAATAGTAGCGTTGTTAGAGGGTTGCTCAATATTTGTTGATAAAACTTCCCCGTCGGACTCTGTATCAAGAGTGTCACTATTTTCCGGGGCATCAATACGCTCGTGTGGCACAGCCTTTGTTTCCTCGATACTGTCTTTAGGTTTCGCTGTCATGGGCGCACTAACATCGGGGACATCAGTATTAGTCTTCGCTGTGTCAGTAGTTTGCTCTGCATCAACAGCAGCTGTTTTCTTAGGATGAACTATTTTTTTTGCAACTTCTTGTGGCTGTTCAAGTTTCTTTGGTTCTTTAGTTCTTTCTTTTTTTGTTTCACTCGTTGTTTCTTTTATTGGCTTTTGAGTTACTGGCTTTTTTGCTTTTTTGCCCTTATTAGCACTAGCAAGAGTTTTGCTCACTGTTTTAGCGAGTTTTTCTGCTGCTCTATTTCTAACAGTTAATGCGTCAACTGTTTGTTTGGCAATACTGAGGGCCTTATCATGATCTGCATCAGTCTTTTTGGCAGCGGCTATGCGAGCTTTTTCAGCGGCAGTGGTTGCATCTTTACTTTTTAACTTGGCAAGGTGAGCTTTCGCGGTGGCTGCAGATTTCTTAGCGGTAGCCAATGTTTTTTCTGCGGTTTTTAATTCTTGCGCGCGCGCTTTCTCAATTTCAGCGCCGATCTTTACTATTTGTTTTTCAATATCCGCAATGCTGAGTGACGTAATCTTGGTAGTAGCCATAATGAAATCCTATTTAAGTGTAAAAAGTTATTCACAGTGCAATATATTCTATTAATTATAACCTTGGCATTTCAAATAAACTCTCTATTTGACTAAATTCCAATTTACAAAAAAATATCATATTTAACGTTTGTAGAAAACTATTTCCACTGGATAATTTCGCAATCCCCCGGCGCGCCTACGGAAATTATTATTTTGTTGCTAGCTGATTAATAAGACAAAATAACGCACATCCTACGATATTTGGGTTACCATTAGCGCCCGTTAGGGTTGTTACATTGGTGGTTATAATCACTGGTACCCATTACAAGCGTGGCGCTACTTAAGCCAAATATTCCTTTTAAAAAATTCATACGACTAAGGTGCAACATGATTAATAAACATCTAATAATTGCTGGTCTAGTAGCTTCTGCTGTGCTGGTTACAGGCTGTAAAGGTAAAGAAGAACCTAAAAAGCAAGATGACAGTGCAAAAATTGTAACTACCGAACAAAAAGTGAGCTATTTGATTGGCCAAAATATGGCAAAAAGCCTGCAACAAAATGGTGTTGTGTTAGAAACTGATTCGTTTCTATTGGCTGTAAGCGATGTGAAAAGCAATACGCCTACCCGAATTTCTGAAGAAGATGGCCAAAAAGTAATGCAAGAAATGCAACAAAAAGTGATGGCTAAAAAGGAAGAAGAAAATAAGAAAGCAAGCGAAACCAATATTGCTGAAGGCAAGAAATTCCTTGAGGAAAACAAAACCAAGCCAGGTGTTCAAGTCACTGCTACTGGTTTACAGTATAAAGTTATCACTGAAGGCACTGGTGTAAAACCAAAAGCAACTGACACAGTGAGCGTGCATTATCTTGGTAAGTTGGTAAATGGAACTGAATTTGATAGTTCACGTAAACATGGTGATCAACCTGTTACGTTTGAAGTAGGCGGTGTGATCCCTGGTTGGACTGAAGCTTTGCAATTAATGCCACAAGGCTCCAAGTGGGAATTGTACATCCCTTCTGACTTAGCCTATGGCCCAGCGGGTACTGGTCCAATTCCAGCTGCAGCTACGCTGATTTTTGAAGTAGAGTTGTTGGAAGTTAAAGCTGCGCCAGCAGCTGCTAAAGTAGCTCCAGCGAAAAAGAAATAAGTTTGAAAATTTAGATAATAAAAAACCCCGCAATGCGGGGTTTTTTTTGGGCTTTAATTCATACTAATATTGCTAGCATGCATGATTCGCGTGACTAGCTGACTAAATCTTTATGGCAGGTATGAAGTACCGAAATCATGCGGTCTTCAGCACTGAAGCGTACTTCCAAGGTTTGACCTAGTTCAGACAAATCATTATCCAGACTATTTAAGTCGTCAGTTTCAAGATACTTATCGTTGAAATCGAGTAGCTGTTCTGTAGTGTTATCAATGGTAGTAAATAAATTGCCAGCTTCCTGTAATGCTTCATCATCCTCAAACTCGCGACCTTCTTTCATCAGTTGGTCATAAATTTCGAAGTGTCCGGCAGAAACATAATCCACTAAAATCTGACAAAGCTTGCGCAATTTTTCGCCGCGAAGGTCAACATTGTTATTATCGTTATCAAGACCACTTAAGGTGCAATATTGCACCAGCATATCTTGGCGTTCCTGAAGCCAGCGGTCGATGATTTCACTCACCCCTCCCCAGCGTTCTTTGGCGTTTTGGCAATTCTCTAACATGGTTATTTATTCCTGAAGACTACTGGCTCTGGTTTAGGGAGTAATTCATTGTGAAAATGTTAAGCTGCCACAATAGGCTATCTCAGCGACAGCAGCAATAGTTAATCGCAAGCGAGGGTTAAATTGTCCGTGGCTTGCTATGCAATAGATTTTTGTAATAAAAATATATACCTCGCGGCTTGCGACGAAGTCTGCAATTTAGTTTTTCCGCACTAGCTGGTAAGCATTTATCAAGGTTAAGCCGATAAAAGCAATCAGTGTCCAGCCAGGAATAGTCCAGCCTAAAAATGGATGGGACACGGCACAAGAGCCATCACCCTGGAGTAGCAGGGTAAATGCTTCCATTAAAGGAAATGCCTCAAACATGTACGCGAGCCCCGGTCCGCAAGCAGGTACTTGATCGGCGGGTAAACTTTGCAGCCAAACATGATGTTTGGCAAAATAAGCTCCACCCAGTGCCGCGGCTATACCTAAAATTGCATAAATACGACGGCCTTTGGTCTCGGGATTATGGATAAATGCGATAAGTGCCAAAATTCCGGTTAAATTGATAAAAGCCCTTTGCGTAATACAGAGCGGGCAGGGAATCAATCGCATTACGTGTTCCATATAAATACCTATGAGAATCAGCAATGCACAGCTGATAAAAATCATAAAGTTGATCCCCCGCACGGAAGAAATCATAGGTGGGTTTATAGAGAGATTCATGGTTGTACCCTGCTGGAAAATAAGTGCTCTATGGTAAGCAAAAATCCCCTTGCAGCGCCAGACGTTTTCAACAAATCGTCTATGCTGTAATAAAGCCGTGCCGTGCTGGCAATGGAATCTCTCAGGAGTCGCAAAAGTGTTAAGTATTGATTTTGCTCGTCGTATCAAAATAGGGCTAATTGTTTTGAGCTCATTTTTTGTGCCTGTTGCGGCGGCTGCCGGCGGCGGTGAAAAGTTTGCGGAGGGAGTAAATTATTTATCGATTAAGCCCCCTCTCATTGTTAATTACGGCGGCGTGGGCAAGATTAAATTTATTAAAGTGGAAATTTCAATGCGTGTTGAAAATAGCCATAATGCTATGGAAGTGGCGCATCACATGCCGTTAATTAGAGATACATTGATTATGTTTCTGAGCGGTATGACAGACGAACAAATAAGCAGTGGAGAAGGCAAAGAGCTCATGCGTCAGCAAGCTTTAGCGAAGATAAATGAGGTAATAGCAGCGCAAGTTAGTGCTGACCACCAGGCTGGAGAAAAAAAGGTCGAGCACGCGAAAGATGAGTCTGCAAAAAGTAAACGTTCTGCCAACAAACCTGAGCCAGTGTCAGATTTGTTCTTTGATAATTTAGTGGTTCAGAAGTAAAGCTGGTCTTGTTACCCGCAACTGCAGCCACGATATTGGGCGTAATAATTTGCGAGATATTCATCAAAGTTAATTTGTGACTCACTTTCCGATTGATATTGTTCCGCCAATGACTGTTCTGCTTGTTGGTGAAATTGTTCCGTCTTTTGTGCGTTCAATGGGTGTTGTTCGAAATATTTCCGATGTTGTTCAGCGAGTGCCTGAGTGTGCTCAAAAAAACTTTTCTCTTGCGTTTGTAAGTCGGCCAGCACTTGCGCGGAAGGTGTTAGGTCCGGGTTTGTTAGCTTTGCATATTGTTGTTGTACTGAGGTGACGTAAGCGTTTTCGTGGTTGGCTTGGTCAAGTAGCGCGGCGGATGCCGTGGCGGCATCCAGAAGCTCGTTGGCCCATTCCTGGAAGTTAACTTCTTGTCCCGCACGCAGTAATTTTAATTGTGGATCACGTCCAAAATAAACTATGCGTTTTTGATTTTCTTGCCCCTCTGCATATTCTGCATCAGAAGTTTGCGGACTGTCGCTGAGTAAGCAATGCAACAAAAAAGCGTCCAGAAAATGCATTTGCTCAGCAGTAATGCCGAGTGGCTCGTAGGGGTTTAAGTCTACACAGCGAACTTCAATATATTCCACACCGCGTAAACGTAGCGCTTGTAGCGCTGTTTCACCAGATTGTGTGGTACGTTTGGGGCGGATGCTGCTGTAAAATTCGTTTTCAATTTGCAGTAGATTTGCGCTGAGTTGACGATAATTTCCCTCGCTATCTTTAACACCAATAGCTTCGTAAGCGGGATGCGCATGGGTAATAGCGCCGCAAAGAGTTTTAAGATAACTCGTTAAGTTGTTGTAACAAACAAAAAGCGCCTGTTGTGCATCACTTTGATAACCTAAATCTCCCATCCGCAATGAGGTTGCGTAGGGCAGGTATTGAGTTTGCAATCCATCACCGAGCGGCTTGAGGCGATGCGGACGATCTGCAACAAAACTATCGCTGACTGCGGGCGCCGCGCCAAAGAGATAAATCAGCAACCAGAAATTCCGGCGGAAATTGCGGATTAAAGAAAAATAACGTTCTGTTTTAAAATCATCTAGCGCTTGTTTATCACCTTCCAAAGCTTGTAGCTCGCGCCAAAAATCATCGGGCATGGAAAAATTATAATGGATACCCGCAATGGTTTGCATGCTGCGACCGTAACGATGACCGAGTCCAACGCGGTAGATGGTTTTCATTATGCCGCTGTTGGTACTGCCATAACGCGCTACAGGAATATCGGTATCAACAGGTAAAGCGCAGGGCATGCTCGCTGGCCAAAGTCGCTCTTCGTTTTTGGCCAGTTGTTGATAAGTGAATCTATGTATATCACTCAGCTGCTGCAAGAGTGCGCCTATGTTGTCAAAAGGCTCGGTGATAAATTCGAGTAATGCTTCGCTGTAATCGGTGGTGATATGAGGATGCTTGAGTGCTGAACCGAGGTTATCAGGGTGTTGCGTTTGTGCCAGCTTGCCTTGTGGTGTAACGCGCAGGCTTTCTTTTTCAAGCCCACGTAAGATGCCCCTGAGGGAAGCATTAGCAGGGGCTTGCGAAAAAGCGTTGAGGCGCTCTTGCCAACGGACGGGATGAGTCAATGACAAAATCTATTCCTCTACTGCAGTCGTTGGCAGATCGTCAGCAGCTTTTACCGTCTTGGGTGCTTTAGCTAGTGGCGATGGCATTATTTCAATATCAATACAAGGCAGACCTTTTTCATCGGCATCGCAGGAAATGATTTTGACGCGTTGCTGGTAATCTTTAGCGCTAATTTCCACCATTTGGTTGATAGCTTCGTCTTTATAAATCGTTTTGAAAAGATTGCTAGCATCATAGCCATCCAGCCATTCCTTATTTTTGCCAAAAAAGAGCTTGTCCTGATTTTGCAGAATAAAAATCTGATTCATAAAAGGCTTACCCGTTAGTCGTCAAGAGAGTGCTCAAAGTATTAATGGTGAATACGGCTGAGCAGCATTGATTGGGGCTTAACAGGAAAAGTTCAAGGGGCGTTTTTTGTCAGGATGCAAAAAGCAACCAAGCCGTGTTGTGGGATAACTCATTAACCTTTTATTTCACGGCTAGATGGTTTGTGCTGTAGATATCATCCCGGCTGCCAAGTGCCTTGGCATTCCTGGGAATAAAATAAAAATCGCCGCCTTCGTGACCTGCTGCGCGTATGGGTCGCATTTCGGGGGTCTGCTCCAGCTTATTCGCTTTCGCTTGCTGGCGAACATTGACTGCCACTTGCGCGAACAGCATATCCTCGCGCAGCACACCCTCATTTTTTTCTAATAGATTAATCAGAGCATTGGCAAAAATAGAATGTTCTCCATTGGCCCCGTCCAGTACAGGCCGCTCGCCACCGGAAGAAATAACAATACGCGAGCGTCGCGAAATGCCCTGTGTTATTGATTGTTTGGAAAGGTTGACATTAACCCCGCCCAATAAAAATGCGCTGTTTTCAGAAGCGAGATTTCCGGCAAAACAGGAATCGGCAATGACCAAAATAGATCTTGCCTTAATACGATCCAGGTGATCGCTAATAACGTTGTTATTAATCCAATTGGTGAGTACATCCTGCTCTGCATTTGCCGGCAACCAATAACCACGCTTGCGTGCCGAGCCTTGCGATAAATTTCCGTGCCCGGCATAAAAAACCACGAGATTATCTTTAGGGCCGATTTGATTATATAAATCATTAAATGCATTGAGAATTTCCTTTTCGCCAGCATCAAATAGCGCAACTGTACTAAAACCATAACGCTGTTCCAAAACTTGCTGAATACGTAACGCATCTTTCCGCGGAGACTGTAAATCAGGAATGTAGAGATAATCCTGATTGCCAATAATTAAAGCAAAATAGCGCCCAAATTCCACATCATTAAATTCCAGTGGCGCTGCCATTTTTAAGGTTACGGGTTGTAAAAGTTTAGTCGAGTCAATACTGCGATAAGTAGATTTGGGGAGGCTGGCGATTTTTTGCGTGAGCGTCTGCACCTCAAGCTGAGATTTATCGTAAAGATTTTGCAACACTGCTAACTGATTATTAGGATTTGTTGCAGCTGTTTTTTTCTGTAGTTCTTGCAACTGGGTCTGTAGATAGGTCGATTCTTGCTGTGACTGTTGCATTTTGTTTTCCAACTCGCTGCGCGCTTCTGCCACCGCTTGTTTGGCATCTGACTCGAGCACCAGGGTTTCGCCCCCGGCAGAAAGACGATAGTAAGATAAAGCTTTAGCAACATCTTTTGCGACACCCAAACCTTTTTCGTACAAAAATCCCAAATTGATTTGCGCGCGTTGGTAACCTTGCTCGGCGGCTTTGCTATACCAAAGTGCAGCCGTTGCATAATCAGCTTCCTGACCTAAACCTTTTTCAAAAATTTCACCGACATAGGTTTGTGCTTCCGGATTGCCTTGCTCTGCATTTTTTAGCCATACATTTAATGCTGACCTATAGTCTGCGCGATCATAGGCAACATATTCGCCGCCGCGCAAATTGCAGTCTGATGCGGTAGTGCGTGTTGCCCGTCGCTCGCTGACATAGGTCATATTACCCAAGCGATTAACCTGTCCTGGTAATGCGCAATCGACAATCTGTAACTCTGCAAGCGGTTTATAGCCAGCCGTTGCGCTGCCAGTGGGTTTTGTTGGTGGTGTGTTGCAGCCCACCAAAGTAACACCGAATATTGTTGTTAACGCAGCAGTTGTTATTGTGGCTTTGAAAAAACTACCCTTCATTGAATGCTCCTTTGCTCGCAAGCGAGGTTAAATTCCGTGGCTCGCCATGGAATAGATTTTTGTTACAAAATTATATCTCGCTGCTGCTGCGAGTTATTTAAAGTGAAATTTTTTAGATTACTTATGCTTGTTACAAAACAGTTACTGACTCTCTTTGCTATCAATATTTTTTTGCAGCTTAACCAGGGCCGCTGCGATTGTGGGATCGAGAGTGCCCAACTCACTTTGTTGCAAAAACTCTAAGGTTATTTGTAACTGCATGGCAGAGAAGAGAGTCAAATCTTTTGCTTCGGCCCGAGCAATAAAATTTTCAATAACTTTATCAATGCGCCTATCGAGAATAACTTTCAATTTAAATAGATCGCGCGAATCTGCGCGCAGATTATCCACCGCAGCTTCCCATGCTTGCACATACAATTTGTGCGCTTGATCTATATCACCTTGCGCATAAATGGTGTCTGCTGTTTTAATGGTTTCAACCATGGAATTCATGGTCGGGGGCAGATCGTCAAAACCAATAACTGCTTCAGTTTTATTCACCGTAATGCCCCAGGAAACCAACACTGCAACAATCAGCACGGCAATCAGCGCTACTATTGATTGTCGAATTTTAACTCTGGGTTTTATTGCATCAATAAATTTTCCGGCATCGGCAAATCTATCTTCACGTTTAAAGGCCAAGCCTTTGAGTATAGCGGTCATAGCTCTTTTCGGCACGCCGGAGATTGGCAGCGCTTGCATGCCTTGAGTAAAAGCTTGTTTGGCATTGATGCGCTTACCATCCTGGCGAAACGGCGCAACTCCACCGAGCAATTCATAAGCCACTACGGCGAGCGCATAAACATCGTCGGCAGGGACGGGCCGCTCATAATTGAGCATTTCCAGGCTGGCATAGTTCGGGGTCATGGCCCCCATTAATACCGGATCAAAAAGTGAATCATCGGGATGCTCCACAGCAAGATTGTGGCGCACCGCTTGAGCAATACCAAAGTCTAAAATTTTGACCTGTTCTTGTTCCGTTAGAAACACGTTTGCCGGTTTAAAATCGGCGTGTACAAATCCTTCCTGGTGGGCGTAAGCCAAGCCTCTCGCCATAAACTCGATATGACGCATCAGAGTCGTGTGCTTTTCGTTGCGATTAGCCTTACGCGAAATATATTGATCGAAGGATTCTCCGCGTAAATATTCCATGCTCAAATAAAAAATATCGTTCTCGCGATCAAAATCGTAAACCGTGACTATGTTGGGGTGCGACAAGGTTTGCGATTTTCGTGCCTCCCGCTGTAATGCAACAATGGCTCCGAGGCTATTATGTAATTCCTCATTCAGAAATTTGATCGCCACATAAGGATCGCTATCACTCAATTCCTCCTTGCGCAGATCCAGAGCCAGAAAAATGGTGCCCATACCGCCCTGGCCAATGCACTTTTCTAACTTAAATCGTTGCTTGATGACTGCGCCAGGAATTAGGTCAGCGGTTGTCTCAATAAGATCATTAGACTGAAGATTCAGGTTGCGAGATAAATAGGGGATGTTGCTTTGCGCGCTGGGCGTTTTGGTAATATCTTGTGCGCGTTCATCAAGTTGCCGCGTTTTACCAGCCCCGGCTTTTTTAACCTGGGTTTTATCAGAAAGATGGCGGGTCTTATTATCGTCATTTTGCATATTTATTAAGTGTCGATAGCGGAGCTTGAAGACGATTATTTTTTAAATAACCCTTATAATTGCCAGCCGTTTGGCATCGCTGGCGGACATGACGGCATCATAAGTACACGGGCCCCAATTTACTACTTAAACACAAGCTACTACTTACACAATTCACTATCCAAGCAAAAGGAAAAGGAACAATGCAAAAAAAATTAGCAATTCGCCCAGCATGTATAGCGCAATTCGCACTGCCAGCACTGATGTTTTGCCTGGCTGACGTTCAGGCGATATCGCTTGATAAAGCCGTTAATTTACAACTTGAAAATACACCCGGCGGCGGTCCTTGCGCTCGACTATTAACAGCAGGGGCTGTTCTAACAGGTAGCCTGGAGACAATCTGCGCACGGGCAGTACCTGTGGGCTCTACACCATCGACCACGGGCGGCGGCTCGGCGACTCCAACAGCTAATCCCAACGCGGATTCTGGTTTGCTGACTGCCGCACAAAAGTCCGCGAAACCTAAACATGAGCTTAGCGCAAACTCAGGCCAGTGGAATTTTTTCCTGACTGCCGAGAATGAATCACTGGACCGCAATGCTAGCCTGTCTGAAGGAGGCTTTGATTCCAGCCTGGATCGACTTGTATTAGGCACTAGCTACCTTGTCAGTGCGAATACCGCTTTTAGTATCGCCTTAAATATGAGTAAGCATAACGGCGATTTTCAAAATGGTGGCGATTTTAGCTTTGATACGAAAGGCCTTCGCTTATTGGGTTCATTTAAACCCACCGAAAAACTTTCAGTTCAATTAGCGGCTGCTTATGACGATGTTGCAGCAAAGCGCCAACGTATAGCGAGCTTCAATGATCTTTTTAATAACGCCTCTATTTTTGCAGTCAATGGCAAGCCGCTTGCGGATTACACTTACAACCAACTCGGTTTAAGTGCGCGTACTGCCTATGAATTCAATGTTGGCCGTTTAAGTTTTTCGCCGCAAATTGGCGTGGACTGGAGCAACAGCGCCTATGACACTTACAGCGAACGAGGAAACTCCGGGCTCGAATTAAGCTTTCATAACGATGCAAAGAAATCCTTACAAACTACGCTCGGCTTTCTGAGCAGTTTTGCTGTTGGTACCAGCTACGGCGCTTTTATTCCACAATTCTCTGCAAGCTGGCGCCATGAACTCGAAAGCGACGCGCGCAATATCAAGGTGAGTTTTACCGATGACACAGAGGCAACAAAATTCGCTTATCAGACAGACGCGCTGGATGCCGATTTTTTTGAGCTCAGTGCGGGTAGCGTTTTTGTATTTAAAAATGGCACTCAGGCGTTTGTTAATGTGCAAACGCTGGTAGGAAATGATCAGTATGATAGTTTTATTGCTAGTGCGGGGATGAGGTTTGAGTTGTAGAAATGTGCGTAGCTAAGTATTTGTAACTAAATTTTTTGAAAACAATCTTTATCTTGTAATAAAAAAATCCGAACAATAATTTGTTCGGATTTTTTAAGTCAATTCCATTATTTTACTTTACAGGATATTTCGTGTGTCGGATCGACATCGCGTCGAACTAGTAAACAGGTTACATATTTCTTTGGTGGTAATGGAATGAGCAGCTCAACATTTAGATTGAGATCAAAAGCTTCGTGTTGAGTTTTACCATAGGTACACATCATGGATACCTCACGATGGTCTTCAGGATACTCTGCAATTGCTTCTGATCTATCTTTAAATTTTTCCCATTCATCAATTATGTCCGTATCAAAAACCCTGTCTTTAGCTAAAAGTCTACTTTTCAATTCAGTAGCATTGCCATCAGCAATAGCTGTTTCCCTGAGTTGAAATTTTCCAGCAGGTATTTTTCTAACTGTCACCCAGTTGCTTGGAAAGTCTTCTGCAGGCAATATATAAGGGCAGGCGAGCCCCCACTGCTGTCCCACAGTTAAATCTCACAAAGCGAGCCTCATCTGAGGTTCGCTT
>JAZKHP010000047.1:0-11723 GCA_040385335.1 Pseudomonadota bacterium
TGTCGGCACCGTCTTCCACGACTGCGCAGGCAGATGCCTTGATTCAAGCCATGGCAGCGTTTGCACCACCCACGGCGGCGCAAACAAAATCATTGGTAGGTTATTACGATAATAATCAGCCGATGTTGGTGAGCAATGGTTAATTGAGTTTTGTTTGTAGCTCGAATGAAGCATCACGTAATACGAAGCATTTCCCGCATTACGCGATGCTTCATAAGGGCTATAAATTTGTTAAATAATTTTAATTATTTTTTATGTTTATTTTTTATTGTACTTGGCCGCGATTGTCGCAAAGCAATCGCGGTTATCTTTAGTTTTTTAAGCGTGTCGTTAATGTTAGTGAAATGAGTCAGGAAGGTATCGAAATAAATCGAGTGAAAATTAATCGGACCAGCGTCTCACCCATTGCCATATTTTAACTTTAAGGGGCATCCCAATTTAGCGCATGGCAACTCTTAATGGGCCAATAAAAAGCATTGCAGTGTCCTGGTAAAAAATTATCTAAAAATACGGTTCGGCGACTATCTATAGCGAATCCATTTCAGTTAAGCTAGGCGCCGAACATATTATTACCACCCGCCTTAACACAGGTTTGGATAACAGAGCGCTGCAAATCGCGTAAAAAATGGATGTAAATATGGAATGCTGTATGCCGCACAGAGCTGATAGTCGTTTTAGTCTCCATTTTATAGTCCTATATACATTTATCCTTCAACACTTTATTTGCTGTTTTTTTCTATTCTGGCAGGAAATATTTGCCTGCGTTTTGCATTCTTTATATTTATTTAAAAGTTATTTTTTATATGTATACGTCCGACTCCAGAGTGGTACTCGCATATCGGTAATGCGCAACCTATGTGTCGAGAGGCATGTACTGTAAAAAATAGATTTTGGGTCATTTTCCCTGAGGTCATATTTTCTGGAATTTATTTTTATTCGCTTTAGTACATCGTGTAGTGCATAAATTTATGATCATCTTAATGTGAGCTAGCTATGAAATCATTCATTACATTTCCGACTGTTTTGTTTTTAAATGCAATGTCTTTTTTTTCATTAAATTGTTTTTCCTCCGCTGACGTAAAAAAGGAAGAAAAACTAATTTGCAATAAGTATTGTCAGTCGGTTGATAGAATTATCATTAATCAGCTCAATACGACAGAAGTCGATTTATCAAGCACAAAGAATTTAATTAAAAACATTATTGATAAAAAAATGAAAATGACTGGAAATGTAGATTATGGAATTAAAACGGATCCAATACCGGGCGGCACCTCCAGTTTTTACTCTAAAGTAGCAAGAGATAGTAAAGAATTACTCAGTCGACATTCGAGAGGAAGTTCCGCGCAAATAATTCCGGTGACTATTATTTTCCGTCAAAATGATTGTGATAAAGGCGCGGTCGACGTTGATATTAAGTTATTAGCATCAGACTATATGTACTTTGACGTAATCAAATGCAATTCGAAAGATGTAGTTCCTTGCGTAAAAGCTGTACTGACTGATTTCGCTGAAAATGAGTTTAGTGAATATCTATTCAAAGAACCTATTCAAGTTAATTTATAATTTACCATGGAAATCTTATTATGAGCAAATCAGCACACGAATCAGCCGCGCAGCTACTTATTGAAACCCAATCGACCGATGGTTTAAATACCTTAGGTCTAGTAAATGGTATTTCCGGAATGGATTTGAAGGTGTATTTTTGGCAGACTTCAGATTGAAATTTATTATTAGCCAATATTAACGATGTTAACGCTAAAAGAGCTCATCAGTTTCCAGCGAACAAAGCATCACTGTAAAAAATATGTTTGATGCAAGCACCGGCGCCGTTATCAATGCCAACAGCATTCAAAGCCTGCAATTTTATGACACCACCAGTTTGAATTTAACCGCGCTAAAACAACAAGCGCTAACGAGTACGAGTGGCGATGACATTATCGGTGGTTTTGAAACCGCAGATATACTCAAGGGCGGTAAAGGAAATGACCGCTTGGTGGGTGGTGCGGGTAATGATGTTTATCAATTTACATTGGGCGATGGTAACGACATTATTGTCGATACTGCGGGCAATGATCGCATTGAATTTACCGCCGGTGTTTTACAAAACCAGGTAAAGGCTTATCGCGATGGCTACAATAATCTCGTCTTGCAATTAAGCGACGGTGCAAAAATCACCGTCGCTAATGCGTTTAATATTGACGGCAGTTTTTCCAGCAATGCGATAGAAACTATTCAATTCGCGGATGGCAGTGCCTGGAATACTGCACGCTTGCAACAGGAAACGATTGCTTACACCGGTAATATTATTATCGGCGGCGCTGGTGATAACGCATTAACAGGCACTGCCGGCGATGATGTTTACCAGTACGCACTGGGCGATGGCTATGGCACTGTTTTTTCTTTCTCGAAAGCAGCTTAAGTCACGCGATAGGATCTATTTTTTCGGTAGAGCATTATTTATTTTAAATCTGTCAGTTCAACGGAGATCAGTGTAAGGAATATAAGTATGAAGCTTATTATAGGCAGTAAGAGCATTGAAATTAAGGACGCTATTCGTCAATTGCAATTAAATATTCAATGGCTTAAGCGTAGCGTGATTATCGTGAGTAAGTGTGCGGCCGACGAAAAAACTATTCACTTTTATACGCAAAAAATTGAAACGCAACAAGCTCTCATAGCATGCCTTTCCAGATATGATGCAGTGTATAACCATTCACAGAAAATCGGAAAGATGCAGGTGGGCAGTGAATGTTGTTTGCATTGATAGACTACAACTACAGCTTTTTATAAATCATCAAGAAAAAAACAGCGCAGTACTATTACAGCAATCGCTCACAAAATTACTACCAGATAAATAGTCTAAAATACAAGCTCGATGGCTATCAATTTAATACTCATTTCGGTTAAGCTTGGCGCCGTAGGTCCATTAATACCATTCACCTAACTACAGGTACGGATTATAGAGCGCTTAAGCAGCCTAGCAAACGGATGTAAATATGGAATGTAATATTAAAAAACCCATGACTCCCAACACACAGATTCTACTCAATGTACCCTGCGCATGCCGCAAGGTGCCCAATTGTCATGCCCATTTTTTTCTCATAACCTCAACCCAAAGAGCACTCCTATGAAAAAAATTCACCTGTTTACATTGTTATTAGCTGTTTCCGCACAGCTGAGTTGCGCCGCTAGCTTCGATTGCGCTAAGGCCGGTACCACCACCGAAAAACTGATTTGTTCGAATGCAAAGGTCTCCGCACTGGATGAACAGCTAGCAACGCTTTACAAAACCGCTAGTGACACCGCAACCGATAAAGATACATTCAAATCTCAACAACGGGATTGGTTAAAGAAAAAGCGTAATGTCTGCACGGATGCAGAGTGTTTAACGCAGGCATATCAAGTACGCATTAATGAATTAACAACTGCACCTATACAAACTGCTGCCGTACCTATTATTTCAAGCAGTGCACCGTCAGGTGATGTAAAGACTATCGATGAAAAATCAGCTAGTCCGAATCAAAAACCTCTCACCTTTAAATTGGTCTTTGGTAATTCATACCCCATTTGCCAACCCTACATCGATATGCTGAATGCCGCAAAATATACAGGATTCAGTGAATTGGCTTGCGAACGAAAAATATTGCCGCAATTCCCACAATTTAAAGCTGTGAATTGGGCGGAGATAACGGATAAAAATGAAATGGAAAAAATCCTTGAGGAGCGGATGAAAATTAAGAGTGCTCCTTTGAGCAATCCGAATTCTTACATTCGTGCATTCAACGAAATCGTAAAATTAATTCGCAATAGCGAAACTAAAATGTATTTCTTTAAAGATGATTTAGATAAAGACGGTAGTGAAGATATTGGCTATAAAATAGTACAAATCGATCCTAGCGCTGATGAGGCTACAGATTGCAAGAAGTTTAGCGTTAATTATTTTGACGACAAAAAAACAACCGTCGAAAATGCAAAGCAACGTTATCCAGGCCCATATTATGCATTTAGCATGGCTGCTAATGATGAGCTTTTTTATTTTAAAGATTCTCTTTATAGCAGCTATTGGGGAGTAATTACCGCGGGTTCAAATATAGATATTTATGCTGTGGGTAATAAAAAAATCTGTGGGATTTTAGCAAATTAATTTTTAATGTGGAGAATGGAAATGACGGATACAATTCAAACTAGTGAGACTTATAAAAAACTGCGTTTTAAAATGATTGAGTTGTTTGAGGGCAGTAAACAAGCTCCTTATATGGACGATGCAAAAAGGACAAATGCAGATGGCTCGGTAATTTCTAATCCGCAAGTAACTATAGGCGTTGGGTTTAATATTAAAGGCAATAGAAAGCTCAGGGATGCGGTGTATGACGAATTGGATTTAGATGCTGTCATTGATAAAGCTTGGAGAACTGAGTTAGATAACATTATTATTGATCCTAAATACCTCGCCAACGACAAAGTAAATATTAAGAATGATCTTGATGCGGTTATGGCAAGGCGCAATGGCACCATCAAAACGTTTTCGCTTACCGACGAACAAATCGAAACCATATTTAATGTTGCCATTCTAGACTTTGAAACGATTTTGGATACCTGGTTAGGTGGCGTAGTCATTAAAGAAGAAGGACAGCGTGCAGCATTAGTGTCGCTTGCGTGGAATGCTTTTATTCATGATCCAATCCCTAAGAAAGATCCACAAGGTAATCCCTTTATCAGCATTGGTTCTCCCAAATTAAACCAGGCGCTAAAAGATGGTAACCGCGCCGAAGCCTGGTATGAAATGCGTTATATAGACACTCCTGCGGGTCGGCATTTTACGGAAGCACAAGTATTTGGTTTATATGATAACCCTGCAAGTGTGAGCGATGCTGAGGCAAAAAAAGTGGTAGATATGTTTATTGGCCACAAGGATGCAATCGTAGCGACAGGCTATGAAGTTAAAGCTACCTTTGATATTGCGAATGCCTATCTTGCTACTAATGCATTAAATATTAAAAGTGCAATTACCAATCAAAATACTGCCGACACGCTCGGCCAAATTTTTAAACCTATCGTAAAATATATTTACACACGTTTTACGCCTGCCGACATTAAATTATTATTTCCGGCAACCGATTTAAATATTAATGGTGATGTTGTACTTGGGTATGAAACATCGTCAGCATTGAGTGGTGATGTAAAAAGTATTCAACCTATTTATGTTTCTATCTATAACAAAAATCCTGATGGTACAACGGCGCTACCCAAAGGCGTTACTGGCATTAATGATTTTTTAATGGCGCTGGATGGCAAAGCCTACACCATGCAAGGTTTGTACGGTAATGATGTAATTATCGGCGCAGATAAAGACGATACACTTTATGGTGGTTTCGCAACGGAAAAAGTCAATTCCGGCAATGATATATTAATGGGTGCGGGTGGTGACGATAAGCTTTATGGCCAAGACGGTTATGATTTCCTTTATGGTGGAGTAGGAAAAGATACTCTCGATGGTGGCGCCGATGCCGATCATTTATACGGTGGCGATGGTACTGAAATTGATGTTTTAAATGGTGGTGATGGCAACGACATCCTGGAGGGCGGCACCGGCACCGACAAATATATTTTCAGCGGCAATTTTGGCCGCGATATGATTAAAGATACGGATGGGAAAATTTATTTCGGTGCGGATGAAGCCAGCGCAATTCAGCTAGCAGCACTCAAACAAACTGCCCAAGAAGGCATTATTTATCGCGATGCCACAAACACTTATCAAGCCATAAAAATAAATGAAGGCAATACCACGTCCTTAATTATTTCTTCCATTGCAAATTCCAATAACAGCATCACCATTAAAAATTGGGTGGATGGGCAGTTAAATATTAATTTAGCCGTGGCAGATATACCGGTTGCCAGCAGTGTAGGGCTTATACCTCTCATCGGTAATGGTAATGCCAACTATCTCTTTGCCATGGACGCTGAACGCACCACGCACATCAAAGCCGAAGGTGGAGCTGGTCGTGACCTTTTAATGGGTACCTGGGATGGTAGCGATCATTTAAGTGGCGGCAATGACAATGACATCATTCTGGGTGGCAACTTAATGTTCAATCCGGCTATTGAAGCCATTGATTATTTGAACGGCAATGACGGTGAAGATTATATTGTGGCAACCGGCAGGGGGTCAGTCGTACATGGAGGTAATAACAAGGATATTCTCAGCGGTATGTCCAATACCATGTTACTCATTCCTGCGGGCGGCGAGCAATATGAAATAGCACCGGGTGTAAATCTCACCATTAGCCAGCAGCAAATGTGGGCCGATTTTAGTAATCATATGCATCCTCAAATCATTACTACAACGCTAGCCAACGGCAATTCAACTACCACATTATCCGGGCTGGATTCCCCGACCACGGACATTTGGCAGCGTTTCCCTTCGATAGTGCCCGGTGCCTTTTATTGGTTTATACAACGGCCCGAAAAGCTGGGTAGTGATAAAACTATTGTGCAGATGACCTATGCAAGTGCAGCGCCGGAAATAAAAACGGGTGCCAATGGCGAATGGGTTTACGAGGACAGTCTTTTTCCACGTCTCACGTATCATGAAATTCCCGATACCTTTTATGGCTACACACCGGCAGAGCTGGCGACGGTTGCTGCTGCGAAAGGTATGAATTTATTTGGCGATGCCGGTGACGATAATATATTTGGCAGTATGTCGAGTGATTACTTATCCGGGGGGGCGGAGAAGGATGAAATCTGGGGCAGAACGGGTGACGACATTATAGATGGTGGTACCGAGGTTGATATCTTGCGCGGCGGTGCAGGTAACGACACGCTCATTGGTGGTGCCGGTGATGATCTCATCAATGGCGATGGTGAAAATGCAACGGATACTGGCGTGCGTGATAACGATGTGCTTTACGGTGGCGATGGCAAAGATACGCTGTGGGGTGATTATGGTGATGATTATCTGGACGGTGGTGCCAACGAAGACACGCTTATGGGCGGTGCGGGTAAGGATTATTTATATGGCGGTGATGATAACGTAAAAGATAATTTACTTGGCGAAGCCAATAACGACATTCTCGTGGTGGGCAAATTAGACGCTGCCGACGGTGGCGCAGGCGATGATATTTATATTTGGCATACGCATCAGGTGACTACCACAGCAATACCGCCGAGTGCAACACTGGCCAATGCTAACGATGCGTCTTCAGGCAATACTCTTGCTGACAATGTGGTCTTAAATACACCCACACAACAACCCGATTCTGCATTCATTATTGACGGTCAGGGCAACAATACGCTTGCACTGATAGGTGAGCAGAATATCAATAATATTGCGTTCGAGGTGTCGGACAATCATATTTACATCAACACTGGTGGCAATCAACAAATTGTGCTTCAAGACGGTGTGAGCAATACACCCACACAAATTATTGCGGGCAAGTCGGCTGAACAAGTTGCCTCAAGTAATATTAGTTTTACACCGATTATCGATGATACTTTTTTAAACGGAACTGATTTGCTCGCACCACTGCAAATCAATACCGCCAGCTTGATGCTCACTAAATTACAGCAGGCTGTTAACACAATGGCATCGACAACAAATACCTTTTTAGCCGGTGGTTTGGTGAACGATGCGCTCACGGCACATATTGGCGGTACACACTTTATTGGCGGGCGTGGTGACGACACACTTAACGGAAATATTGGCAACGACATTTATTTAATTCGCGCGGGTGATGGCAATGACATCATCACCGAAAAAGGCGGTATCAATACGATTAAATTGGATGCTGCTATCACTGCTGCGCAACTTACTACTCCGCTCGGCGTTCGCCATGTGGGTGCCGATTTATTTATTCAAATATCGGCTGAACAAAGCATCACTGTTAAAAATATGTTTGATGTAACTACAGGGGCAGTCATCAATGCCAACAGTATTCAAAGTATTAAGTTTTATGATAATACTACTTGGGATATTGCAAAAATAAAACAACAAATTCTCACCGGCACGAATGCAAATGATGTGATAGGTGGTTTTGAAATATCGGATATTATTAAGGGTGGTAAAGGGAGCGACCAATTAGACGGTGGTGCGGGTAGTGATGTTTATCAATACGCACTTGGCGACGGCAATGATGTGATTACCGATGCTTCTGGTTTTGATCGCATTGAATTCACCTCGGGTGTTTTGCAAAGTCAGGTGATGGCCTATCGCGATGGCTTCAACAGTTTAATTCTGCAATTGAGCAACGGCGAAAAAATTACTTTCACAAATGCCTATGATGATTACGGAAACCCCACCACCCATTCATTAGAGGCGATACAGTTTTCTGATGGCAGCAGCTGGAGTGATACACGCATACAACAAGAGACGTTTAATTACGCTGGCAATATCATTATTGGTGGACTTGGTGATAACGTATTAGCAGGTTCTACCGGCGATGATATTTATCGATATTCACTTGGCGATGGTAATGATGTGATTACCGATACGGCGGGTAATGATCGTATTGAATTCACTGCAGGTGTGACTTCTGAACAAGCCACTATGCGCTCTAACGGCGCGGATTTAATCCTCACATTGACTGACGGCGGCACCATCATTGTTAAGGATATGTTTGTGAATAAATCCCAAACTGCGATAGACCCTGTCATCACTTCCGTTATTCATAATTTGCAAAATAATTGGATGTCGCAAGCTGAAACCCTCATTAAAAATCATTATGGTTTGGAAGGTAGTGGCGATATCACTTTGAAATTTCAACACGGTGTAGCCAGTGCGGAGGCTGCTCATGTTGAAATAACCACGCCAGTGGGCGCAAACTCATCATCAAAACTGGAATTAATTATTAATCTGGATGATTTTTCTTCGTCACCCAATGGCAGTGGCCCTTTGTATTACGATCGCATTATTGCCCATGAAATGGTGCATGCCGTTATGGCGCGCAATATGAATATGGAAATGTTACCGGGTTGGTTTACTGAAGGTGCGGCAGAATTTATTCACGGTGCGGATGAACGCGTAAAAAGTGATATGAGTATTATTGGTAATCAATCCAATTTTAATCTGCTGTTTAAAACCACGGTGGGTTCACCTTCACACAATGCCGGCTATTCCGTTAGTTACATTGCCGTTAAATTATTGGACAGTGAAATCAGAGCCAATGGCGGAGCAGGTATAAAAGAGTTATTTGCGGAATTAAAAACCGGTAAATCTTTGAGCCAATCGCTCGCGGCAATAAGCCTTGCGCATGGAGGAATGGGTGGATTATGGAATAATTTAGGCAGTTTTGAAACGCATTTTCAAGCTGCTGGTTTTGCCAGTATGAATACATTATTGAATTTAACCAATGCGGATACAGGTTCAATCGCAGGTTCAGATTATGGCAATGCTTCTCTAGATCCTTACGCTGTCATTTCCAATGCCAGCACGGGCCCTTCGCAATATTTTAATCTTGTTGTGCGTGAGGGATATCAAAATACTGTTGGTGTAGTGAATCAAATTGAATCTATAACATTTACGGATGATGTGACTCTGGGTGTATACAATATTAAAGAGATCTTATTAACCGGAACCCCCGGTAATGATGAGATTTATGGTTTTGATTCTGATGATTACATTCGCGGTCAAGCGGGTAATGATATTATTTATGGTGGTGCTGGTGGTGATCAATTATTCGGTGACGAGGGTAATAATCAGCTAAATGGTGGTGCAGGTAATGATCATTTGTGGGCTGGCAATGGTGAAGATATTTTAAATGGCGGTATAGGTAATGACTGGTTTTCAACGGGAGCGGGTAATAATACATTGAACGATGATGGTGGGGATGATTTCTATCTCTACAATTATGGCACGCTGAGCGCCGTTATCAACGATACCGCTGGCAACAATGACGTGTTGCAATTGTCCAGCTCGTTGCAAAGTGGCACCCTTGTCTCTTCGGATTCAGCCAATAATTTAATTATCGCCTTAACAAACGGCGGTAACATTACGATCAAAAATGCATTTGATAGTAGCGGAAATATTACCGCTAATATGATTGAAACTTTAAAATTTGCCGATGGCTCAAGCTGGAATACGGCGAAAATAAAAACAGAAGCATTAAACAATCGAGGGAAAGTATTGATTGGTACTGCCGCTGATGAACCCTTAAACGGTTATTTGGGTAATGATGTTTATCAATACGCATTGGGTGGCGGTAATGATGTCATTACCGATACGGGTGGCATTGATCGAATCGAACTTGGTGTGGGAATTACTCAGGAGCAACTCATTGCAAGGCGTGATACAACCAACAATTTAATTCTACAATTACCGAATAGTGGCAGCATTAAAGTCACCGCCGCATTTGATGCGAATGGAAACTTTACGGAAAATGCCATTGAGTCCATTGTGTTTGCGGATAATTCCAGCTGGAATTTGGCGCGTATAAAAGTAGAAACGCTGAGAGCGTTTGACTTAACGATTAATGGCACGAATGGCAATGACATTTTAACGGGAGGTATAGGTAACGATACCTATAATGGCGGCGGCGGTTTTGATTATTTAGGCGAGAGTTTGGGTGGTAATGATACCTATACGTTTAAACGTGGCGACGGCATTAATATTATTCAAGACAGCCGGGGCAGCAATACGCTGAGCTTTTCCGCAGGCATAAACCCCAATGATGTGATGGTGTATCGCAGCGAAGCGGATATGTATTTTTTACTGAATAACGGGGAGATGGTAGAAACCATTGGTGCTTATAAAAACGGGCTGCCTGATCCCGCCACGCAAATGGCTCGTGTTACGTTTGCTAATGGTGATGTTTGGAATGCGCAGATGATAGAGCAAAAAATTGCTGAAACTGCCGCAAGACCTAATACCTTAATCGGACGATCCGGTTGGGATACCTTCGCTGTCAGTGCCAGTACCGGAAATTATTATATCAATGGGCTGGGTGGAAAAAACAATCTCTTTGGCGGTTTGGGTAATGACACGCTGGTAGCAGGTTCCGGCATAGAAGATCGTTTTGGTAACCCCGTGATTAATGATATGAATGGCGGTGCAGGCAATGATACGTATTTGATTGGCGAAGCACCGAGCCGCAATTATATTAAAGATTTTCGCGGCGATAATGATCGCGTTTTATTTTCAGAAGGCATTAAACCCACTGATGTCGCCGTGAGAATTGTACATCCAGATAATTTCTCTCATTTGGATAATGGCGTTCTCTGGGTCAACACTTATCCCCGGACGAGTGACTGGCAACTGCTGTTAACTTTTGGTGATAAAGCTCATCCTACATCTGTCGCTATCGACAGTTTATTTAATTCGTTTGTCGGTGCAACGATTAAAAATCCGGAAATCGTAACCGGCACTGTCGAGTTTATGAATGGCACTGTGTGGAATGTTAATGATTTAATCGGTCGCGCGTTACTGGGTTCTGCATCAAGTGACACTATCAACGGAACCGGTAACAATGACCAGATACAAGGTGGTGATGGCAATGACATTATTTTTGGGTATTCAGGAGACGATACTATTACCGGTGGGTTGGGTAACGACATGCTTTCTGGCGGTCTTAGTAATGATATTTATAAATATGCGTTGGGTGATGGTTCAGACACAATCGATAAAGCCTATGGAAATGATCGTTTAGAATTTGGTAGTGGTATTACAGCATCCAGTCTAACTTTCAAAAGAAACTATGATTCTCTCCTGGTTTCAATCAATGGTTCATCGG
>JAZKHP010000048.1:0-4209 GCA_040385335.1 Pseudomonadota bacterium
ATGCCCTATGGCACGATCGCCCAAGCCTGCGGCACGGCCTTTAGTGGCAATCAAGCCTCGCGTTGATTCCAAACCGATGTCGGCCGCCAGTTTGATGGCATGGCAAATCTCAGCCAGGTTTTTGCCTTCTACAGCGCTTAATGTAAAGGCGGTAGAAACCGGGATCAGTACATCCAGCATGGTTTTTTCACCTAAGCTGGCTTTGCCGCGCTGCATAATCGCTTGCACGCCTGCGGCAAACGCAGCGGCTATTTCAAGCGGATTATTGCCGCCATTTTCCTTGATAACTTTTGCCATGCTCATAAAAAAACTGGCAAACAATGGTCCGGATGCGCCACCAATCGTACTGAGCAGCTTCATGCCGATTTTGTTAAGCACTTCATCAGCGGGTAACGGCAGCAACTCGTTATACAGGCCAGCAACCACCTCTGTGCCGCGCTTCATATTGATATAGTGATCACCATCGCCAATCGCGCGATCCAGCGATTCAATTTCCGATTCGTTGGCAACAATCGCAGCATGAATGGCAAGGCTGGCAGATAATATATTGGTTGTTTTCATTTAAATAGTTTAAAACTAAATGGTGATTTATTAAAACCTATTTTACTTGTAAGCCTTAATAAAAATAGCAGACTAATGTAACTTATCCGCTCAAACCAAGTCGGACTGTATGCATTACTTTATTGTGGAGCCACCATGAAACAGTTATTAAGCGTATTTATACTCCTTGCTTTAAGCTTTGTTGGATTTGCCTATGCAAGCGAAGCGCCAAAAGAGATTTCTGTTAAAGAAGTCCAACAATTTGTCGATAGCAAAGCAAAAAATGTGGCGATTTTAGATGCCAACAATGACAATGCGCGAACAGATGCCGGTGTAGTGCCAGGCGCAATATTGCTGACTTCTTACAATCAATACGCACTCACCGAATTACCAAAAGATAAAAATACGACCCTGGTTTTTTATTGCTATAACACTTATTGCCAAGCGTCGCATCTAGCGGCACAGCGCGCTATTGGCGCAGGCTACAAAGATGCGCGCGTGATGAAAGCGGGCATTATGGGCTGGAATGCAGCGGTAGGAAAAACTTAACTATAACGGATAGCGAAGTTTGTCAGTTGATACACACCACTGCAGCAAGGCGGTTAAGATTCTGTTCATTGCTAGGCTCAACGATATGGGCCATGTTGTAGGCAAGTGCTTCGTTTTCAAATGCCTGAACCCAATTCAGGATTGAGCCGTTTCCAATGTCTTTAATGGTGATGGTAAGGGTGAATTTGGGTTCTGAGCTATGGTAAATAACCACTTTTTGTTCTGGAACTATTTCAATAAATTTGCTTTCGTTTTCATAATCCTTGCCATCCGGGCCATGCATCACAAATGACCACTTGCCACCATTTTTAAATTCAAAAACATCAAATGTATTCGTAAACCCCGCTGGCCCCCACCATTCTGCCAGCAGCTCTTCGTTGCTAAATGCATCAAAAACGGCTTGAGGACTAGCAAGAATTTTTCTGGATGTCTTAAATGCTTTCACTGTAAGCCCCCCAAAACCTGGTTTATCTAAATACGCTATCAAGCAGCGCGTATCTCTCATTGATTAAGTAATTGATTGGGAGTTAGGTTTGTGTAAAGCGATTTGCAGAAACCGGAAATTACAATTCCGAATCAGAAACAATCTTTTAAAGACTTTACCCCAAACCGGCTAGGCTTAAAACACCTCAAATTGGGTAGGGTGAGCAATCAAATTCAGAAAAGAAATGAAAAAAAGGCAATCACCAAGCATTGCCAAAAAGTGTATTCCTTCAATCTTATAAGCCAATCCTTCATTGCCCAAAGTTTGAATGAATGAGCGGAATGTTTGAACTGAGGAGAGGGGTTAATCCTTATTTACGGATGCACGCGCTCAATCTCGGCAATAGCCTTCACCGGCACGAATTGTTAAGCAGTTGGACTTCCCACTCAGCCACTTCATTCCCGTTTCATCGCCATTCGTTGCGCGAAGTGTCTCTTTGATGCCATTGCGTTCAAACTCGACAGCATTGCCCGCTGCCTGACCTTGAAAGGTGCGGGGTCCGTCCAAGTCTTGGATAGTGACTTCATACTTTCCGTTTCCGCCGACCAGCTGCAGAAATGTTCCTTCCGGACCGTTCCACTTGCCAAGCCACTTGTCGGCTAGCGGGGTCGATATAGCATTAGCAGAGTCTGCTGTGACGACTTGTGAACCCGACTTACCATCTTCACAACCAGTGATCAGCATTGCCAGCGCAGCGCAAATTAAAAAGCGGTGTATGAATTGTATTGAGGTGTGCATTTGATTCCTTACTTTTGAATTAAGGTATTGGCTTTAGCCAGTCCCGCTTGAATGATGGGTTAGACAATGAATGCTTATTTACTGAGTTTTTCTTGAACATTTTTACGCATTTTCTTGTTAAGTTGTTCAAACTCTTCAATCAACCTATCACAAGATTCTTTCTCAGCTTGACATAGAGCAGTCGTTTTCATATACACACCACCATCTTCATTTTGTTTCAACTCGCGTTTCACAACCGCTGGATGAGCATAATGGCCTTCAGGGGTGAATGACCAAACCGCAAGTGGTGATGTATCGTTTCCAATTAACCAACCATCGGGTTTGGTAATATTAAATGTAACTGTTGTTTTTGCTTTGAGAAAAGTTAATGCCTCATTGATTGAATTAAAGCCGACGCCTTTCTCCAATTTAACTTCATCAGCATTTGCAAATATTGACGCTAACAATAATAAAGCTGCTAATTTTATTTGTTTTTTTCTCATAATTGCCTAACGTTTAAATTATGGGGCTGGCTTTAGCCAGTCCTGCTTGAATGATGGGTTAGGTAATATTTTATGAGTATACATACCCTAACTATAGTAAAAAGTAATACCAACTGCAATGACAAGAATTAATCCAATGCCCAGCCACTCGGATATTAACTTTGAATTTTTATAACTAACTTTGGTGTGATACATACAATAATGAAAAGCGACCAGAACAGGGATTAAAACAATAAAATCCCAAAGCTTTGCAAAAAGGTGCATTTCTGCAATTCTATAAAGCCAATCCATTATTGCCTAACGTT
The DNA here is from genome assembly GCA_040385335.1 of Pseudomonadota bacterium. Taxonomy (GTDB): domain Bacteria; phylum Pseudomonadota; class Gammaproteobacteria; order Pseudomonadales; family Cellvibrionaceae; genus Cellvibrio. The sequence continues at coordinate 3,099 of JAZKHP010000048.1, forward strand.
TGAATTAGGGGGCTGGCTTTAGCCAGTCCCGCTTGAATGATGGGTTAGGATGCGTTTAGCATAAGCGCTTAGCTCAGGCCACAAGAGGATAATAAGGCCTGTAAGGCAGACCGTGGTAAGTAGCACCCCTTGGAAAAGAGCAGATGATGCAGCAACAAGCCCAGAAAAGCTGGGACTTATGTTGTGCCAGACAATGCTACCAAATAAAAAAGTGGGGAAAAGCAGCATTGCGGCGCTAACTCTGCGGCTGTTTTTAAGCGCATTCGGAAAATGCGATGGAATGATTGCTGTCACCCATAATGGTGCAGCAACCACGGCGCCAGCAAGAACCCAAAATGCCGATATACCCGCAGAATATGATTGAGGTTCGACTGCTTGCGAAAAGTCACTACCAAGAAGTAAGACGAACCCACCGCAAAGAGCGGCACCGATTAGCAAAATCAAGCGTAGCAATATGGACATCAGTAACCTAACGTTTGAATTAAGGGGCGCCGTTAGGCGTCCCGCTTGAATGATGGGTTAGGCTTTTTTATTAAGTTCACGTTTGCGCTCATCAATTTCAATTTCCATACGTTTAGCTTCTTCAGCACTTTCTAAATGTTCTTTTTTTCGATTGGCTTCCTTGACCCATGGATGATTATTTTTGTCTCTTTTCAATTTGAACAGAATACCAATTGAGAGTATTGCAAGTAGGAGTGCCCATGCTAAATAAGTTAGAGTCGCGTGCCCTTGCGCAAAATAAATAACTCTAATTAGTGCGGCAACTCCAAATGCTATGCAAGCAAAGAGTGATATAAATTTTTTTGAAGAATTAGCCAATATTAATATGCAGATAGCAATCATAACGAAATGAATATGTCTTATTTCATTTGATAGGCAAGAAAACCCTTTCCAAGCGATATAGTAATCGCATGTTAAGTTTGGAAAGTTCAGTGCTTGTGAGTTTGGAATTGCCACTAATTCAAAACTTGATAACAAAGAGCCAAACCCACGAAAGCTAATATGCGAAACAATATTAAAGCCTAACGTAAAGTAGTCATCCTAAATGACGCAAAGCTTTGCATCATCAGTGTCTTTAATAATAAAAAAATAGACATTGTTTTTAAATTAA
>JAZKHP010000049.1:0-54025 GCA_040385335.1 Pseudomonadota bacterium
CTTCAGATAAATCAACCAGAGGTACATGGAAAGAAACCGCTGCCTGAATCACTTGTAAGGATTGACCATTTTCATCGACAGCAAAACAGGTGCGTAAACTTTCGTGGCGTTCGAGGATACTACTGAATACCTGATGCAAAGTATTGAGATCCAGCGCACCGGAAAGCTTGAGTGCACCTGGCATATTGTAGTGCGAGTTGCCACCCTCAATTTGGTCTAATAACCATAAGCGTTGTTGGGAAAAAGATAACTCCCATTTTTGAGCTTCTAATGCTTTAACGATGGATGAAGTTTTACTAGGGGCAGCGGTTTCAATAATAGCGGCCAAATTACGAATAGTAAGACTCTGAAATAAGTCTTTGATGGAAATATGGCAGTTCAAATCCTGACTAATCTTAGTTATTAACCGCGTGGCAAATAGCGAATGACCGCCCAACATTAAAAAATTATCATCAATACTAATACATTCGATGCCCAATACTTCCTGCCAAAGACAACAGAGTCGTTCTTCTAATGCTGTCAACGCTGTCGTTGGCGCTACTGGCTGCTGAGCATATTGAATAGTAGCTGCTTTTAAACTGTATAAAGCGTTAATATCGCCTGACATGTATTGTTTTTTGGTTAATGCCCGCTGAATTTTTCCGCTGGACGTTTTGCTTATTTTTCTCGCCCTTACAAAAACAATATCATCCAATAAAATTTCAAAATGTTCATAAATGGCAGACTGAATATTGCTGCAAGCATACGCGTAATCAAACTGTTTCTGCGAACGAACATCAACTTCCTGAACTAGAACAGCTCTACCGTGAACTTCAAAAGCGGCAGCACCACCTTGATTTAAACCGTTCGAGGAATGGTAAGCTACCCCCTCTATATCTTGCGGATAATAATTTCTGCCCTTAATAATTAAGACGTCTTTCATCCGGCCTGAAATAAATAACTGACCATGATGCATAAACCCAAGATCACCAGTACGCAAATATTCCCTATCATCATTGGGCAGCCGCGCGCCAAAACTAGCTTTTGTTTTCTCTATATCGTTCCAGTAACCTTGGGCAACACTGGGACCTGAAAACCAAATCTCACCAACACGATCTTCAGATAACTCAACCGCCAGCTCGGGTTCAACAATTTTAATGCAGTGATCTGCTTGCGCCATACCACAAGCTACGAGTGTTTGCTTATTGCGAGATTTTTGATCAATCTCAACTCGTCCAATTTTTAAGCTATCAGCATTAAATGATTGTTGCAGAACGGACATTGATGAAGCACATCCAGAAATAAAAACTGTAGCTTCTGCCATTCCATAACTGGGGTAAAAAGCAGACTCTTTAAATCCTAGACCAGAAAAACACTGTGAAAACTTCTGTATTGTATTTATGTCAATGGGTTCAGCGGCATTAAAGGCCACGCGCCAGGATGATAAGTTGATTGAATTTTCTTGAATGTCATGCGTGCGATTAATACAGTGATCAAACGCAAAATTTGGCGCACCACAAATACTTGCCCTGTATTCACTTATCGCCTCAAACCAAGCCATTGGGCGTTTAACAAAACGAGCAGGAGACATTAATACAGAGTGACTACCCAAATAAATAGGGAGTAAAACTGTATTCACTAAACCTAAATCATGAAAAAGAGGAAGCCAGTTGCAAAAGACATCACTTGCAGAACACTTTGTCGCTTCTTGCAAAGACTTCAAATTCGCTAAAATATTACCGTGAGATACCATCACACCTTTAGGTGATCCTGTAGAGCCTGAGGTATATTGTAAAAATGCAAGCTGTTTTGGCGTGGGTTCAGGCATTGATGTAACGGGCAAGTTTCGGGATAGCTCAGCAAAACCAATGACAGGTAAAGATGTTAAATCTTGATCTAATGCCGGTTTATACTCGTCACAACTTAATGCTAATTTTGCATCGCAATCTTTAATAGCAGAAATAACACGTTCAGCATGGTTTCTGCTTTTTGGAGGATACAAAGGTACAGCAACAATTCCTGCGTACAAACAACCCAAGAACGCTTGGATATATTCAAGTCCCTGAGGAAACAATAGAACCACCGCCTCCCCGGATTTAACTTTTCCCGTTAAGCAGGTGGAAATAGACTGCGCTGCCCGATGTAAATCACTGAAACTGATTTGGTGCTTAGCACCATCATCTTCAATAAAAGTAAAAGCAATACCATTAGGATTTGCCTGAGCGTGAGCTGTAAGAAAATTCACTATTGATTGCATATTAACTGTTTCACCCTTGAATCCTTTGGTTATTGTTTACATGTATTTCTAACTCAGACTAATAACCACCGGACGTGTATAGCCTGAGTAAACATGAACACTTATCAGCTTATATTGTTGTAATAATTCTATTCATCCAATCACTTTTTCGATTAGCATATTCACCACATCAGATAGTGACTGGCACTCATCTATATAGACTTTGGCAGACTAAAGTACTACAGAATCCCTGTTAATGGATGAGTCAGAAACGCCATACTTATCTATGAGCTTACCGTGCTCCATAACTATAACCTGATCGGCCACATCAAAATATCTATCATCATGCGATATTGCAATTACCGCTTTTCCTTGAGCCTTTAAATTCGGCAAAATATCGTAATAGAAAATATTTTTAAACTCCGGATCTTGATCTGCAGCCCACTCGTCAAAAAAATACAAGGCCTTGTCATCCAGAAATGCTACCAGCAAAGCAAGCCGTCGCCGTTGTCCATCTGACAAGTTTAACGTTGAAAAATAACCGTCATGCAGTTCAACTTTACCTTTCAGCTCAAGCACATCGAGATAAAATTCAACTTGCGCTAACAACTTTGAATCTTTCGAGAAGTCACAGTGCAACTGATTGAACAGATAATAATCTGAATATATGCACGCTATCTGTTGCCGGTAACTATTTATATTTTCAGATGTTACAAGCACGTCATCAAAAAAAATTTCCCCGCTTTGTGCAAGATAATGAAGGCTCATTACCTTGGAAAGGGTAGACTTCCCACTGCCATTCCCACCCACTACAAAAGTAATCTCACCGCGCTTGATGTGAGCATCTATAGGCCCCACACTAAACACATTACCTTTTGTTTCATGGTTGGCATGCTGATAGAATATTTCCTTCAATCGAATAGTTTTCCATTCAGGCACATGCAGCAACTCACTGTTAAAATTTTCCTGCGGGAGATCATCAAATAAAGCTTGTATTTTAGTTAATGAAACTCGTGATCGAGCCAACTCCGGCAATATATTCAATATTGCAGCGACAGGGCCGGAAATATAGAGCAATACCATGAGCACACCGGAAAGCTCTGTGGCAGAAATAGCGTGATAATTAACATAAATAAACCCAATAATACCCATCGCAAAGAACGTAATAAGATCGCCATAATTTCTCGCCACCTGGATGATGTAAAATGCTGTTTTATTTAAACTCACAACGTGATGTTCTTGCAGTAAAATCTGAGTTTTCATAAAGTGTTGGCGCTTGCTTTGATTTAACTTCAATTCTTTAGCACCCTCTACCAACCCCTTAAAACCTTCTTGAAGCAAGTCCATGTGACTACGCGAACGTCTGAAGTATTTAACTCCAAAAAACAATGGGAGCTGATACGTAAGTCCACCAAAAACAATTGTATATAAGACGAATAAAAATACTTTAGCGCTCACATAATAAAGAAACCCCATTAAGCCTAGAAGCGTAGACATTTGGATAAGCAAATCAGGAATTAGCCCTGCACCATTAACAATGTACTGCACATCAGTTGTCATGGTTTGTATTAATCGCCCGCTACTACAGCGTTCAAGAGAAGAAATAGAAGTGTTGGATATTCTATCGTACAAACTTTTTCTTAATTTTGTGGTGACATCCATCGCGATGACTGCCAACAATACCTGAGAAAGAGTTCTCGTTAATAGTATAAAAAAGCATAGCGCCAAAAAAAGACTGGCAACTTTTGGCTGAGCAATCTCAACACTGAAAAATTGATAACCTTCACTATCAGCACTGGATAAACCATCCGGAGCGAAGGACAGTGCTGCCATCATCACTGGAATTAAAAGGGCGTAAGCGGATCCTGATAGCGCACCGGAAAATATGGCAAAAAACACTTTGTTAGGTGCATGAGCTGAAAACAACCTTAATAATTTCATTATTGCAGCTCACTCAAAGGAATAAGGTTAAGAATTTCTTTGGATGGATTATTAACACCAAACGGAATCAATTGATTACGTGAAAACGGGATAATCATGTCATCAAAGTGCTCACTCATAATATTTCCTGATTCGCCAGTGCTGAGCATATACCAATGACTATTACTTTCATCGAGCTCAAATATTTGCCTAAACCCTGCACCAAAACTTTGCGTGAAGCCTTTATGCAAATCAAATACAATATTTGAGACATTAATACTATTTGGCGATGCCGCCGAGTAAGTGGTTCGTTTAAACAGCCACTCGAGACCTTTAATGCTGCCTAGCGGCTGATGGATAAAGTCTGTGCGACTGAAATTACTCCATTTCCATTTTGGCAGAGATTCAGTACCACTTATTTTTTCAAGTTGCTTCAACGTACTTTTTAAACTGTGCTGTAATTCTTGCTTACAAACCGTAGCTTGATTTGGTTTACACCAACCGTGAGTATCGGTAGAGACAACCTTAGTTAATTGACCCCAAGTTAATCGCTCCAAAGAAGACGCCAATAGATTGGCTTCAGCAGGACGTTGCCAACTATGTCGCAAAGCCGCATCAAAAATTTCATGCGTTAAATAATAACCCCAAGTTGCAAACAATGTTGCACCAACTGACCCTGGAGTAAATTCACCATTCCATTCAGTTAATATCGCTATTGCCTCTTTTTCTTGAGGTGTTCCCGCAATCACCTGTTGGAAAACGGGTAGTAAAGTCAATGCATTCAAATCTAGCCGATCACCTTGCATCACTTCCATGTCAGATGCAGTCATTAATTTTTTTGCATTAATCGATTGCTGCAATAAGGCAGTAATTCTATCGTGACGTGCTTCTGGAGCCCATTCATGTGAAATGACAATATTAGAAGAATGATCTACTTGCTCGTTAGCACTAACAATAAACCCTTTTTCTGGATTATAAACTGATGGTAACAAGTCAAATTCATGATAGCCCTGCCAATCATTTTCCTTTGATGCAACGAGCGGTAAGATGCCCACACCTTCTGCGCGCTTGGGGATCATACCTGCTACTTGATAGCCAATATTGCCTTCTCTATCAGCATACAAAAAATTCAATCCGGGAGATTTCAGCTGGGCTAATGATTGACGAAACTCACTCCAGTTTTTTGCATACTGAACGTCTACAAAAGCGTCAATCGTGTGATCCTCTGGATCCAATGCTGACCAGCGCAAACTAGTAACTGCATTAGCTTCCGATTGAGTATCACTAATAACGGGGCCGCGTTCCGTTTTGCGAATCACAATATCTACAGAAGCTAATTTTTCGTGTAAAGAAGCCGGAAAAGCAGCGCTAATATTAATTTTCTCGCTATGCGACTCAAATGTTTTCCATTCATTGCCATTGAGGTATTGATTAGGCCTTTGTGGTGAAGTGGTTTCAATAAACAAATCTTGCTGGTCACTCATTAAATTTGTTCCGCCCCACGCAATGGCAGAGTTTTGGCCAAAAATAACCATTGGCAAACCAACCAACGTCATTCCAGACACATTTAATTTATCGCCTTTCAGCGAAGCGGCGTACCACATAGTAGGAAGTTGAAGACCAAGGTGAGGATCACTGGCAATAATTGGATGGCCTGATTGTGTGTGTTTACCTGACACCACCCAAGCATTACTGCCCACAAATAAATGGCCAATACCAAAATCAATTAAAGCGTTACTCTTTGCCATTAAATGACTTTTAATAGGCGGGTATTTTTTTGCAAGAAGAGCAATAGGGTCATAAGAGTAAATATAATTTATTTGCTCTGGGGTAAAACGATTTTGCAACTGATTTCTACGCAACTCATCCATCATATTACCGCTAAGAGTCAGCGAAAATACTTTGTGCCACCCCAACGAATCAAAAACACTCCATGGCTCGGGGTGAACACCAAACAGTTGAAACTCAATGGGTAAACTGGATGATTGTGCAACCCAAGCGTTGATACCATCAACATAGGCCGTCAATGCGTCTACTGTATCTTTTTTAAGATAGGGTAAAGACCGCTTAGCAGCCTCATACAACCCAAGGTTACGCATCGTGATATCTTGCGAGAGCATTTCAGCACCAAATAGCTCACTGAGTCGCCCTTGAGATAATCTACGTTGCACCTCAAGTTGCCACAAACGGTCGCTTGCATGTTTAAAACCAAGTGCAAAATAAGCATCATGATCTGTTTTGGCGACAATAGTGGGTGTGCCGTAAATATCATGTGTTATTGCTACCGGATACCCCAATCCATTAAGGACTAGATTACCTGCGGTTGCCGTAAGACTCGATTTGAAATAAAAAAATAAAAATAAAAGCCCTATACAAATAGGTGCAAAAATTACAATCAAAAACCGAGACATCAATGGGTATTTTTCGAACACTTTGCAATCCTGCTCTTCTCACCGGCAAAATTGCAAGCGATATATAATTTTAAAAGACACTGATATTTATTGGCCCGTAACACGAAAATTCGTGCACCATGTAAATCTATTTTCTGGCCTGTAAGCGATTTAATTCACATAGAATTTTATCTACTTCGCAACAAAGAAATGCCTGAAGAATTCCTATTCAAACTTTTGACAAGGAACCATGGAAATCCCAGAAAACCTAATACCTAATACCTAAGCTTACTAAAAATAGAAAACTATTCAACGCAATAGTGTTTCGTATTTACTTCACTCGGAGAGCCAACACCCAGCAGTTTCAAACTTACTGTTAGCTCGCTAAAAATAATATCAAACAAGCTCTCTACTCCCTTTTCACCATTAGCTGCTAAGGCATAGAGAAACACCCTACCCATAAACACAAAATTTGCCCCGCATGCCAAACTGGAAACAATGTTGTCACCAGTTCTCACTCCGCCATCCAGCATCAAAAACTCCTTTTTTAAACCTGCATTTAACAACGATGGCACTATAGTAATAGGTGCAGGGGCAGAATTTAATTGTCTACCTCCATGATTAGAAATTATTACTGCATCTACTCCCAACTTCTGCGCGTGCATAGCATCAAATGCAGATAAAACACCTTTTAGCACCAATTTGCCTTTCCATTCCTGACGAATTTTTAGAATTACATTCCAATCCAAGTCGCCCCCTGTTTGTAATGACATAAGATCACGAAAGGTTAAATTAGGATTTTCATTGACTAAGTCATCAAAATTGGGAAATGCAATATTTCCCGCTAACAAGCGATTCTTTGTCCACAGAGGATGTTTTATTGCTTCAATTACATTTGCAAAATTCAGTTTATAAGGAAGTTTTAATCCATTATGCAAGTCACGCAATCGTCTACCTGGAACAGGAGTATCGACCGTAACGACAAGCACAGGACAACTGTTCCGCTCGGCTTTTTTAAGCAAATTATCCAACTGAGCTGTTGCTTTAGGTATATAAAGCTGAAACCACGGTGGGATACCCGTTGCTTTCACTATCGAGCTAATAGATTGGTTGGAAGCAGCACTAATTACATACGGGACGTTATATTTTGAGGCGACCTTCGCTAAGGTAATCTCAGCATTCGGGTCAACCAATCCACACAAGCCCAGTGGAGCCACTCCAAATGGCGCCGAATAATTCAACCCTAAAACCTGGCTACTTAAATTTGTATTGCCTGAGGCAAACCTAACAAATGGAATCAATTTTATTTTTTTAAACGAGTTCACATTTGCCTGTACTGCCTCCTCATCGCCAGAGCCTCCATCTATAAAATCAAAAACAAACTTAGGGAGATTACGTTTTGCCGGCTTTACAAAATCGGAAGATGAATAAAACTGAAATTTTTCCATATACAACTTAACCCTCAGCGAAATTAATAAACTGAAATTTTTCGTACCGAAAAGACAGCTTAATAACCTTACTGATTAATATTTATTATTCTAGAGTGCTCCTGCACAAAGAGGGAGAGGCGCTCTATACCTTCGACAATTTGAGTCCGATTTACATAACTAAATGATAACCTGATGCTGCTAGACAACACCTCTCTAACATAGAAATAACTCATTGGTGTCCAGATAACACCATAATTTTCTACGCAAGAAAATAGCTCAGCATCAGACACACAGAAAGGTAACTTTAAAGTTATGAAAAAACCTCCCGCAGGAATATTCCACTCGATATCATTACACCACGGCTCATGTTTAGGAAAATACTTAATTAGCGATTCAAGCATTATATCCCTGTTAAGCTTAAGCTCAGCGCGAGACTTTGCAGTAAAATCGATTAATGAATAATTTTGATCAACTATCAAACCGCCCACTATCGCTTGATTTAGAGGAGATGAATTAACAGTCAGGAAACTTTTTATTTTTGAAAGCTCATCGGACAAATTACAGAACGAATCGCCTTCTGTATTAATTTTTTGATCCGCAACCAAAAATCCTATTCTTATCCCAGGATAAATCGATTTAGAGAAACTCCCAAGATATATTACATGCTCACTACCGGAATGACTTTTAAGGCAACCAATTCTAGAGTCATTAAAATAAAAATAATTGTATGCATGATCCTCCAATATGATTAATCCAAGCTTTCTTGTCACATCAAGCAACTGAGCTCTCCGCTCAAGACTCGATGTAAACCCTGTAGGATTAGAGAAATCTGGTGATACGTACAACAACTTAGGGGTTTTGTTAGCTTTTCTCAGCTTATCTACTGCATAACTCAACGATTCTACTATGATACCGTTTTCATTAGTGGGCACCCCTACAACTTCAATCCCAAAAAGTTTAGCCGCTCCGACTATGCCCACATAAGCGGGGTCTTCCACAAGAACAACCTCATCAGGATTTCCTGCCAATGCAATCAAGCATAAGCACATAGCTTCCTGACAGCCAACTGTTGTCACAATACTACTCGAATCTGCAACAATACCTTCATCATTCAAAATCAACTTACAAACAATATCGCCTATTATTCCTTTTGTATTTCCATATTGTCCAAGAAAAGAATAACCGTGATTAGATGCATTTTCGATATTCACGGTTTCCAAATATCGATTAATGTACCCTAATGATTTCTCCACATTAAAATTTTTCTCAAGTGGACGGCCCGGAGCAAACGAAATTATATTTGGATATCTATTTACTATCTCATTCAAAAAATTCATGACACCTAATTTTGGATTACTTAGGCTCTTATTGAGGACATCCAATGCAAAGCTCATATTTATTTTTCTCTAAATCAAAAAGCTTCATTCGCTTCCAACTGCTCAAACAGTTGCTGTATGTTCCCCGCATCGAACCCTTTAGTGTTTGTCACACGCTGAATAAACTCAAACATTACACCTGTATTTTCATCTCTTTGTGTAAATCGCTGGATAAGACCATCCCCACGAATAATATTGGTGGCAAACTTGACTCCCGACTGACTCAGCGTTTCGGTTAGTTCCTCGACATCATCAACCTCTATTGCAACATGCTGCACACCAGAACCATATTCTTCAATATAACGATTTACTTGAGATTCTGGATCCGTTCCTTGAACCAATACAATAGAAAATCCTCCTGCATCTAACTCCGCAGATTTCATGCCTGAAAAAGCACCATGAATCTCTCTCCGCTTAACCAAAGTAAAACCAAAAACTCCTTCGTATAAAAATAAAGCCTCCTCTAAATTCTTTACAGCGATGGCAATATGATCTATTCGCGTAGTGTTGTTTAGATATTTTTTCATGCCTCATTGCTTTCCTTTTGATTAATTACGCATAGACCGAATGGAGTCATCTATTTGAATCGGAATATACATTCAGACAGCCTCGAAGTAAATCCATTAGAGGATTCATAAGCTAAGTTTGAAATCGTACGAGTAAGAATGGCTATTATCACACCTAATAAAAGTAGGTCAGATTGTATTGGGCTTATATCCTAATAAAATTTATATTCTTTACGCCCACATGATTGCGCAATCATTAAGTTAGGGTACAATTATTAAATTTAGCCGTAAACGTTCCAACGATACAAATGTGAACCACATCCAACTAAAAACAGCGATTACATCTCTACCCAAGAAATCTGGCCCTTAAGTAATTGGCCGCTCGATTGCGATTTAAGCGAATATTCGGCAACTATACAGTTTATTTTCAATGAGAATACAATTCACATAAAGCTATTTAGTTAATTTGTGCGCTCATCGTCTCTGATTTATATTCCTACGCTAAAACCAAATGCTAGTTTATGACTCATCTGTTTTTCTCACGCTGGCGGTAGTTCAGCTACATGTATGACTTGGGTTCATCTATTGCTACCTCATGTAGAGCTTGCAGTAGTTAAATTACCTGGCAGAGGAGCGCGATTAGTTGAAACTCCGTATCAAAGAATGGATGAACTGGTGAAAAATATATTCGCAGCTCTTGACTTAGCCCCAAACCATTTATCTTTTATGGTCATAATATGGGCGCTCGTGTTGCAGATGAATTAATACTAATGCTATATCGGTTTCGCTATCACCTACCCGTTCATTTTTTTACTTCTGGAAGTGTAGCGCCCGTTGCTCCAAGACAAAAAGACCCAACTGTACATTTAGGATTTACACAAACCTAGGTGTGATTTCCCACTAGTCTAAAAAAAAACGCCTCAACATTTCTGTTGAGGCGTTTTACTTTCAACCTACTTTTCGCGCGAACCAGGAGCGAAAAATACTTCTTACTGGCAAGACACCTTACCCACCCCCAACACGTAATATTTATCGCCTGAGAGTGGTGAGTTGAATGGCACCTGGCCGTATTTACCGGTGGTTGCGCTCAGATAATTTATCAAATCCTGGCCTGCGGCGAAGCGCCAGGTATTGAGGGTTGCTTGTGATGCGGATGAATAATTGCTGTTGAGATTAGCAACGGAACCTGAGCTGATGCTGAAGCCGGTTTTAGTGGTTTCGTCCAGATTACACGCCGAGTCACCAAACCACAGATAGTTGCGGTCGCCACGATAGCTACCACCACTTACGTCTGAGATAAGGTTGCCTTGAAGCTCGGTGAGCGATGCAGGTATCGACGATTTTTCTGCGTGTATTTTGTTAACTACAAACATGTCATCTTCCTGCAGCACGCTTGCGCCAACACGAATACTCAACAAATCTTTGCGATAGTTCACATAGCCGTTGTTTAGCATATGCGACATACCGTGGCGAATCAGTGGCACGCGGCGCAATGCATTACCCAACAGTGAATAGCTTGGATCGCGGGTCACAAACAAATTGTGGTGCATGGTGGTTCTGATTTGCTTATCAATCGTGTGACTGTCGCTTGAGCCGTGCAAGGTTGCGCGTTTTACATCCAGAATTTCGTTGAACGAAATAGTAATGCCGTAAGCGCCTACTTTCACATCAAACGCAGAATCGCCAGTGGTGTCGAAGGTGTTTTTGTGAATCCAGATATCATGCGACGCGCCAGTGGAGCGAATCATATCCGGGTCAACATAATGGTCTTCAGTATGGCCTGCACCTTTGAAATTCAGGTGAGTCAAAATCACACTGGTAGCCGTTTGCGTTGGCGTGCCGGTGGAGTCTTTACCAATCGCAAATCCGCTGAACAGGAAGTGCGCTTCGCTGCCGCGACCATCGATAGTTTTGTTAGAACCAATAATCGGATTGCGAATGGGGTTATTGGATTTGTTCATCGCGCTATTGAAAAACGTAGTGACGCACGCAGATGAACTCACACCATTTTTGCTACACCACTGTTTGTAATTGACACATTCAGATTCAGTAGCGCCGAGCAGCGATTGCACCGTTGGATTGCTGCAACCTAAACGGTACATACCAATTTCCGACGGTTGGGCGAAATCAATTTTGTCAAATACGATCCAGTTGTGACCTTCACCGCTGATGGCATTCGCAATTTGTTGTTCAACAGAAACGCTGGAATTTTTGCTGATAATAGTGAGTTTGCTGTTGCCGTTTGGATCAAATCCACCCAGTGCTTTTTCACCATAACCAACCGGCTTACCCAAAGTTTTTGACAAACAGGAAACAATTTCCTGATCTGTTTGCAAAGACGTATCGCGCCAGTTGACGGAAGCATAAGTTGCCACCTTGATGCAGTCTTCACTGATCCTGTCGTCAGGAATTGACGAGGAACGGCTGCTGGATCTGATAGATGACAAACTTGAACTCATGACTGAGCTAAGGTTACTGGATGATTTACTGCTGGAAACAACCACTGAGCTTGCTGAAGATTTGCGGCTCGATGCCACCGAAGATGCCACTGACGAAGCAGGTTTGGATGATGCACTTGAAGTGCTGCGGCCAATTTTACCCACACCAACGTTCGCCATCACTATGCCCGGAACATCAGCAGATCTGTCCATAGTTACCGAGTAAGGTACGCTTACCGAACAGTTCGATTGCAATTGACCATTTACCACCGCTGGAATTGCCAGGGCGCCATTACCTACAGTGCGACTGTAATGAATAGTCGGCAACACAGTATTGTCATTATTGGTTTGCCAGCAACCAGGTGTTGATGAATCGTCTGATGCAATCAACGGATTGTTTACATTGTAGAAATAATTACTCTCCACCAATGCTTTTGCATTCATCCGTGAGTTGATCGCATGGAACATGTAATCAATTCTCTCGTTCGACCAGTAGTTATTGTAAATATGCACCAATGCGTGACGAATTAACGGCGTGCGCTGTTCAATATTTTTATACCAGTTGTGGTGGAAAGTGATGTTGTTATTCGCGTTATCACTATCACTTGAACCGATCAAACCCGCACGGCTGGAATCGTTAAACAAGTTATAGGATGCAGTCACATTAGTAACACCAGCCTTCATATCCAATAGCGAATCGTAACCATCTTTTTCACCGCCAGACGCTTCCAAATGGTTATGGTCGATCCACACGCGATTCACGCTGGATTCCATACCAATGGCATCGCCACCATTAGAGGTGGGCGAACCACTCTTCTTCACGTTACGGATATGAACGTTTTGGATGATGATGTTTGATGCATCGCGCACGTGAATACCCATTTCCTCAAACAACGCATTGGTGCCCACGCCGATAATAGAAATGTTGCTCATTTCCTTGATTTCAATAACGCTAGCTTGGGTGCTGCAACCCTGGCCAGTGGTATTAGCGTGGCTGATGGTGCCGTTTACCATAATAACTACGGGAGTCGTCATAGAGGCGCGGCTACATAAAGCGGCATTCAATTGGGCACCGGTGGATACAGTGACTACAGCCCCACCTTGTCCACCGGTTACACCAGCATGAGCAGCAAAGCCTTCTATCTTCGCGGGGCGAATTAAACCATCAACGGAAGAGCTGGCTGATGAAATGCTTGAAGCAATACTTGATGAAGCAATAGAAAACGAGCTTGACGCTGGCTGACTGCTCAGCGATGTAGGAACGCTACTAAAAACTACTGATGACTTGCTGCTGGCCAGCCTGCTTGAAGCTACCGATGATGGCTGCACTGAACTGCGAGCGATACTTGAAGAAGACAATGTGCCACTTGCGTTATAGACCTCAAATTCAGCGATGCTCGGCGCACTGGCAGCATTCACAATCAAATTAAGCTTTCTTGAACTGCGCTTGCCAAGGTTCACGACTCGCTCAGAACCAATGCCGCTACCAGTAGCGAATACAGTTCCGCTGTCGTGATCAACCAAAGACCAGCTCGTGACCTTGCTACCTAACTCACGCAGAATCACTGTATTGAAGGTAACCGCACTACCCCACTTTACCGATACACGTTGGTTGGAAGTACCACCCGCGGTGGACGCCGTCGCGATATTGCCGTCCCGAACCAGCTTGGTGTTATCAAAGCCGGAGCCATCGGCGCCTGCGCTGGGACCAGTAATAGCAAGGTTGGAACCGAGAGTTTGCGCCTGTACGGCACAGGCTAGCAAAGTACCGGCAGCAGCGGTAAACGCATACTGACCAATACGTTGGGAGAGTTTTTTCATGATTGCACCTAAGTAATATAGTTATTGTTGGGACCTGGCCATACCACTTTACTACATCGCCAGCGAATATCTTTTTATATATGAAAAGATTGCGCAATCTTGCACCTATTTTTTAAATCCGTCAATGCTACTGAGTCCCAAACCAGCCAAACTGACTTAGCCCGTCCGCAGGGGGATTGACGCCTGGGTTGATGTTGTTCAGGTCGCCGCTTGGTCGGGCGAAGGTTGAGGGTGTCTAGCCGGCGAGCGCATTGCGAGTGCCAGCATGGCGCCTCGATCTACGCAAAAAAATTAGGGAATTTGGAAAAATCAGGGGGAAAGCAGAAGAAGAATTCACTTCAAGAATTCTTTTGACAAAAGTTGTGATAGGAACCTACGCCAATCATGGCAATTGAAGAATTACTTGACTACCCATGAGCCCTCTACTAACAATCGTTGATTTTCAAATATCTTACCTATAAACACATCGCCAACTTGAATGGCTCCAACTCCACGAGGCGTTCCAGTCATGATCAAATCATCATCTTCGAGCGACAGGAAACTCATTACCTCGCGCAAAATTTTATGTGGTTTATTCAACATCAAGTCATAGCCAGCCTGTTGCACTAAATTGCCATTTATAAAAAGTTCCATGCGTAGATCCAACAAGCTGCCATCAAAGCTAACAAATTCACTAAATACGGCAGAGTTATCAAACGCCTTGGAGCGCTCCCATGGCAATCCTTTAGCCTTAAGCCTTGATTGAATTTCTCTTTTGGTAAGATCCAGGCCAAAGCCTAGGGCACATAATTTCCCGGAGCGAATTAAAAATGATAGTTCCCCCTCAAAATGGATAGCATCATTTTCATTAAAATAAATTTCCTGTGCGAGTGATGAATTTGGCTTGATAAATATGACAGGTTCTGTTGGAACTTCATTGTCGAGCTCCTCAATGTGATCAACATAGTTTCTGCCAATGCACACAATTTTTGAGGGATAAACGTCTTGCCCATCTAATTTAATAGACTTCATATTTTTCTCCTGTGAATAATGACTGATCAAAAAATGTTTGAATAATTTTTGCCGCCCATTGGATTTTTCAAAAAGTTTAAATTTAAATATCTTTATAGAAATCCAGCACCCAACCCCCTAATTTAAACGCATTGAAGTACTAATATTCGATAGCGTTTGGTGGTGTTAGAATGCGCGCACGATAAAATCCCAATTAATTCATAGATTACTGAATTAATCGCATCCTGCAAAGGCTTCCACAATAATGACAGATTTAAATGCAACAGCGACAGCAGCAGTTTTTGAGCAAGCTCCCCCCGATGTTAGCTCTTGGGAGGCTTTTCGTTTTTGGCTTAAGCTGGGCTTTATCAGTTTTGGTGGGCCCGCAGGCCAAATTGCTATCATGCATCAAGAGCTGGTAGAGCGTCGCCGTTGGATCAGCGAAAAAAGATTTCTCCATGCGCTTAACTATTGCATGGTACTTCCGGGGCCCGAGGCCCAACAATTAGCGACTTATATCGGCTGGCTTATGCATCGTACCTGGGGTGGCATTATTGCCGGCGTACTGTTTGTATTGCCGTCGTTGTTTATTTTGATTGGGTTGTCCTGGATATATATTGCCTATGGCGACGTCACCTGGGTCGCCGGATTATTTTATGGGATTAAACCAGCCGTAACCGCCATTGTGGTCCACGCAGCGCATCGGATTGGGTCGCGCGCATTGAAAAATAATGTGTTATGGGCAATTGCGGCGGCGTCTTTTGTGGCCATCTTTGCACTCAATATTCCCTTCCCCTTTATCGTAGTTGCTGCCGCTGCTATCGGCTATTTTGGTGGTCGATTTATACCGCAGTATTTCCACGCCAGTGGCGGTCATGGCAAAGCGGAAAAATCTTACGGCGCGGCATTAATTGACGACAACACCCCAACCCCCGCGCACGCTCGCTTCAACTGGATGCATTTGGCAAAAATCGCCGCTGTTGGCGCAGTATTGTGGGCGGTGCCAATGGGAGCACTGATTGCTTTATACGGCTGGGACGGAACCTTCACACAAATGGCCTGGTTCTTTACCAAAGCGGCATTGCTCACATTCGGCGGTGCTTACGCTGTTTTACCTTACGTATATCAAGGCGCAGTTGGCCATTATTCCTGGCTAACCCCAACGCAAATGATTGATGGTCTGGCGCTCGGTGAAACCACACCAGGACCGCTGATTATGGTGGTGGCATTTGTGGCGTTTGTCGGCGGCTACCTGAAAGCCGTCTTTGGCCCAGATATGTTATTTGTATCCGGTGCAGTAGCCGCTACGCTCGTTACCTGGTTTACTTTTTTACCTTCTTTTATTTTTATTTTGGCCGGCGGACCTTTGGTTGAATCAACTCATGGCGAAGTTAAATTTACCGCACCCTTAACAGCAATTACTGCGGCAGTAGTGGGGGTTATTTTAAACTTAGCCTTGTTCTTCGGTTATCACGTAATCTGGCCTAACGGATTTAGCGGTAGCCTTGATTGGTTGTCAGTACTCATCGCCGTAGGCGCAGCCATTGCTTTGTTTCGCTTTAAACGCAATGTAATTCATGTGATTTTAGCGTGTGCATTGATCGGTTTGGTTGTGAAAATGTTAGCTATCAATACGCTCGTGTGAGAAAAGCCATAGGCTGCGCATGCGCAATATTGTGATTGCCGCGAAGCTAAAATAAATCAACAAAATCAGGAGTAATTTGTGGACGCTTGCACTCAACCTGGCCTACTGCCAGTCGCCATGGCTATTGCAAAAATGTTGCAGGCGATCACACCGATTACAGCAACAGAAACTGTTCCACTGCATCAGGCACTTGATCGCGTTTTAGCGGAAGATATTTATTCTAAAATTAATGTACCTGGTCATCATAATTCGGCGATGGATGGTTATGCACTGCGTCATGCTGATGCCAACTTAACAGTATTGTTGCGTCTAGTCGGCACCTCTTTAGCGGGCCACCCTTTTCAAACTGAGATAAATCCCGGTGAATGTGTGCGGATTATGACGGGTGCAGTTTTACCTGCGAATGCAGACACAGTCATTATGCAGGAACAAGTGACTGTATTTAACGAAGAAAAAATTCAGCTTAATAAATTGCCGGAGTCGGGTGAAAATATACGCCGCGCTGGCGAAGATATTGCAATCAATTCGCTCGTACTTTCAAATGGTAAACGTCTTACACCAGTGGATATAGGTTTGTTGGCCTCATTAGGTGTGTTTGAACTGCATGTATTCAAACGCGTGCGCGTTGCCATACTGTCAACGGGTGATGAATTAAAGCCTTTGGGCCAAGCATTACAAGCTGGTGAAATTTACGATAGCAATCGTCCTACTCTTATAGCACTTCTTGCGCGATTAAATGTAGATGTTATTGATATGGGATTAATCGCCGATGATCCATTAAAATTAACAGCAGCATTTCAATCAGCCATTGTACAGGCCGATGTTATTATTTCCAGCGGCGGTGTTTCAGTAGGTGAAGCGGATTACACTAAAGATGTTTTGGCATCATT
This sequence comes from Pseudomonadota bacterium, assembly GCA_040385335.1. Taxonomy (GTDB): domain Bacteria; phylum Pseudomonadota; class Gammaproteobacteria; order Pseudomonadales; family Cellvibrionaceae; genus Cellvibrio. The sequence continues at coordinate 17,622 of JAZKHP010000049.1, forward strand.
AGGGAAAATAAAATTTTGGAAAATTGCCATGAAGCCAGGAAAACCATTTGCATTTGGTTCGCTCAATACGGATCAACATAAAAGTGGCTGGTTTTTTGGCTTGCCAGGAAATCCCGTGTCTGCCGTTGTGACCTATCATCAATTAGTGTTACCTGCCCTGCGCCATTTAGCGGGCGAAAAAGTTGAACCGCCATTAAGGCTAAGTGTTGCTGCACAATCTGATCTTAAAAAGCAGCCTGGCCGTGCCGATTATCAGCGTGGCATACTACACAATAGCGATGGTGAAAATTTTGTCGCAAGCACCGGCAACCAAAGTTCTGGTGTGCTCAGTTCAATGGCGCGAGCCAATTGTTATATTGTGCTTGAGCAAGAGCGTGGTGCCGTTGGCAAGGAAGAAAAAGTTGGGGTTATTCCGTTTGATAAATTTATAAATTAATTTTTGCAGCGGTCCCCCCCCAATTATTTAAATCTTTATTATTTACTTAAGCCTGGTGTCAAACAATTATTTTTTAACAAAATCGATTGTTTTTGCGTTGTGAATGTTTAGCAATAACATTATTTTTTTTCAGGATTAAGAGCTATTAATAATTTATTGTTATTTTTGGTCAGCGTAAAATCATCGCGTACTTTACCGTTACTGTTGATAAATTTGGCATTCAGCGTTAAGCCATTCACATCCAGCACCATTGAACCTAATTCATTTAAAGACAGGAACATCGCGGGATGATTGAACGGGCCGCCCTTGATTTTCCCCGAATTGCCTAAAACTGCATAAACCGTTCCGGCATGGGCCAAGCCGGTTGCCGATTTTTGGTAAGCGCCATCCTTGTCGGCCTGACCACCGCCAGGTTGTTTGATGTGCGTACTCGCATTAAAAGTTGTTGAGTCCCCATAGTTACCATCGATAAATTTGGAGCGTTCGTAAGAATGACTGTGGCCGGACAATACCAGGTCCACGCCGTAGGTTTCTAGTAAAGGTACATAATTTTCCCGCATATCAACCAAGGTATCTTCGGTATCTGAATCATGCGAGCCTTTGGAGTAAGGCGGGTGATGCCAGACCGCAACAATCCAGTCCGCACGCGCAGCTTTCAAGTCAGCTTGCAGCCACTTGTACATGGGAGCACCTACCGCACGATTGGTTTTATCAGAATCCAACACGACGAAATGCACGTTAGCGTAATCAAATGCGTAGTAAGCCTCGGTGCCTGAAGCAATTCCGCCGACTTCTGCATTTTTTGGCAAGGAGAAAATATTATAGTAAGGACCGGTTTGCGAGTCGGAATCGGCAGAGTGCGCATCGTGATTACCAAAGGCTGGCCAGGTCACACTTTGACGTAGCATGCCGGAATAAACATCAAATACCTTGGTTTGGAATTCCGCATCTGTGCCATCAGAATAAGCGTTATCGCCCAGTTGTAACCACAAGTTCGTTGTTGCTGCTCCGGTAAACGCGCGATAGGCGTTATACACCTCAAGCTGACCGGCTGTACCTGTTCCAGCATCACCAATTATCCAGGTGCGAAACGCTGTACGCTCTCCTGTTTTAGGTGCGGTAGAGAAATAAGTATTGGTATCGGCTCCACTGAGGTTTTCAGTGGTTGAACCAATGGAGTAATAATATTTGGTGTTGGGTGCAAGGCCGGTAACTTGAACAATGTGTTCGGTGGTGGGTTTTGGATCGGCGACAATAATATTTAAATTTGCGGTGCTTACGCCCAAACGCACAAGACTGTTAGTGGCTAGATCACTGCGCCAACGCACTATCACGCTGGTAGATGTTCCCATTTGCAAATAAGGCCCGCGCGTTAGATTTGCTGCTGAAACAATATCTATATCTACAATAAGAATACTGACCAACAAACTCCTCATCATGAGGTTTAATAAATCATGTTTCATGCGGTACTCCTCTTATTCTGAGTGTAGTTAACTCGTAGTCACGCGCCGGTAATAATTTTTCGATTGGTAGAATGTCAGTGGCGGACTCTTAACGTTTTTATTGCTAATCATCCAGGGTTGTGGCGAAGCTCGGCATGGCAGCACCATATCCAGCTCGGTGTTATACACGCGAGAACTAATATTCAGCATGCCAAGAACTGTGTGGAATAAGTTGTCGTGGGAGTATGAGGCGGCGCTCGTTTTTTTCAGGCATGCAATGTCGATAGTATTCGCTTTCGCAAAACCTGCCGACATCCAGAGAAAAAAGGGAATCTTATCGGATCTTGGGCACCAACCAACCGGGCTCAGGATTGGGGCTGTCAATTGTGCGCGCAATTGCCGATAGGTTAGGTTTAACTATAGATCTATTCAACAACGGATTGTCCGAGCAATCGGGTTTATCGGTGCGGGTAATATTCACTCAACAACTAGCTACTGATACTTGAGGCAGCAAACATTCTGGAGAGCAAGCTTGGGTTTACTGCCAACTCACAAAAAAAACCTCAGCAGGAATATTATTCGCTGCGAAATAATCCAGCCAACGCTGCTGATTATCCTGAATGCGATCACCGGGACCTTTAATTTCGATCATGCGATAGTTTTTTGTTTCGGGATAGAACTGAATTAAATCTGGCAAACCACTTCTGTTATTTTTAATATCAAACAGTAATCGTTCAAATATCATTTTTAAATGTTCGGCAGGAATACACTCCAAAGCGATCTCAATAAGCTCTTTTTCTAAAAATTCCCAATGTACAAAATGATTGGTTGTGCCATTTTTTTCTTTCCATACTGTCAAAATATGTTCCTTGTGCAAACCCTCGTCTAGACATTCCCACAACAATTGGATGTCGGGGCGATTGCTGATAAAGTTTTCCTGATACATATCTAGCGGTGTAGCTTGAAATGGATTCGCAAATGCGCCATCAATACCGCGAAACATTTCTGGCCATAACCACAAGCCGAATAAACCGGAAATAAGTAAGTTTTCCACATAAAAGCAAGGTGTTTCCGGCGTATCAAAATATTGTTGCGCGATTTCTTCCACATTCAAATGCATGCCAGATTCATCTTTAAGTCTAAGCAATTGCAGGTTTTGTTTAAGGGTGATTGGCTTGGGTTTTTTTTGAATAGATTGCCCTAATTTTTTAGCGAGCCTGGGCGCGATTCGTTCGGCAATTTGTAATTCTTCTTCATTGTAAGGTTGTTTTATCAGCTCATTTAAAAGTGCCCAGGCTGTAGCATGGTCACCGCTTTTTTCAAGCAAGCGAATGCGGCGTTCACGAGCAGGCGGCAAATGAGTTTGCGTGTAGAGCTCTAAAGCAAGACTATGGGCATTTAATCGCTCCAATTGGTAAGCTAATTGGTTGCAGAGTCGACCGCGGCGACGTTCCAACGCCTGCGTCAAACCGCTGTGTGGTAACAGCCTGGTTAGTTCAATCAGACCTTCAATTGTGCTTGCTTGCTCCAGTTGGTCTTTTAGCGCAACCAGCTGTTGATATTGTTCAAGTTCATCGCGGCTTTTAAAAATTCGATGTTGCTTGTCGATGCTGTAATTTTCATAGCGAAATAATCCCAAATCTTGCAACACAAATTCGGTGAGATTTTGATAACTATTGCCAAAAAATATTAATAGCAAGGTATTGACGATGTGCTGGTTATCCAGTCGATATATTTCGCCAAATTGCTTTTGCGTCCAGTCCAGCCATAGTTTTGGTTCGGGATAACATTCTTCTAACAACTCAACCAAAAATTCTTTACGCTCACTCTTTTGGCTTTTGATCTCGTTATTAAATAGCGCTATTAATTCCACTTTGGTAAGCAAGGTCGCAAGCTCACTTACATGCAAAAGCGTATCGCCGTGCAATAACCCCACAGCAATCAATTCATTTGCAGCTAGGGCAATGGAATTAATTTCAGAATATTGTAATTTGTCTGCACGAAACAGCGGACCTTTTCGGCTTGATAAGCGAACGAATAAACACTGACTTTGGTGATTTAGTTTTTGAAAGTGTGCGATAAACGTTTTTTCATCATTGTTGAGCATATCCTGATGCTGCTGCATTACCCAATCAACTAAAAAGTTAAAATTAGTGAGGTAGTAGTCGGGCGCAAGGTCAAGGCTGGACGTCAGGGAATTTTTCATTAGCAAATAATATCATAACTCCTGACAACATCAGATATCTTGTTCGGTTTCACTGTTGGATTCTGAGGGCGCGCTCAAAATATAGTGCGCCCTCAGTCAATCAAAACCATCACACTCGCGCCTCCCTATCGCTATAGCTATCCTCAAAGCGTGCGAAGCTAGTGTCCGTCAGTAAGCCGTGTCGTTTTAATAATGTCCGCATCACATTTCGCGAAATCCCCAATAATGCTGCACCGTGAACTTGATTTGATTTCACATGTGCAAATGCTTCATGGACAATTAAATTTTCCAATTTATCAAAGTGCGCATTCTCTCCCGCTTCGGCAAATAATTTACGCAATTGCTGGGCGATAACCGATAAAGGATCTTCACTATTTTTACTGATCGGAATAACCGAACTACCAACATTAGGTTGAGTTAACGGCGGTAATGAATCTCGACTCGACGCTTGCTGGTGAATGCTAGCGCCACTGCCAGTATTCCAGCCGCCGGTTACTTTTAAATGCGATGCATCAATGACATCTGTGCCTGCGACAAGCAAAGCAAAATGAATTACATTTTCTAATTCGCGAATATTTCCCGGCCACGAATAATGCAATAGTAATTTAGTGGCTTCGGCAGAAAATTGTGGTTGCTTATAGCCCATGCGCAAACTGTAGGACTTTAAAAAATACTCAGCTAATGGCAACACATCGCCCGGCCTATCTCGTAGCGGTGGCAACTTAACGTGCGCGATATTAATTCTATAGAGCAAATCACGACGAAAGTGTCCGGCAGAAACCGCATAATCCAAATCGACATTGGTCGCCGCGACCAAGCGCACATCAACCGCAATTGGCTTGCGTGAGCCAATTCGCACAACTTCTTTTTCTTGTAAAACGCGCAATAGTTTTACTTGCATAGGCAGCGGTAAATCACCAATTTCGTCAAGAAATAAAGTACCGCCATTGGCTGCTTCAAACCAACCTTCACGTTTGCCGATGGCGCCGGTAAATGAACCTGCTTCGTGACCAAACAATTCACTCTCCGCTAATTGATCGCTAATTGCGCCGCAATTGACTGCTAAAAAAGGGCCTTTTCTACCACTGAGTAAGTGTATGTGGCGAGCGACTAATTCTTTTCCCGTGCCGGTTTCTCCACCAATAAGAACAGGCGCTTCACTGGGTGAAATGCGTTCAATATATTCCAGTAAACTGGCTGAAATTGGATCAGAAAAAACGAGTGCTTTAGCTCTTACTGACAAAGGCTGGGCATTGCCCCCTTCAAGAGATAGAACCACTGGTTGCTTAATTAAATCGCTCACGAAATAACCTCAAATTTTATTTTAATGAATGCATAACATTAATTTAGAGATGCTATTGTAAAATCTAAATCAGAAAACAATAAGGAATTTTAAAGTCTAAAGTTATAGCAAAAAAAATATTTTACATTTTTTGAAAAAGCTTTAAATCTATAAGCAACATCAAACAACACCAGCCCTGGGTGTTGTTTGATGTGTAAAAAGCATTGATTACTTGCTATAAATTTTATCGAAAATACCACCGTCTGCGAAATGCTCAGGCTGTGCTTTACTCCAACCACCGAAATCGTCGATAGTGAAAAGAGTTAATTTCGGAAAGTTTTTTGCATAAGTAGCGGCGACTGCTGCATCCCGTGGACGATAAAAGTTTTTAGCAGCAACTGTCTGGCCTTCTTTACTGTAGAGAAAAGTCAAATAGGCCTGAGCGACTGCCAGGTTACCTTTTGCTTCTGCATTTTTATCGACAACTGCTACCGATGGCTCAGCCAGAATTGATGATGAAGGAACCACTATTTCAAACTTATCTGCACCGAACTCTTTAAAGGCAAGATGCGCTTCATTTTCCCATGCCAACAATACGTCACCCACTCCACGTTGTGCAAAAGTTGTGGTCGAGCCACGCGCGCCTGAATCTAACACCGGAACATTTTTATAGAGCTTGCTCACAAAATCTTGCGCAGCCTGATCAGAGCCGAGTTTATTTTTTGCATAACCCCATGCGGCCAAATAATTCCAGCGCGCACCACCCGATGTTTTCGGATTGGGTGTAATCACTTCAACACCAGACTTAATCAAATCATTCCAATCTTTAATATTTTTTGGGTTACCTTTTTTAACCAGAAACACAATAGTGGATGTGTAAGGCGCGCTGTTATTTGGGAAACGACTAATCCAGGTTTCTGGCAATAGTTTGCCTTTTTTTGCCAAGGCATCAACGTCAGCAGCTAGCGCAAGAGTTGCTACATCCGCTTGTAAGCCATCAATAATCGCACGCGACTGACTGCCTGAGCCACCGTGTGATTGATCAATTTTTACATTGTCGCCAGTTTTTTCTTTCCAGAATTTTGCGAACGCAAGGTTATAATCCACGTAGAATTCCCGAGTTGGATCATAAGATACGTTCAACAAGGTAATATCCTTGGCAAAACTGGCAGATGAAATGAGTAGTGTAGCTGCAAAGAGTGCAGCAAGTTTAGCAAACAGCTTCATAAATTTTCCTCAAAAAAAATGGTCAATTAAAATTTTATTTTCCAATAAATGCCGTGTTCTGTTTCCAGCTAACGCCCGCTATTTATTGCGATTTTGAATTTCTTTTATTTAATAGCCAACAAATACAACGTTGCTTATTAAAGCAATGCCATATTTATGCCAGCACCAAAATTTCTTTAGACGAGTTTTTAAAAAAAATCAAAAAAAATGAATAAGCCTGAAAATCAAATGGAATTGTTTGCCTGCCAGCAAATGCGCTATGAGTTTTGTTGATAATTGAACAATTTGAGTGGAATGCAGCAGCTATAACATTGGGTGACGAACAGATTTATTTTAGTTAAGAGGGGAACAAGACAAAAATACTTGTCAGTAATAATTTGCTTTAAAGCTATGTCGATAATAAGACAATGTAGCGCACAGTTTTTTAATGTTTTTATCTCGCTAAATGCTGAAAAACCAACAGATGCTTGTTAACTGGCTGCTGGTTTTTCAGCACTTTGAAAAATTCAAAACTTACCTTCGAAAACCTGGATTTTAAAACTTATACTTCAATCCAACACGAATAGAACGCGGCTCTTCTGCACGACTCACCCGCCCCCCTTGCGGATCAAACGCATTTTCATAAAAGTAGACAATATCCTTACCTTGATGATCCAACAGATTGAGCAGTTCGCCATAGACAGTGAGTGTTTTTAGTTCCCGCGCCAGACGTAAATTCAATATGGTTTCACCGTCGGCGCGCTGCGAGTTATCTGGCAGCAACGGATAAGCACCCAGATAGCGTAAGCGCGTACTGAATTCCCAACCGTTCCTGGTTGCAGCAATACCCAATTCACCCGTGTTTTCAACACCCCCCTCCACATACTTACCACCCGCTTCTTCAGGATTGCTGTTGCGTGCCCGACTACCGGTGTAAACCGCATCTATCCCTAACCAGGGTAGCGGGCGCCAAAAGCCAACCAACTCATAACCCCTGCGTCTGGCACCGCCGCGAGGCTCAACAGAATTGGAATCACCGACAAAAATAAGTTCGCTGGCCAGGTCGAGCCACCAATAAGCAGCAGTGATTTTGAAGTTTCCCCATTCAAAACGTGCACCCCCTTCGTAGCCTGTGCCGCGCACCAGCACAGGAACGGGCGCAGCTTTGTTAGCAACACCTCGAGCATCATTGGAATGAAATCCCTGGCCCCAATTTGCGTAGATTTCTACATGATTGTTGAGAAGGTATGCGGTGCCCAATTTGGGCGAACCAATAGAATCTGTATTTTTACCTACATTTTCTTTATCGCCAGCGCCGCTATTTGCACTGACATCGAGATCGTAAAAGTCACCGCGCAGACCGGCAATAAAACGCAACTTTTGCAAGGGCCGCCAGGTTGCTTCGCTATAAATTGCAATAGAACCTTCGTCAACAGAGTTGTTACTGATATTACTCTGATAATTTCCTGCACGAGTTGCATTCAAACCTACCTTTCCGATTTGGTCATAGCGCCATTCACCGCCGAGCAGAAAATTAAATGTTTCTGCTGCAAACAAATTGCGTTCATAACGGCCACCAACAGTATTGCGGCGATCGAATTGATCTATTTGACCATCCAGGGTGTAAGTTGCATTGGAGAGCATGTGCCAATCATAAAATTGCGCATAGAGGGTCGCCCGCCATTCATCACTGAACCAATTGCTCGTCAAAATCCAGCGTTTGGTTTTGCCGTAAGCGGTGGGATCTAAAGAGCAGTATTCATCCTTACAAATTGCAGATCCAAACACGCTTTCCGGTGTTTGCTCCGTGGGATGCCAAGTTGCAAGATAACCCGCAAGCGAAAGATTCCAGCTGCCATAATCAGTTTGTTCGGAATACTTTCCCCACACAGATTGGTGTTGCAAATTTTCTGGCAGCGCCCAGGGACCATCGTAAGTTTTGTATTGACCAAGCAAGGTGAGCTGACCGTCGCCAAGCTCGGTAGTGCTGCCACCGGCCAACCTGCCCCATCCATAACTGCCCGTTTCTAGCGCGACAAAAGGCACACTCAAACTATTGATAGTGGTCATGTAAGCCAGGCCCGCCATGGCGAAATCACCGGCGTCCGCACGATAAGTACCTTTGCGATAATCGATGCGTTCAACAGTTTCAGGGATAAGTCCGTTGACATCCAGATAGCCCTGCCCATGGCCGTGTGTGCGCAGATTCCAGGGAACATCATCAACATAGGTAGTGAAGTCAGTACCGTGGTCGAGTTGAAACCCGCGTAAAAAAAACTGATTGGCTTTACCGCTTCCGGAATGTTGCGCCGCAATCAGGCCAGGCACAGCTTCCAATAACTCTGCCACCTGCAACATGGGGCGCACCAAAAGATCATGGCCACCCACACTACCTTCGCTTGCCGCATCAACAACACCAATTAAATTTTCTCCACGACCAAAAACAACCACTTCTTCAACGGCGTAAAGATTTTGAGTCTTGGTAACTAATTCAACAGTAGAGGATGCAACAGAGTCTAAGGTTTGCGCTAATGAAATATTTGCGGATAAATTTGAAAAAATAAAAGTGCTGTACAACAAAAATATCGTCAAGCGTGAAAGTCTCGGTCGAGCCGGCCATAGAATAGTCTTGCGTCTAGCGATTAATACATCTTTAAAAAACATCTTTATGCCCATAACATTTGTTTAGCTCGCCATACGCGCGAGCCAGGAATCCGTAAACCAGCAAAGTTAATTCAGTTTTTTAATCGCCGGGTTAGCTTTGTTGCTTTGATTGGGTTGCGATACTAAAGATATTTTCCATTAACAAATAATATTTTTTGTTTCTTAGCTTATAGCAAACGAAAGCATCGCCACCACTAACAAACGGCCATGACAGCTCCATAAAAAAATATTAAGTGCTGCATAGCTAACGCGATACTGTTGAATATTTAACACTTGGATTTTTAATTGATTTTTTGCCAGCATTTTACTGCTGATATCTAAACAGAGAGTTTGTGTTTCCACCGCGGAGATAAAACTGATGAGTGTAGAAATAAACATTTACACCCTGCAAACACCAAGTGCAATACGACTTTTAGCGACTAATGGTTTTTTTTGGTTTTATTTTTTTAAATTGGCATAGATATTGAGAACATAGATTTTGAAAAGGTAATTAATCCTTTACTACATTTTCTATTTTTGGAGTTTTTAAATGAGTATTTCGCGTTCTACACGCTTGCCGCATTCACAGCAAGCTTCCACAAACGCAGCAATTAGCGCTTGGCCGTTTCAACCTAAAATCATTGCAACTGCAATTAGTTTTGTCATTAGCACATCACTAACAACCTTTAGCTCTGCTTATGCGGCGGATGCTACCGACAAACAAAATGAAAAAGAAAAAGCCGTTAAATTAGAAACCGTCGTGGTGACTTCGCGTAATCGTGAAGAAATTGCACAAGACATTCCGGTTCCCGTTTCCGTTGTCGGTGGTAAAACGCTGGATCGCGACAACGTTGTTACAGTGAATGATTTGACCAAAAAAGTCCCTAATCTAGGCGTGTTTGGCAGCAACCCACGGCAAACCAGTATTTCCTTGCGCGGCATAGGTAAAAATAGTGCGAATGACACTATGGAACCAAGCGTAGGCGTTATTGTTGATGGTGTAGTGAGCTCGTATGTTGGGCAATCCTGGAATGATTGGGTGGATGTCGATCGCATTGAAGTTATTCGCGGTCCACAGGGAACATTGCTAGGTAAAAACACTACCTTGGGTGTTGTAAATATTGCGACTAAAGCGCCCAGTTTTAAATCAGGTTATAACTTCGAAACTCGTGTGGGAGAATTTCACGAGTTAGTGGGAAAATTTTCGGCAACTGGTGCAATTGTTGATGATCTTGTTGCCTATCGTGCTTCTTTTTTTCTTAATAAAAAAGATGGCATGCTGGAAAATCAATGGCAGTCGGGCCCAGAAACCTGGAATGAAACGAATCGCATTGGTGGCCGTTTACAATTTTTGGTAACGCCCGATGAATCATTATCTGCGCGAATTATTATTGACAAAGTTCAATCAGTTGAAAACGGCAATAAATCTTTATTATTAAATAATGGCCCTACGAGTTTTGATGATGGCGTTACGAGAAGCACAACGTTTCAAAGTCGTTTGCAACGCAGTTATTTTAATGATCCGATTACGGATGCCGCCTATCAACCTGTATTTGGTGACCCTGAGGCTGGCAAATATCACATTGAAGATTCACAAGCACGGCCACAACGCACTAATCAAGGTGGTATCTCGGTAGAAATTAAAAAGATCTTGAATGACGAATACACATTCACTTCTTTAACCGCTTATCGCGAACAACACTTCGATATTAAAAATGGTGGCGTCACTCGTTTTGATATAGGTAACGGTGGCCAACAGCTGTGGAACGAGCAAAGCTCGCAAGAATTTCGCTTGAGCTTTAAAGGCGACGAAGCTTATGACTATCAAGTCGGTTTATTTTATTTGGATGCGAGCGTGTATAGCGATGACCCAACTTATTTCGGCGCAGACGCCGGGGCATTTAATGCAAGCGATTCACAGTACGCCAGTTTAAACGCGCCCAAATATCGTGGTTTATTAACCGATTCCCAGCGCGGTATTTATCGTTCCTATGTGTTGGAACCGAAAACGCAAAGCTTCGCAGCTTTTGGCCAGGTGAACTGGCATTTCACAGATAAGACCACACTCACACTGGGCCTGCGCGATACGGAAGAACATAAAACCGGTCGCAATCGTCGTGAGTTGGATCGCCCGGGTACAGCTTTAACTAACGCGACTGGTAGCGACGACAGCAAATCAGCCAAGTACGGGCTTGATCTCACCAATGCTGCAGATTTAAGGGCGTGGAATGCTGCCAAAGCTTTATATCGCAACGCCATTGGCACTAGCAATGCGGGAAATGGTGGAGTTTATGATTGGAAAGATGGGCAAGAAATTAAAGACAATTCTATCGCCTGGTTAGTCAGTCCCAGCTACAAACTCACCGCCGAAACTTTGCTCTATACCTCATTCTCATCCGGCGAGAAATCCGGTGCTGTTGAATTTAATACAGATTCATCCAGCGTCGATTATGGTAATCCACTTAATGTAAAACCCGAAAAAGCGGAAGATGCTGAATTAGGTTTTAAAAGTTTATTGGTTAACGGCAGACTGTTGTTGAACGCTAACCTCTACTACACCAGGCTGACTGATTATCAGGGAAATTTGACCGTGCCTGACGTAACCCAGCCTACGGGCACTCGCACTTACCTTGGCAATATTCCGGAAGTCACTGCGCGTGGTTTGGAATTTGAAACTGCATTTGCAATCACGAATGGTTTACGTCTTAACTTGAACGGTGCATTTAATCGCGCGGTTTACACTGAATTCACCACCACGCTACCGGATATTTCTACCACTCAAATCGCGGATTACTCAGGTAAACAATTGCATGGCGCGCCAAAGGTAATTTTCAATTACGGTGTGGATTACAGTAAAGCTTTTGGCACTGGTTATGCATTGCACTTGTTCTTAAATAACTCTTACCGTTCGAAAACCTATTTGGCGGCCAACTTGTCTGAAAATACGCTGCAAGAGGCCTACAACATTGTTGATGGCGGCATAGGTATTGAAAAAGACCAAGGCAAATATGAGCTGACGTTAGTTATTAAAAATTTGCTGGATGAACACTACGCTACCGGAAAATCCACTTACAGCGGCACTACCGCTGTCACTGAGCAGCCTGGTTATGAGCGAGCATTTAGTTTGGCGTTCAGAGCGAGGCTTTAATTATCTGGATAACAACCGTGGCAATTAATCATCAGTCTCAAACCTCGTTAGCAGAGCTATAAACAGCTCTGCATTTTTGCAAAAAAAAAGAGAATGCCGATATGAAAATTTTAACATTGAGTTTCCTAGCCACTCTTTGCGCTGCGACCTTAATCGCAACCGCCGCTGACACCATTAGCAAAAACTCCAGCAGCGCAGCGACATCTACCGGCGGGCAACCAAGAGTCCCCGCCGCAAAAGGCCCAGCCCTGGAATTAGCGATAGAGGCTGCGCGTATAGCCATCGAAACCTGTGCTGCTGATGGTGGTCAAACTGCAGCGGCCAGCGTGGTGGATTCAGCGGGTGTACTCAAAGTATTACTTGCTACCGACGGCACTTCGCCGCGCGGTGTCACTTCGAGCACTAACAAAGCAGTGACTGCTCTGAAATTTAAAATCTCAACCAGCCAGCTTGGCGAGCAAGCTAAAGCCGACAAAACCCTGGCTGACAAAATTGCCGCTGATACCAGCCTTAACGCCCGCCCCGGTGGTGTTTTGTTAAAGGTGGGCGATGAAATTATTGGTGCTATTGGCGTGGGTGGTGGTAAAACTGACGAACCTTGCGCGCTGGCGGGTGTGCAAAAAATCCAGAAACGTTTGCAGTAAGGTTATGACTATGCGCGTGGCGAAGTTCCTTGTAGGCCTTCTACTATTGTTGCAACTGGAAGCGGCTTACGCCACCAGTGACCGTGCGGAAACTCCACAAGTTTCTGCGCAGCTAGTGGCTTCTGTGGCTGCCGTTTCCCCCGGTAGCGACATTTATCTTGGTGTCCATCAGCGCATTATTCCCCACTGGCATACTTACTGGTCTAACTCCGGTGACTCTGGCCTGCCAACTACCATTGAATGGCAACTACCAGAGGGCACCATTGCCAGTGAAATCCTTTGGCCTATTCCCAGCCATATAAGCCTTGGCACGATTACCAATTACGGTTACTCCAACGAAGTTACTCTTTTATCTAAAATCAGCATTCCCAAAGAGGCAAAGGTTGGTAGCCAGTTTACTGCGGTAGCAACTGTGGATTGGCTGGTGTGCAACGAAGAGTGTATTCCACAGCAAGTTCAACTCAGTTTAAGTTTGCCAGTGGTCGCTGCAAGCAACCCAAGCGGTGCGGGTAGCCCGCTTATCGCCTCAGCCTTGTCACAATTACCCATTGAAAGCCCCTGGCCAGTGCAGATCGAGCAAACTGCAGACGGTATAAATCTGAAAGCTGCTATTCCAGAATCCCAGGCAAAGAACATCAAGGACATTTGGTTTTACCCAGCTGATTGGGGTGTCATTAAACAAAATATCGACCAGCCCTACCGCGCCACAGCTGACGGCGTTACGCTCAGCCTGCAAAGTGGAGAAGCACCGCGTAAACCTGACCAGCCGCTAAAAGGTGTCTTGGTCATCACCGAGCAGACAGCCAAAGGTCCAGTAGCAATGGGCTTTGATATCAATCACTTACCTTCACTTATTAAGGCAAATACTCAAGCGGATATCGGATTTGTGTCAGCACTGCTGTTGGCGCTAGCGGGCGGGTTAATTCTGAATTTAATGCCCTGCGTCTTTCCAGTTTTATCGCTGAAAGCCTTGTCCATGGTCGGCCATGCAGAACAATCGCCCCGGCAAATTCGCCTGCAAGGTTGGGTTTACACCGCTGGGGTTCTGACGAGTTTTGGCTTGCTAGCCACAGTATTAGTCATCCTCAAAAGCGGTGGTGCGCAAATTGGCTGGGGCTTTCAATTCCAGTCGCCGCTATTTGTTTTGGCGATGGCTTATTTGATGTTTTTAGTAGGCTTGAATCTCTCCGGGGTGTTCGTCATTGGCGGCAGTATCGCCGGAATAGGCTCATCGCTAGCGGATCGCGGCGGTTATAGCGGTAGTTTTTTTACCGGTGTGCTCGCCACCATTGTTGCTACGCCTTGCACTGCTCCCTTTATGGCAGCCGCCCTGGGTTACGCCTTGGCGCAACCAGGGCTTAAACTTTTCGTTATTTTTATCAGCCTGGGCTTTGGCCTGGCGCTACCCTATTTATTGCTTGCGCATTGGCCAAGGTTGCAGCGCTGGCTACCGCGACCCGGCTTATGGATGGAACGCACCAAACAAGGGTTAGCGTTCCCCATGTACGCCGCTGCGGTATGGCTGATATGGGTGCTGGCACAACAAGCCGATGCCCAGATCGTACTTATTGCCCTAAGTGGTATGGTCGCATTGGCTTTTGCGGCCTGGCTTTACGACAGCACTCGCAATACCCGCCCAAACACCGAACGTATTGGCACTGGCATTACGTTGAGCATCTTGTTGTTAACCTTATGGGTTGGCTACTCGAGCGTGTCGATCATTAGCGAAAGTGGCGGTGGCAGTACAACTGACAAGACTGCCGCTACGCAAAACTGGCAACCCTACTCCCCGAAACATCTGCAAACTCTCCTAAGCGAAGGCAAGCCCGTCTTCCTCAACTTTACCGCGTCCTGGTGTATTAGCTGTCTCGTAAATGAACGAGTAGCACTCAGTAATAGCGATGTAAAAGCAGCATTTGAAAGCGCTGGCATTACCTATTTAAAAGGTGACTGGACCAAGCGCGATGGAGCAATCACCGCAATCCTTACCCAATTCGGTCGCAGCGGCGTGCCGCTGTATGTGTTTTATCCTGCGGGAAGCAATGCCAGTCCCATCGAACTTCCGCAGATACTCACCCCGGATATTGTGCTTAGCAGCATTGCTTTACCCAAATGATTTCCTAAACGCTTTTCCCTCAAACCTTGTCAGGAGTTTCACTATGTCATTACGTAAATTTGCTACTCATGCAGTATTAACCGCGGCTTTTATCAGCGCTTCACTGGGCGCGCTAATGAGTTCTACTGCCACGGCAGAGCCCGTCGTCGATCACGCAGCGCCCACTTTCACTGGCAAAACAGTTGAT
This sequence comes from Pseudomonadota bacterium, assembly GCA_040385335.1. Lineage (GTDB taxonomy): Bacteria > Pseudomonadota > Gammaproteobacteria > Pseudomonadales > Cellvibrionaceae > Cellvibrio. The sequence goes on from JAZKHP010000049.1 coordinate 32,932, forward strand.
GGTAAAACCATTGATCTAGCGAGCCTCAAAGGCAAAACAGTAGTTCTGGAATGGACCAACCACGAATGCCCCTTCGTAGTAAAACACTACGACAAAAGTAGCAACATTCCTAACCTGCAAAAAGAATTTACCGCGAAAGACGTAGTCTGGCTGCAAGTGATTTCGTCTGCAGAAGGTAAACAAGGCCATGTGGATGCAGCGGGCGCGATTAAAGTCAACAAAGCGCGCGGCGCAGCACCGAGCAACACTATTCTGGACGCAGAAGGCACCCTGGCAAAACTCTACGGTGCGCAAACCAGCCCGCACTTTTTTATTATTAACGATAAAGGTGTATTGGTTTATAAAGGTGGTGTCGACAGTATTCCATCCAAGAAACCAGAAGATATTCCTGCTGCAACCAACTACGTGCGCGAAGCGTTGACCGCAGTAGCTTCAGGTAAAAAAGTCCCCAATCCAAGTACTAAACCTTACGGCTGCTCGATTAAGTTCGCCGGCTAGTTTCTTCTCGATCAATTCATTTTTAGCATAGGAAAATTCATGAGCACTCGTAAAAAGTCTTACCGAAATTGTCAGCAGCCGGGCCTTAAACTACCTGGTCGCAAACAATTTTGTCTTAAGCAATTGGGCCTTGCCATAGTTCTTTTATCCACCAATGCCTTCGCACAAAACACTGTTACTCCAGTGATAGAGGGTGTAGTGGCAGAAGCTACTCCGATTGAATTTATCAGAGATAAGTTTGAAGGCACTGAGGGCCCTATCGCATTAAAAGATGGCAGCGTCATTTTTACTGAAACTCGTGCTAATCGCGTCACTCGCATTGCGGCTGACAACAGCATTAGCACTTACTTTGATAATTCCAACGGCACTAATGGTTTGGCTTATACCAAAAAAGGCGATCTGGTTTCAGTACAAAACCTTAAGCCTCAAGTCGGTGTTGTCTACCCAAAAGATCATGAAAAAGTGTGGGCGGATAATTATCAAGGCAAGCCGTTCCAACGTCCTAATGATTTAGTGATCGACAAAAACGGCGGGGTTTATTTCACTGATATTGGTGTAGTGCCTAAGGGTGAAATTACCGAACCTGCGCGTCCTGCGGTTTATTATGTCACCGCGAATGGCGACATTAGGCAACTGCTTAACGATGTCGAGCGCCCCAATGGTATACAACTCAGTCGCGATGAAAAAACCTTGTATCTTGCCAACACTGCGGGTGAATATTTGTTGGCTTACGCAGTGACGGACAATGGCAAACTGGGGGAACGCAAAGAGTTTGCGAAGCTTCAGGGCTATGAGAAAACTGAAACGGATTTTTCAAGTGGTGCGGATGGTATAGCCATTGATAATAAGGGGCGCGTGTACGTAACTTCCAACAAAGGCATCGAAATTTTTGATGAGCAAGGTAATGGTTTGGGCGTTATTCCTGTTCCACACAAGCCACAAAATATTGCCTTCGCCGGTAAGGATAAAAAAACGCTCTACATAGTGGGTCGCGGTGCAGCCTATAAAATTGCAGTCTTAACGCCTGGATTTAAAGGACGCACCAAGTAGTTTTCGCAATCCAAAAATCCGTTAGCAATTGTTAACGGATTTTTTATCATGCAATTACCCATCGAATGATTACCAGATAACTCAAGCTTAATTAAATAATTCATCGAGCAAACTGCGTAACTCAAGCACTTGTTCTTCAATGATCAACGAGTAATGAAAACGTATATTCGAGTCTGGTAAAGAATCGTTTGAATACAACATGGTTTGTGTATTACACAGTGCTTGAAGTTTATCGAGGCTCGCATAAATATCGTCTTCCAGTGGATACTGCTTTAAAAAACTTAAATTCAATACCGGATTTTGCGTGTCTTGCTTTTTCATAGAAATTTCCTGTTAATAGGAGGCTCTAGGCCTCGCTGTTTAAAATCTGTGACGCATCGAGCTAAAAATATTCGACTGTAGCTATAACAATTTACTGCTACAGTGCGCTACCAAAATACAAACCAATACTTGCTAAAAAATACTACAAAGCTAACCAATAGCTAAAACCGAATTACAAACTCAAGCGCAATTCAACGCCCACAATTCTGGGTTCGTTTACAAAACCCGTATTATTATTAAAATCAACAAAGCCTTTTACATTATCTTCATCAGTTATATTTCGCGCAAAAACTGAAAACTCATAATGCCGCATTAGGTTTTCATAGCCGATTCGCAATCCACCTTCGTATTGTTGTTCGGTTATAAATTCTTTTGACTCGTATAAGGCTAAATTAATATTATCCTGATACACCCAGTCAGTTAATAAAAACCAATTGCCTGACTTAGTGGGAATTTTGTATAACAGCGTCATATTCAAGCTGGTTTTGGGGGCGCCAGGAAATGGATTACCATGAATATTTGCAAAGCCTTGAGCATTGACTGGATCAGTAACCGTGCATTGCATTGAGCCGCAAACCGCAGTGAACAAATTTTTATCGCTGATTTCAGTAGCGTTATAGCTGTAACCCATTGTTACTTTGATATTGCTGACTGGAATCACCTCTATATCTACTTCAAATCCCTTTCCCTGCCCCTCCTCTGCGTTCAATAATTCGTTGGAGTTGGAGCTTCCACCAATGGCAGACAATTGAAAATTTTCTATCGTATAATTAAAAATCGCAGCATTAACACGCAATTTTTCATTGAACAAATCAGTTTTAATACCAAGTTCAAATGACAATATGTCTTCTGACTTAGCCACTGAAGGTTGGCCCAAAAATGCAACATTTCTACCTTGGATACTCGGCGCACGAAAGCCATCCGCAACGCGAGCAAATACACTGACAGATTCACTCCATAAATAATTAGCACTCAAATCCCAACTGAATTTTTCAGCCGAAACATCGATTGGTTGTACTCCCTCTGAGTGAAATTCTTTTTTATCGTTAGTAAAGCGCAGTCCCGTAGCAATGATTAATTGATTAATTTTAAAACTGTTATGCGCAAACAAGGCAGTGGATTTATTGTGATGATAAACTTTCGCCGCGTTAAAACCCGCATCGGTAAACACCGACAGATCCGAATCAAAATAAAATGCACCTGCTAACCAATTCCAAAAATCATTATTTGTACTGGCAAGTCGTACTTCATGACTTAGCTGATCAACATTTCCAGCATCTACCGTGGCCGATGAAAAGGGAATAAATCCCGGGCCAATACCCGCAACACCACCGTCTATATCGCCGGTATTTTTTCCATCGGCATTTTCTATGGCAGAAATAGCCGTCAAGATTGAGTGATCAAAATTAACATTAATATTAATAGAACCACCGGAGCCATTATATTGTTGGTTGTTATTATTTCCGCCGTCATAAAAAACTGAATCGCGATTATAGTTTTCATTCAGCTTATTACTGCCACTGCTAAATACATTGGCGCGAAATGGAGTTTGTGTACCATCTAGATATCGTTGATGGTAATTGAGTAGTGCCGATATATTGTCTGCAGGCAAATACAACATCTGCAATCTACCTGCGTATTCCCGCACTCCACCTAAAGCATTGGCCGCACCGGTATAATCATTATCGATCCAATCACTACGGTGTTGCGTTAACAATGACAATCGACCCAACAGCTTATCCTCGATCACTGTCCCGCCTAGTGCCGACTCCAGATTAGCGGAGTTATAGGTTCCGTAAGACAGGTTTAACCGTCCTTCCGTTTCCGCTGTTGGTTTTTTAGAAGTAAATTTGACAATGCCCGCTGTAGTATTTCTACCAAACAGTGTTCCTTGTGGGCCGCGGGCCACTTCAACGCTTTCAATATCAAACAAAGGAAAACTTTTCAAAATTACATTTTCTTGTACGACATCGTCGTAAATTACCGACACGGATTGCGAAGCTGCCAAATCGAAATCAACATTACCCAAGCCTCGCAAATAAAAGCGAGGCGCTACACGGCCATTCGAAGATTCAATATATAAACCAGGAATATGGCCCGACAATGCTTGAATATCATCGCCAGCTGTGAAAAGTGAATCCAGATGTTTTCCTGAAAGAACAGCAACAGATAAAGGAACTTCTTTATCGGATTCCGTTCTTTTTTGGGCAGTTACCACTACCTCGTCCAGGGTAAAACCATCGTTAATTGCTAAGGTCTCGGCATAAGATGATGAACTAAAAATAATGGCGCCCGGCAACAAAAAAATGTTTATAGATTTCATATCAACACTGTCCTTTATTTAAGTGAAGTTTTAAGCAAGCTGGACGCTAACTTATGTTCACTCTCATCAAGCTCCTCCATGATAGTGTCATCGGCAATCACCAAATCAGAATAATCAAATCCGGGAACCACGGAGCAAGACATCAAAGAATAAGCGGCGGGTTGTTTAATGCCACTGGGGCGAATGGCGAACCAGGTATTTGGCGGCATAACAATTTTAGGGTTTCCGATAGGTGATGCCCCTAGCGTTTCGGTGATAATTTTTCTATTTTCAATGCGATAAATAATTGCTGGATCGCCGTAATGAAAATGAAAGGTTTCTTCCAAATCAATTAGTTTGTGCCACACCGAAAAATCATCACTGGGCAAGCAGTAGTAAATATCCGTTCTGGAATTTCTTACCCCGCGTGCTGTAGCTACAAATTTTCTATCGCGATAGGTTTCGCGGTAATAACCACCTTCGACATGTTTAGTCAGCTCTAAATGAGCGACTAAAGCTTCAGCAGTTGCAAAATTCATTCTTGTCATAATGCTGTTATCTCGCTATTCGTCGATTTGGTGTTGGAGGGAGAAAATTTTCCAGGCAATTCCAGTTCGCATAGCGACTTCTGTAATCTCATTTTTATTTTTGCATTGCATTTTATTTTTGATATTGTTGATGTGAAATCTCACCGTACTGATTGTTGTTCCGGTTTTTTCCGAAATTCTTGCAGCAGAAAAGCCATGGAGAAGATAGAAACAAACTCTAATTTCAGTTGACGATAACCACTCGGGAACAAACTCCAGGTAGAGTCTGTTTTTATCAAAAACACCTTTGGTTTCTAACATCAAATGTTGGTTAAAATCAAAAAAATGACCCAGTACACCAATAAGGTCGCCATTGGCAGAGTGATACGGCATCAGGTTTAGCAGAATTTTCGTTAATCCATGTTCATGCAACTGATAGCGTTCAACGTTAATCAAAGAATTGCCATTCAGCACCTGCTGGTCATCCGCCCGGCAATATTCTGCTTGGGCGCCCCAAATCAGATCGGCATCGGTTTTACCCACAATTTGCTTTGCGTCAAGTGCAGATATTTTTGCAAAAGAATCGTTACCGTAAAGATAAACACCGTTTTTGTCCTTTACATAAACATATTGATTAATAGAATTTAATATGGCTGCATGGTCTATTTTCATAGGTTCATTTTTTTCTCGCGTATGACGCAAGTCACAAATAGTCACGCTGCTCATGTATTTTAATCCTCAAAAATTCACTAGAACGCAGTACATGGCTACCCAATTGTGGCACTTAAACTGCAAATAATTTATCCGCGCCACCCTAAGGTCAATACATGTCCGGTTAACTAATTACACATTTCCCTAATGCCTTTCTGTGTTTTTCTATTTTATTCACTTAATTTTTTGCAAATTCACCAACAGTAGCCAGTGTCGGTTTTTTAATAAACATGGCATGGTACCTACTTCAGCAGACGATTGCCCTAGTACATTTTGCTAGGCATGCTGAGTATTTAAAAAACTATTACTCATTTTTTAAAAACAAGATCAAAATTTGCTCTGAATTTGACGTGTTAGTTTGCAATTTTTTAAAAAAACAATTTAGAAATAAATAATTTTTTAATTAACATTAGATTTAAATATATTTTTAATATTGACCACCCTACCCATGCTAAATCTGACGCCACAAAAAATTATGCAGCCTATTTTTTAAGCATGAAAATTAGCGGATGCCTCATTTTTTCAACATAGCGGTAAAAACCTGTTTCACATAATTGATTTTTACTATTTACAAATTTTCTCTGCTTTTAATTTTTAGTTATTTGGTAGTTGTGCGTTCAAATGCGTCATTTTAAATGTAGTTTCTTCTGGTGAATTTAAATTGAATCATTTATAAAGGTTAGGTTTGCAGGTGATGCATAAACCTTCCTGACGAATAATTTTCATAGGGTATCTTTTCAGTCGTACAATAATGGATCGCAATTATTTTCATTTATTAAGGGCATATCAATGAGTATTGAATTAAAAAAAGTAGTGCGGATTTTATATACAAATTACCGAGGAGAAACTGAATATAGAAATATTATCCCTGAAAAAATCTGGTTCGGATCTACTGAATGGCACAAAGAAGAACAATGGTTGCTAGATGCGCAGGATATAGAGAAAGAAGCCTTGAGAAACTTTGCCATGAAAGATATTCAAGAATGGGTATTGGAGGAATCAAATATCGATGCATAATGTGCCGCTACTCATGCATCAATACCCAATGTCAGGGTGTATTAGGTAAGCTTCCCCAGGGTAGATCCTATTTTTAATCATTTTATTGAGGTTTTAATATGACCCGCAAAACTGCCGATGATTTTCATCCCGAAGTGCTGAAATTATTTGACCAATATGTTCACGGCCAAACTTCACGCCGCGATTTTTTAAATAAGGCCGGGAAATATGCTTTAGCTGGCGTTACCGCCGCAGGCTTGCTGGATGCTCTTAGTCCTCGCTTTGCTGAAGCGCAACAAGTCAGTCCAGCTGACAAAAGTATAAAAGCAACTTATGTGGAGTACCCTTCCCCCAACGGCAGTGGAAAACTTCGTGGCTATCTTGTTAAACCGGCAAAAATTAAAGGCAAATTGCCCACGGTGCTGGTCGTTCATGAAAACCGTGGGCTCAACCCACATATCGAAGATATAGCGCGTCGCTTAGCAAAGGATAATTTTATTGCCTTTGCACCTGATGCTCTTTTCAGTCTCGGCGGCTACCCGGGCGATGAAGACAAAGCGCGCGAATTATTTGGCAAGCTCGATCAAACAAAAATTGTTGAAGATTTTGTTACTGCCGCAACGGTGCTTAAAAATTTCGCGGACGGGAATGGCAGAGTCGGTGTGGTAGGTTTCTGTTACGGCGGCGCGATTGCAAATACCCTGGCAACACGCATTCCCGATTTAGGCGCAGCGGTTCCGTTTTACGGCAGACAACCTGAAGAAGCGGACGTAGCGAAAATAAAAGCACCCCTGTTAATTCATTACGCCGGAACCGACGAGCGTATTAATGCAGGCTGGCCAAAATATGAAGCCGCACTTAAAGCGGCAGCCGTTGAATATCAGGCGTTTATTTATCCTGATGTGCAACATGGTTTTAATAACGATACAACACCAAGATACGATGACAAAGCGGCAAAGCTTGCCTGGCAGCGTACCCTTGAATTTTTTAAAGAAAATCTTCGCAGTTAATACATTTATTACAAGTCGGCTTTAAAACGTTTTATCCAACTTACGCATTGCCTCAGTTTTAAAGCTGAGGCTTTTTTTATTCCGCTGTTGCTGATATATCAACACCTCATACGAAAATAGATTGCTGCTATATAAACACCCCGCTTCATTTTCCGCTGCATTAGTGTTGCAGAGAAAACACGCCTAAAAAAATTATCTTTTAAAATCAAACACTAACAAAATTTATAATAAATTGCGGTAAATTTTTTATGACTGGTACGCTAGTTGCTCTAGTGCTTATATCCCAGATAGTTTCTGGGTGACCAGTCAGCACTGGCACTCTCATTTTTTAACAAGGTAAAAATTCCATGAACAAGTTTGTAAAATTTTTTGCTTTAATCGCCGTATTTATCACGCCCTTTGCTTTAGCACAAACCGGCGCTAAACCTGCTGAAATCAAGCACAAAGTGCCCGAACTCAGTCGCGCGCAAATAGATGAGTGGCTGACCAAACCCGATAAAGTTATTTTTATTGACCTGCGTCGCCCCGACGAAATATCCGCGATTGGTTCTTTCCCGGTGTATCTCAATATTCAACTCGCTGATTTGGAAAAACACCTGGCTTATATTCCTAAAGATCGCAGTATCATCACTGTTTCTAATCATGCTGGCCGCGCATTCAAAGCCGGTGACCTGTTATTTGATAAGGGCTTCAAGGTTGTTGGTGTTGTGGGATCGCAAAATTATGAGGAACAAGGCGGCACTATTACCAAAATTGTTAAACCAGCGCCTAAAGAAAAACCGGTTGCCGCTGCAGCTAATTAATACTTCGAGGTAAATTTTGATAAAAAATTGCGGGCACGATGTTGCTAACGCCCGCTTATTTTTACTCTTACATTGACTACATAAGTCGCAGCGAACACATAAGTTACATTGAATAAATGAGTAGAACATGACAGCCAAAGATTTTTTACAGCTATTGCAAGATTCCCCCCTCGGTGTTGCCTTGGGTGAATCGATTTATATGTATCCTTTGGTGGAAGGATCACACTTGATTAGCCTCGTATTTTCCTTCGGTTTAATTCTATTAACTGATTTGCGCTTGATCGGTTTCTTTTTGCCGAGCGTGCCTGTGAGCGATATTCTTCATCGACTCCGTCCGTGGCTGCTCGGTGGTTTTGCCGTCACATTTATTACAGGATTTTTATTGGTTTTTGTTAGCGGGCCCAACTTACTCAACAATCTGGTCTTTCCTCTAAAGCTTCTTCTCATTGTACTGGCGGGGCTTAACGCTATGTGGTTCGAATTTAAATTTGGTCGCCGTGTAGCCGACTGGGGCGTGCAAGCTGTAGCACCCGCTGGTGTAAAAATTTCAGGATGGATCTCGCTTATCTCCTGGAGTTTTGTAGTGACTTGTGGAAGGTTGATTCCTTATTTAGCCACGCATTAAGTTAATTAAGCATTCAAAAAAATTTATGAGAAAGTTGCCGTGAGTACACAATCTTTTTTTCAAGCGCTGCAAAACACTGAACTAGCCATTAGTATCGGGCAGTCTAATCATTTATACGGTGTCTTAGCGCAGCTGTTTCACATAGGCGGGTTAGTGTTAATTCTTGCTCCCATATTGTTAGTCAATCTTCGGCTACTCGGTACAGGATTAACTAATCAGCCATTGCGCTTATTAGTAAAGTCAACCAACCCGCTTATTTTTGCAGGCTTAATTTCCATTCTGTTTTCCGGTCTTTTTATGTTTGCGCCTAGCGCAGCACTCTATTATCCAAACCCGGCTTTTTGGTTAAAGTTTCAGTTATTGGCGCTCGCTTTACTGGTGCAGTTTACACTCTACCGCAAAGTCACTGCCAGCGAAAATCCCCATCGTACACTAGCTATTATTACTGCACTTATTTCGCTAACGCTGTGGTTTGGCGTTGGTATTGCTGGTCGCGCTATAGGTTTTATCGCGGCTTAATTTTTTGAGGAATCACTATGAAGATTACATCTACAACATCCATTGCCTGCTCTAATAAAATTTCAACCCTTAACTTCGCAAGCCTATTACGCCGCACGCTGTTGATTACATTATTTAGCAGCTGTGTCGCATTTGCGGTTGACGCACCTGCACCAAAGCCCGAAGTGAAACCTGCAGATACTGCAAAACCTTTAAGTTTTTTTGTCACCAGTGAAGGGCTTGGCAAAGGTGCTAATCTCAGCGGTATAGCCGGTGCCGATGCCCATTGTCAAAAATTAGCCACTGCCGTAAACGCAGGCAATAAAACCTGGCATGCCTACTTGAGTACGCAAGCCGTAGACGGCAAACCCGCGGTAAATGCCCGCGATCGTATCGGCAGCGGCCCCTGGTTTAACGCCAAAGGTGGAACTGTTGCAAAAGATGTGTCCGATTTGCATGGCGATAATCTTGATGCAGCAAGACGCGGCAATAATTTAAGTCGCAACACCACCCTCACTGAAAAAAATGAACCTATTAAAGGCGCAGGCGAAACACCGAACCAACATGACATCCTTACCGGTTCGCAAACTGATGGCACTGCATTTACTGATGCTGCAGATCACACCTGTAAAAACTACACCAGTAATACTGAAGAAGGTTCAGTACAAGTTGGCCATTTTGATCGCACCGGTGGCGGCAATACTTCTTGGAATTCCGCACACGCCAGTAAAGGTTGCAGCCAGGAAAAATTAGCGAGTACCGGTGGTGCAGGTTTGTTTTATTGCTTTGCAATTAATTAAACATTAATTCGGAATAAATTCTTCCATGAGAATTAGCCTTAAGAAAATTTTTAAAATAGCTTATTGGATAGCTGCAACAATCGCGATAGTCATCGCGGTTGCTGCCTGCGATAAAAAAGCAGAAACACCTAGGGTTACATCACCCTTTCAACCTACAGCCACTATCCAAGAATTGATGATATCGGTGATTGACCCTAACGTTGATCCTATTTGGAATTCAATTCAAACTATCAGTACTGCTGCGGGTATTGAAGAGAAAAAACCTGCAACCGATGAAGAATGGACTGTGTTAAAAAATCATGCTATTGCCTTGCGCGAGGTTTCAAATCTATTGGTTATTGAAGGTCGCAAAGTGGCGAACTCAAGTACCTCAACAATAGCGGCAGAACTTGGTCCATTAGAAATTGCAAAATTAATTGCCAGTAATCGCCCGGCATTTATAAAAAATGCGCATGATTTGCACGCTGCAGTTACTTTGGCAATTAATGCTATAGATGCAAAAGATGTTGCAGCTTTAGAAGCCGCCGGCGGAATAATTGATGAAGCTTGTGAAAAATGCCATTCACAATTTTGGTATCCGGGAGATAAAGCGCCAACACACTAATCATTTAGAACACTTGAATAAGTATGCTCTTGGCAGAGACATAACTGTCAGGAGCATCTAGTAGCTGGCATCATGTTAAGGCAAAATAATAACATCACCTTGTACAGCAGCTAGCTTTTAATTAATCAGTTCATTAAAGGGAATATTCCATATCTCTTTCTTAGGGTTTTTATGCAGGGGTTCATTATTAAAATTTAACAGTTTAACTTTAATATACAAATTAATTTTTGATAACTGGGCTTGTAATTGTGATTCTGAAGATTTTTTTAAATGGCTTCTAACGTCGTTGGGTATGGGTATAATAATTTCCAACTCTGCATGTTCAGGATGATGCCACCACACCCTGAGTTCAGTGTTGCCATTGCCATCGGTTTGCGTTGAAAATTCTGCGTTTTTGGGCATGCAATTGATTATTTCAGCTGCTATTTTCATGTTTCCTCACTTATTTATTATTATTTGATTTTAATCCCTGGGGTTAATGACTACCCTCCAACAATCTCACTTAAATGTGTTTTACTTTCCTCCGGCGGTGGTCGCTCCTAAAGTGAATGTTATATTTTTCTAGTTTAAAAAGTATAGAACATAAATGAGATGATTGTCGCCTAATAATACAAGACAAAAGCGGGGGACGTGAAGAGGTCAAGAGACGAATGAGAAGAAACCTATGTCAGGTTTCTTCTCATATGATTAACGAAGGATGCAAAGATAGGATTTTTGATTTTTCTTTCAAAAGTTTTGACTACTGCATTGCCATCACTGGCAGCTCTGCAACAATATCCGCGTTAGCCATACGGGTACGCGCTTTGTCGCTGAGGTTTTGCAAATTATTCACCACATCATGGGCCAGCCAACTGACGGCTGGATCCGGGTGATTAACCAGACTTTCCACCAAATAAACATGGCTTTGATTTCCCGTAGCACGCAGCGCGAGCAAGGCATCCAGTTTTACAGCGTTATCGCCATCTTGCAGCAGCGGTGCAATGATATTGGCAGCACCCGCGTAACGAGTTTTTGCCAGCTCGACCAACACTTTCTGCCTGTCCACCGGGTTACTACTGCGTAAGCCCGCACGTGCTTCGCCAATTTGTTTTTCCATCAATCCGTTATTGCCACGCATAGACAATACTTGCGCCGCAACACGCTTCAGCTCAGGATTGGTCTGGCTTTGATAAAGGGATTCCAAGGCTTGATCGGGCATGTTCTCACGGCTCTCCGCCATATCCACAATCCCTTGACTGGCAATGGCAATATTTTCCCGGCTGGGGTTAGCCGCCAGCAAATCAGTGACTTTTTCGGAAAAGGATCGCGGGTCACGATCAGAGGTGGTGCTTAAATTTTTCAATGTTTGCTGGATATCAGGTGTTGCTTCAGCAACCTCGTGTTCGAGCGCTGCCGGTTGATTGGTAAGATCTGCAGATTCAGTTTTTGCAGCTGGGTTGCGATCACCGGCTGGCTCCTGGGCCACAGAATCCCATGACCAAGCACGCGTCTTGTCTGATGATTTCTCTTTTTGCGCAAGTAAAGATTCCAAATCCTGGATTCTGTTTTCCAAATTAACAATTTGCTCACGCTGGATGGAATCATCTGCAGTGAAACTGAGAGCACCCCAGGAAATGACAGCACCTGCGGCAGCAGCGAATAAGATGGGTTTGATAGAACCGGTATTATTATTCATGGCTTACTCCGGAGTCTTTCGATATAGATTAATCAATTGAAAGGGGTAGATACCCTACCCCTTTTTTTACGTACATCAGCGTCCTTGCTGACATCAACACCTCGCTGCATGCAGCAAGGAATTAATCCCTCGCCTGCGATTAAAATCGCTTAGAGATCACCGAAGCCAATAGCGCCGTTGCAGTGCAGCCACTCGCTTCTACCGCTACCGCCGCCACAGGCATTGTTTTGATAAACACCGGTGTTATAGGTTTGGTTTTCGGATTGGCGAATAGAACCATTCACACTGATGTAATCCACTTGTACATCGCGATTCGAAGAATCATTGGTGTATTCCACCAGTGAGCCGCCCGAAAGATTAGTGGATATGGAGTAATTGGTCATGGAGGTACTCAGGGTCCAGGTTCTCACTACCGTATTGTTGACTTTCAAGGTAACGCTTTCCTGACCTGTTACTCCGCGTGCGCGGACCACAATTGTTTTACCGCCGCCAGTTGATGGGGTAGAACTGGAGCTGGCACCACCTCCACCACCGCCATTATTAGCACCTTCGCTCACAGTGATATCAGAACTACCGGTACTTTGATAACCCTCAGTCGCCAATACCATGTAGTTATGGTTACCCAAATTCAAACCTTTACTTGCCCAGAAGTTTGCGTGGTTGAGATATTACCGAAAGCTTTTTTGGGATTTCTCACACTGAAGTATTGATAAAAGGTTTGATTGCCGTCGATAGAAGGCTGGTTAGTTCGCAGACAGCGACGAACATTGTAAGTAGCGCCGTCACTTTGGAAGCTACCGTAATCAGTGCCGCCAGAACAGGAAGCCGGATTATAGGAGCCGTAGCTTTCGATAACGTAATATTCAATCAGCGGACTTCTGGTCCAGCCATAAAGCGCAAGGTAGGTATTTTGCGAGTTGCTTCCACCGTAGTAACCTGTGTAATTAACAACTTTTGAACTGCTGCCAGGGTTCCAGCCCTTACCACCTACCCAATTATTCGTGCCGCTATTCCACTGGGATGCGTAACGCCCACCGGAATGTAAAGTCATGGTTGCGTTGCCGGAATCTTTCCAGAACGAATAGTAAAAACCGTTATTGGTGCCGGTTGAATTGCTGCTTAATGTTTGCGCGCTCACTGCTGATGCACACAAGGCAGCACCACAAATTAACGAAGTAAAAACACCTTTTTTGTTAATAGAAAATTTCATTATTAGACTCCAGGTTTTAGCCTTTCACCCAATGCTGCTTAATAGAGGACTGAGACCATTGAAGGATCGATTCTGCCCATTGCGAGCAGGTATATACCAAATGCCAGATATTTATAATTATTCCAATCCGACCATTCGATCTCTACTGTATACATTTCGCGCTTGATATTGTCAAATAAACCATAAGCATATAGTCAAATAAACTATAAAACTGTGAAATGTGTAAAGAAATGTTATTTTAAATGACAGATATTTGACGTTTACTAAAGAACTTCTTGCATTACTGTTCTCATATTTTTCAATGCTGCTAGCCGCGTACCCAATAAAAAAATTGTAAATAATGTTACCGGTTTCATAACTCAATTTGATTTTTGAATTTGAAATTCTTACTGGATCGCTGCCGCAGTATCCGCTGCTGTTTTATTTTTAGTAGGGATATTTGCGCAACAATTTACGTAACAACTGATTTTTTTGGCGTTAAAAAACAAAAGAAAAAGCAGCAACAATCATACTTATAAATGCAACAGCCATTGCGATATTAGCTCGTTTAGCGGTAACAGCCGCGGATAAACTAATATTCTGAAGTTGCTCTATTGTCTGCTGAAATAATTTTGCTTGTTCGGACTCCAGGGATTCCAAGTGCTCGAGCCGTTTAATAACAGCTTCAAACTGCTCCTGACTATAATGTGATGAAGCTTCTTGCGGTGGTTCTGGCGGTGCATCGGCTTTTTTAAATAAACGACTAGCAGTCTCAACTAGCGAAGGTAGAGCTGAAATGATAACGCCCCAGGGAATAGCTGCCATATTGCCTCCAAAAAATTTGTTGTGTAATTTTGGCATAAAAATTACGCCAAAATAAATGAAAGAATTTACTAAAATGTGATAAAAAATCGTTTAACAGTAACGACCGATAGATGACGAAAATTTTGTTTCTAACCCTTTAGAGGGACAAAATCATAACTAGACGGTTATCATTTCACATTTGGTTTGTAGCTGGCAACGATGATTAAAAAGTCAGCAATGTCAGAGTCTTTTTTTATAATAGCCCAAAAGTTTGCAGGAACTCGTTGGGTCTTTGGATCGTAATCTGTGGTGGTAACAATTTTCCGTTTGCCAGCAATAGTTTCTATTCCCGTTATCGCAGGAAATGCACCTATAGTGTGGTGTCGAAAAAATGTGCATGCGCCCTTCTTACTTTCGTGCATGTGAGTTCCAGCCATTATACCGATGTCAAACGTAATGACGAAATTGTCGCTCTTACGAACCAGCGTACCCATAAAAGAATCTGTGGTGCCCGTTTGGGTGAATACAAAATCGTCTGGGATTTCAATGGTGCCATAACTCAGGTCGATGGTCTTTGCAAATGCTGGGGAAGCTAGAGCGGTAATGAAAAAAATGATCGATAAAACTAATACAGAAACTTTTGGAATTTGCATTATTTTCTCCTGAAAAATATTACCTTTTCGGCATGAGCTGTAGTGTTTATTAGTGAGAAGTGATAGCGATCTTTATATTCTTGACATTAAGCTGCGTTCAAAGCCTGCATTGCTTGCGAAAATTCATTTATTTGAAAATTTCTCTATAAATAACTCTTCTTGCAACGTTTTAATTAAAGCCCGCATATCTTTTTCCACTTTGATTTGACTGACCCATTACCAGGTGTTTAGTGGTTTGGTGTTAGGTCAAAGGGTCATTCGAAAAAAATTTGATTTGTGATCGCAGCTCTGTCCGCCGCACAAAAATACTGGACTACAATTGCTCATGCCCGGACCAAATAAATAAAGAGGACCAGGCTTTATGGTGTTTGTCGTTACTGTAAATGAATATCCGCTTAGGTAAAAATTTGCACACAAAATCATTCCTAATTAGCGTGATAAAACCATAATACGCACAACATCCTTCTTCCCAATCCAACTTAATCAAGGATCTACAATGAAGTCGATTACCAATCATTTTTCTTTTTTCAAGCTCAGTCTGTTGCCACTAGGCATCACAGTCTTTGCGTCCATCGCTTATGCTGCGGTACCCCAGGTAGCCTCATATGATGCAACGCTGAAAGCGCCGAAATGTTCGGGCGACCTGAATGACTGTCAAACAGGTACTTTGTTGATCGGCCGCGGCACACTCGGCCCGGAGCTAAATGCTTCGAATACCCTATACAGCTCCTGCCCCGATAGCAACTCGGGCAGCTTTCATGGCGATGAGTCGTTGGACGGGATTCAAATCACCAGCGTTGATGGCTTGGGTTTTGCCGCTGGCAAAACGGTCACCGTAAAAGCTACCGTTTGGGCCTATTCAAGTTACAGTTCAGATAAGCTGGATATTTACTATAGCCCAACGGTTAGTAGCCCCAGTTGGCGGCTCATTACGACCATAACCCCAACTAAAGCAGGGACGAACGTATTACAAGCATCATTCGCCTTAACCGCAGGGGAAGCACAACAAGCAATCCGCGCCGCGTTTCGTTATGGCGGCAGTGCAACGCCTTGCAATACCGGTAGTTATAACGACCGCGATGATCTGGTCATCCCAGTTGCGGGTGGAACGATACCCGCCGATACCACCCCTCCCACGGCTGTATTTACTGCACCTATTGCTAATTCCACTGTCAGCGGTACCGTGACACTTCAAGTGAACGCAAGTGACAATATTGGCGTAGCAAGGGCAGATTTTTATGATGGCACGACCTTCATTGCCAGCGATACCACCGCTCCTTATGCGATTAGTCGGAACACCACCGGCACAGGCAACGGTGCTCACACCTATAGGGCCATAGTATTTGACGCCGCAGGCAATCAAGTGATCACATTAGTAACGGTGAATGTACAACAAGTCGCAGGTGACACCACGCCACCAACTGTCGCGATTGTGTCGCCATTTAGCAATGCCACGGTCAGCGGCGTCACTCCGATTCAAGTGACTGCTTCCGATAATGTAGGCGTGATCAATGTGATATTTTACGATGGCGTAAATGTTCTCAGTAATGATAATGCAGCACCCTATTCCATCAATTGGGATACAGCCAACGCCGCTACCGGCACACACATTCTTAGGGCCATGGCAGTTGACGCCGCGGGCAACCAAGCCAATGCCACTATCACAGTAACCGTGCAACAACCGCTACCACCACAAAACGCTTTCTTCGATTCAACTTTTGCTGGTGGTACTGGCTTTGCGGTTGACCTGACTTCTCCGCCTATCCTTACAACGGGTATTGCAGTCGACGCTAACGGTTCGATTTTCACCGTAGGAGGGAATGGATTTTCAATCTACAAACATGAAATGAATGGTACAAAAGACTTGACCTGGAATGGCACCGGCTTATATTCCGGCGGCCCTGGCTCAACTTGCAGCCAGCCACCGAATGGCTCGATTGCACTTCAGCCAGATGGAAAATTGCTAGCTGTCGGCGTAGCCTGCCGCTCATTTTCGTCTCCGGTTTTAGACACGGCCGTGATGCGCTTGAATAGCAATGGCACACTCGATACCACCTTTGGCCAAAGCGGCTATATCTTCCAACATGCACTAGCCAATACCGACACTTGGGTCACGAAGGTGCTGTTTTCTAACAATATGATTTATGTGGTCGGCCGCGAAGGTAACCTTGGTTTTGTTAGTCGTTACGACACCGCTGGCACTATCGACTTTGGCTTTGGCACATCGGGCATTGCACGTATCCCTCTCAGCGGTACTACCGCCGTTATTACCGACATTAAGATCCTGAGCGATGGCAAAATTGCCTTATCTGCAGCGAGTAATCAACAAGGTAGCTATATTTTTGCGGCAGTTCGTTTGTTAGCCAATGGCAGTATCGACACCAGTTTCAATGGCAACGGTTATCGCACCATTCGGGTTGGCACAACGATTACAGGCCTCACTTCCTATACGACTTCATTGGCGGTGGATGCTAGCGGCAATTACTACTTGGGTGGATATGCGCAAACGGTCGCCAATGGACCATACCAAATGGCCTTGGTAAAGCTTAGTAATACAGGCATTTTAGATACCACTTGGAACGGCACAGGCGTCTACGTTTTACCCGTTGGTTCAACCGATGCGCTTGGCAAAGCAATTTTACTTGCCCCAAATGGCAAGGTGCTGCTGGGTGGTACTGCCTATCAAGGTGCGGCCATTGTCCCAACGTTGGTTAGATTTACCGCAACGGGTACCTTGGATAGTATGTTTGGTGCGGGTGGCATTGCTCAGCAACCTGTGCCAGGTGAAAACCCGGCGATTTATGGCATGGCTTTCCAACATAGCGGCCAACTTGTTGCAACGGGTACAGGTGCGGGTTTCAAAGCTTATATTATGAGATTCAATCCTTAAGCTTTGTCAGGTCAGGTTTACATCACCATGTTTGGAGCCTGTTTAACAGGCTCCTTTTCTCTAAATCAATGACTAAGTGCGGTCTTCGCAAGAGGCGATGTTATTTTTGTAGTCGTTTTCAATCATTAAAAATCGCTAAAGTCGGAAGGTGCCTTCGGCTTTTCCAACCTACCTATGAAAGAGTCGGTGAATCTGTTGCAGGCGTTAACATGAGATTACAGCTGCTGGCTGAATTAATTCCTCTACGGCTTTATTTGCATGAATAACAGTTGTGTCAAATAGAGTTACAGCTGTTTCAAACTGTTTTACTAACATACTTATTTCTGTACACCCTAGAATTACAGCTTCAGCACCGCGCGCTGATAGCTCATTTATAATCCCAAGTAACCAGCAGTACTTTCCCAACTCATCCCACCTAACAAACCAACAGTTTTCATTAAACTACCTCATTTAATAATTGCAGAATTTAACGCTGCGCTGCGTAAAGTGTGCGATTTGTCAGAAATTTGTTAAAAATTATTTGGATTTTAAATTAGAGTCAAAACTCTTTGGGTTTTGGTTTTGATAGGTTTGTTAGAGTTTTGTACCGTTGACTATAGACCAATGAAATGGCATTAACTCTCGTAGTTTTTTGAACATTAACTTGTTTTCAATACTACTCACCGCAACCGAAACGCCACCACCCCAATGCGAAAGGCGCTCCTGGCAAATACCGCAGGGCGTTAAGATTATAAATTCTGCTTGCTCTGATTCGCGGCATATGCATAACGAGTGAGTTATTTTTTCATTTAGTTTGTGAGCTTCCAGGCAAGCACCTACTTCCATGCAAAGCGCGAGTGAGTCATTTTTTGTATCGGGGGCAACACTCGTTAATATTTTTCCACTTTCAGTTGCAAGAGCTGCTGCACCACCCCAACCTGTTGGATAGCGGAAGTTGATTAATTTTTTTGCTGCTTCAAATAATTCTTGTTCCATTGTTTCGAAGCCCTTACGATTCTAACCAGCCCGCAGAAAAATCTGCTGCCCAGTATGATTTAAGTTAGTTGTTAAGTGACAACACTTTTTTCGCATCGGTATTTAAATGTCGGCTAAACTCGACCTAAGAAATTTTTACTTTCAAAAAATAAATTAGGTATTTTTAATTTCATGCCAAGGGGTTAACTTATATTTCTTGAACCCGTACTTATAATACGATGCCATAGTAATGCCAAAAAAAGCACCAGCACCTACAGTTGCTAAAACAATTGCAGGAACTGGCATATTTTGAGCACTCCATACGAATATATACATAAATAGCCCCCAAGACAAACCAAAAAATACGCCTGAACCCAGTGCGTTATTCGCAAAAGAGTTGTAATGAGGGAATGGCACATTAAATCCAAGCTTATGAATTAATTTTAAGAATGGGGGATTGTAGTTCGATTTCCTAATCTTGGCATTTTCAAGCTCTTTTATTGCAAAACTACATTTTTCTTCAAAAGTCATTACAGATTCCTTTTACATGATGATTGTTTTTGGGTTTTCCAACTTACGAATTTAACGTTGTTGTTAACTTTTTTTCTCAGAAGATAGCTCACAAATTCGGCCTCTGCCTAATTAACCAAAAGCTTGACCACTTGTTATTACCTTATTGGAGATAAGCGAGAAAAATATGATGTAGACTTAAACTCGCATTTATTAACTTCAGACATTTTGTACAAATTAAATTATTCCTTTGTTAACTTTCTCGCGTCGAGCCGGGCACTTTAAGTCGGGATTTGTAAAATATTTTTCGTTTAAAATATTGCATAAGTTTTATTTTTAAGTTTTTGCAGATATGCCTATTTAGCAAAGTTAAAGTTTTATACTATTTACTATGGACCAATAAAATAGCATTAACTCTAGCGAACAAGCTTTCCTGAATATAAATCTTCTACTGGAAAAATCATTGTATAGTCATCCCAGTTAAGATTCCCATCCTTTATACTGAAAGTTAAAAATCCTGCTTCAGTTTTATAGCGATCATAGTCAGGATGTCCGACGGAGAATATAAAGGGTGAAAAATCCAGAATTTTGGTTTCACTGTTAGAAAATTCTATTTCAAGAATATGAGACTTTACGTGCTTTGCACTTTTAACGAATAGCTCTGACATTTTTTACCTTTTGCGTAATAATTTTTAGAGCGATAGACTTTTTCTTAACGAAGTAGTCAACCCACTTTTCAATAATTTCATTCGCATATACATTTACGAACTCTTCAAACTCTTTTCTCTTCGTCAATTCTAGCCCAAGGCCTTTATCTTTTAAGATAATTTTACTTACTTTGCCATTGAAAAGATGGATTTCAGCTTTAGATTCACGCCCACCATGCTTTCCATGGATATGAATAGGTTCATGTTCATTGCTATAGAAAAATAAGATGATACCCAAATATTCGTAAAGTTTTGGCATAAAAATCTCCTTAATAATTAAGCGTAGAATAAACAACATAACGAAGGTTAGCGGCAGGATAAGGTAATGATAATTTTCATAGCAACTTCCGTTTTACGGTTTATTGAAAGCCTCAACTATATATCCTATATGCTCCATTTCCAACCACTTTGCCGCACTCATTATTCGTGAAATATCTTTCTCTCATTTTTAAAACTCTCGCAGCCAAGCTGGAGCTTGGCTGCGAGAGTTTTAATGCGACTATAAACTCGGAATAGCCTTAAGGATAATGCAACCAGAATACACTTTAACCTGAATAGCAGTACCAATAGGAAAACCCGCTTTTTAAAGCCAATAACCTTTGAGCTGTACCCAGGGAACAGGGGGTGGCGCTCGGTAAGTGCTGGGGCTACTGCTTAATAGATAATCGTAAAAGGTTTTGCAGACTTTAAGTTTGCGGGTGGGGAAAGATTTTTCTTGGGCCGAGCGAAGCTCTGGCGTTATAGTACGTTTAGCCATGATTGATACCTTGTATATCGGTTGTGGTTAGCTGCCTCTGGGTGTTAGAGCACTCAGGAGTGGCGTCTTTTTAAGTTTAGAAATTTACAGTTAGTAATACCTCCGGTTGAATAAAAACTGCACGCCTATAAAACACTAAAAAACTGGGTGAATCAGGCCCTTCCCCAAATCAAGTGGGTGTCATTTTCGGATATAAATCCAATCCACCGA
>JAZKHP010000050.1:0-13253 GCA_040385335.1 Pseudomonadota bacterium
CATTATAAAAAGAAGATGATTAAAGTGATTTATATCATATTTTTGCTAAATGTATTATTTAATACAAAAAAATACAGTCAAAATCCCAATCAAATTTACAAACTGATTCTATAATTTTACTGCAATTACTCAATAGCCCAATTGGGTGGGTTTTGACGCGCAGACACAGAAATTGCCTAATATGCGCCTTTGCCGGTAAAAGCACTGGCGGTTCGCATTAAAATCGATAAATCCAGCCATACCGACCAGTTATTGATATATTCGATATCCGACTCGATACGTTTTGTCATTTGATCGAGCTCTTTTGTTTCACCTCTATAGCCACGCACCTGCGCCAAACCTGTAATGCCTGGCTTGATATTGTGGCGCGCGTAGTAGTCACCTATGCGCTGCGAATAAACCTCGTCATGCTGCACCGCATGTGGCCGCGGCCCTACCAGGGACATGTCGCCTTTAAGCACATTAAAAATCTGTGGCAGTTCATCTAAACTGGTTCTACGAATAAATGCACCAACCCTGGTGATGCGCGGGTCATTCTTTTCTGCCTGCTTCAACGGCTCATTATCGGCGACTTGTTGATTGATGCGCATGCTTCGGAATTTCCAAATACTGAATGCTTTGCCATTCCATCCCGTTCTGTTTTGCCTGAAGAAAATCGGCCCGGGACTGTCGAGCTTAACAGCGATGGCAACGGCTATCAGCACCGGGATAATCAGCAATAAAATCAAAAAGGACAATACTTTATCTTCAATAGCTTTAGCCAGCTTACTCATACCGGTTAATGGTGTTTCAGACAGCGTTAACACAGGGATCCCTGCAATTTCTTTAACGCTGTGGTTAATTAACCTCAGTGAGAAAATGTCTGGTATCCAATGGATAGAAACGTGCTTGTCCAACAACACAAAGTAAAGCTCTTCCAACACGCGAGATGACTCTAATGGTGTGACGATATAAATGGTATTGATGTCATGTTCATCAATCAAGCCAGGCAACTCAGCCACTTTACCTAAATGGATAGTGCGGCTTCTGGGATAGTTATTTAATTCGGATTTTTGCGTTTTACGCTGATGATTGACTTCTTCTTCAATCGATACATTACCGATGACGCGCTCGTTTAGCCAAGGGTTAGAAGAGATTTTATGTTCTAAATAATTCGCCAGCTGGCCCTGGCCAACAATAATCACATTATCGGTAACGTGCGAATGCTTATTGATACGAAAGTTGATTGTTCTGACAGCGTAATGGATAAGGCTTTGCACCACAAAGCCGACTAAGAACAGCTCCGTGATAAAAACGCGCGAATAAGCATGGCTTTGTTTGGTTAAAAAACCCAATACGAATAACGCTAGAAAGCTAATCGACCAAGCATTAAATAAACTAAACAGTTTTGCTGCAAAACTTGAGCTTGTGCGATAAATAGCAAAACGGTCATACATGACCGAAACCAAACCCAACAGCACAAGCAGTAAAATGACATAGTCCTGGGTCAGGTAGCCAATGTTAGATTCGATAAAAAACCAAGCAACACCTAAAATGGCTACCCCATCCAGTAATGGCTGTAATACATTGATAAGGCTACGTCTGCGCTGAAGCACAGACCTTGATTTTGATCTGATTACCATTAAACTTTACTACAATCTATGTCAGTCTTTGCGGTGTGTACTTAGCAACGGCTTGCGCCCTGCATGACACATCTAATTTTTGAAAAATACGTTTCAAGTGATTTTTAACCGTATTGGGGCTAATTGTTAAAATCATGCCAATTTCAAAATTGGTTTTGCCTGTTTTTACCCAATGTAAAATCTCATGCTCACGCTCACTTAAACCACCCATATTGAGCTCTTCGATTAACTCTTCTTCTGTTGCCGGTGTTTCCATGTATTCAACACGACGCAGTGCTGAATCAACATGCGGCATCAACAATCCCAGCACCGAGTGCTGCACTTGGAATTCGCGCGCTTTATCAAAAAACACATAGATACAATCGTTTTTGCCGCGTGTATCGCGTACACCGTAAACCAATAATGAATTCATTCCCACAAGCTTGCGTGTAAATGGCGTAGGTGATTGTGCGTTGATACCCGCCGCATCAAAAAAGTTAATACGGAACCATCTTTCACCATTATCCAGCCAGCGTTGATGTAAATTGGACATTAAATAGGCAAATACACCGGGAGCATCGATCAGCTTCTGTGTACGAATGTCATCGATGTTAGACGACACATCAAAATTGAGGTCACCTGTGGCAAAGTCGCCCCAGGCAGCCACTAAAATATCATGCGGCAGCACTTCATTTACACTGCCTTGTAACCAGTTAAAAAAATCCACGTGCTTTTGAACTGAAAATGATTTTTGAATCACTTTAAAAACTTGTTCCCAGTTTTGATTTGTCGTATTGTTGTTCATCACTGCATTCCTCTCACGATTCATATCGATTAGATGAGGATACAGTTGCATTTTTAGTACCACTTTCTTTTCAATTTTATTTTTATATAAATCAATAAGTTATGAGAGACGTACTACTATTAGCCCCTCAATTGATGATAAAACATCATCAGTGATGTCATCGCTTCGACACTGTACAACAAATCAAACAGCATTTTTACAATTAACTATATTTAATATCTATACTATATAACCAAAATGCATTTTTGTTGCAAATAGTTGAAAATCTATCCCTTACAAGGCATAAATCGCAGGTAGATTTCGCCACCATCCATAAATATCCATACCACAGCCAAATACATACCGATCTGGCACCATTAAGCCTACATAATCGGCATGCACTGGTTTATAACTATCCAATTGCTTTTCTACTAATACCGCAATTTTAATGCTAGTTGCACCGAGTTGTTCGCACGCATCCACAATCGCCTTCAACGTAATACCGGCATCTAAAATATCATCCAGAATCAATACATGGCGATTATTGATGGTATTTTTTGGCTTAACCAACCACTCCACCACATTACCGCTGGTACCGTGGTAACGCGTGGCATGGATATAATCAAACTCCAGCGGGAAATTTAATTGCGGCAATAATTGACCCGTAAAAAACAGTCCGCCACCCATTACACATAGCACAACCGGCGGCTCTGTCGCGTAATCCATATTAAGCTGATGGGCAATCGTCGAGATCGCTTGGTTAACAGCTTGCGGATGATGAATAATCTGCGCTTTATCCAGGTACTCTTGAGGATTAGTGTGGTGCATCGCGCGCAATTACAATTGAACTGTTTTTAAGTAAGCTAAAAAGTCTTTTGCAATTTCAGGATGCTTAAGCGCCAGTTCTACGTTGGCTTTCATAAAGCCAAGCTTGCTGCCGCAATCATAGCGTTTGCCCTCAAAGCGATAAGCGTAAATCGGCTCTAACTGCATCAGGTCAGAGATGCCATCGGTGAGCTGGATTTCGCCACCCTTGCCCGGTTTTACTTTTTCTAGACAATCAAAGATTTTAGGCGTTAAGATATAACGGCCTACAACCGCCAAATTAGATGGCGCATCTGCTGGTTTCGGTTTCTCAACGATGCTTTTAAGCTGCAACAGGTTTTCGCCAACATTAAACGCATCCACAATGCCATAGCTGGCTGTTTCTGAAGGCAATACGTCTTCAACACCTAATACGGAACACCGTTTGTTTGCATAAATCGCTGCCATTTGCGCAGTAGCACCAGGCGTAGCATCAATTAAGTCATCGGCCAAAATCACGCTAAAAGGCGAATCGCCTACCACCGGCTTGGCGCATAGCACTGCATGGCCTAGTCCAAGCGCTTTTGGCTGGCGAATAAAGATACACGACACATGTGAAGGCAGAATAGCCTTTAAGGTTTCTAGCAACTCTGTCTTACCACTGGCTTCCAGTGAGGCCTCTAGTTCGCTGGCATTATCGAAATGGTCTTCAATAGAGCGCTTATTGCGTCCTGTAATAAAAATAAGCTCGGTAGCGCCGGCAGCGATGGCTTCTTCAGC
Source organism: Pseudomonadota bacterium (assembly GCA_040385335.1). Taxonomy (GTDB): domain Bacteria; phylum Pseudomonadota; class Gammaproteobacteria; order Pseudomonadales; family Cellvibrionaceae; genus Cellvibrio. The sequence continues at coordinate 3,970 of JAZKHP010000050.1, forward strand.
CGCATATTGAATCAAGGGCTTATCTACAATGGGCAGCATTTCTTTGGGGCTGGCTTTGGTAGCGGGTAAAAAGCGGGTGCCTAAACCAGCTACGGGGAAAACAGCTTTTCGAATCATATTCATTTTATTCTCTTTATTTAATGCAAAGTTTTTTGCTCATGGAGCATTTCAGGATGCAGGATCAAACTGGGTTGTTGCGGACTATACTCCTCCACCCAGAATTTTAGCTCATTTTTAATGGTCACTTCATTAGCCCCTTGGGCTTGATTAATCCATTTTAACAATTTCTTTACCCAGGCCTTATCCACCGGGCGGGCTTGCGCAATTCTTAACTTGTCATGCGGTGTCGGCATTGTCTGTTCATCATTTGCCAATAATTCTTCATACAGCTTTTCGCCCGGGCGCAGGCCAACATACTCAATCTTGATATCATCCAATTGCAGGCCAGACAAGCGAATCATATCGGAGGCCAAGGTAGCGATTTTGACAGGCTCACCCATATCCAACACAAAAATCTCACCGCCATTACCCATTAAACCAGCCTGCATCACCAACTGTGCCGCTTCTGGAATCGACATAAAATAGCGGGTGATCTCCGGATGGGTAATGGTAATGGGCCCGCCGTTGGCAATTTGCTCCCTGAATTTTGGAATCACGCTACCGCTACTGCCCAGCACATTGCCAAAGCGCACAATCACAAAACGCGTGCCGTTATCTTCGGCAGAGTCGGCTTCTTGCAAACCCTGGCAAATCATCTCGGCCAGGCGCTTACTTGCCCCCATCACATTGGTGGGATTGACGGCTTTGTCAGTTGAAATCAATACAAACTTCTCAACATCACTTTCTTTACATGCATGCGCCAGTGTATATGTGCCTAAAGCGTTGTTAGATAAAGCCTCCCAAACATTGCCATTTTCCATCAATGGCACATGTTTATAAGCCGCCGCATGAAACACCACAGAAGGCTGGTATTGCACAAGCAAATCTTTAACGCGGTGACTATTTTTTACATCGCCGGTTACATAAATCAATTTCACAGCGATTTTTTTGCGGCTTAATTCCTGCTCTAAATTGTAAAGTGCGTATTCCGATATATCCAGGCACACCAAAGTGCTGGGTTTATATTTCAAAATTTGGCGGCATAGCTCAGACCCAATTGAGCCACCTGCCCCACTGACTAATACCGCGTTGTGTTCTATTAAATGCTGCAGGCCTGAACTATCCAACTTAACCGCATCGCGGCCTAATAAGTCCTCTACATCGACTTTGCGAATCTGTGAAATATTGACTTTACCACTGATCAAATCATCAAACGCAGGCACTGTCAGCACGGCAAGCCCGGCCTGATTGGCTAGCTCTACCGCACGCTTTCTTATCTGATGCGATGCCGATGGCATGGCTACAATTGCATGCTGAACATTCAATTGATTGGCATATTCGTTAAGCTGATGTAAACCACCCAGCACTTTAACACCATGCAACTGCCGGCCATGCATGGTTGTATTGTCATCCAGCATACCAATTACGCGCCATTCTGTACTTTTGGCCAAATCCTTTACCAAGGCAATCGCTGCATCACCGGCACCTAATAACAATACCGGCTGGCCGTGCTTATAAGTACGCCCATATAGCCGGTGGTCTTTCCATGCGCGATACAAAAGCCGGCTACCACCCACCATTAAAATCAATAGAATGGGATTTAGAATCAAGACCGATCTTGGCACAAGGTTATGTGGTTTTAACATAAAGATAATTGAAACAATTACCAGTGAAGCCACGAAAATAGCTTTTAGAACACGCTGCAAATCGGGAAGGCTAGCAAAACGCCACACGCCTTTGTAGAGGCCAAACTGTATAAAACATAACACCTGCAAAGGCACGGCCCATAGCATCACCTGAATGAGCGAAGGCATAAATTCTAATGGGATATCAAAATTAAACCGGAGCAAATAAGCCAACACCCAGGCAAACAGGGCCGCGCATAAATCGTGGATAAATGCGGCAAAAATTTGCCAGTTAAGCTGTTTTTTTAGCATATTTATAATTTGTTTTGTTTTAAGTTGCGTAAAAGTACATTTTACCTAATTTATTCAGTTTACAGGCTTAAGCCTACGCTGGCATGATTCCAACGTCTATCAATCCATCGCATTACAATTAAATACAGAATCGCCCAAAAAATACACGTGTAAAAAACAAAAAAAACTGGCTTGTTAAGTAGCCATATGGCATTTGCCGCCACCGTTATCATTAAAATATATTCCGCTATTGCCGTGTTGCGATGGCCCCATCCCAGCTGCACCAAATGCTGATAATAATGGCTACGGTGCGCCTGCCATATTTTCTCACCGGACACCTGGCGCTTAATCAGCGTCACTGTCGCATCAACAATAAAGGGTGAAAATACCAAGACCGGGAACCATGCCGGCCAAAGCGCATAAAAATACCCATAAGCACCGATTGCCCCGGCAAGAAAACCCAGCGGAATTGAGCCTGAATCACCCATAAATATTTTTGCAGGATTAAAGTTAAAAAACAAAAATGCCAAGCATGCAACAGAAATTGCCGCGTTCATAACGGCCAGGTTTAAATCGCCCATCATATAAGCCGCCAGGGCATAAGTTGCAAAACCAAACAGACCCATGCCACCGGCCAAGCCATCAGAGCCGTCCATAAAATTGTATAGATTGGTCATCCAGGTTATTAGCACCGTCAGCAAAACCACTAGCCACCAGGCTTGAGACGGCAACATTATCAAAACAAAAACAGCACTGGCGATCAATTGCATTAAGAAACGCCACTTGACCGATAAATGCACAATATCATCTACCAGCGAAATCAACATCAAGCTGAGCGGGAACATCAGCCAATAGAGATTGATCGGTATAAACAGCCATGAAATGATTACACCCGCCATGATGGCCAAACCACCGGTACGGGGTGTTAGCTTGGTGTGTAAGGAGCGCTGGTTAGGTTGGTCCAATGCAAAAGTTGCGATGCGCGTTTTTAAAATCAACACCAGCACAAACAAGCTTACAAAAAACGATATCAATAAATATTGCATAGTTTCAATGTTTTTTTTGTAAGGATTTCAAATACCAATCTGCTGTCACTTTTAAACCCTGATCCAGGGTAAAAGGTGGCCGCCAACCCAGCTCCTGCTGGATTTTTGAATGATCAATAACCAAAGACTGGGTTAGCCTTTCCACCATAGCAAGCTTACCAACTGCTTTTGCAAACAAGCGCATCATTGAAACCGGGAAAGGCAAAACATAACTAGGTTTATTTAATGCAAATGCCATCTTTTTGATTAACTGGGGTGTGGACAGCGCTTCGCCATCACTGACCAGATAAGTCTGCCCGGCCGCTTTAGGATTTGATGTGCAAACAATAACCGCATCCACCAAATTACCCAAAAAAATTGAACTGCGTTTAGCTTTAACGCTTGCCAGCGGCAAAGGTATTTTTTTATTCACCACTTTTAACAAAGCGGCAAAGTTTGCTTTAACCCCTGCCCCATACACCAAGGGTGGACGCAAAATCACCACTTCCATACCCGTCTGTTTTTCTATTTCCCGTAAAGCCTTTTCAGCTTCCCATTTAGAAATGGCATACGCATCTTGCGGCTGTGGTACATCGCTTTCTGAAAACGGCTGGCTTCCTGTCAACTCGCCATTGACTTTAATTGAACTCATAAACACAAAACGCTTAACACCAGCCTGGGCAGCCGCCTTTGCCAAGTTAACCGTGCCATGTAAATTAACATCTAAAAATGCCTGTAAGGGGTCTTTGGCCACATCATGCATCACGTGTACACGGGCCGCCAAATGAACAAGCACATCGATATTATCCAGGGCTTTATTCCAGCTTGTACTAGCGCTTATATCATCAATCGCACGATAATGAATATTGCCTGATTGATGGCGCGAATCCCTAGTGAATGCGGTGACTTTATACCCCTTTGCAAGCAGCTCACTGCACAATGACTTACCTACAAAGCCATTAGCGCCTGTTACTCCAATATTCAACATAGCCTGGTTAGTATGCAGCATTCATTTCAACGCTTTAAAAAAAACCTGAACATACTTTTAATATGCAGATATAAATAGCCTATTTTTTGGTGGCTACTACGCCTAGCCGCGTGAATAACCGAGGCATTAGGTGAAAAAACAATCGTTTCACCAAGCTTATGCAGAGACTTACAAATGTCTACGTCTTCATAATATAAAAAATAACGTTCATCGAAGCCACCAACTAACCGATATCGATCCGATTTAAACAACATAAACATGCCGGCAACCCAATCTGGATTAATAATCACTTCATTAAGCGCATAATCTACTGTTTTTTTCCGGAAAAATATTTTTTTAAACACGGATAATGGGCTTGGAAATTTACGTACACTGTCCTCAATCTGCATCACCGGGTTTAATACAAGTGGCGCAATGACTGCAGCAGAATATCGATTCATCTCTGCAATTAATGCCTCGAACGGGTTTGATGTCAACCTAATATCGGGATTAATGACACAGAAATAAGCTGTCACACACTGCTCAAATGCTTGATTGTGATTTTCACCAAAACCCCTTGGCTGTCGATTATCAATAATACTGATAGGGAATGGATAACTATCCGATTGAAAGGTTAAAACTTCCGCTAAATTAAGCGTGAGGATGACTTTAATATTTTGACAGGCGAAGGTTTTTAAATCATCTAGCAAGTCTTTAACTAAGTGCTGCTGCTGATGGCTTACCACTGACAATGTGATGCAATTGTCATGCATAGTCAAAACTGGCTGATTCTAAAAAATCTGGCATAAGCTATTTTTTTATATAGACTGCAACCAAACAATACTGTTTAAGATGCTTGGAAAGCCAGTTACTTTTGAAAATAAACGGTGTTGAAAAACAATAAAGCATTGACCATTCAGGGTGAAGCGTTTGCAGTTTTGATTCATCGTAAAACACTTTATGATCATCATCAAATGCAAATCCTTTTACGCCAGGTACAGCGATGATCAAACCGCCACTGTTGCGCGTAATCCTCAAACATTCTTTCAAGCTGTAGTTGGCATCGCTAATGTGTTCAAGCACATTATCCAACACGCATACATCAACAGAAGCATTATCCATAGGGTATGGTTGATTGATTTCAATCAACTCGACTGTTAAGCCTCGGTCTTGGCAAAGTTTTACCGCATATGGATTGATTTCCAATCCCACAATTTTTTTTGGATAAGCCCCCAGCAAACCACTACCTATTCCAGAACCTATTTCAATGATATTTTTACCAAACTTTCTAGCATTGAGATACAACAATGGCGCTATAAAGTAGCGTTTGTACAATTTACCCATAAAGCTTATCTGGCTCAGCTGAGCGTAATAAGCATAAAAATTCTCAAGTTTTTTTTCCATAGAAGTATGCTCTATTCGTTTTTGAGTTGTCCGGATAATGCATTCATAATTGCTTCAAGGTAAGCATATTGATATTTTTCATCCGGCTCAATATAGGCACCTTCGCTCCATTCATTCCAGGCATTTAAAAAAATGTAATTCTCTGGCAGTTTTCTAAGAGGCATTGTATCTAATAGTTTAGAAAACCAGTATTCAAAGCGCTTTGGAGATGCTTCGTGATAGATAGTAGCTCTATTTTTATATCTTGGCGTGTTATCCCAATCAACAAAACACCCGGGATAGCTTGTTAAGTGCGAATCCAGCTCTAAATTTAAAATGTTTTGCCAAATACTATCGTAATCATGAATTTGCACCTTGCTTCTTAACTTCGTTTTTTTTGCACGTACAAAGTCTTGAACTTTCTCTGGTAACAAGCGAAAAACATTCAACAATGGTAATCCAGAAAACAATAGCGATTCTTTTCTTTGTGCGTTGATCGCCGTTGCAGGCTGAAAACGAAAGATAGCATCAAAACTTTTTAATATTTTCTTGTTGGGCAACTCAAATGATTGCTGGTGAATAATATAAATCCCTAACAATCCGTTTTCTCTCGCTAGAGCCTGCCAGTATTCAATCATTTCATTAATGTTGATAATGTATTGAGGCCGGTATATAACGAAAACAGGCTTTCCATTCACTTTAATAGCCCTGCTATCTTTCCAAAAGTGAATCAGATAATCAAAGTGTTTTTTCCATGACTCTTTATTGGCTGGGTGTGTTTGCTCTACCAGTATTTCATTATCTCGCCCATCCCAGCGCCGTGACCAGGTCTCGTTTGCCCAAGACAAGCAAAAAGGAAAATCCAACTGCTTGTTTGCCAACATTAAATCTGTCGGCTTTTCTAAAAGCTGTATGCCATCAAACCAATAGTGGTAATGGCAAAAGCCATAAATCCCGTATTTCTTTGCTAACTCAATTTGCCATTGTAATGTGCTTAATTCTGACTGGTCGTAGTAATTTCCACCCAGTGGAATGCGAGGTTGATAGTGACCTTTAAACTGAGGCTTGCCTTCCTTAACGTTATTCCAATCCGTAAAACCAGCACCCCACCATTTATTGTTTTCTGCAATTTCGTGAAATTGCGGAAAGTACATGGCGATTATTTTATTTTTTATCATGAAAGTGACGATAACTGGTTAACTAGCAAGCATCTATTGAACTTGATTAAGGTGTTTAGAGGCTTACTATTTCAAGTCTTGGCAACGGAAATACCAGTGTAAACCCTTTAAATAGTTCTTGTTTTTCAAAAAAAGCCCTGAAGTGCCAAGGTAAAACGATCAAATAATCAGGCTTTTGCTCTAATAAACGGTGTTGCCTTATAATTGGAATTGATGAGCCTGGTGTAAAGCAATCATACTTCTCCTCATTCACCTCCCCTACAAACTCCACTTCATCCGATGTTAAACCACAATACTGCAATAACACATTACCTTTTGTAGATGCGCCTAATGCTGACACTGTTTTATTTTCTTGGTGGGCTTTTTTTATGAAAGCCAGGAGATCAAGTTTTGTTTGCTCTACGCGCTCAGCAAAGGCTTTATAAGGTAATAATGTATGCAAACCTTTGGCTACTTCGTCATCCAAAATAGCTTGTACAGGTGGAGTAACAGTGAAATCGCCATTAGCTTTAGCTACACTAACCGAGAAACTGCCACCATTAATGTCATTAAATTCTACATCTAAAATTTTAAACCCTACTTTATCTGTCATCCATTTAATTTGATGCAGCGCGTAAAACTCTAAGTGCTCGTGGCAAACCGTGTCATAAGAGTTTGTATCAAGCATCGTTGGCATATAGCTCTGTTCAAACACCCAAATACCATCATCAGCCAATACATCATGCACTTGTTGCATAAAAGCCATTGGGTCCTCAAGGTCGTAGAACATTGAAAATGAGGTAATGACTTTAGCCTTTTGATTAGGAAAGCTGGCTTGAAAAAGTGCGGCGGAGAAAAAATCCGGGATAAGCGAAATATGTGGGGGATAGAAAGTATGGAACTTCACACCTGTTGGATCAATACCAACCAACCTTGGACCATTAGGATAAGCTTGTAAGGTGGTACTGTCATTACTACCGATATCAACCACTATGTCTTGCCCAGATAAAGAGACTGTTTCAAGTATCTTTTTTACTTTGCCATGCAAATGGGCCACCATACTTTTATTTAATCCTGAGCGGTACCCATAATTTTCACCGTACATTTCCTCAAGATTATAAGAATGCGCAAGCTGGATAAGGCCGCAGTGACTAACGCCATCTTCACGATGGCATTTAACCAACTGAAGAGGCCCCACAGTAACCTTGGCGTCAAGACTGCGCGGGAAAACACCCGTCAGCATTTGCTCGCCTAAATCCAGTACTTTTACCAGTTGCTCATTGCCACAAATTCTGCACGAATCTATTTTTTTATAATTCATCTCGCTACTATTTCCTGAGTTTTCAACATATTCAAATCAGAGATGACCATTTCTTGAATCATCTCTTTAAAAGGGATGCTTGGCGTCCAGTGGAGTATTTTACGCGCCTTAGTAGAGTCACCGACTAATTGTAAGCCTTCAATGGCCCTCTGCTTAAATGACAAATCAACTTCTACATAGTCTTGATAGTCCAAGTCTAAATATTCAAATGCAATCTTGCATAAATCGCGAATCGAATGCGTTATTCCCGTTGCTATCACGAAATCATCTGCTTCTTGCTGTTGTAGCATTAACCACATGGCCTTAGCATAGTCTGGAGCGTAGCCCCAGTCACGCCTGGTATCTAAAGCGCCAATGGTTAATTTTTCTTGTAAACCCAATTTGATTTTTACCGCAGCCTGTGTGACCTTGCGAGTGACGAATTGATTACTTCGGATCGGACTTTCGTGATTAAACAGTATTGCAGAGCACGCGAAAATTCCATAGTGCTTGCGGTAAATATTCACCATATTATGAGCCAATAACTTGGCGGCACCATATGGAGTTCTGGGATTAAAAGCCGTGAGCTCATTTTGGGGACTGGTATTAGGTAGCCCAAACATTTCACTACTTCCTGCCTGGCAAAATTTGATGTTAAGTTTGGATTTACGTATCGCCTCCAGAATACTGACGACTGCGTAGCCATTAATATTGATCATATTATAGGCATTATCAAACATGCCTGCACCCGTCGCCAACGCAGCCAAATTGAAAACATGGGTCGGTTTTTGATCGATTAAAACCGCTTCAAGCTCGTGCTCTATTTGCTGAGGTGATTGATTAAAATCAATTGATTGGTCCAATATGATCAGGTCATGGTCTAGCTGGTCTACTAATTGAGACAAATACGTGCCATCTTGACCGGATAAGCCGAAGATTAAAACCCTGGCCTTAGTCATAAAATACCAAGCCTATTTGCGACAGTTTCAGATATTTTTGTTGAGTATTTTGAGGTGGCTAAATCATAAATCAACATTTTTGATTTCGATTTAAATAGATACAGACCGGCAGACAAAATAGCATTCATTAACTTAACAGGTATTACAGAAATAACATAAGCAAAAATTGACAGATAACTGTGATGGAATTGCAAGTAGTCTGTATACGTATAGTAACCCTGAGCGCGATAAATTATGAGCTGTTTAATAAAACCAAAAAAACTATTTTGTGTGATTGCTACTCTGTCTTCGAGTGGGATATGCTCAAAAGATCCGATTAAAGAGGGCCAGTTTTTCATCCAGATTTTGAAAGTTTGTGGTTTCCACATAGCATTACCATAACGTATTCCAATCAATGGTTTTGAAATCACACTTATTTGCCTGGGTGGGGGCTGTTGTAACAAAACGCCAATATGTATAAAGGCTGTCCCATAATAAG
>JAZKHP010000050.1:13353-16782 GCA_040385335.1 Pseudomonadota bacterium
AACCAGCAATATTCCCCGGATGCATATTGAATCGCTTTGTCGTAATCTCTATCGACCCCGGAATTTTCTACTTCACGATAATAACTAATATATGGGTATTGTGTAGCGTATTGTCCGACAACTTCGGAAGTGTTGTCAGGAGACGCTCCATCAACCACAACGATTTCAACATTGGGCTGAATTTGGCTGATGATAGAATCAAGAGTTTGCGCGATATAAGCGCCTCTTTTATAGGTGGCGATACAAATTGATAATTTAAATTTATCTTGCGCTGAGTGATTGCCTAATCTAATCATAAAATTATATCAATCGTTTTACGTTTTCACGAATTTTTGGTCGGCAATCAGCTTGAACTGTTCTGCCCAAGAAGACCGGAACTTTGTAAATTGGTATTGGTTCTCGACGAAGCCCGCACCTTCAATGGCATTCAAAAAATGCATATCGAAATATTGCGGATCAACAAAAAATGCGTTTACCCCATGCCGATCAACCGTTATAAATTGATACCCATGAGCGTTGAAGAGCTTTTTCCAGGCCGCGATAGAAACACCATAATAAAGTTTCGTCGCATGTGCCGTGGTAAATTTAAAATCATCTTTATACTCAACAGTAATGCACTCTTCCGGACCGTATGCCGAGTTGTACTCAACTACAAAAATTTTCGGCTTGAAGCCACCCTCTAATATTGCTTTCGCGATGTAATAGTCATTGCCATCAATGTCTAAAGAAAATAAATCCGGATCTTTGTGCATGGCAAAGGACTGCAAACCGCTAATGTTTTCGCGAGTAACAAAAATATTTTTACACTCTGCACCAATGCTGTACCTTTTTACAACCCTGTCTGCCCTTGCGGCCAATGATTTACTTCCCTCTACCATCAAGCCGTTATATTTTTCGGCAACGACCAGCCATGCCGTATTATTTTCAATTCCATCTGATGCGCCTATTTCGATAAAATAACGATTACAGCTTTTTAACTGTTTGCGTAATACTTCTATAATCCCATCTTCACCGTTTTGACTAAACCCGGAAAACTCCCAAGTGAATGGTCGTGTAAGATCAATTTGCCGGTTGTTGATCGTGGCGGCCGCTTTACTGAGCGCAAGACCAATTCTGGGAATATCCCTTAAATCATATAAATAGTTGATGATTTTATTTATCATTGCAAATCTCTTGAGTGACTAGTTTCGTTCTGATGGACATTCATTAAAGCAAATGGATTTAAGGGTAGTTTCCGTAGCATCGGGGAAGAAAGTATTGAAAGTAAAATGGCAATTAATACAACAACCACTCCCAACGTAAGTTTAATATAAATATGAAAATCGCGGCTTTCAGCTATAAAATAATATCCGAAAATACCCAGTAAAATTGAAATGATTAAAGGCATGCCTACACACTCGGTAATCCATACCCATCCTGTGTCTTTTAAAAGCTCTTTATGTGTCAGGTGTACGCCAATAAACAAATAACAGATGTGGAGTACTAGCCAAGCCAAGGCCCCACCTAATGGCCCTAGATATAAAGTTAAATATACCGTAACCGGAACCGTCAAGACGATCAAAAGCGCGTTGATTTTAAGTGGGATTGACGTTTTTCCGTAGGCCAGTTGCAAAGCATACGGAAAATACATTACCCCGTGTATCGCTGAGCCAACGGCTAATATAGAAACCAGCGGGGCAACATCATGAGCAATTGATTCATTGCCAGTCCAAATGAATACTATAGAGTATGAAAATACAGCCAGTAACATTGCCAGTGGAAATAACAGGGATGCAAATAGACGCGTGCCTGATAAGTACAAATGTTCTAATTGGCGATCCTGTTTAGCCGCAACAAGCGCGGAAAATTTCGGGAAAACGATATTATAAACAGGCGTGATGAGTAAATACAGGCCACTTACCAGAACCGTAGCAAGCATATAATGACCAAAACTCTCCAAGCTGATCAGCTTGCTTAAAATAAGTTTATCAAGCTGCATAAATAGTAAACCGGTTATTGAAATTGCACTCATGCCGACACTAAAGCGCCATGAATTTTTCAGATTGGTTGTACTGAAAGTTAAGCCTGCTGGCTTACCTACAACGCTCCACGCGGCTATGCGTATAGTGACGACGTAAATTAACCCAACAAATGCCTGCCAAATAAAGTACGCCTCTATAGTTGGAGATAAAAATATCAACACAGCTACCGCACCTAAGTGACTTAAAGTCACCATCACAATGTTGATACCGCTTTGTAGTGACAACCTTTGCGAACCAATCAAAGCCCCTTGATACAGCGCGATAGGCCATCTGCAGGCAATAACAATTCCCATAAGCATGATTGCATGAGAGATAGTGCTAGCATCTAATTTTTTAGATTGGAGCCAATGTTCTGCAATATACGGTGATATCGCGATGACAGTGATCCCTATTAATAACGCGATACCCCAATATACAAAGTCTAGTGTATGCAATAACTGAGCAGCATCCCTGTGAGATTCCGGGCTTGTGCTTCGCGCAATTTCCCTGTTAATGGTTGACGACAAGCCAAAGTCTAACAATACGATAAGGGCTTGAGTTGTAGTAAAAAAACCGATTAAACCATATGATTCCGACCCTAGGAATCTAAGGTAAATTGGAATAACTGCAAATGTAATCAGCGCTGACCATACTGAATTTGCCAACCCCGCTAGCAGGTTGCGGCCTACTTTCATGCGTCATTATTCATGGTAAGTATTGGTGGTGTAGCCATGCTTTTTGATTAGCTCATCGCGTTCGGCCGTTTTAAGGTCAGCTTGAATCATTTCTTTAACCAGCTCAAGGAATGTTGTTTTTGGCTGCCATCCCAGTTTTTCCTTTGCTTTGCTTGAGTCACCTAAAAGCGTTTCTACCTCTGTTGGGCGGAAATAACGTGGGTCTACCATCACAATACAATTACCCTCGGTGTCGTAGCCTTTTTCTTCTACACCACTACCCTCCCAACAAATATGAATCGCCAACTCCTTGGCCGCCGCATCAACAAAGTCTCTGACACTGTATTGCACGCCGGTGGCAATCACAAAATCTTCAGGAACTTCCTGTTGCAACATCAACCATTGCACTTCAACATAGTCACGCGCATGACCCCAATCTCTTTTGGCGTCCAGATTGCCGAGATAAAGCTTTTTTTGCAAGCCAAGTTTGATGCGCGCTAATGCGCGAGTAATTTTGCGTGTGACAAAATTTTCTCCGCGTACAGGAGACTCATGGTTAAACAAAATACCGTTACAAGCATAGATACCATACGCTTCGCGATAATTCACCGTAATCCAGTAAGCATATAGCTTTGCTACCGCGTAGGGAGAGCGCGGGTAAAATGGAGTAGTCTCTTTTTGCGGGGTTTCTTGTACCAAACCATACAGTTCAGAAGTTGATGCTTGATAAAAACGTGTTTTTTTCTCTAAACCAA
>JAZKHP010000051.1:0-4236 GCA_040385335.1 Pseudomonadota bacterium
CCGATGAACCATTGATTGAAACCAGGAGAGAATCATAGTTTCTTTTGAAAGTTAGGCTGGATGCTGTAATACCACCACCAAATTCTAAACGATCATTTCCATAGGCTTTATCGATTGTGTCTGAACCATCGCCCAACGCATATTTATAAATATCATTACCAAGACCTCCAGAAAGCGTATCGGTATCCCGCCCACCGATAATAGTATCGTCTCCTGAATACCCAAAAATAATGTCGTTGCCATCACCACCTTGTATCTGGTCATTGTTACCGGTTCCGTTGATGGTGTCAGCCGATGCAGAACCCAGCAATGCGCGACCCATTAAATCATTAATATTCCACACAGGGCCGTTCATGAAGGCGACAGTACCCGTTATTATTTCCGGATTTTTAATGGTCGCACCGCCCACCTGATTTATGCTTGAATTAAATAAACTATCGATAGCGACAGACGTAGGGTTTGCTTTATCGCCAAAGGTTAATAGTAGCTGCCAGTCTCCGCTACGAGAGTAGGTGTTGACCCATAGAACGCCATTATCCAAATGAGAAAAATTATCTGGCTGCACAATTCTTACGGTCACATCCGCGGAATTAATGCCTTCTGAAAATAAAACGCGATCATTATCGCCACGAAAATCTTTAATATAATTGCGGCTCGGTGCTTCGCCAATCAAATAAGTATCATTACCTGCACCCCCGTTCATATCATTGATAGCGGGGGTGCCAAAACGATCTCCTATACCAGAACCTGCTACCAGCGTGTCATTACCCATACCGCCAAAGAGATTGTTTTTCCCGCCAAGGCCATTGATATAATAGTTCCCGGTACTGGCACTGATAGCGAAGGTATCCCAACTGGATCTTCCGATTAAGGTATTAGGTCTTGCGGCAGTTTCAGCAATTTTTTGCTCAATCATTTGCGCATTCCAAACATCACCATTGGCAAACGTAACACGGGCCATTTGCATTGCAGGATCAGGCAGCCCGTTTTTATAAGCACCAATGGTTTCTACCATCTCCCCGTTATTCAATAAAAAATACATATCCGCTTCACTGCGATACACCATCACATCACTGGGGTTTATGCCTGCGGAAAAGCTCAGCGTATTGCTGCCCGCACCATCTTGAATAATATTAATGCCGTCGCCTCGTTTAAACGTATAGGTATCATTACCACCACCCCAACCCTCGCCTAAATAATCGAAACCACCGCCGCCATTATAGGTGTCATTACCTGCACCCCCTCCCATTAAGATGTCATTGCCACTCGTACCATTTATGGTTAAATCAAATATTTTAAGCGTTTCCGCTTTTATCCGCTCTAGATCCCAGGTGAAATTATCCGCAAAAACGATGGATTCAATGGCATTGGTAGAAAAATCTCCAGCAGTAGAATTTGCATCAAACGCAGCTACAACAGTAATACTGCCGCCACCTGGCAAGCGGAGAATTAAATTATCGGCGGTATCACGTCTTGCGATCACTTGATCCTGCGTAATTCCCGCACCGAGTTCAATACGATCAATGCCACCAATATCAGTAATGACATCATTACCACCACCCAATGCGTATTGATAAACATCATTCCCTAAATAACCATTTAAGGATTCATCCGCCGCAGTACCAATGAATACTTTCCCGCGATTTTTTAATGCTTCGGTTTTTATTTTCGCTGCATCCCAGCTTGATCCATCTGAAAATCTTATGGTTTCAATCGCATTAGCAGTAAAATTCCCACTCGCATCAAACATACTTTTGACGGTAACAGTGCCATTATTCAGCAGAGAAAGAATTAAATTATTCGATGCATCAACAGAGGCAACAACACTGCTTTGTTCCACCCGTAATTGCAGCACATCATTGCTGCCAGCCGTATCGTTTATGACGGCACTTAGGGTGCCGTTATTATAAAGATAGAAATCATCCCCACTATTGTCGTTCAGCGTGTCATTACCCGCTCCGGTAGAAAACCAGTCATCACCTTCACCACCGTTTAAAATATCTTCACCGTTACCAGCCCGTAACTGATCGTTACCCGCACCACCGCTTAGCTGGTCATTGCCATCGCCACCGTATAATTGATCAATACCGGCACCACCATAAATAACATCATTTCCTCCTTGGCCATTAATGTAATCATCAGAATCATAACCATAAATCACATCATTATTCGCGGTGCCTGCTAATGTCCACACCTTAATAGCAGTGAGCGATGGTGCATAGCCATCCGAAAATGTAATGGTTTCAATTTGATTCACTACGCCAACGGTGTCCTGGTATTCCTGCGGCACAACTAAATTAAAATGTTGTGAGGGGCCAGTGGTTGTATTGGAAATTACTGCGTAGGGGTCCAGGGATGTATTGCCATAATCTGAACCGGCAATGGAACCTGTGTCGGCATTATTTAAATTCAACAGCGAATTCATGCTGGCAAAACCCGCTGTTTGAAAATGGGTTTCAAAAGTCGTCAAATTATTCCACAAACCACTCATGCCACCGAGGCGTGTGCTTAACGCTGCGAGTGATTGATCGAGGGTTTTACCGGTTTTTAATTCCGCAAATAAATCTTTTATGCCTGCACCACCATTGGCCCTAATTTCTTTGTCCAACAATTTAACAGCAATATAACTCACCGAATAACCTGCGCTCAGGGAGGGCGAGCCGACGGTTGTTTTAAATAAAAAATTTAAATTGGTTTGATTGCCAATAATGGCCATATCGCTTTTTACACGTTCATCCGCACCCTGAATAAACTCTGCCGTACCTTCGGTAAACCAGCCGGGCAAGGCATTCATATTCATGTTGCGCGCCATAACAGCGTGTACCATTTCGTGGGCGATAATCCGGTCGTAATAAATCGGGCCGCTGCCATTGGGCGATGCGGAAAAATCATCGAGATCAATAATTAGTTCCAGTTCTGATGCAGCGTTCGCGCCCACGGGAGTGATCATCTCAACATGAGCGGCTTCAGCACCGGCTACACCGTGTTGAAATTTTAAAGTGATATCACCACTACCCACCAAACCAAAATTATTTTCAATTAAGGTTTCGGCTTGCGACATCCAGTTGCTTTGTAAATGCTTAACCACAGAGGCTATGACAGCATCTACAGGCGTTTGCGATTTATTCACAAACATATCTTTTACGGTCAGCTTCGCACCATCACTCAAGGTGAGTATTAAGTCCGCGCCGTTGGAACGTAGAGTGGCTTGTTGAGAGGTAACACCGGTGAATTCAATGCGATCATTACCGGCAATATCGGTAATCACATCATTACCATCGCCCAGTGCGTACTGATAAACATCGTCGCCGGCAGTGCCTGTTAAGGCGTTATCACCAGCGCCGCCAATAATAATATTGCCGGTGTAAGCAATCGTTTCCTGTTGCAAGCGTGCAGTATTCCAGGTACTGCCATCCGCGAATTGAATAGTTTCTATCGCATTGCTGGAAAAACTGCCGTCAATATTAAACGCATTAGCGACGGTGATTTTTGCACCGTCGCTTAATTGCAAGACGAGATTATTGTAGCCATCGCGATAAGCCTTTACCTGGTTTTGTAAAACACCGGCGGTAAATTCAATGCGATCATTGCCCGCAGTATCGACAATAATGTCGTTACCATCGCCCAATGTAAATTGATAAACATCATTACCCGCACCACCCACCAAGCGGTCATTTCCTTTACCGCCCTTGAGTATATCTGCGGTTTCAAAACCACCGATAATGTCATCGCCACTCGTACTCGTTAGCGCTTGTTGTTTTAGCGCGGTTAAATTCAAACTGGTGGTGTCATAAAATTGCAGGCTTTGAATGCTGTTGGCATTGATAACGGCGCCGGTGCTTGCATCAAACATATTTTTTACAGTGATGCTTTGTTCGCTGGATATTTGAATCACTAAATCAGCACCACTGTGACTAACACGCAGTGGTGTGGTGACTTGTGCTGCGGAAATAGTAGTATCCAATTTAATGATATTGTCGCCCCCTTTTTCAGTGATGATATCCTTGCCATCCCCGGCACGAATTAAATAAATATCATTGCCTATGTCACCCTTCAAGGTATCGTCGCCGCGTCCGCCGATAAAATGTGTGCCGCCGCTGTGTGCGGTGAGTGTGTCATTGACTAAACCGCCCGCTAAATAATTATTGGCAGTCGCTGCCGTTGCTGTAACAACCGTTTGCAAATTGCTGAGCAGTAAACCTGCGGTGTTTATTTGCGGTTGGGCCAGTAAATCAC
>JAZKHP010000052.1:0-104379 GCA_040385335.1 Pseudomonadota bacterium
TTGAATAAAAACTGCACGCCTATAAAACACTAAAAAGCTGGGTGAATCAACAGGTATTTTTGAAAGTTTAAAAAAAAATTTGTGATGGATCTTTAAATTTAATAATTTTTAAAACGATGTAGATTATAGAAGCTACAAAAAATGAACATAACTTATTTGACCGGCGATGCCACGCAACCACAAGCTGACGGAAAGAAAATAGTTGTCCATATTTGCAATGACATTGGCAAATGGGGCAAAGGCTTCGTACTGGCAATCAGCAAGCGCTGGAAATCGCCTGAAATGATTTACAAGAATGCATTCTCAACCGGTAAGAAATTGGCATTGGGTAACGTACAATTTGTTCCTGTTGAAGACAATATTATTGTTGCGAATATTATCGGACAAGCAGGTGTCCGTTCACCTCGTGATATTAAATCTCCCGCACCCATTCGCTACACTGCCGTTCGCAAAGGACTAATTGCGGTTGCAGAATATGCGTTGCAACAAAACGCCTCGGTACATATGCCAAGAATAGGTTGTGGTTTAGCGGGAGGGCGTTGGGAAGACATAGAGCCAATTATTGAAGAAACACTTATACAAAAAAACATTGTGACTAAGGTTTATGATTTTTCATAAAACTCTAAACCAAGCAATATCCTATGCTCGCCTAAATTCCATTATAGATTCCCGTAATTCTGCTGTAACGATATTTATATTTGCCAACTTTGAGATTCTTTTTAGATAAGATCAAATGCAAATATGGCAACATTTACTATTCTGTTTTAAAAAAATTATCCAAATACATCTAAAATATCCTGTTCCGCCTTAATAGCTACGTCAATCATAGATTCTAAGTCGATGTCACGCGCGGCATGATACTGAGCCCTCTTTGCATTTCTAACTACGAATTCAGTTTGGGTAATTAACCAATACTTGTCGTCTTCATGCTCTGGAATAGTCGCTATGGCACCAATTTTTCCAGCTTCGTGCCTATCACCGATATGATGAAAAATTTCGCTAAAATCAGCCAACTTCTGATCGCATGTAGCTATCCATGTATCTTGTGGCACTCCATCAAGCCCATTAAGATCTGTTGCGTTAGCACATTGTAAAAAATTTATGTCTGACGCGGCATTGAAAGCTATTTTATAGATATCTTTTGCAGTGATTTTTTTATTTTTAAATAAATCCCATCCTATAGAGTTATTTCTTACTTTCTTAATAATCTTCCAAATATCTGAATTCAATGACCGAGGGCTGTGAAAGCAATACCGAGAAATTTCCATTTCTGTCATACAAAGTAAATCTACTTTTTCCTCAATAATATCTAAGTATCGTATATATTTATTTTCTGGTAAATCATCCACACCATAAAACATCAAATTCAAATAAAGAAAATTGATATAGGGAATGGCTAATACTTTTTGATGTAACTTATCCAAATCCCTGAAGCCGTAGTCGCTATCCTTCCCTTTAAATATTTGTGTATCACTATTTGGTGCATCAACAAAATTAGGCAAATGGACACTAAGAAAATACTCGTACAGTTGCCTGCTAATCTCAGCTCGCGCCGGTGGCATTTCAGCTAAAGCATTGCCAACAGATAAACATATGCTTTGCGGTGGGCATTTTTGCAAGAACATGATTAACCTATGTAGGCCAGCATTTTTAATGTTGGACCATTTATTACCATCTTTGATAATTCTTTCAATATTGATGAGTATATTAGTGTCTAACATTAGTGAGGTTTCAATGCCTCGAATTTTATTTTGTGCAACGTGGACCGGATTTAACACAACATCAATAATTGCTGGCCGGGTTGGCTTAATAAAGCGAACTTTATCTTGAAACTTATCTGACACAGGCATATTTGCTAGCTTCCTTTACTCAAGTAAAACGTGGTTACATTAGACCCTTAATATCAGAGTACGGCCAAAAGCAAACATTGCAGACGTTAGGCATTTATAGGTACTAGTGAGTGTTCTCGGGTCGAAATTTATTTATACAGGCTCTCGACAAATGCGTACTTGGGACCACTCATACGCCACCAACACGCGATGCTTTGTAGTTACGCGAAGCTGCACGAGTGCGTAGCCTTGTTAGTGCAATCAGATAACCTCGCCTAACGACACAAAAGCAACTTCACTACTGGGTAATAGGCACGATAAAAGCCCTGTGCCATTTCTAAGTCCTGCGTCAGCCATCGCTTTCGTTTTACTTCAGGAACGTCAGGCTTTCCCTTTATCCAAGTAAAAACACCAGATAATACAAAAGTATATCGATCAATCATTCTCTCAACCATGATTAGCTGTGGCGACGGTCGGCCAAGCTTTTGAATAGCGTCATCATCAATTTCGTGAAGCGACGCTTCCAGCCGAGTTAGTTTTCCATCAGGCAACCTTAGGTCTTTCGTCAAAGAGTTCATCACCTCTAAAAAAATTGAATCAAGCTCTACCCAAATTCTCTCCGCTTTCAAAATGAATGAGTCATTAGATTCTTCCACGACAAATGACTCGGGCAATTCTTCGAGTGCAGATATTCCATGAAACTGAAAGCGTGCCCAATGCGCCACTTTTGGCCAATTACCGCACTCTTTTAGTGATGCTGTCTTAGCATGATTGTCTTCAAGCCAAGAAGCGTGCGCAATAGCGTTATTATCTCGATTGTCTTTCAAGCTCCGATATACATGAATTGTTGCCCGCAAGGGCGTGAGCTGCCCCCCTTCTTTCTCTTGAAGCCGATCGGCAATATGATTAAGCGTCGCCCAGAAATGGGCCGGACGCCAAGGGCCTTTCCACAAAACTCGCATATTCTTTAACCATACCTTGGCCTGCGGAGGAACAAAAGGAGTAGTTGAAGAAATAACCTCGTAGTGATTTCTGGCAATCACATTTTCGGAAAGACCTGCAAGCTGAAAGGCATGAAGTGAATAGAATCCTGCTATTTCAGTCTTCAAAAATGAAGGCAGGTCATCTGCTCGAGGAAGCGATATCGTTATTTTCTGTTGTTCAAGCTCTTCGAGCCCCGCCGGTGCGACATCCCCTATTATCCTGTCAACCGAACGGGCAAAAAATAGTGGCTCGTTTCCGAGAAGCTCAACAGCCACGACAAAGACGGGGAGTGGAATGGCTGCCCATCTACGCAAGTGGTCAAGATTAAGCAGTCTTTTAGTGATACCGTCACTAGTGGCAGGAGCTGC
This sequence comes from Pseudomonadota bacterium, assembly GCA_040385335.1. Lineage (GTDB taxonomy): Bacteria > Pseudomonadota > Gammaproteobacteria > Pseudomonadales > Cellvibrionaceae > Cellvibrio. Next base: position 3,182 of record JAZKHP010000052.1, read on the forward strand.
TTCGGCGTCATGGCCTTTAATTTGTAGCAATCCGATTCTCGGCTCACTCCCAGCATCAGCTCGCTCAATGTAGCCTTCAAGTTCCACAAGCAAATCCTCCCCCCTGTCATGCTCATACTTAGAGCAAAAGATCTGAGCATCAAGCAGGACATCTCGGACTTTAGTTTCAGCCCGCTCGCCGGTCAGTTGCGATTGTTTGCCACCTTTTTTATTGCTCAAGTGTTACTCTCAAAATTGAAAACCTGCGATACGTAGTGCGCTAATGATTCCGTAGCAAAACATTTCCGCAGAAACACCCACAGCGCGCTCTCAGGTATTAATTGTCGGTTAAATCCATTCGAATAATTTCACACAATCACTTTACTGTGCGGATTAATTCCCATCCACCTTCGGCCAAAATGGACATCTCTGAGATAGCTAAAAGAGTTAAATCGATAATTCTTAAGGATGCCATAGTCTATGCGCCTGTGAGCCGAAACCGAAGCCAGCAAAAACAAATAAATTGCTATAGTCGGTGTTCGCCAACTCTATTGCGTCAAATAATTTATTTACATTTTCCATGACTAATCTTTAGAATGGAATCAAAATTCTTTTTAAATTATCCTAAGACTAATCACCACCGTCCGGCTCTTTATTCGTACAATGCTCGAGCAAAAGGCTCTCAACTATTTTTTTAAATCCCTTTAATAAAAAGTGACGGAGGGGTTTTAAAATGACAAAAATCTTTTTAATTAAATGCCCCCGTCACTTTTCAATATCAAATCTTTGTTGAATGCGTTTTCAAACCACCTTGGAAGTTCGAAATTATCGGACCCCCTCACCTCAGCCGGAATAGCTTTCCAAAACTCAGTGATGGCGGCAGAAAAAATATCGATATGCTCATCTGTAACTGTTAACTCTGAGTATGTCGGAGTTGTTTTAGTGTATTCATCAAAGGCTACTGATTTGAAAAATTGAGGATCACTATTAGTCAATTGTTCAAATGACGAGCCTTCACCGTGCTTGTAAACGTTAACAACTTGTCTGCATTGATCGAGGGCGATGAAAAAACTTTCCTCTCTGACTCTCCAGCCAAGGTCGGAGAGAAAACCCATCAGATCCTCAAACTTAATCGACCATATTTGCTTATTGACAAAGTACCCTCTATGCCAATGCAGTACTTCTTTGGCAATCCAATCTCGAATACTTTTTTCCCATAAATGGAACATGCCGCTAATAATATTCAAACGAGTCATGTTTTGCATCTCGACTAGAAGCTGGTGATATTCAATTTCTAAATCGTTTGCTTTTTCTAAAAAATCACTTGGATCATGTCGATCAGGGTCGAAATTCAACCCTACTGAATCTAGCCATTCATCGCTAAGCAATTTTGATTCCATTTCAATATTTTCAAACTGACCAAGTAACCTGCGCGTTGATTGTTCTACAAAGAAAGAATGTCTTTCAATTAAATAGTTTCTGTAAAAGCTATCCATCAAAAAATATGCGTAACTTTTCACATGAATCTCCATTATGTTAAAGCGCGGACTTTGCCGCAATGGTTACCAATATTCCAAATTAGCTAATTTCACAAATATGGCTTTCAATTATCTGACTATCCATCTCTATCCATTTTTTTATCATAAACATTCATGAAAGCTCTTAGTATGTTTAATTCAGCCGCTGTAAAATTTGAGGAGCTCCCCTCGACCAATTGACGGACTACATTCGCTAAATACTCTGGATTCGAAAAAGACTCGAAAGATTTCATATCAATCCGGATATTTTCCACAGCCACATAATCGGTCAATGCGTGGGAATAAGTCTTCCCGGCGAAAGTACAAATGAGACGTGTGATTTCTTCCGCATTTGTTGTTATTCCTGCTACAAACGCACTAGGTTCATCAAGACCACCCGATAGATCTTTCCATCTATAGAGGATGCTGAGGAGATTGTTATGATTGGTTAACTTCCCAGACTTAGCCCAGTCTCTAATTTTATTTAATATTAAAACCTCAAGTTCATTTAAACGTCTGGCGCTCACATAACGGCAGTTTTCCGGCTCCAGCTGATCTTGATTATCTGATCTCCACTTTCCATGATTCCTCCCCAAAACATAAAGAAATGTTATAGGAGCGTACAAACTATTTTCGGCCTGATCAAATGCATCACTAATTATTTGATATCGAGCTTCCTGTGAGTCGACTCGAGTAATAAGTCGGGACAATACATCACTTACCTGTAAGGATGGTCCGAAGCTAGGAAAGCTTTCTTCTTCAGGAAAAGTATCGCAGAGATCTAGTAATACATAAACGACGTTAAAGATGTGTTCAGTAGAAATCCCGGTGCCAAGGAAATCGTAGATTCGATTCAAGAAGCGCTCAATTCGAATTTCGTCTCGCAATTTTATAATTGTCGAAGCAAAACTCAAACGATCCGAAGCTGTACTTAAAAGAGATTTGAGTTCTGATTCAGAAAAATCACCGGCAGGTATGCATAGTTTGAAATAGATATCAAACTTATCTGGGCTACATGCTCTTCCAGCGCGACGCCACTGGTTCAAAGATCCTTCTGCGTAACTCCGATTTTTATATATTTTTTCAAGCTTTGGAAATATTCTAAGCAGATATTCCGTCAATTTCTCTGTATCTAACCGCTTCGTTAGAGCCAATATCGAGTCGCATTGCTTCTTGGCGCTGGCTTGTTGAGAGTCTCCATTATTGAGCTCATTAAACAAACCAGAAAAAAGGCCTTTATTAGATGCAATACTTTTGTATACGTCCGGTTCAAATACCTGTAGTGCTGTCAAGGCGATAAAATCAATGGCATTCACATCTTGTTTGATCGGCGTCAGACCAAAACGTAATACGTTAATGAAACGAGTTACATCTCGTAGGTTCGTAAAAAAGTACTTGAAACCGCTATGGTAAATGTTACCCCAATATGATTTATCCCAAGACTCTTCCGGAATACCGTCTAAGATCTTATCTATCGAAGCACTAAGGTATTTGTACACTGACTCTGCATCTGTCAAAGGTAACTGAAATGGAATTTGAACAATCTTTTCTAGGTACTCTTCACCAACGCCTGCCTGCACCTCCTTTAACGCTTCAATAACAATTTCCGCATCGAATGAAAGCACATAGATAGTGTTTGGGAAATCTCCCAACAATTTTACAAGCTGAAATATTTGTCTAACTTCGGTACTGTTTAGCCTATCAATATCATCAATAAATATTATGATTTTCTGCCCGAGGTTTTTTAAATGTTTATTAAGGTCTTTACGGGTAGCACTTAAATCCATCTTTTTCAGCTCTCCCCACTTCTTAGCTGCTTTTCCAGTTTTGCCTAATACTTTGGAAATAATTAAGGCAATAGGCCCAACGATAGGATCTGGGATCAGAGAGAGCGGTAAAAAGAAAGTTGAATATACTTCAAGTTGATTCGCAATCCTTACAGCGTCTTCTCCTTTATCTATTTTTTTAAGTCCCGCCGACAATTGAATGAAGAATTGAGAAATCAATTGATTTTGATCGGAAAAATTCCACGGGTTAAACTCAATGACAATTGGCTTCAAGGTCGACTGAGTTTCTTTTGATTCAGAATTAATGTGCTCAATACACATATTGATTACAGACGATTTTCCTGCCCCCCATTTACCGTAAAGACCGGTTACAATACTCTCTGTCTCGCTATAGCTTAAAATTGCTTCAGCAAAAGATATTGCAAATGCGGACCGGCCCAACAAGTCATCACGAGATTTTTTAATTGGAACATCTGGCTTAAACATCAGGGAACTCCATTGGTGCGGGCAAAATTATTTTTTTAATAGATTCAGATTTAGTGAACCGCAAGGACACCGAAGTGCTGCAAGTTTCCCCGAAGTTGGCGTGGCGAATATTGCTCCATTGCATTTCGAACAGCTAAACCGGTATACCAGATTTTTGTATGCGTCAGCCAATGGTCTAAAATCGTTCGAATTTAAAGTGGCCCACTCGTTATAGTGGACAGCGGAATTCACTTGCCATTGATCAATTTGAATTATTTTATTTATTTCACCAAGTTCATTTTCAATAATTTCAGCTCGGCTAGTTGCCTCATTGTCCTTCCAGGACTGCGCTACAGATTTGGAATCACGTAATAGCTTGCTTAAGCGAGAGAAAGCGTTTGGAAGTAGATCGCCAAGTGTGTACTGCGCATCCCCTCGAAATTCCACGGGGGCCCGAAGACTGTTACAAGCTTCTTTCGCAAAGTATTCTAAATAATGACGCAGTAATGCAGCAGCTTCTCGGACTCGATTACTCTTTAGATATTCATTAATTTCGTCCCATACGTCACGACCATTCCATTCGGCAGGCCCTACATCTACGCTCCAAGTTCGAAAGTGTGCAAAATTCTTAGGCTGAATTAGGCCGACAGTTTTCATATGTCTCAGCCAGATGTCGTCATGAGTCGTAAACAGAAATTGTGTGTTGGGAAACTGAGATTTAAGCATCTGACTTACTTCGCGCCGATGTCCAGAATCAACAGACATTAGAACGTCATCGAGCACAGCAAATGTGAATGACTCACCAGCCAGGTGCTTCATCAACGCTAAATATAAGCAAAGGCCCATTCCATCTTGATGCCCTTCACTATGATAGGCTCCTGGTGGGAAGAAGCCACGCCCATAAAAATCAACATCAAAACCTAGCTTTCCTAAAGAAGGTTGCAACTTGGCTTTGAAGTCAGCTTCATCATCATGATTTATAATTCGGTAAAGATCACTAAATGTACCTTCCACACTTTTATAAATATCTTCTAATGCGGTAGTGATAATACTACCGTATTTATCCAATACCTTTTGCGCAATGCTCGCTTCTTGCTCTGCGTCTCGTACATCCCGCGACGCTTGTTGATATGCTTCCAAGCGTTCTTGAGCAACGATTAAAAAATCACGAGCGGAGTCTTGTTGAGATGGTTCAGGTAACGCGACCACCAAGGCACTTATCTGTGCTAAAGCTGCTTTAACAGGTGCAGGTAAAATTTGAAAATCTTTAATTGAGGAGATTGTTTCAGTTAATGGAAAAAATTTCTTTAGCGAGGATTCAGTATTGACTAAGACCTTTATATGACTGGTAATTACCTGAATATCAATATTGGCGTTTAAGGAGAGTCCATATTTTGAAATCTTGTCGAGGAAAGAATACAGCTGATGTATGTTTCCAATAATGGGGTTGATCTTAGCTTCCACTTTTCGTTTATCTTCAGACATCGATTTGTATAGTTTCAGTTTGTCATTGATCTGCCTCTTAAATTCTACCGGGTCCCAAACTGTTTCGCACACAGGACAACTTTCGCCGTCAAACTCCGCAAGCGCGGTTTTCAAAAATTCTTCTTTTGTCGCATATTTAATATATTTTTCATTGTTTAAAAATTCGTTTAAACTTTTTTCTATATCTGAAAGCTCCTGTTTAAGCTCGCCTGATTCAAAAGAATTCAGTAGCGCCCCAAGAGAATTCAGTTGCTCTACTGCCGTCATTTTAACTACTTTGTTCGTTGCTTGATTCGCTAATGCTGAAGAGACACCATCCTTAACAGAAGTCGTTGAATTAATTTCTGAAAGGGCTGGTAATGATAATAAAGAGCGTTTTTCATTGACTGCATTCAATAAAGCTACAACAGATAATTTTGGAATGTTTACGCCACGTAAAAGATTATCGGTTGAAAGTACTTTGCTCTTATTGCAATACTCTAATTTCCTTTGTGATGTATTGAATATCTTTACCAGTAATGCCCTTACACTGTCTACCTCTTCGAGCCGCAATAGCGCTTGCACCTCCTTAGATCTGTTCGAAGGTTCAGCCAATACGTATTTTATTAACTCCCTTCGTGACAATACAAATTCTGGATGTAAAGCAACTTTGGCGAGCACTGATTTTATTTCTACATCGTCGGGTAGAATTATTGGCTTTTTTGCGTCATGAACTGAGCGAGTTATTGTTGCGTCTTTCTTTAAAGACGGAATGTACAAACTTAGAGTTACCGCGGCATCTTTTGCCCGATTTCTGCTGTCTACATGAGGGCCATGCTCTTTAACAGATAATTTCCCGGTACCAGAACCGGATAGCCGGGAAATATTTCCTGTTAAAGCAAATTCCAATGCGTCAACTATTCCGCTTTTGCCTGTTCCGTTTGGACCACATACTGCAAAGTTCTTTTCAGCCAGCTCAATTTTTAAATTTCTTATGCCGCGAAATTCTTTTATATGGATCGACTTTACCGTTATCACAGTTCAGTCCCCCCAAATAATGCATTTCTTAACTCTACTTCTGTCAATTTTCCTTTACAAAGAACGTTTTCGAGACGCCTTGCAACCTCTAATAATTCAGCATCTGCTTTTAGCTCATTTATAAATTTTCCCATAATTTGGTGCGCTACACTCAAATTGCTTGAATCCGTTTCTGCTTCGGAAAAATTGGTAATATTTTCTGTATTCATAACAATGTTCCATTTGAGTCAATGATTTATTGCTGCTATTACGTGTGTACTCACAAAATATAACAGCAAGACGCTTCTCAATTTATTGGTTATCTGCTTTAAATCAATTTCGATGTAGTATCTCAACAATATTTTCGAAGGCATTTTTTAATTTAGTTTGTACAAAAACTCCATAACAAGCTGCTCACATACAAGCTCCTTGGAACATTATAGTTAAAAGTAAACTTCCGCTTTGGGCACTAGTTGTCTTTCATTCTTTCCACATCGCTGATGCAATTTGTAAGGAGCTGTGGGCTCGGATTTTCATTCATAAACATCACAACTGTTTTAGGCAAAATTCCACCTCGTTGCACATACTGCAACACTGCGGAGATGGAGCGTAACTGCTCGTCGAAATTTCCCGTTGCAACCTCTCTCTGAGAGCACTCATCCCAAAGAAATAGCCAGTACTTGAAATGCTGCCAATTTCGAGAAGATAAAACTATACGAAATGGACTGCTTGTTTTGTCGGCAAATTGGGCATTAAACATACGCAACACTTCACGCTTCCGTCGAATGGAAAGGAGCTCTACAGTTGTGATTAGACAAGTACTTAATATGAGCAGAGTTGCGAATCCAAGCATTACATCTGACACTGGAAAAATGAAGCCAAACATATGGCTTGCTACAAAGGAAATGAGTTCACCCAGCAAGTAAATCAAAGCGCCTAGCCCAACTACTGCCGCCAGCATAACAATAAAAAACTTAAGGGCCACGGTGATAGCTTTTATACTTCCAAATTGCCGAAGAAAGAATTTTAAGTTAATTGGCTCTCCCTCCGCTCGAAAATGAAAAAGAAAAGGGAAGATTGCATAGATAAGCGGAACAAGGAGAAAGCAAGAAGAAATGACTTTGGCCTGTACTGGCAAATCCAATTTGTTAATCGGTGTAGATAAATCAGTAGAAGTTGCGAAAAAAAGCACTTGCATGTCACGGAACACTTCAACCATTCCAAACTTATTGAGTAACAGCGCGCTGAGCAATGGAGCGTTAAGGGCAATCATTGCACCGATCAGCAATGCGCCATTGGTACGCGCTGTTGCTACGCTCTTTCTTCGTGGGTTGAGTAATGCCCTTAACCAATCGGTAACAATATCTGGCCATGCGAGCACTGCCAAGGTCCTCATCGCCTTAGTGTATTTCCAAAGCAAGATGCAACGGCGCTGTACGTACTCAGCGCCAAGGCTATGTGGAAGGCGAGCAATGAGCGCTTCAACCCTTAACAAAGAGGGTGCGTCTCTCGCACTGAGGATTTCGTCGGCCAGACGCGTTAGTACAGCGCGCCGAACTGCTGCAGGAATATCTCCAATTAAAGATGCAGTCTGGTTGAACCCTTCGTTTTGGGCTTTTTCGCTACCGCTAGTGAAGACCTCTTCTAAATATCTACATAGCGTAGCCTGTGGTAATAGGGAGGCAACGCGCATCACTCTTACGCGATCAAATGAGTCGCCAGTCTCCCAGCGTACGTGTAGAAATTTTTCGACCTGAACGCTGAGCGCCTCTGGAATTATCGCGACGCGACGCACCAGACCTTCATGAAGAAGGGTTAACATTTGTGTTACTTCGCAATTCCACTCAAAGTATCCACAGTATTTATCTAGCGGATCTAGAGCCTCCCAACGACGCTGTGTGGCGCTCGCCTTCACGATGACTTGTGACGCTGCATTAAACATTTCCTTTAATGCTTCTACTGGCTGCGTCTCTAGTAACGTTACTGCGTATTCCCTCCAGCGTGGATCTGTGAGGAGATCATAGCCTGACAGATAGCCTGGGTTAGCAACTAAATGTCTAACAAATAGCGCTTCTTGATATCGACGATGTGAAAAAGCGAAGCGCCGGTCACCAAGAATAGCATTGGCTACGTCGGCTCTGGCAATCTTGGAATCCACCATCGCCGCAATAAATCGTTGAATATCACCTCCAGGCATATCGGCCCTGTTCAGCACTGCCTCAACTTGATCGATTGTAGGTGCCAGACCTAAAGATGGTTCCTCGGCAAATAGACGCGCAATTCGCTGAGCTCCGCCTAAAAGTTCAGCTGGGCTTAGCCCATAGGTTCGTTTTAGGTAGGTCGGGTCACGATGAGCGAGCCGATCAATTTGAAGCGACAATAACTCATAGTCATTCGTTGGGGCTGATGATGATTCTTTTACATAACGACATAACAATGTCATGAAGAGCGGAGTATTCGCTAGGGTACTTTCATTAGTCGCAAGGTGATGCAGTACTGCGCGCTCTTGAACCTGAGATAGGAAGGCATTTGCCACCAACTCATGTTGCTTACCCGACGTCAGACGCAGTATTCGAAACTTTTTCCATGGCAATGATTCGGGGCCTTTAAACTCACGAGATGCCAGAATACCTCGACATTCTCCCATACCTTCAAGAAACATACGGATGGCTTGCGAGTATTCGTTGACAGCCGGACTCCCCTTTTCTGCGTGCAACACCGCAGGAATTTCGTCGAAGGAGTCAAACAGAAAGAACCAGATACCTCGCTGACGGTAGTCGGTCCAGTTTCCCCTGACGTAGTCCGTCGTGTCACTATCTCCCCGTCGAATATTGTCTAGGATGAAGTCACGGATCGTGTCCGCTGTGATCGGACAGCTAGAAGTAACATTTATTTCACGAAGATTTATATAAAGAGGCACAAGAATATCTTTAGTTTTACTGGTTTTTGCTCTAACCGCCAATTGGCTCGCAAGATGCCTGAGTGCCACACTTTTGCCTGAACCTGGTTCCCCCGTCAATTGAATCGCCCGTTCACTACTTGAAGAAATAGCTTTGATAAGAGATTTTTCCTTGCGCAAACCGGTAGACACTTTTCCCAACCACCGATGCAAAGAAGAGATGTAATATCCACCTTCTGTTTCTACTTCAGCTTCCAAGTCAGTGAAGTATTGATCATTCCAGCTCTCAGCCTTTGCAATGTTGGTTAGATCAGCTTCCAGAACCGCGCAAAATTGTGAACGGTGGCGAACTTTCATTCGATCCTCCCTCGTCATAAAACGCGGAAGTCTACTTGTTTTCAATACGTCGATGAGCTTAGCTAATCCTTCGAGAACTTTGCCTAAAGCACTAAGGAACATTGCTGACGCAAAGACCAAAAGGATTATTAGCAACATCACGACGAATACGAAGCGCCATCCTTCGCTGGTACCACTCCATCCCCACAAGATATTGAAGATTCCCAGCCCGGCATCTGCCAATGATGCACTTTCCGTTTTTCCAGTCATTATTTTTCCTTTGTTTTTGATGGTACCTAGATACAAATATTGTGCTAGCTTTCGCTTATCGTACGATTACTAACTAAATACCGTTCTTATTTAGGACAGATAGAATAAGCAAGTTTGGTAATAATGGCAGGAAGCAGATGGAACCGGTCGCACCCAAGTAAGTAAGTGAGGGATAGATCAGGTCTGCTTTGGGCACACAAGAGACCTTAGCAATGACTTTTATTTTAATAACACAACCCTACTCCACTCGACGTCCCACACGCATAAGTAATGCAGCAATCCCTATCGATAGCCGTAGGAACAAGTCGTAACAACTACAACCAAAAATATTAAAATTTAGTTTTCCAAAAAGCTTAAAACTCAATACGTTATTTTTATTCACAACCGCTTAAGTAAAGACCATAAACCCTATGTACGCTAGTAGCCATTACAGAATATTACGACTTTTGTGCTTTTAATTTCTGGCACCCACCGACACTGACCATTAATCAAACGAATTGAGCAGGAATACCGCAAGATTTTATGGGGGAGTTATTTTGCGAGAGAAGTAAAGGCCGCCCGAGTTGGCCAATCGCCAGCGCCAGTTGTGATTAATGGGTTGCAATCGTATAGCGCGTTTACAAAATGCTGACTAGAAGCAAACCAGCCCAACCTTGTAGTTGAGCTTAAAGAAATAAATTAATCTAATTCTTTTATCGCTGGTGCACTGAGAATATTCATACAAATGTATTCCCTACTCCGACTGCATTTTGAAACAGCATTCCTTTTGATCTGTGCAAGTCTTTCGGGAGGTGCTGTTTCATCAATGTGATCTATTACGAATTTTTGAAATTCGGGGTCTTCCTTTGCAAGTACAATTAGTTGATCAATCATCTCCCATTGCTCAGCAATAAGTAGAGATATAGATTCACTAAACCCTTCTCCAATTGCGCCGTCATCACAATGACCATATTTTTGAAATACAGCATAGAGCTCATTCCAGGAGGACAGCGAACCTGCAATCAGTTCTACCTCCCTGGCCTCTGATACAGAACATTTTTTAGCTTGTCCTCCGGCAGCTACTAAATTGCTTATACAGACGAGTATTAAAAAAGCCAAATTGATATAGCGAGCATTTTTTTTCATACACTTATACATCTCTTTGTATATAAAAAGGGAATGGAGGAATTAAACCATTACAGCTTATAAATTACTTTCAATTTTCGCTGAAGCACATGGAAGCCTGCCTCAATACTACCTTTAGGGTAAGGCACGCAAGCTACCCTCGCCAAGTTTGTAGGTATATTCACCCCGTCAAGTGACCAAAAAATCAGTGCGTCAAAAAAAAAGCGAGGCTCAAATGAGACTCGCTTTTTGTTTTTACATTTAGGAAAAATTCTTCCACCGACGTTAAGCTAATTAAAACGCGACTAAACTCACACCATCAATAGTCACCGCACTGGTTCCTGCATTGCCGAAATTAAAATCGAGGAACGCATTGGCATCCATAGGCACTTGAACTTCATAACTAAAATCAGTCCAGTTTGTAGTCGCAAATGGAGTTACGCGAGCATAACTTTGCCAATTATTATCCTGGTTACCATTGTGTCCAATGTTGACCACAAAGTTGCGGTTTGCATCAGCTTTAGCTCGGAAGGTTAATTTGTACCTGACTGCTTGCGATAAATTTACCGGCGTGCGCGCCTGTACGTGCCACATGTCTGAACCTGGATTGGAAATGCTCACACGCAATTGACCGCCGGTGTAACTGGCTGAGCCTGAACCGCCTTGGTTAGTAAGCAATGTCCAATTGGCACTACTAGCACTATTGTTGAGGGTAGTGTTATTTACGGTATCAAATGAGCAATTGGCCACCAAATTTTTAGGTCCGCGACAGCTGTCTAATTGACTAACTTTTTCATGGACTACGGCACCCATAAATTTATTATTTGCGTCAACGTTAAAAACACGCCATCCGATGGATAAATCATCGCCTACCAGACCAATGTCATCCTGGCCTGTAAGTCCTGCCGAGCCGCTGCTACCGCCGCCGGTATAGCGGTTCAGGTTGTTATAAAACTCCCCATTCAAACTGGTTGTGGGTTTCCATTCCACGAAACCGCCAACGACACTGCGAGTATAAATGGTGACAGCAGGATTAGGGGCGTTGTTAGACACCGCTAAGGTGTTACCACTTAAGGCCATCTTATTCAGGTTAGGTGCGGTGAATACTTTAAACTCGCCTGTTGGGTTACCAATGCTGTTAAGGTTGAAGAATATCAATTGCCTGGTGCCGCTGGTAAAACCGGTAGCACCGCTGGCGACTACCAAGGTGTTAGCGTCCATTTTTATATTGTTGCCAAAATTACCCGTACCAAAATTGCCATCTACTTGTGATGCCATGGTCCAGGTGCCGTTAGCATTGCGTTGATAAATACGCACTGAGCCGTTAGATACCGTCGGGTTGCCCGCCCAGGTTTGAGAAACAGCAATCCTGTCGCCATAAATAGCTACAGATTTACCTATATTTTTATAATCCGCCTCATCTTCATCTTTCACGTGATGTTCCAATACCCAGTCTTTGGTAGTCGCATCGTAACGATAAAACTTCAAAATACTTTTTTTGGAATCGGCTAACACGAGATATTTATCGGAAATCTCAAGAGTTAAGCGTGATTCGTCAAACTCATCGCGTTCAGTTCTGGTACCGAATTCAATACGTGTTAAAGGTCTGGAAAGGCTGTTGTGATTGTAACGATATGAGTTATTACAGTTATTGGGAATAGAGTTCAAGGTCGGGCAGCTGGCCCAAACTCCATTCGTTTTACCGGCAATATAAATATGAGACATCACTGGGTTTGGTGAATTTACGTAATAATAAACCTTGCTTGCAAATGCCAGCCATTGGTCGGACATAGCGACTTTAAAGCCAGTATTTTCCATAGTATGTGCAACACCCGGGAATTGGTAGACACGTTCCGGAGTGGCATTAGCACCGTTAAATAAATACACAACACCTTGTTTTTGGCTCGGTTCAGCAACGATAACTTCTCCACTAATTTGTATAGTTTCTGAAGGTGTGCCAGCGAGGGTGTAGTTTCCTACGCGAGTTAATATATTGCCCATTTCAGGGCTAATATCTACATTGCTGTGAGGTGTAGGTTTTGGTACAACGATACCGGCTTGAGCACTGATGCTGATTAAAGCACTTATACCGCAGGTCAAAAGCCAGTGAGAATTTGGACGCATCCGTTTTAACTGATTCATAAACATTCCTCGTATATTAGAGTAAAAAATTAATCCCGCGCATTACGCTCGGGTGCAGCACTTTAAAATCTACCGCTATTTAATGCAACTTAAGATTAAAATACGGAAGTACCTATCAAATAGTGATAGTTTTTATAATGACTGAAAAAATTTTGTGGTTATTTTGTTTACTTATAACACGAAAAATTTACTTAACATTAATATGCCACCCACCTTCCGTCTCAATAAATTAACATTAGCATTCAAAAAAATAACTATTTAGATGGCAACTATTCAAAAAGCAACATTGAATAATTTTTCACTTGACGATGATTTTATCGAAAGTTGCGTTGCGGGCGCTGTAGATTTTTTGTTGCGGCTTCGGTTGCTGGTAGCGACTTACATTGCTTGATGGTGGGAATAATATTAGGGATCTACAAACTACCTCGCCTCTTACTCTACTCACTAAAACTGTCCGTCAAGCCGGGGGAGCCTCATAAAATTGCCTTCACTAATCGTGTTTATTTTCCATATAAAAGCGAATTTTTTCAGTCATGTTTTTAACTTTCATTTTCATGTCCATATCTGTATCGATATTTTTCTCGACAGGCAACAACTCTGTGAACATTTGGGCACTGGAAACAAGAAGCCAGGCTGAAAATTTCAAGGCTTCTATGGCCTGATCATTCAGAGATGGGTACTGTTCAAGTAAATATTTATTGAGATCAGGTGCTTCAAATAAGGTTTCAATGAAGTCTGCCAGAAATACCTTTCCATCACCGCTGGTAATTCCTTGTTTAATCAGTCTTCCGTCTTCAACCTGGCTGCCCCACCTAACTGCGGAAATTAAATCAACATTCTCATCTGATGTAGATCCATGGTAAAGCAGTCCAGAGCGAATTTTATCGGTAGCAGAATCCATGTTTGAATCTGTTGTTATCCGGGTAGTTAATTCGGACAAAATATTATTAAGAATTTGTTTTCCACTACTCATTATTTTACCGTCACGCTCGTTACTTGTTGATTAAATTCCGGAATGACATCGTTACCCACTCCGAAGGCTCCCGGTTCATTTGCTTTGGTGAGTACGCCTCCCGGTGCACTGGCCTCCCCTGCGACAGTTTCAAAATCGACCGATTTGGATTTTAGCATGTCGGTAGTGCCCGGTTTGACTTCCATAATTACGGTTTTTTCATGGCCTTTTTTCTTCAGTGTGGATTGTCCTTGTCCTTCTGAAACCCATTTTGCACTTTTGCTTTTGGGCTTTTGAACCAATCCGCCTGCGGCGACCATTGCATCGGCTTCTTCCGCACTGGCTCGTCGCACTATGATTTCCTTTTTCCCTTTTTTTCCACCGCCATAACTTTTCTTACCAGCCAACCCTAACGGATCAATCCACCCAAAAGTATTTGGCCCATACTCAAATAGATGTTCCCCACCCCATAACCCAATCGGATCCTGACTAATAAACCGCCCAATCCCCGGATGATAATAGCGAAAGCGATTGTAGTGCAAACCTGTTTCGCTGTCGTAATACTGCCCCTGAAAGCGAAGATTATTTTCAATTTCTTCCGTTTGGTAGGCAAGGTTGCCATACACTTTGTAGCGCACCTGCCAAACAATTTTTCCCGCTTCGTTGGTGAGCTCAGTAGGCGCGCCAGCCTGATTAAGTTGATAATAATGAAATTGATCATTTTCAATTTGGCAAAGCGGTTTAAAGGAATCCGGCTCATAGAGATAGATTTTTTCCTTGTGCTGGCGTTTTTCACTCAGCAATACATTGCCGTCCCAAAAAAATCGTGTTTCCCCAAAACTGTCGCTTTTGCTAATGCGTCGTCCAAGCGCGTCGTATTGGTAGGTAAAACGTTGGCCACCGCATTCGGCGGCGATCATTTGATTTTGGTGGTTGTAAATAAACTGTTTTTCTTGCTGCTGTTCTTTACCGTAACGTTCGCGAATTAAATTGCCGACATCGTCGTAGTCAAAATGCTTGTCTTCAAAATGCAGTAGGCGATTGCCTTTGCTGTAACCGCGATGAAGCAACTGCGTATCATCGGCCAGGTTTCCGGCGGGGTCATAGACAAATTTTTCGGGACTGTGACAGGCTGTGTTTAGCACACGGCCAACTGGATCATAGAGGATAGTCATGGACCCATTTTGCAGATCTTTAATGTGAGTCAGGTTGCCTGCGGCATCGTAGTCGTAACCGCGATCAATAATACGGGTATGATTTTTTTGGACGGCGAAGTTTTTTAAACGCCCCATTACGTCGTATTCTTTGCTCTGAATGGTCTCGCCCATTTTTCGCGTGAGCTCGCGGCCAATGGCATCGTAGGTGGACTGGCTTACCAAACGGCCGTTATATTCAATTTTTTCCAGATCGCCGAAGTGGGTGTAGCTGTAGCGAATATTTCCGTGATTAGGCAGTTGGCTTGCGGTGCGAAAGCCCAGTGCGTTGTAGCTGTGGCGCAGCTCTGAGTCGTCTTGAAATTCGCGTGTGATATTGCTGAGAGCATCGTAGTCGAAGCCGACTTTGCACGCCGGATTTTCGGCGGCAATCAAACGGCCTAGTTCATCATACTGATAAGCAGAGCGCTCACCATCGGAGCAGATTTTTTCCAGCACTTGTCCGGCGAAGTTGCGCAGGTATTGTGTAGTGCGGAAGTCGCCATCGTGGTGTTTGATCAGGTTATCAATTTCATTGTATTCGTATTTTTGGCGGCGACCGTCATAGGCGATTTCTTCGACTAAGCGCTCGTGCTTGTCGTATTTAAATGCACAAAAATCGTTGTTCTCGTTAGTTAATTTAGTCAGGTTTAATTCGGTGTCGTAGTCGTAAAAGCGGGAACGACCATTCGCCAGTGTTTTTTTAACCAAGGCAATATAGCGATAATCAAAACGCGTGCTGCGATGTAATGGATCGGTGTGGCAGATGAGTTGACCGCGTGCATTGTAGTCGTAATATTCCTTGCTACCGTCGCGCTGGGTTTTGGCAATCAGTTCGCCGAGCAGGTTGTAGTCAAAACGAAATCCCTTGCCGTCGTGGTTTTTAATTCGCAGGAGTCGCCCAAGATAATCGTGTAAAAAATCCTGTCTTACGTGGTTGTCGTAAGTTATGCAGGAAATCATTCCCCGCTCCCAGAGGAATTCCTGGGTGAAATCGCCCTGTTTGGCGTAACACAAAAAACCGACATTGTTGTAGCGGTATTCAACACCCAGACTATTGGGCTGCGTGCTACGAATCAGGTTGTGGTACTGATCGTATTCAAAACGCCAAACGCTGCCTTTGGGGTCAGTAATGCTGGCGATATTGTGCTGAGCATCGTAAGTAATGCGCGTGCTTGTGCCATCCGGGTTGGTTAATTCAGTCATTTGGCTGAATTCGTTGTAGACAAAATGCGTAGCATTGCCAAGCGCATCGATAGTGCTGGTTTTATTGGCGAAGGTGTCGAAAGTGCTTTGCGTTTTTCCGCCGACCGGGTTGACCTCGGTGGTGACTACGCCCATGTCGTTCCAATAATAGTGGGTAGCACCACCTTTGGAATCGATGGATTTGGTGTACTGGTTCTCCAGATCGTAAGTCAATTCACGATAAAACAGATTACCGTCGCCCCAGGTTTTTACGCACCAGGCCTGAGTGTGGTCGCCGCTTAATTTCCATTGGTTGTCGAATTCAAAATAAAAACTAAAATGCTCGCGATCAATTTCACGGACAAGCAAATGATTTTCGAAAACATACTGGAAGGGTTTGTCATGCGCGTCGCGCACTTCTATTAAATCGCCCTCGTCGCTGTAAAAATAACTGAGCAGGCAGATCTCTTCATTAGCGACCCTGGGGTGTGGGCCCATGATTTTTGTAATGCGCTGATAGCGGTCGCTGTGAAGGGTGAGAACGCGGCCGCAGCTATCAATAATGCGTCGCAAACAGGCGCCGTCTCGTTCGAAGACGATGCGGTTACCCTGAGGGTCGGCTTCCCACAATAAATAGCGTGTGCCTTTTTGATCCTGCGGTTCGCCAAAGACTTTGAAATTGCTTTTAAAATCTTCCAGGTAAAAACGGCCGGCATCTACTTTTAAATAGAGTTTTTCCTGTCGGTTGAAACTGGGGGCATATTCGGTTGGGGTGCGAAATTCGGCAACACGGCCGTCGGCCAATTGAACCAGGGCAATATCGTCAACAATATAAAGTCGGTAGTCATAGCTGTGGTGCCAACCGCTGCCAAACTCGCCTTTATGATTGGAGGTGCTGCGCCATACTCGGCTTAGTGTGAAAGCTAGTGGGCCTGGTAGTTGTAAATCGACAGCCTCGGTATAAAGTTGACCGGTTGCCACATTCACTGGATGGCCGGTAGTTGAGCACACGGAGTCTTGCACTTTATTACGGTATTTACTGAGCCCTAGCTTATCCATCGCTGCGCCGACTTTTTTGTTAAAGCGCGTGGCGAGGTCTTTCCATTTACTCGCGAGTTTGCCGCCGCTGGCACGGTTGGCAACCTTCGCCAGCGGGCCGATGGCCGCGAACAGCCCTTTCATCGCCATTGCTGCCATATCGATGGTGGGCACAGCGCCTATCGATCCCACCATAACGGGCATGCCGCCGGGAATGGCGGTGACCATGCTCAGTGGCAAAACAGCACCAAAGGATTTCTTGGCCTTTTTTGCTCTTGGCGCTGCGATCATGCCGATGCTTTGGCAGGTTAATACAGGCAAGTTACTAAACGTGAGTGGTGAACCATCGGCCACCACCGTCAGGCTGCCCATGAATATTTCGGCTTCGTTCATCGGTGGTAGCACCCACACTCCGCCCATCGGAATATGGGGGATCTCTTTACCGGCAGTACCCGCTTGCGAACGCGGAATTCCGTTAATACTCACGGTTGAGCCAATAAATGGAATGTAATCCGCTGGATCGAAAATCAGCCCCAGGTGCGGGTGCGGAACGGGGACCGGTGCTGGCGCAGGGGGGAAGGTAAGCAGATGAATATCAATGCCCATCACCGGGTCACCATGTTTGGAAATTAACATGCGGACTCCGTTTTCTTTTCTGGCTGGGCAATCAATTTTCGCCACTCGTCGCCGAGATAGCTGCGCAATAATGTATCCGTGCGGGACATTTCCTCCGCGCTGGGAGCGAGGCGCATAAGTGCATCGCCCACATAAGGTAAAGTGGAATTGCTTCGGATTTCGGGTTCTATTGCGGCCGCCGCATCCAGCGCATTCAACGCGCTTTCCCAGGCTTCGGTTTTGAGTTTTTGTCGCTCCTGGCAAAAGCTCGCCATGCGCCAACAATCCATATGAAAAAAACTTTCGCCTATTTTTTCTGCCAGCACGGCGCAATGCTGATAAAGAGCCGTGGCCTCAGGCAATTTTTGTTGGGATAACCAAGCACTTGCCTCGCTTAGATAGGCTTGCATGCAAATTTTATCGCAGCCGGGTTTACCCGCTTCTTCGCCCATTTTGGCAAAACGTTGCGCATGGCGATAATCGTTGATCGCATCGTCAAAACGCTGGTTAGTGAGATAAGCGCTTGCGCGATTTAATAACACCGCGACCCACAATTCGTGCCACTGATGTTTGCCGGCTATGGCTAGTGCCGCAACCGATTCGCGCTCAACGCTAACCAAATCGTTTTCCTCAACGGCGTGATGCAAGGCAACAAAATGTTTGCGGTAAGCCGCGCCGGGGCTACCATCATCGGCGTCGGAAAAAACCTGATTCATAGCGCCTTTGAGATCGACGGGCGGCACCATGGATAGCATGCTGGTTTTATTTTCCTGCGCGATTTTATTTAATTGCGCCTGTTTTTGATTATCGAACACGACCAGCTTTATACGTTGTGGCCAACGTGTTTTATCGCCAGTGAAACCTGCGATGCCTTGCCACCAATCGCGCCATTCGCTGGCGGAGCTGATTTCACTAGGGCGAATCACCAGCACCAGATTTTCAAAGCCAGTACCGAAGGCTTCGATAATGTGTTGGCCCGTGATCGCTAAGGCGGCGTTGGCGTTGAGGCACTGCGAAATGTCGGGTTTTATCCACGTAAAAGGCTGGTTCGATTCTTTTTCAACGGTTTCGCGACTGGCTTCCATACGCCCGTTAATTTCTCCCGCTAAATCAAGAGCGAAGGATTCGGGATTTTTTAGGGGGGAATATAACGGCAGAAAAAAGTCGGACACGGTAACGCCCATATGTTCCTGCACTTGAATAAAGGTCGATAGCAGTTGATTGCTGCCGGTTGTGACAAGCCAACGTAAAATGGGTAAGCCAGTAGAAACAAAGTCTTCCCACTGATTTTCAATTTTGTCGACTTCCTTTTCGATCGCATTTTTTTTCGCCACGGTACAAACCTCTGGTTAAAGGAACCCCCTAATTCAAGGTGATTTTTGGTCCCATCGCAGTTACGCCGGCCATGTCCACTTTCACCGAGCTGGGGCCGCAAACCAGTTCAATTTTGCTGGCTTCGATGGTGATGCTGGCCGCGCCCACGCTAAAGGTAATTTTGGAATCGGCGGAGAGGTTAATTTCGGTGGCTTTTAACTCAATTTTTCCACTGGCCGTTGTTGCATGATCCGCCACATTAAATGCCTGTTTACCTTTAACTTCGATGGTCTGGACACCCGCGTGGATCATGTGGTCTGCTTTGACGGTGAGATTTTGGTTGTTAGTTTCAATATTCTGATTGGCTTTGATAGTGACGGTTTGATTTTGCGCGGAGATGGTTTGGTCGCCGGTAATAGATTCGGTTTGATTGGCTTGCACCGTGAGGTTTTGATTGCCTGTTACCGATTCTGTTTGGTCTGCGCCCACGGAAATCTTTTGGTTGGCGACCACGCTCAGGCTGTGATCGGCACCGACGGTCTCGCTTAAATTAACATCGACTGAGTAAGTGGCGTTGTTGACAACCGCCGTGCTGAGGTCGTTATCGACCGTGAAATTGCAATTGTAGGAGGAATGAATATTCATCGCCTCATTGCCTTTAGTATCGTCTACACAGAAGCCATTTTGCCCCGCAGCACCTCCGGTAGATTGCGATTTCATACCGGTTTGATTTTTACCTGCTGGCAAAGTAATGGGCGGCATGTTCTCGTTATTAAAGACACTGCCAATCACCAGGGGGCGATCGGGATCGCCTTCAATAAAGGTCACGACCACTTCATTGCCGACGCGGGGGATGCCCACCACACCCCATTTATTTCCGGCCTGTTGACTGGCTACACGAACCCAACACGAACTGGCGTCGTTGCGTTTGCCATAACGATCCCACGGAAACTGAATTTTGATGCGCCCATATTTATCGGTACAAATTTCATCGCCTTGCGCGCCAACCACCAAAGCCGTTTGCACACCATCAATTTTGGGTTTTGGCGTAATCAAAGGTGGGCGAAAATTCAAGGACTCGGAGATGCAGGTAAATTTATTGCTGTAGGGCACATTGGTATCGTTTTCCAAATAACTGCCTTCAACAACGTGATGCAATATTTCCGTAACGAGGAATTTCTTTTTATTGTCGGAATCCATTTCATCGGACAACAAGGTAAAAAGTTTGCCAATTTCCACATGAGCGTAGGAGCTGCGAGCATGAATGATATCGGATTTCAGTTCTTCTTTTTCCATGCGCACCGTGGCGAGTCTGTTGCCGTCGGTGGTATTTTTGTAATCGCCGGGATAATGATACAGCTCGTAGGCTTTAGCATTTTTAAAAGGAGAAATCGTTTCTCTCTCAGTTAACAGTGAGCCTGAAAATTTTTCAAAATCAAAATCGGATTGAACCCACTTGCCGGGGAAATACTGGTGCCGATGTTCCCACTCAAATATTTTTTCTGAATCTCGGCTACCTGAACTGTGTTCCAGCTCTTTAGGTTCAAGGTAGGTGTGCGTTGTTTTATGGTCGCAAAAAACTAATTTGTGTTGGCCTTTGATATGAGAAAAATAATAATAAATTCCTTCATGTTCAAGCAGGCGATTTATAAAATCAAAATCAGTTTCATTATATTGAACGCAGTATTCAATTTTTGGATAGTTCCCTACCAGATTGACTGAAAAGTCACGAAACCCCAAATGGGTCATGACTTCTTCAACAATTTCCATGACGGTTTTTTGCTGAAATACTCGGCAGTCTGATCGTTGGGTCAAAAACCAAAACCACGGAACCAACACGGCTTTATACGAATAAAAGCCTTGAGCAAGTTGCGCAAGGCGGGTAAAGCTGCGCACATAACCGGAAAAATAACGCGGGGTATCACCGTTAATCACAATGACAAATTGTTCGCCGATAACGTCCGTTGGGCCGATATCACCTTTATTGGAGAGTAACTCAATTTGATATTCGAACAAGCAAGAAAGGGTGTCTTTGCCGGAAAAGCTGCGCAACAAAAAGGTATCGTCACCCAGCGTGGTGCTTACAGAAATGGATCGATTTTTTTGCGTAAAACTACGCAATCTTTCAAGTATGGCTGCCATTTTAAATCTACCCAATAAAGTAAGACTAACCAAAGGAATGCTAAGTCGGCTATAAATCCAAAATAATCATCGCGATTAGTTTCCATACACGTATTTTCTATATAAATAGCCATGTAATGTTTCCCTTGTTAACACGAGAACCAACATAACCGTTCAAAATCTATAACACCATCCGCCACTGGCTAAATTGTGCGATATGTCGCACTAGATCTTTGCACGACACGGGTGCCAGGAATTGTGGCGTTAAAATTTGCCTAAAAACATTACAACACTTCTTCGCATCCCTGTAAGTGAAAAAATCACCATTCAATTCGGGAAAAATTCCGGATGGCGCCCGATTAGTCTTTTCAAACTGGTAAAACAATCAATCAACATCGGTTGCGGTGTCAACTGACTCTTGCATGATTGAAAGGGTTTTCTCTATCCTATTCTCAATGCGATCAACTTTTCCTTAAATTCTTCATACGAACCTTTGGGTTCAAGATAATAATAATCTTCACTCTCACGCTTTTTTATCTCTAACCGACCTTCGTATTCAACCAGATTTCAAAATACATTTTTAGGCGTTTCCATTGTGCAAACCAATCGGGAATTCAATTTAGTTGTTTGGATAAAATGTTTTCACAGCCACATAATTCGCAAAGTTCGAATGGTTTAATGCCTTTGTGGTCTCCATTTTGAATTTGTTTGTGGCGATGCGATACTTAATTCCAATCACTCGCCTTGAACTGCGACGACGCTATCTTAAAGGTAGCAATAGACACAATAAAATCCAGTGCGCGACGCAGTGCCGACAACATGCCCAGCGCAAGCACATCGATCTTTTAAAAATAATGGAATCAACATTAAAAATTACTTGAAGACTCAGACGACAATATTTTTTCTAACAAATTTGAAAATTATTTTTTTAAAGTTTCACAATAAAAACATCACTTAATTAAGAAGGTGTATTGCACCGCAATAATTTAACTGTTAGATTTTGGCTGCAATTTCACTTCCTTACGATTTGTTTTCACCTATGTATTCTCTTTGCGGTTATGAAATCCGACCGCCCTCTTTTCTATCACTGGTATCAATCCAGGAGGATTTCAATGCCTAACTTTACACAAAAATTTATGTATGTGTTGGTGACAACGACGATTACAAGTTTATGTCTCAATGCCTATGGCGCTAAAAAAAATGACAGCAACATTGCTGAAATTACATCGGTGCACATCCAGCAGCAACGGAATGTGTCGTTAAAAGGTGGTAGCACTGCAACAACCGATAATACATCGGCAAAAGCTGCGGTTTTCAAAAGTGAAACAGGTGTGACTGGCACACAAACTTATATTATTCGTTTGAAAGAAAATCCCGTAGCGCAATACAAAGGGGGAGTTACTGGTTTAGCGGCGACATCGTTGCAATCTCCGCTACCTAGTGCACAAACCAATGTCAATGCGCGCGGGGTGTTAAATGCAAAGAGTTCAATCAGTCGTGTTTATGCTGACCATCTTGTAAAACAACAATTAAATTTCCAGACTAAGGCTGAGCAAAAGCTCGGCAGAAAAATTCGGAAGATCCATAACTTTAAATATGCGTTCAACGGCATCAGCGCAAAAATGACGCAGGATGAAGCCGCACGCCTCGCATCTATGCCAGATATTGTCAGTATTGAACGCGATGTCGCATTTCCATTTGATACTGTAAGTACACCACGATTTATTGGCGCAACGAATGTATGGAATGGTATTGGCACTGGCTTGCCTGGTGTAAAAGGCGAAGGCATGTTGGTAGGTATGATTGATGCAGGTATTGATCACACCAGTAAATCTTTTGCAGCGATTGGCGATGATGGTTATGCACCTGTAAATCCATTTGGCAATGGAATATTTTTAGGTGAATGTTTGCAGTTTGTTGGGTTATGTAACAATAAATTAGTGGGCTCTTATACATTTCTTGCCGGACAAGTAAACGGCACTGATCCGCTTGCGCAAACGGGTGATCCTGTATCAAAAGACACTGATGGACATGGTTCGCACACAGCGAGTACTGCAGCAGGTAACGTAGTAAATTCTGCAACAGTGTTTGATTTCACCGGTAAAGATACTGGTGTTAGTTTGGGCCCCATTTCCGGAATCGCACCTCATGCCAATATTATTGCTTATAAAGTGTGTGCTCCGAGCTGCTATACGTCTGACATTATCAGCGCAGTTGATCAAGCCATTGTTGATGGTGTGGATGCCATTAATCATTCGATTGGTTCATTGCCAACAAGTCCATGGGAAGAATCTAAAGCACTCGCATTTTTGAACGCGCGCGCTGCCGGCATCATGGTACAAAATTCTGCCGGTAATACTGCAGGTGCAGGCCAGGCTGCTAAAAGTGGTAATGCTCCATGGGTTACTGGCGTAGCCTGGAGCACTCAGGATCGCGATTTTAGTGAAAAATATTTGCAAAATTTATCGGGTGGCGACACAACACCGCCAGCAAATATTCCCGGAAAATCTCTTAGCGGCAGCTACACCGGTCCAATTATTTCTGCGGGTAATTTTATTAACGGTGATGCAAATCCCATTCAATGTTTAGTGCCTTTTCCTGCCGGAACCTTTACCAATCAAATCGTTGTCTGTGATCGCGGTGGAATTGCGCGCACACAAAAATGTGAAAACGTTGCAGCGGGCGGTGCGAAAGGTTGTGTCCTTGCAAACGTTACAGGTCAGGCGACAAGTGTTGATCCCGATATGATGCCAATCCCTGCGATTAATATTAATGCAGCGAATGGCGATGCATTAAAGCTGTGGCTATCCAGTGGGACTGGCCACACTGCAACAATTTCAGAGAGCAGTAAAGTTATCAGTAATCCTGCGTTGGCAGATATTATGTCGCCAGACAGTTCAGCGGGCCCCTACTCGGGTTTTGATTTCCTTGCTCCCAGTGTTGCTGCTCCCGGAGTCGATATTTTTGCAGCGGGTGCTAACTTGCATTTCTTACATCCCGGTTTTGCAACTGCAGATCCAGAAGATGATCCATCGGTTCCCGGCAAGTACGGAATTATCAGCGGTAGTTCGATGGCGGCACCACACATGACGGGTTCAGCGATACTATTAAAACAATTGCATCCGGATTGGACACCTGCAGAAATTTTGTCAGCATTTATGACAACTGGCCAAACAAATGTGCGTAAAGCTGATGGCGTAAATCCGGCAGATCCATTTGATATGGGTGGTGGTCGTGTGCAAGTTGATATTGCCGCACGTGCTGCATTAGTTTTTGATGAAACTGCGCAAAATTTCTTTGACGCTAATCCAAAAACTGGCGGTGATCCAAGCACATTAAACATTGCGTCATTTGTACAAGACCAATGTAATGTTGAATGCAGCTGGACTCGCGTTGTAACAGCCACTGCAAACGGTAGTTGGACAACTAGTGCAGCTGGTTCACCCGATATAACAGTGAGCCCTGCCAATTTCGAACTCACCGCAGGTCAAACACAAGTGATCACGGTAACTGCACGTGTTGTTAGCTTACCGGACAATATATTTTCCTTTGGCCAGATAAAATTAACGCCGAAAGATACTAGTCAACCAACAACAACGCTTCCGCTGGCTGTCCAACCTGCATCGGCAACTAACCCAAGTTTATTTACTAAAGTGGTTGATAAAACCGATGCAGGCCGTGGTGAGAAATTAAAATATACACTGACAGTCAATAATCCTGGTGATCAAAATAAATTTAGTGTTACAGATCTTGTGCCAAAAAATTCCCGTTATGTTTCAGATTCAGCCACTGAACTTGTCACACGAGGTACTACAACAGCACGTTTTACTGAAGCAAATGGCAATTTAACCTGGAGCGGAATTCTTGATGCAAGCACCGGATCGCTCATTGAATCAGCATCACCCTTTGGTTTTGTTCCCATGTCGGCGCTCGGAGTTGAACCGCTTGGCTGCCCAAACAATTGTGATGATGGTGGCTGGTTAGTGAATAACGTCAACATTTCCTATTTTGGTAAAACCTACAACGAAATATTGGTATCAGTAAACGGTGCGATTGAACTGGGAACTGTAAGTGGTGCAGCTGTACCAGCGCAACCTGTTGGATTACCCCATGCCGATGATCAAAATAATATCCTGGCTCCATTCTGGGCAGATTTTAATTTGGGCGATGGTGGGCAACTTTATTCTGTCACGCTGACAACAGATGACGGTACTGCGTTTGATGTTGTTTCCTGGGAAGATATTCCACTCTTTGATACCGAGGGCAAGCAAACCTATAGCTTCCAAATCTGGTCGCAACAGGGCACAGAAAATATTTGGTATGTATATGGTTTAATCCCGCAAATTCCACCCACTGTTGTGACTGGTTTTGAAAATAGTACAGGCAATATAGGCGCAACTTATTTCTTCAGTGAAGAAGGTACTTCAGTTGGCACACTGCCTGCTGTAGGTGTGGATTTGAAGACGCAAACTGCTGCGGGTGGTACAGCGACTTTAACATTTGCTGCAATAGTGAGTGGCCCTGCTGGCGGCAGCATTTTAAATGAAGCAACAATGACGAGCGCAAATGGCAGTGAAAAAGCCATTGCCTACACCACTATTAACAACACGGGTATACCTGATACCGATGGCGACGATATTTATGACGATCAGGATAATTGCACAAAAATTCCAAATCCAAACCAATGCGATAGCGATAGCGACGGATATGGCAATCTGTGCGATGCAGATTTCAACAACAATGGCTTCGTCAATAAAAAAGATAGAGAACTCATAACCAAAAATTTATTCACGAAGAGCAAAGCACCACAATTTAGTCAATACGATATGAACTGTTCAGGTGGCCGTGTGGATCTGGAGGATTATTTCCTTGCCCTGATTAAACACGGCACTCAACCGGGCCCAAGTGGTTTGGTAGGGACGCACAAGGTTAAAAATAAGCACGACTAAATAGTTCACTTTATGTAGTTGTTAAATCGGTGCTATTAATATCAATATTATAAAAATAAAGATCAGCCGCCATGCTTTCGCAATGACGGTTGATCTTTTATTTCTGAAATGGGTGTTCCCGTGCGAGTGCACGGGAACAACATCAGCGCGTGAGTACCCAGGACCTTAACGTCGGCGTCCGGTCATCAGCCGGGCTATTTTCCACTGGAACAATCATAACTGCCCGTTGGGGAAAGCCGTGCGGGCGTGAGCGCGAAATGGTGATACTGCAGATGGTCGCGCGTATCAAAGGCCGATGCCAGTATCCAACCCGCATTGTTAATTTTCTGCGCAGTGCTCATATGCAGATACTGGACCTCAGGTTCGTCGCGGACGACTAGCTCGTTCAGATCGTGGATCTTACCCTCGGAGTCCCAGATAACGGCCGCCGTACTACCTTGGCCAGTGGCGTATCCAACGATCTGCCGGTGATTATTGATGTCGGCGGCAAAACTGTTCTCGATGCCGCCGGGCAGGTCACCAAGGTCCACAGTCCCCGTCGCCTCGCTCCAGAAGATCGCATGCGAACCGGGCTCTCCGTTATTAAAGGTGCTGGCACCCACGGCCTCTCCGCGATCATTGATGGCATGAGCGATACCATACTTGCCGCTGATTAACCCCTCAATCGCGCGGAGGCCACTTTCTCGATCCCAAATGTAACCGCGGACTTCGCCCGGTGTGTTATTGGCACCAATCACCTGCCCAGCTTCATTCATAGCGTAGGGCCTACTTCCCGTACTGTCTGGGAACTCGGGGATGACAGTTACACGAGAATGGCGGTCCCAGATGGCCGAGCGTTCACCCAAGGCTGATTCATTCGGGTAAGGTCCGCTGATGCCCACCACCTCACCGCGATTGTTGATGTCGATTGCAACACTGTTTTCATCTCCGGGCGCGGGCTCCAGGAATTCTAAACCTTTGCCCCGCTTCCAGATAACTCCCCGAAGAAACGCACCGGCAGGTTCTATAGGTTGAGTACTGACGATTTGCCCTCGATCATTGAAAGCTTCGGCCTTTACTGGGATTTCCAGTTCGTGCGCGAGCTCATCAATAAATTTATATCCATGTTTCCTGTCCCACAAAAATACTTCAACTCCCAGGCCCCGGTAACCCCAACCCAGCACTTGACCACGTCGGTTCAGATCGACAGGTTGAATGTAATGCAACCCGCTATCAGCAACACTAAGCTCCGTGGCGCAATAGTGTGTAATATCTGGAGGGGTAGCACGGTCAACTTCGTTCGCAACTGCGGAAGTCGTGATCAATAAACCAATCAGTAGGAATTCGATAAGGGGTCGCATAATTGTCTCCTCATTAAGAACGTGTTCGTGAAAGATCAGTTAGGATTACCAGCTCGCTCGGCTTATTTCGAGCTCTGCAAACTAGTGTTGGTGAAATTGATTTTGAAATACTGCGATGTAACATTAAAACTGCTGGCGAAAAATCACAGCGAAATTGATTGGCTTAAAAGACTTTACATAAATGCATTGAAAAGCGCCGTTTGTAAGCTCGTAACAAATATTTTTGCGCCAATGTTAACTAATACTGAATCCTATCAACATCGATTGCGATCACATCTAGCAATAGCACAGCCTTTAGAACCTGGCAAGAAAGAAACGGCGCCAATTTTTTAAGATAAAGTCCTCTCTTTTTATTAGAAATAATCGATCCCGTTTATTCCAAACATTCGAAATATAGATGTCAGAAATAAAACTCAAAGATACCAATATTAAAGAAATCAATGTTCGAATATTTGTAATGCTAATTTGATCCACTATTTTTTATATTACATCGTTATCAAAGTTAATTTATTTTTCAAACGCTGTGTTAATTTCTCTAAGCGAACGAGGAAAATCACCAAAATTACTCCCCCGCTCATGAAAGCAAGAGACAGGATATGGAGCATCAAATAAAGTATGGGCCCTGCCAAATCTATGGTACCAAAACATGTAAAAGCGTGTTGATACATGATTAGTATTAACATTTATAATTTCAAATACAGAACGGCTTAAGCGCAATTCATCTTGAATTGCTCCGTTAACGTGTCGCCACTTATACGCTAAAGGTTTTGACTCATCCGCAGGTGCTTTTTCAAAAGAGCTATCATGTTGTGGATCACCTCCGAGATAGCGCAGATCATAAGTGTTACCATCTTTTTTCTCGGTATAACGAACAAATCCAACATGCTTTAGTTGAGCTGCAACATGTGCGTCATCGTAATCATCTGCAACCCAGCCCACATTTTTTTCCAGAGGTTCATAGACACGCAAACCACCCTCATTTGAGCAATAACTTTTAAAACGCAAATAGCCTTTTATATTGCTAAAAAACAGCAGGCCAATTAGCAAAGGTATAATCGAAAAGTTAGCAATAAATTTGAGAAAGTAACGCATAATAATTCCAGACGATAATAGATTCCAAGACCTAAACCTCTAGGATCTGTACTAATTAATCCTGATTGTTGCGCAATAATCAGGTTGAAATTAGAATTTCGGTGGCAAGGTTTTTATCATTAGCTATAGCTCCGCCATCGCCACGAGGATAAATTGCATTAGACACTTTTACTTTCCATATTGAATGTGATTAAGATTAATTAGCTTTCGTTTCGGGTTTATTGGGGACATGCATAGCTTCAAATAATTGCCGGATGTATTTGTCAAATTTCACTATTTCTTTCGAATCAATATCTTTTTCATGATATCCATAGTCAATATCTAACGAGGGAAACAAGCGATAGTGAGCGCGGCAAACCAGAGAGCCCACATATGGAGAACAAGCCAACACAAACGGCCTCCCCAAAAGAGTTGAATAGGTTTCTGGATCAGAAATGTAAACAGCAGGACGCACATAATATTTATCATATTCTCTCGGATAATTATCAGTACAACGCGAAAGACCTTCTACCGTTTTATCAATCAGGAAATGGCCAAAGGCTTTACAGTTGTCAAAATAATGTTCCATTAACTCCTGTTCAGGCGAAGGTGCAGTTTGCTTACCTAAAGGCACCTCATCAAAATGAAATTTGTTAAATTAAAAATTTTTTACAAAATCATCACCTTTTTTAAAGTTAAAGTTTAGATAAATATTAACGTAAGGGTTTCCGTCGCAGCCTTCCGGAATAGTTGTAGCTTTAGCTTTACGATTAGGGTTAACATCCTTCGATAGCGAAATTGGGTCCACTTGAATTAATGAATCTTTTGTATGCCGAAAAACTTCTTCACCCAATTGGAAATAAATATAACCTTCGGAATTGTCTTTGCAGATAGAAGGATCGATGAGTAGCACTGATTGATTTGAAATTTGCTCTGTAGTGATTTTTTCATGCTCTTGTAGAGTATTTTTTTTAGAGCAGCTTGCTAAGAAAAATAGAAGTAAAATAGAGTAAAAAAATACAACCTTTGAAGTAATATTTCTATTCATAAGTGGCTCGTTAACTTTTAAACAACCTTTTTTTCACATATCGATTTAAAATTATAGTAACCTTTAATATTGCTAAAGAAGAGCAAGCCAATGATCATAGGAACCAAACATAAATAAATTATAAATTTGAGAATCTGACGCACGAGAGGCCTCACGGATATTCAACATACAAACAAGGAATTAAAAGTGGCGCGTGACTAACCCCGAGAAAATTTAAAATGTAATCACAGCCGTCACTAAAGCTGCTTTAGCAATGACTGCAGTAATGGGGCCCTGTATTTATTATCTTTTTCATTGAATTCCAATATTCTGCGATTCATGTTTATGTTTATAAACACTTCAGAATAGAGGTCTTCATTGGCCTCAGAATTAAAAATGAACTTCATTTTACTTGGAGTCGTTTCCACTTCGTTTGGGTTGCAAGCGAGGCCGACGACCTCAGCCTCAGACACCTCATTTACTCCACTATCTATTTTTACGTTATATAGCTTGGCGAGAGAAAGTATAAAGTTATTTGTTTCAGTACCAATACTTTTGAACCTGGCATTGCCCCAATAGAATGCTTTATTGAAACCTTCTACATTCTGCTCTTTCCATTCAGGCAGTAATTCAATACAAAAACCGACTTTACTATTATTGAGCGTACCATGAACCAAAAACTCATTTGCACCACTCTCAACTTTAGTGAAGCTTACTATTTTAAGTGATAAATCAACAAAGTCCTCGTCATTACCAATCACTACAGGTGGAAAATCATTGTCTCCGAACCAATAAGGGATCTTGTAAATGAGCCATGCGTTCAAAACTACCGATGAACCTACTTCATAGATTATATAACCATCTAGATTTTGAAGACCTAAATGAAAGTGAGCATACAGAAAAATCCAATACCACGGTGCGGCAACAACAAGCGCTAACAATCCTCCAATCCATCCATAGCTGTTGAGTTCGCCGTGGGAATTGGTGTTCAGGATACAGTAGATTTCAAATCCTCCAACAAGTATGTATATTGGTAGAAAGAAGCCTACTCTGCCTGCGAAAAAAAACGTAAAAACACTCGACGGCAACTTAGACATTTTAACCTTTTGCATGCAGGCATGCTTGAAAGAAAGTTGTCAATTTTCAATGTGGAAAGATTCTCATCGATCTTGATACTCTTAACATCAAGAATATTTTTTTAAAATTAGTCTAACTTTACTCAAATATTTCGCCGATACAATTATCCCGAAACCTCAATTACTTCGTAACTCGAAAAATCAATTTCACTTGATTTTTATCAGACAGACAAAGCCGTATATTACCAAAGCATCTATTACGAAATATTATTTCACTTATGATAATCGCTTGGCTCTAATTTAATTTTTTTCGAATTAAGAATAAGTGATATACGGCTTTAACTGAATTCATTTTTAGATCCACACGGCATGCGCTTTGGGCACACAAGAGACCAAACTCCAATAGGTTATTTTTATTCACAATCGTTAAAGTAAAGACCATAAACACTATGTACGCTACTAGACAAGCCTTATGAAGGGAATTATTTTGCGAGAGAACTAAAGGGAGTTGGCTATGCACTGCCAGGCTATCGAGATACCCTCGCTCGGTTGCGCGCGCAGCAGAAAAGATTGGGCGAAGAAGAATGAGCAATAAATTTTCAGAATTGATTTTGTTTTAAAACAAAAGATCACGCTTGGGCAATACGCCAGTAAAAATGCACCCCACCCCGGCCCTCCCCTTGGCAGGGGAGGGAGAACGTCACCCCAACCCTCCCCTTATCGGGGGAGGAAAGGAGTCGGGTCAATTAACTTGCCTCCTCAACCGTTAATTGCAAGTGATACTTGCGGGGCTACCCGAGCCCTGAATACCAAAGCTGACGCTCTGCCCAGCGCCAATGTTCGCATTGTGGCTGGCATTGGCTGCGGTATAGGAACTGCCCGAACCTGAAATCATGGCATTCCAGAAGTTTACGACGCTGATCGAGCTAGCAAAACGCACACCGACAGACCAACCGTTGACAGCGGTACGCCCACCATTGCTGACCGTAAAGCTAGCAGTGAAACCACTACCCCACCGATTGATTTCACCCACTGAGCAACTCACCCCGCCACTGGGCGCGCTGGACGAACTACGAATTGAAGAACCTGGATTTAAAGAACTACGAATTAAAGAACTTGGATTTAAAGAACTACGAATTGAAGAACTACTACTCGACACACGACTACTGGAACTGGATGGTCCAGATATGCTGGTGATATCTCCAGCTGACGCTGTGAGAGTCACCTTGTCCAGCCCGGCACCATCCTCACGCCTTAGTAAGTACAAGGTGTGATTGCCAGCTGCAAGATTATTGAATGTCGCCGGCGTTAAAGTGCTCCAACCAGTGGTTACGGAATTGTTGTGTGTGGTCCAGGCATCCGAATCAAGCTTGTAATAAAAAGAATCGTCATTCGCATTAGCCATATTGGCGCGAAGGGAGAAGCTCACATTGGCCGACGCGGACAGTGCAAAAGGTATAGCGACCTGACCGGTTGCGTTGTCCGAGGGAGCAGCCAGTAACTGGTCAACGTTGTTCGGCCATGAAATATATTGTCCGCCGGACGCAGCTGAATCAGACCGCACAATAAACGGAGAGAAACTGCCTTGGCCGCTCAGACTTTCCAGCTCCACATCCAGCGAATCACCTTCAGGTGTGCCGCCTTCACCGGAAATGTATACCCGGTAACCATAGAACGCATTAAACATAGTTACGGGAACTGAGAGCGACCCGTTAACGACATTGAAGACTGACTGCGCGGCGGTGACAGTGCCATTGACGGGAGTATCCTTATCCGACCAGGCGACATACTCCACAATGACATTCACCTTGCTACCAAAACTGGCCGGCACGTTATTGATGACAACATTTGCGGTACCGATGAAATCGCCCCCAAGCACGATACTGGCATAGCCCGCCCCGGTATCGAGACTCGCAAATGCATCCAGGCCGTCGCCATTTTGATTGGGCGGCGTCACCTTAACCATATTACCGGTCATATCGCCATACCATTTGTACAACCACCAACCGCCGCCGCGCTGGTTGTTCGGGGTCAGCAGGCTGCCCAACCTACCGGGCAGGTTGGTAAACCACCAGGAGATATTGGCCGTCTCAACCTGATTGCGTTCAAACTTGGCGATGAAAGGTACGGAAATACCAGGAGCACCTTCATATTCGTGAGTGCCGTGTGAATACTCGTTGATGCTGATGGCTCTTGGCGATATGCCGAGGCTCCGCTCCAGTGCACGGTAGTCATTGATGTTGGCGGTGATATTGTCCGCCCCTCCCAGTTCATGCCAGCCAATCACGTCCGGCAGACAATTATTGGCGACACAATAGCGAAGGAATGCCTCGATGTACGAGCGGTGGTACCAGGCGGCGGAAGGGCCGATGATGCGCGCCCCTGGATCCTGCGCGCGAATCAAATCATAAGTTGGTTTCCACAACACCGAATTGAAATTTCCATTCGAGCTAACCCAGGTGACGTTGGGTTCGTTCCATATTTCGTAGCCGTAATAATTATTTCGACCGGAATTGCGTTTATCGGTAATAACAGACCTAACCAGCGAAGACCAGTGAGACCAACCAGACCATCGATACGGCCAGCCCGGAAGGACATCCGCCAGCCTGAGGGTAACTTGCGCTGTGGTATTCGCAAGCCGCTGGGAAACAGGTATCGCAGCACCGATAGGCTGCTGGAACCCCGAGCCACTGCGGGCCGGTTGGGTAAACATGCGTGGCTTGAGCGGAGCCACCAAGGCATTGATGTCCGTTGGTAAGGTTTCAGTGACGCCGTATAGCGCACCCGAGGCAGCGTGGGTGACCGGGCGAATAGTGCCCCCCAGGTCCACGATGAGGTTATTGCTTTGTGCCTGGACTGCTGGCACGAATAAAAAAAATGTTAAAAACGTCATTATCTTTCTATTAATTATTATGTTGGCAATCATTGGATTGTTCCTCGCAAATATGACATCACAAATAAAGCTGTTCTCGCCGATACCGAGCACCGCTCATAATGTGGATATTTAGGTCGGCCGAAGCCTTCTTTAGTTATAAATTTTTAAAATATTGATGGAATATTCCAGGGGCACCCTGGTAGCTAACCACTGAAACGGTCAAACCATAGGGTGGAACGGAGGAACATTGATAAAAAAATTCGCAGGATTTATTCAAGGGAAGCGAAAATTGCAGTGTTTTTGTCGCTTGTTATAGGAAAATAACGTCGTTGGTTGCGTTAACCTCAGGTTGCAACACTGAAGGAAGCACATTAAACAATGGATGAAGAATTTCTAGCGGTATGGGTGATTTCGCCAAAGGCCGGCTCATAGACGATTACAGCCAGCCAGCTATCAACCAGGAGAAAAAATAAATAATAGTGTTATTTTTTTACATGCATTAATGCTATTAACAAATCAACCAAGTTGAAAGTTAATAGCATCCTTGACATAGTATTTAATCATTATTGCAATCGCATTTTCCGCGCGAACAACCCAAAAACTCCCAGTGCAAGCAGTAAAAGAGCGGAAGGTTCAGGAACAGGAGCAGGTACTTTGCGGGTAAATGTTAAATCATCAATCATTCCGGAAACTCGCATATTGTAATAACCTTCCATGGTTACGCTGGAAATTCCCGCATCATTGTTAAAACCTATGTATTGCTTATGGGTGTACTTGTAGGTGGGCTCCCCGTCTACACTACCTCCATGTCCTTTTGTTGCTTTCGACCCTATTAAACCAGTGGAATTGTAGGCGTTCAGATACATTGGCTCTTCCCAAAACGAGCTAACGTACATGCCTACGAAAGTTGGCAGGTCTCCAGTAAAACTCAGCGTTACAAAATTCGAACCGAGTAACCAGTTCGGCCGTGATTTTATAGCTGCCGGGTCAACGTAGGTATAAGGCATGAGAAAAGCGCCATCAATAATAAGACCCTTGTCGGCATATTGGTCATAAAGAGGAACGTCATAAAATTGCGGCGATTCGGGATCTACAGGAATATAGTCAATGTCATCGAAATCAATAAAAACAGCATGCGCGCTACTGGCAATTATTAAAAAACCTAACGCGGCGACAAAGCGATAGGTACAAGTCCGAAAGGTAACTGGCAGAATAATATTCATGGCAACTCCTTATTCGTTTACGAAAGGAAAAACAGAATAGGCGCAAATATTTTTAAAGTCTATTTATTTAAGATGTGCAGTGTGGTGGGTTTTATTTTTTTTCGTACGACAATTACTTAGGCAAATTCACAAAAAGTCGAATCGATGTGGTCAGCTCTTCCAATTGAAAGTGCGGCTTGAGGAAGAGCGTTGCGCGATAGGAACCAGGTGAGCCGGGAACTTCATTCACAACCACATTCGCCTGGCGTAGTGGAAAGCGAGCTTTGATATCTTGCGACGCGCCGTCATCCAGCAATACGTAATGAGTGATCCAGGTATTGAGATAAAACTCGACATTGCCGCGAGTTAAAAAAGTCCCAACCTTTACGCGCATAATCGCTTTTAAGTATTGGGCGAAACAGGATGCAGCGAGCATGTAAGGCAAGCTTGCCGATAATATTGCGTTTACATTGGCATTTTTTTTCGGCAGATTTGCAACCTGCTCACTATAAAAAACAGCGTTGTGTGTGCCTTTGCAGTGGGATAAAAAAACGAAACCGAGATGGGTGAGTTCTTTTTCGAGTTCATCACCGAGCGTGATTTCGGTAGGGCAAAACAATTCAGTGTTGCCGCTGCTGGATAAATAAGTATAGGCAGGCAAACCTTCAACCAAGCCGCCGCCTTCACTACCGCGAATGGCAGCAGTCCAGCTGTGCAGTGAAAACGCCCTGGTGATGCGTTCTGCCAACTTGTAAACCGGATTGCCCCAGAGGAAGTGTTCTTGCAGTGGGTCTGCATAACGCATTGCACTGCCCTGCTCTTGAGCTGATTCCTGATTGACATGGATATTATTTTCGACTGCAGTCACCTGCTCTTCAAAATTAAAACCTTCGCAGGCAATGGTATTGCGTTGGTTGGGCGTGCCATAAGGAAGCCGCAACAAAACTTTCGGCGCGACTAAAGTGATATAGCGTGAATCTTCCAATTCACGAAACATTTGCCAGGCGGTTGCATGGTTGGCTTCGCCCGGTTTTTTTAGGTCATGGGGTTTATCGAATCCACTTGCGTGCAATAAGGCTAGGGATGCCTGTGCGATAAAAGGTGTTTGGTTCGCGGCGGCGACTTCGGCTAGTTTGCCGAGAAAATCCATATCCTCGCGGCTATCGCTAATAGCGTAATCACCCACTAACACACTGAAGGGTTGGCCACCGTAAGTGCCGTACTCAGCTTGATAAATCAATTTACACAAGTGGCTTTGATCAACGGTTACTGCCGTTAATAAATCGTTGCGCAACTCCTCTTTGGTTGCGTTAAATACTCTGAGTTTAAGCATGGGGCCGGTTTTGGTATTCATTACCAAAGAATGGAGCCCGCGCCAGGTCGCTTCCATTTTTTTAAAACTTTCACAATGCATGATGGCTGACAAACCGCGACTTAATTTTTGATCGATTAACCTGATCAATTCATCCAGTGCTGTGGAAATATCTGTGTGGGGTTTCGCTTTTATTTGCAATTCGCAAATCTGGCTGCGCATCTGGTAAAAACGTTTTAGCGAAGGCAAGGCCTGAATAATGTGCATAGGCGCAAAGGCATCAATGCTGGAAAATATAAGTTGATTGTCCTCCGGGTCTATTAATAATTCTTTCAAGGTGGGATTTTCGCTGGTGACTGCGCGCAAGTCGACTCGTGGTGCAAGGCTATGCATCACCGCGTTAAAGTTGTCGCGGTCGATATCGAGCATGGTACGGGTGTTAAAACTGTCTTGCTCTACGGCATCCTGGCGATCACCGTTTACATCTGCAAAAATCCCCAGGATAAACGGAAGCTCTTTTTTCTCGGTTACACCACCGCTTTGTATATCAAAAGCAATATGGACTCTGGGCAGGCTGTTGCTCGGGAATTTTTGTTGGGTACTATCAATCATTGGGGAGCTATCCGTCATATTGTCTTGCTTCAACGTCAAGGTTGTTTTGCGGCCTGGTCAAAAAATACGAATAACGAGTTTTATTTTTTCGTAAAATTCCAGCCTGGGATCTATTGTGCAACCATAGCAAAATTTGCTTTGCGGCACAGAGATTTTATCGAGTTAGTTAACTGTTACTCATTAGGCATCCTGGGTGTTAATTCGGGATTGTTGTTGCAGGCACTTGTCCATCATTTGCAGTTGGATAAATTTTCTTCGATTTCTCGCGAGGTAGCTGACCCAGCTTTGGGTTCCGTACGGCATGCAATTGCTGATTAAGGTGCCACATCTGTACGCGATTGGGGCAGCCTCAGAGTAAAGTGAATAGATAATTTTTCTAATCATTTATGTTTTATTTATGGAACGTTGCTGTTAGTTATTTTTTAATATTATCTTGAGTTTTATATTTAGTTAGAAACTCCACTGCTTCTTCAAACAAATATATCGATTATCATGATGAACTAACTAGAGTTCAGTCGGTGAAGCACTTGTAGGTATATTACTTTCTTAAAGATTAATAGTTCCGCCACCTCCTGTCGAGGTTGACTGCTGATTACCGAGGGCATTAAGTATTTGGATTACTCTTCGACGAAATTTTTTCGCATAAACATCACCATTCATCTTACTGCCGACGTTATAAATAGAGCCCTGACCAAAACCGTTTAGCTCCTCCACGGTTAGGTTCAACGTTAGGAAGCCACCCTTCCACCTATTAAAGACATTGATTGAGTGACAAACAAATTCCAAATCCTCGAAAAGACGATCCCAATCCTCATCGCTACTACGCCACAACACGCTATCACTGCTCAGATTTTGCCAAGTGTTACGGAATTCTAAAATTGTTGTGTTTGTTCCCGTATACCCAGTCTTTATGAAGTTAACGAGCTGCTCATAAGCATTACGCCAGGTAATCTGGATAATTCCTCGCCCACGATATTTATAAAAATCCGCTTGCATAATAAAGCCCGTGAGCTTGCGATTTTCTTCAGTACTGAACTGAGATGAGGGGTAAGTTGTTTGCTTCCAAACGGGTGTATTCGTTTTCTTAAGCTGAGCACCTAACGGAAGCTGCTCATGTTGCTCAATAAATTCGCTATTATTGAAGCACTCTAAAGCGGTTTTATTAGGGGCGACGTTATATGATGATTTAATGCCTTCAATAAAATCGAACAAGTAAGCTAGCCCTTTATGCCCGTTGCGTCCACCACCACCAGTCTCAGTTACTGACTTCAGGTTTCCGTTAAGTTCGTTAATCGCAAGACTCATAAGACAGACGAATTGAATTAACCCAATCTGCTCTCCAAATATCATTGGGATATTATCCCAAAAGTTTGTAAATCGTTGTTTGAGTATTTGCAATTTAGCTCCAGCTATTCTTTTCGGAGTAGATTGCGTGACACCTTTTTTGTCTACAAATGTATCTACCCAATCGCCTTGGCCTGACAAAGTTGCGTTAAACCAGTCGATAAAATGCTGACCAGTTCGGTTCTGGAAGTAATTGTTAATGTCGGTTGAATTGTTGAAGTTGACTGCAGCAATGGACTGCAGAAAAGCGTCAGTTACACCACCCTGCAGTGCAGCAGGTTGCCGACTGCGATTATCTACGTTAGTCAGATCAAGGTCGGGATTAGGTCCCACCTTAAGACTTTTTAAATTGCCATTAGAATCGAATTCACTACCTTCAGCTACACCGCCTTTATTTCCAATATCGGAAACCGATTTTATTGGCGATGTTTCGAGTTTTTTAGCTTCAATAATATCCTGCTTATTCCGTGCAGCGCCTCCATCTATCTGTTGTTGATGGTGACTTTTTATCAATGCCGTTTTTTCTTCCTTACTAAGTTCTGGAGAATTTCGAATCGAATCTGCAATTTTATCGGAGTGCTGAGTATTATGACTCTGCATGGCCAATTCCTTTGCCATTTCTGCAAACGCTTTCGCATTATCCTGATTCGATAAATAAGTTTTCAATGCAGTCTGCTGGGTCGCATCCAAACCCGTAATATCTTTAAATGTGCCGCTCTTTCCTAGCACCTCTGAGAGCCCTGAAAGTCCAGCACCCGGCGTCGGTAGCGCTGGCGCATTTTGAATATTTACCATTGGCGGAGCAAAATCTTTAAAGGCAGCTTTCCAATCTGTAACCGTTGGTGTTGGTACAGTGATCGGAGCAAAAGGTGTGGGCTCGTCTATATTCGGAAATTTGTTCCAATCCTGCAGCCTGTCGTCTTCGATTTTTTCACAGGCATTGCAGTAAGATTGCAATGCTTCTGCAAACACGCCTCTTGAAGGCACACTGATGCGGTAAGGTTCTATTGGCGTCACTGGTTTATAGTGATCAAATAATGCGGTAATAGCATCCTGGCTACCGTGGGGATCTGCTTCGCTGATAAATGAATTACTAACTTTGTATCCAGCAGCAACAGGAAATACCAGTGAGTTACCAGCCACTGTTATCAATTGGTTTTTTACGACTGAGGCAAGGCTTCTAAGGTTAGCCTGTTTATTGCCAGCGCTATCGTAAAGTTCAATACCAAAACCGTCGAGTAACATATATCTTCTATCTTGATCCAACCGATACCAGAGGACTTTATTGTAGTACTCAAGATTGCCGTTCAGATGTTCAATTAATTTGGTAACCAGAAAAATATCTTCTTTTTTTGGATTTCTTTTTTCATCAGAATTTTCCGGAATATAGAGTTCTGCTCCATCTATCAAATCGTTACCACTATAACCACTAAATAAAGTGCCGTGATAATAAGACGTTGAATAATTTATATGGACAGTTTCAACATTGAGTAGCACCCGGTTATCGAGATCATCGATTCCGGTTGCTTTTAAAGTAATATATTCAGCAAACTCATTTCGTTTAATAATGGTCTTACCATCATAATTAAGTCGAATCAGTTTTTCTCCACCGTTATATCGCTCCGATGTTGAAAAATCACTTGAAATTGACTTTCCATTTATCATGGGTTCAAAATTTATATTGGGTAATATGGCACTGAATAAGTCAGGTGCAATTCGATGATTAAATATGTCATCCCATTCGGCCAACAATTTACCAAAAAAATACGTATTCAACATGGTCGCTATATTTTCTGAATCCGATTTACTTCCTCCAAGCAATTTTGCATAGGCTGCCCATAGTGCTTTGTCAGTTGCTGTGAATGCCAAATCAAAAAATGCACCATCAAATTTTACTGCCCTTATACAATCTTTCGGGGCAACGGAACTAAAATTAGGATCTACCTTAACATAGTCATTCATGTCTGGGCGGTTTGGCGAGGTTTTGCCAAATAACGCATCGCCCATCCTGCTAAGAAAATCACCAAAATCTGTTTGCGTGTTGATTAAGGGTGCGGTTTTAATACGGTCATAAAAGGTCCCTGGCTTTTCCAGTTTAATCCGTATTGTGATGTAACCTTTAAGATTGCTGACCCGGTCTTCGTTATAGGATCCTTTAGGAAAATCTACCGTAGCGTAATGCGTTTTAATTCTTTCATTAGCGTCAAAAGCCCTCAATAAAGGATGCTGGGAACCTCCACCAAATGCAGCATTCGATAAATAAGTATTGGATGGCATTGGTAGCAGGTGTGGTGCTAAAACATCTCGCCATTTATAAATATTTTCCTGCGTGAAGTTTGTCATCAGGAAGGGAACAAATACACATTCCTCCACGCTTGATAACTCTTGGTACACCGCAAAATGACGGAGTACTTCAAAATACAAAATAGTCAGTGCGTGACAATGATTATGATTGGCCACCACTTCAGATGTAGCGGAATACCTTTGATTTTCTTTTACTGTGGTTATGACAGAAGAATTCAGTTGCCTGAAACTTTCTGAATTCTGCATGATGGCTTGCTTCAACTTTTCGTCGAAAAATTGCGATACATTTTTTGCGCTGTTTTGTGAAGCATTGGCATCGGTTGTTGAGCTGCCACCCGATACGCCCAAAGATGCACCAAAACCACCATAACTAAAACCAAGCCCTCCCCCTGCGCTAATACCACTGGTTGTGGAAGAGCTTTGCCCTTGCATTGCTTCATTAAGGTTGCCACCAAGCTGATCGGTAATAGACCTTTCGTTGACAATATTTGCTGCAAGACTTTCTCTTTGCGTACTCTGTTGCGTCTCTGATCCCAGCAATGTATGCGTAGAATCAAACACTACAATTTCTTTCTTTTGCCCGGGTGCCAGTGCCAGAGAATACAAAAGGTCTCCGAGTGAATAACCGTCCGCTTTAAACTTTGATTTATAATGCAGAATATGACCTGTAGCAATGGTAACTGCCTGGTAGAGTTGTAAGTTTTGTTTATCATCCGGATCATCCTGCCACTTCACTGCATTATTCAGATCGATTGGCTTGCGCTCAATTTTACCTGCTGATGGCACCAGATTATAACTAACATCAATTGGATTTTTATCAGACGTATGATTTAGATATGCGCTAACATTTATTGCGTAAGCGCCTGGAGTGGATCGAATTGTTTTCATTAACGTATAGTTGGCAACATCAGGATCAGAAGTACGCACCACTGCCTGGTAGTTATATTCACTCAGCGTACGATTAGGAGTGGAAAGATTCACACAGGAACCACCGAGATCCTGTGAATATTCATCAGATTTAATCAGGTCTTCATGATCTGGCAGCCGAGAAGCTTTTTTCGGCGAATCGCAATCACAATCTTCTTCTTTTTTTGCCGAGCAATCATAATCTTTAACTAATAAGAATAAGAAATCGTCGGCAATCGTTTGATTATTTTCATTGTTAGCAGACACTGCAATACTAACAGGATCATTTGGGGTCAACGAAGTGATGGCCTGCGCTGCGGTATATTGACCAAAGGGATAAGGCATAAAAAAATTGCCTGAATTATCAGTCTTTGCTGAACCTACGATGGCAAATGTTTCAGCACCCTCTTTTTTTGCCTGTATGATTACGCTGATATCTTTAAGCGAACATTCTTTGCTGTAGGCGAGGATCTGCCCGCGCAATTTTTTATTTACATCTGTAGCAGCTCCCGTTTTCAACGGCGTGAGTCGTACCGGTTTTAGCAGTGGGACTCCTATGTTAAGTTCCTTTAGCTCCGCAGAATCAAGCGCAAATTTTTTCGACCATAAAATAGCCCCATCAAAACCTTTCACTTTTACAGTAATCGGATCGAGGATATTATTCAAAATAATTTTCTTGCTGTCAGTAAAGGAGAAATTTACACCGTTGTTTTGAATGTTGCTATCGGATTTACTGAGATCAACAGAAATAGACTGATAAGTATTTTTTCCATCATCCACGGTATAATCTAAAAATAGACCATAAAAGGATAAATCATTTTTGGTGATTTCTGAATTATCACTTGTAAAAACGGTAAACTTTCCGCCTGCTTCGATGGTTTTTATTTCTGGAATTGACAGAGGGAAATCAAAAAGATCGGGGAAATTTTTAAGTATGATATCTAATGGTTCTGGATTATCACTTCCCAATAGCCGAAAAATGCTATTCCTGCTTTCATTAGATACTTTCTTCGTCAGGAAGGGAAACTCGCTGTTAAAATCAATCAGCTTCAATATTATTTCCAGCAGGTAAAAGTCATCCTGTACCTGCAATAAGTTATTCAGTTTAGCCAGCAGCTTCTCATAAGCTGCTTTATTAATTAAAACAAGATTTTCTTTGTCAAAATCAACACCACCCAACATTCTGTTCTTCTGCGGTATTGGTTTAAAAAAATAAATTGCCGTAAATGACTTGCTGGAAATTTTATTTCCCTTATCAACGCCATATTCAACTTCAATAGTTGTCGAAAAATTATCCAGCTTTTTACTATCTATGGAATACATGAAATACTTGTTAAATTTCATCAGGGTAGAATCATCCTTACCAGGGATAAAGCTTTCAGGTATTTCAATGCGATAGCTTCTAGAATGAAGATCCAGATCAAGCGCTATTATTTCAGAATCTATGACCCTCCTTTTAAACATGTCAGAATTTTGGTTTTCAGATTCGAAATAATCGTAAATAGGAATTTTGAAATTCAACGATATTTTGCTAACCGGGGACAGTGCTGGATTTCCTTCATATATAAAGCCATTCTGTAATGTGCCCATAATTGTGAACCCGCTAGAAGTTGAAAATGAGAATCCGTGAAATAAACATGGTGAACCAAGCGGAAAAGCACAATAAAGGAAAAATCTCACCAAATTTTGTTTGTTTATTTCCTTGCATTGCTACGTTTCTAATGCGGTATTAATGTAATTTAAAACTCCTTTCAACGAATGGCGTCGTAAACTTCTACATTCAGTTTATCCAGTTGGGCAATACCCCTAACCTTTCAATTTACTGGTACGATTAGCGATACAGTCCTTATTTCCAGAATTGAGCAAACACTATCTACATCACATCCGCAATGGAATGGAAAACAAGTGACTGGCACATTGATGATGGATTTGCCCGAGTTAGCAGCAAGCCCCCTTCAATGGTCCTGGTTATACTCAGTACGGCGCGTCTCAGGATTTTTATCCTCGTGCAGACTGGATGCCATTTAGCGTGACGAATCTTGATGGAAGCGTCCTTGATATTTCAGATTCAATTCCGATTTTTCCAGCACCCGAGGATGTAGGTCACGAATATTATTTCAGAATTGACTCGCTTGAGAGAACACCGGTAGACGTTCCCGAACCGTCCATGTTGTTGATTTTTATTTCTGGTTTGCTATTAATGCAATGGAAAATAAAAAAATTATTTGCTTAATCGTTATTTCAACATGTCCCACGCGTTATTCGTTAATCAACAATGCCTTCACTGAGAAGGCATTGTTATTAATCCTGACCATCAAAAACATAGCTGCTCGTTCGCTACATCTAAAGGGGACTTATTATGAAAATTAAAATTTTGTTACTGAATATTTTTCTTGTTATATCTTTTGCTAATCCACATTTTTCTTGCGCGGCTATCATCGATGGATATTTTAATGGAAGAGTTTACATGGACGAATCCGACGAGGGCTTTTGGAGCACGAACCCTCGCGGGAAAAAAGTTTCTGGCTATTTTTCGTATGACACTTCATTAGCACCCAAATTATCCTTAGTTGACGAGCTATAGTAGTGCTACCAATTCCTGGCTAAATTTAATTTTTTATGTTGATGGTCAAACGATCGATATTTCAAGCATGGGGGATAAGGTTAATGGGCCAGGTGAAGAAAGAGTAGGAATTAGGGATACAGATGAAGATCTTATCTATTTTGGTGATTCCATAACGAGTGGAAATATTTCAACGAATTATCGGGAAATTTTTGGTGAGATAAGTGTTGGAGGCAAAACAAATTTCCTTAGTACTGATAGCCTTTTGCAGAGTTTCATATGGGAGAATACGGGCACTTACGCAGCATCTGCTTCATTAAGGGACTGGACATTACGTGATGGCGCATTTAACGGGACATATTTTGAAATGTATATTTCTAAAATAAA
This sequence comes from Pseudomonadota bacterium, assembly GCA_040385335.1. GTDB lineage: Bacteria > Pseudomonadota > Gammaproteobacteria > Pseudomonadales > Cellvibrionaceae > Cellvibrio. The sequence continues at coordinate 47,548 of JAZKHP010000052.1, forward strand.
TGTGTCGGTGCGCAACTGATGAACTTTTTGACACGCTATGAGTGCAGTATAAAGTAATCGCAACTGACAGTAAGTTAGTGTAGATTCATAGCCCGTAATAAACAATCGTTAAGTTTGAATTATGATTTGTTTTTTTGGTCAATTTCTCAAGGAAAATTACATTATGTTTCACTATTTTTTTAGCGACTTACACAGTCGCATTGTTTTAACACTACTTATTTTACTGAGTTTAGTCGCCTGTGGCGGTGGCTCCTCAGGCAAATCTTCAGCCAGCATTACAACATCAACTAGCAGTAGCTCCATTAATGCAAGCTCATCTAGCAGTAGCATAGCCACAGCACCCAGCGACCTGTCCTATTTAAATCTATATGTTTATACATTTGGCGAACCTATTACTCCGCTTATTCCAACAGTCACCGGTACAGTTATCGAGTACAAGGTTTCACCTGCTCTGCCTGCAGGGCTCTCACTCAATTCCATTACTGGAGAAATTACAGGAACACCCACCGAGACAACCGCAGCGACAATTTACACCGTCATGGCATTGAATAGTGGTGGTACAGGTACATTTGAATTGGGGCTTAAAATCATCCTAGCTCGTACAACTGTGACGATAACCTATGACATTAAAAAGATAATTCTTAATTGGACTCCCGTCACTGGAGCCACTTATTACCAAATATTTAAGAACAATGAGGAAGAACCGGTTTATACACAGATCGGAGAAAACCAAACAGCTACTCTTTATTCAGATACCGTTGCAGTACATCTTATCGATTGGCTTAATACCAGCTATAAAGTAATTGCCTGCGATAATGCTGAGAATTGTACAGAGTCCAATATTATCAATGCTCAATATGATAAAACTATTGGCTATCTCAAGGCATCGAATGCTGACGCAGAAGATTTCTTTGGGTACTCGGTTGCATTAAGCGCTGATGGCAATACCCTGGCGGTTGGTGCGGAACAGGAAAACAGCGGAGCAATAGCAGTTAATGGTGATCAAACAGATAATTCTATTTCGTGGTCTGGAGCTGTCTATATTTTCATTCGCTCAGCAGGTGGGGCATGGTCCCAGCAAGCTTACCTAAAAGCATCCAATACAAGTTTTGTTAGCCGCTTTGGTTCTGCGTTGGCTCTAAGCGCCGATGGCAACACACTGGTTGTTGGTGCCAGAGAAGAGGGTCACACAGATAATCAAGGTGACTCGCCCACAGGATCAGGTGCAGTCTATGTTTATACCCGATCGAACCAAGAGTGGTCCCACCAAGCGTACATGAAGGCTTCAAATTCAAATCCCACAGATTATTTTGGAAGTACAATTTCGTTAAGCGCCGATGGTAACATCCTAGCAGTCGGTGCCTTCGGAGAGGATAGTTTTGCAACGGGTATTGACGGGGATCAAAGCGATAACTCAGCGCTAACCGCTGGTGCGGCATACGTTTACACTCGATCTGAAAATACATGGCTACAAAAAGCTTATATCAAGGCTTCAAATACACGCGAGTCCAGTTTTTTTGGAAGCTCTGTAGCACTAAGTGCTGATGGGAAATATCTTGCTGTTGGAGCTTACTGCGAGTCTAGTACCGCAACCGGTATTGATGGATCGGCAAATTGTGCTGGCGCGGTTTATATTTACACTCAAGTGAATAATATCTGGTCACAACAATCTTTTATTAAGGCATCTAATGCAGAAAGCGGAGATCTTTTCGGATGGTCAGTTGCACTAAGTGCTAACGGCAATACACTCGCTGTTGGCGCTATGGGCGAGCAAAGTGCAGCAACAGGAACTAACGGTGATCAGGCTGATAATACTAAAACTTTCGCAGGTGCAGCTTACATATTTTTTCGCTCAACTACCAGCTGGTCGCAAGAGTCTTATATTAAAGCTTCCAATACACTAAACGATGATAGATTTGGTACATCAATAGCTCTTAGTGCTGATGGTAATACCATGGCAGTTGGCGCTAATTATGCGAACAATAATAAAGGAGCCGCCTATATTTACCTTCGCTCAAACAATATTTGGCAACAGAAGTCGCTGATTAAAGCATCTAACTACGGTAGCTATGGTTATTTCAATTATCTTTTTTTTGGTGACTCATTGGCACTCAGTGCGGATGGGAACACATTGGCAGTAGGCGCTCATGGGGAAAGCAGTACAGCGGTTGGCATTAATGAACATAACCTAACTTATAACTCCATTTATTCCGGTGCAGTTTATTTGTATTAATGATTTCGTGAAATCAAATTAGTTTTACCGACGCAAGGAAGCGGGCTGCTTTGGTAAGAAGTAATCAAGGCTGTGCGGAGTTTGCCGTGCCGGTATTTCCATTTCTAAATCTGAGTTTTAATTTCAAACTCCTTAACCGTCAATATTTGTATTTCTATTTCTGGTTTGTTATTGACTCAATGGAAAAAAAATAAATCATTTGCTTAATCGTTTATTTAAAACTCATTTACGTGTATTAACCTTTAATAAAAAATGCCCTCATTGAGAAGGCAATTTTAATTTTTTTACTATTTCTTCAGTTTGCTTCGCAAAAATTCCCAACAAAGCCACGGATTGTGGCTTAGCTATTTCTCAGCTCAAGCCTTCATCGCCCGGCAAAATAGTACAGCGATTTCTTCCTTTTTCCTTTGATTGGTAAAGCGCCTTGTCGGCGCGCTCGAGTGCGTGGTCGAAGCTCTCCCCTATGCCGCTCTGGGTCACTCCTGCGCTGATGGTAATAAAAATTGGATCGGGATTGCCTTCTATAAATATTGGGCTTGTGGCAACTTTGTCTCGTAGTTTGTCAGCGTAGGCGAGTAGCTTCTCGGGGTTGCTTTCACGGGTGACTACGACGAACTCTTCGCCGCCCCAGCGAGCGATTTGATCATAATCACGTGACGCTTGTTTTAGTGATTGGGCAACACTGACCAACACTTCGTCCCCGACGGCATGACCATAGGTATCATTGAATTTCTTGAAAAGGTCGATATCGATAATGATAATAGCGAGGCCCTTTTCGTTTTTAAGGTCCAAACTCTTGCTAACAATTTCATGTATCGCGCGGCGATTAAGCAATTGCGTAAGTTCATCTTTGTAAGCTACGGAACGTAGCTTCTGATTGTGCTCATTTAGCAGGTCCAATGATTTTTGCGCTGCGCGATGCCTGTTGTAAAGCGCATAAACTCGAAACGCCCCTTCCAGGCTAAGCAAAACTGCGAAAGCTACAGCGATGATAAAATAAAAATTTTCTTTGCTGATCCATTCGCCAACAAACGTGATTGACCTTATTTCGAGGTAATGTTTGGTGTGAGGTGTCTGCTCCTTAACCTCAACAGTGATTGCTTTTATTCTGTCGAAACGCGTGTGGGACTCACCGCGGCGAAGACCGAACTGATTCACCCACCAATCACTGGTTTTAAATTCTTTTAGAAGAACGTAAACGGGCTCGTGAAGTTCCGAGGTTGCAATACCTACACTTTGGGGTCGAAATTGGCGATTGGCATCCGGCAAGCCTATCGCGGGCTCGTGGTTTTGGAGCGACAAATGAATCAAATTTGCTGGACCGCGGTAATCAATATCAACCCAGGCCCCGGAGTAAGCACTCAAATCAAGGGTTATTCGCGGAGAGATTTTGACTGCAAAGGAGAGGTCGGCGAGCAATCGATCATGCGTCACCACCGTGTTATCAGCAAATACAGCGCTATTGCCACACATATTGAATGGGCCTGCATCGCCCATTATGCATTCAATAGCACTGTTGATCCCGTTCTTGTAATCAAACTTACTATTTCCCCCGGAATAAGAATCGGTAAATGCTCCCCACCACACCTGAGGACCTGGAAAAATTTCCAATGTTTTTTTGGGAATATAGGGAAAGGCAAACAATGCTAGAATCATGGTTATGACTAACACAAACTTTGCGGTGTTTAAGAATCGCGAGAGTGATGGCGTATTTGTCATTGGGATCCTTTGCCAATTTTCTATTCAAATCGAAGTATAGTGGCGCGCCGCTTGCCTTTTATTCTAATTTAATATTAGTTAGTTTTTAAAAGAGCGGATTTCTATTTATTAAGTTATATAAAGGCTAATTTTAATAATGCCATTATCAAACACGAGCTTTGCTAATAGAAACAAGTATAGGTTTGTATATCAATTAAATGGCTTGAGTATAGGTCACTAATATAATTTTAGAATTGCGTTGCTTGAGAGAATACCTGTCGATGTTCCTGAACCATCCATGTTGTTGATTTTTATTTCTGGTTTGTTGTTGATGCAATGGAGAAGATCTAGATTAATCTCTCAATCGCTATTTTAAATCCATATTACGCGCGTTGATCTTTAATCAAAAATTTGAAATTTTTTTAATTTCACGGCATCGTTTAACTGCTGCAATATAGTTTAGAAATCCTCTTCATCGCTGCATTCGTCATCTGAAAAATAAAGGTCACCAGCAATGTCAGTTTCAGATCCATCGGGTGTTAGATAATTCAACCTGAGTAACCGCATGATGAGACATGCCAAGGCTTAACTTCAGCAGTTCTCAAAAACAGTTGTAGTTATTTTTGTTGTAGTGACATTTATCTTAATGAGAATCTTATATCCATTTTTACTATTACATAATTGCTGCTCACATTTTTTGTCTAGAAATTTTTTGAGTTCGAAACGAGAGAGAGATGTTTTTATTTTTTTCATAAAACTCATAAAAACCAGCTACTTTCAGCGAAAACGTAAAGTGGCAGTAGTGTAATTTGCAACTGATGCTATGTTTGAATCATTACAAAATTAGAAAATTTTGTAAAAATATTGCTTAATTCCATATACAAAATGTCTTCTCGGGTCGCCGCTATCCCTTTCAACTCAAGGGCTTTCCACAAATTGGTTACTTTCGCTCGATTTATTCGCGTGTGTTCCGCAATCTGTGCCAGTTTTTGCCATGGGTAATTTGCAACGCAAATCGCCCATCAGGACGACGCATTTTTCGTTGTTGGTTACATTTATCGCGTTTTCTTCGGAAAGCAAAGATCAATTAATCCTGGAGCTAATAATGAATAAGATAGTGACCAACCTGGCTATGCCTCACAAACCATGGACCTATGTTTTTGCAATCTTGTGTTTTGGTATTGCAACTACATCCTTCGCGCAAAATCTGGTGCCTGCCGGAGATCGTGTATTAACAGGCGCTTTTGTGGATCGCGACTGGTCTGATGCGAACCCTTGCGGCGACAAAATCACTCAGGACTGGGAGTGGAATGACAACAAACAGTGGTACGGAAATGCTTACCCATTTTTTGGCAAGATATTCCCGGAAGTTTTCCGCCCCGACGGTAGCAAGAATTGGTACGGAAACTGGCAGACGGAAGTTGCCAGAATCAAACAGCAAGGACGCGTTCCCTATATCAATCTGGAGTTCCATGGCGAGCTGCAGCGCCACAATAACGCCGAGTGTTGGCATTTAGGCGGAACCGGTGGAAACGGCAATGATCGCGTTCCGCACAATATCATCCGGGAAGTCTTGAACGGCCAGCACAACGACATTATTGATAACGTCGCCCACGGCTTAAAAGCGGAAAAAGTCCCGGTGATAATCGATTTATTTCACGAAGCAAACGGCGGTTGGTATGACTGGTCGCCTTGTAAATTTCCAGGAGAAAGCTGGGCTAGTTTCCGCGCTGCTTACCAACATATCGTGAAGCGCTTTCGCGCGGTGGGAGCCACTAACGTCACCTTTGGTCAATCGATTTGGCCACAGTCTTTTTGCTGGACAGATGCTGGCCCGTCAGGCACAGGCGCTATAGTCGCGGACATGTATGTGCCCGGGTATATGACCTGGATTGGCATTGATATTTATGGCAGCGGCGCCAGCGGTACTTTTGAGGAGGCATTTATTCCCTGGTACAAAGACCTGGCCGGTACCGGGTTGCCTATCGTTATTGGTGAGATGGCGGTTTCCCCCGGCCCCAACAAAGCTAACTGGATGAGAAACTTCGTCGATGCGTTAACGAGTGGTCGCTACCCTGCCCTCAAGGCGTTTAACTGGTTCGATATCAATAAGCCGGGCGAAGCCGATTGGCGTATTAGCGAAGGCAATCACGGTCCATTTTTTGCGGGCCTGATGACCCATCCAAAGATTGTCGGCGGGTTTGGTACATTTGAAGTAAAAAGCAAAGCCAATGGCCAATGCCTGGATATTCAAGGCGCAGCCACAGGTGATTCTATTCAAGTGCAAACCTACGCGTGCAATGGTACTGCTGCGCAAACCTTCACTTTTACCGATCTGACCAATTACTTTATGGAACTGCGCGCGCTAAATAGTGGAAAGTGTGTGGATGTTGCTGGAGCAAGTACTGCGGTGGGCGCACGCGTGCAACAGTACACCTGTAACGCCAGCAACGCCCAGCGCTGGAAAATGAAAGTCATTGACTGGGCAACTTTGGAAGTTGAGCTAACCGCTGCAAATTCCAACCTGTGTCTCGATGTCGCTAATGGTGTTGGGCCTAAGGTACAACAATATTCATGTACTTCAGTACCAGCACAAAGGTTTTTTCTTAAAAAGCGTTGAGGTTAACTTCTAAATTGAGCCACCGCATCGGGAATGAACTGATGCGGTGGTTGCGATTAAATAGTTGCGATTAAATAGTTTTGATTGCAATTGGATTGGGCGAAAAAATCCGGCCCCTAGCAATGTCGGATTACAAGAATACACGCTATTTTTTCCTGCTTCTCGTCGAAAATTGGCTGGGCGTTGCCCTCAACCGTGATCATAGTTCCATCAGGCCGTTGAATTTTCCAACGGGAGTTAAGTACAAACTCATTGTGTAAAACAGAATGTTATTTTTCCTACTGCATCCGTAAGGATCACACCTTCACTAAGCTGTCGCAAGGTTGCATCACCCTCGGCCGCCAGGCGTGAGAGCAGATTTTTTTCTGCTAGCCGCTCGGTAACATCAACGCCTACGTGCAGTATCCCATCGACCCGACCATTAGTATCAAAAATAGGCTGACAGGTAAGATCAAAAAAAACATGCAAAACACCGGAGTTGTGATGCTAAAGACAGGACAGATACCGATTGAGTCATATAATAAATAATTTATATTTTTCGCTTGCTGAAATATTTCAACGATTTATGACTGCGGCATCAATTAAATATTTTTCATAACCTTTGGGTGCCGTTTCTATCGCCCCGTTAGTTAACTGAAATACCTTGCGCTGTTGGATATTGGCAAACTGAATACTTGCATCAAAGCTCTTGTGCCAGAGACGCATGATCGAACCATCTTCATAGGCTAATACCAAGCCTTCCTGTATTCGTTGTTTTGCCAGTGTATCGCGGCTATTTAAGTAATAGAAAAACGGCATCTTGTAAGTCAACATAAAACTTTCATTATAAATAAGATTGCCAATGCCTTTAAACGCAGCGAATTCACCAGGCAATTCATTGACACCGCGACAAAAAAGATCTGCCCTGCCGCTGGCGACGACTTTAAACAAATTTTGATAGCCATGCAGCTCTAAAACGCGAAATCCATTTTCACGCAAAATAATATTATCTGTCCAATCCATACCCTGAACAATTGAGTAACGGCGTAGCTCATCCAATGATTTAACGGCTGCAATTTTTTCGCGGTTTTGCGGGCTAACAAAACAAATTCGCCAACCCAATAGGCCAAAATCGACAGGAAAATCAATAAAGGTTAAATTGCCTTCGGTATGAAATTTAGTTTCATAACCACGCATCACCACTAAATTTTTAAAGGTCCCTTGTTGTAAAATAGCGAAGCGCCGCTTATTGGGAACATTGTCTAAGGTAGTTAAGGTAAATTCGCCGTATTTGTTCCGTGTTTTTTCCAGAGCCATTTTGATCAGCTCATAGCTATAGCGATCAAAATCATTTTCTCCTAAAGAATAAGTCACCACAAACTCAGCTCTCGCGAAATTACTCAACATAAGCGCTGTTATTAGGGCAAGTAGGTGACGATGCATGCGGTAGGCTCTTGACTGGATTATTTTGAATATAACATCAGTTGCATCTTAGTCAACCACAATGCAAACGCTCGTACAAAACAGGAGAAGTGTGATGTATTCGCAACGAATCGATAAATAATCATTACCTTCGGAGTTGGTAAAATAAGCACCGGCAAGAGAGCCTTGCGGCTGTAAAGAATTTTTGGATATAAATTACTATAGTCCAGCTTTCTAAAACAGCTTTCAGAAAGTTAAAAAATTAGCATTTTTGGAAAAAACGAATAAAAAAACGAATAAAAGGTGCGGTAATAATAAAGAAATGTCTTTTAGCAAGAATAACTCGAGCGCGTGCGACCGAGTTATTCTTAGGATTGTTACATTTATTCCGGTATTTCTGGCTCTACCAGTTTAGCTAAAAACAGAAGGGATTCTTGCCAGCCGAGATAGCAAGCTTCTGCCGGTATCACACTGGGAATACCTTCTTGTTTTATTTTGACATCAACACCGCAGGACACTTGTGTTAAGTCCACGGTTGTGCGCATTTCGCCTGGTAAATTAGGGTCGTCAAATGTTGCGGTGTAACTTATTTTTTTACCTGGGATGAGTTCAAGATAAGTCCCGCCAAAGGAGTGGCTTCCACCGGTTGTGAAATTGGTAAATGACATTTGATAAGTGCCACCTACTTTTGCATCCATGTGATGAACTTTTGCGGTAAAACCGCAGGGCGGAAGCCATCTGGCCATTGCATCCGCATCGGTGAATGCGCGATATACTTTTTCGGGTGTGGTAAGAAGAACACGATGTAAATGAACGCTATTAGTCGTCGTCATGATAAGGGCTCCAAGGCAATAAGAAAATTAAGTGACCATAATATGGTATTTAATAGTCGAGTGACTAATGCATATTTCGACAGTGCAGTAAAAAATTTAATGCCTGGCCAAAAGGCCAAACACTTAAGAGCATTCGTTCCTAATCATGCCCTAAGTACCTGATACCCTGCTGCCTTGTAAGCAACAACGATTTCGATTGCTGCTTTACAAATTTTTGTGACAGTTTTTTTATATGCCTTTCTTCGCTATTTACAAAAACTCATTAATTTGTTCGGACGTAGGTTGGCGCTGAGCCTGCGAAGCCCAACATGAGGATGCGGAATTACCCAGCATGCCTGGCGGATAGAAAGATTGGTGGGGGTTGAGTTAGGAAAATTCAGTAGGGTTAGCGTTTTACGCTGTTAAATTAACACGGCCAAGTTGTTAAACTTGCCGTGCGTGATTTTGGCTTGTTAGATTGGTGCGCACCACGCGCTAGTGATATTCCCCACTACAAATCAATAAGCTAATTGGAATCGCATTTGGAGTGCATTCAATTTTCTACCTTCAAAACTACCGCTCTCAATATCCATCCCATGCACGTAATTTATACTGCTGCGCAAGTATGGATTAACATACCAGTTAAGGGCGACAGTAACATTACGCTCTTTGCCGCCGTTAACTTCTGGTACCAACAGGCTATTGCGCAACACCAAATCACCATCGGTGAGATCCACTTCCGATAAACGCAATGCTAGTTCCCATGCACCTATACCACCTTGACCGGCAGATTTTATAGGCTTAATTCCGTCAAATAACCCTTTATCCCCTTTGTAGGTACGCTGTTCACCGGTGATGTTCCAGGTGGTTTGCGCATACCAGCCGCTGAAATGTAAATCATCGAGATTATTTTTGCGGTGAATGGTGGTGTCAATATATTCGGCATTAAAGCCAAAGGTTTTTAAGCTTGCACCCAGCTCCAGCCCCCACAAATCGGTGCGCTCGACATTGGCGATATTACCGGTATCAACCAAGCGAGTTTCAATAATATTGGATTCAGGTTTGCTGCGAAAACGCACGCTGTCGGTGTAGGTTACCGGTGTGGTGGTTGATGCAAGATTGTTTTGACTTGGCTCTCTTAGCGCAAGTGATACACCGAAATGTACTGTTGCACCTGGGCCAATTAAAGGTGCCCAGGTGCTACGCCAACTTGCGCCGCCACCTTCATCGCTCACCGCACTGGCAGTGGTAGCAATTTGTTCGCCATAGAGCATCAATGAACTACCCCAGTTATCACTTCCTGCAGCAATCATTGCACCGGGTGCGCGTGGATTTAAAAAAGTATTTGGCAGTGAACGCTCCATAAACGTCAGTCCTTTATCAGCCATTAATGATTCCTGGCTAAACGGAATTTTAAAATGACCCAGGGTAAGTTGAATCGGTGTTTCTGTTTTAAACCCACGATAGGTCGCATAGCCATCTGTCAGTACTGCAGCATTAGCAAAATCGACTTCGGTTTTGTAATCCCAAGTATTATACAAAGTGCCGTTAATGGATAAACGAATGCGGCGAAATTCTGAACCTGCATTGGTGAGGTCACGCCCTGTAGTATCTTTAATGTCGCTGCTGTATCCCGCCGCATCCAGTTGCAACATAGTGCCGATTTGCGCGCTAAAGCTTTTATCCCCGGTAGAAATTTTTAAACCATCACTCATATCAACAGTCGCTTGCGAGTTTTGCGCTTTGCGAATTTTTTCATACTCTTCAACCGTAATGACGCCTTTTTGTGCTAATAATTCAGTCGTTGCATCTACAGCCTGTGCTGGCAGCGTGAGTGAAAAAGAGAGTAAAAACCACGGGGAAAGTCTTGCTACTTGACGCATTGAGGGCTCTCCAATTGTTATTTAGACAAATATCGGAGAATATGTTGACATTGTTATTCGTTATATTCAACCATATACATCGATTGCTTTATTGAAAATAAATAGATTCAAATAAAATTCATTCAGAGGAGAACATAATGCGAACCTTTCCAAGGCTACTCGATTGTAGTGCGTCATTAGTCATAGGTAAATTTTACAAGTGCTCAGCGTTGATGCTCACCTTGATCACAGCATGCAGCTCCGTACACGCAGGTGAAGTAAAGCTTTATGCGGCTGCGAGTCTTACCGATGCATTAACGGAATTAAGCAGTAGTTATCAAAATGCACACCCTGATGTGGTGATCAAAAAATCGTTTGCAGGCTCAGCGACGCTCGCCAAACAAATTGAAAACGGGGCGCCAGCCGATATTTTTATTTCAGCAGATAATGACTGGAGTGATTATTTGCAAAAACGTGGTTTGTTGATAATAGAATCGCGCAAAAAATTATTGAGTAATGAGCTCGTATTAATTGCACCTGCCAGCAGTGACATTAAGGTAAGGCTTGATCCCGGTTTTAATTTAACTTCCGGTTTTAATGGCCGTTTGTGCACCGGTGATACGGCGTCTGTGCCGGTGGGAAAATATGCAAAACAAGCACTCACCTATTATGGTTGGTGGGATAAAATTTCACCGCGCATTGTGGGCACTGATGATGTACGTACTGCGTTATCCTTTGTTGAGCGCGCTGAATGCGGTCTTGGCATTGTGTATAAGACCGATGCGCAGTTAAGTAAAAAGATTAAGTTGGTGGACACATTTCCGGCAGCCAGCCATTCGCCCATTGAATATCCTGGTGCATTAACCAAAAATGCAGGAACAGACGCAAAAGCTTTTTGGCTTTTTTTGCAAAGTAATGATGCTAAAGCAGTATTCACCCGCTATGGATTCACGATTTTTAATTAGGTAATTTCTCTAATGTTGACTGAACCCGAATGGCAGGCACTGGCACTATCCGCCCAAGTAGGTATGTGGGCAACGCTATTATGCTTACTGCCTGGTATTGGTTGTGGCTGGCTGCTCGCACGCAAGGATTTTTTTATCAAGCCCGCCTTCGAAGCCATATTATTTATGCCCATGGTATTACCGCCTACTGTGCCCGGGTATTTATTGCTAGTCACCTTTGGGTCGCAGGGGGTTTTGGGGCTCTGGTTAAAAAATCATTTCAATCTTGAATTTGCTTTTAATTGGAAAGGAGCCGTCTTAGCCTCGGCGATTATTGCATTTCCGTTGATGGTACAAGCTGCAAAATTATCGGTGTATATGATTGATCATCGCCTTGAAAAAGCCGCCAGTACTTTAGGTGCAAGTCCCTTGAAAGTCTGGCTCACAGTGACCCTGCCGCTGATGCTGCCAGGTATACTTATCGGCAGTATTATGGTGTTTAGTCGCGCGCTCGGTGAGTTTGGTGCAACCGTTACCTTTGTCGGTAATGTTGCCGGTGAAACACGCACCTTACCGCTTGCCATCTATTCAGCAACTCATCAAATTGATGGAGACGCTATTGCCATGCGCTTGATTGCGATTAGCTTGGTATTTGCATTTTTTTCGTTGCTGCTAAGCAATATATTATCGCGTCGTGCGGAAAAATGGCTGGGAGTTCATAGTGCTTGATATAGATATTCAATTTCAGCGTAATGGTTTTTATTTACAAATTAATACACTATTGAATGCACCCATTACGGGAATTGTAGGAGCATCAGGCAGTGGCAAAAGCACTTTACTGGCGGTTATCGCCGGTTTATTAAAACCTCAGCAGGGGCATCTTGTGCTCGGCAAGCAAACGCTATTTCATAGCTCGTCTAATATTTTCATTCCATCCCATAAACGCCGTATAGGTTTGGTGTTTCAAGACGGGCAATTGTTGCCGCATTTATCTGTCCGCAATAATTTACTTTATGGTTACCGTAATATTTTGCCAGCACAGCGTCATTTTGAATTGGAGTCAGTCATCAAACTTTTAGAGATTGAGCATTTATTAGAGCGTAATCCACACTCGCTTTCTGGCGGGGAGAAGCAACGAGTAGCATTGGGTCGTGCAGTTTTATATTCGCCGGCACTGTTATTGTTAGACGAACCACTTTCTGCGCTGGATGAGCGATTAAAAAATCAAATTCTCCCTTTTTTTCTGCGTATAAAATCGGAGTTTTCTATCCCAATGATTTATGTCACCCATTCAGTGCGTGAAATTGAATTTCTAACTGAATCCTGGTTAACCATGAGCGAAGGAAAATTAATTAACAACGAAATCTAATCAGAATCATTATTGTGTTAAAGATTTTTTACGCATTAGAGGTTTAAACGTTGCAAAATATTTCTCGGTGATAACCAAAACGTCACCTTCTAATTGGCGATAGTGTTCCAGTATTTGTATCCCGAACGGTGTCAATGTTGTTCCACCACCCTGCGCGCCGCCTTTTGCCGTATCTACCAATGGTTGCTGAAAGCAGCGATTCATCGTATCAACCAGCATCCATGCGCGACGATAACTCATACCCATTTTTTTACCTGCGGCTGAAATAGAACCGGTTTCGCAAATGGCATCCAGCAAATCAGCTTTACCAGGGCCAAATGCAATGTCTTCGCCCAGCATCAGGCGTAATTGCGAGTTTAGTGAGGATTTAGTCTTGTGTGATGCGCTATTGGACATCTTGGTGTGCTCTTGAAAGTGATCGTCAAGATTAGCAAATATAAAGCGAAAAGTTTAAATTTTTTCTACTGATGAGTTTAAAAAGAAAACATATAAGCAATCATCCGCCTAGTCGGGAATTAGATAATAGCCGTTCTGGAAACTCACCAACCCTTGACTGATTGCACCTTGCAGCTTCTGTAAAAGAGAAAATTGCAGGTTATGTTTTCTTTTATTATTACACCTGCAATCGAATTCCGATTTTTCTTGAATGCAATTTCCGTTAACTAGCGTGTAGTGCCAACCGCGACCCGCTGCGATTGCGGCATAGGTCAGCCCTGGATGATCGATCATAAGGCCTGAAACGCAAATGGTTTCATTGGATACACGTTGAATGACAACTCCTTTCAAAAAAATCGAACGGTCGTGGTGAATTGGTGAACTTAAAATCCCCTTGGTTTCTATTGTAATTGTTTTACTTTCACCAAAAAGCTTGAGTACATTATCAATCGAATTTGGCAAATCAACTTTTGCGTGATGCAAAAAGCTATCGGGGACTCTAACTACTACACCGGCATCGGGTTTTTGGGGATCAATAAAATATTGTGGGTTGTAAAACGCAGTATTTTTTGCAGGACGTTTATTAAACGTGTAATCATATTCCAGAATTTCTATTTCCCGCTCATAACGATCAAAGCCGCCAAATGAAGGTTCAGGTTGTTGCGATCTGGTAAAAGGTGCTGCCAACAGCATTTTATAAAAGCAATCTTCGTTTCTATTGGGAAATAAAAGTTGCTGCGAAAGATGACTTGAGTAATCGCGAAGCACTTTAATCGGCACTTCCAACACATCGACAACCACTGACATTGACAGAGAAGACAGTGGCCCAACCATTGCGACACTTTGTCTTTCAATTCGAGAATCAAGGTCGCTAAAACGAAACCTCTCGAATTCTTCTATCCCAATATTGATGCCCGCCAGCATTGATGAATCAACAATATATAGATACCCATACCCGGTATGCTCACGATAAGCTGCCGTTCGATGGCAGGTCATAAGCCCTACTTCCTGCCAATCCTCTACCAGCGCTTGCTCCAGTTCGGATAAGCATTCATTCGCGGCAAACCAACAGGCGACGTCGAGCTCACGCGAAAAATCAATAAAGGAGGATCTCCAGCCATAGTGTTGAAGGATGGCCTGACTTTCCGTCAAACCTACATCGCCCTCATCATCCTGGTCCTTCAGGTGAAGCAAGATTTCTTCACAATAAAGATTCCACTTTTGCATTAAGGGAGGAATCCAGTCTTTAGGATCAAAGGACGCGTTGATGCTCAGTTCCCCGTCTTTCGAAACGTATTGTTTTGTTTGGCCACGAAAAATATATCCCGAACTGTATTTAGCGGCTATGGCTCGAAGGTCCTTTAGTGACTTGATTGTACGCATCATGAAATCTACATAAATAAAATGATGAACTCCGCTCTAACAGGCGAAGCGGCCAGATAAGTGGCATGCAAGCCTGGAATTCCCGTGACGAACTTGATTCAGGGGCTTTTCGTACGACTCACCACACCTGTATATGTAACCAGCATCAGCGAAATAAATCAAGGGGACGATTGGATTCCATAGGGAATAAAAAATGAATTTCGTTGCGCTAGAGAACCACGAATGGTTTCCCTCCCAATAAAAGCTAAGTATCACCCAGCTTGCTCAAGCCTTAACCATGAAGACACTTAAAATACAACCGCGCCGGCATGATTTGGGAAAGCACCTTGTGGAATATGCCAGATATGTGGGGGTACTGGCGGTTGGGAGACTGCTACGGCGTGAATACCGGAAAGAATATCCGCATGTGGTGTCACGACGCTAAAGGATCACTGAAAGTCATCCGCAGTATCAGTAGATATGACTGAACAAATCGCCTTCAGCTGCTCCTCCAGGTTTTGCATTTCTGCTTCCATTCCTTGCAAGTGTTTATCGTGTTTTTCCGAATCATATTTAAAGTCAGCACCAATAATACTGGTATCCGCTCCTTGCGAAATCAAATAGTCTGCTAATTGTATATGCCCGAATTCCAGCGCCAGGTTTAAGGGGGTGAAACCGCCCTCACCGCGCTGATTAATGGCAATGCCATTCTCCACCAGTAGTGAAGCAGCAGCTATATCGCCCCACACACAAACACAATGAAGCGCGTTATCACCCAGCGCATTGGTATCATTGATGGAGTCAAATTCCACATCGTAAAAATCGGCTGTGCTTTTAACTTTTTCCAGAAGTTGTTGTAAATCTGCGTTCATTGTTTCGTATAACCATTTATTTTATTTTGTATGCAGCATAGGCAGGTTGTAAAAATTTTCAAATATAATGTTGATAGCTATCTATACGAGAAAGCAGCCGTTCAGATAGAGCGCTATTTGCTGCATGAAGTTCTTTGTGAATGAGTAGCGCCTCTTCGCGATAATTTATTTTCTTTGCTTTTGACCAGTAGAAAGGTGGTGCAGATAGGTTGGTAATGCGGTCAGCAAGTTTAACCATCCAAACTTCCACGGGCTGCATTTTTATTCGCTGTAAAGAATCTACCATTTGTTCATGCTTGGTGGATAAGGTCTCATCTTTTGTTAGAGCTCTTACCCCATCAGCAACATCTTGACCAAAAATTGCAACAACTTCTTCATAAGTAACTTGCGTATCTTCCAGGGTATCATGAAGCAGCGCGCATTGAATTGCGAGGTTACCGTTAGCGGTGGGGGTATTATTTAACGCCCACATTAATTCCATTGCGACGCTGCCAATGTGATTAATATAATCGAATTTTTGGCCCTCAACTGGCCCGCCGTAGGTTTGACCGTGATGCGCTAAAGTTGCGAAGTCCCATGCCTTCACGAAAACATCCTGAGTCCAATTTGTTGTCATTTAACATCCTCACTTTAATAAAACCAGAGCTAAACATCGAAGGTTGTGATACTTGAGGAATTGCTATGCTAATAACCGCTAGCGCTCACCACCCGTACCCTAACGTTTGCGTACTCCGGTATTGTTCTGTTTGTGCAACCGCATTTTATAGCAAAATTCTCAACTTCGTTAGGGGCTAGATTTTTACTCACGATTGAACTTTAACATCCACACTTTTTCTAACCACAACAGTTCGAACTTTCTTTTTTCTCATACTCATCGTGCAGCTTCCACCATTCGTAGGGCTCGGTTTGCGGCCAACCGACGGGCGAAGTCTCCCAATTTTCCTGGCGACCCAGCGGTGTTAAGTCAAGAAAAGTCCAGACGCTGCCTAAATGCTCAACGCCGCGACCAGTACTGAAATAGGTGTGATAAATATTGCCGGAATCTTGCAAAAAAATACTCACACCATGACTTTCATTAAGCAAAAAATCAGGATTAAAACTATCGTTGGTGGAATACCAGGGAATGTCCCAGCCCATGCGCTTTTTGAAAGGGACGATTTCATCGATAGGCGCACGTGCCACCAAAACAAAAGTTGTATCGCGCGCGTTCAAATGCGCAAGGTGGCCGACCATATCTGTAAACATACAACAACCTGGACAGGGCGATTCGTCTGCGGGTTTAAGCATATGGTGATACACAATCAACTGACGGCGTCCCGCAAATAAATCCAGTAAACCAACCTCGCCACCCTCTTGCGTAAACGCATATTTTTTTGTCACCGCAACCATTGGCTGACGCCTGCGTTCAGCGGCCAAGGCGTCGCATGCATCGGTATGAGCCTTTTCTTTTGCTAGCAATTCTTCATGTGTTTTTTGCCACTCAGCCTGACTGACAATAGGCGGCAGCACCTTTAAAGGAGCGAGATTTTTCGCGAAATTAAACATGATGTTCTCCATAGTCGATGTGGGAATAACCTAATTGGAATCTTGGACAATCCGATCTGCAAAAATGACAGATTTAATTGAATGCCTACCGAAGCTAGTCGATTGAGAAATCCATAGATCGACATTGATTGCATAAAGAATGGATAAAAAAACCTATTGTCAAACTGCAAGCGAGGCTAGCTCCTTCGTTATTACTGATTAAAATTATTTTCATCTTCAATCAACCCAGCAGGTATATCCACTGGAAGTGGCATAGACTTACCTTTTTCCGTCAAATAGCTAACCACTAACTGCGCGTTACTTCTAACGTGTTCAGATTCATCTGACAGCATCGGCGTTACCAATTCCAACTCATCTTCATTAGCGGAAAAACTCAGTGCCGTGAGGGCGGAAACTCTAACATCCTCATCGGGATCTAATAAATAGGGCTTTAAATAGGGGATAGTCAATTTTGACTCGACGGAACCCAACATCAGTAAAAGGTCACTTCTTTGCGATACTTCACTTTTTGAAAGTTTTGGTTTGATATCTGACAAATAATTAACAAGCAGGCTATCGTCACCACGAAAACTAAGCACGCGCGCTAAACGGCCTTTGATATTGTCGCTGTCCGTATTTTTATAGATATCGAGAATGACATCATTGCCAAAGTGAGTCTTATCATGCGCTAGGGATAATGCACCCAAAATAATCATGCCCTCTATATTGGGCTCAGATTCCAGGCGAGCGAAAGCTTGATAAATTTCGGATACCGCCATGCCTGGCTCAAGAGCAGCTAGCACCTGAATTCCATAAAGCCTGAATTCAACATCTTTTGATTTAACCGCCCGCAAGGCAGCGCTGATTAATTTTTCTCGTTTGGCAGCGACTGATTCGATAGAAGTGTCCAGCCCTGAAGATGATGTATTGGTTTTACTTACTACTCCATGTTTTGCGCTATTAATCTTTAATTCACCGCTGCTCGCTTTGGAAATATTTTGTTGGGATATTTGAATTGATGTAGATTCATTTATAGGAGAGGCAGCAGGTTTAATATCTCGCCATGGAGAATTAGCAATCATAAAGATCACTATGATGACCAATAAAATTACTGGAATAGAAAGATACTTTTTATTATTTAATTTCATTTGCAGACAAGTTTCAAAGGGTTGATCAACATTTTGCAATTAATGATTAGTTATTCATAGCAACCTGACGACCTAGTTGAGTCAATATCTGATACGCAGCAGTTACTCTTTGATCAATAGGGTAACTTTTATTGGCGAGTATCACAATGCCCATTTTCTTTGCCGGATTATAGAGAGCATAAGCACCAAAGCCGTTGGTTGATCCCGTTTTATTAATGAGCACTTCCATTTGCGGTTGTAGCGGTGGCGAGAGTTTTATTACAACATTAGTTTGAAAAATCATTTGCATAGAGTTTCCCGCCAACAAAGTTTCCAGCGTTGATGTATTGGGATATTGCTCCCATATTAAATCTTGTATGATTTCCCCCGACTTGAAGTATCCGATGTGAGTATCCGTTATCGCACGCTGGAACTTTCCATTTAATTTAATAAGCCCCATGTTAGCGTTAATAAAGCGGATCAAGTCTACTGTATTGGTTTTTACACCATAGGCTTCGGCGGCGAGTATCCCAGGGTTTACCCTAACGGGCGCATCTGTTTTGTCATAGCCTTGTGCGTAATTTTTCATTTGGCTTGCCGGCACATTGATGTAAGTATGCTTCATCCCAAGCTTAGGAAATAACTTGTTTTCCATTGCATCCGCAAAAGGCATATCCATACTTTTGGCAGTGACCACACCCAATAGACCAATGCCGAGATTTGAATAATTTCTGTGTGTGCCTGCAACAAAAGTAGGCTTCCAGTTCTTGTAGTAATCCATTAATTGATTTGCATTTGCAATATGATCTGGCGGTTGTAGCGGAAAGTCACCAGCGGTATGTGTGCCTAGATTCATCAGACTGATGTTGTCAAAACTACTGCCTCGCAAATAGGGCAAATGTTGGCTTACGCTATCAGTTAATGATAGTTGGCCATTGACCTGCGCATATGAGGCCAGTGTTGCAACAAATGTCTTACTCACTGACCCTACTTCAAACAAGGTGACATTGGTAACTGGCTGTTGTGTTTCCCTGGAAGCCACGCCGTAGTTGTAGAAATAATTTTTGCCATTGATAGAAACTGCCACTGCAATGCCAGCAATATCGTATTTTTGTCTTAAGGGTTTGATGGCGTTGTCGACGGTAGTTTTGATTTTGGATTGATCGGAACTACCGGCGGCGGCAAAACAGCTGAATGAGAGGAAGCAACCAAGGATCGATAGCAATTTTAAGCGGTTAACAATTTTTTGGTACATGGGCTAGCAATCCTTCATTAAAGTTTTTTAGTGACTAGGACATCGGCCGACAACGAGTTCAGTGGCTGTAATCAATTAACGCAGACAACACAATAAAAGCTTTAACACCACTTGCAGGATGAGTTCATATACGCATTGCTAAGAATTTTTTACAACACCAAATGAATGCAATAAGACTACCAGCGATTTGTTAAGCTACTACTTAATAAACGTCTCCTTTGATCGCTGAGAAACAAATAGGTAGGGAGTCCAGATCAAACATGATACAAGTGCCCTAGCAAGTTCTTTCGCAGCATCGGTGTCAAACAATGGTGTATCAGGCATTAGAAGTGTCATTAAATAGGAATCCGTTAAAATAAAAATGGCTGAAGCTATTGCTAGGCTTGCGTATATTTTTGGAAAGGCTGACTTTTTGCCGATTAATGCGGCCACCATAAATAGAGATGCGACAAATAATATTATATTGAATGCGCACTCTCCAATTAAAAACGGAGCCCAAAGGGGGGAATACAGTTCACTAGCAGGATCTGACAAAGACGACCATGTGTTTTTAGAAAAAACCTGAGGAAAGACCGTTAATATGTAATACAAGATACGCACTGGAGCTATAAACACACCCAACGCAACCACTATTAACCATCCTCCAATTTTTCTCGGAACAACCACCTTTGCTTCTTCTTGATTAACTTCCAAGGTCATTTATTACTCCATAGGCTGAACAGCTTATTCAAAATTGAAGGTCGCATATTTTCTGATTTCGATACAGAAGTGAAACTATAAAGTCCTTTTATAAAAAATACTTACTTAAACAACAAAAATAAAATTGGACATATACGGCTTAATAGAAATCGAGATATGCGGTCGAAAACACAAAATTCACTCCCAATCGCTGAAGTAAAGACTATGGATCCTATGTGCGCAACTGAGGATTACAGAATATTACACATTTTGAGCTTTTATTTTCTAACATTCGCCAGCGATGGTTGTTAATCATACGAGTTGAGCAATAATGTGCATTTTTTTGTGGGAAGAATAATTTGTTGAGAGAAGGAAATGAGGTAGGGAGGCGCTACCAAGCTGGAGCTGGGGAACGAGAAAATCACGAGCTTAAGTAAGCTGCATTCCGGTTACACTCACTGAAGTGACCTTTTGAAATATTTATTTAACTTTTTATCGCCGTTAATTGTGCCGAATGTTTTCGTTCGGCTTGCATGTTTTTAATTTTATTTTTGCACAAATCAATGGGGTCTACATTTATGGGTTCATTGTTGATTTAAAAAACTACACAGTCATCATGACTATATCGGCGCCAATGTTTTTGCTGCTGACAAAATCAACTTAAGGCATTACAAGTCACTGATTTCAGGTTAAGATTCAGATTGAGTTAACCCGCTGGAATTAGTTCATGTTACGACTAATGGCACTGTATATTGCCGCTGCATTTTTATTTTTTTTGCTCAACAATGCTTTAGCAGTTGAACACATTACTCCTGTAGCGAATTCCGCCCCTATGGTGGTGCGTTATTCTGAGCCTGGCAATAGCGATGCTGCACGCTTCGGATATCAATATGAACTTATCCATTTAATACTTGAGGAAACTCGTGCTGAATTTGGCAGCTATACCATTGAGCCCTATCGCGGCCCTGAGTTAACGATGCAACGCTATGCCATGCTGTTAACTGAAGGCGATATGGTAAACGTAGGCTGGGGCACTCCAGGGAGCATGTTATCCAGTAGCGATGCAACATCAATAGACCTTGATATATTTAATAATCTATTGGGCTATCGCATTTGTCTTATAAACAAAACCGGGCTTATCGACTTAGCGAATATTAAATCACTGGCTGCGTTTCGGCAGCTAAAAGTCGGGCAAGGTATTAACTGGGCTGACGTTCCTATTTATACTCACAACGATATATCTACTGTAGGCGCCCCTACGTTTGAAAGTTTATTTCAAATGCTTGCACTCAATCGCTTTGATTGTTTAGCGCTAGGCGCCAATGAGGTACAGAATCTTTACCGGGAAAAAAAAGATATTTATCCTGCTTTGACAGTAGACAAAAATCTATTACTTTATTACAGCTTCCCCATTTACTTTTATGTTAGCAATAAAACGCCAAAGCTATTAGCCCGAGTAAAACTGGGTTTAAAAAAATTGCAAACGAATGGTGGGTATGAGCGACTTTTTGTTCGCTATCATGGCAAGGACCTGGTGTCGCTTAACCTAAAAAACCGTAACATTATTTGTCTTGAGTCGCCTTATTTGCCTGCCGTAGGTCAGTGCAGCAAACCCTTTACTCTTCCTGAAATCATTAATAGTAATTAGATGATTTTCATTAACCCTGCCTTTTTTATTAACATTAAAATGTGTGACGATACGTAGCGACGCGCAGCAATATCTTCCACATCATGTTATTCGGTAATAAAGGCGAGCCGCTAAAAATTAAAATCGCCGCAGCACAATGATCATGCTCCCGGGCCCTCTTCGCGAACGCATTTTTTTGGCGCGGTCGCTGTACATTCTTTCAAGCTCATATTGCATATCCGTTTACGATCATTGCGAAAGTTTTTGTTTGCGCTGCAAATCAAAAATCAATTGACCAGGTTTTGAATCCTGAAACCGTCATGGCCTAACTAATGATTTCACCGACCAAGTGATGAATAAGATCTAAAAACTCTGGTAGGATAGCGCGCTATAAACACTGCTGGAAGCTTTGAACATCTGGGCATCAACGCATCGTCATTATGGATGATGATTTGGCTACGGGAGGATCTGCAAGCGGCCATCGAACTCGCTGAGGTTGCGGGTTATAAGGTTAAGGATGTGGGGTATTGATAAATTTAACCTATTTAAACACTATGAGCTTTAGAGGTAAGGAGGTAGTTTCACTTGTCAAATATTAAAGTGGTAGCCGCGCTGGAAATTGAACTTCAAAAATATTTTGAAGAAAATTTATTTCATGTTTATTACTCTGGGTTGGGAAAAATTAATGCCGCCCATTGTGTAACTTCAATCATTCTGCAAGCCTCACCCACTCACATAGTTAATGTTGGGACGGCTGGAAGCTCCAGGTATGCTGCAGGAACCATTATTGAATGCAGCGGCACTGTGCAACGGGATATGGATGTTTCACCACTTGGATTCCAAATAGGTCAAACACCTTTTGATGAAATCGATGGCTTAATTGAAATACCAACGTATCTTGAAGAACTTCCTCACGGAATCTGTGGCACAGGTGATAGTTTTGAAACTGCCGTTTCCCGAGTGGCCTGCGATCTCGTCGATATGGAAGCCTATGCTATTGCAAAAGTGTGTAAAAAAATGGGGATAGGTTGTTCGCTTTTAAAATATATTACCGATGGCTCGGATGACACGGCGAATACCGATTGGAATGAAAACCTGGTGCATGCCGGCCCTAAACTGTTTAATGCATTTATGAAATTAAATGCTGTCATTAGCTCTGGCGAGGAGTAGCTACCCTATTCCTCAAGCTGCAATTTATTTGTTTGCAGTCAGAGCTATGCTGCCATTAGATTATCCATATTTGGATTGGCGATATTAAGTATTTCTTCTACAGTTTTTTCTTCAAAATTCATGCTTATTCCATTTAAAAGTTAACATTTAAATGAGCCACACTTTTTTAGCATAAACTTGATTGCTTTACTACTCCAAGTTCAAAGTTGATGCTAAATATTGTGATGCATATAAATTACAGTCGCCTGTTACATTTACTTTTTAATCGGAATTACCTTCATTAAGCCTTTTGAAAGCAATGCAGGAAAAACACTGTGATGATTTTCATTTTTAATAACCTCTACATATACCGATAAACCAGTATATTTATGAGAGCTTAACTGCTTTTCAAAAAGCCGAACATCTTTGACCATAGAGTTGATACCTGTTGCATCAGCATCTACGTAAATCATTACATTTGCATTCATTCTATTGTGAGACTTGGAGTATTTTTCTTCCATGTTTAGAATAACTTTTTGGTCATACCATAAAGATGGACTGCCAATAATGTAATGATTAAATAAGTCTGGCTTGGTCACTAAAATATAAGAGCCTAGAAGGCCACCAAAAGAATGACCTACGAAAATTTTATTCATATTATCTATACGATACTTACGTTTTAGTTCCGGAATAACTTGCTGCTCAATAAACTGTGAATATTCTTTTGCATGGCCCGATGCTGCCCTTGCTTCGTCCGAATGCGCAGATGACTCTTTTGGAGAATAGGTAGGGGTGTAGTCACGCGTACGGCTAACCCCCATATCCTCACCCTTAGCATATGAAATACCGACAACTATAGCTTCACGAACAACCCTATCTCCCATTAACTGCATCGCACCACTTGTGATTGGGAAAGAAAACCGAGCATCGTTAACAATAATTAGAGGGTAGCTTATGCTTGATTCCTTGTAAGAATTGGGAAGCTGAATAAGCAAGTCATAGTCTTTATTATTTGCGTTTGAATGAATAGTTTGTAATTCAGATAATGGATAGGTAACTGGTGTAAGTTCTTCGGCGAATGCTGTGGCCCCGATATAAATACTAAAAACAGAAAGAAATAATTTTTTCATTGATACCCTTAAATTTGTTTGTGAATGCAGCAAGTAATCTTACAGGCACTGAAATGTAGCGAGACTGTAGATAAACCCAAATTTTAAATCGAGCTTTCTACCGCCAACTGATTTAAAAACATTTGGTCTACTGTGATATTTTTTTCACATTTTTACAATAGAATTATTGTCCGACGCTCACAACTCGGGCTGCTCATTAAACAAACAGAGCTGAGCAATATCACCCAGATTTAGCCTTACAACAATGTCTATCTATCACTTAATTACCTAATAAATTTTATTTTTTATACTGCAATGATAAGGCCAAAGCAATGCGTGCAATTAGTTCAAAGGGTATGGGCTCGGATAACTTGAATTTCAGATTTCCTTTCTCGTTTGCAAATGGTTTAAGCTCCTCAATAAGCAATTTGTTATTTTTAACTGGGGGGTAGATGCCGATATGATTTTTAAACGCGGCGAAATAGAAGAAGCACTTTTCTTGTTTTAAGGCAGGCATTTTGTAGCTAATGACTTCATGGGAGGTAGGCACTGCCGCTTTAGCGACGCGCAATATTTCCAGAAGTATTGCTTTCACTTCAGGACCAAAAGCATTTATATATTCTTCAACAGGTGTAACCACGGTACCCTCCGGAAAAATGAAGTAATAGAATTATTTTTATGCGGTAATACCTGAAGCCACAACGATAAATATTTTGCCAGTACGGCAGTAACTAGATTGTGCCTTGGTGTAACGTAAAGGTTAGATCGATTAATAAAATTTACACATAACAAGAATTCAAATTTTCTATTCCCAATATGCATGAATCCCCACCATTATCCCGCCCTGCGAGACAGTCCATTACATTAGCGCTAATTTATCTCACATACCCAAGCCATTAAAGTGATCCCATAGATGCAACCAGAAACTTCCACGGAAGAATCCGGGTGAATTCTCTCACTGTATTTCCTTGTCAGGAGGTTTTTATGAAGCGCTTACCGAGCATTTTCTTATCCCATGGAGCACCGAGTTATGCGCTGGACCCAGGTTTGGCTGGCCAGCAGTTGATTACCTTAGGTCAACAATTACCGACACCCAAGGCCATATTGGTTGTCTCCCCGCACTGGATGACATCGCAGCCCAAAGTTGCTACGAGTATTCAGCCGGAAACCATTCACGATTTTGGTGGCTTCGCTCCAGCGCTTTATCAATTGCAGTATCCGGCACCCGGTCACCCGCAACTGGCGATGCGCGCTATTGAACTACTGCGCGCAGCAGGTTGGCAGGCGGATTCGGACAATAGCAGAGGGCTGGATCACGGTGCCTGGGTGCCGCTGCGGTTTTTATTTCCCGCTGTGGATGTTCCGGTATTTCAGGTATCTCTGCCTGGCAACTTAAGCAGTAGCACTGCACTAAATTATGGAGCTGCTTTAGCACCACTGGCGGATGAAGGGGTTTTAATTATTGGCTCTGGTAGCCTCACTCATAATTTGTATGAGGTTCGCGGTGGGCACGAACATGAGGCGGCTTATGCGCAGGAGTTTACGGCGTGGATTCGTCACGCGGTGGAGCTGGGTGATCGACAAGCCCTGGTCAATGCGTTAGAGCTTGCGCCCCATGCAAAGCGTGCGCACCCAACGACTGAGCACTTCTTACCGCTGTTGGTTGCGCTAGGTGCGGCCGCATCATCCTTACCAGCAACCGTTTTACCAGGAGGAATAACTCACGGCGTGTTATCGATGGAGTCCTACGTGTTTGGTCAGTCGATAACACTCTCTGTTGCGGCGAGCGAGGATAAAAAAGCTTTGGCAATTTAAGGGTGTTGGAATGGCAATGGATAGAAATAGAAGCGCGGTGTTTATTCCCATCGCGCTGCTTACTCCCATGCAGCACCGCGTTTTGCCAATTGCGCCGTTAAAAACTCAATCAGCAACCGCACTTTTGCCGAGACATATTTGCGGGTTGGATAAACCGCATAAATCCCCAATTCAATTGATTTAAATTCTGGCATTAACTCTACCAGTGTCCCATTTCTAATATCCTGCCCAATGATGAAAGAGGGTTGCAGAATAATGCCATGATTCGCCAGCGCGGCAGCCCGACAGGTATCGCCGTTGTTGGTATAAATCCCCGGATTGATTTTTACACTCTCCCGCCCTTGCGGACCTTCAAACTGCCATTCATCTTTGCCCGACCAATAGCTATAGGAAATGATTTCATGCTGCGCAAGTTCTTTGGGGTGCAGCGGCATACCATTTTTCTGCAGGTAGCCCGGCGATGCACAGAGGATCACGCGAGTAGAGGCGAGTCGCTTACTGATCAGTGTTGAATTTTCCAGGGTGGCAATGCGAATGGCCATATCGTATCCCTCATCAACCAAATCCACGATGCGATCTGCGAGGGTTATATCTAACTTTATTTTTGGATAGAGGGCTTTAAAATCTCCCCACAAGGGTGCCAGATGAAGAATACCAAAGGTGAAGGGAGCATTGATTCGAAGTAAGCCGCTGGCGTTATCACTTTGCGCGGTGATTTCATTTTCTGCATCTTCCAAATCTGTCAGCAAATCTTTTGCGCGGGAATAAAAAATCTGCCCCGCTTCCGTGAGAGAAAGGCGCCGTGTTGTGCGATGCAATAAGCGCACACCCAAACGGGTTTCCATTTCTAGCACGTATCTGGATACGGCTGCCTTGGACATATGCATCCCATCGGCAGCTTTTATAAAACTCCCCGCCTCAACCACAGCGACGAAAGTCTGTATTTCAGTAAATTTATCCATTGTTCCTCCAGCTGGAACAGACTATCAATTTTATCGATATTTATCTCAATTCAAGATAGCAATAAACTCTATTCCATGCACTGCAAAATTCATTGCCTTGCACATGATCAACAACAAACACTTAATTTAACCAAGAGGAAACATCATGAACATAACCATTATTGGTGCTGGCAATATGAGTTCAGCCTTAGTAAAACAACTGACTCACGCAGGTCACAAAGTCAGTATTACTTCTCGCTCCAGGGAAAAAGCTGATGCATTAGCGGCAAACTATTCGGGTGCTACAGCTGTTGCAGCAGTTAACGCAGTAGAAAATGCTGATGCAGTCATTCTTGCCTCTGGCTACGCAGATGCCATAGCTGCATTAAAAAGTGTGGGAAATTTAACGGGAAAAGTGGTTATCGATATCACCAATCCCTTAACTGCCGACTACATGGGCTTAACAATAGGCCACACCACATCGGCGGCTGAAGAAATTGCAAAAGCCATACCTGAGGCGGAAGTGGTAAAAGCATTCAACACTTTATTTTCTCAAGTGATTGCGAATGGAGCAGATTTTGGTGCAGGGCAAACTGTTTCGGTTTTTGTGGCTAGCGATAGCGAGAGAGCAAAACAAACGGCAAGTACTTTAGCACAGAGCATGGGATTTCTTGTGGTGGACGCTGGCGTATTAAAAAATGCGCGTTATTTAGAACCCATTGCCGGCTTCAATATATATCTAGGCTACGGCGCCGGTAAAGGTACTGAAATAGCACCTACCTGGATTCAATCCAATCACTAAGCCACTTGCGTTAAATCACTTGCATGAGGAATATTAAAATGTCTTTAACACTACAAAACAGTTTTATGTTGCTTGGTCGTTTGTTATTAGCTGCATTATTTTTGCCCGCAGGTTTTAGTAAACTTTTTGGTTTTGCGGGTACTGTTGCTTATATAAATTCTGTTGGCCTGCCGTTTGCTGAAGTTGCTGCAGTCGCAGCTTTAATGGTAGAAATCGCAGCTGGTTTAGCACTTTTATTCGGCGTAGGTACACGAACAGCAGCCTTGGTGCCTGCGGGATTCACATTGGTAGCGAGCTTTTTCTTTCACAACTATTGGGGTGTTCCCGCTGAACAAGCTTATGTGCAGCAACTAATGTTCTTTAAGAATATTGCAGTTGCCGGTGGCTTGTTGATTCTCGCTGCGAATGGGCCAGGTGCATGGAGTATCGAAAAATATAAAAAATAAATTGAATTAAACGCGGCTGCAAAATCAATGGAACTTAATTTGAATGCAGCAATAATAAAAAATTTAAATGTGCGCAACAATTAATTAAAAATTTGTGCATTGTGATTAAGTATATTGGGTGCATTAATGAGTCGGGGATGTTGGGCTGCGCAAGCTTAGCCAACGTGGCCCGGCCCAACCCACGGGCTAATAACTTTTTAATGGGGATTTAAACTTAGGGGTAAAAAATTGATGGGTTGAGTTCTAAAGAAACCATACGACATCTTTTCGTAAAACCCGAGGTAAATTTCAGGTTGATGCATCCCTGAAAAGGCTAGCTATAATTCAGGCTGTTGGGGCATTCCAAGTATTGGTAATTGGGTCACACCGGATCATACTTCTCTTGATTTCAATGCGTATATCGCCAATATTATGATATAGTCAATTTCACCATTATGATTCCATTTCTGCAGCGTTTCACTTTTATAATAATCTGCTGTCTTTGGGTTCAGGGTATCCCCTCTAATTAATGTTTCTGAGAGCGCATTGCCTTAAGGCAATCGGCAGTAGGTATGGAGTCAATGAGCGGTTTTGATTTATCCAGCAGTGAGATTTCTCAGAGATGCTGAAGTTTTATCGAAACGCACTGTTCGCACTATTGATGCTGTTGATCCTGACCGGGTTAATCCTGTATGCCGGGTTTATAAAATCCCAACTGAATACTTCAGTGTTCCCCGCGCGCGATACGGAATTCCTTTGGGATGCAGCGGTTGAACCTAAAAAGCCGCAAACAGAAACCCGGCTAACCGTCAAAAATGAAGTGGGGACCATAGAGTATGATTTCTTTTTAAGCTCGCAAGAGCCCTTCCCTTATACCCATTATTCCATGTACTTTGTGAACGCCATTCAGTCCTTTGTGCAGGTCGACCTCACTCGCTACTCAAATATCGCCTTTAAGATTCAGTGCGATCCAAAAAATGTATTGCTGCTAGTGTTATTTAGTTTCGATGAAAAAGTCACCATTTTAAATGATATGACTACTCGCCGCGTATCCTCTATTGCATTCTCCTGCGATAAGCACTGGTCCGAGGTCAGCATTGACTTTGATGATCTCGATACGCCGCATTGGTGGCTGGACCGTTACGGTTTTGAATTTAGCGATACCTCTTATCAACTGAATAAAACCATGGGGTTTGCCTGGGTAAATTCTTTACAAAGCCCCCTCAATACGCCATCCCATGTGCGACTGACCGATATAAAACTACAAGGCAAAGATTTTCGCTACCTCTATGGCGCGGGCGCCCTTGCCCTGGCGATATGGATATTATTTTTTATCTGGCAGATTCGCCGCTATTTAGTGGTGTTAACGATTGAACTGAAAGAAAAGGTCAGGAAAGATCAACCTTTGCTCGCCTATAAAAAGTTATCCATAGAGCCGCAAAAAGATAAAGAAAAAGGCTCACTGCTGCGTTACGTGGCAACCGAATACGCTAATCCGGAATTAAGTCTGGAGATGGCTGCGGCCACTTTGGGAATTAATCGGACTAAGATAAACGATATTTTGAAGGATGAACTAGGCCTTACTTTCAGCACTTACCTGAACAAATTGCGGCTTACGGAGGCGGCGCGTTTGTTGTCAGAAAATAATGAGGCAAATATTTCGGAAATTGCTTACTCGGTGGGTTACAACAACGTTTCCTATTTCAGCAAACTGTTTAAGCAAGAGTATGACTGTGCCCCCAAAACATTTAAGTCTTTGTACCTGGCGAAAGAGGACACGAAAGAAGAGACCTATTGATCTTGTAAAAACAGGATTTATGAAAAGGCCAAGCACATCACACTTGGCCTTTTTTATTGCTCACGAATAACATATGTACAGATTATCGCCTTTTAATTCCTTACACCGAAAAGTTGAAGCACGTCACAATGTGGCTTTAAACGCCGCTAGATATGTACAAATATTTACAGAAACTATGCAAATTTTTACAGTTTTATAAAAGCCTTTCAATAGTTAAAGCGCCCCGCTACGCATTGCGCTACTTTAGCCGTCGAGCGCCGCCACCTGCTAGTTTTGTTGCGGACCTTGTGCTGTAACAAAAATTGGCGATAACACTGGATAACAATTGCGTCAATTCTACGTTTTGTTGCGGCTTAAGTATCGGCGCTTACCGGCGATATATGTCAATAAAAAAAGCTGTCGGTTGACCAGTAAAAATAAAAAATACAGCTGTTTCTAGCTTACTTTTTAAAAAACCAAATCGAGTTTCTCTCGCTGTACCAGTGCTCACTCCACAAGGTTTACACGTTGTCGGTGGTCCTGGCTTTTTTCCCAGCCTTCGGGCTGGGTGTTTTACGCACAGCGTGAGCGAACTTCCAAACTATCTTGCGGAGATTCCAATAATGATTTCAGAAAAAAATCCCAACCGAAAGCTGACCAAAGCTTTGCGCACTTGCAGTGTGCTTGGCGTTAGCGCTGGCTTGGCTGCCTTTTCGCTCAATACCTTTGCAGCCTGTACTTACAATGTTGACAATCAATGGGGCTCAGGCTTTGTAGCAAGCATCACTATCAAAAATGATACAGGTGCGGCGATTAATGGCTGGAATGTGAATTGGCAATACGCCACTAACCGTGTTACCAGCAGTTGGAACACCAACCTCTCTGGTAGCAATCCTTACACTGCAACCAATATTGGCTGGAACGGCAGTATCGCCGCTGGACAATCTATTTCTTTCGGATTTCAA
The DNA here is from genome assembly GCA_040385335.1 of Pseudomonadota bacterium. Classification (GTDB taxonomy): domain Bacteria; phylum Pseudomonadota; class Gammaproteobacteria; order Pseudomonadales; family Cellvibrionaceae; genus Cellvibrio. The sequence goes on from JAZKHP010000052.1 coordinate 78,350, forward strand.
GGCGAAACACGTGGCGGTAGCGTAGAGCGTCCAACAGTTAACGGAAGTGTTTGTGGTACCGTGCCCCGTTCCAGCGTTGCACCAAGTTCTGTACCTCGTTCCAGCGTTGCACCCAGTTCTGTACCGCGTTCCAGCGTTGTCCCTAATTCTGTTGCATCGTCTAGCACTTACTCTGTGCCGACCAATAACTTTGCGCAAAATGGTGGAGTTGAAGCTGGTATTACCAATTGGGGTTCTACTGCAGGAACTGTTGCTGTTTCTACTGCCGACAGGCACAGCGGTTCAGCCAGCGCATTAATTACAGGCCGTACTGCAGCCTGGAATGGTTTGACGTTTAATGTAGGGCAATTAACTAACGGCAATCAATACGAAACTGCTGTGTGGGTAAAACTGGCTCCGGGTACACCTGATAGCGTTATTAGCTTGACTGGAAAACTTCAAGAAGATGCGGATACATCCACCTACAACGAATACACCCGGGTAGGAACAGTCACGGCATCTGCCAATGAATGGCGCTTATTGGAAGGTTATTACACCCCATCAGGCTCTACCGCTTTCCAACATTTCATTATTGAAGCTACAGATACAACCATCAGCTACTACGCGGATGATTTCTCTATTAGCGGCCAAGTGTCACCTGTGTCGAGCAGTTCAATCGCCCGCTCAAGCACCCGCTCAAGCACGGCTCCCACCACCAGGAAATTTGTTGGCAATATCACTACCTCTGGCGCAGTAAGATCTGATTTCACTCGTTACTGGAATCAAATTACCGGTGAAAACGAAGGCAAATGGGGTTCTGTTGAAGGCACGCAAAACGTTTACAACTGGGCGCCGGTAGACCGCATCTATGCATACGCCCGCGCGAATAATATTCCGGTAAAAGCACATACGTTTATATGGGGCGCGCAGTCACCCTCATGGCTCACCAACCTGACCGCCGCGCAAACTGCGACTGAGATCGAACAGTGGATTCGTGATTACTGTGCCCGTTACCCGGATACTGCAATGATCGACGTGGTTAACGAAGCTGTTGCCGGCCATCAGCCAGCGGGTTATGCGCAGAAGGCGTTCGGCAATAACTGGATTTCGCGGGTTTTCCAACTAGCACGTCAATATTGCCCTAACTCCATCTTGATTCTGAACGACTATAACAATATCCGCTGGCAGCACAATGAGTTTATTGCGCTCGCAAAAGCACAAGGAAATAATATAGATGCGGTCGGCCTGCAAGCTCACGAGTTGAAGGGTATGACAGCAGCGCAAGTTAAAACGGCGATTGACAATATTTGGAGCCAAGTGGGCAAACCCATTTACATCTCTGAATACGATATCGGCGATACCAATGATCAAGTTCAACTGCAGAATTTCCAGGCGCATTTCCCCGTGTTCTGGAACCATCCTAACGTTGTCGGCATAACCATCTGGGGCTACGTGAACGGCAGAACCTGGATCGACGGTTCCGGTTTGATTCAGGATAACGGCACCCCGCGTCCTGCAATGACCTGGTTGATGAACTACATCGGTAAGTAATCACCCGTTTGCAACTCACCTAAAAAGGAATTCAGGTGAGTTGTTTTTCCCTTCAAAATATTCCATTCAATTTACACATCGGGAATCCTCGCAAGAGTTCCAACAGTTTCCGTTGCGTAAGAAAACGTAAAATCGGAGATCCAAATGAATAAACAAAAATACTCCTCCCATTTATTGCTGAAACAATTTCCGCGCACTTGCAGTGCTATTGGCCTTGGTGCCGCTTTATTAGCTTTAACAAATGTTGCATCAGCGGCTTGTACCTACACCATTGATAACCAATGGGGTAGCGGCTTTGTAGCCAGCATAACCATTAAAAATGACACAGGTGCGGCGATAAACAATTGGAATGTGAATTGGCAATACGCAACCAACCGTATCACTAGCAGTTGGAATGCGAACCTATCAGGCAGCAATCCTTATACCGCAACCAACATTGGATGGAACGGTAATATCGCAGTGGGACAATCTATCTCCTTCGGGTTTCAGGGTGAGACACGTGGCGGCAGCATTGAACGTCCAACTGTAAACGGTATCGCGTGTGGTGGGTCGGCCAATTCTGTGGCAGGTTCCAGTGTTGCGCCAAGCTCTGTTCCGCGTTCCAGTATCGCACCCAGTTCGGTGCCACGTTCCAGTATTCCAGCCAGCTCACGCAACGCAGTATCGTCCAGCAGTTATTCCGTACCGGCAAATAATTTTGCGCAAAACGGTGGAGTTGAAAGTGGCATTACCAATTGGGGTGCAACTGCGGGAACGGTTACTCGCTCGACAGTCGACAAGCGCAGCGGTTTAGCCAGCGCATTAATTTCCGGCCGCACTGCAGCCTGGAATGGTTTCACCTTTAATGTAGGGTCATTAACCAGCGGCAATCAATACGAAACTGCGGTATGGGTGAAATTGGCTCCAGGTACTCCAGACAGCGTGATTAGCTTGACTGCAAAACGCCAGGAGGATTCGGATACTTCCACCTATAACGAATACACTCGAGTCACCACAGTAACGGCTTCTGCAAGTGAATGGCGTTTATTGGAAGGCTATTACACGCAATCAGGTACGACAGCGTTCCAGCATTTTATTATCGAAGCCACCGACACGACCATCAGCTATTACGCGGATGATTTTTCGGTTAGTGGTGAGGTTATTCGCACATCAAGCTCATCAATCCCGGCAACCTCATCCAGCAGGTCGAGCAGTAGCGCAGCGCAAACCTGTGAATTAAAAGCACCACTGAGATGGGTTTCTACTGCGCCGCTGATTAGCCCTAAAACTTCCGGCTGGGCATCGATTAAAGATCCATCAGTTGTGAAAGTAAACGGTAAATACCATGTCTATGCAACCTATTACGATACTTCGTACAAATCCATGTACACCAGTTTCACGGATTGGAATGCTGCTCAACAAGCGCCGCACATTTCCATGAATGGTAGTCGCGTTGGCAATACCGTTGCGCCGCAAGTGTTTTTCTTCAAGCCGCACAACAAATGGTATCTCATCACGCAATGGCCGGGCACCTATTCAACCACTGACGATATTAACAACCCAAACTGGACCGCCAAGCAAAAATTATTACAAAATGAACCCAACGGTTCGTTAGATTTCTGGGTGATTTGTAACGATACCCACTGTTACTTATATTTCTCACGCGATGACGGTGTGCTCTACGTTTCCAAAACCACTATTGGCAATTTCCCCAACTTCTCGGGTTCCTCAATCGTAATGGAAGATCACCGCGGCAACGGCAACCAGTATTTGTTTGAAGCACCCAACGTTTATAAATTGGATGGCCAAAATAAATATTTGTTGATGGTTGAGGCATGGCCTAGTGGTCCACGTATGTTCCGCTCCTGGACGTCAACTAGTCTGGATGGTCCTTGGACTGCGCTGGCGGATACCGATGCCAATCCTTTCGCGGGAAATAGCAATGTGGAATGGCCAACCGGAAAATGGGCTAACGGTATCAGTCACGGTGAATTAATTCGCTCCAGTAATGATGAGAAAATGACGATTGATCCTTGCAATCTGGAATTCCTCTATCAAGGTGAAACCGGTCCAGGCTCAACCTACAACACCATTCCTTATAAGTTGGGACTGTTGCGAATGAAAAAGTAGAATAAAAAAAATAGAAATAAAAGTAGGAATAAAAAGTAGGAATAAAAAATAAAAATAAAAAAGTAAGAATTAAAAAATAAATTCATGGACGAAAATTTACTTTGGGCAGAAATAAAAGCTGTTTAAAAAATTTCTGCAAGTCAGCAACTATTCCGGCACCAGCCGGGATAGTTGCCTATTTTTTTCGAGGATTTAACTATGTCTACATTAAATCTATTTCGGCCTAACACCGGGCCGACTGCAAAATGTTCTTCATTGTTGGCTGGTTTGGCCATGGCACTTACCGCAGCTGCACACAACACATCAGCCTCTTGTACTTACCAAATCGATAACGAATGGGCGAGCGGATACGTTGCCAGTATCGTGCTAAAAAATGATACAGCTTCTGCAGTCAATAACTGGAATGTAAATTGGCAATACACGAATAACCGCATTACCGGAAGCTGGAATGCAAATTTATCCGGTAGTAATCCTTACACCGCAACTAACATGTCCTGGAACGGAAATCTTGCGGTTGGTCAATCCATTTCGTTTGGATTTCAAGTTGCAAAAAATGGTAATACCGCTGAGCGCCCGCAAATCAATGGCACTTTGTGCAGATTAATGCCCATCAGTTCTAGTAGCGTGCCAGCAGTTAGTTCTGTCAGATCAAGTTTGGCGTCAGCCAGTGCTTTATCTTCGCGAGTCAGTTCGTCTTCATCGCAGCTGTCTTCATTGCAACCGTCTTCAGCGCGGCTATCTTCTTTAGGTTTATCTTCAGCGCGAATGTCCTCGTCCGTTGCCTCAAGTACACCTACGAATCCATGTCCCAGCGAAATTAAAAACGCATTTCAAATGCTAGCACCGAGAATTCCTGCAACGGTACAAGCAGAAGATTTTGATCCCGCCGGTTATTCCGATAGCACCACGGCGAATGAAGGTACTGCTTATCGCACTGATACTGGTGTCGATATAAAAACTGTTACCGGCGGCAATGCCGTAGGCTGGATGACCGCCGGTGAGTGGCTGGAGTACACAGTTTATGTGGAAAGCGAAGGTGATTACGATCTCACGATTCGTTCCGCTGCAGTGGGTACCGGGCGCACGTTTAAAATTTCACAATGCAACACAACCCTGGTTGAATCTTTTCAAGTACCGAGCGTAAATAATTGGGGTGAATTTAAAACCTGGTCCGCTGGCAAAATACATTTAAAACCTGGCTATCAAAAAGTTCGCGTGACGGTGGGTGCAACTGACTATGCCGATCTGGATTGGATTCACATTGGACCTTATTCAGGCATTATCGATATGCCAAACACAGACCCCAATGCAAGTGAAGGCTGTGGCAAAGCGCGCACCCTACAAAATGGACGCATTAATCTCAACGTGAATAATGTCAATCGTTCGTACATTTTGCGCGTACCGGATAATTACAATAATCAAAATCCCTATCGTTTGATTATTGGTTATCACTGGCGTGGTGGAGATGCAGCACAGGTTGCTAACGGTGGCAACGGTTCCGCGACAGAAACACCTCATTATGGTCTTTGGAACCTTGCACAAAACAGCACTATCTTTATTGCACCTGAAGGTATTGATCAAGGCTGGGCTAATACCGGCGGCCGTGATCTCGCGCTGACTGATGCCATTCTTAGCCAGGTGCAAGCAAACTTGTGTATTGACAAAAGCAGGATTTTTGCCAACGGTTTTAGTTACGGCGCGGGCATGTCGAACGCCGTTGCATGTGCTCGCCCGAATGTGTTTCGTGGTGTAGCGCTTTACTCAGGTGCACAATTAAGTGGCTGTGATGGTGGTACCTCTCCCGTCGCATTTTTTGCTGCCCATGGCTTGGACGATAATGTGTTGAGTATTTCGCAAGGCCGTTCAGTACGCGACCGCTTCGTGAGAAATAATCAATGTGTAGCTCAGAATCCATTAGAGCCTGCGCGCGGTAGCGGTACTCACATCTGCACATCCTATCAAGGCTGTATGGCTGGCAAACCGGTTCGCTGGTGTGCATTTGATGGCGGTCATTGGCCATCGCAACACGATGCAGGAAAACCTGATTCATGGATTCCCGTTGAAGCGTGGAATTTTATCAGTCAGTTTTAATTGAACAGTTTAAATCCTCTCGCAATTTGCCCGGCACATGCCGGGCATTTTTTATTAAGCAGATTTAATTTCATTGAGTAAATTCGACAGCATTTGCCAAATACTGTAAAAATTTTATGGAAACGTGTAAATATTTTGTTGGGTTAAAAAGAAAAACTGGAATAGTACTCTCCTGTTATCAACTCCTAATTATGAATAATTACACGCAGGGGAATTCGAATGCGTCATTTCACGTTTACTTTCTTTTTATTTCTGACATCTGTTTGTTTACCGGCATTCGCCAATCATGAGATAAAACATTTTAAGGATATTGTGTGGGCCAGCCCCAAAGGTTTTGATCTCACCCTGGATATCGCTGTTCCAGAAACAAAAACAAAAGGCAAACCAGTGCTTGTCATTTTTCACGGCGGCGGTTGGCTACTCAATAGTAAATCCATCATGACCGATTTAGCGGATGGCATCGCCACTCGTACGGACATCATTACCGTGAACGTAAATTACCGCTTGCTTGGCGATGTCGACAATACCACCACCGTGGATCACATCGTTGAGGACGCTATGGGCGCAGTTCTTTGGGTAAAACAAAACATAAAACGTTATGGAGGTGACCCGAAAAAAATTGCCGTCACCGGAGACAGTGCCGGAGGACATTTGGCTGCCATGGTAACCGTGGCTGGCCGCAACCTCGATAGCGATGGCTTTGCGAAAAAGCCGCTGGGTTTTAAACCAACCTACTTGCCCAAAGGTGTAACGGCAGAACAAGTTCCCCGCAAAGATGGTTTGAAAATTCAGGCCGCAATTTTAAGTTACGCGGGATTCAGCATGGTCGAGGTCGCCAAAAATAATTTCGAGAATGAAGGCAATCAACTTTGGAAATGGGCCAAGGCAAAGCCTCGCGGTATTTTTGGCGAAAAAATGAATGTGAATGATAATCCTGAGTATTACCAAGCGGTATCGCCCGATCAATACCTTGTCAGCGCGGATAAATATACCCTGCCCAATCAATTCGTGCATGTTGGCGAGCTAGACGCGTTAACAACTCCAGACCGCGCAACAGCCTATGTAGAACGGCTAAAAAGTTTAGCGCAACCCGTACGTTTCAAAATCCACCAAGGCAAACGACATGGCTTTCTGGATAGCGGATGTAACGACTACAACAACGGTTGCTTCAAAGAACTTTCCGAGCCTGCAGTTAGCGACATGATTAAATTTTTAAATGAAGTATTTTATCTTTGATCAATGTTGGCTGGAGGCCTATGTCCAATGGTTAACCCATAATTTTATAAAACCCTGGGAACGAAATAAGCTCTGTAGCCTGAATGAAATGCAACGCAATACGGAAAAATTATTGCACCAGTTTTCCCGTAATAGGTTTAACTTCTTACGGGCTACTTACTTTCTTATTATCTTTTGTGGAAATTATTAACGGAGGAATAAATTTGTTACAGGCAGATAGCAAACTCAAACTGTCATCCTCATCATCAGACAAAACATCAAACAGAAAAACACCGCCTACTCCCACTTTTGCCACATGAAGACACTTTTTGGATATGTATTCACTATTTTCAAAAAATAGCGTTCCAACTTTACCTTTCGCTAAGGCACGGTGATCTCCGCCAACTTTTGCAACAATATCACTATAGGCTATATGCTTAATCTGATCTTTTTTACCATCGATGAATTCAATACCGTAAGCAGGTAAACCGACCAAAATTTTTTCTTTAACAAAGCCCTTACTGATTGTATATTCTAAGGCCTTTTTAAACGTACGAAAATCGGAGTGATGGGCGACCCTGGATTCAGGCCATGCACCGGTAAAATCGAAAGCCATTAAATTAACAAAATCAACATGATTCTGTAGTTCTGTTAAATACTGCGGACCAACCCAATTTCCAGCCGATATATCAACGGTGAGCAAAAGATCCTTGCTCTTCGCTTTATTGATATCGGAAACTAATTGCAGCAGAAAATTGCTTTCAACCGGGTCGTTGCCACCTTTGCCAAGTTCCGATTGGTATGTCCAATATTCCCAATCAATATCAATACCATCAAATCCTTTATCCGCAACATATTCGAACAGCATGTTTATAAACTGCAATTTTTTCTTTTCATCACTCGCGATCGCTTTAAAGTGTTTACTTCCCTCGCCTGCACCACCTACCGATAAAATAATTTTTTTTCCTTTGCTGTGGGCCAACTCGATAAGATCATTAATGAATGGGTCTAACTGATCTGATTTAATGGACCCTCTCTCTAGCGGATACACTGAAGCAACCGCAATGTGACTGAACTTATCCCAAGGCAGCTTGGCTAAAGATGAAGTGGTATGTTTCCAATAGGGGTACACAACTACTACGGGTTTGGGAGCAGAGGAATGATTACACGAACAAGAAAAAATACAGAAAATGCATAACAATAATTTCTTCATATTGAACAATGCCAACTTTTAATAATTAAGTAATGTTTCATCAATCGCTGTCATGTTGACCTTTTCATTTTAAAACTAAACCTTATTTTCACGAACAATCGGGAATACCAAACTTGCTTCCAAACCACCGCCCTCACGATTACTTAACGTGATGGTACCTTGTAGGGAATGGGACAACTGTTGTGCAATTGCCAAGCCGAGGCCGGTTCCTCCGGTGTGACGATTGCGAGAATTTTCCACGCGATAAAAAGGTTGCAAAACTGCCGCCAATTCACCTTCCGGAATACCTGGGCCTCGATCCAGAATTTTAATCGTAAGTGATGTGGGTGATGGCTTATTGATTTGTAACTCAACATCAGTTGCGAACTTAAGTGCGTTGTCCAGCAAGTTGGTAATGATACGTTTAAGCGTGTTGGGACGCGTTGAAATTATTTTGCCAACTTCGCCACTGATGCGGATTTGCTCACCGGCATCTACATAATCACAAACCAGGCTATCGAGCAAAGCGTCAATGTCGACACGACAAACGATCTCTGTAGTTCTCTGTGCGCTACGTGCATAGGTGATCCCTTCTTCAACTAATATCTGCATTGCATTGAGATCAGTTTGCCACTTGCGTTGCTGCTCCGCATTTTCTATTAATTCTGTTCGCAGAAGCATACGCGTGATAGGCGTTTGCAGATCGTGAGAAATAGAGGCAAGAATCTGCACCCGCTCAGCCAGGTGATCTTTAATTTGTGTTTGCATTCGATTAAAAGCCACTGCCGCCCTGGCAACTTCACTCGGCCCATTTTCTGGGATGGGTTGGCAATCAAGATCTGTACCAAGCGTTTCCGCCGCCTGAGCTAAACGTGAGAGTGATTTGGTTGCTTGCTTGACTGCAAGCCAGGTGAAGGTAACCACTGCAATAACTTGCATAAAAAAAACAAACCCGGCGCCCCAGTTATGCGGCCAAATGGTTTTATTTACCCTAACCGTAAGCGGTGTTCCATCATGAAGTTGAATACGCAAGCGAAAATCTTCTTTTGGTTCTTGTGGCTCAAGCAGTGTAGGAACATATGCGCTTCCCAATTCATTCTGAATATGGATGAGCGCGTTTGGAGCACGTTTTTTTGAATTCAAAACCGTTTGTTGTTTAGCTAAAATATTACCCAACTCATAGCTATAGCCTTGCCGCTCCATTTGTTTAAGCCAGCTCTGCCGAACAGCTGTTGACGCATCTTCAAGTTGCGGCAGTAGTATCGCGAGATCCTTGGCAAGGTAATAATCGTTTCGTGCAATTTGATCATCATAAATGGCCATATAGCCGTAGACGTTTTGCAGTGCATGCCCAATTATCATGGCCGCAAGCCAAACCGTTGCCAAGTGACCATAAAGCGATTGCGGCCACAACCTTTTTATAAAATAATTGCTTCTATTTTGTATATTTCCTGTAAAAATATTTCTCATACTCCATCACCTTGCCGCTCAACATTGCATGAAAAAATATAGCCTTCACTGCGTAATGTTTTGATATATACAGGTTCGCGCGAATTATCTTGCAGCCGCCTGCGTAACCGGCTCACTAAAATATCAATTGAACGATCAAAATAATCTGATTCGCGATTTTGGGTTAAACCTAATAATTGATCGCGATTGAGCACTCGCTGCGGATGATCTACAAACACTCGCAACAATCGGTATTCTGCACCACTCAATGAAACCAGGGCTCCGCTTTTATCGATCAAATGGCGAGCATGAGTATCTAAACTCCACTCACCAAAACGCACCAGGCGCGATGTTTTTACCTCGCGTAATTGTGTAGGAATCATCCGCGTTCGGCGCAAAACTGCGCGAATACGGGCAAGCAATTCCCGTGAAGCAAAGGGCTTGGTCAGGTAATCGTCCGCACCCATTTCCAAACCAAGAATGCGGTCAGCCTCTTCATTTCTGGCACTCAACATTAAAATCGGTATGGGGTGAGTTTGCGTAGCGGTTAATTCGCGGCAAAGTACCAAGCCATCTTCAACGGGCATCATCAAGTCGAGCACAATTAAGTCCACACCGCCAGCTGCCAACACCGCGCGCATCTGCTTGCCATTGGCTGCCGTACTCACTTGGTAACCACTCTTTTCCAGATATTGCTGCAGGAGATCGCGAATTTCTTCATCGTCATCAACGATCAGCAAGTGATCCATTTTATTGATATGCACGTTATTCATTTCCCAGTTTTTTTACCGAATTGTTAATGTCGGAGTTGTTTACGTCCAAGTTGCCATGCCCAGGATGGTCGCATCAGAGTTATAACGTATTTTTTCAGTAGATAAACGACTTTTTTGTTTCTGATTTGTATCTGCCGCACTGTTGAAACATTCCTATTGCAAAAAGCCCGCTAAGTGACATACGCGAGAAACACCTGCGGGGTTAAATGTCGCCGATGGTGCTGCCCCCTATCAAGTCGCCGCAGCGTTACTATCAACTAGTTTCACTATTCAATACAGGCAGATCCACTGTCGAATACAAGCAACTTTGCTACTGAATAAAAAGCAGCTTCGCTATTGAATAAAAAGCAGCTTCGCTATCGAAAAACAACGCAACTCACCCGAAAAAAGGAATAGATGATGCAAAAAATAACGCCTCCCCTAATTGTATTAAAAAATGTCTGCAAAACCTATCCATCAGCCGCTGGTGTTTTTACCGCACTGGATCATATTGATCTTGAGTTATGGGCGGGTGAATTTGTCGCTGTGGTCGGTAAATCTGGCAGTGGGAAATCCACCTTGATGAATGTGATGACCGGTATTGACCAGATTAGCTCTGGTGAAATTTCTATCGGCAATACTAAGGTTCACGACTTAAAACAAAGTGAACTTTCCGATTGGCGAGGCAAAAATATCGGTGTTGTTTTTCAATTTTTTCAATTGTTACCCACGCTAACAATTATTGAGAACGTGATGCTACCGATGGATTTTTGCAACACCTTCCCAGTCCATGAACGCCGAGCGAGATCACTCGCGCTCTTAACCAAGCTGCGTATCGCCGAGCAAGCTGACAAATTACCCAGTGCATTATCCGGCGGTCAACAACAGCGTGCTGCTATTGCAAGAGCTTTAGCCAATGATCCGCAAGTGCTGGTTGCAGATGAACCCACCGGCAACCTCGATAGCGAAACAGCTCACAGCATCATGCAGCTTTTTTCTGGGTTAGTGGCGGAGGGCAAGACGGTATTAATGGTGACTCATGAGCGTGATTACGATCACTACTTTGATCGCACCATTTCTCTTGCTGACGGTTGCATTTCCAACCGAAATAATCTGGCAACAAGGAGTACAAAATATGCTTAACACTCGCTGGATTAAATTATTGCGCGACTTGCAAATGACACCTTGGCGAATCGCACTTATGTTGCTGGCAATTGCCATTGGCATATTTGGTTTTACCACAATGTTCACTGGTTATGTCTTGGTAACTCGTGAAGTAAGCCGCAACTATCTCGCCACCAATCCCGCTTCAGCTACTTTGCAGGTTGAGAATATCGATACCGATTTATTAGCAGGCGTTCGTCGCTTTCCCGGCATAGCATTAGCGCAAGCGGGTACGACACTTAACGCTGATTTGTATTATCCTGATGGCACTATCCATCCCTTAAGGATTTTTGTAGCGGAAGATTTTTACCAATTAAAAATCAATACTATTTTTCCTGACGCAGGTGCCTGGCCACCTTCACCAAATTCATTGCTGTTAGAGCGCAGCTCGCTGACCCAGGCAAATATTAACATCGGCGATAGCATAAAAATTCGCCTGGATAACGGCGATGAACATTTAATTACTGCCTCCGGTACTGCGCATGATTCTTCAATGCCCGTACCCAGCATGGTGGCTTTCGGCTACGCCAGTCCCGATACGATTATTTCGCTTGGAATAAATTCCCCGCTAACCGATCTGAAAATAACGATGAGCGATAAAAACCTCGATGCAGATGGAATTGAGAAAATAGCTAGCCAGCTTGCACTTTGGATTCAACAACAGGGACACAAGGTTTCGCGCGTAAGAATTCCACCACCGGGTGAACATCCGCACCAACGAATTATTTTTTCAGTGACCGGCGTGCTTTTGCTGTTCAGTGGCATTGCTCTTATACTGGGTGCCGTTATTACTGCTACGATTATCGATGGCCTTATGGCGCAACAAGTACGACAAATCGGTGTGATGAAAACCCTCGGTGGCAGTGCTGCACAAATTGCCAGTTTATATCTCACCTTCGTGTTAATGCTCAGTGTTTTAGCAACATCACTCAGCGTACCTGCTGGTTTAGCTGCTGGCAGTGCCCTTTGTAAAATGGTTTTAAATAATCTGAATTTTGATATTCAAAATTTAGGGCTATCGCACTGGGTTTATTTCACATTGATATCCGCAGGCATCTTACCTCCGCTATTTATGGCAGCGGTGCCCATCATAAAAGCTACGCGATCCAGCGTACAAAACACACTCCTAAACATTGGCACTTCGCGTCATTACTATGTTGAAAAAAAAATTAAGTCACTCTATTTAATTTCGTGGCTACACCGAATCCCGGGAATGGATCGCACACTCATCATGGCGATACGCAACAGCTTCAGACGCAAAGGACGCTTAATATTAATACTGGCCTTGCTATCAAGTGCAGGTGCAATGTTTATCACTAGCCTCAACCTTAAACATGCATCACAACAATATTTAATTGATGCTGCAGCAGAGCGACACTATGACCTCGAAATTAGCTTAAGCAGCGCAGAAGATCGACAAAAAATCGCTGCGATTATCGAATCTGTAAAAGGTGTGGACTTGGTAGAAGCCTGGAGCAGCAGCACCGTTGCACGCCATCGCCCAGACGGCATTAATATTGAAAAAACCTACTCCGATGGTGGGCACGGTGCACTCTATCTAACGGTAATCCCCAAGGGTAGTCAGTTGCTCAGCATAAAAATGCAACGTGGACATTGGCTTGGTGATGTAGAAAATAGTAATGATGCTTCCGTCGTATTAAATCGCAAAGCGCTGGAATACTTCCCTGATAAAAGTATCGGTGATCAAATAGTACTGGGCGTTGCGGGAAGCGCTAGCACATTGCGCATTGTCGGCATTGCCGAGCAGAAAATGACTAGCGGTATGGCTTACGTTTCTACTGCGACTTATCAGAAAATGACAGGTCAAGGTGAGCACTACAAAAATTATCGTATGGTATTAAATCAGCACGATGAAAAATTTTTAGAAGACGCAACAAAAAATATTGCCGTTGCACTCTCACAACAAAACATCAAAATTAATAACACGCTTACTGAACACAAATTACGCCATGAAATAGATGGGCACTTTACTGTGCTCGTGAATGCACTTTTATTTATTTCCATTTTAATGGCAATTGTTGGTGTGTTTGGTTTAGGAGTTGTGATGAGCACTCACATCGCAGAGCGCACACGCGAGTTCGGCATTATGCGGAGCATTGGCGCAAGCACAAAAATAATTATGCGCAACGTCATTATTGAAGCACTGTTTATTAGTGTTATCAGTTGGGTGCTAGCTATTGCTTTATCCCTACTGTTATCAACCCTTACGAGTACTTTTCTTGGCAAACTTATTTTCGACCAGGCATTTCCGCTCACACTGTCCTTAACTGCGCCTTGGATTTGGCTGTTGATTCTTACTATCGGAGCAATTTTAGCTTCTGCTTATCCGGCAAAAAAAGCTGTTGGTATCACTATTAAAGAAAGCTTTTCCTATTAATTTTTAACAGAGAGAAACATTATGAAGAAATCTATTATTGTTATTGCAACTGTGATTATTTTTTTAATATTGCTAGGTGTACTTGCCCATAACACCGATATAAACGCCCTACAAACATGGGTACATGGATAATAAATTTTGTAGGTTGGCTTTCGCGTTATAAACCTACCCTTGCAGCTTGTCTCACGAACACCAAGAAGTACATCGAATTGCCCTGATAACCACAAAACTATCACTCACATCCACTCAAACAGCAGTACCAAATGGTAAAACCTGCATATTAAACCAGTAACCTTTGATATGTAACCATGGCACCGGGGGCAGTACTTTATAGAAGTGAAAATCATTAATGGCACTTAACCCGGACGCTATTCATCAGCACCCTGCCCATTTGGGCACCCAAGCCAAAAATTTAGGGATATAACCCGGATTTAACGCGACTTTATCTTGCTCATCCTATACCCTGTGCCCCCAATGTCGGTACTGCACTAATTACGGGCATATCAACCTATATCCTTAGCTTACCCAGGGGATTTATGATCAATCATTTTCGTGTCTTGGGTGTTAAAGAAACCGCCTCTACCGCAGACATTAAAATAGCCTACCGGCGACTTTCCAACCAATATCATCCGGACAAGTTACTCACGCACACTGACGACGAAAAACGCCATGCCGGTGTGCAGCTGCAACGAGTACAAGAAGCCTACGATATTTTGAGTGACCCGAAAAAACGCGCCGATTTTATCAAAGACTTTAAAAACGTAATAGTTCCAGACCCAGCAGCTGCTATGAGAGAGCTATGGGATCAATATTATCCAACACACTAAATGTAGTAACGAATCACTTCCTATGAAAATAGCTTTTGAACCAGCACGCCTGCAGCAATTAAAATCCGATGCCTGTGAAAATATCGAATCTTATAGCGATCCAAAACAACCTAAGGCGCTAAGCAATTACACCACGCAAATGAAAACAATTCTGCAAGCCGACCCCAGCATGCTGAAGTCACTGCCTGAGTACTTACCGGTTGCACTTTTTGGACGGGTTAAATTTAGCGATGCTGGCAAGCAACAATGGTCGCTCTGGCTGAAGACGAACGTTATGCCGTCATGGGATGAGTTCAAAATTTCCGTGGCATTTAATAACGATGACTTGGGCCTCGTTAAAGTCGTGCGCGCCTACAATCAGGATTTATTAATTGAAGCCTGTGCCGTTTTATTTTTATTGATGCACGACAAGCCGAGTAAGGCTAAAGAGACAGCTGATCAATACAATGAAGAAGATGATGACAACGAACGTGATTATGGCAACGACGATTACGAAGGCAACGACCAGGCAGACGGTCACGCGCATGACGAAGAATACGATGAAATCACTTTTAACTGAGAAGGTTGTCAATGAATAGTCTGATTGAAAGTGCCGCTACTGAAATTAAGCAGCTTGCAACAGTAGAGCCTAAACTCGCGAGTAAAAAATTTGAGCTGATGGCAAATACCATGTCCGATGCGCAACTGATAGAAGTGATTGAAGCCATTGATATTGTTACCCTGACGCAAATAAACAGTCAACACGACCTTTCCTTCCCATCGATTATTGCCGAACTTATGACGCCCGAAAAAATTCGCGACATAGTTTGCCAACAACCGCTTTACTGGGAAGAAAAAATAAAAAACAATGCCGACGAATTAAAGCAACACACTTTTGAATTTTTAACCTATTTAATTCGCAGCCAGGATAGCGATGAAAAAAGAGCGGAAATTTTGCAATGCGTTGCAGAAGATAATGCAGGCTTATTTTATTTATCGATTCCCTTTATCGAAATCTTTCGCGGCGAAACCTTTGTCGACGAAGACTACAACCTGTATCACAATGAAACCTCTAGCCTACATGAAGAAGAACTGGATTTAGAAGAAGCGCAAACCTTTACCGAACGCCATTCCAACGAAGACCAGCATAGCCTTAGCTATGATGACCCGCGCAGTCTATTAGCCTTAATTCGACAGTTAACACCCGATGTAGAACGCGATATTAAGAACCTGATTCGCAATGAACGCTCGGGCTGGGAAGCGATCATTAACAAATTTGCCACCGAGCTTGTTATACAAGCGAAAGACAAAAATACCGTTACTGATGAATACGCAGAAGTAGACGATATGTTTAGCTTTCTGGATTAAGAGTTTCTGTAGTAAGACTTTCTAGATTGAAGTTTTCTAGATTAAAACTCTCCAGGTTAAAGAACAGGCTTGCCATGCAATTAGCAATACGAAATTCCAATCAAGGTCCATTTTTAACTCAAGTCATTACCTATGGCTTGGAACACAACCGTTTAACAGCGGAACACCTCGAGCAAATAAAAAACAAAGCTGTATTGATGAGCTTAAAGTTTGCCGACAAATTTTATAACAAATATAAAATGGATCTGCTGGAGCAAGCTGCGCAAGATATTATCGGGGTGGCCAGCTTGGGCTTGGCAGAATTATCTGAACTAGATTTAGATAAGGCGCTCACAGTGCTCACCAGCCCGGAAAATATTGTAAAACCTTTTCAAAAAGGCTGGAGCATGCTCAGCCAGGTTAGCCTTATTAATGCCACCAATAAATCCCTTTATGGTGATGTAGACGCACATCTGCTAGCGAATATCTCCAGCGCTCCCTATGAAGATCAATGGCTAGGCTTGCGTCACTATGAGCAGGCGCTGCAGCGTCGGCAACAAGACCAGGCGATTACCACTCTCAAAGAAACTTTCTTTTACACAAACCATCAAGATGACACAGAATATTTCGGCCTTGAAAGCATGCTCGCCGAAGCGTTGATATATCGAATCTGCTGCAATGGCGCTAAAGTGAAACCGGATTTAAAACACAAACTTAAAAATATCGAATTGCAGGACATTTGGCTTGATGAAGAATTTCTGCAAACGCAATTGCAAAACACCTTGAACTTATTGCCACCTGAACTTGCTGCTGCTATTCGCGCAGACCTTGGCAAAAATTTTATTCAACAGCTAATAAATACCTTAAAATTTGCGAAACGCTATCAAAAACTTTTAGCAGAAAATGCCTCACCCGAAAAGCGCGATAACTTCGAGTACAAACAAAGTATGTCGTATCCTTTATTAGGGTGGCCGCAGTATATTGAAATGTAGATTTAACCTCCCCCCTCGCCGGGCGCCCCGTCCTCACCTTCGCAGAGCTAACCCCCTCCCAACCTCCCCCTTCGCAGGGGGAGGAGCTGATTGTGCGAATCTCTAACTCCCTCCCCTGCCAAGGGGAGGGTTGGGGTGGGGTCTCTATTAACCACCCTGACCTTTTCAATTTTACATTGCCATTTAAAAGTAGTTATTTTTCACTAAAACTTAGTAAAGTTCACAAAAAATATTAACGATTTTTCATCGTGTAACCCTTACAAACTCCCACCCTTCTCTGTTCGATTTTAGCTAAAAAATAATGCAGTTAATTCAAAGTCGCAAAACGGAATACAAAAACGTCTATTTATTGTGGGGGCTTAGCTATCTACTTCCGAAACAAACTGCAAGACAAAGCCTAAATGCGTCAGCCTATCGTTGGTGTGTCCACGCAAGCAACGGGTAACCGTATTCGTAGCGACGTTAAATCGCAATGTCCGCGGTGAACTCGACTGGCAAAATCCGCGATTACGATTCCTTAGGCAATATTTAAATATAATAATTTTTTTTCAACTTGATCTGCAGTAAAGGATAAAACTAATGGCGCTGCTTTTGCTGCGCTGACTTGCCTTTGTCATCACCAAGAGGTAAAAATCTTTAGCGGTAGGGTAGAAATATCCTGTATACATGATTGCCATTCATTTTTATCAGGAGTCGATTATGAAGATGCGCCATAAGAAACCCTTCACGCAAGATATATCTATATCCCGTTACCCGATTACGACAATTTCAAAACTCTCTAGATTCTCTGCACTTTTAACATTCCTTGCTTTTTCATCTGCTCAGGCCGTTCCCCCGGCATGCCAGGACATATTTCAGAATGGATTGCAATCAAACAGAGAGGACGGTTACATTCGCTTTAATTATAACAGTCGGCTAATTAATCCATCCTCTGGCACGCTTTTGTCTACCTACGTCGGAACCGATGCCTGGTCTGCCATTAAAAGTTGTGGCGAGAACCACTGCAGCGCAAGTGGTAGCGCGGGCCCTCGCCTTTATGCCGATCCACTTAAGACAACCACATCAACCAACACTGCTGTGGTCCCACCTCACAACAAGAAAGCCCTGGGGCAAGCTGCCAATGAGTTTTCTTCCGTGCGCATCGATGAATGGGGAACAGGAGAATTTTCAACGGCGCATAACGAATACATTATCGATACTCTTGAAATGAGCCATAAAAGTACACTGCGATTACCCGCAGGTACTTATTGGATTAAGACGCTCAAACTAGAAGTTGACGGAAAAATTGATGTGCTAGGTGAAGGGACTGTTACGATTTTTGTGGGATCGCCGCTAACTTTTCCGCTCAACTTCAGAGTCAACGATGGCAGTAAAAATCCCGCGAAGTTTGCGATTTACTCTTATAACGAACTTATATTTTATGTGGGCAGTAAAACCTACGCTTTTGCACAGGTTGAGGACTTGGTGACCGTGCATTACAACGCGGCGATTGTGGGCGGTGTAATCGCGAGAAATTTAGAATTGCTGACGCAAAGTCAAGTGAGGTATGACGCTCTTGCTGTGCAGAAACTTAACTTCGCGGACCTTTGCAGAAGTCTTTAAAAAACTCGCTTTTTATTCCAGCAAATTAAGGAGTCCAGAATGAATCAGTTAATAAAAGATTTACTTCGCCCTGCTCGCCTCGCAGCTCTTGGCGTTATTACATTAATGTTTTTAGCGTTCAGCAATTTAGTGATGGCGCAACTTCCCAATTGCAGCGAAATATTTCAAAACGGTGTGCAAACTCACGGCGGTTATCAAAATTTTATTAAGTTTGGCTACAACGGGAAACTAACCAACGCGTCCAGCCAACAACTTCGAGCTCCAGTGGTTACCGTCAATCAATGGTCACCAATAAAGAGTTGCGGTAGTCAGCATTGTTCTGCTGGCGGTGATCCTGTGCCTAAACTATGGATTGACTCTTTTCCTGGAACGGAAGCAAAAACTGAATTCGTCGCTCCCACCGGAAAAAAAATAACCATCGGTGAGTCTTTTGAAGATATCGGGAAAGTGGAGCTCGGTGAATATGCCACTGGCGAATTTTTCCCGCGAGAAAATCGCTATGTAGTAGATAGATTATTCCTCGGCTTTAAAAGCACCCTACGCTTACCGAAAGGAAATTACTACGTGCGTGATTTTCGTATGGAAGTGGAAAGCCGCATTGAAGTCATTGGCGATGGCACAGTCAATCTTTTTGTTCAGAATCACTTTGATGTTTCGTTCAAAGCGCAGATCAACACCAACACCAAAGATCCTTCACGCCTCGCGATCTACACAGAAAGCTCCTCGCAATTTCATGTACTCAGCAAAACCTATGCATTTATTGTGACCGAAAACGAATTAATTCTTAGTCACGGCGCAAAAATTTATGGAGGCGTGGTGGGCCAGTACATTTATGTGGAAAGCGAAAGTGAAATAGCCTTCGACCCGGCAGCTGCTTTAAGTATCTATATGACTGACCTCTGCCGCGGTCAGAAGTCATCTCCTACATTTCCTTCTCGCAGTGTTTTCATTGAATATAATCCGGCAACCGTAAAAAATAATATAGCGCCGATTTACGCCAGCCTTGATTCGCGAATCGAAACTAGCATTCCAATAGTACGCGCTACCGTAACCACAGCATCACGAAAATTTCATCCAGAAATAATTAATGGTTTAGCAGCTTACTTTGAAATTGAGCTGGCGATAGGTGACAATTATTTTACGATAACCCTCGAAGATATCTACGGAAATAAATATTCCCGTGAAATTTACATTCCACACTATTTACTGCCAGAATTTCATAATGTTTCGCCTGTCAATGGAACCGTATTTAATACGAATGAAATTGTAGTGACGGGAGAAATAAAAACATCCTGGCCTTTTGAGTATTTAATATTACAACTGGATGGAATACTTCAACCGCTTGACCTTAGCACGGAGGGTGTAGCGAAATTTGCGATTGATAAAAAACTCAATGCGGGTGTACAGACCTTAACACTGAGGCTTTATTCCCCTTCAGCCATACCCGTCGAGAAAGAGATTCAAGTTAAATACGCACCGCCTGTCGCGAATTGAGCACATTAACTTCGCATGAAAAGCCAAGCAAGTGCTTGGCTTTATTTGTATTGCTCCACGCTTCACATGTTTTAGCCAAAGATTAATATTAAGAAGTACTTCGAATGGCCTTGATCACCAGACATCCATCACTCACCTCCATACAAACCGCAGTGCCAATGGTAAAACCTGTTTTGTTAAGCTAATAACCCTTAACGTGTATCCACGGTACCGGTGGTGCAGCTTTATAGGAATGAATATTATCGATGTTGTTTAATTGGTAATCGTAAGAGCCCTTACGGACTTTTAGTTTGCGGGTATAAGAAGATTTTTCTTGGGCCGAGCGAGGCTCTGGCGCTATAGTACGTTTAGCCATGACTGATATCCTATGTATCGATTGTGGTTAGCTGCCTCTGGGTATTTGAAATTAAATCCCGCCACCTTTTAAAGCCGCCATGGGAGGAGCCGGGATGGACAAATCCAGCTCGTTCATTCTAAAAATTTGGATACTCATATGACTCCGATAATATTTATTAGATTGTCTGACTGGGCAATGATTACTTTTATGATTTTTATGTTGTTGTTTTTACTTTATTTCGGATATTCGATTTACAGCAGTCACCAAAATAAATTTACTAAGAGTAAAAAAATAACACTTTCTTCATTGTCTGTAATTTGCTTAATTTTATATTTTTCTAAATATTTTTTTGAAAATAATATTTTTGAAGACACAGTTACAGCTCTTAGAGAACCATCCACAAAAGTTTTTGTGGATGGTGTAAGTGTCGGCATTGCTGAGCAGCTTGCAGTGGCTTTTGAAGGTAGAACTAATTTTAAAAAGAGTGGGTCTCGTCCAGCAAAGAATGTGTCAGTAAAAATAATTGGCGAAGATTTTTCTATAAATTACTTGTTCATGCAGGATTCGAGAGATAAAAATATTTATTGGGTTTACATTCCTGAATCGAAAATTCGTCGTAATTTTTCTTTTGTAAATATTATGTTATGAATTCTGTAAAAAGGTGCCGGATGCATTTTAAAACGATCGAACTGTTTGAAATTAAATACCTCCATCACCTTTTAAATCCCTCCGTCACTTTTTAATATTCAACAAAACTTTTAATCTAAGTAGCCACAAGAAACAGCGCCTACACCACCAGCTCAGCGTGAAAGCGGAAAGGCATGCTGATAAATGATGTTGAATACTCGTTACTTATTTTCGTCATAAAAATTTAATTTTAGTTAACAATACATGAGTAAAAATACTATAAGCAGTTTGTTAGCGTTGATTTCTTTATCTGTATTTATTGTATATGCATTTTTTAAAGTTGATGGGCTGATAAAGCTTTATGAAAGCTCCAATCTAAGTTTTCAGTCAAAAATGGAAAAACAAATAGAGTTGGTTCGGGCAGGTGATGATCTTAATCGTGAGAAGCTTGTAAATTTAATGGAAATGGCTGTTTCAAGAGAACTGGAGTACGGCATAATTAAAAAGCAGCACAGTTTCCTTTTGTTTCTTCTGTTTATGTTCGCCATGTCTACATTTGGATTGATAATGATTGATTTTATTCGAAAAGGGATAGTTGGTAATTTTCAAAAATAATGTAGCAGCCCCAAACCTTCAACACTACAAAGTGCTGAAGGTTTGGTTTTTTTATCCGCTGATTTATTGTACGCACAGTACGGAAATAAAAAGTGATGGAGGGATTTTAAACATCATTCGCTAGCGTTATACAAAGTCTTCATTTCTTGCCAAATGCCTCGCTCAGCAATGGCCTTCCTACGTAACTCTTGTAGCTCACTACTGAATAAGAGACGGCCACGCTTTACAACAGCGCTTGGCTGCTGAAGCGTCTGCAAATTTTCAAGCGGATTTTGTTCGGACAAAATCAGGTCAGCGGTATAACCCACAGCCACCTGCCCCATCCAGGATTCTTTACCGAGTGCTTTTGCCGCATTGATGGTTGCGGCCCGAAGGACTGCAATTGCAGGCAGCCCTGCCTGTTGCATTAATGCCATTTCTGTATGAGTGGCGAGGCCGTGGGGCGATAGCAACATGCCGGAATCCGAGCCAACCAGTAACGAAAGTTCAGCCTGATACAGTTGCCGGGTAATTTCCTGCAAGAAGGCCAATGTTTTTATATTGTGTTTAACCATTTCGTCGGAGCTGTTAATCCAGCGTTTAACCTGGTTATGCTTTTCTTCCAGCGCAATGATGGGGGAAATGTAATCTTTTGGTAAGGCATCGATATACGCCTGTTTTTGTTCGCTGATTTGCGTGAGATGCCAAAAGACATTCAGTGTTGGTGTGATGGACGTATGCAGCGATTTTAATTTAATAATGGTCTCATGCAGTTTTTCCTGATCCATGCGATAGTTCAGCGGCCCCTGATAAATATCTTCAACATGTTCTAGCGATTGCAATCCCGAAAGCTCATTCCATTCCATATCGGCAACAGGATGAGGACCATGTTTAGCGACGGGAATATTTTGTTTTTTGGCCTCGCTTAACAATGCATGAAGCACTGGAGCAGTCAAATTGCCGTAGGCTTTTATAAGGTCATATCCTTGTTGTTTAGCCTTGACCACTGCCCTGGTCGCGTCCATCGGGGTATGTGCTGGAGAATGCATATGCGCATTTTTAAAACCAGAAATAATCGGACTGCTAACCGTTATGGTACTGCCGATCCTGCTGCCCTCTGCAAGCTCTTTACGCCAGACTAAATGTTCCTTCACCCCATTCATTAGCCGCAGATGGGTAACTCCATGGGATAGCGCAATAGTAAATGCAGCTGGATCAAAAGCATGTACATGCATATCGATAAGCCCGGGCATAACATAAAACCCTTTGCCATCATGTCGTGTGTAGTTCTCGTCCGCAATTAAAGTTTGGGCGGGTTTAATAGTGGCGATTTTGCCGTTTAATATCAGCAACTGACGATTTTCAATCAACTGGCCAGTATTCATATCGACGATATTTACGTTATCAATATAAAGCGGTAATCCATTTCGTTTACCTGCATTTTCTTTCACTGCACCGCCATAGGCTGGCAAGTGACCAACAGAAAAAACAACCAGAATCCAAAATGTTGTAGCAATGTTAAAAATATTCATAAGAGCGTTTCCTCGCAATGGTTTGGAAACACTATTGCATGAACTCGCGCAGTATTCGTCTAATGTCCTGATAGTAAACGGCTAGAATCTTGATCCTGTACGCTAAGTACAACGAAACTCACTGGGCGTCATTCCTGTTGCTCTTTTAAATGACTGATTGAATGTTGCTTTTGAACTAAACCCTGCGGCAAAAGCAAGATCTGTAAGATTGCTACGATCATCAACCTGCATCGCACATTTGATTTGCTCAATTCGATGCTGATTAACGTAATCGTTAAACGAAACACCGGCGACCAGATTAATGCTTCTTGAAATATCCCGTGTCGACATACCCGATAGGTCTGATAGTTGATTAAGAGTTAAGCGGGGTTGGCAATACCACTTTTGCGCGAGCATCTCCTTATCAAGAATTGCAAACAGGCCTTGGTAATCAGCGGCCGATTCTTCATTTTTTTTAGTTTCCACGTTGATCATTGATAATGCGACGCTTGTTGAACCAGCCAAGGTTTCCAAACCTGCTCGCCGATTGTTCAGAATTAATATCAGTAAAAGCAAAACGATAAAAGAAATCAGAGAGCTTATTGCATAGCCCATCATGTTTAGTTGCGAACCCAGTTCAAGCTGAAAATTAAGCCTGAGCAAATCCAACGAACTAAACAGCGTAGATATACCAATTAACCAACCAAGCCACGCCAATGAAACTTCGTGGGCATCTGAACGTTGTTTTGTTAACTGTTGGTTAAACGCGATGATGAGCTTCAATGTTAAAAGTGCGTAAGCGATGCGCCAAACAGTACCTACTGCGATGATGGTTTGCGTATGTGCAGTAAAGGGTAAAACGAATAACATGGGCAAAAAATGCCACAGTGCTTGATAGCTAATGGGCCCGACAATTAATCGCTTGATGGCAAAATATAAAGCCGGACCATAGCCAAACAAAAAGATGGGCGAAACTAAATAAAGATCTCGCGAAATCTGCAGGTCTTCAAGCAAGTTAACGATTGAAGCAAAACTCACCAACGCAAGTAACATGCATATACCGCGATAAGCAGGCGTGATGACAAACATCAAACAACCCAGGATCGCGATAGATAATATACTTGCCTGTAACAGGCTGACCAGTATTGCCAAGTCCATTGCGAATAGTCTCTTCGATGAAATACGTTAAATACCAGCAACAGACAAACTGAACTATTCGCCTTGCCAAAAATTGGTAAACTTTCCTGCTCGATATTTCACATCTGAGAAATTCGCAATAAAATTTTCCGCCACAGGTGCCTGGGCAGTAAAACCTATGTGTACTGGCGTTGTGGATTTCAATTCGAAGTGACGTACAAAATTCCAATCCTTGCCATCTTGAGATGTATAAAAAATATAAGAAGAGTCGTGCCTGACAATTTTCAAATATTGGTGACTGGTGTCCCGGGTGCCATGGTAGGCATCATCCCCACTACCCTTTGAAACGGTTGTCGCTATGCCAATTTTTCCTGATTTGAAACGCTCAAACAGTAGCTTTCCCCAATTTTTGGAATCAGCATAAACAATTAATGCTCCGCCATCATAGGGCGTTTCACCGAATTTAGCGGAAACCTTAGCAGAGAAAATAAAATCACCTTCAGGTACAAACAAAAGTTTTGGTGTGCTATCTGCATTTTTTGCACCTGTTGTATCGGTAAATAAATCAGACCCTTTTAGGGCTGCGATTTCGATTTGCTCAGCACTCACCTTCACTTCGCCAAGCTGGTTATCGATACGCATTTCGTAAGGCACAGATTTTATTGTGATTGGCTTTTGAGTTTTCGAATCCTGCGCTGCAAAAGATGATAGTGATAGTAAACATGCGCCTAAAAATAAACCGCTGCATTTAAAGTTGATCATAAGTTTCTCTATACATTAGTGTTTTACGAAAAATGGTTAAATCAGGTTCAAGTAAAAAGCAGGATATTATTTCCTGCTTTGCAAACCTGTATATAGCTTACTACTGCATATTGTAAAGCTGATCCCTACCGCCAAATTCGGACAGTTAACTAACATACTTTCAGACCAAGCTAAATATAGCTCTTTAAAAGTTTCTAATTTAGAAATACCTAAAGCAATAAAGTTAAATGATTAAATAACGCTGATAAATTCAGGCGGCACTGCGTGTAAGGCATGAACCGCACCCCAACATGACCATCTTCCAGCAATAACAAAAAATCGACATTTGCTCAAGTTAATCAAAATTCCGCATTTCGATTAAGTGCATTTAAAAAGTCAGAAATGTTGGGGCGCGCATGTTTAATCAACGTGGCCAGCCCTACCTACCCTTAGCACCTTTCCTCTGATCGTTAGAAGTACTTGGAATTGCCCTGATCACCAGACATCCATCACTCACCTCCATACAAACAAGAGTGCCTATGGTAAAACCTACTTTGTTAAGCCAATAACCCTTAACGTGTATCCACGGAACCGGTGGCGGTACTTTATAGAAGAAAAAATCGTTGGTGTTGTTTATTTGGTAATCGTAAGAGCCCTTACGGACTTTTAGTTTGCGGGTATAAGAAGATTTTTCTTGGGCCGAGCGAGGCTCTGGCGCTATAGTACGTTTAGCCATGATTGATAACCCTTTTATCGATTGTGGTTAGCTGCCTCTGGGTGTTCGAGCACTCAGGGGTGGCGTCTCTTTAAGTTTATTTAGTTTAAAATTTACAGTTAGTAATACCTTCGATTGAATAAAAACTGCACGCCTATAAAACACTAAAAAGCTGGGTGAATCAGGCCCTTCCCCAAATCAAGTGGGTGTCATTTTCGGATATAAAT
>JAZKHP010000053.1:0-10643 GCA_040385335.1 Pseudomonadota bacterium
AGGAAAGTGTTGGCTATAATGCTTTTATTTGCCGCGTAGCGGCTTTGTTCAACAAGACGGCGAAACACATTCCGCTTTGCTCCATTGGACGCAGCAAGCCGGACCGTTTACTTTCACGTTATGGACCCAAAATGAAAAACATTTTAACAATTCACATTTTCTACTTTTTAACCTTGGAATTTATGTTTTCCAGTCTGTGTTATGCAGACAATCAGCATAACAACAAAAATAAATTTTCAGATGAAGAGCCACTTAAGATAGTCGGTTGTACGTTTCCATTCTAAAATTCCAAGGATAAAAATCTAAAAGATGCAACAATAATTAAGAATGGTTGTACA
Source organism: Pseudomonadota bacterium (assembly GCA_040385335.1). Lineage (GTDB taxonomy): Bacteria > Pseudomonadota > Gammaproteobacteria > Pseudomonadales > Cellvibrionaceae > Cellvibrio. Next base: position 339 of record JAZKHP010000053.1, read on the forward strand.
CCGTTCGCATATCCGAAGGAATCACTAGTGTTGAATGAAGAAGGGATTAATGAGTTCATTCTTACGATTTCTGAAAAAGGGATTGTGAAAGAAGTTAAATTATCATCAACCAGTGGGTTTGAAAAACTTGATGATGAAGCTAAGCGCGCATTCAGTTTATGTAAATTCAAACCAGCCGAAAAAAATGGTAAAGTTACTGAAAGCTCGTTAAGAGTGAAGTATGTATGGAGGATCGGAGAAAATCAAAAAGCCGTACCAAGGCAGTGAAACACGTTTTGCTTCGCTCCATTGGACACCGCAACAGCGCCATTCACCTTCACGTTGAAGCTGTAGAAAAACCCTAGGGTCATTTTATTTTTAGTTATAAGGTGTTCCTATTTGAAAAGTGGCGATTTTATTTTATGTAAGTTGAGCTGGAATTCAAATAGCAGCGCGAAAATAGTTACCATTTGAACAATTAATTTAAACTACAATTGGCGGTAGGTTTTTCTACAGCCTCGTTAACTTAAAAAAATCCGACTATGAAATTACTTCTTATACACCTTTTTATTTTTCTTATTGCAGGCGACGTTGTGGCTACAGAAATAATATATAAAAACTCCACCGGAAAAGTACTTACTAAAAATGACTTAGAAGGTTTTAGTGGCACTGTTTCTTGGGAAATAGCATCTGAAAATACGGTATCACTTAAGGCGACTAAATTACACAACAAGGGAAGGGAGTTTGGTCAAAAAGGCGAGTATAAAAGCTCTATTCTACAATTAGAATTAGCTGCAAAAGAAGATCCTAAATGGGCGTACCCGGTATATGATCTTGCTTACACATATATGCTTATGGGCGACTTTGAAAAAGCTCATGGATACTATCAAAAAGTAGATCAAATGGCACCGAGAGGATTTTTCACTGTTAAAACTGCTTTATATACGCTTAATGGTGAAAAGGATGGAAAATTTCCAAAAGGCTTATATATGTCCTACTTGAGCACTGAGTGGCTTGATGTCCCCAAGAAAATTGAAAGTTTACAAAACATATCACAGAAATTACCAAAGTATGCACCGGTTTGGAAAGACTTAATTTCTTTTGCAGCTAATGACGAAGTAGCAATAAAATTTATAGAAAATGGCCTTAGCGCGAGCCCTGACGCAGAAACATATGGGATTCTATTAATCAATAAAGCTCTCATTTTGCATAGAAGCAATAGACAAAAAGATGCGTTGAGTATTTTGGGTGAACTAGCTTTAGACCCTACGTCATCATTGGGTACTGAGAAACTCGCTAAACAAACATTAGCCCATTTAGTTAACACAAAAAGTTAACACGGCAATCAAACGGCTGGTGAACTAAACGTTAGGCATATACATGAATAAAAATCTCAGGAGTTCTCATGTAATAGAAAAAGCGTTAGCTATTTTTCTATCTACAGCGGCAGTAATATTTTCTGGTGGAATTATGGCCATTCTTTTCTTTGCGCAGCCAAGATCTTTTTTCGCTATTGGTATATTTCTTACTATTTTTTTAATCAGCACTGTTTTGTTATGGAGATTTAGTTTCACAAATCGTGTTATTTCATCGTTAAAAATGACAAAATATCGTTCCTGGGCTTTAGTTATCGTTGGTTTTATCTCTATAGTTTTGGCGTTAGTCTTTGGTTCGGGAAGTAATCGTTATCTATTACTGAGTAGTGGTATCTCTGTTTTATATTATGGCTTAGTAAGCCTAAAAATAGCAAAAAACTACTAACAAAGCTATCAAATTCACTACGGTGTTGCGAACCTTCGTCGCACGCAGCAAGCGGCACCGGTTATAGCAACGTTAGAAAGAGGCAGTATGAAAAAATTATTTATTTTATGTATATTTTTCCTATGCAGCATTACTGCTGCAGGAGAGCCTTTGCCTGATATAAAAATTGAGAAGCTTGAAGAAGGCGTTTATATTCATACTTCGTTTGAAGAAGTCAATGGTTGGGGTGTTGTTACTAAACACGGTTTGGTAATTCTTGAGAATTCTAATGCCTATGTGATTGACACGCCCATTACTGCTAAGGATACTGAAAAGCTTATCAATTGGTTTTTGGAGCGCGGCTATAAAATCAAAGGCAGTGTTTCCTCGCATTTCCATAGCGACAGTACAGCTGGAATAGAATGGCTTAATTCTCAATCTATTCCCACCTATGCATCTGAATTAACAAATGAACTTCTTAAAAAAGACGGCAAGGTGCAAGCTAAAAACACATTTAGCGGAGTTAGTTATTGGCTAGTTAAAAATAAAATTGAAGTTTTTTATCCCGGCCCAGGGCACACTCAAGATAATGTAGTGGTTTGGTTACCTGAAAAGAAAATTTTATTCGGTGGTTGTTTTGTGAAACCGCATGGTCTTGGTAATTTGGGTGACGCAAATTTAGAAGCTTGGCCAAAGTCCGCCAAAAAATTAATGTCTAAATATGGTAAAGCAAAACTGGTTGTTTCGAGTCATAGTGAAATTGGGGACGCATCCCTCTTGAAACGTACATGGGAACAGGCCGTTAAAGGGCTAAATGCAAGTAAAAAACCATCACAGCAAAGTAACTAAATTCCTTTATCGGTCTAACAATTGTATCAAGCGTTAGAAATCAAAAAGAGAAATCATCATGCCTCCTCAATATGTCGTGCTTGCTCTTATCATCGGTATTCACATTTTGTTTGGTGCGTTACTTACAAAAGAACTGGTTTATTGGCCTAAAATATCACTGCAAAACCGAATTATTTTTGTAGCTTTAGTATGGCTTATTCCTTTCTTCGGCGCTTTTTTCGCGTATAAAAAGGTAAAATTAAATTGGTTTAGTAGGGAAGCCCGCAAGAACAGCTCCGTTGGCAATGGACTCCTTGAAATGGATTCATTCTTCAATCCCGGTGCTCGCCATAGTATTGACGCCAAAGAAGAAGTCAAATTAGAAATCACACAATCTGTTGAAGACATTGAAAATAGCAAAAGCTCAAAAAAATATATAGTTCCAAAATAATTCTAACAGTTCAACCCGTACTCCGGCGCTATCGCGCCTCCGCTGATTAGATGAGTATTTAGATTTGAAAAGGGCTCAATATTTTCTGGCTCGTAAATACATGGCTTCGACCGTTAAATAAGCTGTTAAGGTTCTCATGAAAGAAATTATCATAGGCGGAAAAAATGTAGCTTGGGAGCATGTTTATACTGCTTGGGATGCCTGGAATAAAAAAATGGATCACTTGCTTCCATATGAAATCAAAGTTTCTAGCGACTATGTTATATCGTCATTTTCTGAGTATTGGAATGATTTCATTGAAGGTGAAAAGGGTGATAAAGAGTCAAAACTAGAAGGGGTATATCTCGAGTTGCATCAAGCTGAATATCCAGACCTAAAAAATATTATTAATAGTTCAGGGGCTCTATTTGAAAAAATAACCTATCAAATACTTCAGACGGAATTCATAGGCTATTTAGTTGGCGGAAAATTTAGACCGAGCTGCTCATATTTTTTGCAAAGTATAAGTTCTATTAGTGTAAGCGAATCGCATATTACAATTACAGGCTTAGCCTTTGAAGTTGAACATACAAGTCGCTGAAGCACCACGCACTACGTGCGCTGGACAGTTTTTAAGTCGCAGCTTTGTGGTTTTGCTGCGCAAAAGTATTCCACAACGCACAACTTACAAACTGCTGTTGTGATTAACGGTATGCATTCACAATCAACGAGAGAATCATGAGCATTATTCGAATAAACGAATTTCAAGCAGCAGAAGGTAAAGGGGATGAATTATTTAACTTCCTTAAAACTCTGATCCCCTACATATCCTCATCAGACGGCTGCTTGTCCTGTGAGGTTCTGCGCAAGACCGACGACTCGAACAATTTTGTAGTATTAGAAAAATGGGTATCAACGGAGTCACATAAGGCTTCCATAGAAAATTACCCTAAAGAAAAAATGCAAGCAGCGCTTCCTCTGCTTGGCATGCCACCAAAAGGTAGCTTCTATCATGCTTAACGCCGCGGTTACCTGACCAACAAATTTACTACTGACATTTTCTGACATTAGCTAAGTGTAATATTTCGCCCCTACCATCAATGCTTCCAAGGATGTAGCAATGCGCAAGTTAACATTATCGTTTTCGTTATTATTCTAAATATTTTTTGCCTCATACACATCAGCTATTAACAAAGGAAATACAATGAAGGTTTCAGGTGAGTTTCAAGTAAAATTACAACCTATGGATTTCTATGCAAAAGGAAATGACGGTATCAATTTTGGTCGTATGTCCATTGATAAAACATTTTCAGGTGCTTTAGAAGCTACAAGCAAAGGCGAAATGCTGAGTGCAATGACCGCGACCAAAGGCTCAGCCGGTTACGTTGCCATAGAACAAGTGAGTGGTTCATTGTCTGGTAAAAAAGGTAGTTTTGTATTGCAACACTTCGGCACAATGAATCGTGGTAAAGACAATTTGGTGCTTGAGGTTGTTCCTGATTCTGGCTCGGGAGAGTTAAGTGGTATTTCAGGTAAAATGTCCATAAAAATTGAAAATGGAAAGCATACATACGAATTTGAATATGACTTAGTGCCAAATAAAAACTAGCATAATAAATAAGGATATATAGCGCGCAGCCGCTATTCGCTGACGTCACCGCATTTTGCCATAGCTGCATTTATGATCACTTCACGAAAAATACTGGCAGTAATAGCCGTAGTAGCACGGATAATACTGCCACCCCTTTGACAAGCCTCCCCCAACCCATTAATGTTCATCCCACTAGAACGTATAAGCGGTCTTCCGCAACCGAAAGCTTTTTTTGCGATTTCGAATTTTCGTAGGAAAAGTGGCTCCGGCCATCTAATTTTCTTTCTTTTGTTTTTAAAGAATATGCAGCGGCGTCTTGCCGCTGCTATCAATTCATAAAGCCAAACCTCCTTATCTCTGCGTATTACCAATCAATCGGATATTTAATAATCATATTTGGCGTAAGCCAACAATGTTTAAAAATCGTATTATTCTGTAATGGCTACTAGCGCACATAGCATTTATAGTATTTACTCCACCTATTCCAACTAAAATATTCATTCGGAGTTTGGTAAGCGAGTGATGATGCAGAATCGACATCGGTAAAATCGCTCTACTTGTCCGTATGCCAAATTTATCTGGTCGTATATTTCCAGTTTTATTGTGGGATAGCGGCTAAACAATTGATACGATTAGATCTGAAAAGGGCCAAGTATTTTTTCGCGCGTAAACATATGGCTTCGGCCGTTGAATAAGCTGTTAGGATAATTAAATGCCATTGCTAGCTGTACAATTTGTATATTTCCTTTTGGTGGTTATTTGGGCTGGAATCTATGGCATGTCGTATGCTGATTTTTCTCCGAATCAAGCTACCTTGACGTGGGCGAAAAACATATCGTTAGTTTTTTTTATCTACTTCACTATTGCCATAATAGTGTTATTTTTAAAGAATAAAGAAAAAGGAATTAATCAATTTAAAAGTAAATGGAAGTTTTATTCCATGACTTTTTTAGGTACACCATTTGTGGGTATTGTTTTTTCTTGCGGAAATTACTCTGCTTGGGAAAAAGGAATTCCCTCGCTCTATACAGGCTTAGTAGCAGTGCAAGAATCCACTAAAGTTACAATAATTAATAAGAGTGAATGGGGGACAAGAAATCGCAAGAAATCTGTATCAATTTCAGGTTTTTCTACCGACTTCCCTGTGTCAAAACAGTACTTCGATTCAGTATCAATTGGTGAAACTGTTGTGGTAAATGTCATGAAGTCTGATCTTGGGACAAAAATTGAATTTATTCAACCCTAACAAAACATTTAAAATCGACGAGAGAATCATGAGCATTATTCGAATAAACGAATTTCAAGCAGTAGAAGGTAAAGGGGATGAATTATTTAACTTCCTTAAAACTCTGATCCCCTTGCGAACTTCTCAGATGTAAAATATCGCGCTGGAAAGCTTACCAATTTCTGGCAAGGCGAATAATTCAATTTTTTTGTTTTTGTAAACAGAGTTTCACTAAAGGGTTGAAAAATGAATCGTAGGAAATTTATGAAAGCGATAGGAGCTTCAGGAGCTGCAAGGGTGTTGCCCACATTGATTACATCCATGGCAGCGAGCACAATTCTGGCCATGCCTGCTGCCTCAAAACCTGCTAGGCGCCACTTTGATGCCGCCGAGCGGCTTCGGATGTTGGAAGTGGGACAGGCGCGCCTCGGCGTTTGTTTCCTCGACACAGTTACCGGTGAAATCAGCGGTAACCGCATCGAGGAACGCTTTGCCATGTGCTCGTCGTTCAAGCTGGCAATGGTTGCCGCCTGCCTGCGCGAGGCCGACAACGGGCGCTTGAACCTGGAGGAGATACTGCCCTATTCAGAGGCTGATCTTCTACCTTGGGCACCGGTCACGAGAAAGCATCTCGCCATGGGCGGGCAGAGTATTGCCACATTGGCGCAAGCAGCTCAAGAAATGAGTGATGGCGTTGCCGCCAACCTTTTGGTTAAGCGTCTGGGTGGCCCTAGTGCTGTCACCACGAAGTTCCGAGAAATGGGCGATACGGTGACCCGCCTTGATCGCTATGAACCGGATCTGGGCTTGGTTCTTTCCGCCGACACTCGCGACACCACCTCACCTCTTGCTTATGCGCAGCTTGTCAGGCGAATTCTGACTGGCAGTATTTTACGGCACGATTCGCGCGAACGACTTCTGGAGTGGACGCGAAATACAGCCACAGGTACCAGGCGGCTGCGAGCCAGTCTCCCCACTGAATGGCGTACTGGGAACAAGACTGGGACTGGGCGCGACGCGGGGACGACCAACAAGTGCAATGACGTCGCTATTACTTTTCCGCCCGGCAAAAACCCAATCATCATTGCAGCCTATTTCGACAGCGGCGAATACACGGAAAAGATAGAAGCGAGGCATGAAGCTGTCCTCGCTGAAGTGGGAAAGATTGCTGCCGAATGGGCGATAAGTTAGTTGCGCGGATTACTTTTCCGTTGATTCCACATTCGACAATTATGCGAGCGTTACGCTGACCAACAAATTTACTGCTGAAATTTTCTGACATTAGCTAGTATATTATTTCGCTCCTACCATCAATGCTTCCAAGGATGTAGCAATGCACAAGTTAACATTATCGTTTCGTTATTATTCTTAATATTTTTTGCCTCATGCACATCAGCTATTAACAAAGGAAACACAATGAAGGTTTCAGGTGAGTTTCAAGTAAAATTACAACCTATGGATTTCTATGCAAAAGGAAATGACGGTATCAATTTTGGTCGTATGTCCATTGATAAAACATTTTCAGGTGCTTTAGAAGCTACAAGCAAAGGCGAAATGCTGAGTGCAATGACCGCGACCAAAGGCTCAGCCGGTTACGTTGCCATAGAACAAGTGAGTGGTTCATTGTCTGGTAAAAAAGGTAGTTTTGTATTGCAACACTTCGGCACAATGAATCGTGGTAAAGACAATTTGGTGCTTGAGGTTGTTCCTGATTCTGGCTCGGGAGAGTTAAGTGGTATTTCAGGTAAAATGTCCATAAAAATTGAAAATGGAAAGCATACATACGAATTTGAATATGACTTAGTGCCAAATAAAAACTAGCATAATAAATAAGGATATATAGCGCGCAGCCGCTATTCGCTGACGTCACCGCATTTTGCCATAGCTGCATTTATGATCACTTCACGAAAAATACTGGCAGTAATAGCCGTAGTAGCACGGATAATACTGCCACCCCTTTGACAAGCCTCCCCCAACCCATTAAGGTTCGTCTCACTAGAACCCGTAAACGGTTTCCGCAACCGTTAGCTTTTTTTGCGATTTCGATTTTTCGTAGGAAAAGTGGCGCCCGCCTTTTGGCCGGGTGGAGAGGCGTAATACAATACCCGAAAGGGAAATATGCCCGGAGCGCTTTACGGGGCTCTAGTTGACACCCGGCTTCCAGCCACTAACTGGAAGCCGTTAACTTAAACCCGTAGAGAGTATCATCATGAATAATTCAACAACATCGACCCTTTCCGAAAATCCCCCTTCACGCAACAAACAGGATTTAATTGACCTGTGCGATTCCTATAAACGATTCCATCATTATTGTGCGTTTTATTGTAAATCCAGCAGCGTGCTGGTCCGCTGTTGCAATATGGAACTGGATGAAGATTACGTAGAAGGTATGGCGCGCTTTGCGCAGATGGTGATTGAGCAGTCGCAGGAAATTGATCTGCAGTTAAAGAAATTACTGCGTACGATTTAATTTTTCCTGCTTTTGTTTTTGAAAGATGCAGCGGCATCTTGCCGCTGCTATCAATTCATGAAGCCAAACCTATTCATATCTGCGTATTACCACTCAATCGGATATTTAATAATCATGTTTGGCGTAAGCCTACAATCTAAACTTTAAATATCGTAATATTCTGTAATGGCTACTAGCGCACATAGCTTTTATAGTCTTTACTCCACCTATTCCAACTAAAAAGATTCACTCGACACGTTGCCTTTCAATGAGGTATATGAAGATTTATTTATAGTTTGACGTGCGCCTAAAGACGACGTCAGCGGTGAAAGTAAGGCCGTATATCTCCAAATTTATCTAGCCGTATATCTCCAGTTTCATTTTGAGGTAGCGGCTAAACAATTGATACGATTAGATTTGCAAACGCCCAAGTATTTTTTTGGATCGTAAATATATGGCTTCGGCCAATGAATAAACTGTTAGGCTGAATTCTAGCAATTTAAGTATATGAAAATTTAAAATTGGGAAACCAAAAATAATAGGAGTATTGAGGTATGAATCAATTTTTCAAAACACTTGTTTCTTGTTTATTAATGGCAATCACCAGCAGCGCCTTTTCAAGCCCTGGAAATGAAATGATTGTGCGTATATCAGAAATAGAAATTAAGGTAGAATATCTTAAAGAGTATAAGGCTATTCTAAAAGAAGAAGCAGAGGCTTCCGTAAGGGTCGAGCAAGGAGTTATTTCAACTTTTCCCATGTTTCAAAAGGAATCTCCAACTCAAGTCAGAATATTAGAAATTTATTCCAGCAAAGGAGCTTATGAATCACACTTAAAAACCCCTCACTTCATCAAGTATAAAACCACGACCATGAAAATGGTTAAGTCGTTAAAGCTCGTTGATATGCAAATAGATGACGCTGAGACCATGAAAAAAATATTCGAAAAAATGGCTAATGAAAAATAGCTCGCGTGCCTAACAAAGCGTAGCAACTCGCGCACTTCGTGCGCTGGACAGTTTGTAAGTCGCGGCTTTGTGGTTTTGCTGCGCAAAAGTAATCCACAAAACCACAACTTACAAACTGCCGTTGTACGCGGCGTTAGGCAAGTCAAAAAAGAGATTCATTATGGCCAGAAAATCGGGAGTTAATACTCCATCAGTAAAGGTTGCGCTAGAATTAAACGTGTCTCGAGAAGAAGCAAAAGCTAAACTTCAAGACAGAATAGAAAAGGGACTCGCCCTAAAGCGTCAAATATCTTCGTTATCCGAATATGAAATACTGAGTAACGAATATGACAAATGGGATTCATTTAATAGTGAACTTTTAAAGCGATTATTCACGTCTGAAGAATTAGAGGAGGAATATTCTTCTTGGGGCGTATCTATTTCTATGTCTATGTATGAAAAATCAATCGGCGAAAAAATAGCTGATCGATTCAAAAATATTGACAACAAAATACATCGCCTCGATTCAATAATTGAAAGACTGGAACTTATTCCTTTGAATTCTACTTTGGCTATTGCAACTACAAATATTGCAACAGAAAACCCTATAAATAAGTCAAAGAAGGTTTTTGTGGTTCATGGCCATGATGAGAGGTCCAAAACAAATCTTGAGGTTTTTTTACATGAAATTGGACTTGAGCCAGTAGTTCTACACCGACAAGCCGATGAGGGGCTAACAATTATTGAGAAATTTGAAAAGCATGGTGATGTTGGTTATGCATTTATTCTATTGACTCCTGATGAAATAGCTTACTTAAGAACTGAAGAAAAAAAGCCAGACGGAGAAAGATTTAAAGAGTTTAGGGCGCGACCTAATGTTATTTTTGAATTTGGGTACTTCGTTGGTAGGCTTGGAAGGTCAAGAGTATGCTGTTTACATACAGGTAATGTGAAGCTGCCCAGTGATGTAAGCGGCGTTATATACAAGAATTATCAAACCAGTATTGAAGAAGTTGCTTATTCAATCATTAAAGATTTAAAGGCCGCAGGTTATACCGTTGCCTAATAAATAAGGATAAATAGCGCGCAGCCGCTGTTTATCCGGCTTGTTGAATA
>JAZKHP010000054.1:0-94220 GCA_040385335.1 Pseudomonadota bacterium
CTTGCTGCGCCCTGATAAATCGCAAGGGCGCAGCAAGCAGCGCCCCTACATCATTATTTGTGATAGGTTTTATTCCATAACCAGCCTAACAATAACAATGTGGGCACAACGGAGAATGTGCTGAATATAAAAAATGTTTGATAGTCTGTTGCCTCAACAATATAACCCGATACCCCGCCAATAAATTTACCCGGTAAGTTTGCCAGTGATGCGAGCAATGCATATTGTGTCGCAGTGAAGTTGCGATCGGTCAGTCCAGACATAAAAGCAACCAGGACAACACCGGCAAAACCTTGCGATAAATTGTCAGCACTAATGGCCGCAAAAAATGCCCAGGTTTCTGCCGGGTGAATAGCCATTAATAAGAAAGCAAGATTTGAAACTGATACGGCAATGGCTGCGACAACCAGTACACGTTTGATATTAAACGCAGCAACACAAACTCCACCTAAAAACGCGCCCGCAATACCAATCCAAACCCCATAGAGTTTGGATACTGTGGCTATATCTGCTTTGGTGTAACCCGAGTCCAAATAAAATGGGCCAGCCAACACACCAATCATTTGGTCGGGCAATTTAAATAGACCGACAAATGCTAATAGCGCTAATGCGAGCAACACGCCGTTGCGGGTAAAAAATTCTTGGAAGGGTTTTAGAAACGCATCGCGAAGGTGGATCTCACGAATAGACAATACACCGCCGGGGTCTGGTTCTTTCGATAGCAGTCCGGCAATCAATGGTAATAACATGGCGGCGGCCATCACCAAATAAGCGGTAGTCCAGCTAAGAAGTTCAGCCAAATAAAGTGCTATGGCGCCCGAGAGAATAAGGGCAATGCGATACCCCAGAATATATGCAGCTGCGAGTGCTGCTTGCGATTTTACTGGCGCTATTTCAATACGGTAGGCATCCACCACAATATCTTGAGTCGCACCGGCAAATGCCACCAATCCTGCTAGCCCGACAAAGATGATAAACGATGTGCCGGGCCCTAACAGCGCCATGCTAATAAGCGCACCTATAAGAATAAGTTGAGAGACGGCCAGCCAGCCTTTTCGACGGCCTAAAAAGGGCAGGGGGTAACGATCAATTAAGGGTGCCCATAAAAATTTGAGTACGTAAAAGAAGCTGGCATAACTCACCAAACCAATTGCACTCAGCGCTACGCCTGTGTCGCGCAGCCAGGTAGACAAGGTGCCACCCACTAACAGAAATGGCAGCCCTGAGCCAAAACCTAGCAGTAGCAGAGTTAACGCAGAAGGGGTGGCGAATGCTCGCTGAATACCTCTCCAACCTTTGTAATTATTATCGTCTGGTATTGAGGAAGCTGTCGTCATAAGGTTAAGGCTATGTCAGTGGTTAAGTTTCGGTATTGTAACCGTAAACCCGCAAATTAATTTTTCCATTTTTTATAGCAACGCCCTCAGCGATTAAACGCTGTTGTTGCTTAAGATAGGCCGGTGAATCTTGCGGTAGTGAAATTTTTCCCTGAGCGTTGACTACTCTATGCCAGGGCAGCGACGAGTGTTCGGGCAAATTGCATAACACCTTACCCACCTGCCGCGCACCATTGGTTAGTCCGGCAAGTTTTGCTAGCTGACCATAAGCGATAACCTGACCGCTGGGTATTGTCGAAAGCGCAAGGTAAATAGCGTCCTGATGGATTTTTTTCATCTGGATAAAGTCACTCGTGTTGGTTTATTCGCGAATGTTACACTACACCCATTCATGTTTTTGCAAGAGAAGCGTTCTTTATGCCTGTTATATTGTTGTTACTGTTGCCGGTGGTTGAAATTTATCTTTTTTTCAAAATAGGCGCTGAGATTGGCCCTTTGGCAGTGATCGTGTGGCTAGTTGGCGCTGCATTTTTTGGCGTAAATATTCTTCGCTATTTAGGTGCCACAGCTATGCTGAGCGCAGCGCGCCAGTTGCAAGCCGGTGCTGCTCCAGGGCAGACCTTAGCTGATGCATTGGTAAAAGCGATTGCAGCGGTGCTGCTTGTTATTCCAGGGTTTGCCACTGATTTTATGGCGATATTGTTATTTATTCCCCCGCTCCGCAGATATTTATTAAAGCGTTGGGTGCGTAAATTTACCGGCAAATCTTCGCGTGCAGCAGCGGGTTTTAGTGCTAACGATCGCCATTTTGGCGGCAATATTTATGAGCACGAGGAGGATATTAATGGTAAGGCTGAAGTTATAAAAGGGAATGTGTTGGACGGGAAGCTTGTTGAAGATAGCTCTGACAAAACACCACGCTGATATGGCGAATTGACTGAGCCTTGTTAGAGCAAGGCTCAGTCAATTAGTCCTTACTGATAAACTCTAATGTAATCGACATACATGCGTTGTGGGAATGTGCTTGAACCGTCCGGGCTCCCTGGCCATTGACCGCCAACAGCAACATTCAGGAGGATAAACATAGGATTGTCATACACCCAGTTACCGTAGGTCTGCACTTGTTGTTTGGTTACGCCGTAAAATTTCTTGCCATCGACAAACCAGTTAATACTCGTTGCATTCCACTCTATAGAGTAAACATGGTAGTTAGCATTAACCGCTTCTGGTAAGTAATTAGCGCCGATAAAAGGGGTATTGCCTGAGTAGCCTGGGCCATGTATGGCTCCGTGGGTAATGACAGGTTCAAAACCAACATGCTCCATAATGTCGATTTCGCCGCAGGCTGGCCAATCGACGCCCTGGCCAATATTGTTGCCTAACAACCAAAATGCTGGCCATATACCCTGGGTTTGCGGCAACTTCAAACGGGCTTCGATACGGCCATATTTAAAGGTCTTTTTATCTTTGCTGACCATCCGTGCGGAAGTATATTCACAGCGGCCATACCAACAACTGTAATTAGCCGGGTTCTCTTTGCGAGCTTCAATCACCAGTACATTACTTCCCGCAGCGGCATCGTATTGGATGGATGCATTTTGGCCCGCGGTATAATATTCGCGCTCAGAGTTCCCCCAGCCCCCGCCGCCGGTTTCATTGGTCCAGGTGGCAGAGTTAATAGTGTTAAATTCATCGCTCCATGTTGGCGTCGGTGTGCCGTTGGCAATTACTTCAATCCAGTTAAAATTCCAGTTAGCTGTTTTGGCGAAAACCCCCAAGTTATAAGTACCCGCATTCAGATTTACAATGAGAGCTACTGTTGTCCAATTTTGCCAACCTCCGGTTGCGGGAATTGCGAAATCACCTAATTGAATGGTTCCAGCATTTAAATCTACCGAAGCTGTCGCCCCGCTTGGGCTCGCTACACGTATCCGAATGGTGTAATTGCCGGTTGATGGAATATTTAAACTGTTATATGCCCACCATTCGTTAGCGGCAATCCAGCCAATGTTGTAACCGCCTCCCGCATCAGAAGTGGCCTGGATGTCGACGTTATCAGTATGATATGCGCCGCCGGAGTTACCTGGGGTGGTATCGTTGTACGCGCTGTAATTTTCTGCCTGAAAAACTATAGCTTGTACTGAAGTTGAAAATATAAATAAAGCTCCGCAAAGCAATGAATTTTTCAATCGATTGTGTGCAGTTGAAAATAACCTCATAAAAACCTCGTTATTGTTAAATTGATTTTTAAGTTCATGAATAAAAGTTAATTTTAAAAAAAGGCCAAAATGAATTTGCCCGCAACCATTCGTGCATTAGCCATTGTGGGCTGGAGGAGTATAAGGTCTGCATTAATGAAATCAATTGCCTGAAAATCAGTAAAAGACGCTTAAATAACTGAGTTTGCAGATAGTGGCAAGCTGAATAAAAATGTGGGAAGAATGCGAGTGCTCTACGTATACTTTTTTGCTAATTAATTATCGAAGGCAAATCAATATTTTTTAGTCATGCGTTAAAAAAATCTTATATTTTGTTTTTTTAAAACAAAATAATTTTATGACTTGTTTGAAACCCTTTGTTTAGGCGAAAGTTATTTTAAAAAATATCAATATCTTAGCGGAATGCTTGTTGGTCTCGGTGTGAAAAAAACTTGAGTAGGCACAGCAAAAAGTCAAGTTGTAAGTTTCGGGTTAGATGTTGTGCCATGTTATTGGGCCAACAAACATGGGACATTTTACTAAAGTGGGTTTGAATTTAACTGTTACCCAGGTACTCATTCAGGCTTTTGGGATGATGGATAATAGCGGACCTATGTTCCTGCGATAGGGCAAAGGTCAATAAACTCATGCTGGGAAAAGTAGTGAATTGCCCAATTTTGTGTTCTTGTACTCGCGAGTTTGTTTAAAAAGTAAGCTTTTTTGCGTTTGGTGGTACAGGGAAACATGTAAATTTTTTTGTTATTTTTATGTTTTGCTGGTTGAAATCGCTAATCCACACCCCAAATAGAGATCACCGCTTTTTGGCGGCTGAGTGTTTGCGCATTGAGTCGCGCCAAGTTCGTTTTTTGTTCATCATACTGGCTCATTACATCATGCATTAAGCTAGTTCAACTGTTAGTTAGGAGACACATGTCTATGAAAATTCGTCCGTTACACGATCGCGTTGTGGTTCGCCGCAAAGAAGAAGAAACCAAAACTGCTGGTGGCATCATATTGTCCGGTGCGGCAAAAGAAAAACCCAACCAGGGTGAAGTGCTTGCAGTGGGCTCCGGCCGCGTATTAGTCAGTGGTGAATTGCGTCCATTGGATGTAAAAGTAGGTGATGTTGTAGTGTTCGGTAAATATGCTGGTAGCGACACTATCAATATTGACGGCGAAGAGCTCATTATTTTGAGCGAGTCCGACATTAAGGCCGTACTTGTTTAATAGCTTGCTTGTTTAAGGCTTAGCGAGTAACCACAAAATTTAAGTGAAATCGCCCTTAGGCGGTTTTAACCTGTTAATAAAGTTTGAAGGAATTGAGATATGTCAGCTAAAGAAGTTAAATTTGGTGATAACGCACGTCAACGTATGTTGGCCGGTGTGAATATTTTGGCAGATGCTGTTAAAGCAACGCTAGGCCCAAAAGGCCGCAACGTAGTATTGGAAAAATCTTACGGCGCGCCAACCGTAACTAAAGACGGCGTTTCTGTAGCCAAAGAAATCAATCTGAAAGATAAGTTTGAAAACATGGGCGCACAAATGCTCAAAGAAGTTGCATCACGCGCTTCTGATGATGCTGGTGACGGTACCACCACTGCTACTGTTTTAGCACAAGCCATTGTTAACGAAGGCCTGAAAGCTGTTGCTGCCGGCATGAACCCTATGGATCTAAAGCGCGGAATCGACAAGGCAATTATTGCCGCTGTTGCTCATGTTAAATCTATTGCTCAACCATGCGTAGATAGCAAATCTATCTCTCAAGTGGGTAGCATTTCTGCCAACAGTGATACCTCAATCGGTAACCTGATTGCCGAAGCTATGGAAAAAGTAGGTAAAGAAGGTGTTATTACCGTTGAAGAAGGCACTAGCCTCGACAACGAGTTGGACATAGTAGAAGGTATGCAATTTGACCGCGGTTACTTGTCTCCTTACTTCATCAACAATCAAGACAACATGAGCGTTGAGCAAGAGCACCCGTTCATTTTGTTGGTTGATAAAAAAATCTCCAACATTCGTGAATTGTTGCCTGTGCTTGAAGCCGTTGCAAAATCTGGCAAGCCATTAATGATCGTTGCTGAAGATGTTGAAGGCGAAGCCTTGGCGACTTTGGTAGTGAATAATATTCGCGGTATCGTAAAAGTAGCTGCCTGTAAGGCTCCTGGCTTCGGCGACCGTCGCAAAGCTATGTTGCAAGACATTGCGGTATTGACTGGCGCTACTGTTATTTCTGAAGAAGTGGGCCTGGATCTTGAATCTGCAACTTTGGAACACCTGGGTACTGCTAAACGTATCACCATGAGCAAAGAAAACACTACTTTGGTAGATGGTGCTGGTAATGCCGAAGAAATCAAAACTCGCGTAGCGCAAATTCGTGTACAAATCGAAGAAACCTCTTCTGATTATGACCGTGAAAAACTGCAAGAGCGCGTTGCTAAATTAGCCGGTGGTGTTGCGGTTATTAAAGTCGGTGCTGCTACCGAAATGGAAATGAAAGAGAAAAAAGCTCGCGTTGAAGATGCTCTGCATGCAACTCGTGCTGCGGTAGAAGAGGGTGTTGTACCTGGCGGTGGCACTGCATTGTTGCGTGCTGTTGCTGCTATTGTTGGCTTGAAAGGCGATAACGAAGATCAAAACGCAGGTATTGCCATTGCACGTCGTGCAATGGAAGCGCCTTTACGTCAAATCGTTGCTAACGCCGGTGATGAGCCGTCAGTTGTTGCTGATCAAGTGAAGAAAGGTACTGGCAACTTTGGTTTCAACGCTGCTACTGGTGAATACGGCGATATGTTGGAAATGGGTATTCTCGATCCAGCAAAAGTAACCCGTACTGCATTGCAAGCAGCAGGTTCCATCGCTGGTTTGATGATTACCACTGAAGCAATGGTTGCTGATATGCCAGAAGATAAACCAGCTGCTGGTGGCGGTGGTCACGATATGGGCGGCATGGGCGGCATGGGCGGAATGATGTAACAACCGCAAACAAAGGGCGCACATCTTGCGCCCTTTTTTGTTTACATCAGTTACCATCCATTTTCATTTTTATTTGTATTGTAGGGGCGCAGCAAGCAGCGTCTCTACATTTAATATTTTAGGAGAAGATTATGGCTTTTGAATTACCGGCATTGCCCTACGCGAAAGACGCCTTGGTACCACACATTTCTGTTGAAACTCTGGAATATCACCACGGCAAGCATCATAAAACCTATGTTGATAAATTAAATGGTTTGCTTCCTGGTTCTGCATTTGAAGGCAAAAGCCTTGAAGAAATTATTAAAACTTCTTCCGGTGGTGTGTTTAACAACGCAGCGCAAATATGGAACCACACCTTTTATTGGCACTGCTTAAGCCCTAACGGCGGCGGTGCAGCAACGGGTGCAGTTGCCGAGGCAATCAACAAAGCATTCGGTTCGTTTGATAAATTTAAAGAAGAGTTCACCAATTCAGCCATCAATAACTTTGGTTCAAGCTGGACCTGGTTAGTGAAGAAAGCTGATGGTTCAGTAGCCATTGTTAACACCAGCAATGCAGGTACTCCTTTAACTGATGCGTCTGTTACGCCAATCCTGACTGTGGATTTGTGGGAACACGCTTACTATATTGATTACCGCAATGCGCGCCCAACCTACATGAACGCTTTCTGGGCGTTGGTAAACTGGGAATTTGTAAACGGTAATTTTGCTAAGTAATTGCAGTTGTTACAAAGTTAAAATCAGGCCTTTGGGCCTGATTTTTTTTGTCTTAAGGTTTTATGTGAGGCGCATTTTTATTGACCTTAGTGAGTGGCAGAAATAAAGAATATTGCTCAATTCAATACATGCCGTGAATACATGCCAATAGGCGCTAATCCTAATCCATGCCTCGGCTTTGCCATCCTGCGTCGCTCTACCACCTAAATTCATGTAGGTGTTATAAGGTTTTGAATTGAAGAGTGTTTTTTAGCAAAGTTTCTTGTTAGTTGCTTCATTTTTGTAGTGTTAGCTGCTATAAAGCCCGGCTGGTATAGAAAAAGCGGGCAGCCATAAACCACGCTCGGTCAATATAAAATTTAGTAAGTTTTTCATTTCTCCCATATATTATTTTCCAGGTGAATTTTCAATGGAACGCAAAGAACCCACGTTATCCGGCGGCAGTAATAATACCAATACTGTAGTCGCTGGCAATGAGCGCGACGAAACCTTAAACCGTCGTCCGGAATATGATGAGCCGCGTCAAGTGCGGCCAGCTCAAGCTCCCTCCTCAAGTGCAGGCCCATTACCTGCTATTGCTTTGGTGATTGCACTGATTGGCGTTGGCGGTGCGGGTTTTCTCGGGTGGAAATTTACCGAAGCTCAAGTGGCCTTGTTGAAAGCAAGTGACCGTATCACGCAATTGGAAAATCAGTTGAATGTTACCTCTACTGAATCAACGGCCTCGCTGGGTTCCTTGCAAGCCAACATTAGGACAGTCGACAGTGAGGTCAAAAATCTGCGCGAAAACACCCGCAAACTGATTGCCGAACATACCGACAAGCTAGGCAGCTTAAGCAAAAGTTTGGATAATCTGAAAGCAGATCTAGGCAATGTGAAAAATGACGCTAGCTCAATCAAGCAAGACGTATTGGCCAACAAGTTGACCTTTGATGAATTGCCACCACGCGTGGAGGCATTTGAAAAGTCACTCGCAGAACAACGTAAGAAAGTACAAGATGTTGCGACTAGCGTAACCGCTCTGCAAAGCCAATTGAAAAATAGCGAAGGCTTGGCCTCGCGCGTCAATTCTGCAGAAGAAGCGATTGATGCAATTGATGATAACCGTCGCAATATCAACCGCGACTTAGTCTTGATTAAGCAGCAGCTCGGCATTAAAAACTGATTCAAGTAAAAAATAGCGTCGGGTCTGCACTCGCAGGCCCGCAATAATATAAAACTCCGCCGTCACACCCCGTAGTAGCGATTCCTGTTTTCAACAGTTGGATCGCCGTTGCGCGAGCAGGACGTCCGGGAACATGCAAACTATCAATTTCATCGGAAACTATTCTTCCTCTTTAAAGAGTTGCTCTCATGCCTACTGTAATTCGCCAACAAGATCTTATCGACAGCGTTGCTGATGCGCTGCAATTTATTTCCTATTACCACCCCATCGATTTTATTCAGGCCGTGCATCAAGCCTACGAGCGCGAAGAGAACAAAGCGGCCAAAGACGCTATGGCGCAAATTTTAATTAACTCGCGTATGTGCGCCATGGGCCACCGCCCGATTTGCCAGGACACTGGCATAGTGACGGTATTTGCTACAGTGGGTATGGATATTCAATGGCAGGGCGATATGGCCCTTACTGGCATGATTAACGAAGGTGTCCGCCGTGCCTATATGAACCCGGACAATGTCTTGCGCGCATCGATTTTGGCCGACCCGGATGGCACTCGCAAAAATACCGGTGACAATACGCCAGCCATTATTCACTACAACATTGTGCCTGGTAACACAGTAGATATTCACGTGGCTGCCAAAGGTGGCGGCTCCGAAGCGAAAAGTAAATTCGCTATGCTTAACCCATCTGATTCGGTGGTCGATTGGGTTTTGGAAATGGTGCCAAAAATGGGTGCGGGTTGGTGCCCGCCAGGAATGTTGGGTATTGGCATTGGCGGTACTGCTGAAAAAGCCATGCTGCTCGCTAAGGAAGCGCTGCTTGAGCCGGTAGATATTCAAGAATTACAAGCGCGCGGTGCAACTAACCGAGCCGAACAGTTACGGATTGAGCTGTACGATAAAGTGAACCGCCTCGGCATTGGTGCCCAGGGTCTGGGTGGATTAACCACGGTGCTGGATGTAAAAGTTAAAGATTTCCCTACGCATGCGGCGAACAAAGCGGTTGCCATCATCCCTAATTGCGCCGCCACCCGTCACGCACATTTTGTCTTGGATGGCAGTGGCCCCGCGTTTCAAACGCCACCATCACTTGAAGATTGGCCTGAAATTGCGTGGGATATTGGTGCCGACGTGCGTCGGGTGAATCTTGACACCATTACCCCTGATGACGTCTTGGAATGGAAATCGGGTGAAACAATTTTACTCAGTGGAAAAATGCTCACTGGTCGCGATGCGGCGCATAAAAAAATGATCGACATGCTCGCCAAAGGTGAGGCATTACCGGTAGATATGAAAGGCCGCTTTATTTATTACGTAGGCCCGGTAGATCCGGTGCGCGATGAGGTGGTCGGCCCTGCCGGTCCCACGACTGCTACACGCATGGATAAATTCACCCGTACTATGCTGGAAAAAACCGGCTTGCTTGGCATGATTGGCAAATCTGAGCGTGGTGCTATTGCTATAGAGGCCATTCGCGATAACAAATCTGTCTACCTGATGGCAGTGGGTGGTGCGGCTTATCTAGTAGCACAGGCAATTAAGTCCTCCAAAGTGCTTGGTTTTCCCGAGTTGGGAATGGAAGCAATTTATGAGTTTGATGTAAAAGACATGCCAGTCACGGTTGCAGTAGATTCGCGCGGCGAGTCAATTCACATTGAGGGACCGAAATTGTGGCAAGCAAAAATTGAAGAGCGCGCCGTGCTTTTAAAATAAGCCGCTGCGAAAAAACAGAAGCTAATAAGCAAACAAGTATTTATAAAAAAACCGAAGTTTAAACGCTTCGGTTTTTTTATGTGCCGCAAAAAACCAGGCATTTCCGGCATTCCTAATATTGGCTGCTATGCTTAAACAACTCTCACATTCGATGTTCGACAACGCAAAAAATTTGCTCGTTCAGAAATCCTAGCAACATCGCTTACCCAATAGGCAAGGAAATAGTCCTATGTCAGTTAAATCCACTATGTTGATCATTATTGCTGCAATGGGAGGCTGGCTAATAGGGAGCTACGCATATGTGTGGATGGGAGTCTTATTTACCACGGCCATAATGATTTATTTTTCCAGCTTAAAAAATGGCGCTGCTGATCAAGCCGCTATTACCAAAAGCGATAATCTTGCCGATGCAAAGATGAGCACAATATTAATCGAGACCGGCGTAGCCATCCGCAAATCACTTAACGAAGCGGTGAATGGCATGACTGGAGTCGTTGGTATTCAAGCCGATGCCATTGCAACCTTGACTCGCGCTTTCGCTGCATTGAAAGACTTGTTGCACAGGCAGCAAGGTGAAATAAAAAATTTACTCTACGACACCGGTCCGGCTAATAAGAATGGGGCAAACAATAAAGGTAATAGTATCGGTATTCGCATGGCTGAGTTTGCCGAGAACACCTCCAGAACACTCAATCAATTTGTGGATACTACGGTGACAATGAGTGCGGCTTCCATGGGGTTAGTTGAGAAAGTGAATCTTATTGCTGACCAAATGCCGCTGGTGATGAAAGCCTTAAAAGACATTGATCAAATTGCTGCGCAAACTAATTTGCTGGCATTAAATGCTGCTATAGAAGCTGCTCGTGCGGGTGAGGCGGGTAGAGGGTTTGCAGTGGTAGCGGATGAGGTTCGCGCGCTCTCCAATCGTTCGGCAGGTTTCAGCCTTGAGATCCAATCAAAGTTAGGTCTTATTAATAAATCGATCAGTAGTTTAACGGATGAGGTTGGTGAGGTCGCTTCGCAAGATATGACCTACGTGCTCGAAGCTAAGCGCGAAGTTGAGAAGGCGATTTCCGAGCTCATTGAAAAAGCCAGGGACGATCAAGTGATTGCAAATAATCTCAGCGAAATCTCGGTACATCTGGTGAATGCTTTGCATGAAGCCATGCGCGGTTTACAGTTTGAAGATATGTCCTCGCAAAATATGCGTCACAACATAGACGTATTACGTTTGCTCGAGCCCATTGTCTATGTTCTGGAAACGAATAATTTACAAAGTATTGATTCAGCGCTGACTGAAGAATTAATAAAACACCAAAATATTAAGGCGCGTAAAAATAATCCAGTGACCGCAGCAACAATGGTTAGCGGATCGGTTGACTTGTTTTAATAATATTAAATAGAGAAGGGTTGGCCAAATGAGTAATGCAAATATTATTAAGATGCCGAAGCGTTTTGACTACAGTGCAAGTGCTCAATTCAATGCCGTCTTTGCTGAAAGCTTGGCGGGTGTGTCAAGTGATGATAAGACCATACTCCTCGATTGTATGGGCATGGATTACATAGATAGTGCAGGTATTGGCTTGCTGGTTATGTCTCACAAAAAGGCCAAGGTCGCCAATACAAAAATTGCCCTCATCAATTTAAAGTCGCAAGCTAAAGAAATTCTACAGCTTGCAAATCTGCAAAAGCTTATTGAAATAAGATAGGACTCGATTATGTCTGAGCAAAAAATTATTCGCCTGCCGGGCCGGTTTTATTACAACTACCATAGAACATTTTCTGATGCTTACAGCAAATTTCTGGATGAAATATCGGTAACAGAAATAGTGCTGGATTTTAGTCTTGTTGAATACCTTGATAGCTCGGCATTAGGCATGATGGTATTGATGCAAAAAAAATGACTGCTAAAAATAATGAGGTAAAAATAAGAGGCGCGCAAGGAGCTACCAATGAAATTTTGAAAATGGCCAATATGAATAAATTATTTGAGTTTCTTTAACTATATGAACGCAAGTATAAATCCAAAAAAATCCTGTATCCTCGTTATTGATGATGACGATATGTTGAATTTTTTGTTTTGCAATTTTTTGGAGTCTAAAGAACTCGATACCGTCTCAGCTAATAGCATTAAGGAAGCAAAAGAGATACTGCAGACGAATAATTCAATTGATTTAATTTTACTGGACTACCAGCTTGGCGATGGCATAGGTATGGATTTGTTGGAAGAAAATATTGTTAATCGCTATTGTCATAAAGTCCCTATCATTATGATCAGCGCCAATGAAGAGCCAGTATTTTTAGAGAAATGTTTTTTAAGTGGAGTTGATGACTATATTATCAAACCAGTTAACTTATCCTTATTGGCATTAAAGGTTAATGCGTTAATTAAATCGGTTGGCATGAATCAGCTTATCAATAAGCAAAAAAATGAGCTTGAATTATTTAAGCTGGAAGCCGAGCGCGAAGAACAGGTCGCAAAATTTACCTATGATTACTTGTTGCGCCAGTATTCGCCACCACAAGAAGGCATAGATTTATGGTTAAAATCTTTTTCTGCGTTCAGTGGTGATATGGCGGTTGCAAAAAAAACTACCAGCGGTAGTTTATATTTTATGTTGGTGGATGCAACAGGTCACGGTTTGTCGGCCGCGATCTCAATAATTCCCGTGATGAATATTTTCAGTAGTATGGCGGCGCGAGGCTTCCATGTACAAAAAATTGTATCTGAATTAAATCAGAAACTTTTAACTGATATGCCGGATGATCGTTTTGTTGCTGCTGTTGTGATTGAAATAAATCCCTTCCGGCGCGAAATAAGTGTATGGAATGGCGGCATGCCAAGTGTGTATTGGGTTAACGATGGGCAGGTTGTTTATGAATTCAAATCAGAAAATATGGCACTTGGCATATTAGACGATGACCAGTTTGATTCAAATGTAAAAACCATTGAGTTACAAGACACAGGTTACTTGTTTGCTTGCAGTGATGGGCTAACTGAACAAGTAAATTCTGCGGGAGCTCCGTTTTCAACCGAGAGAGTTTTATCGATTGTCAAAAAAAGCCCCTATAAACTCTTGGAAAATTTGGCATCCATGCTGAGAGCACATGCGGGTACAGACAAATACTGTGACGATGTGGCTATGGCTGTTATTGAACCGCGGCAAGTGTTTAAACACATTAACAAATCTTTTTTCGGCACTGGAAGTTTTTCATTTTTTGACTGCCAGCCCACTCCATTTAGCTGGCAGGTCAAGTTGACCGGAAAAAAACTTGAGCAATGTGACATTCCACCTTTATGCAATAATTTTTTACAGCAATTAGGTTGTGATCAGTACCTCTGCCAAAAAATATTTGCCATTGTTGCGGAGATGACAAGCAATGCTATAGATCACGGTATTCTGAAATTATCGTCAGATATTAAAGACGGACCCGAAGGTTTTATGCGTTATTTTGCGGAGCGAGAACGACGCGCAAAGTTATTAACAGACGCAGATTGCGTAATATTAAGCATGTCATGGAATTCGGAGTTAGCACCTGATCGTTTGCTTATTGAAGTGGAAGATAGCGGTGACGGTCACAATATAAATGTGAAATCACCTGGTTCTGATCACAAGTTTTCCGGTAGGGGTATTCACTTAATTGAAACCTTATCAGAAAGTGTTGAGATTTTTCTTCCGGGAAATAAAATTCGCGCGATCATTAAATAAAATTATCTAGTAAACGTTAATTATTAAACACAGAGAATAGCTATGAGCAAACACATATTAATTGTTGATGATTCGGCGTCTGTACGACAAATGGTAGAGGCCACCTTAAAATCTGCGCACTATACAGTTACCGCTGCAAAAGATGGTGCGGAAGCGCTGAATTTTTGTAAACAAAACTCGTTTGATTTTGTGTTGACGGATCAAAATATGCCGAATATGGATGGGCTGACATTGATCAAATCCTTGCGCGCATTAAGTAGTTATGCCACTACACCGGTTGTGGTATTAACCACCGAGGCAAGCGACAGTATGAAAGCGCAAGGTCGTGCCGCCGGTGCCACAGGGTGGATGGTAAAACCTTTTGACCCGGCAAAACTTTTAGAGGTTGCTAAAAAAGTTTTGGGCTAATTGCACTGCTCTGATTAAAGGACTATATCTCTTTAAATATTGCAAATTCCAGGAAGTAAATTATGTCCATCGACATGAAGCAGTTTCACTCTGTCTTTTTTGAGGAGAGCCAGGAGCACCTGGATGAAATGGAGCAAGTATTGCTGGAGCTAAATACTGACGCACCAGATCAAGATGCGCTAAATTGCATCTTTCGCGCAGCGCATTCCATCAAAGGCGGGAGTGGCATTTTTGGGTTTGATGCTTTGGCATCGGTAACCCATATTATGGAAAGTTTATTGGACAATGTTCGCCAGGGAAAAATGGCGATTGATCATCCCATGGTCGATCTCTTTTTAAATTCTATCGATGTGCTGAAGAGCATTTTAAATAGCTACCGTTCTGATACTGAAATAGATTGGAATAGTGTGCAAAGAGTTTGCGCGCAACTCGAGACCGTGACTGCAAAATCAGCTGTTGCGCAGCAAGAAACAAATCAGGGTTTTGGTTTTTTCAGCGATGAAGATGCGCTGGAAGTAGAAGATGGCTATGGCTTTTTTGGTGACCCCATTGTTGTTAATAAACAAGAAAGTTATGGTTTTTTTGCTGATGAACAAGTCGATGATATTGAATTGTCACCCGATAAAATAATGGATGCGGTAATCGTTCCTGAAGCTAACGCCCTGTTAGACAGGCAAGAATCTGGCAAGCATACAGCTGCTCCTTCTGGCAAATTGAAAGTTGCAGAAACCTTAGCGGGTGAAGCCAGTTCCATTCGCGTGGATGTTTGCAAAGTTGATCAACTTATCAACCTGGTGGGTGAATTAGTCATCACGCAATCTATGTTGAACCTGGTAGGGAAAAGTATCGAGGGCAGCTTGGGCGAAAAATTTCAAAGTATTGCCAGCGAACTCGAACGCAATACGCGGGAAATTCAAGAAGCGGTTATGTCAATTCGCATGTTGCCCGTTTCTTTTATCTTCAATCGCTTTCCTCGGGTGGTGCGTGACCTTTCGACAAAGTTA
Organism: Pseudomonadota bacterium; assembly: GCA_040385335.1. Taxonomy (GTDB): domain Bacteria; phylum Pseudomonadota; class Gammaproteobacteria; order Pseudomonadales; family Cellvibrionaceae; genus Cellvibrio. The sequence goes on from JAZKHP010000054.1 coordinate 15,221, forward strand.
GGGAAGTCGATTGATTTGATTATTGAAGGTGGCGAGACCGAACTGGATAAAGGCCTCACCGAAAAATTGGTAGATCCGCTAACGCATTTGGTCCGTAATTCTATTGATCACGGGATCGAATCTGCTGAAGTGCGAGCGCGCTGCGGTAAAAGTCCCACCGGCACAGTTATTTTAAAGGCAACACAACAAGGTGGAAGTATTGTTATTTCTATTAGCGACGACGGCGGCGGTTTGCGACGCGAAAAAATTATTGCGAAAGCGCGGGAAAAAAATATTGCCATAGGTGAAAACCCCAGCGATGCGGATGTTTGGCAACTTATTTTTGCACCCGGCTTTTCAACCGCAGAGGAAATTACGGATGTGTCCGGGCGCGGGGTTGGATTAGATGTGGTACGTCGCAATGTTGCGAGTTTGGGGGGGCGAATTGATATCGAATCGGTTGCTGAAAAAGGCTCAGTATTTACTATTCGACTGCCACTCACGCTCGCGATTGTGGATGGTATGTGTGTTGCTGTGGGTGGGCAAATTTTTATTATTCCGTTAGTTAATATTATTGAATCCATGCAGCCCGCCGCCAGTGACATTAAAACCTTGGCCGAGAATGATCAATTATTATTGGTACGCGATCAATACTGGCCCATCTTGCCACTTTATAAAGTAATGCAATTAGAACCAGAATTTACTGAGCCACACAAAGGTATTGCCGTTCTGATCGAAACGAATAAACATCGCTTCGCATTGTTTGTCGATGGCTTGGTAGGCCAGCAGCAGGTTGTTATTAAAAGCCTGGAGCAACATTACAAGCGGGTTCAAGGCGTAGCGGGAGCAACCATTATGGGCGATGGTAGCGTTGCATTAATTTTAGATGTGGAATCCTTATCCATTACCGCTGCTGCAAGCGCAATGAAAAAAGTTAGTTAAGCAATAAAATATTTCACTATTTTAGGTAAGCAGGAATAAATCCATGACTATTGTTGAAAAACTATTTATGAGCGGCGCAATGCGTAAGGCTGCAGCCGCTGAACAACTAGAGTTGTTAGTGCTGCGTGGACAGATCGCTGCCATGAATAAATCGCAAGCGGTGATTGAGTTTTCATTAGATGGCGTGGTATTGGATGCTAACGAAAATTTTTTAACAGCACTTGGCTATAACCTGCAAGATATTAAGGGTAAGCATCACCGCATGTTTGTCGATGCCGGCTACCAACGAACGGCTGAATACAAAATGTTTTGGGAGCGTCTGGGCAGAGGCGAATATGACGCCGGGCAATATAAGCGAATTGGTAATGGCGGCAAAGAAATATGGATTCAAGCCAGCTATAACCCCATCATGGATGCGAATAATCGCCCTTTTAAAGTTGTGAAATATGCAACGGATATCACTGCAGATGTAATACGAAATACAGATTACACTGGACAGCTGGCGGCCATCAATAAATCGCAAGCCGTTATTGAGTTTGATTTAAGTGGCAATGTTTTAACGGCGAATGAAAACTTTTTAAAAGTAATGGGCTATAACCTGCAAGATATTCAAGGTAAACACCACCGTATGTTTGTGGATTCTGCATACCAGCAAACGGCTGAATATAAATTGTTTTGGGAGCGTTTAGGTCGCGGTGAATATGACGCTGGCCAATACAAGCGAGTGGGTTCCGGTGGCAAAGAGGTATGGATTCAAGCAAGTTATAATCCGATTCTGGATGCGAATAACAAGCCGTTTAAAGTTGTGAAATATGCAACCGATGCTAGTGCGCAAGTGAATGCAGAAAATGCGCTAAAGCAAGCTGTTAACCAAATTCAAGTGGCGGTGAAGGCGGCGGTGGATGATGATCTAACACATCGTATTCCCATGCCAGGTAAAACCGGAATTATCGAAGTTTTGTGCCTGGGTATCAATCAATTGGTCGACTCCATGGAAAATATTGTGTCGCAAATTAAAATTTCAGCTGACGAAATTTTCATGGGTGCCAATGAAATATCCATCGGTAATAGTGATCTATCCAGCCGTACCGAACAACAAGCTGCGAACCTGGAAGAAACCGCCTCCAGTATGGAAGAGTTAACGGCGACGGTAAAATTAAATGCGGACAATGCCCGGCAAGCTAATGTGCTTGCCGGGAACGCTGCGGTTGTGGCTGTGGATGGCGGCGAGTTGATTCAGCAAGTGGTGGTAACCATGAACTCAATTAATGAATCATCGGAAAAAATTGCCGATATTATCGGTGTGATCGATGGCATCGCATTTCAAACCAATATTCTTGCCCTCAATGCTGCTGTGGAAGCAGCGCGCGCGGGCGATCAGGGTCGGGGCTTTGCGGTGGTCGCAGCAGAAGTGCGCACATTGGCGCAACGTTCTGCTAATGCAGCCAAAGATATTAAAGGATTAATCTCTGATTCTGTAAAAAAAATCGAAAGCGGCAATACCCTGGTGGGAAAATCCGGCGATACCATGAAACAAATTGTGACGGCGATTAAACGCGTCAAGGATATCATGACAGATATTGCAGCGGCTTCGACTGAACAATCCACCGGCATTGAAGAAGTGTCCACCGCAGTTTTACACATGGATGAAATGACCCAACAAAACGCAGCCTTAGTGGAAGAAGCCGCTGCAGCTGCCGAAAGTTTACAGGTCCAGGCAGAGCAACTCACACAACTCGTTGCGCCATTTAGATTAACACGTGATACGACGCAGGCTTTAAGCAAGCCGGTAGTTCGTGTAGCTGCAGCTGGCAAACCCAAAAGAGCTAGCAAAACAATTGCCGCTGTACCCGTTAAAAAGTTGTCGCCATCAAAAAAGCAAGATGATGAATGGGAATCATTTTAACCTCTAGTCTTAAATTTCTGCATATGAAATAAGCGCAAGTCTTTTTACAAGAAAAAATATTAAGAAAGCTTTTCTCGGTATTGCTTGAATAGATTGCTTGCCCTTCCTTAATTTATCTCTGCAAGGTCAATGATTCATTGAATCTAAAATTCTTACTTTTATTAATCCAGCAATATAAAAAAGTCGCACTACACTTTAAGGATCTTTAGGACATGTTAAATATTAAGAAGAATTTTAGGGGTATTTATTGTGCAGCAATCAACAGGATCAGCAACTGCAACGCAAAAAGATCAAGAGTTCCTTACCTTTAGTCTCGGTGATGAAAATTACGCATTGGATATTCTTGCCGTTAAAGAAATTCGCGGTTATGAATCTGTCACTAAAATTGCTAACGCACCGCCGTTTATTAAAGGCGTTATTAATTTGCGTGGCGACATTGTTCCGATTGTTGACTTGCGCATCAAATTTAATGTAGGAGCAGCAACCTACGATGAATTTACCATTGTCATTGTGTTACACATTGCTAATCGGATTGTCGGCATAGTGGTGGACGGTGTTTCAGATGTTGTTAGCCTTAATAAAAATCAATTGCGGCCAGCGCCCGATTTTGGTGTGTCTTTCGACAGCCACTATTTGCTCGGCCTTGCAACTATCAATGAGCAAATGATTATTCTGGTAGATATTAATGAATTGATTTCCAGCGAAGAGATGGGACTGTTTAGTGAAACACAGCGCAATGTGTGAAAATCTTGCATTGATTCTAATAAATAAATTCGCTACTAAAAAATTATAGGAGTATAGAAATGCGCTTGGAAAATATTAACGTTAGTACAAAATTAATTGGTGGCTTTGTCTTGGTGGCACTTATTAGCGCCGTGGTCGGGATCTTTGGAACCAGTGAAATATCGAGTATTAATGATGCCGCGAAACGCATGTATGAAACTGAGTTGCAGGGAGTTAGTCATGTAAAAGAAGCTAACATTCAAGCGTTTAGTTTTGCTAAAGCCTGGCGCTCCGCGCTGCTGACAACCAATAAAGACGAACGCTTAAGTCGTGTGGAAGAGGCGCGAGCAAGTTTCGCTAGCATGAAGCATGAATTGGCGGAGGCCAAGAAACTATTTTATACGCAAACGGGAAAAGATCTGTTTGCAAAGCTTGATGCGGCGGTAGAAGAATGGGAATTTAATTCTAAAAAAATATTGGTGTTGATTCCCAATGAAAATGCGGGACAGCTAAGTGCGGAATTTGAAGCTAACCTAAAAATAGTTGCACCTCAGCTAAAAGTGGTGGATAAGCTATTAGCTGAACTTAGCGAAATGAAGTCAGATAATGCTAAGAAAGCATCGCAAGATATTGAAGAGCTTTTCCACTTTAGTCGTAATGCCATGCTAGTGATTATTGGTTTGGGTTTGTTCGTGGGTGTAGCATTCGGCTTTTTCATTTCCCGTGCGATTGTGGGCCCGCTTAGGCATGCTGTCTCTATAGCTAATAAATTGGCAGTGGGCGATGCGAATTGCAATATTACCCTGGCGGGTACCGATGAAGTAGGTCAACTGCTTACGTCCATGGCGGCAATGCTGGAGTCAATTAAAGTGTCTATTCACGTGGCCGAGGAAAATGCCCGTATACGGCAAGCCCTGGACTCTACCTCGTCTAACGTGATGCTGGCAGATAATTCACGTACTATTATTTATATGAACAAATCAGTGGATGCAATGTTGCGCATTGCTGAAGCAGACTTCCGCAAAGCCTTACCCCATTTCTCGGTCGATAAAATAATTGGCAGCAATATGGATATTTTTCACAAAAATCCTGCACATCAAATGAAGTTATTAGAAAATTTAACCAGCACTTACGTTGGCAATATTCTCGTCGGTGGACGACATATGCGATTAACTGCCAATCCCATTTTTGCCAAAGACGGGACTCGTTTGGGTTCTGTAGTCGAATGGATAGATCGCACTCAGGAAGTCGGTGTGGAAATTGAAGTAAGTGATGTGGTTAAAGCTGCCGGTGCTGGTAATTTCAAAGCGAGAATTCCGACTCAGGGTAAAACCGGTTTCTTCCTGAGTCTGGCAGAAGGTTTAAATTCGCTAATGGAAACCTCTGACGTTGGCTTGGGTGAAGTGAATCGTGTGTTAGGCGCTATGGCAAAAGGTGATTTAACGGAGCGCATTACTGCGGACTATGCCGGTACCTTTGGTGATTTGAAAAATTATTGTAACCAGACTACCGAAAGTTTGACGGAAATGATGACTGAAATTCGCACCGCTGCGGAAACCATATTTACTGCATCCAGCGAAATTGCCCAGGGCAACGCAGATTTGTCGAGCCGCACTGAACAACAAGCGGCCAACCTGGAGGAAACCGCATCGAGTATGGAAGAGCTAACGTCAACTGTAAAATTAAATGCGGACAACGCCAAGCAAGCCAATGTACTCGCGGAAAAAGCTTCAGCTGTGGCAACGGATGGCGGTTCGCTAATTCAACAGGTTGTAGTAACCATGAGTTCCATTAATGAATCATCACAAAAAATTGCGGACATTATTGGGGTCATTGATGGCATCGCCTTTCAAACTAATATTCTGGCCTTGAATGCAGCGGTAGAAGCCGCGCGTGCGGGTGATCAGGGGCGCGGTTTTGCGGTAGTGGCTTCTGAAGTGCGCACACTCGCGCAGCGTTCAGCTAACGCCGCGAAAGACATCAAAGGGTTAATTTCAGATTCTGTGAAAAAAATCGAAAGTGGTAACACGCTTGTGGGCAAATCCGGCGAGACCATGAAGGAAATTGTGAGTGCGATTAAACGGGTAAATGACATTATGTCGGAAATTGCAGCGGCATCTGCGGAACAATCCAGTGGCATTGAAGAAGTGACCACGGCAATATCGCAAATGGATGACATGACCCAGCAAAATGCGGCACTGGTGGAAGAGGCGGCCGCAGCAGCGGAAAGTTTGCAGTCGCAGGCAGATCAATTAACGCAGAGTGTTTCGCAATTCCGCTTGTCGAATGAGATTGCTAGTGGTTATAAAAAGCAAGCAGCGCGGCTCCCCGCACAAAACTCTGCAGCAAAACCAGCAATAAAATCGAGCAGTGCGCGAAAATTATCTCCGCCAAAAAATAAGGATGATGAATGGGAATCATTTTAACGCTGTAGAGATTGCCTTATTGCTGGCGAAGTGGGAATCCATGTTGTAACCAATGGCTTCCCCTACTTACAAAAAGATCACCATGATGCACATGCTTATCTGGTGCCTGGAAAACCGGCTTTAACATACAGAGAGCGCTGAACTTGAGTGAAAATCCAGACCGTGAACGAGAATTTAATTACAGTGCGAATGACTTCGAAAAAGTTCGTGTTATTTTGTACAAGATGGCAGGCATTAGTTTATCAGACAGTAAAAAACAACTTGTTTACAGCCGTTTGGCGCGGCGATTACGCGCGCTGGGTTTGGAACAGTTTTCAGATTATCTTACTTATCTCAACCAGAGTGAAACCGAACAAGAGGAATTTATTAATGCGCTAACGACCAATCTTACTGCGTTTTTCCGCGAAGAGCACCATTTTGTTACTTTAGCGGACTATGCGCGGAACCATGCGCAAAACCAAGCTAAAAACATAACAGATCAACATCGTAACTTACGTATATGGTGTGCGGCATCCAGCACCGGTGAAGAACCTTATTCCATTGCTATGACACTTGCCGAAGCATATGGAACTTATACGCCTCCAATTGAAATAATAGCCTCCGATATTGATAGCAATGTGCTCCGTGATGCAAGTGCAGGTGTTTACACTGCGCAGCGTTTAGAGTCAGTGAGTCTCGATCGGAAAAAACAATTTTTTCAGCGTGGTAAAGGCGCTAATGCAGGTAAAGCGAGAGTGCGAACTGAACTCCGTCAACTTATCGAGTTCAAGCAGTTGAATTTGCTGGATGCCTACTGGCCTCTTAAAGGTCATTTTGATATTATTTTTTGTCGAAATGTTATGATTTATTTTGATAAACAGACGCAATTAAAACTTCTGGAAAGAATGACAAAATTATTAACGCCGGGGGGGTTATATTTTGCAGGGCATTCGGAAAGTTTTACGCAAGCCGCACATCTGGTGAAATTAGTGGGTAAGACAACCTATGCCTTAGCTCGCCCCAAGTCACAGGAAAGTGCACATGAATTTTGAAAACAATGAGCATTTTGCTCCGAATATCTATTACGATCGTCATTTTGACAAAGAAGCCGTAAAAATATTGCCGGGAGAATATTACGTTACTACGGGCGATAAATTAATTGTGACGGTGTTAGGCTCCTGTGTGGCGGTTTGTTTGCGTGATAAGTACACAGGTGCCGGTGGCATGAATCATTTTTTGTTGCCCAATGATGGCAGTAATGAGTCTGGTTTATTAACCGAGTCTGCACGGTATGGCGTTTACGCCATGGAAATTTTAATAAACCATTTGCTTAAGCTGGGTGCAAATCGTAATCGCCTGGAAGCAAAAATATTTGGTGGTGGAAATGTGTTGCGTGGTTTGGTGCTCAATAATGTTGGGCAACGTAACGCAGAATTTGTATTGGACTATCTACATACTGAAAGCATTCCGATTGTTGCTGAGGATTTGTTGGGCGAGTATCCCCGCAAGGTTTATTTTTTTCCTGATACCGGTAAGGTAATGGTTCGTAAAATAAAATCTGTACACAATTCCACCATTATGGATCGTGAAAGTGAATACCGTATGCGAGTTAAATATGCTCCGAAAAGTGGTGGTGTGGATCTGTTTTAAACTACAATTTTTAGCACCAATTTTTTTGTGTTTATAAAAATGGTAAAAATATAAATGACAATTAAAGTATTAGTGGTCGATGATTCAGCGCTGGTACGTAGCTTGTTAGCAGAAATTATTCGCTCTGATGCGGGGCTAACATTCGTGGGTGCAGCACCGGATGCTTTTATCGCACGCGACATGGTTAACCAATTTAATCCAGATGTGATCACACTGGATATTGAAATGCCAGGCATGGATGGCATTGTATTTTTAGAAAAGTTAATGCATGCACGGCCAACGCCGGTGATCATGATTTCCATGCTGACGGAACGCGGTGCAGACGCGACCTTTCAGGCTCTCGAACTGGGTGCAGTGGATTTTATTCCCAAACCAAAGCTGGGTATTGCTGACGGACTGCGCGAATACAGTGAATTAATTATTGAAAAAATTTATGCAGCGGCAAGTGTTAAGGTAAAAAAGTGTGAACGTAGACTAGCTGCAGTTGCAATTCTTGACGGTGAGAAAGCACCCTCCAATAGCCGTATTCTGAGTACCGAAAAAATCATTGCTATAGGTGCGTCGACCGGCGGTACCGAAGCAATCAAAGAGGTGTTAATGCAATTGCCGGCAGGGGTTCCTGGTATTGTTATAACGCAACATATGCCGGCGGGCTTTACCAAAACCTATGCTGAGCGTTTACATAAATGTACACGCTTACATGTTGTGGAGGCTAGGGGCGGTGAACGTATTTTGCCAGGCCATGCTTATTTGGCGCCAGGTGATTACCACTTGATGGTGATGCGCTATGGTGCAGATTATGTTGTTAAATTGTCGCAAGCCGAACCCTTGCACAGGCATCGTCCTGCAGTGGATGTGATGTTTGAGTCTGTTGCTAATGCCGGCGGTAAAAATGTTATTGCAATATTATTAACTGGTATGGGAAAAGATGGTGCGAAAGGCATGCTGGATGTTCGCAACGTCGGTGGTTATACCTTAGCGCAAGATGAAAAATCTTGTGTCGTTTATGGCATGCCAAAAGAAGCGGTGAATGTGGGTGGTGTTGATAAAACGGTTAATCTTGATGAAATGGGCGCGGCAATTTTGGAAAAAATTAAAGCGCTGGGAGGTGGCAATAGAGTGTAATCACTGTACTTCGCCCTTTAAATTTGCACACACCAGGTTGCGGCCGCGGGTTTTCGCTCGGTACATTGCTTCATCCGCGCATTTAATTTGCTTCATAAAATTATTCATACCCGAGCTTTCGGCAACACCTGCACTAAAAGTGGCGGTAAATTTACTGGCGGCTTCGTTAAACTCAATCGCTGCAAAAGCTTTGCGTAAATTATTTAGCAAAGTTGCGGCTTCATTGATATTGATGTCAGGCAGTACCAGCATAAACTCTTCGCCGCCAAAGCGACCTATATAATCGGTTGTACGAAAGCGTTGCTCCAATAAATTTGCGAGTGCTTTAATCACTCTGTCACCGGTTAGATGCCCGTAATTGTCGTTAACCTTTTTAAAGTTATCAATGTCAATCATGGCAATACAAGAAATGGTTTTTTGACGTTTGCAGTTGCTAAATACACGCTCCGCCGCCAATTGAATTTGCGCATGGTTTAGTAGCCCGGTGAGGCTGTCTTGATACATCATAGTACTTAATATTTTGGCTCGGGATATCCGGCTTTTGACTTGACGCACTAACTCTTCTGGTGGCATTCCTTTTAGTAGCAAGTCGTCAGAGCCAATTTCTAATAAAGATGTTTTTCGTTCAGCATTCACTTCTGCAGATAAAAATAGCATGGGAATAGATTGGTATTGTTCATGTTGACGAATCACTGCCCCCAATTCATCACCGCTGATATCGGGCATGTTAAAGTCAAGCAATAATAAATCAGGAAGACAATCTTGCATGAGCGTTAATATAGTAAAAGGGTTTGTGGTTACGGTGGTATTTATCCCGGCTTGAATAAGGATATTGCTGTAAAATTGCGCTACTGAATCCTGGTCATCAACGAGCAAAACCCGCGCTGGTTTAGTCACGCGCAGGCGTAAGGTTCTGCGAATAATTTCCACTAAGGTAGGGACATCAGTGGTTTTGCTGAGGTAGGCTTGCGCACCCGCACGAACACCGGCAAGGCGACTCTGAATGTCATCTTTGCCGGACAAGAAGATGACTTTTACCCCGGCGCTAGACATTATTTTTGCCTGGAGAAACAGGTAGGCTTCATTGGCATCCGGCAATATTAAATCAAGCAATGCCAGGCTAGGCTTTTCTTTTTTTAGCGCGTTTAGAAAATCTTGCGTGCTGAGGAAATGGACCACCTTAAATCCGTAACTTGAGAGTTGATTCACTAGCAGGCTTGGTATGGTTAACTCATCATCCAGATAATAAATAAGAATATTGTTGGTGGTTATTTCTGCGTCATTGTATACGGATAGCTGCTCGCGCAGTTTCGCGGTGTCATTTGCATCGTTGCTGTGAGTGTCAGCACGTTGAATTGTTTCGAGAAGAGTCTTTAGCTGATAAATATTTAAATTTATCACGCTAACTAATTCTTTATCGTCTGTGGGGGTTTCAGCTGTTGTTTGCAGCAAAGGCTTTAACGCTATTTCGAGAACGCGTGCTGCTTTACTGAGTTCGCTAAAACCGAAAGTTCCACTGGTCCCAATTAAACTGTGAACATTGCGGTAGAGGGTTGTGAATGTTTCTGTCGCCCATTGTTCAATAAGTTTGTTCCAGTCCTCGCTAATATCGGCTATTTTTTTCGGTATCTGTAACCTGTACTCCGCTTTTAATGTGGCGAGTTTCTGTTCAAAAGTATTTTTTTCTGTGGTCATGGTCGTAGAGTCCTAGCTCTGATTAACTGCTAGCGGTAACTCAAAATAAAAGCTACTACCATCTTCTTTGTTTGAGATGAAGCCAATGTTTCCGCTCATCCGCTGGATTAATTCCTTACTAATAGCTAAACCCAGGCCGCTTCCGCCATTGATACGTGTGTCAGAACTGTCTGCTTGGGAAAAGCGTTGAAATATTCGTGTTTTAAAATCTTCGGGAATACCGCTACCGTGATCGGTAATAGTTACTTTTGCGAATCTGCCACTGATACTCGTTTCAATTTCTACGGTGCTATGCGGAGGTGAAAATTTTACCGCGTTTGAAAGTAAGTTGTTACACACTTGTTGTATGCGATAGCTATCGCCAAAGACTTGAGTCGCAGGCTGATTGCTTATAAGTTTTAATTTTATGTGATATTTATCAGCCTGAGTCTGGTTGCTTTCTATTGCTTTGGTGACGGCCTCCTGAATGCACATCGGGACGATTTGCAAGTCAATTCTGTTGCTTAACAGCTTATCCATATCCAATAAATCATTAATCAACTTTTGCAAGCGTAGGCTATTGTTGATCGCAATATTAATTAATTTTTGTTGTAGTTCTGTGTGTCGACCAAGTGACCCGCTATTTAATATTCCCAGCGCGCCGGAAATCGATGTTAAGGGCGTGCATAGTTCGTGGGTCACTGTAGCAATAAATTGATTTTTTAATTCTTCACTGCGCTTGCGTTCACTGATATCGCGCACTACGCCGATATAAATAGGTTCGTTGTCGATTAGTAATTCGGAGATAGAAAGTTCTATGGGAAATGCTTTGCCATTGCGCCTTAGACCTGCCAATTCCTGTCCTGCGCCAACGATATAAGTGTGCGTTAGAGCTTGATTAGTGGGGGCCTTGTTGCCTTGTTTCGAACTCGACGGTTCAGGAATAAGACGATTAATATTGGTATTAATGATGTCTTTTTCCTGATAGCCAAAAATAGTTTCTGCGGCGTGATTGAAGGACTGTATTTTGCCAAATTTATTAATCGTAATAATTGCATCAAACACATCATCCAATATGGCTTTAGTGTGTTTTGTATTGTTGACTATCTTTTCTTCATACAATTTTTGTTGCCGATTATGGCGAATGACTTCAATAAATTGTGCAACAGTGTTAATGACTGGTTTTAAAAAATCTACCACGTCGTCGTCGTAACCTGCTGCTTTGTTGGCAATACTTAAAACGGCTACCTGAGTGGTACCGTTAAAAATTGGAATCGCTACAAACGTGAAAAGTAATGGATAATCGCCGGGCATGGCACTGCCACGCATATCTTTGAGGGTATTATTGCTGATGACACTCTTGCCTTTTAATATGGCTGCACCGAGAAGGTTATTCATATCCGTCAGGACAGTTTTTTCGCGAGCATATTTTTGATAAAAGAGATTGAATTGTTCATCTTCGCCAATACTGCTTAGACTATGCATCCTAAGTTCGGGCTGGTTGTCTTTGATAAAAAAAACTTCGCCAATAAAACCAAATTTACTCTCCGTTAAATCCAATATATCGGCTAATAACTGTGGGAAAATAGTGGTTGTATCTGACTCTTTAATAAATTTAGCTTGTGCATCACTGATGGATTTACTGAGTTTTTGGAGTCTGCTCCGTTCTTTGCCCCATGCGATTAAACGAGTATTTTTATTGTGTTGATCGATTAGGTTGTGACGCGCTCTGGTGGCTGCGGATAATACAAAAATAATGTAAAGCGTTGACATTATGCCCAAGGGAAAGGCGATGGACCCATGCTCCATAAATAAACTTATGGTCAGTGGAGTAATTGTTAACACAGTGAAACCAAGTGCGGAAAGTTTGTCGATGGCCAATGTCGTTAATGAGCCGCTAGCTACACCTGCGATAGTGAAAGAGAGCAGCACTTGATAAGTGGTGTTGTAATGAGCAAGCATGAAAAATGCACTGCAGCCCCATGCGGCACCGGAAAGCCAAATGCTGCCACGAAAAATAAATAACCAGTGAGTTATCTCAATAGCTTGATTGTGGTTCCGCCATAAGTACCAACAAACGGTACGAAAACAAATGGCGAAAAGCATAATGCTATTCCACAGCATTAATTCGGCATGACCAATGATATTCCAGTGCGATGCACTGAGCGTTAAGCCAAGCAAAATCGAAACGAATAGGGACAATGGAGTGCTGCTAAATAGTGAATGTACCTGTTTTTCCTCCATGGTGGTTTCGGGTACATCGAGCCCAATGGGGTGCGTGGTTAGCAGCATGGAATTAGTCTTGGCTTATAGGGAATTTTTGAAGTATAGACCAAGGTTTGAGCGGTGCAGTTAAGCTTGTGCGGTTAAGTTGCCAGGTTTTAGGTTAGTACCCTGGGTTGTTTGAAGATGGTGCCTGCAGCACCTTCAAGTAAGTACTGTCAGTACTGAATGACACGCCCTCCTCAGCTAGCTGCCCCCAATTGTGGGGGATCAAGCTGAAGATGACGATTCCGATTTAAAGTCAGTCATCCTTAAGAGAGTGGAAGGCTTCCCTTAAGTAAACATCATTCCCGTCGGTACTGCTGAATTAATACAGACGGTATTGTTCCGAAATTTGCGTAACGTTATCAATAGGGGTGCGAAGCTTGTGTAGGATCCCATCATGAATATCATAAATCCAGCCGTGAATACTGAGCTCCTGACCCCGCGCCCAGGCATTTTGGACGATGTTGCTGTGGGCAATATTATCAACTTGTTGCAAAACGTTTAATTCGCACAGACGATTAAGGCGCTCGTTTACATCGGTTAGCTCGTCCATAACAGCTTTGTTGTTGAAATAGACATCGCGAATATTGCGTAGCCAGTAATCAATTAAACCGAATTTGCGATTTTCCAGTGCCGCTTTTACACCACCGCAACCATAGTGGCCGGTTACCATGACATGCTTTACTTTTAAAATTTCTACGGCGTAGTTGAGCACGGTCATGCAATTGAGGTCGGTGTGAATAACCATGTTAGCGACATTGCGATGCACAAATAATTCGCCTGGGGCCAGGTCGACAATTTGGTTGGCGGGCACACGGCTATCGGAGCAGCCGATCCACAAGTATTCCGGTGCTTGTTGTTTGGCCAGATTGGAGAAATATTCTGGATTTTGGGTTTTAATATCGTTTGCCCATTTTACGTTTTTGGCAAACAGACTTTCTAAATCGCTCATGGTGAGTCTCCCACGGATTAAATTTGATTTCATTTCCAGGGCGGCAGTATAGGGGAAAGTGGTTTACAGGTGTTAGATTGCACCTTTGTTAAATGGCAGTTGGCGTTACGATTGCTTAACTTTTGGACAGGAACTCGACCATGAAAACCGAGCCACAGAATACACTTTACTGGCATGATTACGAAACCTGGGGCGAAGTCCCAGCGCAGGATCGCCCTTCGCAATTTGCCGGTATTCGCACGGATGAAGACCTCAATATTATCGGCGAGCCACTTATGCTCTACTGCCGCCCGGCGCCAGATTTGTTGCCTAAACCGGAAGCCTGTCTGATAACCGGTTTATCACCGCAGTTCGTGTTGGCGGAGGGACTTTCTGAAGTAGAATTCATCGCGAAAATTATTGCCGAGCTGGGTGCTCCGGGCACTTGCGGCGTAGGTTATAACTCGATTCGTTTTGACGATGAAGTGACGCGTTACGCGCTTTACCGTAACTTTTATGATCCCTATGAACGCGAATGGCGCAACGGTAATTCGCGCTGGGACATCATCGACATGGTACGCATGACCCGTGCCCTTCGCCCTGAAGGAATTGAATGGCCAAACTATGATGATGGCAAACCCTGTTTTAAGTTAGAAATGCTGACCAAAGCCAATCATCTTAAGCACGAGGCTGCACACGATGCTTTATCGGATGTGTATGCCACTATCGCTATTGCAAAACTCATTAAAACGAAACAGCCAAAACTTTACGATTATGCCTATCGTTTGCGCGATAAACGCTTTACCGCAAGCTTAATTGACATTGCCCAGCATAAACCGCTGCTCCATATCTCATCGCGATTTCCCAGTGAGCAGGGTAATGCTGCACTGGTGTTGCCTTTAGCGATTCATCCGAGTAATAAAAATTCAGTGATTGCCTACAACCTGAGTGTGAGTCCCCGGGATTTACTCGACTTATCAATCGACGAATTGCGTTTGCGTTTGTTTGCGCGAACCGCTGACTTACCTGATGGTTTGGTCCGATTGCCACTGAAAGAAATTCATCTCAATAAAACCCCTATGCTGCTTCCGTTAAACATGCTGGATAATGCAACTGCTGAACGTTTGCACATTGATAAAGCTGGTTGTGAAAAGCATTGGCAATTATTAAAAAATTTGACAGTGACACAGCAAGCGCAACTGCAACAAACACTTTATAAGCTCTATAGCGAACATAGCTTCAGTGAAAAAACCGACCCGGAGCAAATGCTCTATAACGGTTTTTTTAACGAGCAGGATAAAAAAATGATGCTGCAAGTGCGTCGTGCAGCGCCGGATGACTTGGCAAAAAATGCTTATATTTTTCAGGATCAGCGCCTTACGGAATTATTATTTCGTTACCGTGCACGCAATTTTCCACACTCATTAACCGACGCCGAGCGTCAACGCTGGCTTGCTTTTTGTCATTTGCGACTAACGGATGTAGCGGCAGGCGCGAGTTTGGTGGTTGATGAATTAAACGCGCGCGTGGCAGCTATCCTGGCTGAAGGCACAGTAACTGATCAGCAAAAACAACTATTAGAGAATTTGCAGTCTTACGCCCATAGCTTAATCGCGGTGTGTCGCTAATTAATTTTTTAACCGCCTATTTTAGTTGCTGTTTTGTTATTCGTGCTTTTTGTTGAGGTTGAGCTATAAATAAGTATTAACAAATATCTCACTACTTATTTGGCTGGATTTCATTGGGGACAAAATGTTTGCGCAATGGTCGTTAAGAAAAAAAATCAGTGCCTCTGTTGCATTTTCATTATTGCTGGTGGGTTGTGCGGTGGCACTTCTCTCCTACACTTCGGCAATGAAGGCGATGGAGATCAGTATTGCGCGGCAAATTGGCGGAATATCCAACACATTTAGTAAATATGTCGGTGATTGGTTTGCGCTGAAAGGAAAATCATTGGAAAGTTTTCCGGCCACTTCAGACGATGCAAGTTATAACGCTCACTTGGTGCAGTTGCGTATAGCGGCAGATGTCGACAATGTATTTCTGGCATTTGCTGATGGTAATTTAGTGAATGCGAATAAATTGGTAATGGCTCCTGGCAATGATGATCCGCGCAAGTGGGGTTGGTATATTCATGCGCTGGAGAATCAGCATGAAACTTTTATGGATAACCCTTCGGTCGCCTCGGCAACCGGTAAGTTTGTGGTTTCGTTGGGCCGTGCAGTACTTAATAGTGATGCTTCGGTGAAGGGAGTTTTGGGTATTGATGTGAACATCGACAATATTGTGCAACAGCTGCGCGATATTGAATTACCGGGCGAAGGATATATGTTTATCGCCACGCAAAAAGGTACGGTGTTTGCGCATGCCGATGAAAAATTACTGAATAAGCCTCTCACGGATGTTGCTAAAGAATTTACCACTTCGTATATCAATAAATTGATGGGCAGTAATGAAGAATTGCATTTAGTAAAAATCAATGGCAAAACCCATCAGGTGTTCGTGTCAGTCATTCCCAACTCAACCTTAATGTTGGTGATGTTACTGGATCGCAAGTTGCTGGTGGACCCGGTACACCAGACGCTGATGAGCCAGATGGTGGTTATTTTGTTGCTGTTATTTGCGACAATTATTTTTATCAACTGGTTTAACGGCCGGTTACTGCGACCCTTGCACAATGTTTCGCAGTCGCTTTCGGATATTGCCTCAGGTGGTGGCGATTTGTCGCGTCGTCTGCCGGTTTCTTCAGGCGATGAGGTGGGCAAACTGGCCGCAAATTTCAATTTATTTGTCGACCACATGCACAGCCTGGTGGAAAACATCCGTCTCCAGGCCAGTGAATTACAAGTTAACGCACGTTCAATGGCCGATCGTGCGAGTAGCTCGGTCAAAGAGCTGGGCACGCAACAAGAGCAAATCGGCATGGTGGCTCAAGCCATGGGCGAAATGAATAATGCCACGCACGAAATTGCCCATCATGCTGAACGCACGGCGTCGTCCGTGGATCAATCCGTCAGTAGTGCGGAAGAGGGCAAGGTGCAAGTCGATAAAACCCGCGATTCGATTGTGGTGTTGGCAGATAAGGTGGAGCAGGCGGGCAATGTTATCGCTACGCTTAACAACCATGTGCAGGACATTAATGGCATTCTGTCCACCATTCAAAGCATTGCCGAACAAACCAACTTGTTAGCGCTAAATGCCGCTATTGAAGCTGCACGCGCGGGAGAACAGGGTCGCGGTTTCGCGGTGGTGGCTGACGAAGTGCGCGTGTTATCACAGCGTACTCATGCCAGTACCGGTGAGATTCAAACCATGATTAGTTCACTGCAAAACACCGCAAAAAATGCTGTGTCGATCATGAATGATAGTCGTGTACTGGCCACCGGCAGCGTGCAAAATGCGGACAACGCATCGCGCTCCCTTAACAATATTAATTCTGCCGTTGGCGAGATTAGCGCTATGGCCGCGCAAATTGCCACTGCAGCCGAAGAGCAAAGCCAGGTGGTGAAAGAAGTTCTGCAAAATGTAACCTCGATTCGGCAGGTAGCGGATAACTCTGTTGACGAAGCTCATGCCGGAGAGGTTCGCGCCAAAGTATTACAAGATCACGCCCGCACACTAAACGACAAGGTATCTACCTTTAAGCTTTAACAAACTGTGGCGGTAAACGACTGACGCCTATTCCACCTCGGAACGCTATTTCCAATGCCGTACTCGCGTAGGGGCGCTGCTTGCTGCGCCCTAAATTACCTGCCAGTGCGACCAGGGCGCGGCAAGCAGCGCCCTTACGTTGGGTATGGTCAGCATTATGTGTGCGGATGATTTATCTGCCAGGAAAGCCATTCCCAAATCGCTTTTTTTATGGGAATTTTAGTGACGAGCGGTTACAATTCTGCGCCCCAACCAGCGCCAGGCGTTAAGCTGCGCGAAGGTTCACAGAATTTTTCCAGCGGAGTGTCCTATGTCAACTAGCAAAAGCGCCTCATCATCCATTAAAAAAGTTGTACTCGCCTATTCGGGTGGCTTGGATACCTCAGTGATTGTTAAGTGGTTACAAGAAAACTATCACTGTGAAGTCATCACTTTTACGGCTGATATTGGCCAGGGTGAAGAAGTTGAGCCTGCCCGCGCTAAAGCCAAGGCCCTCGGTGTGCAACAAATTTATATCGACGATTTACGTGAAGAGTTCGTGCGAGATTTCGTGTTCCCTATGTTCCGTGCGAACACTGTTTATGAAGGCGAATACTTACTGGGCACCTCTATTGCGCGCCCTTTAATCGCCAAGCGTTTGATCGAAATTGCCAACGAAGTGGGAGCGGATGCTATCTCTCACGGCGCAACCGGTAAAGGTAACGATCAAGTGCGTTTTGAGCTAGGTGCTTATGCGCTGAAGCCCGGCATTAAAGTAATTGCGCCCTGGCGCGAATGGGATCTGACCTCGCGCGAGACCTTGATGGCCTATTGTGAGAAGAACAATATCCCGGTTGATTACGCAAAAAATAAGAAAAAATCCCCATATTCTATGGACGCGAATTTGCTTCATATTTCTTACGAAGGCGGCGTATTGGAAAATACCTGGACTGAAGCAGAAGACGACATGTGGCGCTGGAGCGTGGCTCCTGAAGCTGCACCTGATGCACCAACCTACCTTAATTTAACTTACCTCAAGGGCGATGTAGTTGCGGTTGATGGCAAAACCATGTCGCCCGCAACCATCCTGGCTTATCTCAATAAAGTCGGCGGCGAAAATGGTGTAGGCCGTTTGGACATCGTTGAAAACCGTTATGTTGGGATGAAATCCCGCGGCTGTTATGAAACCCCTGGCGGTACCATTATGCTGCGTGCGCACCGTGCCATTGAATCAATTACTCTGGACCGCGAAGTTGCGCATTTGAAAGATAGTTTAATGCCCAGGTATGCCGAGATGATTTACAACGGTTACTGGTGGAGCCCTGAACGTAAAATGATGCAAGTCATGATCGATGAGTCGCAACATTACGTAAATGGTGAAGTACGGGTAAAACTTTATAAAGGCGCGGTTTCGGTTGTGGGCCGCCGTTCGGCTGATAGCCTGTTTGACGAGAAAGTGGCTACCTTTGAAGATGATGCTGGTGCCTACAATCAAAAAGACGCAGAAGGCTTTATTAAACTAAATGCGTTGCGGATGCGTATTGCAGCCAACAAAGGTCGAGTGCTGAAATAAGTTGGTTTTTCTTAGAAAGTAAGTTGGTTTTTAACAGTCAGGGTGATCGAGAGACACCTCTTGAAAAACCAACGTAAAGACAAAGTTCCTCTCTTTCAATGAAGCTAGAGTAAAGAACCAGACTTGCCTTTTTTACCTTTATTCGCAGGGTAAGCAAGGCAAGTTTTTAACGGCTGTGTTGTCGCTTGAATTGCCGAGTGTTCGCTGTGTTTGATCAACATCAATGAGTTGCTGGTGATCCTAAGGCAGAATACAAATTTTATTTAGCTTGCTGCTTACTCGTTCACTATGTTGCTGAGATTTACTTGCCTAACCACATTTCAAACAAAATTATTTATTAACGCTTAGCTTTAAGTATGGGAATTTCCTATGAATACTCATCAAGCTGTGGCCGGTAATCCGCCGGTCTACGACTTCGATATAGTGCGTCAATTTACCGTTATGGCTGTGGTTTGGGGCATAGTCGGTATGGCTATTGGTGTGCTCCTCGCCTCGCAGCTGGTGTGGCCTGGAATGAATGATCTATTTCAGCCTTACACGCATTTCGGCCGGCTTCGCCCGCTCCATACTAATGCCGTGATTTTTGCCTTTGGCGGTTGTGCGTTATTTGCGACCTCCTACTACGTGGTGCAACGTACTTGCCAGGCGACGTTGTTTGGTGGCTGGTTAGTTCCTTTCACTTTTTGGGGTTGGCAGCTGGTCATTGTGTTAGCGGCTATTACATTGCCCTTGGGTTACACCTCTTCTAAAGAATATGCCGAGCTCGAATGGCCCATAGATATTCTGATCACCCTGGTGTGGGTAAGTTATGCCATTGTATTTTTTGGCACGGTTGTTAAACGCAGCACTGCACATATTTATGTGGCCAATTGGTTCTACGGTGCTTTCATCATTACCATTGCGGTATTGCATGTGGTGAACTCGGCGGCCATTCCGGTCACTTTTTGGAAATCTTATTCGGCCTATGCCGGAGCTGCCGACGCTATGGTGCAGTGGTGGTACGGTCACAATGCTGTTGGGTTTTATTTAACAGCAGGCTTTTTGGGCATGATGTATTACTTTGTACCCAAGCAGGCGGGGCGTCCGGTTTATTCTTACCAGCTGTCGATTGTGCATTTTTGGGCGTTAATTTCCATGTACATTTGGGCCGGTTCCCATCATTTGCATTATTCAGCCTTGCCTGACTGGACGCAGTCTTTAGGCATGGTGATGTCGTTAATTTTGCTGGCGCCAAGCTGGGGCGGCATGATCAACGGCATTATGACTTTGTCTGGCGCATGGCATAAATTGCGCACCGACCCTACCTTGCGCTTTCTCGTGGTATCCCTCTCTTTCTATGGCATGTCTACTTTTGAAGGGCCGATGATGGCGATCAAAACCGTCAACGCCATGTCGCACAATACGGATTGGACCATTGGCCACGTGCACTCAGGAGCATTGGGTTGGGTGGCGATGATTTCCATTGGCGCTATCTATCATATGTTGCCGTTGCTCTACTGGCGTCAGGCAATGTATAGCGTGAGGTTGATTAACATCCATTTCTGGTTGGCGACCATTGGTACGGTGCTCTACGTCTGTGCCATGTGGGTTAACGGCATTATGCAGGGTTTGATGTGGCGCGCTTTCAATCAGGATGGCACCTTAACTTATAGTTTTATTGAGTCGACACAAGCCAGTTATGCGGGTTATCTGGTGCGTTTGATTGGCGGTGTGTTCTTTTTGGCGGGTATGGTGTTAATGGCTTACAACATGTATCGGACCATCAAGCAGGGTAACGAAATAGCATCAGCTGTTGCGGCAAATAATAGCGATCAGCCTCAGGCTGCGACCGTCATAATCTAAAAGGGGAGAGCATGAAAGGTCACAATATAGTTGAAAAAAATATTGGTTTGATGACGGTGCTGGTCCTTGTCGCGATCAGCTTTGGTACCTTGGTTGAAATCGTACCGCCGTTTTTCTTGAAAGAAACAACCACACCTATTGCCGGGTTAAAACCATTGCCAGCCCTGGAGCTGGAAGGTCGCGATATCTATATTCGCGAAGGCTGTCATGTTTGCCACACGCAAATGATTCGTCCTTTGCGCGCTGAAGTAGAGCGCTATGGCCATTATTCAGTTGCGGGAGAATCGGTGTACGAGCACCCTTTTTTGTGGGGTTCGAAGCGTACCGGCCCTGACCTTGCCCGAGTCGGAAAGCGCTATTCCGATGATTGGCAAAAAGCCCATTTATTTAATCCGCGCAGTGTAGTGCCCGAGTCAATCATGCCTGCTTTCCCCTGGTTATATGACACCAAGCTCGATGGAAAACACACGGCAGGAAAAATGCGTGCTTTAGGTTCGGTGGGGGTTCCCTACACCGAGGAAGATTTCGCGGGTGCGGAAAAGGCAGTTAAAGGTATTACCGAAATGGATGCTCTGGTTGCTTACTTGCAACAATTGGGCACCTTATTAACCGAGAAGCGTTAACTATGGACGCCGGAACCCTGGGAGCAATTGCAACAGTGTTAGTCACTGTGGCCTTTTTTGGTGTTTGCTGCTGGGCATTTTCTCCCCGGTTAAAGCAACGTTTTGAGGAAGATGCAAAGCTACCGTTTGCCGATGATGAAGGCTCATCGGCAAACCGGAGCGCTGCAGATAACATAGGCAATGAGCAGAGAGATCATCAGTCGTGATGATAAAAGGGTGTCATAGATTATGAGTAATTTTTGGAGCTTGTGGATTGTTGTCTTAACCATTGCCAATCTCTTATTGATCTTGTGGGTGTTATTGGCAAATCGCAAACTGGCTGTGGTTGATGAGGGTCATCCACATACGGGCGAAGGTGCTGAAGCTAAGACCGACGAGGTGTCAACCACCGGCCATGTTTACGATGGTATTGAGGAGTACAACAATCCTCTGCCACGTTGGTGGTTTTACATGTTTATCGCCACCATCGTTTATTCTGTTGGTTATTTGATTGTGTATCCGGGATTGGGCGCTTATGAGGGCTTAAGTTTAGGGGATAACAATGCCTGGACATCAACTTCGCAGTTAGCGGCAGAGCAATTCCAGGCGCAAGCGCAATACGAAGCCACTTTCGGGGAATTCGCAAAAACGGTTATTCCTGAATTAGCCGAGAACGCTACGGCGATGAAAATGGGCTATCGCTTGTTTCTTAATAATTGTGCCCTTTGCCACGGTGCCGATGGGAGCGGAAATCTGGGTTATCCAAACCTCACCGATAAAGATTGGCTTTACGGTGGCAGCCCTGAACAGATTAAGGACAGCATAGTGCTTGGGCGTAAAGCCATGATGCCAGCCTGGAGCGCTACCTTGGGCGAAGCCAGGATTGCGAATGTCGCGGAGTTTGTATTGTCCCTTGCCGGACGTGAACATGACGAAGCGAAAGCTAAACTGGGTGCACCAGTGTTTTCCAGTAACTGTGCTGGCTGCCATGGTAGTGATGGTAAAGGCCTGCAACAGTTAGGTGCCCCCAACCTTACGGACGCCGTGTGGTTATACGGTGGCGAACCCAATGAGCTGCGGCAAACGCTGCGTAATGGTCGCAGTGGTGTGATGCCAGCCCATGAGCAAATGTTAAAGCCTGAGCGCATACATTTACTTGCAGCCTACGTGTACAGCTTGTCGACAGAAGCAGCTGCTCGGTAATGCGCTATTAGCGTGAGCAGTTCTTGTTTGCCATCTGGCGTATTTTATTTTTATTGTCAGATGTAAACGGTACTTACTTAAATTCTTCTTCCATTCTGTTATTAGCTTTAAATGGGAACCGTCACCTTTGCTTCGCTGGGATGACGAATTTAAGTCAGTGCTATCCCTGTCAGATTTTATTTGTTAATCCGTATATGTTTGAGGAAATGCCCAGTGAGCGAAAAGCTTGAACCATCTTCGCTGCAATCGCCCGCACCGCAAATTCGCTACGTCAATTTATATGAAGCCGAAGACAAAGTGTACGTTCGGCACATCACCGGTTTTTATCAGCGCCTGCGTCGCTATACCGGTATTCCCTTGTTGTTGGGTTATCTGCTGATGCCATGGTTGGTGATTGATGGTCGCCCAGCCATGCTATTTGATTTGCCCACGCGAAAATTCAATGTGCTATGGATAACTTTTTCGCCACAGGATGGAATGTATCTCGCCTGGTTACTGATTATTGCCGCATTTCTGTTATTCACCGTCACGGTTATGGTGGGGCGTGTGTGGTGCGGTTTTACCTGTCCGCAAACTGTGTGGACGCAAATGTTTATGTGGGCAGAGTTGGTGTGTCAGGGGGATCGCAATAAACGCATCAAGCTGGACGCTCAGCCATGGAGTATGGAAAAGTTTTTTCGTAAAGCCGCGACACAAACGATATGGATTAGCATCGCATTAATCACGGGTTTAACCTTTATTGGTTATTTCACACCGATTCGCGCGTTAATCATTAATTTTTTTACCTTCAATGTCAGTTTAAGTGTGGCCTACTGGGTGTTATTTTTTGCCGGTGCAACTTATATGAATGCCGGTTTTATGCGCGAGCAAATTTGTAAATATGTTTGCCCCTATGCACGCTTCCAAGCCGTTATGTTTGATCAGGATACGCTAAGCGTGTTTTACGACAAAGCGCGCGGCGAAGTGCGTGGGCCGCGTAAGCTAGACGAAGATTATAAGGCCAAGGGTTTAGGCGATTGCATAGATTGCTCCTGGTGCGTGCAAGTGTGTCCGGTCAATATTGATATTCGCGATGGTCTGCAAGCAGAATGTATTGATTGCGGTTTGTGTGTGGATGCCTGCAATAGTGTGATGGAGAAAATGAATTATCCGTTGGGTTTAATTAGTTTCACTACTGAGAACTCGGTCGGGAAAAGTAAAATCAAACTATTGCGGCCGCGGGTGCTGGCCTACGGTTTTATGTTGCTGCTGATGACTGGATTTTTTGTCTACTCCATTGTCAATCGCGTACCGGTCATCATTGAAGTGCTACGCGATCGCGGTGCAAAAATGTATCGCATAGTCGACGATAATATTCAAAACGTATACACCATTAAAATTGAAAATATGGATCGCCAAGAGCACATCTATGATATTCGCGTAGATGGCGATTTTCCGTTTGAGGTGCAAGGCTATAAAGCGCCGCCCCTGGTAGAAGGCGAAATTCTTACTGTTCCAGTGCGGGTTGCTGTTAAGCGGGCTGCGTTAACCGGCGAAAAAAATGACATTGTTTTCACCTTAATAGCGCGTGATAATCCCGATATTAAAGCTTCGCACAGCACTACCTTTATTGGTCCAGCAAATTAGTTTAAAAACCTGAAGCCGGGCCGAGTTTTAATCAGGATTTTTTGTCGAGTTAAAACTCGATCTACAGTATCGTCAGAGGTTTAATTATGAATCAAACGGCTGAGCATCTGTTGCCCTGGTATCGCCAGGTTTGGTTTTGGCTGGTGATAGGCCCACTGTTATTTATCATTGTTCTTTGTGGCATAACTGTCTCTATGGCTTTTCATTATTCCGATGATGTAGTGGCTGATAACTATTACAAAGAAGGCCGCGCGATAAATCAAGTGTTACTGCAAGATGAGCAAGCGCTGGCCCTAGGTTTAACGGCGAATATAAGATTCGATCTTGCCACCAATGAAGTTCTGGTTTCGGTAACAAACAATAAAAATTTACCGCAACAATTATTATTATTTATGGACCATCCAGTCAAAAAAGATAGGGATCAACATATCGTCCTGCGAGAAATTGTAGCGGGCGAATACCGTGGGGAATTGCCGCTGCGCTTGGAATATTTTTGGTATTTGTCCCTGGTGCCGGAAATAGATGCAAGTAAGCGTACGCAAGCAAAATGGTTATTAAGTGGTGGCATAGACTTTTCTAAAAATGCTGAAGCCCTTTTGCAGCCGCGTATTAAATAATTGCTTTGGTGCATCCCTCTGTGAGCTCTCCAGAAAATAAAAAAAATCTCGATTGCTATCATTGCGGGCTAGCCGTGCCTGCCACGGCAAATTACCCGGTAACCATTGACGGCGTGCAGCAACCAATGTGTTGTGTCGGTTGCCAGGCGGTGGCAATGGCGATTATTGATGGCGGTTTGGACAGTTTTTATCGCTACCGCTCTGAAACAACCGCGTCGGCGTTGACTCATCAGCGCGATGCTGAAGCAAAGTCAACGATCGACTGGAAAATATATAATTTACCAGAAGTACAAAGTGAATTTGTCACGGTTTACGATACCGATCATGCGCAGGCAAATTTATTACTCGAAGGTATTTCCTGTGCGGCCTGTAGCTGGCTAATTGAAACCCATCTTAAAAAAAATTCTGCCGTAAAAATTGTCAGCGTCAATATCAGTACCCATCGTTGCTCGATTGTGTGGGCCCATGCACAACTGCAATTGAGCGAACTCTTGCAAGCCCTAACGGAAGTTGGTTACAGACCACGCCCGGCAACTGACGAGCAACAACAAGCATTGATTAAACAACAAGATCGCACGGCTTTGTTTCGCTTGGGCGTTGCTGGTTTTGGCATGATGCAAACCATGATGGTGGCGGTAGGTATATATACCGGCGCGGTTGATGTGTGGCTGGATTTTTTGCGCTGGTTGAGCATGTTAGTAGCAACTCCAGTGGTATTTTTTTCGGCTGCACCGTTTTTTAAGGCAGCATGGCGTAGCATCCAAAGTCGACAATTAATTATGGATGTGCCGGTTGCTTTGGCGATAGGTCTTGCTTATCTCGCCAGTGCCTGGGCGACCGTTACTGGCGGCGGTGAAGTGTATTTTGAATCAGTTTCCATGTTCACTTTTTTCTTATTGCTCGGTCGCTACATTGAGCAGCGTGCGCGGCATCGCAATCGTTTAGCTTTTGCTAATCTTGCGCAGCTTATGCCACTAACGGCGTGTTGCATTACGCAGCAAGACGGCCAGGAAATATCAAGCAACGTCCCTTTAAAAAAACTTGCGCTTGGCGATCTAGTGTTAGTCAAAGCTGGAGATACATTTCCGTGTGATGGTGTTGTGATTGACGGTGAGAGCGAGGTGGTGGAAGCGCTTATCACCGGCGAAGCGCTGCCGCTGTTTAAAAAATCTGGCGATAAAGTTATTGCTGGTGCGCTGAATAAATGCAGTGTATTACGTATTAAGGTCACCGCCATCGGCGGCGCCACGCAACTTTCCGGCATCGAACGCCTGAGCATTCAAGCTGCTGAAGAAAAACCTCGACAAGTGATAATGGCCGATAAGGTTGCACGTTTTTTTGTGGGCCGGTTATTGGTGGTCTGTGTTGGCGTATTTATATTTTGGTGGTTTAAAGATGCGAGTCGTGCCTTGTGGATCACACTTTCCGTGTTAGTGGTGACTTGTCCTTGTGCCTTGGCATTGGCAATGCCTGCTACCCTTTCTGCAGCCACCGCCAATTTGCGGCAGCGTGGTTTTTTAGTGGCGCGCGGCCATGTTATCGAAATGCTGCCAAAAATTACGCGCGTTATATTTGATAAAACCGGCACCTTAACGAAAGGTAATTTTTGCGTTAACGATGTAAAACTTATAAATGTAAAACCTATAAAAGCTAACACAAAAATAACTATGCATCGCGACCAGGTATTAGCCATCGCCGCTGCTTTGGAGGCAGATTCCAGTCATCCAATTGCCAAGGCTTTTAAAATTTATAAAAATGAAATGGTTGGTGACAACGCCAGGCACACACCAGGCGCAGGGGTTGAAGGCTATATTGATAATAAAATTTATCGTTTAGGCACACCCGCTTTTGCCAGAGAGATTATTGTGCAATCTGACGATGTAGCTGCATTTGATTTAGCTGTCTGTGAACTGCCTGTCGTTGAGTTGCCTGACTGTGAATCACCGGTGCCGGACGAAAAATCTCTCTGGTTATTATTATGTGATAATCAGGGAGCCATTGCCTGGTTTAGTCTGGAAGATGAGCTTCGTCCCAGCGCGCAACAAGCGGTTGCAGAGTTGCAAACAATGGGGATTGCGGTGGAATTGTTAAGTGGAGATCAGTCTGCTGCAGTAGCCTCTATAGCGCGGCAGTTAAGTATTAAAGAATATATTGCGGGGGCGACACCTGAAGACAAATTAACGCGACTCAACATAACGCAATTAGGCGGCGATTGCGTGTTAATGGTGGGTGATGGTATTAATGATGTGCCAGTATTGGCAGGTGCCGATGTTTCCGTCGCTATGGCCGCAGCATCTGATTTGGCACAAACTCGCGCCGATACGGTTTTATTAAACGATCAACTCCTATTATTACCCCAAGCAATTCGTATTGCTGAGCGCGCTAATAGCATCATTAAACAAAATTTATTTTTTTCGTTAACCTACAATATTATTGCACTGCCGCTTGCCGCCACCGGACATGTAGCACCTTGGGCCGCTGCCATAGGTATGACCATGAGTTCATTAATCGTGGTGATGAATGCACTGCGTTTGACCAAGTTGCGCTAGCTGTAGAATGTAGCCCGTATGAAGAGCAGCGCAATCCGGAAAACGCGAA
This sequence comes from Pseudomonadota bacterium, assembly GCA_040385335.1. Taxonomy (GTDB): domain Bacteria; phylum Pseudomonadota; class Gammaproteobacteria; order Pseudomonadales; family Cellvibrionaceae; genus Cellvibrio. The sequence goes on from JAZKHP010000054.1 coordinate 42,515, forward strand.
TAAAAAGTTGCGCACATTATTTTCATATGATCCAGATTAATTTTTTTATTCCAGATTTATTTGTTGAGTAACTCAAAATGGAAAGTCTTTATTTTCTTGTTCCCGTTGCTTTAATTTTTATTGCGCTTGCCGTAAAAATATTATGGTGGGCTATTCATAATGGTCAGTACGATAATCTCGACACAGAAGCTCATCGAATTTTGTTTGATGATGAAAAAATAAAAACATCCGAATCAATATCTTTATCTCACTCAACTATTACACCAACAGCAAATTCTCCTGCGTCAGAAGTTTCATTTGAGCAACACCCACAGGGACAGCCCAAGTTATGAATGAATGGCTGGTTTTTCTTCCTATGTTCCTTATGGGGTTAATAAGCAGTGGCCATTGTATTGGCATGTGTGGCGGAATCATGGGCGCGCTCACCCTGGCGATTCCAGCGAGTGCTACCCACAAACGCTGGGGTATTTTGCTGGCTTACAATGTAGGCCGTATTACTAGCTATAGTCTAATGGGTTTGTTGGTGGGGATATTTACCCAGATGCTTTTTAACGGGCAGCTTGGTGCGCCAGTTAACGGTAGCCTGTTGCGAGTTCTGGCAGGATGTTTGTTAATAATGATGGGTCTATATTTGGCAGACTGGTGGCGTGGCCTAACATATTTAGAATCCCTGGGGCGTTATCTGTGGGTTTATATTCAGCCGCTAGGGAAGAATTTATTTCCAGTGGTCAATCTCCCCAAAGCATTTTTATTGGGAACTATATGGGGATGGTTACCTTGCGGTTTGGTTTATTCAGCATTAGTCCTGGCAATGGCGCAATCAGCGCCTTGGTTAGCCGCTGGCAGCATGTTAGCGTTTGGACTTGGTACCTTACCTATGGTGTTGGTGGCAGGTGTGGCGGCCCAGCAAATCGCGCGATTTCTACAACAACGGCCAATACGGTTTAGTCTAGCGTTGTTGATTATTATTTACGGACTATGGACGATTTATGGTGGCTTGGGTAATTCTCATAGTGGCCTAGGTAACTCGGTTGATCACCATCATCACATTTAATAATGAATTAGTGACAACAATCTTTTTATACATTCTTTTGAAAGCTATAGCGCTCTTGCTATAAAAATGTTCCGGGCATGATAATCTGCCCGCGTTGTTTATCACGTACTTGTGTTTTTTTTGATGGGGTTTTAACGACTTTCTATGTTGCATTTAATGCTTATAAAACGGACAAAGCTATGGCTGTTAATCAATTCGCTGGGCCTGTGCCTTGTGTTATTTACCACTGCCGCAGTTGCGCAAGAATCGCCAACGGAAACTAAAGCTGAAGCTGAAGTTAAAGTAGAACAGGAAGCGGTTCCAGACACGGCTGAAAATAGCAAAGAAATTATCGCTACACCCAGTCAAGAGACAACGGTTGCTCCTGTTCCGGAAGTTGTTGAGGCCCTTGCCGATAAGCCTGCAATTGTACCCGAATGCACTAAATTCTCGCGTTTGCGTCTCGATGTTGCGGTAGCTAAATCGACAAGAATCGACAATGATCTTTATAAAGCACTGGAAGGCAAGACGATTCGTAGTATTTCATTTAAACCAATTGATGTGTTTGATGAAGAAGACCCAAAAGAAAATAACTGGCTCTATCGATCTTTGAATCAGCTTCACTTTACGACTCACTCGAATGTTGTTGAATCGCAACTTCTTTTTAAAGTTGGCGACCCTTTAAATATACAAGCCATACATGAGACAGAGCGTATTTTACGCCAGCGAAAATATTTCACTAATGCTTATATCTTGCCAGAATCTGTGTGTGGTAATGAAGTCGATCTGCTCGTCGTAACGCAAGATGCTTGGGTCCTGGAGCCTGAATTTTCTTTTAGCCAAAAGTCGGGCGACACTGAATCAGGATATGGCATTAGTGATGGCAATATTTTTGGTACAGGCAACGCGCTGAGTATTGGTTATTCAAAAAACGAGCAGCGTAGCGGTGTGGGCTATGAATTTTATAATCCTTATTTCCTCAACAAACAAATTGCTGTGCGCGCGGAGTATGAAGACACCAGTGATGGCCGCAACAGTCTACTCAATGTTTCCCGGCCTTTTTATTCTCTGGAAACGCCTTGGGCTGCGGGTATGCGGTTAGAAGATATATCTCTGGTGGATATGATCCGTTCGCGTGACGAGGTGGTTAACGAATTTCGCCATCAAACGCTGCTGAATGAGGTATTTATAGGTAAAGCAACCAGTGTGACTAGTGATCGTACACAACGTTGGTTGGTAGGCTTTACGAATGAAGAACACAAATTTTATCCCACGGAGGAAACCCTGCAGGGGATCCCTGTGGATTATAAAATTACCTATCCCTGGGTCGAGTACCAATACCATGAAAATAAGTTTGGTATTTTTAAAAATGTAAATCAAATTCAGCGGCCGGAAGATATTGCATTAGGGCAAAACTTTTCGTTTCGTTTGGGTTACGGTCCAGAAAGTATGGATAATCCCGACGATGTGGTTCGTTTCAAAGGTGAGTATATTAATATTACCGATGTTGCCGATCACCATATCCTCGAATACGAAGTAACGATTGATGGTCGTCAGCATTTGGAACTGACGGGCATGGATTCGACAATATTAACGACGCGCATGTCATACAATTTTTTTCTAGATGAGAAGAACCGTTGGTATGCCCGGGTAAATTATGATGTTGGGCAAGACTTGGCGCAGTATGAAGAGCTTACTGTAGGTGGTATAACTGGGTTGCGTGGCTATCCAGTAGATTATTCGCGCGGAAAAAAACGCTACGTTTTTACACTCGAGCGCCGTTATTTTTCTGATTTCCACATTTTTAACTTGTTACGTGTGGGTGTAGTCGCATTTTGTGATGTGGGTAAAGCATGGGGGTTGCCGGACCAGCCCTACTCACCCCTACTGAGCGACGTTGGTTTTGGATTGCGATTAAGCTCTACAAAAATACGTGTGGGCAATGTTGTGCACATAGACATAGCCACGCCCACTTCTGCAAAAAGCGGCATTGATAAATATCAATTAACGATTGGCGCTGAGGCAAAATTTTAGTGAGCTATGTTTATTATGTCGTGCATAATGACTTAATCACTGGCTAATTAGATTTTAATGATGACTGCAAAATTTATATCGGAATTGCAATTCGACAATCGTTTTGTCCGACAGCTACCTGCCGATCCCATCACCCACAACTATCCTCGTTCGGTTGTAGGTGCTGGTTATTCTTTTGTCAATCCGACGCCCGTCCGTGCGCCACAATTAGTTTGCGCGGCTAGCGAAGTGGCAGATTTACTTGAGCTTGCCCACAGTGAATTAAACAGCGAAGTTTTTACCCAAGTATTTTCCGGCAATCAATTATTGCCCGGAATGCAAGCCTATGCCTGTTGTTATGGTGGCCATCAGTTCGGTCATTGGGCCGGGCAGTTGGGTGATGGTAGAGCAATTAATTTGGGAGAGATAAAAAATTCGCAAGGTGAGCATTGGGCCTTGCAATTAAAAGGTGCGGGCCCAACGCCTTATTCCCGCACGGCAGACGGCTTTGCTGTATTGCGTTCTTCAGTGCGCGAGTTTTTATGCAGTGAAGCTATGCATCATTTAGCTATTCCCACAACCCGCGCGCTTAGTCTAGTGCTGACCGGCGAGCAAGTGCGGCGGGATATGTTTTACAACGGTAATGCACAGCTTGAACCGGGTGCGGTGGTTTGTCGTGTAGCACAAAGCTTTACTCGCTTCGGCAATTTTGAAATTTTAGCTGCACGCAATGATGTGGAATTATTAAGGCGTTTAGTCAACTTCACCATTTCTGCTGACTTTCCTCATCTTGTATCAGAGCACAGTGGCGAACTCACTCGCGAAATTTATTTGCAGTGGTTTACCGAAATTTGCAAACGCACTGCGCAATTGGTCGCGCACTGGATGCGGGTTGGTTTTGTACACGGTGTTATGAATACCGATAATATGTCCATCCTCGGCTTAACCATTGATTATGGACCTTATGGTTGGCTTGAAGGCTATGATCCCGATTGGACACCCAATACTACGGATGCACAAGGCCGTCGATATAGTTACATTAATCAACCACACATTGCGTTATGGAATTTAACGCAACTTGCCAACGCGATTTATCCATTGCTTGACTCCGTAGAACTCTTGCAAGAAGCCTTAACAGCTTTTCGCACTGAGTATGCTGCGCAATGGCAGAGCGATATGGTGAATAAGTTGGGCCTACATGATTTTAGTGAAAGGGATGTTGTCTTGGTGAGTGAGCTGCATGAGGCGTTACAAATTACTGAAACAGATATGACTATTTTTTATCGCTCGCTCGCGAACTTTGAGGTGCGATTCGACGCTCTCGTTGATACGCGTAGCGATGCCGAACTCATAGCGGTCATTTCAGCAGCCTATTACCATTTGCCAGGGGCGGCAGCCGCGAACAAAATGGCCGCGTGGTTGCGCAGCTACCGTGAGCGTTTACTGCAAGATTTTATTCTTTACGGCGAAACAGATACGCAACGTAAAATACGGATGAATTTCATCAATCCAAAATACGTATTGCGCAATTACATGGCACAACAAGCTATCGATAACGCCAGCCAGGGAGATTACTCTGAAGTGCAAAATCTTTTGCAATTGCTGCGTAACCCCTATGCCGAACAGCCGGAGCATGAGCATTATTTTGCACTCCGCCCCGAGTGGGCAAGAAACAAGGCGGGCTGTTCTATGTTGTCATGCAGTTCATAAAATGCGCAGAAGTTTTGCCCAATAGTTCGTTTTGCATCACAGTGTGTAAAGTGCTAAAAAATCCTATCGACTCCGTGTAAACTCCGCACCTGATCTGGCATGGCGGTATCCTGGCGATTGTACCGGTTTGCGCTGTGTTAGAAATTCATCACATCACCAGGGTTTAGCCATTAAACAATGCTTGATTAGGGTTAATGCTCGCCACAAAGTGCAAAATCTTCATTACAGTTAAGTTAAAAAAACAGGTTTATTATGATCGGAAAAATTATTGGCGCGGTGTTGGGTTATTTACTGTTGCGCAACTTGCCGGGAATTATTTTTGGTGCATTGTTGGGGCATCTGTTGATTGATCAACGCAAGCAGCGTCCGACCATCGCGCGCGGTGAACTGGAACGGATCCAAACGATATTTTTTAATACTGTGTTCACCATGCTCGGACATGTTGCCAAAGCCGATGGTCATATTTCTGAAAACGAAATTAAGCTCACTGAAATCTATATGGAAAAAATGGGCTTAACCACGGAGCATAGACGCGAAGCAATTCGGTTATTCAAAGTCGGTACAGAGCCAGGCTTTAGCGTGCAAGAGCAGCTTACTGCATTTATGGCTGTTGCCCGCCGCAGTCCTAATCTGCGGCAAATGCTGTTAGTTTATCTGGTCAATGTGGCTATGGCCGATGGTGGGCTGGGTGAGATAGAAGCGCAGGTATTGCGTGAGACTGCAGCAACTTTAGGCTTTTCGAAGGTCGCCTTTGAACAGTTATTGCAAATGATCGGTGCACAAAATTCGTTTGCAGGAAATCATCAGGCTAGCGCCAATGATGTGGAATTAGCCTACCAAGCCCTAGGTGTTACAAAAGCCAATAGCGATGCCGAGATTAAAAAAGCTTACCGCAAGCTGATGAGCCAGTTTCATCCCGATAAATTGATAGGCCAGGGCCTTCCGGACGATATGATAAAAGCGGCTACTGAGCGCTCGCAGGAAATTCAAGCGGCTTACGATGTGATTCAGAAGTCGCGACTCTAGCATCAAACGGTGTACGAAATACGTATGTGAAGCACTTCGCAATTCTCTTTACGGGCTCCGGTATTCAGGCAGTGTTAAGCCCCAAAATGTTTACACTGCCGCACTAATTGTAAATAAAGGCTTTGCAGCCAGAGGGGTTAATTATGAATAAATCAATGCTCATTGGTACAGTATTAGGTGTAGGGGTCGCTACTGCCGGCGGTGCGATTGCTGGTTATCAGTATCTAAAAGAGCCTAATTACGCAGAAGTAGTCGATGCCGTCCCCGTCATTAAAAAGGTGAAAGTGCCACGCCAGGAATGTCACGACGAGACGGTAGTTCATCAGCGCGAAGTGAAAGATCAGAACCGTATTGCCGGTAAAGCTGTTGGAGCTATATTGGGCGGTGTATTAGGCCATCAAGTGGGCAATGGTAATGGTAAGAAAGTCGCCACGGTTGCCGGTGCTGTCGCCGGTGGTTATGCGGGTGACCGAGTGCAGAACAATATGCAGAAGAAAGATACCTATACGACCGTTGAGCAGCGTTGCAGTACCGTTTATTCAACCCGGGAAGATATTACCGGTTATGACGTAACCTATCGTTTAAAAGATAAAGAAGATACGGTGAGAATGTCTTATGATCCGGGTCGCCAAATTCCGGTTCAGGATGGCAGACTGGTGTTGTCCTCTGATACGGGTCCGGCTCGTCGTTAATTTTATTTAATAATGCATTTGTAAAAACCTTCAGAGTCCTGCTCTGGAGGTTTTTTGCTTTTTATGTTCACAAATTAAGTTGAAAATTGTTCAGGGTACAGATAAGGTCGCCGCCATTGAACTGACAACGTATTTTCATCGATCCCCGATGGCGTCTTTTCCCGGTTGAAGGACGCTACTAAAATAAAATTAACGAGTTACTTATATGCAAACAAAAATATTGATGAGCCTGAGTGCGTTGATGATGGCTATTATTGGCTTGGCGGCTTCTTTTATGCCAAAGGAAATTCTGACTTATGCTAAAGCCTGGGATGAAGGCTTCGAAGTATTCTTGGTGCAGATATTGGGAGCCTTGTATTTAGGCTTTGCTATGTTGAATTGGACTGCGCGAGCCAGTCTTATTGGCGGTATCTATAGCCGTCCAGTGGCTGTGGGAAACTTTATGCATTTTGTCATAGTGGCGGTTACTCTTATTAAATCATTGCTAGCGGGATTCCATTCTATTGAAATTATGGTTGGTGCAGCGATTTACTGTGTTTTTGCGCTATGGTTTGGTGCGGTGTTGTTTTCCCATCCTGTTAAGAAATAAGTAAGTTGGTTGCGGTTTAGTTATTTTTTTCCACTTATTTTTTTGTTCGATTTTTTCAATGTTATTTTTTTTGCGCTATGTTTTTCAATACTTTGCTTTCCAGTGCCCTGTCTATTTGTAAGCACTCTATTTATGCCCCACACTGAACTTATCCATAAAGTCATCAGTAAGCTAATTAACAACAAAGCGATAAACGCAAAAATGTCCGGTGCTTTCATGAGCGTGGTCATCAGCGATTCTTCATAGTAAAAAAACCACTGATGGCCATCAGGAAATATTTTGGTGTGTAGCCAGTAAAAAATATCGGTTGCGCCAAGGCTAACAATAATAATGCTAATGCTGGCAATGCTCACCACAAAACCTGTCAGAATTTTTTTAACAGGAGGAAAGCTAATTTGTTTTCGGTAGGCCGTTATCATTAATGCCAGCCACAAAATAGCGCTGAGTATTCCTATCCGATAAATTACATCAATCAAATTGGCAACATCTTGTAAATGAATAATCTCAGCTTGATGCATTAGCGGTGTACTGCTGCCGTTGGGTAAGGTGTAGCTAATATCGACCAAACCTTTTCCGTGATGCTGTATGGCGGAGGTGATTTGCGAAAATAAATCCCAATGCTGTTGTGGTGTTGTGTATTCAAATTTATGTTTGAAACGATTTTCGGGTGCATTTTCTTGAATGTGTTGTTGCAGATCTAAAAGTTTATAGCCCAGCGGGTAGGCGAAATCTATTTGTGCTAACAAATGCCAGGACAATATGCTGAATGTGAGTAGATGCGCAATAAAAAAAACTGGCCAGAAGATAAAATGCGCGATTCGTTGGATTGCCTGTTTCATGTGAGTTTATGATGTCTAGGGTCGTGTTAGTTTGAGGAAGGTATTGGATAAGGCCGATCTGTGCACAGCGTGAATTTATTTGTAGCGCCGCAGCAAAGGAGAGCAGCAAAGGACCGGAATCATATAGGCTATCGAGCTGAGGCGCTATCTTGGGGGTGGGCAAATTGCGTATTTAATCGCAACTATTTTGAGTGTAATTTTTTCCAGTTTAGGCAATATCAATACGAGGTTAACAATGAGATTAAACGTCATTCGAGCAGTAGGCTGGCTTAGGCTGTTAGCCGTTTGTGGGCTTATGCACACGGTCTGCGCGCAGGCCGCTGCTTTATCTCAAGCTGAACAAGGGCGCGAGCGCCTGGCGCTGGATAAAGGTTGGTTATTTCATTTAGGTGATATTCCTCTTCCCGAAGTTAAAGGCCGCTGTGATGCCTACAACAGTACTAAAGCGGGTGGCGTGTGTGGAGCGGCGGGGTTGGAGTTTGATGATTCCACCTGGCGCAAACTTAATCTCCCTCACGATTGGGTGGTAGAAGGTCCCTTGGACCCCAAGGCTAACCATTCCCAGGGATATCGCCCGCGAGGCATTGCCTGGTACCGCCGCTACTTACGAGTAGAGGAAACTGATCGCGGTCGCCATGTTGAATTACAGTTTGATGCTATAGCTACCAACGCGACCATTTGGGTAAACGGAAACCTGGTGCGACACAGTTGGTCCGGCTACAGCGCCAGTTACATTGATATCACCCCCTACTTACGTTACGGCGATGCCCAGAACACTATCGCAGTGCGCGTCGATGCCAATGCGATGGAAGGTTGGTGGTATGAGGGTGGCGGTATTTATCGTCACACCTGGCTGGTAAAAACAAATCCTGTGCATGTGATAACCGATGGCGTTCATGCCACACCACGCTTGCTGGAGAATAATAAATGGCAAATTCCAGTAGCCGTTACGCTTGATAACAGCGGCAAACAAGCAGCCGATGTGACTGTTACGGTTAACCTTTTTGACCCGGACGAAAAGCTGGTGACTAGCCAATTACAAGCGCTCAACGTACCTGTTTTTAACCAATCGACTGCCCAGCTACCTATTACGGTGACGGCCCCCGAACTTTGGTCACTAGAGCAAACCAACCTATATAGGGTGGCAGTGGTGGTGACCCAGGGTAGAAAAAAAATAGATGAAGTCGCGCTAAACACTGGCTTTCGCAGCATTCGCTTTGATGCCGATAAAGGGTTTTTTCTTAACGAGCAACACCTGAAGCTGAAAGGTGTGTGCATTCACCAGGATCACGCGGGGGTAGGTGTCGCAGTGCCCGACTCTATTTGGGAATATCGTCTGCGCCGCCTGAAAGAGTTGGGTGTAAACGCTATTCGCTTTTCCCACAATGCGCCCGCTGCCGAAGTGCTGGATATGGTCGACCGCATGGGTTTTGTCGTGATGGATGAAAATCGTAATTTCAATCCATCGCCGGATTACATCAAGCAATTGGAATGGATGGTTCGCCGCGACCGCCATCACCCGGGCATTATTCTTTGGTCGGTATTTAACGAAGAGCCGGTACAAGGCAGCGAAGTGGGTTATGAAATGGTGCGGCGGATGGTATCTACCGTAAAAATGCTGGACGATACGCGCCCCGTTACTGCTGCAATGAACCACGGTATGTTCAACCCCATCAATGTTTCCCAAGCGGTCGATGTGGTGGGTTTTAATTATCAAATGAGCAGCTACGATCGGTTTCACGCCGCTAATCCGACCAAGCCTTTGACTAGTTCGGAAGATACTTCCGCCTTTATGACTCGCGGCGAATTCACCACCGACAAGAGTAAAAACCTTATCGCCAGTTACGATGAAGATTTTTCTCCCTGGGGCAGTAGCCATCGCGATGGCTGGCAAACGATAGACACGCGTGACTATGTTGCCGGTGGCTTTGTCTGGACCGGATTTGATTATCGTGGGGAGCCAACACCTAACGAATGGCCATCGGTTAGTTCGGTATTTGGCATTATGGATCTCAATGGCTTTGCCAAAACGGCTTACTACATACATCGCGTGCAATGGATAAAGAATCGTCCCCTGGTTTATTTGGCCCCGCATTGGAACTGGGCAGGCAAAGAGGGTGAGGATATTAAGGTGATGGTGATGGCCAATGTAGAGCGAGTAAAGCTACGTTTGAATGGTCGCGACTTGGGCGAGCAAGTTGTCGATAACTATCGCATGAATTATTTCACCGTACCTTTTGAGGCAGGTCGGCTAGAGGCTGTAGGATTGAATGGGGATAAAGAAGTCGCGCGTGCGAGTGTAGAAACCACTGGTGTTGCTGTCGCTTTGGAGTTAGTACCTGATCGCGGTAATTTGCTCGGTGACGGACGCGATGCCATGCCTATCACTGTGCGCGCTATTGATGCCAAAGGCCGTTCGGTACCCACCGCCGATGCTCAAGTTACTTTTGATATTAGCGGCGCTGGCCAGTCCATTGGCCACGGCAATGGCGATCCCAATTCTCATGAGGATGAAAAAGGTAAATCCCGTCAATTATTTAACGGTCTCGCGCAGCTGATAGTACAAAGTAACTATCCGGGTAAAAAAGGCGCCGGCAAGGGTGATCTAAAAATACGCGCCAGTGCGCCCGGGTTAACTGCCGCGAACGTTGTTATTCCTATCAAAGCGGGGCCATTAGAATCCAGCGTGGCGGAAGCGGAGCCCTTTAGTTTTCTGCATCAGTGGCGAATTGCGCCTGTCGGGGCTACCCGCCCGGATCCCAGTCAAATTGTCACTGAGGCTGACATGAACAATACCTGGGGCTGGGGGCAAATACCTATGTTAGCGGAGGCTCCTAAAGCTGGCTCTGGCAATCGCGGTATGGATAAAGATAGTCATTGGCGTTTGTATCGCACGACCTTTACACCACGTAAAGATTTGAGCGATGGTTCCGCGCGCATTCACTTCCAGCGTATCACCGGTAAAGCGGAAGTGTGGTTAGACGGAAAGCTGCTCGGCAAAAAATCATCGCAAGCGCCGGGTAAATTAATTGTGTCATTACCTGCTGGCGAAGCTGCTCATCAAATTAATGTGTTGCTGCAAGGTGATGTAAATAAGCCGGTGGGAATTGATGGGTTGGTGGTAATCGAGAAGAAGTAATTGTTAAATTATTCGGGTGTTGGAATAATTCAGTTTACCGAGGTGGTCACGACCACCCCATTCTTATTAGCTGCTTTCAATTGGACTATTAAATCGCTCGTATGAGACTTTCTAATATCGGAAAACTGCTAACTTAACTTGTTTTTGTAAGTTACGGCTCACCATCTTTCGAGTGAATAAATCCAATCGGCCGCTTTTTAACTTCTGGTGGCACCATCATTTGTCGCAATGTATTTATCAAACCCGCAATCGCCTGATCATGGCTTTCCAGTTTACGGTCAATTCGTTGTTCCAATTCATCCAGGCGTTGCGCCAGTTCCTTATTGGATGCGAGTAGTTGGCGTAAGCGGACAAAAGCACGTACTACGTACACACCCACTTCAATTGCCTGTGGAGAGTTTAATATGTTTGCGGCTTGAATGGCGCCGTGTTCGGTAAATGCGAATGGCAGGGCTTTGGAAAATTTCAGTTTCTCCAGGTGGTCGCAATTTGCGACCACCTCTTGCTTTTCTGCGGCGCTCAGTTGGAACATAAAGTCATTCGGGAACCGTGTGGAGTTACGTTTGACCTGTTCGTTCAAGCGTTTTGTCGGAACCCCTTAGAGTTCGGCTAGATCAGCGTCGACCATGACTCGCTGGCCGCGAATAACTAGAATTTTGGACGTAATGAATTCGAGAGGTTGTATGTTGGTCATATCGAGTCCTTGATAGTTTTATTTGGCGGCACAAGCTGGGTTGTGTCGAGAACTGCTGCATTAAGTAAATATTTGAAAAGCCAGCTACGGAAATAAAAATTCTAAGCCGCCAATAAAACAAAAAGGGAAGGAGGTTCTTGCCACTCCTTCCCTTTTTTATTGGTCTGCAATTTTGCCGCAGCGCGTTTCGCTTTTTCAGATTTTTCATGCACACCACCTTTTTTCATAATGGGGTGAAATGCATGACCGTTACGTCTTTCCTGTTTCTTCGGCATAGAGCCTCCTATCAAGAAATAAACATTATTGCCGTGATGGCAGCAATATTAAATCTTATTACAACCATCATTAGCAATAGCTGATTCATTATCTATAAACTGCTCGCTCACAAATTTATCGAGAAACTTATGTCCGGGTCGGTTGAGCTTTCCCCGTTACGTGAACGCGTCATGCTGTATACCTTAATGGCTTTGCAATTCACGATGATTTTGGATTTTATGATAATGATGCCCTTGTCATCACAGTTGATGGCAGTGTTTGCAATACAGCCTGGGCAATTCGGTTTATTGGTGTCTTCTTATTCCATTGCTGCAGGCGTTTCGTCTTTGTTGGCTTCCTCTCTCGGCGATAGTTTTGATCGGCGCCATGCACTTTTGGTTGCCTATGCCGGTTTATTAATTGCAACCCTGGCCTGCGCCTACGCAAATACTTATGAACTGCTTTTAACGGCGCGGATAATCGCGGGCTTTTTTGGTGGCGTATTGAGCGCGATTACCCTTGCGATAGTAGGTGATATCTTCCCTCCACGTACACGCGGTAAGGCTATGGGAGTTGTAATGCTTGGCTTCCCCCTGGCTACGGTTGCCGGTGTCCCTATAGGATTATTTATTGCTAATCATTACACCTGGCAAACCCCTTTTAGTGCGTTGGTAGTTGCTTCAATGGGCGTGTTTGCCGTTGCCTACAAAGTCATCCCCAATGTGCGCGAGCATTTAAATCAGCCGCGCGTAAAGTTTTTTCAAAGCTATGTTGAATTGCTGAGTATTAGTAATCACTGGTGGGCATTTTTAACATCCTGTCTAATTATGTTTTCCGGTTTTATGGTAATTCCTTACCTTGCGCCAACTATGGTTGCTAATACTGGTTTGACAGATAGTCAGTTACCTTATATCTATTTTTGTGGTGGCGTGGGCACATTGATTACGCGGCCCTGGATTGGTCGCATGACCGATAGTTACAAACATTCCAAAGTCTTGGCGCTGATAACTATCGCCAGCTTTGTGCCGATTTTTTTAGTCACCCAAACCTTGCAAACTCCGCTGACATTGCAACTCATTTTTGCAACATTATTTTTTGTATTAATCAGCGGCCGCTTTATCCCGACGTCGGCCTTGGTCACTGCCTCTTGTGAGTCACGCTTTCGTGGTCGTGTGATGGCATTTAGTTCAGCGGTGCAAAATTTAGGATCTGGTTTCGCGGCCCTAATCTCCGGAGCCATTATGGTTAAAGCATCGAATGGTGAAATTTTGCATTATGATTGGGTAGGGTACATTGCTTGTGTTATCAGCCTGATTGCGATTTGGGCTGCAACTAAAGTGAAAGCGGTAAGTTGATGCAATATACAAAAACTTTGCACAAGTTATAAAACACCATTAACTTGCGCATAGTTTTTATTAAATATTTTTATAATAGTTTTTCCAATGTTTTTTCGTAAATCCTTGTCAGCTTATTTAAATCTTCCGCACTAATACATTCGTTAACCTTATGAATGGTGGCGTTAATAGGGCCAACTTCAATGACCTGCGCTCCTGTTGGTGCAATAAAACGCCCATCGGATGTGCCGCCTGAAGTAGAAAGCTCAGCGTCTAAACCAGTTTCTGATTTAATGGCTGCGACAACCGCATTGACCAAATCACCGCGCGGCGTTAAAAAAGGTTGGCCGCTTAGAATCCATTTAAGTTCATAGTTGATTTTATGTTTATTTAAAATTGCTTCAGTGCGCTCGCGTAAAATTTGTTCAGTTAATTCTGTTGAAAAGCGAAAGTTAAAAACGACTTCCAGTTCGCCGGGAATAACGTTAGTGGCCCCGGTTCCGCCGTTGATATTAGAAACTTGAAAACTGGTAGCAGGAAAAAATTCATTGCCGTTATCCCAGTGCTCACGGGTGAGTTCTGCGAGCGCGGGTGCGAAGGCGTGAATGGGGTTATCGGCCAGATGAGGGTAGGCGACATGACCTTGAATTCCTTTTACTTTTAAAATCGCACCCAGTGAACCGCGACGACCATTTTTAATAACATCACCTACTTCATTCGTACTTGAAGGTTCGCCAACAATACACCAGGTCATTTTTGTTTGGTGTGCTTCTAACCATTCCACTACCTTCACTGTGCCGTTAATGGAAGGACCCTCTTCATCGCTGGTAATTAAAAAGGCGATACGATTTTTATGCTCAGGATTTTTCGCTACAAAATTTTCACAGGCGACCACCATACAGGCAAGTGAGCCTTTCATATCTGCTGCACCACGACCATGTAACATGCCATCGATAATTTTTGGCGCAAAGGGTGCGTTAGTCCAATTGGCTTCAGGGCCGGTAGGCACTACATCCGTATGCCCTGCAAATGCTAGAATTTTTCCGCTATCTCCATCTACACCATTACGAATGGCCCAAAAATTATCAACCTCGTCAAAGCGTAAGCGCGTTGTTTTAAAGCCAATGGCTTCAAGACGCGCAATCATCATCGCCTGACACCCATCATCTTCGGGTGTCACCGAGCGGCAACGGATGAGATCACAGGCGAGTTGTAAGGTAGGAGAAAGTGATGCTGTCATGAATCATTCCAATCAGTTGAAAAATGTGTTGGCGATTCTACAGGTTTGGTGCGAGTGGTTAAACAAGAACAGCTCTTCCACTGCGGGTCAGTTAGAAGAGCATTATGGAAAACGCTTTGATTCAGGCAGTGTGGTTGCGAAAGCTTGGGTAATGCTTAAGTGTTAATAGGGATTTGTTTAGTTTCGCTTGTGGGTGACTCCCTCCGCGGCACGGTAATATTTAACATTCCATTTTTCATGGTAGCGTTAATCCCATCCTGGTCGACGTCGTCAGGAAGAGCCAGTACTCGCTGAAAACTTCCATAAGTATGTTCAATGCGATAATAGTTTAGGTCTTTGCTTTCCTTCTCTTCTTTTTTTTCACCGCTAATGGTGAGTATGTTCTCATTAATGTCGAGCGATATATCATTTTCCGTAAGGCCCGGTGCTTCCAGATTAATATGATAGTTTTTTTCATCGCTGCCAATATTCACTGTGGCCTGAAACGGCATTTGCTGACGCCCACTATTAGAGCTTCCTAAATACCTTGACGGAAATCCAAAATTGCGAAATGTATCCTCAAATAATTGATCGATTTCATTTTGTAATTGCAGCATCGGATGATTGTTTGCAGAGGTCATAGGGCTGACATTTGAGCCACGTTTAACGGGTACATTAGAGCTGGAATGTCCTCGTGTTTAAACCAGTTCCAGGGATTTAATTTTTCTAAGTTCATGAAATTCTCCTCAATAATGTGGAAGAAAATAACAAAATAAAGTAACGAATAAAATTATCAAAATGCTATTTCATAAAAATTCACATTTTAAAGTTAGTGATGTCAGGATTAAAATAAAATTGGCGAGAGCAGTTACTTACTCTCGCCGTTGGCTTACGCCGCTTTGTCATTTCCAACATTGTGTTGAATGACGTTTCCATTCCCATTGATCGCGATTGACTTGGGCTTCATCGTTTCCGGGATTTCTCTCACGAGATTTACAGTGAGTAAACCGTTGGTGAGTTGAGCTCCGGATACTTCAACATGATCGGCCAAGCTAAACTTGCGCTCGAAACTGCGGGTGGCAATACCTTGATGAAGATACCTATGTTCTTCAGTCTCGCCATTACCTTTTTTCCCGCGCACAGTTAACAATCCGCCTTCGACCTGAATATCGAGATCCTTTTGATCAAAGCCAGCAACCGCCAGGGTGATTGCGTAGCGATCATCGCCAGTTACTTCAATATTGTAGGGTGGAAATCCAGATCCTTGATCTGTGCGTAATGCTGAATCTAACAAAGCTCCCAAACGATCAAAACCAATCGTACTGCGATACAGGGGAGAGAGATCAATTGTGTTCATAAAAATATCCTCCTAAGAAGCGATAAGAAAATAAAAACAATAATGTGATTGATCTGCAAGAGACTCTAACCACAGTCTTAAATTGCGGTTAGTGGGGGAAAAATTCAAGTGGAAATTAAGAATAAATTTTTATTTGGAGGGGAAGTTAATATAATTTTTGGTTAAGAGACATTTAAGTTTGCGTAGTTATTGATGAATACGATTAATGGTGTCAATTTGTGAATTTAATGTCCATAGGTCGTAGAGCCAGCCAAAACCAAAAAGACCAAAGGTAAATAGGTAGAGAATACCGGTTAACCATTTGTCCATGTACATACGGTGCACGCCAAATAAACCGAGAAATACGAGTAGGATCCAGCCGACAGAATAATTTAATTTTCCGACTTGAAAACGTGTTTCGGCTTCACGTTCCATGCCAGGAATTAAAATTAAATCAATGAGCCAGCCTATGCCCAATAAGCCAAGGGTAAAAAACCAAAGTGTTCCGGTCAGCGGCTTACCAAAATAAAACCGGTGCGCGCCCATGAAACCAAAAATCCAGGTTATGTAACCAATAAGTAATGAGTGTGTTGATGACATAACTTACTTCCTGATAATGATTGATCGCTAGCAGGTTAAATTTCATGTGGTTTGCCACGGAATAGATTTTACGGTAAAAATCTATTCCGCTGTTTACCGCGAGACGTTTAATTTATTCGCCTGCTAAACCTACATAGATTTCATGTACGTCGTCGTCCTCGTCAAAGGCGGCTAAAAAGTTTTCAACTTCTTCTAAAGCTTCACCCGTTAAGGTAACCGGATTTTTGGGGCGATAACCGAGTTTTGCCGATTCGACAGTGAAACCGAATTCAGGTAATGCTTTGCACACTAAATCTACATCACTCATGTCAGTAATAAATATAGTGACACCGTCTTCACCCGCTTCAAAATCTTGTGCGCCTGCTTCGATCGCGGCCATTTCCGGGTCTGCATCTTTCGTTGCAGCGGATGCTTCAATCATGCCCACGTGTTCAAAATCCCAGGACACGGAGCCAGACGTACCCAGTTGGCCTTTGCGAAATAATCCGCGAATATTAGAAATAGTGCGGTTAACATTATCGGTTAAACATTCCACGATAACGGGAACCTGATGCGGGGCATAACCTTCGTAAGTTAATTTTTCATAATTCACGACTTCATTGGTTAAGCCTGCCCCTTTTTTTATGGCGCGCTCAAGAGTTTCACGTGTCATGGATGCTTTTTTTGCTTGTACTATAGCCAAGCGTAACCGCGGGTTTAGCGATGGATCTGCGCCGTTACGTGCTGCAATCATGATTTCTTTGGTGAGCTTGGTAAACATTTTACCTTTAGCACTGGCTGCCGCTTCGCGGCCTTTCGCTTTCCATTGAGCGCCCATAATAAATATCTCATGTTAAGTTAATAATATTGGTAGCGGTTTAGCGTGTTTCAGTAATTAATTAATTTTTGTGCAGGGCAGTATTTAATTGCAACGCACTTTTATTGGTAACAACTTCTACGCGGCCGCTGATGGAATTGCGACGGAATACCAGGTCGGAAATTCCTGCTAACTCTCGTGCCTTTAGTGTTTTGACTTCAGTGCCCTGATCATCCAGCATAACCACTTTTGTTCCAGCCGTAATATATAAACCTGATTCAATTTTACACCTGTCACCCAAGGGAATCCCGGTCCCGGCATTTGCACCAATCAAGGATTCTTTGCCAATGGAAATAACAATATTGCCACCGCCAGATAGGGTTCCCATGGTTGAGCTGCCGCCGCCGAGATCAGAACCGGCGCCAACAAATACACCGCCTGAAATGCGCCCTTCAATCATTGCCGGGCCTTCGGTACCTGCATTAAAGTTCACAAAGCCCTCATGCATAATGGTAGTGCCTTCGCCAATATAAGCCCCTAAACGCACCCGTGCGGTATGGGCGATGCGTACGCCTTTAGGTACAACATAATTAGTCATTTTGGGAAATTTATCCACACAGGATACTTCTAATTCCTGATTATTTAAACGGGCTTCTAATTGCCGCGCTGCTAACTCATTGACGTCAATGGCGCCTTGATTTGTCCAGGCTACATTTGGCAGCACGCCAAAAATTCCGGTAAGCACAGTATTGTGTGGTTTCACTAATCGGTGGGACAGTAATTGCAATTTCAAATAGCCTTCGGGTACTGATGTCGGGGCCGAATCTGTCGCTAGCAAGGTCACGACTAGTGGACGTTTACTATTGATTATTTTTTTTGCAAGTGTTGCTTGTACTGAGTCGCCTGTTGCTTCTAATACTTGGGCGAGCTCACCGGCTTGCGCATTGGTAATGGCGATTGCCTGATTACCTTCACGGTAACCAACAATTTTTATAATGGCGTTTGCGGTCGTCGAAGCTGGATTTAATAAAGGCGCCGCATAAAAAACCTCGAGCCATTCGCCCTTTGTATTTTGTGTGCCTACACCTAAACCGAGGCTGTAAAGATTGGTCATAGTATTTCCTATTAATGTAATTCAAATTTATTTACGGCTTCACAGCCTGGTCAATTAAAAATTTTTGTATATTCAAGGTCTTTAAAGCCAAGATACTTGTGTGTGCCAGTATCGAGTAAAGGGCGTTTAATCAGTGTGGGCTGCTCGACTATAATCGCAGCAGCATTTTTTTCGTTAAAGTTGTTTTTTATGGCTTCAGTTAATTCTTTCCAAGTCGTGCTGCGTTTGTTGACCAAAGCCTCAAGGCCAATTTCCGTAATCCAATCGTTAACTTTATCCTTACTTAAACCGTCTGCACGAAAGTCGTGAAAATGATAATTCACTTTATTTTTTGTTAACCACTCGCGTGCCTTTTTTACGGCGTCGCAATTTTTTATGCCATATAAAATAATCATTCTCATACGCCTTAATAACAATGTCTTAAATGCTGCGCCTTAGAAATTGGTTTGACAATTATTTCTTAAAAACCGCGCCTGCTTTAAAAGTATTTTTTGATTTTGTGCGGTTTGGATAACAGGTTCGACATATTTCGCAAACTGTACCATCACAATTGCGTGCCGAGCAGAACTCGCGCCCGTAATAAATAATTTGCAGGTGCAGTGCATTCCAGGATTCCATCGGAAATAATCGCTTTAAATCTTTTTCTGTTTGCACGACATTTTTGCCGTTGGTTAAACCCCAGCGCTGCGCCAGGCGATGGATATGCGTATCGACTGCAAATGCGGGCACATTAAATGCCTGGCTCATTACCACACTTGCGGTTTTATGGCCCACACCGGGTAACCGCTCTAATGCTGCCCAGTCCTGCGGTATCTGGCCGCCATGTTCATTGACTAGCATTTGCGATAATACCGAAATCGCTTTCGATTTTTGTGGTGATAAGCCGCAGGGGCGAATCACTGCTTGAATTTTTTCTACCGGAACTTGCGCCATGTCATAAGGATTGTCCGCCAGCACCCATAGCGCTGGCGTTATTTGATTGACGCGCGCATCGGTACATTGCGCCGATAATAGTACGGCAATTAATAAGGTGTACGCGTCTTTATGGTGTAGAGGTATAGGCGGATCAGGGTAAAGGTTTTGCAATTTTTGCAAAATAAATTCTACGCGATCAGCTTTGTTTAGATTTTTTTCTACATTCATAAAGATTGTACAAATACCTTAATACGTTTGGCGGCTTCAATGCATTCGGCGAGTGGTGCAACCAAGGCTAAGCGCACATAATCTTCGCCGGGATTAATGCCATTGGCTTCACGTGCTAAATAGCTGCCGGGTAATACAGTCACTTTTTGTTTGGCAAATAATTGTTGCGCGAACAGCTCGCCTTTAAGCGGCGTTTTAGGCCATAAATAAAAACCTGCATCAGGTCTTGCTACCGGCAACACACCATCCAGTATATCTAATACCGCAGAAAATTTTTGACGATAAGCTTCGCGGTTTGCAATTACGTGAGTTTCATCTTGCCAGGCGGCGACGCTGGCCAGCTGTGTCGGCACCGGCATAGCGCAACCGTGATAGGTGCGATAGAGCAAAAATTTTTCGAGAATTTTCGCATCGCCACCGACAAAACCAGAGCGCAAGCCAGGTAAGTTCGAGCGTTTGGATAAGCTGTGAAATACCACACATCGCGCAAAATCATTGCGACCTGATTCGGCGCAGGCTTGCAGTAAACCTGCAGGTGGGTTTGCTTCATCAAAATAAAGTTCTGAATAACACTCGTCGGAGGCAATAACAAAATCATACTTATCGGCAAGAGCAATTAACTCTTTTAGTTGCGCGGTGCTCATAACGGCGCCGGTGGGGTTGCCAGGCGAACAAATAAATAATAATTGACACCTTTGCCATACGTTTGCTGATACAGCAGAAAAGTTGGGAATAAAATTATTTTCTGGTGTGCAATTTAAAAAATAAGGTTCTGCGCCCGCAAGTAACGCTGCCCCTTCATAAATTTGATAAAAGGGATTCGGCGAAAGAATTAAAGGTTTATTTTTTGCTGGGTCTTCTGCGCGGTCAACGATTGTTTGCGCGAAGGCAAATAAAGCCTCACGAGTACCATTTACCGGTAATACATGTTTGTCTGCAGTAAAACTACCAGTGTTTAATTGAAATCTTTTAGTTGCCCAAGCGGCAATGGCTTCACGTAATTCGGGTAAGCCTTTGGTGGTAGGGTAGTTAGATAATTTACCTAAGTTATTCACCAGGGTTTCCAATACAAATGCTGGCGGCAAGTGTTTTGGCTCGCCTATAGATAGCATAATATCGTTAAGATCCGCTGACGGATTAACAGCAGCCTTAAGTGCGGCGAGTTTTTCAAAAGGATAAGGGTGTAAATTGTTTAAATCAGAATTCATAGCTAATCAAATGTGTTGGTTGGGCCGGGCCACGCTTGGCTGAGTTTACGAAGCCCAACAAGGTTAACAAAATGTTGGGCTTCGTAAACTCAGCCCAACCTACGACTATACTTTATCGACGCGTTTGTCGAGTTGCTCGCAAATTTCTCGCTGCAGATTTTCAGCGAGGGTTTTATCATTAATAGGTTGATTTTTACTGTCGACAATAAAGAAAATATCTTCAACCCGCTCGCCGAGCGTAGCAATTTTAGCGTTGAGTAAATGGATATCAAATTGCATAAATATACGACCGATACTGGCAAGAAGGCCGGGTCGATCGGGGCTGATAACTTCCAGCACACTGCAGCCGCGAATAATATCAGTACTGAGCGAGGTTCGCGTGGGCATGGAAAAATATTTCAAGCGGCGCGGCGTGCGGCGACTTACTACTTCGGAATAGTTATCAACTAAACGTAATTCTTCTTGTAACGCACGTTGAATTTTTTTAAGTAGCGCTGCATCGTCACCGAGAGGTTGTCCGTCCTGATTCAATACAAAAAAAGTATCAATGGTGTAACCAGATTTAGAACTGTAGATTTTTGCATCCTGAATACTTAAATTTTGATTGTCCAGCGCGGATACTGCAGCGACAAATACATTTTTTTGATTTTTACTGCGAATAAAAATTTGCGTAGCACCGGCTAATTCTTTGCTGGTGGTTTCTTTAATCAAAACCAGTGCAGAATCATCAAGATGAGCGGCCATGGCGCTGGTATGCCAAACTATATCGGTGAAGCTTTCGCGGAGGAAATAATCTTCGCCCATGTCGCCCCAAATTTTTATCACTTGTGCTTCAGTCATTCCTTTGCGCTCTAGCTTACGTATGGCAGCTTGCTGGGTTTCCTCTATGAGTTCCTGTTTGTCGACATTTTTTTCCAGGCCGCGGCGCAGTGCGCGTTTCGTTTCCAAATACAACTGACGCATAAGGCTGGCGCGCCAGGTATTCCATAGTTCCTTGTTGGTGCCGTTAATATCAGCAACGGTTAAGCAATATAAATAATCCAGATGCACCTGATCGCCCACTGCAAGTGCAAAGTTATGAATGACCTCGGGGTCAGATAAATCTTGTTTTTGCGATACGGAGGACATTAATAAATGTTTTTCAACCAGCCAGCAGACAAGTCGTGTTTCGCGCGGCGACACGTCATGACGGCGACAGAAAATTTCTGCATCTACTGCGCCCAAGGTGGAATGATCGCCCCCGCGACCTTTGCCTATGTCGTGATATAGCCCTGCCATAATGAGCAAATCAAATTTGGGTAGGTGCGTCATAATATGCGCAGCAATTGGGAATTCTGTTTTAGCTCCGGGTAATAAAAAGTTACACATGTTTTGCACCACTTTTAAGGTGTGGGCATCAACCGTATAAATATGAAATAAGTCATGTTGCATTTGACCTGTCACTTGATCAAATTCTGGCAAGTATAAACCCAGTACACCGTAGCGCAGCATGCGTTTTAATTGCTCCACCAAACCCGCTGGGTATTGCAACAATTGGATAAAAAGTTGAGTGTTCTTGGTGTGGAGACGATACTTTTCATCAATCAAATAACGACTTTCACGCATGAGCCGAATAGTAGAGGCGCGAACACCCAGAATGTTGGGGTTTTGTGCCATAAGCACAAACATCTCCAATAGCGCGGATGGGTATTCGGCGAATACGTAAGTGTGCGTAACCTCAATAAAATTATCGCGTAATTGAAAGCGTTCATTGAGCGATACGACGTTTTTACATTTTCCTTTTTGTAAAATCGCTTCTGATAAAAACTGCAATAAAACATCATTCAATTCGCGCAGCGATAATACGGTGCGATAATATTTATGCATGAATTGTTCTACAGCCAGCGAGCCCTTCATGTCAGTAAAACCAAATATACTTGCCAATTCCCTTTGGTAGTCAAACATCAAACGTTCTTCAGCGCGTTTGGCAACCATATGCAAACCATAGCGCACTCGCCATAAATATTCTTCGCCACTGTAAAGTAATGAAAATTCTTCTTCGGTAAAAAAACCTTTACCTTCCAGTTGCTTTAAGGTTCGCACCTGAAAATAGCGTTTGGCTACCCAGCTAATCGTTTGGATGTCGCGGAGACCACCGGGTGCATTTTTAATGTTAGGTTCGAGGTTGTATTCGGTATCGTTATATTTTTTATGACGGGCAATTTGTTCGTCCCATTTTGCGCGAAAAAACGTATCTGCTGGCCACATGTGATTGGGAGCGGATTGTTGTAATAATTCGTGGCGCAGTGATTCATCGCCAACCAGAGTGCGCGACTCCATAATATTGGTCGCTACGGTAATGTCGCTGCGCGCCAGTTCCAGGCATTGTTTTACGGTGCGGACGCTGCTGCCTATTTCGAGCCGAATATCCCATAAGAATGTGAGAAATTTTTCGATATTAATTTTGCAGCTGTCGAGCACATCGGGGCGATGCAGAATTAAAATATCAATATCAGATGCGGGATGCAGTTCTCCGCGGCCATAGCCACCGACGGCTTCAAGGCTGATGCTGCCCGGCCACTCAAACTGAAACCAGGCGTAATGCAACATGCAATCAAAAAATAATGCACGCTCATAAACCAGGGTGCGGATATCTTCGCCTTCGAGAAAGCGACAATTAAATTGCATATTGGCTGCGTTGATTGCATCTTTAAAAACAGTGATTAGCGGTTGTTCGCTTAATGCGCGGCGGAAGCGACTTTGATCAAAGAAAAATAAGGGCCGTTCGAAATAAGGCATCGCTAATATCGACATATATTTATTATTCCGTTTGGCTGTTTAATGATTCATGCATTTAGCTACTAATACATTTAATAAGAAATGAAAAATTAAAATTTTTCGTCACTGCGTGCGGTTAACACTTCTACGCCATCTTTGGTCACTGCCATGGTGTGTTCCCATTGTGCGGAGAGTCGACCGTCTTTTGTCTCTACTGTCCAGCCATCGCTTTTTAATTTGGTGTGTGGTTTGCCGGCATTAATCATGGGTTCTATGGTGAAGACCATGCCTTCTTTTAATTCCATACCCGTTCCCGGCCTGCCGTAATGCAGTATTTGCGGGTCTTCATGAAATACGGCACCAATACCGTGGCCACAATATTCGCGTACCACGGAATAGTAATTCGCTTCCGCGTGTTGCTGAATAACATTGCCAATATCGCCCAAGGTGCAGCCAGGTTTAACCAGTTGTATAGCTTTATACATGCATTCCTGGGTGACCGTTACCAAGCGTTCGGCATGAGCGACCGGGGTGCCGACAAAGTACATAGCGCTAGTATCACCGTGGTAGCCTTCATAAATAACGGTTACATCGATGTTGATTATGTCGCCATTTTTAAGGGCTTTTTTATCGGAAGGAATGCCATGGCACACCACTTGATTAACGGAAGTACAAATTGATTTAGGGAAGCCGCGGTAACCAAGGCATGCTGGAATGGCTTTTTGTACGTTCACTATATGATCATGGCAAAGCTTGTCGAGTTCGGCGGTGGTAACGCCGGCTTGCACATGCGGGCCAATCATTTCCAATACTTCGGCAGCCATGCGGCCAGCA
Source organism: Pseudomonadota bacterium (assembly GCA_040385335.1). GTDB lineage: Bacteria > Pseudomonadota > Gammaproteobacteria > Pseudomonadales > Cellvibrionaceae > Cellvibrio. The sequence goes on from JAZKHP010000054.1 coordinate 66,846, forward strand.
ACACGCATTTTTTCGATTTCAGCGGGGGTTTTGATAATGACTGACATGGGTTGGTTGTGCTCTTAACAATTAATTGTGCCGTATTCTAAACGATCATATCCGGTTTGACTAAGGTTCACGCTAATAGCTGACCAGCTTGTTTGTTTCAGCTAGTCAGTCGGCAATTCTGCTGGACAGGTTATCCGCTCTGATGTTAGTTGATTCTAAAAGCAGGAAAAGGTTTAACTTGATTATAATTTGTGGTATAAAACGCGCCTCTTTTTTGACGGCTGCCTGTTTTGGCAATTGTTTTGGAAGAGGGATCAATAGCTGAGCTAACCGCCAGCTATGTGAGCGTTGAATTTATTAATGCCACAAACTAACGTCACACATACATCGACAAGCAAAACCTGGGTGCCTTAATGCGTAAGCTGATGGGTTGGTGAGCGGGGTGTATGGAGGCCTAACCCAATCAATAGGAATACTATTATGCCATCTGTAAGCATGCGCGAAATGTTGTCTGCCGGTGTCCACTTTGGTCACCAAACCCGTTACTGGAATCCCAAGATGTCACGCTACATCTTCGGCGCCCGCAACAAAATTCATATTATTAACCTTGAGCACACTGTGCCTGCATTTAACCAAGCATTAGATTTGGTTACTTTGATGGCATCGCAAAAGAAAAAAGTGTTGTTCGTAGGCACCAAGCGCGCTGCGCAAAAAATCATTAAAGAGCAAGCCGAACGTGCTGGCCAACCCTTTGTTAGCCACCGTTGGTTAGGTGGTATGTTGACCAACTATAAAACTATCCGCGCTTCTATTCGTCGTTTGTCTGAGCTGACCGCGCAAAGTCAAGATGGTACTTTTACCAAGCTGACCAAGAAAGAAGCGCTGATGCGTACTCGCGATATGGAAAAACTTGAGCGTTCTATTGGTGGTATCAAGAACATCAACGGTTTGCCGGATGCGTTGTTTATTGTTGATGTTGATCACGAGCGTATTGCCATTCAAGAAGCCAACAAGTTAGGTATTCCGGTTATCGGTATTGTCGATACCAATAGCAATCCTGAAGGTGTTGACTATGTTATTCCAGGCAACGATGACGCGATCCGTGCAATTAAACTTTACGTTTCTGCTATCGCTGATGCTTGTTTGGAGGGTGCTAAATCAGTATCCGCTGTCCCCAATAAAGATGAGTATGTAGCGGCTGCTGAAACCGCTGCAGAGTAATTATTGATTACAAACTTGAGTGACCTTAATTAAGCGTTAAGGTGATGTCGAGTTAACGAAAAGGGGGCTTAGCCCCCTTTTTTAAGTTAGCCCCTTTCAAATTCAATTTGAACACATATAGAGGAAAAAACCATGACAGCTATTTCTGCAACTATGGTAAAAGAACTACGCGATCGTACCGCTTTGGGCATGATGGAATGTAAAAAAGCCTTGACTGAAGCTGATGGTGACATCGAATTAGCCATTGAAAACTTGCGCAAAGCATCTGGCTTGAAAGCCGCTAAAAAAGCTGACCGTACCGCTGCTGATGGTGTAGTTGCTATCAAAGTGGCTGACGATAACAGTTATGCGATTGTAGCCGAAGTTAACTCTGAAACTGACTTCGCTGCACGCGAACCCAATTTCTTAAGCTTCGTTAATAGCGTAGTAGAAAAAGCATTTGCTACAAAACAAACCAATGTTGCTGCATTGATGTCTGGTGATTTGGAACAAGCTCGTGAAGCGCTAGTCCAAAAAATTGGTGAAAATATCGGCGTGCGTCGTCTGCAATTGGTTGAAGGCGGTGTGGTTGCGGGTTACTTGCATTTAAACAACCGTATTGCCGTAGTCGTACAGCTTCAGGGCGGTAACGCTGAGTTGGCGAAAGATATTGCTATGCACGTTGCCGCAGTTAATCCAACAGTAGTCAGCGCGGATCAAATGCCTGCTGCTGTAGTGGAAAAAGAAAAAGAAATTATTCGCGCGCAACCAGATATGGCTGGCAAGCCTTCTGAAATCGTCGAAAAAATGATGGTAGGTCGCATTAATAAATTTCTTAAAGAAAGCAGTTTGAACGATCAACCGTTTGTAAAAAATCCGGAAGTCACTGTTGCGCAATTAGCCAAAGCTGCAGGTGGTTCAGTGACTAGCTTCACGCGTTTCGAAGTGGGTGAAGGTATTGAGAAAGCTGTAGTTGATTTTGCTGCTGAAGTTGCTGCGCAGGTACAAGCTTCTAAAGCGTAATTTGTTGTAATGCCGAGCCGAAAGGCTTGCAAAAACCCGTATACGACTTGGTTGTGTACGGGTTTTTTTACATTGAGCTGAGCGTTCGACAAGTTTTATTTCCGAATTGAAAAAATGTTGAGTGCGAGCCATTGGGTCTCTTAACGACACTAATCAAACCGCATATGACTCAGGGTGACTATTGAGTCTGTGCGGTTTTTTTATGCTAGACGATTGGCGTAATAATATGCATAATGGAAGTGTAACCGATTACATTGTAAATTTCTTCGGCTGCACTATATAAAATAATGACATTTAAGTGGGCGGCCAAACTCCGCACACGGGGAGTATTATGCGATTCATCACTCAATTGACATACATCGTTATATTTGGATTCTTTTTAACTGCTTGTGGTGGAGGCGGAGATGGAGGTGGTGACAAAGCAAGTGTGCCAGCGAAAATTTCCAGCAGTTCAATCGTACCCGCAAGCTCCTCTGTAATAACCTCTTCCAGTTTTTTATCGTACAGCTCAAGCCCTTCTTCGACAAGAGATGTTAATGAGCCATTAAAGCTCAGCAACCCTAATCCGTCTTTAGAAGCGGTAGCGTTATTTGATTACTTGAAAGATCAACATGCCAGGAAAACCTTGACTGGCCAGCAAGAATCTACCTGGGCTTCAGGTGGCCCACTTCACGAATTGAATTTTATTTTTAATGCTACCGGTAAAGCGCCTGCTTTATTAGGACTCGATTATTTAAATCATTTGGATTCAACTTATATTACCGGGGTCACTCAGCGTGCTGCCGATTGGTATTTAACAAATAACGGGATACCGACTATTTGCTGGCACTGGGGCTCCCCTTCCTTTGGGCAGGGTTACGATAACTCCAAAAAACCCTTTGATATTGATAAAGCTTTAACTCCTGGAACTACAGAAAATATAGCCATGCTCAAGGATCTGGATATTGTTGCTGCCGAGTTGGCAAAGTTGCGCGATCAAAATGTTCCTATCTTGTGGCGACCTTTTCATGAGTTTACCGGTACCTGGTTCTGGTGGGGAATGGATGGTGCTGATAAGTTCAAGCGTTTATGGATCTACATGTACAACTACTACACCATCAACAAAGGCCTCAATAATCTGATTTGGGTATTGGGTTATAGCGGTGAACCGAGCGCAGCTTATTTTCCGGGTGATGCCTACATTGATATTGCCGGTGCGGATACCTATGTCTCGGACCATGGTTCCTTGAAAACACTTTATGACAGAGTGGCCCTCATAGTCGGTGCCGGGCGTCCTATCGCATTGCACGAAAATGGTCCTATTCCTGATCCTGACTCTGTGATGGCGGACGCTGCTAACTGGTCTTATTTTATGACCTGGCATACTTCATTTCTTACCGATGGTATCGCCAATACCACAACTACCTTAAATAAAGCGTTCAATCATGAGCATTATATTACTCGCGATGAATTGCCCAGCTTGCCGAATTATAAAAGTACAAATTGATTGAGTAGACTGCAATTTTCTTAAAAAAGCCCAGCCACATGCTGGGCTTTTTTCTGGTACACTGCCCCGATTTTTTTATGCCCCCCTCCCTGCCTTTTGTTAAGAGTGTAAGGATTTGGGTAATTCATTGATTGGAGAGCATTTATGTCTAGCCCCAGAGATAAAAAGTACAAACGTATTTTGCTGAAATTGAGTGGCGAGGAATTGATGGGTACGGAAGGCTTTGGTATAGACCCTAAAGTACTCGACAAAATGGCGTTGGAAATTGGTCAGTTGGTTGGCATAGGTGTTCAGGTCGGTTTGGTTATCGGCGGCGGTAATCTGTTTCGCGGCGCTGCGTTAAGTGCGGCCGGTCTGGACCGCGTGACGGGTGACCACATGGGTATGTTGGCAACGGTAATGAATGCATTGGCGATGCGCGATGCGTTGGAGCGCAGTAGTATTTCATCGCGGGTGATGTCGGCAATCCCCATGAGCGGCGTGGTTGAACATTATGATCGTCGTCGCGCTATTCGCTTTTTAAATTCCGGCGAAGTTGTTATTTTTGCTGCGGGTACGGGCAATCCATTTTTTACCACCGATTCTGCAGCTTGCTTGCGTGGTATTGAAGTGGATGCGGATATTGTCCTTAAGGCAACTAAAGTCGATGGTGTTTACAGCGCTGATCCCAAAAAAGATCCAACTGCCACCAAATATGATCGCTTGTCCTATGATGAAGTTATTAATAAAAAATTGGGCGTAATGGATTTGACCGCGATTTGCTTGTGCCGTGAACACGATATGCCAGTGCGTGTATTTCGTATGAATAAATCCGGAGCCTTGTTAAATATTGTGATGGGAAGTAATGAAGGTACTTTGATCGAAGAGGAAAATACTCATGCTTAATGACATTAAAAAAGATGCTGAAAACCGTATGAAAAAAGCAGTCGAAGCTTTGGTTCACAATTTCACTAGAATCCGTACTGGACGTGCTCACCCGAGTATTCTGGATGGCATTATGGTCAATTATTACGGTACGCCAACGCCGCTAAGTCAGGTGGCAAATATCAATATAGAAGATGCCCGAACACTGTCAGTCAGTCCCTGGGAACGCAGCATTGTGCCAGAAATTGAAAAAGCCATTATGAAGGCGGATCTTGGATTAAATCCATCGACTAATAACGGCTTGATCCGTTTGCCGCTGCCCATGTTAACCGAAGAAACCCGCAAAACATTTATTAAGCAAGCCAAAGCTGAAGCTGAACATGGTCGCGTGTCGGTACGTAATGTGCGTCGCGACGTTCTCACTGATGTAAAAAACTTGCTTAAAGACAAAGCCATTAGCGAAGATGATGAACGTCGTGCGCAAGATGAAATTCAAAAAATAACCGATAAATTCATTGCAGAAGTGGATAAAGCTCTGGCTGCCAAAGAAGTTGATTTGATGGCGGTGTAACTATCGATGCTCGTTGAAACTGGCTCGCTAGCGAGCCAGTTTGCATTTAAAAATACTAAATTTTAGCGTTGTAGGTCGATCTTGAGTCGACTTTAAAAGGTGGAGTAAATCGTGTCTGACAGCAATCTTCGCCATGTGGCGATTATTATGGATGGCAATAATCGTTGGGCGAAACAGCGCGGGTTGGCTGGTGTTGCTGGTCATAAAGTTGGCGTTGAGCGAATTCGCGATGCCATGTCCGCTTGCGAAGAATTGGGTGTGGAAGTTCTGACTGTATTTGCTTTCAGCAGCGAAAACTGGAAACGGCCACCCTTGGAAGTTGAGGCGCTTATGTCGCTGTTTTTGCTTTATTTAAAAAATGAAGCTAAGGCACTTAAGAAAAAAGGCGTATGTTTACGCGTTATTGGCAATCGTTCACGTTTTAGTTCCTCGATTCAAAAAGCCATTGCTGCTGCAGAAGCCTTAACTGCGGGAGGCGCAATGACCTTAGTAATCGCTGCTGATTACGGTGGCCGTTGGGATCTGGCCCAAGCTGCTCAGCAGCTTGCACGCGAAGCCTGCGAAGGGCGTTTGTCGCTTGATGCCATCGACGAAAACTTGCTCCATCAGCATACCGCCATGGCTAATTTACCACCGCTGGATTTGCTCATTCGCACCGGTGGGGAAATGCGTATTAGCAACTTTTTACTGTGGCAATGCGCTTATGCTGAACTTTATTTCAGCGATAAGCTGTGGCCAGATTTCGATGGTAATGAATTAAAAAAAGCGGCCGCAAGTTTCCATGAGCGGCAACGTCGCTTTGGTTTAACGGGCGATCAAATTGATGCGAGGGTAACCATTGCTTAAACAACGAGTTATTACCGCCTTGGTGCTCACCGCGCTCTTGCTAACAATCTTATTTGGGATGAGCGCCATTTATTTTTCCTGGTTTATGGCTGCGGTATTTCTGATAGGTGCATGGGAGTGGGCTTATTTATCCAGTTTCGGAAAATTTTGGCAACGGGCGTTATATACGGTTGTTGTAGCGCTTTTATTGCTGGGTATTGGTTCTCTTACCGGGCTGCACTCCGGTGAATTAAGTAGTGTGCTTGTTAAACAACTGCTCATCATCGCATGTGTCTGGTGGTCGCTGGCGTTGTTATTCGTTCAAGGGTATCCCTCCAGTGCAATTCTTTGGGGGCATCCCTTAGTACGTTTATTGATAGGCGTGTTAGTGCTAGTACCAACCTGGCTGGCGCTGATCTATGTGCACTCACAACCGCAGGGCGTCTGGCTGGTGTTGCTGGTGATCGCCATTGTTGCAGCAGCTGATATTGGTGGTTATTTTGCCGGCCGGCGTTTTGGCAAACATAAACTGGCACCCGCTGTCAGCCCCGGTAAAACGGTTGAAGGTTTTCTTGGTGGTTTGTTGAGTAACATCCTGTTGGCCTCAGTGGTGGCTTATTTCAGCGCTAGCAATCTCTGGATTTTATTAGCCATTGTTGTGCCGGCTAGTTTATGTTCGGTATTGGGAGACCTGGTAGAGAGCATGGTTAAAAGGCAAGCAGGTGCAAAAGATAGCGGTACTATCTTGCCTGGTCACGGTGGTATTTTGGATCGCATCGATAGTATTACCGCCGCAGCGCCAGTGTTTGCACTTGCGCTTTTAATTAGCGGATGGCATCTCGGGTAAATCATGACGCAAAGAACTATGCAGCAAACAGCCATGCAGAGCGTAACCGTGTTAGGTGCAACAGGGTCCATTGGTATTAGTACCCTGGATGTACTGGCCCGCCACCCGGATCGCTACTCTGTGTTTGCATTGACGGCCGACCGCAAATGGCAGCTGTTAGCAGTTCAGTGTTTGCAGCATCATCCTCGCTATGCCGTTCTCAACGATCCCTCGGCTGCTAAATTATTAGCGGATGAGTTACGTCGCCACGGCTCTACGACTGAAGTATTGCAAGGTGTTGAGGCGCTAGCTCAAGTTGCTGCGCACGCCGACACAGATGTTGTGATGGCTGCGATTGTTGGGGCTGCGGGATTATTGCCGACTCTGGCTGCAGTAAAGGCTGGAAAGAAAGTCCTGCTTGCTAACAAAGAAGCCTTGGTGATGGCGGGCGGTTTATTTACCCAGGCCGTTGCTGAGCACAAGGCAATCTTGTTACCCATTGATAGTGAACATAATGCCATTTTTCAATGCTTGCCAAATCATCGTGCGGATTATCTCGCACAGGGATTAGTTTCCAGCGGTGTTCGTAAAATATTGCTCACAGGTTCGGGTGGCCCATTTCGCACTACTCCGCTCGCGGACCTTAAAAAGGTAACCCCAGAGCAGGCTTGCGCCCATCCCAACTGGAGCATGGGCCAAAAAATTTCAGTTGATTCCGCTACCATGCTGAATAAAGGTTTAGAGCTTATTGAAGCCTGTTGGTTGTTCAATACGCGCCCCGAGCAGGTACAAGTTGTTATTCATCCGCAAAGTGTCATTCATTCAATGGTTGAATTTGTTGATGGCTCAGTGTTGGCGCAATTGGGGAATCCCGATATGCGTACACCCATTGCCCATGCATTGGCCTGGCCAGAACGTATTGAATCTGGCGTGGCTAGCTTGGATATTATTGCGATTGCGCGACTGGATTTTTCTACTCCCGATTATGAGCGCTTTCCATGTTTACGTTTAGCACTGCAAGCAGCGCAGCGCTCGGCAACTGCACCGGCTATTTTAAATGCGGCAAATGAAGTTGCGGTTGCAGCTTTTTTAAATCGCAGCATAGGTTTTGATCAAATCTCACGAGTTATTGATGAAGTTTTACAGCGTCAGGAGGTAGTTGAACCAGAGACCATAGAGCAGGTCATAGCTACCGATCAAGTGTCTCGCCAATTGGCAACAGCTGTTATCGCATCGCTGTAATAAGACGGAGGTGGCAAGTGGCATTTATTTATACAGTAATATCCTTTCTCGTCGCCATTATAGTGTTGGTTGCCGTACATGAATTTGGCCATTTTTATGTAGCGCGTCTTTGTGGCGTGCATGTGGTGCGTTTTTCTCTGGGTTTTGGTCGAGTCTTGTGGCGTCGGCATGATCGCCGGGGCACTGAATATACGATTTGCGCGTTGCCCTTTGGTGGCTATGTAAAAATGCTGGATGAGCGCGAAGGCGATGTACCTTTTGCGCAGCTTGATCAGACGTTTAACCGGAAAACAATTGGCCAGCGTATGGCAATTTTTATTGCCGGACCTGCCGCTAATTTTATATTAGCGATATTTTTGCTTTGGGGTTTATTGTTGCAAGGTGAGCGCGGTCTTATTCCCATGATTGCTGGCATCAATGCGGGTTCCATTGCCGCTAATGCAGGTTTGGAAGTCGGCCAGGAAATAATCGCCATCGACGGTACACCAACACCCACCGAGCAAGCGGTGCAAAAGCAACTGATTCGCCGACTAGGCGAGTCCGGGCAAATCAATTTTACGGTGCGTTATCCTGATTCGACGTTGCAATATGAAGTTCAAGCGCGTTTGGACAAGTGGATGCAAGGGGTAAAAGACCCTGATCCCCTAGCCGGTTTGGGGCTAGATATTGGCCACCCATTGCAAGCTGTTGCCGGTGAGATTCAACCCGCTAGCGTTGCTGAAAGAGCCGGTTTTAAAGTTGGCGATAAAATTATTAGCGTGGATGGACGGGTTGTTTCTGATTGGCGGGATTGGGTTAATTATGTGCGAGCGCATCCCAATCAATTATTGAGCGTTACGGTGGATAGAGTAATTGCCGGTCAGGATGCCACAGGCAGCAAAACCGTAAGTTTACAAGTGACACCGGAATCTTTTATTGACCAGGGTGTCTCTTATGGGCGCGTTGGAATGACGATGCAAAGACAACTTCCACCTGATGACTTATTGCGACATTACCAGTATTCCATTGGCGGCGCGCTGATCGCTAGCGGAGAAAAGGCCTGGGAAATTGCAGGTTTTGTGCTTTTATCAGTTAAAAAGCTAATCCTTGGTGAAATTTCCACAAAAAACTTGAGTGGACCGATCAGCATTGCTAAGGTGGCCGGCGCTTCGGCGCACAACGGTCTAATAAGCTTTATTGATTTTATTGCCTATCTCAGTGTGTTGATAGGTGTGTTTAATTTGTTACCCATTCCCATGTTGGATGGCGGACATATTGCGTTTCTTTTAGCAGAAGCTATTCGCGGTAAACCCCTGTCAGAAAAAGTACAAGTGCTTGGTTTCCAAGTAGGATTTATGTTGGTAATTGGCTTAAGTATGGTGGCCATGGTTAACGACGTTATGCGGTTGTAAGTAATATTTCAGCCAAGATACATTCTTATTATTAGATCTAATCATATGAAGCGAGTTGCAATGCGATTTTTCGGCTGTTTAATATTATTACTTATGTCCCTATCGGTGCAGGCGCAAACTTTTCGTGTAAGCGATATCCGCGTTGAAGGTTTACAACGTGTTTCTGCGGGTACGGTATTTTCGGTGTTACCCATACGTGTTGGCGATGTATTGACGCAAGCAGATATTCAAAATGCGACGCGTGAATTATTCAAAGTAGGTTTTTTTACCGATGTCGCTATTAATCGCGATGGCGATGTATTAGTACTAGTGCTTAAAGAGCGCCCGGCCATTAATAAAATTGAGTTGGAAGGAAATAAGGCCATCAAAACTGAAAACTTGATGGATAGCTTAAAAAAGAACAATTTATCCGAAGGCCAGATTTTTCAGCGCGCTACTTTAGAGGGTATTACCCAAGCCTTACAGCGTGAATATATTGCGCAAGGTCGTTACGGTGCAACGGTAAATATTGAAATCGAAGATTTACCGCGCAATCAAGTAAAAGTGAAAGTTAAAATTAGTGAGGGCGCTGTAGCGCGCATTAAGCAAATTAATATCGTCGGCAATAAAGCGTTTAGCGATGCGGAGCTGGTGGATCTTTTTGAACTTAAGACAACGGGTATGTGGTCATGGATTAGCGGCAACGATAAATACTCCAAGGAAAAAATGAAAGGCGACCTGGAACGTGTTGAATCTTATTATATGGATCGTGGTTATCTCGCCTTTAAAATAGATTCCTCGCAAATATCACTTAGCCAGGATAAAGCCAAAATTTTTATTACAGTGAATGTCACTGAAGGCGAAATATATAAAGTTAATGATGTGCAATTGGCCGGTGACCCAGCCATTGATGAAGCCATTTTGCGCGCGATGATTTTGGTTAGAGAGGGTCAAATATTCTCACAAATATTAATGACAACTTCTGCGGAATATCTGAAACAACGTTTAGGTAATGAAGGTTACACCTTTGCCAAAGTCGAAGGTATGCCAGAGCGTAACGACACCGATAAAACCGTAAAAATAACGTTTTTTATTGAGCCAGGTAAGCGCGCTTACGTTAATCGAATAAATTTCCGCGGCAATACTAAAACCGTTGATGAAGTATTGCGTCGTGAAATGCGACAAATGGAAGGTGGTTCTGCATCGACTGCACAAATTGAAAGCTCAAAAGTGCGGTTGGAACGTTTAGGATTTTTTAAAGAAGTTAAAGTAGATACAAAAGAGGTTCCCGGTTCGCCCGATAAAGTCGATGTTGAATATACCGTTGAAGAGCAGCCATCTGGCAGCATGAGTTTGTCTATTGGTTACGCGCAGTATTCCGGAGTAATGTTTCAAGCCGGCATTCAGCAGTCTAATTGGTTCGGCACAGGTAAGGCGGTGGGTTTTAACTTTAGTAAAAACAAATATCAAACCAGCTATGGTTTAAATTATATGGACCCGTATTTTACTCCTGATGGAGTGAGTCGTGGTTTCGGCCTTTATTATCAATCCAGTGATTATGGTTCTTTTGGACTTTCGCCGTACAGTACCAATACTTACGGTGCTAAAGTGAGCTTTGGTTATCCTATTTCAGAGATTGAACGTATTGGTTTCGATATTGGTTTACGTAATTTGGAAGTGACCCCGACAAGCTATTCCTCACAAGAAATTATCCGTACACCCCTGCTCAGGGATGGGTGTATTTATAGTGACGTTCGCACTTTTAAATTACAATCACCAATTGCATGCAGTTATATCGATCAATCCGATATCAGCGATATAGTGCAAAGGTTAAAGGATGGTAATGATTTTGTTGATGGGACTTTTCAAAACCCGATCAGCGAAAGTGTCATGGGTCCAGCTGGGTTTCTCGATCTTCATGGGCACACGTTTAATGATGCAATAATTAATATGTATTGGTCGAAATCAACACTTAATCGCGGTGTTCTACCAGATCGGGGTGCATCGCAACGCTTGTCAGGGGAAATTACTTTGCCTGGCGGTGATCTGGAATATTATAAATTAGATTACTCTGCACAATTATATCAGCCATTATCACAACGATTAACCTTGCGCCTCCATGGCAGAATCGGCTTTGCTGACTCTTATGGTGTAAGCGATAAATTACCTTTCTTTGAAAATTTTAGAGGTGGTGGCTTCGGTTCTGTCAGAGGATTTGAGCCGCAATCATTAGGACCAAGAGCTACGGTTCAGGATAATCTTGTTGTTCAGCAATTCTCGGCATGGGATGATCGCAATGGGGATGGTGTGCCGCAAAATTCGGAATTAGATGTGCCAGCTGGAGTATTGTGTGAAGATTCCGATTCAGGAAATTGTAAAAATGGTGCCGGCAAATTGCACACCTATCCCGGGATTGCAAATCAGGATTATGGTCGGCGTCGCGGTGCTTTTGGTGGTAACGCGATTATAGAAAGCGGTGCAGAAATTTTATTCCCGTTGCCATTTATTAAAGATCAGCGTTCGCTGCAAACCAGTTTATTTTTGGATGTCGGCAACGTATTTGATACAAATTGTGGTTCACAACAACGTAATTGTTTTGATGTAAGTGCAAGTGAACTCAAGGCATCTTTTGGTGTGGGTTTAACCTGGCTTTCAAGTTTTGGGCCTATGACGTTTAGCATGGCGCAAAAACTGGGTAATGAGGAGCCCACACTTATTGATGGGAAGGAAGTTTATTATGATGACTTTAAATTTTTCCAATTTTCCTTGGGCCAAACATTTTAAGGTTAGTTAAGGCTTTTTAAAAAGAATCTAAATGCTGGATAATGAAGCTACAATATTTTTACAAACCGCTGTTTAATATTTATAAGAGGAAATGATCGTGATCGTAATTAAAAAGTTAGTGGCAGCAGCAGCTTTATGCATGATGTCAGTTGTTAGTTTTGCTGAAGGCAAAGTTGCTGTACTAAACCCTACAGGTGCAGTAATGGCAACTACAGCTGCAAAAGCAAAATTTGATAAGATGGAAAAAAATGCAGACTTCGCAGCTACCAAAGCAAAACTTGATGGTATTGTTGCTGATGTAAAAGCGTTGCAAGCATCCTATCAAAAAGATGGCTTGACCTGGCCTGCAGAAAAGAAAGAAGAAAATGAAAAAAGATTACAAAGCTTAAATCAAGATTATCAATTCAGTGCGAAAAAATTGCAGACAGCTCAACAAGAACTGGCACAGCAATTAATGCAAGAAATGGCTGCTAAAGTGGAAGCTGCGGTTAAGCAAGTTATCGAGTCTGAAAAGATTGGTTTGGTTCTTAATAGTCAAGCCGCGATTCACGCTTCGTCTGAATATGACATTACTGCAAAAGTTACTGAGCTGTTGAACAAAGCCAAGTAAATAGTGTGCTAACTCAAACCTATTTTACTTTAGCCGATATAGCTCAGCGCATTGGCGCTGAGCTGGTTGGTGATCCGCAGCATAAAATCAGTGCGCTTGCTACTTTGCAATCTGCTACTGCTGCAGATATTAGTTTTATTGCGAATCCTGCCTATAAAAAATATCTCGCTACCACACAGGCTGGTGCAGTTATTGTTCATCCTGATTTAGCGAATGATGTGAGTGGCAATAAACTCATAGTGGCTAATCCCTACCTGAGCTACGCTAATGTAACGAAATTATTTGATAACTCATTAACTTCCAGCACAGGTATTCACCCGTCTGCAGTAATGGGTATTGGTTGTGTATTAGGAAAAAATATTTCGATTAATGCCAATGCGGTTATTGCCGATGGCGTTACCTTGGGCGATAACGTCAATATCGGTGCCGGCTCCTACGTGGGTAAGGATAGTTGTATTGGTGCCGGTACTAAACTCTATGCCAATGTCACTATCTATCACGGCATTGCTATCGGGCGCGATTGTATATTTCACAGTGGTTGCGTTATAGGCGCGGATGGCTTTGGTTATGCACCTACCGACCAGGGGTGGGTAAAAATCCATCAACTTGGAGGTGTTATTGTCGGCAATCGCGTTGAAGTCGGAGCTAATACCACGATTGATCGCGGTGCCCTTGATAATACGTTTCTTGATGATGGTGTTATTGTCGATAATTTAGTTCAAATTGGTCATAATGTGCAGCTTGGTAAAAACACTGCTATTGCTGCTCATACTGCAATTGCTGGCAGTAGTGTTATTGGTGCAAATTGTACGATTGCCGGTGCCGTAGCTATAGCTGGTCATCTTACTTTAGCGGATAAAGTGCATATAACGGGCATGAGTATGGTATCCAGTTCAATTGCTGAACCTGGTTCTTATTCGTCTGGTGTGCCTTTGGCGCCTACCAAAGATTGGCGAAAAAATGCCGCACGGTTTCGCCAACTAAACGCTTTAGCTGAACGTTTAATTAAACTGGAACGTCTTCCAAAAGACGAATAATCCTGTGTTGTCTGACCCTACAGTGGCCTGACAATCCAATTCTTTTTCCCCAACATATAAATAGAATCCTAGGGCCTTTGACTATGATGGACGTCAACGAAATACGTGAATATTTACCGCATCGCTATCCGTTTTTATTGGTTGATAGAGTTGTGGAGTTAGTCGAAGGTGAATTTATTATTGCCTACAAAAATATCACCGTAAATGAAGAGATATTTAATGGCCACTTTCCGCAAAACCCGGTGTTTCCCGGCGTTATGATCATTGAAGCTATGGCGCAGGCATCGGGGATTCTTGGTTTTAAAACCATGAATAAAAAACCTCAAGATGGCTCGATTTATTTATTTGCGGGTGTAGATGATGTACGCTTTAAGCGTCAGGTCATCCCGGGTGATCGTCTTCAGCTTGAATCGCGAGTTCTTGCAGAAAAGCGCGGCATCTGGAAGTTCGAATGTAAAGCGAGTGTGGATGGTTCTTTGGTGGCATCGGCAACCATACTTTGTGCCGATCGTAAAGTTTAATATTGGCGAGGCAGTAACACTCTCCAGTTTAATAAAAACTTAACGACCCAGTGAAATTTAGCGAGACGTTATTTTGATTAATTCCCAAGCAATAATTCATCCCAATGCAAAATTGGCGGATGATGTGGAGGTTGGCCCCTGGACTATTATCGGTGCCGATGTAGAAATTGGTGCGGGTAGTGTGATTGCTTCACACGTCGTTATTAAAGGGCCGACGGTCATTGGCAAACATAATCGCATCTTACAATTTTCATCCATCGGTGAAGATACTCCGGATTTAAAATATAAAGGTGAACCCACACGCTTAGTCATTGGTGATCACAATGTCATTCGCGAAGGGGTAACTATTCATCGTGGAACTGTACAAGATCGCAATGAAACGACTATTGGCAATCACAATTTATTAATGGCCTATGTGCATATTGGCCATGACAGTGTGATTGGCAATCATTGCATTTTAGTGAATAACTCTGCGCTTGCGGGTCATGTCCATATTGGTGATTGGGCGATACTGAGCGGATACACCCTGGTACATCAATTTTGTAAAATTGGTGAACATAGTTTTACGGGAATGGGTACTGCCGTCGGCAAAGATATTCCCGCTTATATCATGGTAAATGGTAGCCCTGCAGAAGCTAAAAGTATTAATGCAGAGGGCTTGCGTCGTCGCGGTTTCAGTAAAGAAGATATTGCAACCATCACTAAGGCCTACAAATTAATTTATCGTCGCGGCCTCACTATTGACGAAGCTATTGTTGAGTTGGAAGCGTTATTACCCGAATGCGCACCTTTGTTACCTTTGCTTGAATCAATAAAAAATTCTACGCGTGGTATAGTTCGTTAGGTATAGCTCTTTCGGTATGGTTCACTAGGCATAATCAGTTACAGAATTTCTAACTAAAAATTTTGTAACTACAACTTTTTTAAAAGTTCGATAAATTCATTCGTTATCGCCATAAACAAATAAATCAAACAATAAATTTTAATTGAGTGGGAGGCTTGATGTCTGATCGTATGCACACTGAGCGCCTAAAAATAGGTATTGTTGTTGGTGAAGCTTCAGGTGATATTCTTGGCGCTGCATTAATAACAGAGTTACGCCTTCATTTTCCTGATGCCGAATTTTCTGGTATCGGGGGCCCGCGGATGTTGGCATTGGGATTCCATTCTTATTTTCCGCAAGATCGTTTGGCCGTTATGGGTCTGATTGAGCCCCTGAAGCGTTTACCCGAATTGTTGCGCATTCGAAAATTTTTGCGCGAACATTTTATTGCAACTCCCCCTGCCGTTTTTATTGGCATTGATTCTCCTGATTTTACCATTTCGCTTGAAGGTTCGCTGAAAGAACACGGTATAAAAACGGTGCATTACGTAAGCCCTTCGGTGTGGGCTTGGCGACAAAATCGCGTATTTAAAATTGCTCGTTCGGTGGACTTGATGCTCACTCTTTTACCCTTTGAAGCAGCTTTTTATGAAAAGCATAATGTTCCTGTCGAGTTTGTTGGCCATCATCTTGCCGACGAAATTCCCCTGGACGTTGACAAATATCAGGCGCGACGCGAATTGGGCATTCCTGAGCATGCGCGTGTCGTTGCGCTCTTGCCCGGCAGCCGTAGCAGTGAAGTTGAGCAGATGGGTTCGCTATTTATGCATACTGCCGTATTTTGTCTGGAGCAAGATCCGGGTTTATTATTTTACATTCCCGCTGCCAATTCTGATCGTTATCGTCAATTGCATTTGCAGCTCAACGAATATGTTGATTTCCAGGTACAACTTCTTAATGGCCACTCGCATCAAGTGATGGCGGCAGCTGATGTAGTATTGTTGGCTTCAGGTACTGTTACTTTAGAAGCTTTGCTGTTGAAAAAGCCAATGGTAGTCGCTTATAAAATGGCTGCCCTTACGTTTAGGATTTTGTCCTGGTTAGTGAAAACCCCTTTTATTTCTTTGCCGAATTTGTTGGCCAATAAAGCACTGGTCCCTGAGTTGTTACAAAATGATGCAACACCGGAAAAGCTGAGTGCTGCGATAATGCAATATTTTGAGAATCCTGAAGAGACGCAAGAACTCTGTAAAACTTTCTCTGATATGCATGGCATATTAAAACGTAATGCCAGTGAGCGCGCTGCTGCTGCTATTGCTAAATTGATCAATTCCTAACGGTCGTTTCTCTTTCTGATTATATTTTAATGAAAATTGTCCTTGAGCCATTTGTTAGCAGTTATCGTGGAATTTTATTGGCCGGCTGTGATGAAGTGGGGCGCGGTCCACTCGCCTGGGATGTAGTTGCCGCTGCGGTTATTCTTGATTCTGAAAATCCTATTTCGGGTTTGGACGATTCCAAAAAGCTCACCGAAAAAAAACGTGACTTATTATTTGACGAAATAAAATTGAAAGCAAAAAGCTGGTGTGTGGCGCGCGCCTCTGTGGTAGAAATTGACAGCATTAATATTTTGCAAGCAAGTTTGTTGGCAATGAAACGGGCCGTAGAAGGTTTACATATTCAGCCAGAGCACGTATTGGTTGACGGTAATAAATTACCAAAATGGAATTACATGGCAGAGGCGGTTATACAAGGTGATAGCCGTGTGGCGGCAATAAGTGCGGCCTCTATTTTAGCTAAAGTAGTTCGCGATCGGGAAATGTTTGTATTGGATAAGCAATATCCCGGTTATGGTTTTGCTGAGCACAAAGGTTATCCGACAAAAATGCATATGGCTGCTCTGGATAAGTTGGGCATCACGCCTATTCATCGCACAACTTTTGCTCCTGTGAGAGTTAAAATCGACCAAATGAAATTGTTTTAATGAAAACTAACAACACCAAGTTTTAATATTGTTATTCACTATAAAGTCTGGATCCACGCCTGCGCGAGGATGACAAGATCCCCATTAATTTAAATCTGCTGAATAATTATCATCATGCCCGCTAATTTTGTTCATCTTCGTTTGCACACTGAGTTTTCGCTAGTCGATAGTTTGGTGCGCATCAAAAAACTCGTTAAGCGTGTGGCTGATTTAAATATGCCTGCCTGTGGTATTAGTGACCAGTGTAATTTTTATGGCCTGATTAAATTTTACAAAGCGGCGCAAGGCGCGGGTATTAAACCTATTATTGGCTGCGATTTCTGGATGGCCAGTAGTGATAGCGAAGGTAAGCCAACACTGCTTACCTTGTTTGCAATGAATAATAGTGGCTATAAAAATATTATCGAATTAATTTCGCGCGCATGGCGCCAAGGTCAGCAGCAAGGCGTCGCTTATGTACAGCGGGAATGGATAAGTGAATTTAGTGAAGGTGTGATTGCATTGTCGGGCGGGAAGTTTGGCGATGTGGGCATGTCTTTACTCGCTGGTCGCAACACGCAAGCCGAAGAATTATTGCAAGGTTGGATGAAAGATTTCCCCAATCGTTTTTATTTAGAGCTGCAACGCACTGGCCGTGAAAATGATGAAAATTATTTGCATGCAGCTGTGGCATTGGCAAGTGAATGCCAGTGTCCGGTAGTTGCGACAAATGATGTGCGTTTTTTAAAGCAAGATGAGTATGAAGTTCACGAGGCGCGTGTTTGCGTCAGCGAAGGTCGTGCGCTGGATGATCCGCGCCGTGAACGTCGTTACAGTGATCAACAGTTTTTACGCTCTGCTGAAGAAATGACAGAGTTATTCAGCGATATACCTGAAGCCTTGGCAAACTCGCTTGAAATTGCCAAACGCTGTACTGTGAATATTCAATTAGGAAAATACTTTTTACCAGAATTTCCGGTACCGGCGGGTTTAACTGAGGCCGAATTTTTTAGAAAAATTTCCCACGATGGTTTAGAAAAACGTTTAGCACGAATTCTTGATGCATCCGCAACAGATTACGCAGCGCGACGCAAAGTGTATGACGACCGTTTAACCTTTGAGTTGGATATTATTATCCAGATGGGTTTTCCCGGCTACTTCCTGATAGTTATGGATTTTATTCAGTGGGCTAAAGATCACGGCATTCCTGTTGGCCCCGGTCGCGGCTCGGGTGCAGGTTCATTGGTTGCTTATGTATTGCTGATTACCGATCTCGATCCCTTGCAATACGATTTGCTGTTTGAACGTTTTCTAAATCCTGAACGGGTTTCCATGCCCGATTTCGATATAGATTTTTGCATGGATGGCCGCGATCGCGTTATTTCCTATGTGGCCGAAACCTATGGCCGCGATGCAGTAAGCCAAATTATTACCTTCGGAACTATGGCTGCAAAAGCGGTAGTGCGCGATGTGGCGCGAGTTCTGGGGAAGTCTTATGGGTTGGCTGACAAACTTTCCAAAATGATACCCATGACACCGGGAATGACGCTCGAGGTTGCGCTTGAGCAAGAAACTATTCTGAAGGAGTTTTTGGCGAATGATGGCGATGGCCAGGAAATTTGGGAAATGGCCATTCAGCTTGAAGGCCTTACGCGTAACGTAGGTAAGCATGCGGGAGGTGTAGTTATTGCACCGACTAAGCTGACAGATTTTTCGCCGCTGTTTAGTGATGAAAGCGGCGGCGGTTTAGTAACCCAGTTTGATAAAAATGATGTGGAAGAAGCGGGGTTAGTGAAGTTTGACTTCCTCGGTTTGCGCACGCTCACGATTATCGATTGGGCGCGCATTATGATTGATAAGCAGCGCATCAAATTTGGCGATGCGCCGCTCGATATCACTGCTATTCCACTCGATGATGCGAAAACATTTGCGCTGCTCAAGCGTGCTGAAACTACCGCGGTGTTTCAGCTTGAATCGCGTGGAATGAAAGATTTGATTAAGCGCTTGCAGCCAGACAATCTGGAAGATCTCATCGCCCTGGTAGCTTTGTTTCGTCCTGGCCCGCTGGAATCAGGCATGGTGGATGACTTCATTAATCGTAAACATGGTCGTGCACAAGTTGCTTATCCAGATGCAAAATTTCAGCACATGAGCTTGAAGCCCGTATTGGAACCGACTTACGGTGTTATCGTTTATCAAGAACAAGTTATGCAAATTGCGCAGGTCCTTTCCGGTTATACGCTGGGTGGCGCCGACATGTTGCGTCGTGCCATGGGAAAGAAAAAACCTGAAGAGATGGCCAAGCAGCGCGAAGTTTTTGCTGAAGGTGCGAAAAGCCAAGGCGTTGATCCAGAGCTCGCTACTAAAATTTTTGATTTGGTGGAAAAGTTTGCCGGTTATGGCTTTAACAAATCCCACTCTGCTGCTTATGCGTTGGTGTCCTACCAAACGGCTTGGCTAAAAGCTCATTATCCTGCGCATTTTATGGCGGCAACCATGTCTTCAGACATGGACAAAACCGACAAGGTTGTGACCTTCATTGAAGAATGTCGTCACATGAAACTTATGCCCTTACCGCCGGATGTCAATTCGGGTGAATTTCATTTCACCGTAGATGACGCAGGCAATATTATTTATGGTTTGGGCGCTATTAAAGGTCTGGGCGAGGGTCCCGTCGAAAGTATTATTGCAGCCCGCAACCAAAAACCGTTTAAAGATCTATTTGATTTTTGTGCGCGGGTTGACCCGCGCAAACTCAACAAGCGCGCGCTCGAGGCGCTGATTCGCTCCGGTGCTGCTGATAATTTGTGTGATGCTGGCAGTAGTCAATCCATTGATCATCGCCGTGCAGTTATGTTTGCTGCTATGAGTGAAGCCGTTAAAACGGCAGAACAACAGGCAGCAAATAACAGTGCCGGAATGATGGATTTGTTTGGCGACGTAATCGCGGCGAGCAATGCGGAAACAGATGTTTACAGCGATTTTCGCCGCGTGCGAACCTGGACCATTAAAGAGCGGCTGCAGGCGGAAAAAGAAACACTTGGTTTGTATTTAACCGGTCACCCAATCGACGAATACGAAAGTGAGTTGAGTCATTTGGTCAGTTCGCGCATCGCTGATATCAAACCTGATAAAGCGCCGCAAAATATTGCGGGCTTGGTGATTGCGCAGCGGGTAATGAGAACGAAACGCGGCGACAACATGGCATTTGTCACGCTCGATGATCGCACGGGGCGAATTGAAGTCGCCGTATTTGCGGATACCTATAATCAATGCCGTGATTTGCTATTGAAAGACGGGCTGCTAGTGCTTACCGGCCAAGTGAGCTACGACGATTACAGCGGTATGCTAAAAATGCGCGCTGATAATATTCGCTTGCTTGCCGATGTGCGACAAGAAAAAGCACGCGAGCTTTGCCTTGAATTAGAATCCGGTGCTTTACCTGCGAATTTCATTCGCCAGCTCAATGATATGTTAGAGCCCTATCGCACCACACCTGCAAAGGAGGCTCGCTGTCCCTTAATTATCGATTATCGCCGCAGTGATGCTAAAGCACAGTTACGGTTGGGGCAGGCCTGGAATGTGCGGCCTGAAGATGAATTATTACAATCTTTGCGCGATAAATATGGCGCGAGTAAGGTTCGGCTTGTTTATTAAATTGGAGGTTTAAGTTTTCTACTAAGAAGTTATTTTTTCATTGCTTTTTTCTCAATTATATTTTTAAGCTGGCTCGCAATTATTCGTAAGCTAAAGGTTCCTTTTCAGGAGCCTTTTTTATTGCTCGCATTTTTAGTTGGAGCCTATTCTGGTGCTCATAAAGGGTTAGTTATCGCACAGAAGATGAAATCACCTCGGCTCATTATTAGCCAATATCATTCCGCGCGAGTGTGTGTGAGTAACATTTTGCTAAACATAGGGCACAGGATCCTCCTAATTTCTATATAGCTAAATTTATGGGCTGTTTTTATGATAATTCAAATGATTCGTCGCCATAAATTCTTATCAATTATAGGTGCATTATTTTTAATTTTAGTATTGATCATAACGCTTATCGTCCTATTCGCTGAACCTATCATAAAATCTTTCGCTGAAGATAGGGGAAGTAAAACCTTGGATCGTCAGTTAGTAATCGAAGGCGATTTTCAAATTCATTGGCACTGGTCATATACGGAAGTTCACGCAGAAAAAATTCGCCTTACTAACGCAACCGGATATCCTGAAGCCGATATGATGAGGATCGATGTTCTGGATTTCACATTCAAGCCACTAAAACTTTTAGTTGGGAAATTGGAGTTTGGTGATATCACCATAAATAAACCCTTCCTTGTTCTCGATAAAAAATCCGCCACGGAAAATAATTGGAGTTTTCCGATGTTTTCGCAGGCAAATGCTGTCAGTGAGACTACTCTTGCCGAGGATCGCCATGATTTTCCAATTATGCAAAATCTTGCATTAAAAAATGGGAATATAATTTATCGCGATGCAGTCAAAGGTTTAAATCTCGATCTTAAGTTAGATTCTGTTAGCGGGCAGGGTGGTGATGAAAATGCCACCAATAAATCCGCAAAGAAATTTAAAATTTCTGGCACAGGCGCTATCCAAAAACAAAAATTTGAAATTGAGGCTTACGGTGGATCTCTCGACATGTTGCGTGATTCCACCAAACAATACCCGCTCGCTGTAAAAATAGTGATGGGTCCGACAATTGTTACAGTCGATGGCACATTTAAAGATCCGGTAAAATTAACGGGAATCGACGCGGCTTTGAAAATTGTTGGGCATAATATGGCCGATATATTTTATCTTACTGCAATCCCATTACCGCCAACACCACCTTATACACTGGAAGGTTTGCTGACAAAAACAAATGGTGTTTGGGGCTATAGAGATTTTAAAGGTAAGGTGGGTGGCAGTGATCTGTCTGGAAATTTATCTTACGATACCAGCAAAGAGCGTGGATTTTTAACAGCTGATTTGATTTCCAATGTGTTGGATAGTCGGGATTTGGGTGGCTTTATCGGACTTTCTCCTGCAGGTGAGAATGCTGCACCAGAACAAAAAAAGGAAGCGGCCGAAAAAAAAGCTAGTCCAAAACTAATTCCTGATGTGCCTTTAAAGCTTGAGCGGTTGCGAGCAACGGATCTGGATGTCACGTTAAATGCAAAAAAAATTGATGCACCAAACCTGCCTTTCAAAGGCATGAATGTACGGTTTGATTTGCAAAATGGCTTGTTAAAACTGAATCCATTAACTGTTGTGCTTGCAGATGGCAAGGTTGATGGTGCTATTGAAATTAATGCACAAGAAGATATTCCGCCTATGAAAATGGATTTAAATTTTCACAGATTAAGTCTTGGTCAGTTTTTTATTAATACTCGCTTTGAAAAGACTACTGAAGGTTTTTTTGGTGGCAAAGTAAATCTTGTTGGTGTGGGTTCTTCATTGGCTGATGTGCTGGCAACAAGTAACGGGGAGATAACTCTTATTATATCCGGAGGTAGAATTAGTCGATTACTTGTTGAGGCATCCGACCTTGATCTCGCAGAGGCACTCCCACTGTTTTTAAATAAAGATAAGTCCACTAATATTCGTTGCGGCGTTACGGATTTTGATGTGAAAGATGGGATATTAAAATCAAAAGCCGTAGTGCTTGATACCAATGATTCGCTTCTCGTTGGCAACGTGGATATTAATATGAAACGCGAAACTATTAATGCAAAGTTAGACGCAAAGCCGAAGGATTCAAGTATATTTGCTATGCAAATTCCTATTACTATATCTGGCAAACTTAAAGCTCCTGCCATTGGTCTCGACAATAAAAAAGCCAGTAAAAAAGGCGCCACGGCCGTTGTACTTGGTAGTTTACTTACACCCTTGGCAGCACTTATTCCTTTTATTGAAAAAGGCGATGCGCAAAATGCGGATTGTCGAACATTGCTTAGTAATGCGAAAAATAAATAGTTAAGCTCGAAAAAAATGTTGCAATCGAAAAGGTAAAATTTCGTATAATCTTCTGTTTTTTTGCGGTGAAATTATTTTTTTGGGAGGCTACTTTTGATTTTTAATCTTCTGCTATAAATGATTAACAAAACATTGTCGATGGCGGGTATATGTTAAGCAAAATAAACCCCACCTAAAATCACTTCCGCGCGCGCGCCAGTTACTGCACAAAGATTTCCATTTTGACGATTCATTGTTTGTTTTGCTAACCAGGCAAAGGCAATTGCTTCAACCCATTCCGGTGCAATGCCGAGAGCTGCCGTGCTGGCGATTGTACTTTTGGGTAATTGCAATTTCAATTCATTTATTAGCCGCGAGTTATAAGCGCCACCACCACAAATAAAAACTTCTGTCGGACTTTGGGTTAACCTATTAATACAATCTGCAATTGATGTGGCGGTGAGTAGCAATAATGTTGCTTGGGTGTCGTTTGCTTTAAGTGCTGTTTTCAGCTTTGCTATTTCGGTTTCCACCCAGTTGAGATTAAAGGTTTCTCGGCCAGTGCTTTTTGGTGGTGGTTGTATAAAAAAAGAATGTTGTTGAAGTTGTTGTAATAATTCTTGATGTGTTTGACCGGAGGCGGCCCAATCACCGTCAGTATCGTAAGCTTTATTCTGGTTTTTTAATATCCATGCATCCATTAAGACATTGCCTGGGCCAGTATCAAAACCAATCACGTCCCCATTGGCTGGCAACCATGTGATATTCGCCATGCCGCCAATGTTTATTATTACTCTATCCCTATCAGTCTTATAAAATAAAGCGCGATGAAATGCTGGAACTAGAGGTGCGCCATGCCCGCCGGCGGCCATATCGCGACGGCGAAAATCAGCAACGGTGGTTATACCTGTCCGTTGTGCAATAATATTTGGATCGCCAATTTGTATCGTAAAGGGATGCTGAACACTACCTGGTGGTCGGTGTCGTATAGTTTGACCGTGGCTACCAATAGCCATAATGTTTTTGAATGGTAAATTATTTTGTCTGACTAATTCATTAATGGTGGTGGCAAAAAGCTCCCCCAACTCTTGATCAAGTTCGCCTAGGCGGTCGATTTCATTGTTGCCAGGGGTTGCGAGAGCGTGAATTTTTAAGCGAAGGTTATGCGAAAGAGGCGTGGAGTAACTGGCAATTAATGCAAGCTTATCTCCACTAAACTCAACAATTACAGCATCAATAGCGTCCGCGCTAGTGCCTGACATGAGCCCAACATAATAATTAGCTAGGCTCATTAGTTTGACTTGGTGCTGCCTTCTGTCATGGCTAAACGGTTTTGTTGATCAAGATTTTCAAGCTGGGAAACGAGTTCCTGAGTTGTGGCCAGGAATAGGCTCTTTTCATTTGTGTCAATGCCGATTGCTTTTGGTAACGCAACTGTCACCGGATTGCGTACAGCACCGTTAACGTGAAATTCATAATGCAAATGAGGGCCAGTGGCTAACCCGGTTTGCCCTACATAGCCAATCACTTGACCTTGGCTAACGCGTGAGCCGGTTCTAATGCCTTTAGCAAAGTTGCTCATGTGGCCATAAAGTGTTTCGTAGCCCTGACCGTGTTGAACAATTACGCAATTGCCGTAACCACCCTTACGGCCCGCTAAAATAACCTTACCGTCACCTGTTGTGCGTATGGGCGTACCTGTTGATGCCGCATAATCAGTGCCTTTGTGCGCACGAATTGAGTTAAGTACTGGATGCAAGCGATTTAAGTTAAATCCTGAGCTGATACGAGCAAATTCAATTGGCATGCGCAAAAAGGCTTTATTCATTGCCTTGCCATCAGGTGTGAAATAACGTGTTAAGCCATCTTTGTTTGTATAGCGTACAGCACTAAATGTTTTGCCATCATTGGTAAAGCTTGCAGCCAATATGGCGCCAGTGCCAATTTTTTTATTATCTAAATATTGTTCTTCATACATAACTTTGAAGCTATCGCCTTTTTGAATGTCCAGGGCGAAGTCAATGTCAAAGCCAAAGATATTAGCTAATTCCATCGTTAAGTTGTTGGGAAGACCTGCTTGCTTGCCCGCCATAAAAAGGGAGCTATTAATCATACCTTCGCGAAAACTACGTCTAACTTCGGGTTTTAAATTTATTGTTTGGCTAACAAAACCAACTGTGCCACGAGTGAATTTTAAGGAATCTAAAATATTTTTAAAATAAGTGAGCTCTTGTAGTTTGCCTTGTTTATCAACAAGGATGGCCATTTTTTGGCCTGGTGCAATGTTGCGTAAGTCCTTCGCATCTTTGTTGCCATCAAATAATTCGTAAAGATCGCGATCATTTAAGCCAGCACTTGCAAAAATGCTTGAAAGGTTATCGCCGGATTTAACGGTTAATTCTTGCCAGGCTGGTTCAGTTGATACTTGCTCGATAGCGGGTACAAGAAGAGTGGTAGTGTCTGCAAGAGCAAAATTTTGTGGAGCTAAACTGTTATTGATGACAGGAGAGATTGGTGTTACGGGGATGGCTATTGTTAAAGCCTCATCAATAAAAGTAGCTTCTCTGTTGGGGGTTAATATCAGCATAAATAACAAACTTGATGATAAAACGCCGGCAGCTATTAAATGACCACGTGGGATTTGTCCTAACACCGCGCTTCGCGCTTTTGTGTAATTATTGATTATGGGGCTCATTTAATAGGTCAACCCGACTTTGCATGTTAGTGACTGGATTTATATTTATAGCAGAAAATATTTTTAAAAACATCTTTAAAATTCGTTTTTCTTGGACTCGCGCACGGAGCTGTATTGTTTTTGCTTCAATATCCGGTATTGTTGTCGGCTTTTTGGCATCTAGTAAATTTCTAGATTATGGTTGGTAAATATGACGGTAATTGACACAAATTTTTTACAAGAGTTGCAAGATCGCGGATTAATTGCGCAAATAACTGGCGGTGATGCTTTAACCGAGCATATCAACTCTGCGAGTCGCACCCTTTATTGTGGCTTCGATCCAACTGCGGACAGTCTTCATATAGGTAGCCTTGTTCCCCTATTAATGCTTAAGCGTTTTCAATTGGCTGGACACAAACCTATTGCATTAGTGGGTGGTGCCACCGGTTTAATAGGAGACCCTAGTTTTAAATCGCAGGAGCGTAAACTTAATACACCAGATATAGTTGCGAATTGGGTAGATAAGTTAAAGGCGCAAGTTTCTCGTTTTATTGATTTTAATTGTGGCCCAGGCTCAGCTGATGTAGTGAATAATCTTGATTGGGTTGGCGATATGGATATCTTGAGTTTCCTGCGCGACGTTGGAAAGCATTTCTCAATTAACAATATGATTAATAAAGAATCGGTCAAGCAGCGAATTGAGCGGGAGGGTGAGGGAATATCCTTCACTGAGTTCACTTATATGCTTTTGCAATCCTATGATTTTGCGGAGTTGCATCAGCGCCATCAATGCACGTTGCAGATAGGTGGCAGCGATCAATGGGGCAACATCACTGGTGGAATAGATTTAACTCGCCGCATGCACGGCGGTCATGTTTTCGGTTTAACTATGCCGTTAGTAACCAAATCGGATGGTACAAAATTTGGTAAGACTGAGTCCGGTACTATTTGGCTTGATCCTACAAAAACCTCGCCCTATGCTTTTTATCAGTTCTGGTTAAATACTGCTGATGCGGATGTGTATAAATTTCTTCGCTACTTTACCTTTTTAAGTGTTGCTCAAATTGCTCACATAGAAGCTGAAGATATTTCACGAGAAGGTAGACCAGAAGCGCAGCACATTTTGGCGGAACAAATGACACTCTTGGTGCATGGCGATTTGGGGTTGTCGGCGGCACAGCGGATTACGGAGGCGCTTTTCAGTGGCGAGCTTGCCGGTCTCGGTGAGGCTGACTTTAAGCAGTTGCAGCAAGATGGTTTGCCATCATCTATATTGGCTCGTGCGGAAATTGGTGAAACGCCTTTAACGCAAATACTTGCTGATGTTGAAATGGCTGTATCTGGCAAGCAGGTGAAGGATGCGTTGGTTCGCAATGCAGTTTTTATTAATGGTGTGGCTAAATCTATTGACGATAATATGCAGTCAGCTATTTCTTTCTCGGTTGAAAAAGCGTTTTTCAAACGTTTTTATTTGGTTAAACTCGGCAAGAAAAAGTACCATCTATTCGATGTTGCTTGATATATATTCATTTTGATCGGACTGCGTCCTAATTTAGATTTAAAGTAAAAGTCAGTTAAAAAAAGCTTGCAAAGGTTTGGGTGTAAACCTATAGTTCGCGCCCTCGCCG
>JAZKHP010000055.1:0-37298 GCA_040385335.1 Pseudomonadota bacterium
ATCAACTTAGGAGACAGGCTTTTCTTTTATTTAAAACTGTGGGACAGCAGTGGCTGCTAAGCGGGCTTTTTTATAATACATAAGAAATTAACGACATTCTGAAGGTGCATATTTGGCAGGTAAAGTACCCACTGCAACATTACCCAAACCACGAGCAGTTGCAGTTTGCGTGGTGACACTACCACAAGCCCAATCAATTGCGCCTACTGAAGCGGCTGTTGGCGTTACATTCGCAACATTCGGTGAATAAGTAATAGTCCCACCATTCAGTGTTGTTGGAATACCATTCGCAGCTGTAGCACCAATCGCAACGGTAATCGTCCAAGGACTAGCTGCAACAACTGATACGTTAGTAACATACTTTGACTGTCTTTCCACTAACGCGGTAGCATTAAAACCGGTCGCTGCAGCTGTCATCCCAGTAATGCCATCTGTCTGGAAAGCTTCACTCATCAACCCTTTGACAGCGGATCCGGCAATAATAGCTTCGCCGATTTTTGCACGCACTGTGTAATCTTGATATGCAGGCAAAGCAATAGCCGCCAAAATACCAATAATCGCTACTACAATCATTAATTCGATTAAAGTAAAACCTTTTTGCAGTAAATTCTTCATAGTGAATCTCCGAGTTTAATAAATGGTTGCCTAAAAACTTTAATACAAAATGTATGGAGCAAGCGCCATACCAATTATTTACATTGCACATTTGTATAAACATCTTTTGTTAATTTTTAAGATTCACATTTAACTCAAAGCTAGTTGTGGTGCGGGCCGCGTACACTCTTTTTAATTTGATAACAACGCACAATATGCAATATATATTATTATTACCTATGGCACTAAAATGCATTTAGTGACCAAAGTTCGTAAAAACTGACGTTTTCGGTCACCGATACCTTGTTGCAGATTTATAAGCTAAATATCATTAAGTTCTTAATAGCGTCTATACTTCATATTTACAGCATATTTATAGAAATTACAGTGAGTTATGCTTTACAGTGGCAACATTATTTATGACATATAAATTTTTAAATATGTATTTTTCATTCTTAAAACGTGAACAAATTCTCCCAGGTCTAATCAATGAATAGCCCCACGCATTTAAATGGTCTTGCACGACGCTTGGTCGCAGATAATCTGCTAGACCCTGAACTTGCACGAAAAGCACTTAGTCAAGCCACTAAGGAGAAAATACCTTTCGTTCAGCATCTGGTAAGTAGCGCCCTTCTGGACGCACGAACTATCGCGCGAGTTGCATCAGAGGAGTTTGGGGCTCCACTTTTCGATTTGGATTCGTTAAATCGAGACAGTATTCCCGACAAATTGGTAGATGAAAAACTCATTCGAAAACACCATGCTTTGCCAATCATGAAACGCGGTACACGTCTTTTTTTGGCTGTG
Organism: Pseudomonadota bacterium; assembly: GCA_040385335.1. Taxonomy (GTDB): domain Bacteria; phylum Pseudomonadota; class Gammaproteobacteria; order Pseudomonadales; family Cellvibrionaceae; genus Cellvibrio. Next base: position 1,402 of record JAZKHP010000055.1, read on the forward strand.
GCAGACCCCACCGATTTACATGCGCTTGATGAAATCAAATTTAACACCGGCTTAAATACTGACGCAATATTAGTAGAAGCAGACAAGCTGGCAGCGGCAATCGAAAAATTTTTAACGTCCCAAGATAACCTCGGCAGCGCCTTGGGCGACTTTGAAGATTCAGATTTAGATGGAGAAATACAAACCGTTGACCCAAACGCTAAAACAGATGATGGCGGCAGTGAAGCTGACGAAGCACCTATTGTTAAATATATTAATAAAGTGTTGCTGGATGCAATAAGAGGCGGGGCTTCAGATATTCACTTCGAACCTTACGAAAAATCTTATCGCGTGCGGTTTCGTACGGATGGAATTTTACAAGAAGTAGCGCGGCCACCAGTGAATCTGGCTGGACGTATGGCGGCCCGCTTAAAAGTTATGTCGCAAATGGACATTTCAGAGCGGCGCTTACCGCAAGATGGTCGCATAAAACTTAAAGTCTCTAAAACCCGCGCTATCGATTTCCGGGTAAACACCCTACCAACACTGTTTGGGGAAAAGGTTGTATTACGTATTTTGGATCCCGCTGCAGCCAAACTCGGTATTGATGCACTTGGCTATGAGGATTATCAAAAAAAACTTTATATGGATGCCTTGGCACAATCGCAGGGAATGATTTTAGTAACAGGTCCAACCGGTAGTGGTAAAACGGTTTCGCTCTATACTGGTTTAAATATCTTAAACACCCCCGAGCTTAATATTTCTACAGCAGAAGACCCGGTAGAAATAAATCTTGAGGGGGTAAATCAAGTACAAATGCATACCAGAATCGGCCTAACGTTTGCCGAAGCGTTACGTTCGTTTTTACGGCAAGACCCGGACATAATCATGGTGGGTGAAATTCGCGATTTAGAAACAGCTGAGATTGCCATTAAGGCTGCACAAACTGGTCACTTGGTATTATCAACCCTTCATACTAATAGCGCTCCCGAAACCCTAACGCGTCTAATGAACATGGGGGTACCCGCTTTCAATATTGCCACCAGCGTAAGTTTGATTATTGCCCAACGTTTGGCTCGCCGCCTATGCTCGCAATGTAAAAAACCCGCTGCGGATATACCAGCTGCTATCCTAACCGAGGAAGGATTCGATGATATTGGCATCCCTCGCGCTGATTTCCAGCTATTCCATCCCGTGGGTTGCGCACTTTGTAATGGCGGGTATAAGGGCCGCTTGGGTGTTTATGAAGTGGTTCGCATCACACCGGCAATTGCCAACCTTATAATGGAAGGCGGTAACTCATTACAGATTGCCCGCGCTGCGCAAGAAGCAGGTTTTAATAATTTACGTATATCCGCATTGCGCAAAGTGGCAATGGGGTTAACCAGCCTCGAAGAGGCTAATCGTGTCACCAAGGATTAACCTATGGCTAGCCTAACAACTGCAAAACCCAAAACATCCACGGGCGTCAAAGTAAAAGCCGGTGTTATTTCCCATACCTATGCTTATAGAGGGGTTGATAAAAGAGGAACAAAAATTGAAGGTGAAATTAACAGTACTAGCCCGGCCCTGGCTAAAGCACAATTATTGAAACAAGGTATTTCAGTTAAAACTGTCAACAAAAAATCCAAACCATTATTTGGTGAGGGTGGCAAGGCTATCAAGCCTGTAGACATAGCCGTATTTTCCCGTCAAATGGCCACCATGATGAAAGCCGGCGTGCCACTCGTTCAAGCATTCGATATTGTTGCTGACGGCTTAGAAAATGCTAATTTACGCAAGCTGGTATTAAGTATCCGCGATAGCGTAGCTGCCGGTGGCGGTTTTGCTCCATCGTTACGCCAACATCCAAAATATTTTGATGACCTTTTTTGTAGTTTAGTTGATGCAGGAGAACAAGCAGGCGCACTGGAGACTATGCTTGAACGTATTGCTACTTACAAAGAAAAAACTGAACAATTAAAAGGAAAGATTAAAAAAGCCTTATCCTACCCCATTGCTGTTGTTATTGTTGCAGTGGTAGTTACTGGAATCTTGCTAGTGAAAGTTGTCCCTCAATTTGCGAGTACTTTTAGTAGTTTCGGAGCACAGCTACCTGCCTTTACATTATTTGTACTTGGCCTTTCAGAGCTAGCGCAAAAATATTGGCTTGTAATCCTGTTAAGCGCGGGGGCAGGCGTATTTGCACTTAAAGAAGCAGTCAGACGCTCATCAGCTTTTGCCTATCTCGTTGACAAGTACATGCTTAAAGCGCCGATTATAGGACAAATTTTATATCTATCAGTTATGGCAAGATTTTCACGTACATTATCTACAACATTTGCTGCGGGCGTCCCATTGATCGATGCACTAACTTCAGTGGCGGGTGCAGCAGGCAACCGCATTTATGAAGACGCGATTATAAGAGTTCGCGAAGATGTTTCTACGGGTATTCAATTAAACGTCGCACTCAAAACTCGCAATATATTCCCCACGCTTTTAATTCAAATGGCTGCTATTGGTGAAGAGTCTGGCGCATTGGATGCAATGTTAGATAAAGTAGCCAATTATTACGAAGAGGCAGTAGACAATATGGTTGACAGCTTAACAGCGTTACTTGAGCCATTAATCATGTCTGTTCTCGGTGTTTTAGTCGGCGGCTTGATGATTGCAATGTATTTGCCTATTTTCCAACTAGGCGCAGTAATGTAACCATGTCAGATTTTTTATCAATAATAGATTTGTACCCTGGCATCGGTTTAATGACAGCAGGAATTTTAGGCTTATTGGTAGGTAGCTTTTTAAACGTTGTGATTTATCGTTTACCTAAAATGCTCGAGCGAGAGTGGCGCGAGCAGTGCGTAGATTTTTTAGGTGCTGACAATATTGTGGCAACATCTCACCCCGAAAAAGTCACAGCATTTAATTTAATAACACCTAACTCAACTTGTCCAAGCTGCGGTCACAAAATTAAACCTTGGGAAAATTTTCCAATCATCAGCTATTTATTTTTGCGCGGTAAATGTTCCGCATGCAAAACTCATATATCCTACCGCTACCCTATTATTGAATTGGTAACCTGCATTCTTTCTGTAATTGCAATTCATACCTTTGGCGCAACACCTGTTGGCCTTGCCTGTTTGATTTTCACCTGGTGTTTAATTGCCTTAACAATGATTGATGTCGATACTCAATTGTTGCCAGACAATATTACTTTGCCTTTGCTGTGGCTGGGATTAATCGCTAATTATTTTGGCTTATTTACCACACTCGACAGCGCACTCTGGGGCGCAATTGGTGGCTATTTATCGCTGTGGTCAATCTATTGGCTATTTAAATTATTAACCAAAAAAGAAGGTATGGGCTACGGCGATTTTAAATTGCTGGCAGCCTTGGGCGCGTGGCTCGGTTGGGAAATGTTATTGCAGATAATTTTATTGTCGTCGCTTGTTGGGGCCGTTATTGGTATTAGCATGATTGTCATCAATGGTCGCGATAAAAATATTCCTATTCCTTTTGGCCCTTACCTAGCCGTTGCTGGCTGGATTGCATTGATGTGGGGCCAGGATATTAACCGCGCTTATTTGATGTATGCCATGCCTAATATATAAGGGTATATTTTAAAATGATCGTAGGTTTAACCGGTGGCATCGGCAGTGGAAAATCTGAAGTATCACGTCGCTTTCAGGCATTGGGTATTACCGTTATAGATTCTGATGAGGTCGCCCGTCAAGTTGTTGAACCCAATAGCCCAGCACTGCAAACTATAGCTGCACATTTCGGTAACAATATTCTTAATGCGAACGGCACATTGAATCGTGGGCAATTACGCCAGATTATTTTTGCTGATGCACAAGAAAAAATCTGGCTAGAGAATTTTCTCCATCCCATTATCCGCCAGGAAACAATCCGCCAGTTGCAATTGGCTAAAAGTGATTATGTAATTTTAGCCTCGCCATTATTATTAGAAACCACACAACATCAGTTGGTTAATCGCGTGCTGGTAGTAGACGCTGATGAAGAGCTACAACTGACTCGTGCCAGCGAACGCGATCAAAATAACCGCGAGCAAATAGCGAAAATTATGGCGACGCAAATGTCCCGCGCTAATCGCCGAGCGAAAGCTGACGATATTATTTACAACCACGGTGATCTTACAGAATTAGACGAACAAGTAAAAAAATTGCACGCCCAATATTTAAAACTTTCACAGCAAATTTAACACTTTGATAGAACCGGCAAAACATGACTGACATTTTAACTAGCACTGAAGAACCGATTAAGCTTAACTGCCCTACCTGTAAAAAAATTGTATTTTGGAATGATGATTACCCCCACCGCCCTTTTTGCTGCGACCGCTGTCGTTTGATTGATTTAGGCGAATGGGCAAGTGAAAGTCATCGTATTGCGGGCGACTCGCTTAATATCAATGTGGAAGAAAATTCTGAAGATTAAATTAGTCGCGCAGCAAAAAAATATCCATTACAAATACTACAATACATTCCACTTTGCGAAAACCATCTGTAATTAAATTCCCGTAGGTTGGGCTGCAAAGCCCAACACGACCATCTCGCACAACAAACCGCAACTCATTTATAAAAATTATATTTTAAATTCCATAGCGACAATTGCAGATGAAAAGCCACCACCTGAAGCCATCTGCGGACTTAAAGGCAAGATGCACCCCGGGCGACATACTGCCTGACTTATTAAATTAATATTAAAAAATAAATATCGTATCTTGAATAAAATATTTTATCGTTTATCAGTGTCGTGATGATGCGCAACCAACACACACTGTGGTGAAAATTTTAACATATCCTGGCGCACCTCAAGGCATAGCGTGTTAGTGTCACTCCGCAACAAAATCATAGGCACCTTGGTAAGCCATAAATGAGCCACTCAAGCACTGACTCAATAAAAACGATTGTCCATATTTAGTGAGAATTTCATGAGTTGAAAAACGAAATTAGAAAGCAAGACAAATTGGCTAAATTATTTTGCCAACACCAGAGGGCGCGCAAAACAGCTAAACAGCGAGGTATGCAACCTGACAAGAGTTGATCATCTTGCAAATATTAGTACAGACGAAGAAGAGATTATACATATCCAAGCATTCACTGATGTGCAAGATCTTGCGATTTAGGTGTGATTCAAACAAAGCAACAAATGCAATTAAATGATAAGCAGTGTTTTTACATCATTGATATTTAACTAATCCCACCAAGCTCCAATCCCCGCAATTCCTTGCGCACCTGCTGCAATCGCCTGCGGCAAATCTTTTTCACCCATCCCACCCAATGCAAACACAGGCGCTGCTACAGATTCAATTAAGCGCGAAAAATTTTCCCATCCCAAGACAGCTGCATTCGGATGCGATTCTGTAGCAGCTACCGGTGACAAACAAATATAATCAACACCAACTTTTTCTGCCTGCGCGATTTCTTCAGTGTTGTGACAAGAAGCACCGAGCAAAATGGATTGCGCTACAGGACGATTTTCACAACGCATTAATTCTTGCGAATTAAGGTGAAGTCCGAGATGAGGGAGAGAGGTGTTAATATTCAAAAAAATTTTCGTCGAAGTATTGAGAATAAGTTTTGCTGAATAATTATTACAAAGCTGTGATAATTTTTCAGCAAGAGTGAAAAAATCAGATGTTGTTGAATTCTGCACGCGCAATTGCACACAACGAATACCTGCGATTAACGCACGCTCCGTACAAAAAGAATATTCATCAATTGAATTTGCATTACCGGTGATTAACAAACGTTGCGGTAAATGTATAGCGGTAATGATCGGGCGATTAGCAGCAGGAAACTTATACTGAAATAAATCTTTTGGTGATACCCAGAGAATCGGTTGACCTTCATTACTTTGTGGCTCACCATAAAACTCAATTACTTTATGAACATCCAGCAAGACAACTTTATCTCCGTAGTCGTGACGGATTTTAATGAGGGGTTCAGTAGCACTAATATTTATCGCTAACTCTTCCAATAACTCACGTCTGAGCGCTGCAAATAAAGTTTCGCCCTGCTCTACTTTTCCACCAGGAAATTCCCACAATCCACCTTGGTGTGTTTGCTCGGGGCGCTTGGCGATGAGGATGTTGCCGTCTTTATCTAGAATAACGCCGACAGCAACGTGAACTATTTTAGTCACAAAAAATTACTCTTATAAACGGCGAGCATTGGATTAATTAAAACTTCGATTTATTTATGAGGCAGAGTAAAGAATACTGCTTGATTTCAAAACCTTATGAGGTATGGACGACCTACATGGAAGTAGGAAGTTTCCCGAAGCGACCGGATCGCGAAGGGATGCCGATTAGAGCCTATAGGGACATATTCACGGCGTGTTTTGAATTAAACAGTATTCTTTACGACTTCTAGCTAGTGGCACCAATAATTCTCGCTAATTTAAGAACGATAATCCGCATTAATCCGCACATATTCGTAAGATAAATCCGTAGTCCAAATTGTTTCTGCGAAATCACCGCGACCGAGATTAATATTAATTCCAATCTCAGCACCGCTCATAACCGTTTGCCCTTGGGCCTCAGTATAACTAGCAGCGCGCCCGCCATTTTCAACAATTAACACATCATTCAAATGCACACGCACTTTAGCCGCATCAAGATTTTCTACACCGGCATAACCAATGGCTGCAACAATTCTTCCCCAGTTTGGATCAGAAGCGAAGAGCGCTGTTTTAATGAGTGGCGAATGTGCAACAGCGTAACCTACTGCTAAACACTCATCGCGATTTTTTCCACCACTAACAGCGACCGTTACAAACTTGGTTGCACCTTCACCGTCACTGACAATACTTTTTGCTAAATGAATATGTGCAGCAAGAATTGTTGCGCGCAATTTTTCATAAAGCTCGCCAGAGGCTTGCGTAATTTCTGGCAAATTCACTTGACCAGTGGCCATTAAAATACACGAATCATTGGTAGAAGTATCACCGTCAATGGTGATGCGATTAAATGATTTATCGGCAGCTTCGCGTGCAAGTTCTTGTAACAAAGATTGCGAAATTTTTGCATCGGTGGCGATATAGCCCAGCATGGTTGCCATATTAGGCTTAATCATGCCGGCGCCTTTGGCGATGCCATTGACAGTAATAGTTTCGCCCTGAAATACAAATTGCTCACTAAAACCTTTAGCGCGAGTGTCGGTAGTCATAATGCCTGCACCAGCATCATCCCAACCATTCTCTTTAAGATTCGCTAGGGCTTCAGGAATAACGGCAGTAATTTTTGTGAGGGGCAAAGGTTCACCAATGACACCGGTTGAAAAAGGTAATACTTGTGTTTCGTTAATATTTTTTAATTGTGCAATAGCAGCGCAAGTTGCTTTTGCATCGCGCAAACCTTGTTCGCCAGTACAGGCATTTGCATTGCCGGAATTAATAATCAAATAGCGAATTGACGCAGCGGCTAAATGCTCCCGGCAAACGGTAACCGGAGCAGCGCAAAAAGCATTTTTGGTAAATACACCGGCGACATTGCTACCTTCAGCCAGCTCAAATAAGACCACATCGCGACGATTTACTTTTTTGATTCCACCACACACTGCAGTTAATTTAACACCCTTTACGGGATGCATTATTGGAAAAGGATATTCACCGACTGCCATAGCTAAATCTCGACAAAAAATCTTAATAATAATGGTAAATTTCTATTTGAGAAAAGTACCATGAATGCCTAAAACCGTTATTCCAACTATTTATTCCAGCTGGCCATGACAACTCTTATATTTTTTACCGGAACCGCAAGGGCACGGATCATTACGGCCCACTTTGCGACCTTCACGAACCACAGGCGTATGCGATAATTTTGGTTGCATTGCTGACTGTGGCATTGCTTGCTCAGGTTGCCCTAAAGCAGCCATTTCTTCATGATGCAATTGCATTTTTTGCATCGCCAATTCTTCGCGACGCTGCAGCTCCATGGCATCCATTTGTTCACGTGTTATAGGTTCTACACGAGCCATTAAATGCACAGTTTCGCGCTTCACGTTTTGCAACATACTTTGAAACAATTCAAAGGCTTCGCGTTTGTATTCTTGTTTGGGATTCTTCTGCGCATATGAACGCAAATTAATGCCCTGGCGCAAATGATCCATGCTAGCCAGCTGCTCTTTCCAGGAATTATCCAGCACTTGCAACATGACTTGTTTTTCTATTTCTAACAATATATCGCCAATACGCTCGGACTTCGCATCATAACCAGCTTGAATCTCAGCTTGAATCTTCTGACGCAACGGTGCTTCGTGCAAAAGATTGTCTTCGTCCAACCACTTTGCAATGGGTAGCTGCAGACCGAAATCCATCTCAATTTGTTTTTCTAAACCTGGAATATCCCACTGATCTTCAATCGATTGCGGAGGAATATGGCTAAGCAACATATCTTCAACTACGTCTGCGCGAATGGCCGTAATCGTTTCGCGAATATTATCCGCATCCAATAATTCATTGCGTTGATTGTAAATAATTTGGCGTTGATCATTGGCCACATCATCAAACTCAAGCAATTGTTTACGAATATCAAAGTTGCGCCCTTCTACTTTACGTTGCGCTTTTTCAATTGCGTTATTCACCATACTATGTTCAATGGCTTCACCAGCTTCCATACCTAAGGCTTGCATAAAATTGCGTACACGATCTGATGCAAATATACGCATCAAATTATCTTCAAGCGACAAATAAAAGCGCGTTAACCCGGGATCGCCTTGACGACCAGAACGACCGCGTAGCTGGTTATCGATACGTCGCGATTCATGGCGTTCGGTACCTATAATATGTAAGCCGCCTGCAGCCAAAACGATTTCATTACGTTTTTTCCATTCGGACTTAATATTCGCAATTTGCTCAGGAGTAGGATCAGTCAGCTTTTCAATTTCCGATTCCCAACGGCCACCCAACACAATATCCGTACCGCGACCCGCCATGTTAGTAGCAATTGTCACTGTGCCAGGGCGACCTGCTTGCGCAATAATTTCTGCTTCCTGAGCATGAAATTTTGCATTCAATACTTGATGTTTTATACCTGCGGTAGTTAAGCGGCGTGACATTTCCTCGGAGGTTTCAATCGACGCAGTGCCCACTAAAATAGGTGCATTTTTAGCTTGATAAGTTTTTACATCATTCACAATCGCTTGATATTTTTCTTCAACAGATAAGAATACCAAATCATTTAAGTCGAGGCGCAACCTGGGTTTATTGGTGGGAATAACTATCACATCCAATGCATAAATTTCACGGAATTCGTAAGCTTCCGTATCGGCTGTTCCCGTCATACCGGACAAAACAGGATACAAACGGAAATAATTTTGGAAGGTGGTTGATGCTAAAGTTTGGCTTTCGCTTTGTATCGCAACACCTTCTTTTGCTTCAATCGCTTGATGTAATCCTTCACTTAAACGACGGCCTTGCATGGTACGACCGGTGTGTTCATCAACCAATACAACCTGATTTTCTTCCACAATATATTCAACATCGCGATGAAATAATGCGCGCGCTTTTAATGCGGAGCCCACATGATGCAACAAGGTTAAATTATTAGCGGCATAAAGATTTTGATCCGGCTGTAATAAATTTGCGCGAATTAATAATTCTTCAACATGTTGATGTCCAGCTTCGGTTAATTCTACCTGCCGGGACTTTTCATCAACAACAAAGTCGCCCGGCTGTGTAATAATTTTCTTTTCGCCGTCTTCACCATTATCAATTTGTTGCTTTAAATTGCTCACTAAAGAATGCATGCGCTTGTAAAGTTCAGAGCTATTTTCCGTCGCACCGGAAATAACTAAAGGTGTGCGGGCCTCATCAATTAAAATGGAATCCACTTCATCGATGACCGCAAAATTTAATGGACGCTGAACTTTATCCGCTTTATTCAAGGCCATATTATCGCGCAGATAATCAAAACCATACTCATTGTTTGTGCCGTAAGTAATATCTGAATTATAAGCTTCACGTTTTGTTGAAGACGCTTGCATTGACAGAATGACACCAACGCTCATGCCGAGAAATTCGTATACGGGACGCATCCAGTTTGCATCTCGACTCGCAAGGTAATCGTTCACCGTGACAATATGCACGCCCTTACCTGCCAAGGCATGCAAATAGCTTGGCAAGGTGGATACCAGAGTCTTACCTTCCCCGGTGCGCATTTCTGCGATGCGACCTTCATGCAATGTCATACCACCAATTAATTGCACATCGAAATGACGCATATTCATTACGCGCCGACTTGCTTCTCGCACAGTGGCAAAGGCTTCAGGCAATAGCTGATCTAAGGTTTCACCTTTTTGAAAACGGTCGCGAAATTCCTGCGTTTTTGCTTTTAATTGCGAATCACTTAACGCCTGCATACCTTGCTCAAGCGCATTAATATCCACCACAACTTTATTCATACGTTTGAGTTGGCGGTCATTCTTTGAACCAAAAATAGATTTCAACAACTTGTTCAACATTTTTTTTACCATTAATAACAAAAACTGAAAATGAAAAATTTCTCAAGCCCCATTTGCTTAAACAAATAGATGCTTGAGAATTAAATTGAAAGGCAATATGCCAGAAAGGGAATACTAGGGATTGATAGATTGGAGATAACTAGCGGGATCAACAACACGTCCGTTTTTATAGACTTCAAAATGTACATGGGGACCAGTGGAGCGACCGGTCGAACCAACCAGTGCAATAATTTGGCCCTTCTTAACCACATCACCGATTTTAACTAAATTACTTTTATTGTGTGCATAGCGGGTTTCAAAACTACCACCATGACTGATTTCAACAATGTTGCCGTATCCTTGGGCGTCGCCCGACAGAGTTACTACTCCCGCCGCCACTGCTTTTATCGGTGAGCCATAGGGTGAGGAATAATCCATTCCAGAATGAAATTCGGTTTTGCCATTGAAGGGGTCAATGCGGTAACCATAGCGCGAAGACATATAGCCACTGTGTACGGGCAAGGTATCAAACACAGTATCGGCTTCATCGGTTCGGGTCACTAAAATGGAATCAAGTGTCCGGAATTGTTGCTCGCGATTTTGGATATGCTGCGACAGCTCGTTAATCGCCAGGAAAAACTCGTCGGCATTGATGTTTTCAGCCTGGGTCAATAAGGGCCCGCCTTTACCTGCCGGCTGCTTAAAGTTAAATTCGCCTTTATCCAGCTTAGCTGCTTTGGTAAGACGTTCACCCACTGCATCAAGGCGAACCAATCGGGTTTGTAAATCAGCCACTTTGGTAGTCAGGGCGGCGACATGGTTTTCTAATTGTATTTTTGAATTTTCAAATTTGGCTTTTTGAACCGCCAGACTGTCGCCCCAATTTCCGGGCACATCACTATTAAACACATCCCTTTTTTCAAAATTAATAAGCCAGCTATATCCCCAAGCGCCCACTACTGCAGGTATTCCCAACAAACAAACAGACAAAATCGCACGAGTCCAACCGCCGAGGGTTAGGGTTCGCGTGTGTCCATGATCTGAGTTGACAATAATAATTTTCATTTTGGCGACAATTTTTTAGCGGGTTACTGTCAGAAATAATGACGAGTTGCCCTGAATAATGACGAATTGCACGATTTTAACAATCACACCGCTGACACGACTGACTGATAGACCGCAAATAATAAAAAAGTTAATTATTAATGGTTATTAAAAATCGGCGCTTACTTCTCAATAGCTCTTTAAGTTCACACAAAATCTTTCATTGCTTGCGTGCGAAACAATCTGTATCAATTTTAACCGCTCAAATTGCAGTGTAGTAGATAAGATAAGCTTATGTGGCCGGGGGCGAAATATCTCACAGTAAAAGAGAAATTTCCAACTAAAAATGGGTACTTGCTCACAAACTCAGAAGCCAAGTATGTGTGTTACCGTGCAGATATAGCTCTAGCGAAGGATATAGGGGCGACATTTTCATCATCAAAAGTTACAAATTCCCAGGCGTCCTCTTGTTCAATCAGCTGCCTTAAGGCTCTATTGTTGAGACCGTGGCCAGATTTATGAGCGCGAAACTCACCAATCAAATTGTGCCCGATCATGTATAAATCACCTATGGCATCCAGCACTTTATGTTTAACGAATTCATCTTCGTAACGCAGGCCTTCTTCATTAAGAATGCGGTATTCATCAACGACTATGGCATTTTCCATGCTGCCACCCTTTGCTAAACCCTTGGAACGCAAGTATTCAATTTCATGCATAAAGCCGAAAGTACGGGCTCGGCTAATTTCTTTGATATAAGAGGTGCTGGAAAAGTCGACCGTTGTTTTTAATGTTCTACCCTGAAACACCGGCAAATCAAAGGCAATGGAAAAGGTAATTTTAAAACCATTGAAGGGTAAAAAGCTTACGGTTTTATCACCGTCAGTAATGGTGACTTCTTTTTTGATAAGCACATATTTTTTGAGGGCTTGTTGCTCCTGAATACCTGCTGACTGCAATAAAAATACGAAAGGTCCCGCACTGCCATCCATGATGGGAACTTCGGGTGCGTCCAATTCGATCACCGCGTTATCAATACCTAAACCCGCCAACGCCGACAATAAATGTTCAACTGTAGATACGCGCACATCGCCATTAATCAAACAAGTAGAAAGGGTTGTTTCTCCTACATTGTGTGCAGCAGCGCGAATTTCTACTGGCGGGGCCAAATCAACTCGACGAAAGACAATGCCAGAATCAATTTCACCCGGGAGAAGGGTTAAGTGAATTTTCTGGCCAGTATGAAGCCCTACACCCGTTGCGCGAATGGCATTCTTGAGTGTTCGCTGTCTACTCATTCGGTGTTAGCCTTTTTAAAACATAGATATGCTGTTAAAACAAAAATATGCTGGTTAAAACAAGAAATATGCTCGCAATAATAACGTCTTATTATTGACTAAACCCGGGTTATTGACTAAACCCGGGGCACTGCCCAAGACCCGGGGCATAGTAACAATTCAATGAACGATAGGCCAGTTGCCCCAGCCAATCGTAGCCATTGAAACTCTTTATAAGATTACAACGCTTTATCACTTTAAAACTTTTTATGACTTTAAAACGCTTTAACAATTAAAACGCTTTATCAACCGCTGAATAAAAAAATCAGCGAAGATTAATCTGCTTGGCGACGCAAAAATGCCGGGATATCGAGATATTCCAAATCTTTATCCGCTAAGGGTGCTCTGGCTACAGCTGGCGCGGAGCTATTAGCACGCAAATGTGCGGGACGATCCAATGCACTGTAATCAATTTGACCTGAGCCGCGACGAGTATTATCAATCACGACTTTAGTTGGCGCAGGCTTGGTTTCTTTCGGTGTAGCAATAACGGTTTTTGAAACTGATCCCAAACCTGTAGCGACCACAGTTACACGCAATTCGTTGGTCATCTCTGGATCAATAACAGTACCTACAACCACTGTCGCATCGTTTGAAGCAAACTCTTCAATAATGCTGCCCACTTCAGAGTATTCACCCAATGACAAATCGATACCCGCAGTAATATTCACCAAAATACCGCGCGCGCCTTGTAAATTTACATCTTCTAACAAAGGACTGCGAATCGCCATTTCAGCAGCTTCCCGTGCGCGATTTTCGCCAGTCGCGCGACCAGTTCCCATCATCGCCATACCCATTTCAGACATAACAGTGCGCACATCGGCGAAATCCACGTTGACCATACCGGGACGAATAATCAAGTCTGCAATACCTTGCACTGCTCCTAACAACACATTGTTAGCCGCTTTAAAAGCATCCAACAATGAAGTTTGCTTACCCAGCACTGACAACAATTTTTCGTTGGGAATAGTAATTAACGAATCAACACGCTCACTTAATTCCTGAATACCCGCGTCAGCAATAGACATACGTTTGCGGCCTTCGAACGGGAATGGTTTGGTCACTACGGCAACCGTTAAAATTCCCAATTCGCGGGCTACGTCGGCAATCACCGGAGCGGCACCAGTTCCGGTACCACCACCCATACCCGCAGCGATAAACACCATGTCCGCACCGCGCAACACTTCGGCAATGCGTTCGCGATCTTCCAGCGCTGCCTGGCGACCAATTTCAGGATTGGCACCAGCACCCAAGCCTTTAGTCATAGTGCTGCCTAACTGTAATACTGTTCGCGCTTCAATATCTTTAAGTGCTTGCGCATCAGTATTGGCGCAAATAAATTCTACGCCTTCGACTTTGTTTGCAATCATGTGCTTAACTGCATTACCACCGCCACCACCAACGCCAATCACTTTGATAACAGCACTTTGATGAATACTATCGATTAATTCAAACATGGTAATTCCCCTTTTTTTTCATAACAAAACGATAAAATAAATAAATGATTAAATAATTAAAAATTACTTTGAAACAATTTCTTAAGTTTACTAAACAGCGAACCTTGATGTTCTTTTGTGTGATGAACTGCACGGCCAGCGTCTTGATGCTGTTGCTTCATGGCGTAAATCAATAAGCCAACTGCCGTTGAATAAATCGGATTATTAACAATATCCGACAAGCCTCTTACATTTTGTGGAGCACCAATGCGCACCGGCATATGAAATATTTCTTCCGCCAACTCCACCACGCCTTCCATTTTTGATGTGCCGCCCGTCAACACAATACCGGCGGCAATTAAATCTTCGTAACCACTGCGACGCAACTCTGACTGAACTAACGTAAACAATTCGTCATAACGCGGTTCAACAACTTCAGCCAATGCCTGCCGTGACAAATCGCGCGGCTGACGATCACCCACACTAGGAACCTTAATGGTTTCATCCGGGCTGGTTAATTTTGCCAGGGCACAAGCGTAACGAATTTTAATTTCTTCAGCATTCGGTGTTGGTGTGCGCAATGCCATAGCTATGTCATTGGTCACCTGATCGCCAGCAATGGGAATAACACCTGTATGCCGAATCGCACCATCTTTAAAAATCGCAATATCAGTTGTGCCACCGCCAATATCAACTACACATACACCCAACTCTTTTTCATCATCAGTCAAGACCGCGTAGCTGGACGCGAGCTGTTCCAAAATAATATCTTCAACTTCCAGGCCGCAGCGACGAATACATTTTTCAATATTTTGCGCAGCATTAACGGCGCAAGTTACCAAATGTACTTTGGCCTCGAGACGAACACCCGACATTCCTAAGGGCTCTTTCACTCCATCTTGCTCATCAATTAAAAACTCTTGCGGCAAAATATGGAGAATTTTTTGATCTGCAGGTATGGCCACAGCCTGCGCAGCGTCAATCACTCGCTCTAAATCCTGGGCAAAAACTTCACGATCGCGAATCGCAACAATGCCGTGCGAATTCAAACTGCGAATATGACTGCCGGCAATACCTGCATAGACCGAATGAATTTGGCAACCGGCCATTAATTCAGCTTCTTCAACCGCACGTTGAATCGATAACACGGTAGATTCAATATTAACCACAACACCTTTTTTCAAACCGGTTGAGCGGTGCGAACCTATACCAACTATATCTAATTGTCCTTCCGGGGTAATTGAGCCCACGATAGCCACAACCTTGGATGTGCCTATATCCAGGCCTACAATCATTTTGTTGTCACTAACATTTGCCATGCGTTTACCCCGTTCCTAAAACTTAGCGACACCAAACTATGGTCGTCATGTATTTTTTATAGCGCTACCTTTTCGAGGCATCATTTTTTTCAAACTCTAGCATTACAAATCCAGCTTTAGAGTTTTCGGTCTTACCACTTCCAGTTACAATTTCGGTTTTGCAATTTCCGGTTTTACAATTTCTGGCACTACCACATTTGGTGTTACAGCTTTTGGTTTTACAGCGCCGGGTTTAATTACTACATCCGGCTTTAAATATTTTTTTGCCATGACCGAGTCTGTTACCCAACGAACAGATACTCCGTTGGTGTACCTTACATCTATGGATTTTACATCGGCCCAAACACCGTTTAAAAAATTATCGTATACAGTAACAAATCTACGCATTTTTTCCATCACTTGATCGCGTCCAATGGCAATTTCTACATCATTTTTCAAGGTTATTCGCCAGGATTTTTTGTTATCGCAACTTAGTATGCTTATTTCCAGCCCGCGTGCGCGCAATAGCGTTGATAAATCTTGATATTGCTGCATGATTTCGCGCGCATTTATTTCATTACCTTGCAACCACGGCAGCCCTAAAAGTTTATCGACTTCTTTTACGCGAATAATTTCACCGCGTTGATTTAAAAAACCGTTAGCATCCCAGCGCGCGATGGGCTGCTGCTCTGCCACTTTTACCACCAGGGTATCTGGCCAACGGCGACTCAGATAGACATTCTCAACCCAGGGATCAGCTTGTAACACTGCTTTCAAATCTTCTAATTGCAGTTGTAAAAAATCGCCATCAATTTCTGCTGCGATTAATTCCATAGCGCGTTCTTTTGGGAAATATTGAAACCGCCCTTCTACTGCAACGCTTTTTAATGGCCGCTCCAACAACTTGGCAATTGGCTCGCTAACAAAGTAAGCAAAACCTGCAAACGCACAAAGCAACACCATTAACCCCAAGCCACGATAAAGAACCATGCGCGATACTTTTGCGCGAACCTCTTTTACCGCATTGGTGCTACCTTGCGGTGAGGCTTTGTTGTAACCGCGTTCGCGACGAAAATGCGTATCTGCACGCGGAACCGGTGCATCAGTTAATGGGTCACGATTGCGTGCTTCCAACCTGGGCGATGCTTCAGTATCGCGCTTAGCAGATGCACTGCGCTCAAGATTACTTTTCGGCTCTTTGGTTTTTTGCCACGTAGCTTCTTTTCCAACCGACTCTCTTTCAACTCGTTCTCGTTTGGCTGGCTCTCGTATAAATTGTTCTCGTTTAACTGCCTCTCGCTCAATCGGCTCGCGTTTAAAATTTTCTCGTTGCACCACTTCTGATCTGACAGGTTTTCGCTCACTGGTTTCACGGCTTGCAGTATCGCGCTGTTCAAATGCATCTTGCGACGTTAATTTTTTATCGCCAACGATGGATGTTCTTACACGCGGCACTTTACGCGGCGCATCCATCAAAACATCAATCTCACTATCCAACCTGTTGAGTGGTGAGAAATTGCCTGGCGATTTAACCTTCATGGAATTACAAACTGCAACGCAAAATGGTTAAGACTAACTCAGCAAATGATAACCCCTGCGCTTTCGCAGCCATGGGTACCAGGCTGTGGCTCGTCATGCCGGGAGCAGTATTCACTTCCAGCAAATAAAAATTTGTTTCAGCATCAGCCATAACATCGACTCGGCCCCAACCTTTGCAGCCCACAGAATTAAATGCGGCTAAGGCCAAGGCTTTCAGTTCTTGCTCTTTTGCAGGTGTTAAACCGCAAGGACAAATGTAGCGCGTGTCATTGGCAATATATTTCGCATCAAAATCATAAAATTTATGATCGGTTTCCAATTTAATCGGTGGCAATGCTGCATCACCTAAAATAGCCACAGTGTATTCACTACCAACAATTAAACGCTCGGCGATTACACTGCCATCATATTGCTGGGCAACGTTAAACGCAGCCGCTAATTCATCGGCGGTTTTCACGCGCGCCATGCCAATACTTGAGCCCTCATTCGCGGGCTTCACCATGACTTCACCGCCCAAATCGGCAAGCACTTTTTGCCAATCACAGTTTGCATTCAATACAAAAAAATCAGGCGTGGACAATCCAACGCCACGCCACAATTGTTTGGTGCGCAATTTATCCATCGCCAGTGCTGAAGACTGCACACCGCTACCGGTGAATGGAATGTGTAAATATTCAAGCACTGCCTGCATACGCCCGTCTTCACCGCCAACACCATGCAACATTACAAATGCGCGATCAATTTTGGCTGCTTGAATATCTGCAATTGCATTGGGCCCAACATCTATAGCTACATGTTCAACACCCGCTTCTACCAGTGCGGCGACAACTGCTGCACCACTTTGTAAAGAAATTTCGCGTTCAGATGATTGGCCACCTAACAACACACCGACACGGCCGAGTTGTTTTTTAAAGTGTTCTTCAATCGGTAATTTTACAAACTGCATTTTTTATTTAACCTCATTACCCTACCGTTTTACTGTAATTGCCGTTTTGCTAATTCCGGGGATAACACACCCACATTGCCAGCACCTTGCGTGATCACAATGTCACCGGCACGCACTAAATCTTTAATAATCACTGGCACACCTTCTACCGTTTCCACAAAAATGGGTTCGATTTGGCCACGCGCACGTATGCTGCGGCAAAGGTGACGACTATCTGCACCGCGAATGGCTTCTTCACCGGCGCTATAAACTTCCAACATGACTAAAGCATCAACCGTCGACAGTACTTCTACAAAATCTTCATATAAATCGCGCGTACGCGTATACCTGTGCGGCTGATAACACATGACTATTCTGCGCCCCGGCCAACCTTCACGGACTGCACGAATAACTGCAGCAACTTCACGCGGGTGATGACCATAATCATCTACCAACATGGCATCGCCTTCGCCTACAGGAAAATTGCCGTAAATTTGAAAACGACGACCCACACCCTGAAAATTTTCCAGGCCTTGTTGAATCGCTTCATCACTCAGGCCTTCATCGGTTGCTACGGCAATAACTGCGGTTGCGTTTAAGATGTTATGGACACCGGGAATATTAATGCGGATATGTAAGGGCTTTTCGTGGCCAGGACGCATGACATCGAACTCGGATTGCATTTTTTCCTGGCGAATATTCATCGCACAAAAATCGTTATCCGGATTAAAACCGTAAGTTAAAATGGGACGTGCAACACCGGGAATAATATCGCGTATCACCGGATCATCGCCGCACAACACGGCCAAACCATAGAAAGGTAAGTTATGTAAAAATTCGACAAATGTTTTCTTCAAGCGCGAAAAATCACCGCCGTAGGTTTCCATGTGATCGGCATCGATATTAGTCACAATCGCAACCATGGGTTGCAAATGCAAAAACGATGCATCACTTTCATCTGCTTCAGCAACCAAATAGCGACTCGCACCTAATTGCGCATTTGTTCCAGTGCTATTGACCAAACCGCCAATTATAAACGTTGGATCTTGTTTAGCTGCAGCCAACACCGATGCCAACAAACTTGTGGTAGTCGTTTTACCGTGCGTACCCGCTACGGCGATACCGTGGCGATAACGCATTAACTCGCCCAACATTTCTGCGCGGCGCACAATGGGAATACGCAGCTCACGCGCATGAATAATTTCAGGATTGGTATTGTTCACCGCGCTGGAATTCACAACTACATCTGCGTCCACTACATTTGCAGAAGCGTGGCCAATAAAAACAATCGCGCCTTTTTTTTGTAAACGTTCAGTCACACTTGAAGCTTTAATATCGGAGCCTGAAATTTCATAACCCTGATTGATCAACACTTCTGCGATACCACTCATGCCCGCACCACCGATACCAATAAAATGGATTCTTCGAATACGACGCATTTCCGGCACTTCATAAAAAGGCATTTCACAAACACCCAAGGTTTTATTCACTAGCCATCTCCATACAAATATCGGCAACCGTTTCTGACGCAAGTGGCAACGCAAGCGTGCGCGCATTGGTCGCGAGTGTTTGCAGATAGGTGCGATCTAATAATGTTGTTAATAATAATGTTGCTAACTTTTCCGCGGTCAGGTCCTGCTGCGCAATAGCAACAGCTGCATTAGCTCGCGTTAGAATTGCGGCGTTATGCGTTTGATGATCGTCGATAGCCGTTGGCAAGGGAATTAACACAGCGGCAACACCTGCTGTCATTAATTCTGAAACTGTCAAAGCGCCAGCGCGACAAACAATAATGTCGGCCCAGGCATAAGCTACCGACATGTCCTCAATAAAAGTGTCTACCTTGGCATTAATTTGTTGTTTCATGTACAAGGCAATTGTGCTTTCAATATGATTTTTTCCCGCTTGATGCCACACACTGGGACACACATCAGCAGGTAATTGCGCTAGCGCTTCAGGCACTATTTTATTAATTGCCTGAGCACCTAAACTGCCCCCCAATACCAATAAATGCAGCGGTTCTTTAAGTTGCGTACGAGCGTTATAGCGCACCAAAGGTTCAGCTAAGGCTGCGATGCTGTGGCGAACTGGATTCCCTACTGCAATTATTTTATTTTGTGCAATAGCGGGCGATTGTTTAAAGGCACCCTGAAAAGCCATTAGCACGCGATTGGCTATTTTTGCCAACAAGCGATTGGTTGTTCCTGCAACAGCATTTTGCTCATGAATGATTAACGGCTTGCCTAATATTTTTGCTGCAACACCACCGGGACCAGAAACAAAACCACCAAAACCAATGACTAAATCCGGCTTCACTTTCTTGAAAATAATAATGGCTTGCACTACCGCCAATACAATTAAGAAAGGTGCTTTTAATAAACCTAATACGCCATGGCCACGCACACCTTTTACATGAATATGATGCAAGCGAATATTGGCTGCTGGTACTACTGAATTTTCAATACCGCGCGGCGTGCCTAACCACTCAACCTGCACAGTACGTTTACGCAAAACATCGGCCACCGCTAGCGCAGGAAACACATGACCACCGGTACCGCCGGCCATAATCATTACTGTTAAATGAGTTGTGTTGGTCATCATTTATAACCTCACAGCCTTACGCGTACCGCGTTCACTCATTGATTGTGGCCTTTTAGATCCTGCTTCAACTTTCTGAATCTGTGGCCGCATTGTTTTTTTCTTAGAATGTCTAAAGACAAAATTATTAAGGGTAGCGCTATTGAATGGAGTGTCCGTAAATATTGGTACGGCATCTGCGTTATTCAGGCCAGCAACTTCCCATTGCGCGCGCAATACAAAAGCAATTAATACGCAACTCACCAGCAAACTACTGCCGCCATAACTAATGAAAGGAAGCGTTAAACCTTTGGTAGGCAATAAACCGGAAGCCACACCCACATTGATAAATACTTGAAAACTTAATAGCGTGGCAACGCCAAAGGTTGCCAAGGCAGCAAACATTTTTTCATGGGCAACATTATTTTTTGCCACCATAATAATGCGCACGATTAAGGCCGCAAATAAACCAATCACTACAGCAGCGCCGAGCAGACCAAATTCTTCAGCGATGATGGCAAAAATAAAATCCGTGTGTGCTTCCGGCAAAAAGAATAACTTTTGTAAACTATTGCCTAAACCTAACCCAGTCCACTCACCGCGACCAAAGCCGATTAGGGATTGTGTAAGTTGATAACCGCCATTAAATTGATCTGCCCAGGGATCCAAAAATGTTTTCAATCGCTCCATACGATAAGGCGAAAAAATCGCCACTGAGGCCATGCCACTGCCACCAACAAGAATCAACAATAAAAAGTGCCAGATTCTTACGCCGGCAATAAACATCATGGCAATTACCGTTACACTCAATACGACAGAACTACCAAAGTCAGGTTCTAGCAATAACAGAAATACGAATACGCCAAGAACCAGCATGGGTTTTAAAAAGCCTTGCCAACCGGAATGCAACTCTTGATAACGACGCGAAAAAAAACTGGCAAAGAAAACTACTGCGCAGACTTTGGCAATCTCCGAAACTTGTATCGCAATAACGCCCAGGTTAAGCCACCGCTGACTGCCATTGACACGACGACCAATTCCGGGAATTAATACCAGGAACAATAAACACAACGTGAAAATCAAAAAATGACCCGAATATTTTTGCCATACACTCATAGGCACAGCCACAACAAAAACGGCAAGCAATAATCCAATCAAGGTAAAAATTCCATGGCGTTTTGCAAAATACCAACCATCGTCATAGTTGGTGGCTGAAAATGAAACAGATGCAGAAGCAACCATGACTAACCCAATTGACAAGAGCACTAGCCACAACAATAAAATGGGCCAATCAACGCGCTGCCTGAGCATAAGTTGATTCATTGGGGAGCTCATCATAGTGCTTCACCCAACTGCACTACCGCAGCACAAAATTGTTCACCGCGATCTTCGTAGTTTTTAAACATATCAAAACTGGCACAGGCCGGGGACAACAACACCGCATCGCCTGGCGTTGCTAATGCAAATGATTTATTGACCGCATCTTGCATTGAGTGAGCAAATTCTACGGGCGCAAGTTCAGCTACTGCTTGAGCGATGAGATTGGCATCGCGGCCTATCAATACCAGCGCACAATCATTATTTTTGATTACTGGAGCTAATTCACTAAAGTCTTGACCTTTGCCTTCACCGCCAAGAATGACAATTAATTTTGCGGGGCTCCTTGCCAGGCCTGCAATCGCCGCAACGGTTGCACCTATGTTGGTACCTTTAGAGTCGTTGTAAAACTCCACACCATTTTGTTCCGCAACAAATTCACAACGGTGTGGCAAGCCGCGAAATGTTTTTAAAGTTTCAAGCATTGCTGCGATTGGAATGCCCGCCGCATCACCAAGTGCTAATGCGGCGAGCGCATTATCCACATTATGCTTTCCGCTGATTTTTAATTCGCGCGTCGACAAGAGTGGTGTTAGATTTTTTGCCAAATAATCTTCGCCATTGTCATGCAGCAAACCAAAGCTACCGAAATCAGCTTTACCGCCAAAATAAATTGGTTTAACACCTGCGGCCAATGGTGGGTGAGTGAGTACATCGTTGCGATTGACTACAATATGTTCGGCACCGAAGTAGACTCGTAACTTCGCTAAAATGTAAGCGCGCATATCGGCATAGCGATCTAAATGATCCGCGCTGATATTTAAAATGGTAGCCACTTTTGCATTTAACTTAGTCACTGTCTCCAATTGAAAACTGGAAAGCTCCATCACATAAAGCTCGATATCGTCCTTTATCAAATCAAGTGCAGGTGTGCCTAGATTTCCGCCGACTGCAACTTTGATACCGGCATGTGCAGCCATTTCACCGACCAGTGTGGTGACCGTGCTTTTTGCATTAGATCCGGTTATGGCGACTATGGGTGCTGTGGCAAAACGTACAAAAATCTCAATATCGCCAACAATGGGAATACCGGCCTTTTTCGCAGCGGCAATAGCCGATGTTTCTACTGAGATGCCGGGGCTGACAATAATTTCATCGCATTGCAACAATGTTTCGGGATTAAGTTCACCTAACTCAAGTACCACATCGGGAAATTCGGCTTTAACTTTTTCTAAATTGGGTGGGGATATGCGCGTATCCAGCAAGACAAATTTTTGCTTTTTTTGCATAAGAAAGCGCGCAACCGACAAGCCGGTAATACCGGTGCCGATAACAGCTTTAATACGACTAGTAGCAATCATTTGTGTCACGATAAATTCTCTTTCCTATTTCAAATAATATTTAACGGATTTTTAAAGTTGCCAAACCAATCAACACCAGCATCAAGGTAATAATCCAGAAACGCACTATCACACGTGGCTCTGGCCAACCCTTCAACTCAAAGTGATGATGAATCGGTGCCATGCGAAAAATTCGTTTACCGGTTAACTTGAACGAAGCAACTTGTAAAATAACCGATACAGTCTCGAGCACAAAAATTCCGCCCATAATAAAAAGTACGATTTCATGGCGAATAATCACCGCAATCACACCCAGCGCTGCACCTAACGCCAGCGCGCCTACATCACCCATAAATACCGTAGCAGGATAAGTGTTAAACCATAAAAAACCTAAACCTGCTCCCACCATGGCACAACAAAAAACCACCAGTTCGCCAGCGCCCGGCACATAAGCAATATGCAAATAATTGGAAAAAACTGAGTGGCTGACAAGATAGGCGATTAGCGCTAGCGCACCTGCAACCATGACACAGGGCATAATGGCGAGGCCATCCAAACCATCAGTAAGATTGACCGCGTTACTGGTGCCCACGATCACGAAATAACTGAACACTATATAAAACAACCCCATGTCCAATGCGAAGGTTTTAAAAAAAGGAATAAATAATTGCGTTTCTGTCGGCGATGCAGCAGTCCAATATAAAAATGTTGCAGCCCCGACGCCAGCAATCGATTGCCAAAAATATTTCCAACGGGCAGGTAAGCCGCGCGAATCTTTTTTTGCGACTTTACGATAGTCATCAACCCAACCTACCGCACCAAATATGGCGGTAACTACCATCACCACCCAGACATAACGATTGCTTAAATCAGACCATAATAAAGTGCTGGAAAAAATGGCAACTAAAATTAAGGCACCACCCATAGTGGGAGTACCTGATTTACTCAAATGCGATTGTGGTCCATCAGTGCGTACTGATTGGCCAATTTTCAATTCGCTCAACCGACGAATAAACCAGGGCCCGAATAACAGCGAAATACCCAGTGCAGTAAGCACACCTAAAATCGCGCGCAGAGTTAAATATTGAAATACGGCAAAACCGTGAACATGTTCTTTTAATTGTTCTGCTAACCAAAAAAGCATTAGTGGTTATCTCCCCTGTGAGCGTCTTCCGCATAATTCTTATTCACGTTATTTGTTTTCAATTGCTTATCCACTTGCTGCTCTTCAGATTGACAAAGTGCGCTCACCACCAAATCCATTTTGGCGCTGCGCGAACCTTTAATTAATATTGTGGTGTTTGGCATTGCCAATTTTTTTAATGCTTCAATTAGCGGACCACGCTCGGTAAAATGCTGCGAAGTGTCAAATGCATCACTCGCATAACGACTCAAATTACCCAGAGTAAAAAGCCGATCAATTTTATGTTGTGCATAACCTCCGAGTTCGGCATGCAATGTTGCAGCCTTATCACCCAGTTCAGCTAAATCACCCAACACTAAAATACGTTGACCGTTTGTTGCAGCCAGCACATCAATCGCAGCGCGCACCGAACCGGGATTGGCGTTATAACTATCGTCAATGATCACACTTTGGTTAATACCTGTGTGAGAACTCATGCGGCCTATTACCGGAGAAAATTTTTCTAATCCGCTTTTAATCTGCGCAAGCGATGCACCAACGGCAGATGCCATTGCAGCGGCCATTAACCCATTGCGAATGCTATGTTCGCCCATGGAATTTAAACGAATATTTATTTCGTGCTGATTGAGCGATAAAGTGAACTCAACATAATCAGCAGCTACAACTATAGTTTTTGCAAAACAATTAGCACTGGGATTATTCAGTGACACAGTTATTATTTTAGTTTTTACTTGCGCCAACCATTGCGGCGAAAATTTATCATCAATATTAATAACAGCAGAACCATAACTGGGTAGCTGCTGATAAATTTCGCCTTTTGCCTGGGCCACACCTTCGATAGAACCAAAACCCTGGATGTGCGCAGGCATCACATTGTTCACCATGCTTACTGCTGGTTTCGCTAATGAACATAAATAATGAATCTCACCAATGCCGCTCGCGCCCATTTCTATCACAGCGTATTCATGCTGCTTTTCAATTTGCAGTAAGGTTAAGGGCACACCAATATGATTATTAAAATTTCCCCGGGTTGCCAAGACTTCGCCGCATTCACGCAAAATCTGTGCAAGCATAGTTTTTACGGTGGTTTTTCCACTACTGCCAGTAATAGCGAGTAAATTCCCGGAAAATGCATTGCGGTTCATTTCGGCAATTTTTCCCAGCGCTAACACAGTATCCGTAACAATTAATTGCGGTAATGCGATATTGGGATTGAAAACCTCCACCACCATACCGCAAACATTTTTTGCTGCGGCTTGGGTTAAAAAATCATGGGCATCAAAATTTTCACCCCGTAATGCAACAAATAATTCACCAGCCACCAGGCTGCGAGTATCAGTGTTAACACGCGAAAATATCGCATCACCATTTTTTAATTCGGCACCCAGAGACTCGCGACAAAAATCAGCAACCTGCATCAACGTCATTGGCGCTATCATGACATCCGCTCCGTGCGCAAAGGTTCGATATCACGTTTCGCCAAGCGGCGCTGCAAGGCCAAACGAGCTTGACGAATATCGCTAAACGGTAAGGTTTGACCGGCAAAAATTTGATAATCCTCATGGCCTTTGCCCGCCACTAAAACGACATCGCCGGCTTTAGCTTGTTGCACGGCAAAATCAATGGCTTGCGCGCGATCGGCAATTAGTAAGTAGCCATTGGGATTGTGTAGGCCACGAATAATATCGGCAGCTATTGCCGAAGGCTCTTCATTGCGAGGGTTGTCATTGGTCAGAATAATGTAATCGCTATTTATTTCGGCAATGCGGCCCATCAATGGCCGCTTGGTTTTGTCGCGGTCACCGCCGCAACCAAATACGGTCCACACGCGTGCAGACGCTGCGTGCTCACGAATTGCATGCAAGGAGTTTTCTAATGCATCCGGTGTGTGGGCATAATCCACAATGACATTAATATCTTGATTGCTGGCATCGAGTGCCACTGCTTGCATCCGCCCCGGCGCGGCTTGTAATTGCGGAACAAAACCTAATACATCTTGCAGCGGAAAACCAGCAACGCACATGCTGGCAATGACAGCTAACAAATTACTCAGATTGAATTTTCCAATAAACGGCGAAATTAAATCCGCCTCGCCCCAAGGTGAATGTAAGCGCGCCTGGGCACCGCTTGCAGTTAATACCAAATCACTCAAGTAAATATTTGCCGCAGAATCTTCCACTGAAAAACTCACCGTGCTTACGCCTGCGGGAACTTTTTGCAGCAAACTTTTTGCCCAGAGATCATCGAAATTAATAATAGCGTGGCGCAAGTTAGGCATGGTAAGCAATTTTTCCTTGGCCTTGCCGTACTGCGCCAAATCGCCATGAAAATCTAAATGATCCTGCGTAAGATTGGTAAAAATAGCTGTGTCAAATTGTAGGGCTGCAACGCGACCAAGCACCAAA
Organism: Pseudomonadota bacterium; assembly: GCA_040385335.1. Lineage (GTDB taxonomy): Bacteria > Pseudomonadota > Gammaproteobacteria > Pseudomonadales > Cellvibrionaceae > Cellvibrio. The sequence continues at coordinate 28,185 of JAZKHP010000055.1, forward strand.
CTATGGGATGACACTTCCATGGCTACGGTCAGTGCTTTTTGGTCAACGAATTGCGCGAGAATTTTTTGCAAAGAAACCGGATCAGGAGTCGTAAGGCCAGTAGACTGTACTGCGCCAATTTGTTGTGCAAGCGGCGCAACAAGTGTTGAATCTAATAAACCGAAACCTAAAGTCCCGACAACGCCGCCGCGTTTTTGCAACAAGGCAGCAAGCTGGGTAATCAATAGCGTACAAGTGGTTTTACCGTTAGTGCCAGTAACGCCGATCAAACGCGTTCTTTTGCTGGGGTGTTGATAAAAATTCCCGGCAATTTCACTAACACCTTGCGCTAATGCCTCCAGCGCAATGATGGGAACCGAGCCAATCCAGTTAATACCTTGCCACTGTTGATCGGCTTCCACCAAAATTGCCGCGGCACCTGATTCAATTGCGGCAGCAATAAAATGTCGCGCATCTATTTTTGTACCAACAAATGCAACGAAAACTTCGCCTTTTTTTAGTTGCCGAGAATCCAGACATATGCCGGAAATTTCTATTTTCGCGGCCGAGTCCAATTGCATTTCTGGCAGAAGTTGCTGGAGATTAAAGATGGCGTATTGATGTTGATGCATCATAGCGGCAACCCCTCTTCTTGTTCTATTGGCACAGCAACTCGATTTTTTTCATTGAGTTTTTTAGCGTGCACAATCGCTAACTTTTCATCTTCGGTATTTAATACCGGACTATCAGGTGGAACTTGCAACATACGCAAAGCATCTTCCACTACTTTTGAAAAAGCCGGTGCTGCCACATAACCACCATTACCAGCGGTGCCTGCGCCTTGCGGTTCATCGATGACGACCATGGCAACAATACGGGGATTTTCAACCGGTGCCATGCCAGCGAAAGATGAAATTTGTTTATTGGTGTAACGACCAAATGCGGATTTAAAAGCGGTACCGGTTTTGCCCGCAACAGAATAGGAAATTGCGCGGGCACGGGTGCCGGTTCCTTCAGCTGCAACCACCCGGGTTAACATTGACTTCACTTCATCGGTAAACTTTTTATCGACAACTTTTTCGCCTAGAGGTGGAGTATCAACACGCAATAATGAAATCGGACGTTTTATACCGCCACTTGCAATGACTGAATAGGCTTGCACTGCCTGTAACACGGTTAAGTTTACCGCGTAGCCGTATGTTACGTTAGCTCGCTCGATAAGTTGCCCTGTTTTAAGGGATGGAACATGACCTGGCGCCTCGCCGGGAAAACCTGTACCCATTTGTTGCCCAACGCCAAGGCGACTATACATATTGACCACTGCGTTAGGGTCTAGCTGCAGAGCAATTTTCGACATAGCAACGTTACTGGATTTTGCAATCACCATGGACAAATCCAAAGCTCCATAATTTTGGTGATCCTTCGTTAGTTTATTGCCGACCATCCAGTAACCAGGATTGGTATCAATCACATCACTGGGTTTAAATTTGCCGGATTCAAGTGCCGCCAAAATGGCTAGAGGTTTAATGGTAGAACCCGGCTCATAAACATCGGTAATTGCGCGATTGCGTAAATTGGGTCCGCGCGCATGAGCGCGATCATTGGGGTTGTAGGAAGGGTAATTGGTAACCGCTAATATCTCTCCCGTTTCCACATCAAGAATGACTAACGAACCCGAAAGAGCGCCGCTATCCTCGACGGCTTTTTTCAATTCGCGATGCGCGAGATATTGCAAACGCAGATCGATACTTAAGGTAAGGTTTTGGCCGGAACGCGCCGCTTTAATCAGCTGCAATTCTTTTACGGTGCGACCTTTCAAATCTTTTAATACCTGCTTTGAGCCATTCTCACCACTCAACCAGGCATCATAAGCCATCTCCAATCCTTCCTGACCGCGATCATCGATATCGGTCATGCCGACAATATGCGATGCAATCTCACCCGCTGGATAATAACGGTGATACTCGGTTTTTTTGTACACACCTGGAACATCCAAATCCATAATTTTTTGCGCAGCGTCCGGTGACATTTGCCGCTGCAAATACATAAACTCTTTGTTTGCATAACGAGTCAAACGGGAACTCAAACTTGCTTTGGTAATCGCTAGCGCCTTCGCTAATTCAGCAAAACGCTGCGGGGCCTGCAATAACACTTTTGGATTGGCCCAAAGTGTTATGACCGGAGTGCTGACGGCCAGGGGCTCACCGTTGCGATCAGTAATGACGCCGCGATAAGCGGTAATAGTTTCCGTGCGCAAGGTACGTGACTCACCCTGACTTTGCAGAAATTCAAAACCTTTATCGGCGTTGGGTAACACTTGCAAACTGGCAACATGGCCAATTAAAACCACCACTAGAACACTCATGACACCAGCGACACAATAAAAGCGCCAACGAGCAATTTTAAGCGGCTTCCGATCTCTGTTTGACAGCATATTGCTGGACGACAAATCAGCTGACGGAGCGTCCAACTTACTCATCGTCAGCCACCATCACGACTCGCTCGGAGGTCGGCGCAAACATATTCAGTTCTCTGACGGCAATACCTTCAACGCGGCTGTAAGCGGCCCAGGTACTTTGCTCAAGCAAATATTGCCCCCACTCGACTTGTAACTGAGCGGCTTCGTTGCGCAAGGTTTCCAGCTGATGAACATTGCGACGGACCTCTTGCGTAGACGCAACAACACCCAACGCAGAAACCACCACCAAAACCCACAAACAGATAGCCAACAACAGCAGCCATGCCGCTATTTTTGTTGGGGTATTTGTTTGCAGTTGATTCATGATGCTCCGTTGGATTCAAAGAAAAATAATAGGTATTCATTAAGATATTTTTTCGGCGACTCGCATAATCGCACTGCGTGACCGCACATTAATGCCAACTTCTGCATCACTCGCCTTTGTCGCCTTGCCGCACGAACGCAGTCGTTTATTGAGCTGCTCGTCGCGAATCGGCACACCCATGGGCACTGGATCCCCCTGCTCCTGGCGACGAATAAATCGCTTTACCACGCGATCTTCCAATGAGTGGAAACTAATCACCACCAAACGTCCACCAATCGCCAAAACCCGTAGCGCTTGCTCTAATACTTGCTCCAGGTCCGTCAATTCGTTGTTGATATAAATACGAATTGCTTGAAAGGCACGAGTTGCCGGATGCTTGCCTTTCTCCCACGCCGGATTGGCCTCTTTAATAACTTCTGCCAAGCGGCCGGTACGGGTAAAGGGCGCTTTTAAACGCTCTGCAACTATGGCGCGGGCCATACGTTTGGCAAAGCGCTCTTCACCGTATTCTTTAAGTACCCAAGCAATGTCTTCTTCAGCCGCCGTATTAATCCAATCGGCTGCACTTAAGCCACGGGTTTGATCCATTCGCATATCGAGCGGACCATCATTTTGAAAACTAAACCCACGTTCGGCTTCATCCAATTGCGGCGATGAAACGCCTAAATCCAATAACACGCCGTTAACTTTTCCAGTCATGTCACGCGCCGCAACAAGTCCAGCCAGCTCAGCAAACGAACCGTGGGCGATAGCAAAACGGGCATCGCCAGCAAATCGCTCATTAGCTACCGCGATAGCGGCCACATCTTTATCAATTCCAAGCAGGCTGCCGGTATCGGACAGCTGCGCTAGTAGCAAAGCACTGTGACCACCGCGACCAAAAGTGCCATCCACATAAAAGCCAGACTTATCGGTAATTAACGAACCCACCGCTTCCTGTAACAGCACGGTAGTGTGTAGGTTTTGAGTCACTCGGTTCCCCTAAATGCACCTGAAAAGAAAATCTGCACATTAATATTTATCAAGCAGCGCTAAAGCGAAAGCGATAACATTTCACTGGGGATTTCATCATCGGCGGGCTGCTCTAACAGTGCGAGCCAAGACTCCTCACTCCACAATTCCAGCTTTTTACCCTGCCCAACCAGCATCATTTTTTTATCAAGATTCGCGTAATCGCGCAGCGTAGGCGGCACCAAAAAGCGGCCGTTAGCATCGAGTTCTAAAGTGTTGGCGTAGCCGATAAGTATGCGTTTCACACGCTGGGAAACTTTGTTAAAACTAGGCAGCGCTTCAATTTGCGGCAAAAGTATTAACCATTCAGGTTCGGGATATACCAGTAGGCAGCGATCCTCGGTATGCGCTGTCACCACCAAACGTCCACCACACAATGCCATCAACTCATCGCGAATGCGGGTTGGGATGGCCATGCGCCCCTTGGGGTCCATGCTGATTGAGTAACTACCTGTAAACACTTTTCACCATTTAACGTTCATATCGCATTTATGACCGCAGATTTTCCACAAAAATCCACTAAAACCCACTTTTTTCCACAATGCTCACTATAATTCGGGACCAAGCAAAGTCAAGCAAGCAATTGCGAAAAGACGCGTAAATTCACGGTAAAAAGCAGGAAAAAACGGGGAACAGATGAGGGAAAATTCACCTAAAATAACAGAAGATTATTTAAATCAAAGGAGTAAGCAAACAACTTAATGTAATACATTAAGTTTGTAATTATTTGGCATCAAAGGGGTGGCTTAGATATAAGAAATTGATCTATGATCAACGAAATCGGAGAAAATAAGACAGAAGTGCGATAAGTGGCGGAGGAAAAGGCTACAGATTCATCTTGATTATGGCAACCCCTTAGGCATTCAATTGTAGAAAATAATGCCCAAAAGCTATCTTTAAAAAAACAAGTTGACATTTTAGCGAGACACGAATACTGTACGTAAAAACAGTATAACCACGAGGGCAACACCATGGCAGTAATCGCCGTATGGCAATGTGACAGAGACGGAAGCATGTTTGAAGATAAAAAACTCGCCGAAGAACACGACAAATATTTGGAGCTAGCAGCCAATATTACTCAATTAATCGAAAACCAAATTCCTGGAATAGATGAAAAGCATAGTGAAGCGATTGGCTTAATGTTGGCACAGCGACGCGAACAATTGGCCAAAGCTTGTAAGGGTAAACCTGAAGAATTACTTTTACCTTTCACTGCCGAACCCACTCTGACCAGCGATGCAGCAATAAAAACGAAAGATGCTGATAGTGGCAAAGTGATGCCATTTGCCGCAAACCAATAACTGTTCTCCCACAGCTACTGGTTATTGACCTTCATGAAAGAAGCCCTTACATTTTCAGGAAAATATAAGGGCTTCTTTTCTAAACCTACTCGGTTATCGATCATAATTGATCCTCCCAGCTTGCATTCACTCCAATTGTTTTTTTAATTCCGGCATTGATGCCACCCAAAACAATTCTTGCTGCCTAATTGCTTTCCGCAAATATTCATCGTCGCCATAAGGCATCGCAGAACGATTAATGATCCGCTGCAGAAATCGACGCAAGCGCTTTTTGATGTGCGTAGGTCGATTCAAATCATGCATCATCTGCAAAGCACAAATCTTATCCTGTTGATCATCACCACTTAACCCAAAACTAAATAATTTATCAGCGACGACTTCATTTCCGAAATGTGGCGGCAAAGGTAGATCGCAATGCTCCGGACCAAATGGATACATATCAGTATGATGATTGTGGTTTGCATACATAAAAAAATCCGGGTGAATATTTAAATTTTCACAAACTGAAAATATCGCACGAGTTGAATAAATATGGTCGACTTGCGCATCGAGCTTTGGGTGTGGTGTCACTATAATATCGGGTTGGTATTCACTGACTAGTTCAGTCAAATCGGCCAATAAATGTAGCCAGCTATTATCGCCTTGCTGATCGCTAGACAACATTTTTTTATTAAACACCCTAAAGGGTCGCACGTCGGTTGTAACCATTTCTTGTGAACTAATAGCGGTGCCGGGCTGTTCGTACATTGTTTTTAAGGTCATGCAAAAATAACCCAACTGAATAGACTCCACATGCGCACCGGCCCACATAGGTATGGCAACACTATCCCATGCACGCAAACGACCTTTCAATAGTCCTGCTGCAACTTTATTATTTTTGCCTACGATAACCTCATAAGATTCGGCATCAACTTCACCGGCAGTTATGGTGACAATGAATGCTGAGTCTGCATGTTTATAAAAAGCAAATGCAGCTAATTCAGCATCATCCGCATGGGGGGCTACAATTAAAACACGCTTGTTTAAATAGGCTGGATTGCTAAACCCAAGCAAGGAAAATTCACCTTCTTGGATATTGCAATAGCGACAAGAAATTTGTATGAGTTCATTGGATTTTTGCAAGGGCGCCAGCAAGCGAGTTAAATTTAGAAAACGCTGCCCATTTACACCACGCTCAAAATATTGGCGCGACACCACATGGTCCGCACGCAATTCGATATAAGGATCAAATATATAGCCAAAACGATTTGCTGTTAGTTTTACCGGTAAAATACAGGTATCAATAGTTGTAGGGAGAGGGGCAAGCGATGTAAGTCCATAACGAGTTAACTTGCATCCAAAAGATAGCGCAGCATTAAATTTAAATTCATAATCGCTGCACGGGCTATAGTAAATATGATCAGCCCAAAAAATTCCGTGAGCGACATAAAATAATATGCCAATGAATATGATTAGACAATAGCAATGTATGCTTATGGCACAAATAGTCGCGATCATGGCAATGAAAACCCATGCAGACATAATGCTTTTTTTATTTTTACGCGCGCTATTCTTCAAAATTTACACCTACCACTCATCACGACTCGAATCATTTTCTTAAAGTATATCGCCGCAATTATGGAGCAAGCTATGTGCGATACACAGGTACTTGGTGGCACCATAAGGCTTTATAATCAGCGTCAGAAAGACCAAATGAGTAACGCAATTGTTTTCCTTGAGCTTGTGCATAATGACTTATCCATTGCGTATTTAAAAAAGTCAGCACACTCCCTGGGCTATAATGGTGAAATGCAGGATCAACGCCGCCATTTAAAAATTCAACTGAAATCCATTTTGGTGAATGCGCCATAAATAATATTTGCATGGCTATTGGCTTGTCGTGCAAAAATAATATTTTCCCCGTTAAAAAACTTTTTAGCGCATCAAGTTGCTCGTATAAACGCTCATAGGCTTTAGGTTTTTTTTGCCAACGCAATTCAAATAATTCAACGTACCATTTAAAGATATCAGAAAGTGGAAATTCATTCATGTCACGCACAACGCCACCCGCCTTTTGCAGCAGATTCCATTCACGATTTCTGTTGTATTGAAATTTTTTAGAAAATTCATTGCCACTATAACTTTTCAACAAGCTAAGGGTTTCTGGTTGTTTATGGATGGGGCTAATATGTGCAGCATGCATTGCGCAAAGATAGTTACTTTTAACATGTAATGGCGTCGCTCCAGCTTGTGGTGCAAATGGCAAAATAACTTCCATATTGCCTAAATCTACTTTTTCATATTGTTTTGCCCGCTTTAACGCACGCTTATCGCCAGCGATAAACGACTGCCAGGTTGGCGCAGCTCCTATTAATAATTCGCCTTCAAATCTCCCAAAATATCGTAGCGGTATAGCTGTCAGTGACGACACCGACGCAATAAATTGTGGCTGAGTAATAACACTGCCACCGAATTGCGCATGAGCAAATTCATAAGCGGCACAATCAATTTCTTGCCACCCATTTTGCCTCCGCCAATTTAAGGGCCACCAATCTACCATGTTCATGCTTAATCCTATGTTCACTGGGTCAGGCTACCCAAACCAATTCATTGCCACAACACTATGGCAAGCCCTGTCTCATTAATAAAAAAAACCCGCATTTATTGCGGGCTTTTTTCGATCACCACTTAATTCGTTTAGGGCAGCACTAAGTTATCGCGATGGATAAGTTCGTTATCATCTTTGTAACCCAGTATTTCGCTAATCTGACTGCTGGGCTTACCAATTATTTTGCGCGCTTCATCCGCGTGGTAATTGACTAAGCCTCGCGCAATTTCACGACCTTCTTTGTCAGCACAGATGACCATATCACCACGAGTAAAGTCCCCGCGCACTTCTTTTACGCCCACGGGCAATAAACTTTTCCCCTGTTCACGCAAAACTTTTATTGCACCATCATCCAGAATTAAGGTACCGCGCGTTTGCAAATGACCAGACAACCAACGTTTGCGCGCAGCTTGGGGTTGTTGTTCAGCCCACAGAAACGTTCCTATGTTTTCACCGGCAGCAATACGCAATAAAGCATTTTCAATACGCCCGCCGACTATCACTGTGTCAGCACCTGAGCGTGCCGCAACACGCGCTGCGCGCACTTTGGTAATCATACCGCCGCGACCAAGCGCCCCACCCGTTCCGCCCGCCATTTGCTCAAGGCGATTATCATCAGCAGCTATTTCGCTTAACAAGTTTGCATTGGGATTATTGCGCGGATCGCTGTCATACATACCTTGTTGATCAGTAAGAATCACTAACAAATCCGCTTCAATTAAATTGGCAACTAAAGCACCCAGCGTATCATTATCTCCGAAACGAATTTCATCGGTCACTACCGTATCGTTTTCATTGATCACTGGTACCACATTTAAACTCACCAGAGTTTTTATGGTTGAACGTGCATTTAAATAGCGTTGGCGCGAGGAAAAATCATCGTGATCAAGTAAAACTTGGGCGGTGTGCAAAAAAAAGCGTTGGAATTCGACTTCATAGGTTTGGATCAAACCCATCTGGCCAACGGCAGCAGCGGCCTGAAGTTTATGAACTTCCGTAGGACGAGTATCCCACCCTAAGCGGTGCATCCCAGCAGCTACGGCACCGGAGGATACTAGCACCACCTCAATACCGCGCAACCGCAGATCAGCCATTTGCGCTACCCAACCAGCAATGGCCTGAGCATCGAGGCCTTTACCATCATTGGTTAACAACGCACTGCCAATTTTTACCACCCACCGCTTGGCGCTGGGAATTATCTCTCTTTTACTCATTGCTGTGTGTTCATGATTTTTTATTGTTAATGTAGGGGCGCCGCTTGCTGCGCCCTGCACTTGATCTTTAGCGCGACAAGCGGCGCCCCTACAACATTAACCTCGAATGCCGCAAGCCCATCCTAGTAGCCAACATACTCCACTTCAACGTCGTAATCATCATCGTTGTAGTCGTCATCTTCGCCACGAGCAAGTCTGGCTGCACGTAAGGCTTCGCGCAACTCATCAATGCGGTCGCG
>JAZKHP010000056.1:0-8145 GCA_040385335.1 Pseudomonadota bacterium
GCACCAAAAGGCCCAGGCCACACCGTGCGTTCAGAGTATTTAAAAGGCGGCGGCGTACCATCATTGATCGCGGTGTATCAAAACACATCTGGCAAAGCAAAAGAAATTTCACTTTCTTATGCAGCAGCCAACGGCGGCACTAAAGGCGGCGTGATTGAGACGGATTTCCGTGAAGAAACAGAAACAGACTTATTCGGCGAGCAAGCGGTATTATGTGGTGGCGCGGTAGAGCTGGTGAAAGCTGGCTTTGAGACATTGACTGAAGCTGGCTACGCTCCAGAAATGGCTTACTTTGAGTGCTTACACGAATTGAAATTGATTGTGGATTTAATGTATGAAGGCGGCATCGCCAACATGAATTACTCCATCTCAAACAACGCTGAATACGGTGAGTATGTGACCGGCCCACGCGTGATTGCAGACCAAGCGCGCGCTGCCATGAAAGAATGTTTGAAAAACATTCAAAACGGTAACTACGCCAAACAATTCATCCTGGAAGGCCGTACCAACTACCCTGAAATGGTTGCCCGTCGCCGCTTGAATGCTGCACACCCGATTGAGCAAGTGGGTGGCCAATTGCGCGCCATGATGCCTTGGATCGCTAAAAACAAATTAGTAGACCAATCTAAAAACTAGTCTCTAATCATCAGTGATTAGACTTTAGTTCTAATGTCAAAAAGGGCAAATCGTTTAACGGCTTGCCCTTTTTAATTTTCCATTGTTATTCCGACGAAAGTCGGAATCCAGCGGATATAATTTCAATTTACCAGATTCCGACTTTCGTCGGAATGACAATTTAACGGATTATTCCTGAATGCCTTTTTCCATCGTCCTACAATACCTGCTTCCAAAACAAGCCATCACAGCCCTTGCAGGCAAGCTTGCCAACTTGCAATGTGGCAAGTTGACCACCAAGGTAATTACTTGGTTTGTACGCCGTTACCAGGTCAATATGGCAGAGGCGGCCAATCCGGACATCAGTAGCTACGCCACTTTTAATGATTTCTTCACGCGCCCATTGAAGGCCAATGCGCGCCCTATCGCTCAAGCAGATTTTATCTGCCCGGTTGATGGCGCGATCAGCCAGTTTGGCAGCATTGAGCAAGACCAGATCTTTCAGGCAAAAAACCACAATTACTCAACACTTACTCTGCTGGCAGGCAATCAAGCGCTGGCAAATAAATTCCAACATGGCCATTTCGCTTGCCTTTATTTAAGCCCAAAAGATTACCACCGCATTCATATGCCATGTGATGGCACATTAAAAAGCATGGCTTATGTGCCAGGTGATTTATTTTCAGTCAACCCGAACACCGCTGCCAATGTACCGAATTTATTTGCACGCAATGAGCGTGTGGTGTGTGAATTTGAATCGGCACAGCACGGCACCTTTGTAATGGTGCTGGTGGGTGCAACGATTGTGGGGAGCATGGCAACCGTTTGGCATGACTCTCCCAATAAAGTCATCAACCCGCCACGCAGCAAAAACATCCGCACCTGGTCTTACGCGGATAAAAATATCGTGCTTAAACAAGGTGATGAAATGGGCAGGTTTTTACTAGGCTCAACAATTGTCATGCTGTTTGAAAAAGATGCCTTGCAATTTAATGGCGACTGGCAAGCAGCACGCACCATCCAATTAGGTGAAAGCATGGGCAAAAAGCAAGCTGCCTAAAATAGTGATGCACAAAAAAGCCTGCTGAAGCAGGCTTTTTTATTTACAGCTTGATCAATCAAACATGCTTGGCGGGATGTGTTCTTACTTTATGGTGCAGATGCGTTGCGAGTTCATTTAATGCAGCTTTGTACACATCGCGCTTAAATTCAATCACGTCTTCTAGCGGTACCCAGTAATCGCTCCAGCGCCATGCGTCAAACTCAGGATGCTCGGAAGCGCGTAATGAGACATCGGTATCGCGCCCAACCATGCGCAGTAAATACCAAATTTGCTTCTGGCCTTTATAGCTACCACGCCATTCGCGCTTGATCCAGCTGCTAGGCACCTCATAACGCAGCCAATCCCGGGTACGGCCCAAAATCTCCACGTGCTTAGGCTCCAAGCCGACCTCTTCCATCAGCTCGCGATACATGGCCTGTTCTGGGCTTTCGCCATATTTAATACCACCCTGTGGAAACTGCCAAGCATGCTCTCGAATACGCTTGCCCCAAAACACCTGATTTTGAGCGTTACACAGGATTATCCCAACATTGGGACGGAATCCGTCACGATCTAACATATTGCAAACTACCTAAAATATTTAGTGCAATTTTTTCATATTTTTGCCACTATTGAAAGCCCGCATTTGCAAACGCAGCCGAATTAACGCTTAAAACTCCTTATTTATGAACAATTTAATTTTAATCACAGCTTTTAGCCTGTTATTCACACTAAACGCATGCACACCCGGCAAAAATGCCAATAGCTTTGCTTATATTACCAACCAGGGCGATCACACGGTTTCGGTGATTGATATTGCCCAAGCCAAAGTGACAAAAACAGTTAAAGTGGGTAAGGCTCCTGTTGGCGTGGCTGTATCCAATGCATTAAACCGTGCTTATATTAGTAACGTTGAAGGCCAAAGTATTTCGGTGATCGACACCAGCACCAATACCGTGACTGAATCGATTGCCATCAAAGGCGATCCGGTAGGTATCGCCATTGCCCCTGATGATAAAACCTTATACGTGGCTGATTGGTTTAGTGACCGCATTTTGGCGATTGATACCCATGACTACAACAACCAGCGCGAAGTGATTGTGGCTAAAGCGCCCGCTGGCTTGATAGTAAGCTCTGATAGCAAAACGCTGTATGTTGCGGCACGCGATAGCAATGATATTGCGGTTATTGACACAGCCAGCATGACTATCAGCAAGCGCATAGCGGTAGGCAAGCACCCTTTCGGCCTGACCTTAAGTGCTGATGACAAAATGCTGATCAGTGTCAATGTTTACGACAATACAATTTCCATCATACACACCGATACGTTCAAACTTGAAACGGTAAAGGTGGGGGAACACCCGTATTGCGTTGTGCTTAATCCTAACAGGCAAACGATTTATGTGACTAATACGCAAGATGACACCGTTTCGGTCATTGATTTAGCAACGAAAAAAACGCTGGCGACTGTTGATGTAGGGATGACGCCAGAGGGCATCAGTTTCGACGCCGTGAATAATCAAGTACTAGTCGCCAGCTGGGGGCAGAATCAGGTCAGTGTGATTGATGCGCGAACCAACAGCATTAAATCTACAATTAAAACCGGCGATAAAAGCCGTGCGTTTGGCCAGTTTGTATTGGCCAAGCAATAAAAAGCACAATGCCTATTTTTTAACCAGTGACGATTTACCTGCTCAACACTAAGGTCAACGCAGCGCAAAACCATACGTTAAGGCTAAACATAGGCTTATTCAACTAACTCATTTATAATGCCGAGCTGTCCTAGTTGATTTGTTAGTTTGTTTAAGTTTATTTATTGTCATTTAATGGAGAGCATGCATGAAAAAGTTTTTAACATTATTAGCCCTTGCGACATTATCGTTTAATGCTGCGGCACACGGCCCATCGCCACAAAAAGTAGAAAAAACCATCGTTATTAAAGCCGCTCCAGCAAAAGTTTGGGCAGTGGTCAAAGATTTTGGCAATATGCAAGCATGGCACCCAGCAATCGCCAGCACAAAATTAGTAAAAAAAGGTGATGAGACATTCCGTACATTAACCTTAAAAAATAATGGTGGCGAAATCAACGAGAAATTACGTACTGCTGATGACAAAGACATGAAATTGAAATACGAAATTGTAGACGGCGTAGCTCCTGTAGCCGATTACAACTCATTTATCCAAGTAACACCTGGCCCGGGCGCTGGCGAATCAACAGTTACATGGGTAGGCCGTTTTTATCGCACTTACAAATTAAACCCACCAATCCCAGCTGGCCAAGATGACGAAACAGCGGTTAAATTTGTGACTGGTGTCTACGACAGTGGCTTAGCCAACTTGAAAAAGGTAGTAGAAAACTCAAAGTAACTGGCCAGGGATCTGGCGCGACAGTTAAAAAACCATGGTGGAAGTTTTGGTAACTTTATAACCAAAACTTAAGTCAATAAAAGGGATTGCAAGCGATGCTTGCAATCCCTTTTTTATGGCGCAAAAAATCATTTGTGAACTAAATAATTGGTGTGACGCAATTGGCAAGTACTGACACTTTTTGTCATCTTATTGTTTTATAAAATAAGGAAAATGGCTTATTTTTAACAAATTGCACATATCCAACACATCAAAAAAATCCCAATAAAATAATTTTATAATTAAAAATCATATACTTAAATACTAATTTTAAGAGTTGGCACAGCCATTGCTAATGCTTTCTCAAGCACTGATAACAACTACTGGCGCAGTGTTTGATTATTTGGTGTAAGCAACTTAATTTTAAATTTAATTTAAAGGGATATAAAATGAACATAAAACAAGTACAAAAAGGTTTTACATTAATCGAGTTAATGATTGTTATTGCAATTATCGGTATTTTGGCTGCTGTTGCATTACCACAATACAAGTCTTACACTCAAAAAGCTACGGATAATGCCTGTTTAGCAGAAGCGACAGGTGCAGCACGTGGCGTTGCAGCTGCAGTTGCAAACAGTGATAGCAGCCTGATTCCTATTCTTGCTCTTAAATCATGTTCAGCAATTACTTCTACTACTGGTGTAGCCTATGTAGCTAATCAGGCAGCTCAAGCTGCTGCCACCCTTCCAGCCGCAGGTGATACGATCACTGGAACTGTTCCTGCAAATAAAGGTACTGGCAAGTCAGTTAGATGCTCTGTAGACACTGGCAATTGTGAACTGAGTTAATAGCAACGCGTCTTTAAAAAAGAGGCCATTTGGCCTCTTTTTTATTTGTCTGTCTACTGCAAACCACCGCTGTATTCAATTGTGTGATACTTTTCAAACAGCCTAAAAATTTTGATTGTACTTAACATGATTTCTCGCAGCCTTTTTAAAGTGTTGGCTCTGCTGACATTTATTTCACTGATCACCTTTTTGCCTAGCCTACACTTTATGCCCAAGGTGGTTATTTGGTTTGTAGATGGTCAACGCTTATTAGAGTTGTTGTTACTAAGCTTTATATTGTTCGATGCTGTATTTAACCATTCAAGCAATACGGCATCTAAGCCTTTAGGCTATGCTTTATTTACATTACTAAGTTTGGTTATCATTTCTGCCTGCTTGGCACAATCACCAAGGCATGCATTTTTAGAAGCCGCCACCTTTATTGGTTTGTACTACCTTGCACTCTTTGTTGCGCGACTGTACCAAGAAAATCCGCAAATTTTTTTAAAACGCTTAAGCACAGCCTTGTGGGTAAGCATATTGCTGTTTATGGTTTCTTTTTATGTGGGCTATATCACAGCAATCATTTTTAAAACACCTTTACAGTGGCCTTTGCCTTTTAAAGGATTTACCAATGTGCGCCATTTTAATCAATACCAATTATGGAGCTTGGGTTTAATCTGTTTACCTTTGTTAGATAGAGAATTCAAACCGGGCTTTGTTCTAAAGAAAAATTTGCGCCTGTGGTTTCATGCTGCACTAACCTGTTGGTGGGTATTATTGTTCTATTCAGCTTCTCGCGGTGTCTTGCTGGCATGGTTTTTAGCTATAGTATGCACCGCCCTGATTTATAAAAAACTAGCCTGGCCATTTGTACGCATGCAGTGTGCGCACCTTGCTACTGGATATATTAGTTATATCATGCTGTTTCAAATTGTACCTTTGCTAAGGAATTCGGTCCTAGTCACAGGAACGATTATGCGAGAGACTGCTAATGACCGCATTGGGTTGTGGAAAACGGCGCTAGATTTAATTGAAAAACAGCCTGTTTTAGGGGTTGGTCCAATGCATTATGCCTGGTACAGCCAAAGCAATGCTCACCCACATAACAGTGTGCTGCAATTAGCCGCAGAGTGGGGCCTACCGGCTACTGCAATCATCCTTAGTATTGCTGGCTACGGCATATTTAGTTGGCTTAAGAGATTTAATGCCAATACATTAAATGCTGAATCCAATAACAATCAAGTGAAATTAAATGGCCATTTAGCCATCATATTATTTTTTACCTTGATGGCTAATGCCGCGTATTCATTAGTAGATGGTGTGATTGTGATGCCTATTAGCCAGGTACTGATGTTCACTGTAATTGGTTTAATGATCGGCCACCACCTAAACAATCAAACAAAGCAAAACAACACAAATAAGTATTCTAGTAATTTGAGGCGCATCTTAGCTGGGCTTGTGTTGCTGGTTCTAGTTTGGTCTAGCCTACCGGAAATACGCCAAGGTTTTTCTGATAGTGAAAAGGGATTTTCCATTGGCTACACTGCAGCAGGCCCTCGGTTTTGGCGTGAAACAAATTAATTAAATCAGCACATACAATGAAAATCAAAGGTTGTTTCAACATGTTTGGCATCATGCTTTCTGACTTAACAAAGTTTCCAGTAATAATAGTCTTCATCGCATTAATCACTTTTTTACCCAGTGTTGATTTTATGCCGAACTATATCTACTTTAATGACAGCCAACGACTGCTTGAGTTATTGTTGCTTGCGTTAGTTTTACTTCATTTCATATTACTAAGAATAAATACAATCAAGTTTCCCCTAAAAAAGAATCTCCAATATGCTTTTTATTTATTAATAGCGTTCGCTTTAATCTCGACTCTTTGGGCCAAATCCCCAAGGCACGCTACCATTGAGGTTTCTATTTTTGCAGGCTTATCTTATTTAACGCTGTTTATTGTTAATTTAATTAATGAAAATAAAGCACTATTAATCAAATCGCTCAATTATATTTTATGGGCAAGCATAATTCTGTATATGCTGTCTTTTTATGTAGGCTATTTTTCCGCCATTATCTCGGGCACACCATTGCATTGGCCATCCCCATTCAATGGCTTCAATAACATCCGATCCTTTAATCAATATCAACTCTGGCTAATTGGCATTATTGCTTTACCTTTACTAACAGTTAATCATAATAAGAATACTCAATTCTGGCTCTACTTCTCGCTTACAAGCTGGTGGGTACTACTGTTTTACTCGGCTTCTCGTGGTGTGTTGTTAGCCTGGTTAGTCGGCGTGGTGATTACTGCCATCATCTATAAAAAACATGCCTGGCCGCTTTTGCGCATTCAATTCATTAATATTTTGTCTGGTTTTGCAGGGTATTTTCTATTATTTAAATTAATACCTTCATTAAACGGGTTAATGGTGATTACAGGCACCATCGCAAGAATATCTACTAGCGATCGTACAGCACTGTGGTTAGAGTGCCTTAAGTTTATACAAGAAAATCCAATATTTGGCATTGGGCCAATGAATGCACCTTGGCATGACTCCAAGATGCTTCAACCGCACAATAGCTTATTACAACTCGGATCGGAATGGGGCTTGCCATCTACTTTTATCATACTAGCGATGACAGGCTACTGCCTCGCAAAATGGCTAAAGAAATTTAATATCAAGACTCTGGAAAGCCAATCTCGTTTAGATAAAAACTTAGCCGTTATATTGTTTTTCACCATCACAACAAATGCTGCTTATTCTTTAGTCGATGGTGTCATTGTTATGCCTATCAGCCAAGTACTCATGTTTTCTATCATAGGGCTTATGATTGGGCATTACACACAGGGCAACTTACCTAACCCAATAGAAAATTCAACCATTGGTCGTTTCAAATTTAGACAGGTATTCGCGCTAATCGTCCTGGTTTCGCTCATTTGGTCTACTTTACCAGAAGTCATTCAAGGCTTAAGCGGCTATAAAAGAGGGTTTTCTATGGGCCCAAACACCATCAATCCACGCATATGGCTACAAATTCGTTAACAGCAGCAAATTAGAAAAAATACTAATCAGACACATGACTTAATGTAGGCAGTAATTGCAAGAATCAGCTTAGCTTGCTTTTGTACCACCCGCCAGCACCATCGCTTTTAATCCATGCTGAGCGAGTATAAATGCGGCCGCACTACTACGACGCCCTGTTTGGCAATACACAATATAATCTTTATCTTTATCTAAGTCGGCGGCGTATTGGCGCAACTCATGCAGGGGAGCGTTGATTGCACCGTCGATATGTTCGTGTTTAAAC
>JAZKHP010000057.1:0-87507 GCA_040385335.1 Pseudomonadota bacterium
TTACCAACATTACTGACGTTACGCCGATTCCTCACAACGGCTGTCGTCCGCCGAAGAAACGTCGTGTGTAAGGGGAAATAGAAAATGGCTCGTTATATTGGACCCACTTGTAAGTTATCTCGTCGTGAAGGCACCGATCTTTTCTTGAAAAGTGGTGCGCGTGCGCTTGATTCAAAATGTAAAATTGAAACTGCTCCAGGTCAACACGGCCAACGTCGTGGTCGCTTGTCTGACTATGGTGTGCAGTTGCGTGAAAAGCAAAAAGTTCGTCGTATTTACGGAATCCTTGAAAAGCAATTCCGTAGCTATTACAAAGAAGCTGCTCGTCAAAAAGGCGCCAGCGGTGAGAACTTGTTGAAATTGCTCGAATCGCGCTTGGATAACGTTGTCTATCGTATGGGCTTTGGCTCAACGCGTGCTGAATCTCGTCAATTAGTGTCCCACAAGGCGATTAGCGTAAACGGCAAGACCGTTAACGTTGCGTCTTTTCAAGTGGCCGCTGGTGATGTGGTAGCTGTGCGTGAAAAAGCGAAAAAGCAATTGCGTATTCAAAATGCTATTAATCTTGCTGGTCAACGCAGCAATGTTGAGTGGATTGATGTCAGCGCTGAGAAAAAGGAAGGCGTTTACAAACGTATTCCTGATCGCAGTGATTTACCCGCTGATATCAACGAGAACCTCATTGTAGAGCTTTACTCTAAGTAAGGACCTGAGATTTCTCAGAACCCTTAATGTAACCGCTAACAGGTGTGGCTATGCAGACAGCAGTAAACGAATTTTTAACTCCGCGTCATATCGACGTTTCAGAAAGCAGCCCAACTCACGCGCGCGTGGTGTTGGAGCCTTTAGAGCGTGGATTTGGACATACGCTCGGCAACGCATTGCGTCGTATTTTGCTTTCTTCAATGGCCGGTTGCGCCATTATTGAAGCTGAAATCGAAGGTGTTTTGCACGAGTACAGCGATATCGAAGGCGTCCGTGAAGACGTTATTGAGATTCTTTTGAATCTTAAAGGTATCGCTATTGTTATGCATGGTAAGGATCAAACAGTTCTTACTTTGAATAAAAAAGGTCCTGGTTTAGTGACTGCTGGAGATATTCAGCTTGATCATGATGTGGAAATTAAAAACCCTGATCATGTGATTGCCAATATCACCGGTAACTCAGAATTGAAAATGCGTCTAACCGTTGCTCGCGGACGCGGTTACCAACCAGCAGATAGTCGTCGTAAAGATGATGACGAAAGTCGCGCTATTGGTCGCTTGCAATTGGATGCTTCTTTCAGCCCGGTTAAACGTTTGGCTTACAGCGTAGAAAGTGCGCGTGTTGAACAGCGTACTGACCTGGATAAATTAGTGTTGGATTTGGAAACAAACGGCACTATAGATCCTGAAGAAGCAATTCGTCGCGCAGCAACTATTCTGCAGCAACAGCTTGCAGTGTTTGTTGACCTGGAAGGTGAAAAACAATCTGCTCCTGAGCAAAAAGAAGAGGCTATTGATCCTGTTCTCTTGCGCCCAGTAGATGATTTGGAATTGACCGTTCGTTCAGCAAATTGTTTGAAAGCAGAAAATATTTACTACATTGGTGATTTGATTCAACGTACTGAAGTTGAGCTCTTGAAGACACCAAATCTGGGTAAAAAATCACTTACCGAAATTAAAGATGTACTCGCTTCACGCGGTTTATCTCTCGGTATGCGTTTAGAAAACTGGCCACCAGCTAGTTTACGAAACGATTAAAAAAAGCTGAAAACTTTGAGTGGATATTGCAGTTGCGATATCTGCTCAAAGTTTTTTATTATTAGTTTGCCCGTGAACTCACTTCGGTGCGGGTGATAACGAGATTGCGTTAAGCAGTCCATTTTGAAGGTAATTGATATGCGTCATCGTCTTAGCGGTCGTCAACTGAACCGCAATTCCTCTCATCGTAAAGCAATGTTCCGTAACATGGTTACGTCTTTGGTTGAACATGAATTAATTAAAACTACTTTGCCAAAAGCAAAAGAGTTACGTCGTTTTGCAGAGCCGTTGATCACTTTGTCAAAAGTTGATAGCGTTGCTAATCGTCGTTTAGCCTTTGCTCGTTTAAATAGCAAAGAAGCTGTAGGTAAATTGTTTAGTCAATTAGGCCCGCGCTATGAAACTCGTCCAGGTGGCTACGTTCGTATTTTGAAATGCGGTTTCCGTAGTGGCGACAAAGCGCCAATGGCGTATGTAGAATTAGTTGGCCGTCCAATCGCTGCTAAAGCAGTTGAAGTTGAAGCCGAATAATTTTCTGCTGAAGAAGTAATATAAAAGCCAAGCGAATGCTTGGCTTTTTGCGTTTAAGGACATCTGTTTGGATGTCCGTCAGTGTAGGCAAATTTAAGCGTTTGCTTTGGTTTTAGCTTTGCTAGCTTTAGTAGGTTTTTGCTCCGGGCTTTTTGATTTTGCTTGGGATTCACTTTTTGTTTTCGGCTTTATCTTCAACATGGGGGCAAGGAAACGCCCAGTATGAGATTCTGCAATTTGTGCAACATCTTCCGGTGTACCCTTGGCAATAATATAACCGCCGCCGCTGCCACCTTCAGGGCCGAGATCCACTAACCAATCTGCCGTTTTAATCACGTCCAAATTGTGCTCAATAACAACTACGGTATTTCCGTGATCGCGCAGGCGATGTAAAACTGTCAGCAACAGTTGAATGTCGTGGAAGTGTAAGCCGGTGGTAGGTTCATCCAAAATATAAAGCGTTTTTCCAGTGTCGCGTTTGGAAAGTTCTTTGGCAAGTTTCACGCGTTGTGCTTCACCACCCGATAGAGTTGTCGCTGCTTGCCCCAGGCGAATATAGGAAAGTCCTACATCTATGAGCGTTTGTAATTTATTGGCAATGGAAGGCACCGCATCGAAAAATGCGCGGGAATCTTCTACCGTCATATCCAATACTTCGTGGATATTTTTGCCTTTGTATTTTACGTCCAGGGTTTCGCGGTTATAGCGTTTGCCTTTACAAACATCGCAGGGCACATAGACATCGGGTAAAAAGTGCATTTCTACTTTGGTAACGCCATCGCCCTGACAAGCTTCACAACGGCCGCCTTTGACATTGAAGCTGAAGCGGCCCGGCTGATAACCGCGCGATCTTGCTTCTTGTGTGCCGGAAAAAAGTTCGCGCACGGGCGTGAATATACCAGTGTAAGTGGCAGGGTTTGAGCGCGGTGTCCGACCAATGGGGCTTTGGTCAATGTCGACGCACTTGTCGAACAAATCCATACCTTCGACTTTGTCGTGTAAGGCAGGTGTAAGTGTGGATGCACCATTGAGTTCTGTAGCCGCTAGCGGATAAAGCGTCGCGTTGATAAGTGTAGATTTTCCTGATCCCGAAACTCCGGTTACGCAAGTCATCAATCCTACCGGAATCTCCAGTGTGACATTTTGTAAGTTATTGCCTCTTGCGCCAATTAAACGCAGGACTTGTTTGGGATTAAACGGATGACGTTTTGCCGGAATAGCAATAGATTTGGTGCCGCTAAGATATTGGCCAGTGATGGAGTCCTTATTGGCCATGATATTTTTTACTGTGCCTTGCGCGATAATGTAGCCGCCGTGCACTCCCGCGCCGGGGCCTATATCAATCACATGGTCGGCGAGGCGAATTGCCTCTTCATCATGCTCTACCACAATGACGCTATTACCTATATCGCGCAGATGTTTCAGGGTTTTCAGTAGACGTTCGTTGTCGCGCTGATGCAAGCCGATGGACGGCTCGTCGAGAATATACATTACTCCCACTAAGCCCGCACCAATCTGACTGGCAAGACGAATGCGCTGTGCCTCTCCACCAGAAAGCGTATCGGCGCTTCGGCTGAGGGTTAGGTAATTTAAGCCAACGTCCACCAGGAAGCGAAAGCGATCACGTAATTCTTTAAGAATTTTGTCAGCGATACCGGCTTTGCGCCCGCTGAATTGCAATTTCATGTAGTAATCATAAGCGTCGGCGACGGGCAATTCGGTGATCTGCGAAAGAGTCCGCTCATCAATAAACACATTGCGTGCTTCCAGCTTTAATCGTGCACCGTCACATTCAGGACATTTTTGTGTTGAAACAAAACGGGATAAATCTTCACGTACAGAATTGGATTCGGTGTCGTGAAAGCGGCGCTCCATATTGGGAACTACGCCTTCAAACGCGTGGCTGCGTTTGTAAACATCGCCACGATCATTAATGTAATTAAACTCAATAACTTCTTCGCCTGAACCATAAAGCACCGCTTCGCGCTGCTTGGCTTTGAGTTTCATCCAGGGAGTATTAACCGTAAAACCATAATGTTTGGCGAGCGACGCCAGCATATGAAAGTAATAAATATTGCGTTTGTCCCAGCCGCGAATAGCGCCTTCGGACAAGCTCAGTGCCGGGTCTTGAATAACCTTCTCTTCATCAAAAAATTGCTTAACGCCTAAGCCGTCACAGCAAGGACAGGCACCAGCCGGGTTGTTGAATGAAAATAAGCGTGGCTCTAATTCGGTCAAGCTGTAATCGCAAATAGGGCAGGCATGCTTTGATGAAAACAAGCGATCCGGCGCTTCACCATCCATGTAGCTCAAGCAAACAATTCCTTCCGACAAATTGAGCGCTGTTTCCAAAGATTCGGCGAGGCGCAGCTTAATATCTTCGCGCACCTTAAAGCGGTCGATGACAACTTCAATAGTATGTTTTTTCTTTTTGTCGAGTTTGGGTGTGTCGTCCATATCGCAGAGAGTGCCGTTGATACGCGCGCGAATAAATCCATCGCGTTTCAATTGCTCAAATGTATGCAAGTGCTCACCTTTACGATCACGCACAATCGGTGCGAGCAACATCAGCTTGGTACTTTCAGGCAATGCAAGAATGGTATCTACCATTTCGCTAATGGTTTGTGCCGCTAAGGGTTCACCATGAACGGGGCAGCGCGCTTCGCCAACGCGAGCATAGAGCAGACGCAAGTAATCATAAATTTCGGTGATGGTGCCCACAGTGGAGCGCGGATTGTGCGAAGTGGATTTTTGCTCGATGGAAATTGCCGGGCTTAAACCTTCGATATGATCGACATCGGGCTTCTCCATCATCGACAAAAATTGCCGCGCATAAGTCGAGAGCGATTCCACATAGCGACGCTGGCCTTCTGCATAAAGCGTATCGAAGGCGAGCGATGATTTGCCGGAGCCGGAGGGCCCCGTAATCACAACCAGCTTATCGCGCGGTATATCAACATCAATATTTTTTAAATTATGGGTGCGTGCGCCGCGAACGATAATGGTATCCATCTACTGCTCTCAAGGAATTGGAAAAGGGCGAATTATACGTGAAGCTTGCGTCAGTGGATGTCAGTAAACAGTGCTTTAACTGACATAAAGGATTAAATTTGGAAAATTATTTTAGGCATACTCGTAGTGCGAGTAGTTACTGGACTGATGAACTAAACGTTTATGCAATGAATTGTTGCTCTTTGCATGCGCAACATAATAAATTAGCCAGCCTAAATTGTTTGGGTGGTAGGGTATCAGGAATGAGCTATCTTCAGGATTTCTTATGAACACAGGAATGACTATGAAAATGTTAAGGAGTATCTCTCGTGCAGGTGTGCTTTGTGTGGGTATTTTACTGGGCTCGTGTGGCGGGAAAAATAGTAATGATATTGATAGCTGTGGTGATATTAGGCAAGAATACATTGTCGATAATTATACGGCGAGCCTGGTTCGCTATGATGAACCCATTGATGATCTCTCTATCGCCAAGATCCCCAAATTAATTGCCAACAATGAAAATGTAGCATGGAATATGTTTGCTATTGATCTGAACGCTAACTTTCAAACTTACACAGTAAAACATCAACCTGCTGTTCGCTTTAATCTGTTCGCACAAGCGCTGGCTTGTTCTCCCTACATTCATGCTAAGCAGGCGCTCAGTAAAATATCTATAACCAGCGCTAACACTTTCAATGATTCCTATCCGGCCGGTAGCGAGCTCGCCTCCCTGTTCGCCACTCTGGATTACCCCTCGGTAAATGTCAGTGCTCTCGCTGATCTTGGCAAGCCTGCTCCCAGGTGGTTAAAGCTTAAGTTGCTAGAGGCTCCACAATACTCGCAGCAAAACTTTGAGGTTGAAATTTCCTTGAATGATGGCAACGTTTTTATTTTAAAAACTGGTGATGTTTACTTCACTGTTCCGTAATTTTTGTGGTCAGCTTTAGCCAGTAAATACTGCGCAGAGTCCAATACAAAAATAGGCAAGCGGACACAATCAGGACCCAGTGCAATATGTCATTGATATGCGCTGAGATAGGCCCTGGCAAGCGATGATTAATGAGTAATATTTCTGCGCGTGCCAGGCCTGCTGCTAACAAGCAGCCAATAAAATTTTGGGCGCTCGATAACCAGAGCTTCGGTTGGGTCCAGTAGTTATGACGCAGGTTCCAGAGGCTAAACACTATGGCGAAAGCTGCCCAAACACTTAGGGGAAGTAGCCAGGGTTGTAATGTTGGATTGATACTCACTGGTAACTGCGCAAGAGTATCCGCAGACATCCACAGTGAATATTGCAGTGCAAGGAGAAAGAATAGATTGCTGGCAAATTCGTTAACCGTATCTTCCAGTTTTATCCTTTGCCATTGATGTTGTACTGGCGGTAATTGCTCCGGTTTCCAATTGCCGTAAGGCGAGATTTTAGCTGTCGCAGGCAGATTGCTTAGCGCATAAAATACGCCGGTGACTAACGCAAACATCAGCAGTGCTGCATGGATAATCCTGCTCACAATGGCAGTAATACGAATGTCTGAGCCGCTCAGCGTAGCCACGCCAAAGCCAATCAACTGCACCACAAAAACCGCAAATAAACCGTAAATCAAACATTGCTTAAAGACGGGAAACCAAGTGGCATTTACCAGTGTCTGCGGCGGTAAAAAACTGGCCGCGACTTGTTGCGGATGGCCCAGCTCGCGTAGCACGGCAGACTCGTCAGCAGTTGTAGCAGCGCGACCTTGTTCCGCAGTAAGACTTTCCAATCGGTCCAGAATATTCGCGCGCAGTTCGCGGGTAATATCGTCGCGGCCACTGGCGGGGAGTTGTTGCGCAACAGCGCTGATATAGCGATCAATAAGGTTCATGTTATACCTCCAAAAGTTTTGCTATGTTTGAATTAAGCGATTGCCATTCACCCGTAAGACTAGCGAGTAAGGTGTTGCCTATTGGCGATAATTGATAATAGCGGCGTTCACGGCCATCACCTTGCTGCCATTCACTGTCGAGTAGACCTTGATCGGCCAGACGACGAATTAAGGGATAGAGCGTTCCCTCGTCTATATCAATCCCGGCGTCTTGTAGTTGCTTGCGCAGGGAATAGCCGTAATGAGGTTGCTTGAGCGAACCCAGCACCGCTAATACCAAAACCCCTCGGCGTAACTCCTGTCGTAATTTGTCCAATTGTTCTTCTGACATACTGGCCTCCGATACTGTGTGGTGCACAGTGTTTTTATACTATGCGACACACAGTAAGTTGTTGTCAATGGATTTGTGCAAAATTTACCGTATTGGCGCAAAGCTAAATTGTGATCAACACTAAACAGCGACGGGGTTTATCACAGAGGCTGTTGTGCAAAATTTAAAGCTTTCCGAGTTAATGGGCGCGCTCAGCTATGCATTAGATATCACCGAAGGCCAGCCGGCAGGGCATTGCATTCGTTGTTGCTGGATTGGCATGAGTATTGGCCAAAAGCTGGCTTTGGATGAGTCGCAATTATGGGAGCTGTACTATGTTTTGCTATTAAAGGATTTGGGTTGCAGCAGTAATGCGTCACGTATTTGTGAGCTTTACTTAACCGACGATTTAAGTTTTAAGCGCGATTTCAAATGGGTGGATGGCAGCTTGCCGCAGGTGCTACGCTTTGTGTTGCGCCATACCGGGACTAGTGCAGGTTTGGTGGATCGCCTCAAGGCCATCACGGAAATATTTAAACATGGCGATGAGATCGCGCAGGAATTGATACAAACCCGCTGTACGCGCGGTGCCGATATTGCACGGCGACTGCGCTTCTCCGAACCCATCGCCGACGGCATTCACGCCTTGGACGAGCATTGGAATGGTCATGGTCGCCCGGAAGGCTTAGCAGGTTCGCAAATTCCACTTTACGCGCGCATCGCATTGCTTGCGCAAGTCATTGATGTTATGAATTCTTCGCAAGGTGCGGCGGCAACCCTGGCGGAAGTAAAAGAGCGGTCAGGGGTTTGGTTTGATCCTGAGTTGGTTGCCGCTTTTACTGCGGTTGCAGTTGATCCGGCATTTTGGCAAAACTTGAATGCGGTGGATCTTGAAACTCGCATTCTCGCGTTGGAGCCGGGTCAATACACCAAGCCTTTGGATGAAGATTTTCTTGACGATATTGCTGAAGCTTTCGGTCAGGTTGTGGATGCCAAAAGCCCCTTTACTGCAGGTCATAGTGCTCGAGTTGGGCTTTACACGATTCTTTTAGCAGAGGATTTGGGCTTGCCGGAGCCGCGTCGCCGCTGGCTCAAACGTGGTGCTTTGTTGCATGATGTGGGAAAGTTGGGGGTGAGCAATAGTATTCTTGATAAGCCCGGCAAGCTTGATGAGGCCGAGTGGGCAGCTGTGCAAAAACACGCCGCTTTTACTCAGGTGATTTTGGGTCGCATTGATGTATTTGCAGAGCTGGCTCGTGTTGCAAGCGCGCATCATGAACGGTTGGACGGTAAAGGCTATCCGCTAGGATTAAGCGGAGATCAAATCGCCTTGGAAACCCGGATTATTACTACGGCAGATATATTTGATGCAATTACCGCAGAGCGACCCTATCGCGGCGCTATTCCGGTCGATAAGACTTTGGCGATAATGGGCGAAACTGTGGGAACGGCGCTTGATCCTGCCTGTTTCGCCAGCTTGCAGCGCATGGTGAAAAATCATCCTGAACTATTTTCCCAAGTAAAGTCTTAACGCGAGTCTCATTTCAGGTTGTAGTTCGGAAGGAAAACGCAGGATATTGATTCGTGCAACCGTTTCTCTCAAACAAGCTGCACTTTCTATACTGCACTTTTTAATTGTGAGCTTTCCAACATCGCTTTTTCAAACCCTCGCATTTTCACCGGGAGCTTTGACAAACGGCACTTTCACCGTCAAATAAGTGGCCGCTCGCCACACCCACTCAAGTGGGCCGTAGTGAAAGCGTTTCATCCACCAGTGTGCAAATACAACTTGTAAACTAAAAAATACCATCCCCAATAAGAGCGCATTCAGCTGACTGATTTTATCCCACATCCCCAGACCGTAACCGTAGAAAAAAGGCACACCGCACAGGCTTTGACTGACATAGATGGTGAGGCTTATGCGACCGGCGGGAGCGAGCAATCCGAGTATCTTTTGGCCGATTTTCTTTTGGTAAGCGGTGATAAATACCAGGACTAAAATCATCGTAAACATCAGGCAAAAATAACCTCCCACCAGCTCATCCAGGTACCACTTCGCCATATTGTCTGCCGGCCAGAGGGCCTTAACTGCGGGGGTGGCGAGATATTGCTGTAATGCAAACAAAATAATTGCTCCGAGGATCGCACCCACCAGCAAAGTTTTGCGCAGCCGCGTAAAGGCAATCGGACGTACGAATAGTCCCATACGTCCTACAACCAAGCCGAGCAGAAATAAACCAATGACCTGTGCGCCTCTACTGCCATCAAAAAAGAAAAACCATTTGGAGAGTGAACCGGTGGTGAGATTAAACCCAAGCACCTGTGTCAGGCTGCCGTTTATCCACACATTGTGCGCTTGTTCATAGAGTTGCCAGCTGTAAGGTTTAGCGTTAGCGCCGGGTAAATTTTGTATCGCCGCCCAGTAGCCATAGATGAGTTGCGGCGTTAGTAAACATAAAACGGATAGGGCAATTAACCCTTTATTCGATAGGCGGTAGGCAAAGATCAATATAAACCCGACACCGGCTAACACCTGTAGGACTTCACCGGAATAGACCATGCTATTGAGTGTGCCGATAAAAAAGAGAATGACTAATCGCCAAAGAAAACGCAGGCGAAAATCTATCCCTTTACTCGCTTGTTTATCCATGATGATAAAAAAACTTACACCAAAGAGCAGGGCAAAAATCGCATAGGCTTTGCCGGAGAATAAAAAGAAAATAATGTCATGAACCTTGCTATCGACCGGATTTTTCCAGTAGAGCTCAAACAGCTCAATTGCGTGGACCAGAAATAGCCCCATCAGCGCAAAGCCGCGCAGGGCATCAACCAGTAGTACGCGTTGTGAAGTTTCCGGATGCGGCAAGGATGGAGTTGTACTCATAACGTTTTCTTTATGTTGTTAGGTTTAACGAGTGATGGCGCTACAAGTGTGGTCAATAAACGCAGTTTTGTCGTTACGGCGCGATAAATTTTCTTGCCCTGAGGATAGGGATTTTGTTAATTAAAGAACGTGCATCACCAATGCCAACGAATCGCTAACGGTTTAATGCGACTCTTGGTAGAATGCCGCCCCACTGTCTTCGGAGTTATACCTCACGTGCAAGTAATATCGTCTGACCTGGTTTCCGCTCCGCTTCCGTTTGAACGCCGTGTCGTTATGTCGCTGGCCGCGCTCTACACATTTCGTATGTTTGGTTTGTTTTTATTGCTGCCGGTGTTGGCTCTTTACGGTACGCAGTACGAAGGTAACACGCCATTTTTATTGGGGGTGGCACTCGGTGCTTACGGCGCAAGCCAGGCTTTGCTACAAATTCCTTTTGGCATGATCTCGGATCGCATTGGTCGCAAACCGATTATCATTTTCGGGCTGATTGTTTTTATCATCGGCAGCATAGTTGCCGCGCAGGCCACTAGCGTATATGAACTTATTTTAGGGCGCATTTTGCAAGGTGGTGGAGCGATTTCCGGTGTAGTGATGGCGTTACTAACGGACCTTACTTCTGATGAAAATCGCACTAAGGCCATGGCCACTATTGGGGCCTCCATTGGCATTTCATTTTCCGTTGCTATGGTTGTTGGCCCGCTGGTGGCGAGTTGGGGCGGGGTAGGCAGTATCTTTTGGATTACGGCTGCGCTGGGAATTATCGGCATTTTTATTATTACCTTACTAGTCCCTAATGTGCAGCAGGCGCCGCGTCGTAAACAGGAAGCCGGTGCCGTACCTGGGCTCTTGTGGCAAACCCTGAAGCATCCCGAACTTATGCGTTTGAATCTGGGAATTTTTGCCCTGCATTTTGTGCTTATGGCCAACTTTATGGTGCTGCCGCAGATTATTGAGCAACAGCTACACATTGCCCGTAATCAGCACGGCATGCTCTACTTTCCGATGCTCGTCATAGCCTTCGCTGTGATGCTGCCGTTTATCATCATTGCGGAAAAGCGCCGTAAAATTAAACCGGTATTTCTCGGCGCGATTGGCCTATTGGCGGCCATGGAATTGGCTTTGATCATTGCTCCACCGAATTATTATTTCACCATAGCTGCACTGTTCTTTTTCTTTGTCGCGTTCAACTTGTTGGAGGCAACTTTACCATCCATGGTCAGCAAGATTGCACCCGCTGGAGCAAAAGGCACAGCCACGGGGATCTATGCTACCAGCCAGGTCATAGGCGTTTCGACGGGTGGTGCGGTGGGTGGCTGGTTATTGCAGCACTACGGAATGACGGCAGTATTTGCCCTGAGTGCATTCTTTACCCTGATATGGCTGGCATCGGCCTGGTCAATGAAGCCACCGCGTTTTCTGGCGAGCATTTTGATTCCCTTGCGCAATCATGATCCCGAAGTCGTCGCCGAAAAGTTGCGTGCGGTGGAAGGTGTGGCTGAAGTGTTAATCGTTGCATCGGAAAATACGGCTTATTTAAAAGTGGATCAGCGTCTGGTCGATAGAAAAGCCTTGCATGCTATTGTTGAAAGCTAGCAGGTGTTGGAAGCCAGTTTGTAACAAGTTTTAAAGAACGATTGAAGGCATTTACTCCTCCGTGTATTCTGCCAGAGCTTCGCAATACGAAGTGTAAACTAACCTGAATGTCGCCCGACAATTACAAAAAGGGCGATTACACCATCAAACCAAGAGGAAAGCACCATGGCACGCGGCGTTAACAAAGTCATTATTATCGGCAATATTGGCCAAGACCCTGAAATAAAATACATGCCCTCCGGCGGCGCTGTGACTAATGTGAGCGTTGCAACATCCGAATCCTGGAAAGACAAAACCACCGGTCAACCGCAAGAGCGTACCGAATGGCATCGCGTGGTATTTTTTAATCGCCTGGGTGAAATCGCGGGTCAATATTTGAAAAAAGGCAGCAAGGTTTATATCGAAGGTTCATTGCGTACCCGTAAATGGCAAGCACAAGATGGCACTGATCGCTATACCACTGAAATCGTTGCTAACGAAATGCAAATGCTGGATGGCCGCGGTGATAATGCGGGCAGCAGTTTTAATCAAGATGAAGGGCAACAATTTGGCGGCGCACCCAGCGGCTATCAAGGCGGCGGTGCAAACCCTGCACAAGGCGCTCGTCCAACGCAAGCACCACAAGCTGCAAACAATCAATTTAATCAGGGTCCCGGACCTAGCCACAGCGCGCCGCAACAACCTGCTGGTTTTGATTCATTTGATGATGACATTCCGTTTTAAGGCGGTTCACTAAGCTGTTCAGTCTCTTGCAAGGCTCTATTCCTGCCGCAAAAATTGGTCAGCTTGGTTTATTTTAATAAAGCTGTAGACCGCTACGCGATTATGGAGTGAGAGCCTATGCATGAAGTGGAAGGTCAAAAAAATTCAAGTTTTTTAACTCTCTTCGAGCAAGTTGTTGCGCAATATCCAGAGCGTATTGCATTAGCCGGTGATGTCACAGCGGCTAATGCCACGCACGTTAATTATTTTCAACTGGATCAGCAAGCGCAGATTATTGCTGCGCGGTTGACTTCTCTAAATCTGCGCAGCGGTTCAATTGTTGCCATCCACACTGATTCCCGCGCGCTGGCCATTGCGGCCATGATCGCAGTATTGCGTTCAGGTTGCGCCTATCTCCCGCTTGACCCGGTTTATCCCACAGAGCGCCTTGATTACATGGTGACTAATGCCAATACGTGCATAGTTATCAGTGACAACGACAGCTTTCGGTCCGCCACTGCCGTCTTGCTGGATTTGCGGCAGCTGGATTTTTCGGCCGCTGCTCCTGTAACCAAAATACCTGCTCTGCCGATTTCAGACGAGAGCGATGCCTATATTATTTACACCTCGGGTTCTACTGGCCGTCCCAAGGGTGTAAGGATGAATCACGGCACTCTGAATAATCTTATTCATTGGCAAAATGCGCATTACCCCGCGGGCGAGTGCTATCGCACCCTACAATTCTCATCGCTCAGTTTTGATGTCTCCTTTCAGGAAATCTTTGCGACTTTTGCCCAGGGCGGTTGTTTGTTTCTGGTTCATAACCAAACCAAACAGGATTTTCGCGCGCTCTTAACTTTTATTGATAGCAACGCTATTGAGCGTATTTTTCTACCTTATATTGCGTTGCTGCAATTATTGCAGTGGGCAAATCGCTTGCAGCTTTATCCGCAATCCCTGCGCGAAATCATTACCGCTGGCGAGCAGCTGGTGATCAGCGATGACCTTAAAAAAGCTTTTAGATCACTCAATGGCGCACGCCTGTTTAATCAATACGGCCCATCGGAATCCCATGTAGTCACCGAATATCAGCTGCCCGCCGATATTGAAGCCTGGGAAAATATTCCCCCTATAGGTAAGCCGATTACCCAGGCGCAAATTATTCTGCTCGATGAGCAGCAGGTGCCGGTGGCGGATGGCGATGTAGGCGAGCTGTACATTAGTGGCCCAGTGCTCGCTAATGGCTATATCAATAATCCCGAAGAATCTGCAAAGCGATTTATCGAATTAAATCTCGCCGGGCAACCACCCGTAGGGGCGCCGCTTGCTGCGCCTGCTCTTAACTCTCTCAGAAGTTACCGCACCGGCGATCTCGCCGCGCGCGATGCTCAAGGCAATATTCTCTACAAAGGCCGAATTGATAGCCAGGTAAAAATCAGCGGCTATCGCGTTGAGCTGAGTGAAGTGGAAGCGCATTTACTCAATACGGGTTTAATCGAAGAAGCCGCTGTTGCGGTGCGTGAGCTGCGCGGCAATAAAAGTTTGGTAGCCTTTATTTGCGTGAAATCAGCCGCTGACTTTGCGGTTACCCGTTTAAAAGCGCAACTTGAACGTGATTTGCCACATTACATGGTACCCAGTGAATTTAAAATTTTGACCCAGTTGGTGAAAACTCCCACCGGCAAAATTGACCGCAAAACCATGCTCGAAAATCTGGCGCAAGCGGATGCAACAGCAGTCGCGCAGCAACAAAATTCCAGCGCTCAAACAGACCAAAATATCAGTCAGCACATTTTGGCGATTATTCGCCGCGAGATTCATTCCCCCGCCGCGAGCATGCAAGATAACCTGCTCGATCAAGGTATGGATTCGCTGGCGGCCAACCGTATCGCCGCGGCACTTTACGACGAGTTAAATCTTACCGTCCCTACCTACGCACTGTTTCAACATCGCACCATTAAACTGTTTATTGCCTATATCGCTAAAAACAGCCTTAACAAAAATCGCCAGGCCGATAGTGAATCGGGCGCCGCCGGAAAAGGCAAAATGGAAAAAGCAGCCGATGCGGAAGTAGCGATTATAGGTATGGCACTCAAGGTGCCTGGCGCAAACCGTCTCGATGAGTTTTGGAATAATCTCGCCACCGGTCGAGAAACGATTACTTACTTTGCCCCAACCACCACCGACAATCTGGTCAATGCTCGCGGCATTATTGATGAGCCTTTGGGGTTCGATGCCGGCTTCTTTGACATTACCCCCATGGAAGCACGCTTTATTGATCCGCAACAGCGCGTGTTGTTGGAGCTTGCCTGGCATGCATTGGAAGACGCTGGTTATGTTGCCAACCATTTTCCCGGACGCATCGGGATTTTTTGCGGCACCGGCAACAATACCTATTACCTCAATAACGTCTTGCAAAACCCTGAGTTGCTAGCCAGCTTTAGTCCTTTCCAGGCAATGATCGCCAATGAAAAAGATTATTGTGCTACGCGCATTGCCTATAAATTAAATTTGGTTGGTCCAGCGCTTAGTATTCATTCGGCGTGCTCCACATCTCTCGTCGCGGTATGCAATGCCGTTGAAGCGATTCGCAGCGGTCAGTGCGATATTGCTATCGCGGGAGGTGCATCAATCACTTTTCCGCAACAGCAGCCTTACGAATACCAAGACGGCAGTATTTACTCTCGCGATGGTCACACACGCACTTTTGATAAAGACAGCAGCGGTACGGTGTTTAGCGATGGTGCCGGTTTAGTGGTGCTTAAGCGGCTCGATTATGCACTTGGCGATGGCGATTATATTTATGCTGCGATCAATGGTGTGGCAATTAATAACGATGGTGCGGACAAGGGGAGTTTCTCTGCTCCCAGTGTCGAAGGCCAAAAGCATGTGGTAATGGCCGCGCAACAAAATGCGGGCGTAGCGCCGCAGTCTGTCGGCTATATAGAAGCCCACGGCACCGCGACGCCCATTGGCGACCCGATTGAAATCGCGGCTTTGACCGCGGCGTTTGGTGGGAACCCTTCTGCAAAGCAATCCTGTCGGATCGGTTCAATAAAAAGTAATTTCGGTCATCTAACTGCTGCCGCTGGCGTGGTGGGATTGATTAAGTCGGCCTTGGCCATTGAGCAGGATTTAATTCCCGCCACCATTAATTTCAGTGAACCCAATCTGGCACTCAATATTCACCACACACCATTTATGATTGCCGATAAAGCTGCGCCCTGGGATAAAGCCATTGCCGAGCGTATCGCCGGTGTCAGTTCCTTTGGTATTGGTGGGACCAACGCGCATGTGGTGATCAAAGGTGTAGCCGACCAATCACCAGTAGCAGTGACGATCAATCATTTACCCGTTTGGGTTCCGCTCTGTATCAGTGCAGCTTCAACCTGTGCGTTGGATGAGTACCTTGAGCGCTATAGCAACCATCTGCAAAAAAATCCGCAGCTGGATGCGTCTAATCTCGCGCTTTATTTGCTGAAACATCGCGCCCATTTGAATTATCGTAAAGCCATAGCGGCAGATAACAGTAAACCTTTGTGGTCGCTATTTGATAAACCCGCTGTTAGCGGTGAACCTGTGCCTGTGATAGAAAATATTGCCTTCGCTTTTCCAGGACAAGGCAGTCAAGTTGCGACTATGGGCGCAGAGCTTTACGATTCGGTAGAAAGCTTCCGCATTGCCTTCGATAGTTGCTGTGAAATTGTTGCGCGTAATCATCAGCTGGATTTAAAAGCGTTAATCTTTTCGGGTGAGGGCGATCTCAACCAAACTCATCACACCCAAATTGCCTTGTTCAGTGTGTGTTACTCACTTGCGCAAGTGTTGGCTGATGTGGGTATTCGGGCGCAGGCAGCCATTGGCCACAGTATCGGCGAGCTCGCCGCCGCCGCTGTGGCTGGTGTATTTGATCTGGAAACGGGTTTGCGTATGGTGTTTGCGCGCGGTACCGCCATGCAAAAACAGCCGCGCGGCGCTATGATCGCGGTGCGCGAACCGGCTTCAGCGTTAAGTTCTTATCTCGGAAGAGATGTCGTAGTTGCAGCGCAAAACACGCCGGAATCTTGCACTATTTCGGGTAGCCAGACGGCCATTGATCTGCTGTGTGAACAACTCACCGCTAACACCATAAAGTTTAAAAAACTGGATACCTCCCACGCTTTCCACTCTCCTGATATGGATAGCGCGAAAGCGGAATTTGCGAAAAGTCTGGCGGGAGTAAAACTCTCGATGCCGCAAGTCCCTTTTATTTCCTGCGTCACTGGCGACTGGATTCGCTCCGAGCAAGCGATGGATATTCACTACTGGGCAGACCAGTTGCGTCAGCCAGTGAAGTTTTACCAAGGCATTGAAACCCTGGCCACACTGCCAAATTTGCTAGTCATTGAATGCGGGCCGCAGCGCACAGTGGCGGGTATGGTGTTGCAAACTCTGACTAACAAAACCGATTTGCATGTGCTACACCTTTTAGGTGCTGCCGGTCAGGCGGGAAGTGAATTGGTCAGCTTTAGTCAAGCACTCGGCAATTTGTGGGAGCTCGGGATAGATGTGCAATGGCCTACTGCTGAATTGAACCGTCAGGTGCTAAAGGGTTTACCAAACTATCCGTTCCAACATAAGATTCATGTCATAGAGCCCAGCGTGCAAGTGTTTGCTGCCGGGCAAAATATCGCTCCAACTTCGTCATTAACATCCGGTGTAGTAACCTTAAATACATCGCAACCAACGGCAGTTATTACCATGAAAGATTCAATCGTTATGCAATTGGAAAGTCTGTTTTCAGATATTTCTGGCATGGACTTATGCAACGTTGACCGCACCGCGAATTTCTTTGAATTGGGTTTGGACTCGTTGTTGCTGACGCAATCCACCTTGAAGCTTAAAAAGCAGTTCAAGGTGCAGGTAACCTTTCGCCAGTTGCTGAATGATTGCAATAACTTTAATGCCCTGGCCGATTACCTTGTGAGTAAAGGCGTAGTGGCCGATATTCCTGCTGCGCCCAGCCCTGTAGCGGTGCCAGCAATTGCTGCTTCAGCAGTTGCACCTATGGCTGCGATAACTGCACCGGCTAATACCTTCGCCCAACCGCAATGGTCTATGCCTGCGGCTTTGCCAACATTGAATCTGGCTGACGGTAGTGTGGTTGCGTTATTGCAGCAACAAATGCAATTGTTGCAAGGACAGTTAGCTTTATTAACATCCTATGCGGGTGGTGCTTTACCGCAGTTGCCACTGCCTGTTCAGTCTGCTGTTCCGCAAGCACCTGTGGTTCAGGCCGCACCTGTAGAGAGAGCAGTCAAACCTTTTGGTGCTGGTACTCGCATCAATGTCAAACGCTCGAACGACATGACACCTCATCAACAAGCCAATTTAGAAGCGCTGTCCAAACGCTATAACACGCGTTTTAAAAACTCCAAAAAATTTGCGCAGGACAACCGTAAACAGCTCGCCGATCCTAGAGTGGTGTCAGGATTTCGCAATCCTTTAAAAGAAATTATCTATCCAATCGTGGTGGCCAAATCTGACGGCGCTTATTTGTGGGATATGGACGGTTTCCGTTTTGTCGATATTACCTGCGGCTTTGGCTCCAACTTCTTTGGTAACTCTGCGCCATTTATTAAAGAAGCCATCGCCAAACAATTGGATATTGGCTACGAAATTGGCCCGCAACATCCGTTGATCGCTGATGCTTCACGCCTCTTTTGTGAAGTGACTGGCAACGAGCGCGCCGCGTTTTGTAATACCGGTTCTGAAGCCGTGCTGGGAGCGGTGCGTTTGGCTCGCACTGTCACCGCGAAAGAAAAAGTAGTGATGTTTGAAAACGATTACCACGGCATTAACGATGAAGTTATCGTCACCCGTGGCAGCAATGGTTTTGCGACTCCGGCGGCAGCGGGCATTCCTGATGCAGCCGTTGAGCATGTCATTATGCTCGACTACGGCGATGAAAAATCTCTCGATTACATTATTGAGCACGCCGACGAAATTGCAGCGCTTCTGATCGAGCCAGTGCAAAGTCGTTATCCTGAATTACAACCGCGAGAGTTTTTGCAAAAAGCGCGCAAGATTTGTAGCGAAAAAAATATCGCTTTTATTTTCGATGAAGTCATTACCGGCTTCCGCATTCACCAGCGCGGCGCGCAAGGTTTTTACGGCATAGATGCGGATATTTGCACTTATGGAAAAATCGTTGGCGGCGGTTTGCCCATTGGTGTTATCGCCGGTAAAAAAGAATTTATGGATGCCCTCGATGGCGGCCAGTGGCAATACGGTGATAACTCTGCACCAGAAGTCGGCGTCACTTATTTTGCTGGCACCTTTGTTCGTCATCCGCTGGTGTTGGCTGCTGCAGTTGCAGTGCTCAACAAACTCAAAGCCGAACCGGACTTGCAGCTCTGGCTTAATGCTCGCGCTGATCGCATGGTTCGTGAGATTAACAACTACGCGAAACTCGTTGGCGCACCGGTAAAAATCGCCAACTGCGGTTCCATGTGCAAAATTAAAATCCCACAAGAAATTGCTTACGAAGAATTAATTTACGTACTGCTGCGGGAAAAGGGCATCCATGTTTGGGATGCGCGCCCCACCTTTATCACCACCGCGCACAGTGATGCGGATATAGATTTCATTATCAATGCCTTTAAAGAAGCCATGGACGAAATGCTGGTGATGGAATTTTTCCCGGCAGTGGAGGCTAAGCCTGCGCCGGTGCTTATCTCTGCCTCTGCAAGCGGCTATCAAATGGAAAGCGACTATCAAAAACAACACTTTACGCCGCCGGTGACTGGTGCAAAGTTGGGCCGCGATGAAGAGGGGCGAGCGGTGTGGTATGTGCCTTCTGCTAAAGACCCAAGTCAATTTGTAAAGTGGCAGGGTTAATAATTCATGAATAGCTCTCTGAACGCTTTGTCCGGGCCCCACAATCCCTTTGCTTTCGGCGAGGTAGCCGCTGCAGTAGATTCCACCGAATCCCAGCGCGAGGTTTGGTTAGCATCGCAATTTGGTGATGATGCCAATTGTGCGTTTAATGAATCCGTATTTATTCATCTTAAGGGCAAGTTAAATGAGCCGGCACTGGAAGCCGCGCTGAACGATTTACAGTTGCGTCATGAGTCCATCCGCGGTTGTTTCAGCTCCGATGGCCATCAGATGGTGTTTTATAAAGATCGCCCCATTGCGCTGATACGTCATGATTACCAGGCGCAAACGGAGGAAGAAGCACAGGCGCGTCTGAAAAATTTATGTCGCGAGTTAGTGGAACAACCTTTTGATTTGTTTGATGGGCCA
Source organism: Pseudomonadota bacterium (assembly GCA_040385335.1). Lineage (GTDB taxonomy): Bacteria > Pseudomonadota > Gammaproteobacteria > Pseudomonadales > Cellvibrionaceae > Cellvibrio. The sequence goes on from JAZKHP010000057.1 coordinate 19,903, forward strand.
CTCGCACGGTTTCACTTAATCAAATCTGCTCCAGCAGATTACAGTTTGGTACTGACATTTCACCATGCGGTGTGTGATGGTTGGTCGTTGTATGTCATCGCTGATGAGCTGGGTCATTTGTACTCTGCACGTTTGGACAATGTATCTACGGATTTACCCTCAGCCCCCAGTTTTGCCGAATACGCTGTGTGGGAGCGTGGCGAGGAAACCGCTGAACTGCGCGCGGACAGCCTAAAATATTGGCAGCAAAAATTTATCAAAGGCGCACCCAGCTTAGAATTGCCTTACGATAACGCGCGTCCCGCGCAGCGTAGCTTTGCTGCGTTGCGCATGGATAAAAATCTCCCCATCGACCTGATTAGCCAGCTTAAAAAATTGGCGGCCAGCAATCGCAGTACTTTGATTAGTTCTTTGATGGCAGGCTTTGTGGCCTATTTGCATCGCCTGTCGGGCAGCGAAGAAATTGTGTTGGGGGTGCCGTTTGCAGGTCAAATGGCGAAAGGTGATCACGCGCTGGTGGGTCACTGCGTCAATATCATTCCGCTCTATTTCAAATTTACAGGCAAAGAAAGCTTCCGCGATGTAATTGTGCAAGTGCAGGAGCAAATGCTGGAAGCCTTTGAGTACCAATACCTCACTTACGGAACCTTGCTGCAAACCATTACAGCAGAACGTGATCCGTCCAAGCCGCCGCTGGTATCGGTTATTTTTAACGTAGATCAGGAAGGCGAGGCTAGCGAAGCCTATCGTGATCTGACTATGGAATTTGGCTCCAACCCGCGTACATTTGAAAACTTCGACATCAATATGAACATTACTTTATCGGCTAAAGCTGCGGTAATGGAATGTACTTACAATACCAGCCTCTGGCGCAAAAACACCATGGCTCGGCGTTTGGCAGAGCTGGATAATTTCTATGGGCGCCTGAATGCAAATGCTGACCAGCCCATAAGTTCGATAGAAATTTTGCTTGATAAGGACCGCCAGGCTATTACGGGTCGGTGGGGTGATACGCGACGGGCTTATTCCCACGCCGGTAGTTTGCACGGGTTGATTGAAGCCGCGGTAGATAAATTCCCCAACAATATTGCAGTGATTGCGGATGCTAACCAGCTAACCTATGCAGAGCTGGATAGTCAGGCCAATCGCTTGGCACATTACCTGATTGCCCAAGGTGTTGGTGCCGAAACCATGGTGCCGATCATGATGGAGCGCTCACTGGAAATGGTGATTGCCATCAATGCCGTGCTCAAAGCCGGGGGTGCTTATTTACCTTTGGACCCGGAACATCCACTGGATCGTATCGAATATATTCTTGAGGAGGCCGCCGCTAAGCTGGTTTTGGTGCAGGCGCGGTTTAGCAATAATTTGCCTGCAGGTATCGCCCAATTAGCGGTTGATTCTGCGGAGCAATTGCTGGCTGCCTATCCCGATACGCGTCCCGCAGTGATGATCAAGCCAGAGCAATTGGCATACGTAATTTACACCTCTGGTTCCACCGGCAAACCCAAAGGCGTGATGAACGAACATCAAGCCGTGTGCAACCACATGCTGTGGATGGATGAGGTTTATAAGCTAAAGCCAACTGACAAGGTTTTGCAGAAAACGCCTTATACCTTTGACGTTTCCCTCTGGGAGTTATTCCTGCCGTTGATTTCCGGCAGCCAACTGATTATGGCCAAGCCCGGTGGTCACAAAGAAACGGGTTATTTGATCGATTTGGTCAATCAGCACCAGATTACCTATATCCACTTTGTGCCCTCCATGCTCTACCTGTTTTTGCAAGAAGCGGATCAGCAAAAGTGTCCGAGTTTAATTCGTGTACTTGCCAGCGGTGAAGCCGTTTCTAAAGATTTGGAGCAGCGTTTTGTTAAGGCTTTCCCTGATGTGGAGTTATGGAATCTTTATGGCCCGACTGAAGCCGCTATTCATGTTACCTATTGGTTGTGCGGACAGGGAGACTCATCCACTAGCGTTCCTATCGGTTATCCACTGACTAACACTCGTTTATACGTGGTGGATAATAATCTCAAGTTGCAGCCCCCCGGTGTCGCGGGCGAGTTGTTATTAGCGGGTGTGCAAATCGCGCGTGGTTATGTGAATCGCCCCGATCTCACGGAAGATCGTTTTATCGCTGATCCCTTTGTACAGGATTATCCCGGGCGGGTTTACCGCACCAGTGACTTGGTGCGTATGCGTGACGACGGCGTGGTGGAGTACATAGGTCGCAATGACTTTCAGGTCAAACTGCGTGGCCAGCGCATAGAGCTGGGCGAAATTGAAGCGCTTATCAGTCAGTACCCGGGTGTTACCCAAAGCGTGGTCTTAGCCCGTGAAGATCGGCAAAATGATCAGCGCTTGGTTGCCTATCTTATGACACAAGATGGTACTGCTCCTGAGACCCAGGCGATGCGCGATCATTTGCGCAGTGCCTTACCTGATTACATGGTGCCCTCGCACTTCGTGGTTTTGACGAATTTCCCCTTAACGTCAAGTGGCAAAGTAGATCGCAAAGCGCTACCAGCTCCCGTGCTTGGCGAGGTGGATGAGGCCAGTTTGGCCCTGCCAGAAAACCCAATTGAAGAACAATTGGTAGCGATCTGGCGCGATATTTTGGGGTTGGAAAAAGTTGGGGTGACCAATGATTTCTTTGAACTGGGCGGTCACTCCTTGCTGGGCACCCAGATGTTTGCGCGGGTAAAGCATTTGTTTAGCGTTAATATTGGCCTGCGCAAATTGTTTGAAGCGCCGACTATTCGCCAATTGGCGGCGATCATTAGCGATGAAACTCGCAGCGGTAATGTGCAAACTAAAATCCAGCCGCGTAGCGCCAATGAGCAAGCTATAGCGTCTACGCAGCAACAGCGGGTTTGGTATCTTGAGCAAATTGAACCTGACTCCTTTGCCTATAATCTGCCAGCCTCGTTTCGCTTGCGTGGGGAACTGAAGCTTGATGCATTACAGCGCGCATTCGCCACTATCGAACAGCGCCACGAGCTTTTGCGTGCCGGGTTCAGTACCCAGGCAGGCAAGCTGGTACTTAAGTTTCGCGAATCCCTTGGCATAGATTTAACGCCGATTCCTTTGTCCCATTACGGTGTTGCTAGCTTCGAAGCGCTTAAATTGGTGCTGCGCCAGGAAGCCGCCCAGCCTTTTGATACTGAAAATGGTCCCTTGTTTAGCGCGCGACTAATTCAGCTCGAAGCGGGCGATTATGTGCTTTTCCTAATGATTCACCATTTGGTATTTGATGGCTGGTCATTCGATATTTTGCTCAAGGAAATGTGCAGTTTGTACAACGCTTACGCGCAGGGCCTACCCAGTCCCTTAGCTCCACTCCCGGTTCAGTACGCAGATTATGCGCTTTGGCAAAAGTCATGGCTGGAAAGTGATACGGTAAAAAAACAACTTAATTATTGGACCCAACAGCTTGCGGGCGATCTGCCCGTACTGGATTTGCCGCTCGATAAAACTCGTCCGACCCATCAAGCGCATCGCGCCGAAGGGATTAACTTCTTCTTTGACGAACCCTTGTTGCAGGAGTTGGAGGAGTTAGGTAGTCGTCAAGGTGTTACCTTGTTTATGGTAATTATCGGTCTCTATGCGTTGGTATTGCATCGCTACAGTCGGCAGGACGATATTCTGGTCAGCGTGCCGGTTTCGGCGCGCAATCAGATGGAAATTAGCGGGCTCATGGGGCCTTTTATCAACCGTTTGGTTTGCCGTTTCCGCATTAAGCCCCAGCGTACTTTTGCCAGTTGGCTGCAAGACGTGAAGAAAACCTTGCTTGATGCCATGGACAATCAGGACACCCAGTTTGAAACCTTGGTACACACGCTGAATCCACCGCGCGATGCGGCTCGCCCACCTTTGGTACAAACACTTTTTAGTTATCAGGATGTCCGCAATCGCGCCGATCAAATGGATGGCATTCTGCGCACCCAAGTGGATATTGAACGCATGGGCGTACAAACCGATTTGGATGTTTGGGTTAAGCGCCAACTCAAAGGCATGGAAGGGGGCATGGAGTTTCCTCTAGACCTGTTTAATAAAACCACAGTACAAGCTTTTGGTAATAGCTTTGTCAGCAGCGCGCAATTGATCGCGCAAAAACCTGATATTACGTTAGGCGAACTAACTTCCGCACCGCAAGACGAGCAACAGCAGTTGGCTGCCTGGAACAATACTGCGGTGGAATTTGAATTTGAAAATGGTGTGATTGGCGATTGGCTTAAAGCGGTTGCTCTGCACGAGACAAAGATAGCGGTGATTGCCGGTAGTGAACACTACAGTTACTCAGAGTTAGAGCTTCGTTCTAATCGCATCGCACATTATTTACAAGCGAAGGGCGTGACTGCCGGACAGCTAGTGGCGGTGTTGATTAATCGCACCCGCGACTTACCTGCTTTAGTTCTCGCCATTTGGAAATTGGGTGCGGCCTATGTGCCTTTGGATGCGTCCTATCCTGCAGAACGTATTAAAACCATAGTGGACGCGGCTGGTGTGCGTTTAGCCATTACGGGTTCCAGTTTGGTTAATCTGCTTCAGGATGTTGTTGTTACTTGCCTTGAGCTGGATGCTGCTGAAGCGGCAATCGCGCAGGCTTCCCCTGATTTACCAGCGCTTGAGATAAATCCTGAGCAACTTGCCTATGTGATTTTTACCTCCGGCTCCACCGGTGTGCCCAAGGGTGTCGAAGTTACCCAGGGTGCGCTGCACAACTTTCTTCATGCGGTTAAACGCATGCCTGGCATCAGCGCTGATGATCGCTTGCTGGCGGTTACCACACTTGCGTTCGATATATCGCTCTTGGAGCTTTTTCTGCCGTTGATCAGTGGTGCTAGCTTGGTTTTGGCTGCAGTCGAGGATAACCAGGATGACCTGGCCCTTAAGCGTCTTCTCAATGAACAGAAGATTAATTTATTGCAGGCTACGCCCAGTACCTGGCGCTTGTTACTGAATTCAGGCTGGCAAGCACCGGTGGGTTTTCGTGGCTTTTCGGGTGGCGAAGTCTTAACGCCGGATCTGGCCGCAGGGTTGTTAGCGCAGAGTATTGAGCTCTGGAATCTTTATGGCCCAACGGAGGCTACGGTGTGGACTAGCGCTTCTCGTGTTGAAGTTCCTGTTGCGGATGAACTGCCGCAAATTTTTATTGGTCGACCACTCGCTAATACCCAATTGCATGTGCTGGATGCCGCTGGTCGCCCTATGCCTATAGGCGCATTTGGTGAGTTGTGGATCAGTGGTAAAGGTTTGGCCAAAGGTTATTTGGGCAATGCAGAACATACGGCTAGCCGATTTGTGAGTATGGGTAACGAAGCTGAACGTTTTTATCGTACCGGTGATCAGGCACGTTGGACGCGCAATGGCCAAGTGGAGTTTGGCGGGCGATTGGATAATCAAATCAAATTGCGTGGGTTCCGCATTGAACTCGAAGAAATAGAAGTCCATTTGCGTAGCCATCCCGCTGTTAAAGATACCGCTGTTGTACTACAACATTTTGCCGCCAACGATCAGCGTTTAGTGGCTCATGTCGTCTATGTTATAGGCGAGGAACCTACTAATTCTGAGCTGCGTAAACATCTGCGCCAGCATCTGCCGGATTACATGTTACCGCAGCAGGTCACTGCTATTGCCCAGTTGCCGCTATTGGCATCTGGAAAAGTGAACCGCAAGGCCTTGTCGGCGCCGGTTAGCACAAATCAAAGTTCTGCAGCATTCATCGCACCTGTTACTGCAACAGAAATTAAACTGGCCGATATTTGGCAGGCAGCGCTTAAGCGCGATCAAGTCAGCGTCGATGGACAATTCTTTGATATAGGCGGGCATTCATTGCTTGCCTTGGAAGTCATTCTGGAAATGGAAGCTCGCTGTGGCGTGCGTTTCTCGCCACAAGATATGTGGGTCAATACGTTGGAACAACTGGCCGCGCGAATAGATACAACCTTGGGTAATACACAATCGGCCGTTGAACCTGTGGCTGTTGTTCAGGATTCGCCAAAGAAAACCAGGGGTTTATTGGACCGATTATTTGGGAAAAGTAATAGCTAGGATGGTGATAGCCGAGCTTAATTGACTCTGGTTTTAAAGGCGAACTGGGTTTTAAGACGAATCGGGGTTTAAGGCGAGTCGGCTTAAAGGAGCCAGTGTAACCGGGATTTTTTTTGCGACCTGTATTTGGAGTTTTGTTTGGACGCTTTTTATTTTGGCCCATCGGCCAGCTATTTGTTTGGCGCTTATCATCCGCCGCAAAACGGCAACCGCCGTGAAGGTATAGTGCTATGCAACCCTTTTGGGCAGGAATATATGCGCGCCCACCGGTCACTGCGGCGCCTGGCCATTAACCTTGCCGCGCAAGGTTATGCCGTATTACGGTTTGATTATCGTGGCACTGGTGATTCGGCGGGCACGCTTGAAAGTGTAACGGCGCAGGATTGGCAAGATGATATAAGCATTGCAGTGCAAGAACTTATGGATGTCGCTGCCGTAACAAAAGTGTCCCTATTGGGATTGCGTGTGGGCGCGCTGCTGGCGGCTCAGGTAGCGGCTAAAAATCCGAAAATTTCGCGCTTGGTGATGTGGGATCCGGTTGTCAGCGGCCAAGCTTATATTGATGAAATCAGTCGTGAAATAGCCACTTTTCAATCTCGCGCGAATTTTATTGCTGCGGAAGGAACGCTGCATTTCAATGGCTTTTCGATGCCGGTGGCCTTTAAAAACAGCTTGGCAACATTAGATATAAACACTGTTGATAACTTGGCTAAGGTGGCAGTGGCGCAAATAGTTTCCCACGAGAACTCGTCTTTTGCGCAACTGCGTCAAGGCCTTAGCTCTTTATCCCGCTTTGAATATCAGCTAGCCCCGGCTCCCCACGATTGGAATTATGTGGACCATGTCGGCGGCATTCTCTGGCCGCAACCCATAGTGGCTGCGATTGAAACCTATTTTTCATCGACTCAGAGCTAGGAGGCACCATGCGCGAGCGAGTTATTAGTATCGGTAAATCTAATCCTCTGGTGGGCATTTTGAGCCAGCCTGAAGCAGACTCTATTAGCAACCCGACGATAGCGGTCATTTTGCTAAATTCCGGTGTTATTCATCGCGTCGGTTCTTGCCGCTTATCGGTAACTCTTGCTCGCGCGTTGGTTGAGCAAGCCGGGCTAATCACGCTAAGGTTTGATTTTTCTGGTATTGGAGACAGTGAAGCGCGCCGAAGTACTTTGACTGCCGCTGAATCCGCCGTAGATGAGGTCCTGGAAGTTATGGATTATCTGGCGCGAGAAAAGCAGATTAAACAGTTTGTTCTTTATGGTCTTTGTTCCGGAGCCTATGCTTCGTATCGCACGGCGGTTAAAGATCCACGAGTCATCGGCATAGCGCAAATTGATGGCTACTGTTACTTAAGCTGGAAGAGTTATGGGTATTACTATGTGCCGCGCCTCTTCGCATTTGCGCGCTGGACCAGCGTGCTTAAACGCGCCCTCGGCCTTAAAAAGCCAGCTTCAGGTGTAGCGATTTCAGGCGTGGAGCAACGCTTTTTTGAAGTGCCGCAATTTCCGGATTTCCCTCCAAAATCTGAAGTTGAAGCTGGCTTGGCACAACTCGCAAAACGCGGCTTACAGTTATTTAGTGTGTTTTGCCGCAGCGATCACTATAACTATGAAGGTCAATTTCGCGATTGTTTTAGCGCAGCAGACTTTGGTAACAACCATAAGTTGGTATATTTGACCCAAGCCTCGCACATTTTAGCGGAACCAGAAGATCAGGCCCTGGTGGTGAACGGTATGGCGCAATGGGCAAAGGCTATCGCCAATGGGTAATGGCTTGCCGGTTCGACAGCCGGAACTGACAGCACTCACGTCGCTGCGTGGAATTGCTGCCGTGTTTGTACTTTGTCATCATTTTTTGTTTGTTTTGTTAGAAAAATTACCGCGGGTCATTCCCTCGCATTTATTTTATAAATCCTACTTATGGGTGGATTTGTTTTTTCTCTTGAGCGGCTTTGTGCTTGCTTATGTTTATCAATCGCGTTTTGAATCGAGGGTGATTGCGCAGGATTACCGGCGTTTTATGTGGGCGCGCTTTGCGCGGGTTTACCCATTACATCTGCTGATGCTATTGCTGTTTATATTATTGGAAATTGGGCAATGGTGGTTGATAGCAAATCACTCTGCCGGGTCTGAATATTTGCAGGCGCCCTTCACCGGCCACGAAACACCTCTGGCATTGTTGAGTAATTTACTGCTCCTGCAGACCTTTCATTGGGATGCGCATTGGAACCAACCCGCATGGTCGATAAGTGCAGAATGGTTAGTGTATTTCACTGTACCCTGGTTGATTTATCGCTTTCATTGCGCAACCAGGTTAATGATGTCAATCAGCGCGATCCTGATATTCATGACGCTCAGCGCTCAGGAAGCTTACTTCGGTAATTTGGGCCTGGAGTATGCGGGCTGGCCGATGTTGTTACGTTGCTTTGGCGAATGCGTTCTTGGTGTGGTGGCATTTCAGTGTTATCGCGAGGGCTATTGCGCACAATTTGCAGCAGCAAAGTGGGCGCTGACGGCATTAATTGTTAACGTCATGTTATTGGCGTTGCCATTGCCAGGTGTGTTTTCAATCGCAGGTTTTTTCTGGCTGGTGCTGTGCGCGGCGCGAATTCCGGAGAAGAGAGGTTATTTGCTGGCTTGGTCGCCACTGGTGTATCTGGGTAAAATTTCTTTTGCAATTTATATGTTTCATTGGTTAGTGCTGGATTTTTTGCGCGTAGGCTCGCTTTACTTTACCGGTAAACCATTACCGCAGAATCTCAGTTTGGCTGGTGAATTTGCATTTTTTTGTGGCGCAACCTTAGTGGTGTTATGTGTGGCGCCGCTGCTCTATCACTTCGTCGAAATTCCGCTGCGTAACAAATTAGCCCTAATGTTGGCTAAAAAGTTTGCTGTAGACAAGGTGGTACGGTAAAAAAGGGTAAAGCAAAAATAGCTGCTCTTTTCGAATTTTCTTGTGACTATATATCAACGCGATATAACATTCTTATGATTAAAAAATTTGCAGAAAGTGCAACGCCTGAAGGATACAAAAATCTGCTAAATAATTTCGGCGTGTTGGGTTATCGCAATGCATCATTTCATGATTTTTGCGCTGCGCAAGCTGATTTGTTGCTTCGTCACGATGTTGATGTGAGCCTTGAGTTCGCTTTGCAAGTTGCCAAAATTGAATATGATGCTGGCTATAAATCTACTTTTTTTATTTTAATCGCTTCTGAATTTTATAATCCGGCATCAGCCGCTGCACGCGATATTATCAAAAAAATAATGGCCATGGGTCATGAAATCGGTTTGCATTTTGATGCATCTGTTTACAGAAAAGATTTAGCTGTTCTTAACGCCGCAGCGCAACAAGAATGTATTATTCTTGAAAATATAATAGATGCTGCGGTTAAAGTGACTGCATTTCATCGGCCAGGTACCTGCTATCCAGAGTTTCTTGGTATGGATATGCTGTTTGCGAATAGATTACACGCTTATTCACCGCAGTTTTTTAGCGAAGATTTATATGTTTCTGATGGTGCAGGTTATTGGTCGCACGGGCATCCGCTAGATCATTCAGCGGTGCAAAATAAAACCGGGCTGCAGCTGTTAACGCATCCGTATCTTTGGGTACAATCGGGAAATAAAAATCCGGTGCAAAAAGTCGATTCATTTCTTGCGCAGCGATCGCTGTGTTTGACAAAAGAAGCCGCCAGAAATTTTAAATTTTATTGTTAAGCCCACAATTTTTTATTCGGTGACTCTGTGCTGCACTATCAAATTATTCCTGTTACGCATTACCGTCAAAACTGCACGCTGTTATGGTGCGATGAAACTCAACGTGCTGCAGTAGTCGATCCGGGTGGAAATATTGACCTTATTCAACAGGCGCTTGCCGAACGTCATTTAATCCTGGAGAAAATTTTATTAACCCATGGGCATTTGGATCATGTGGGCGGTGCTGCCGCTTTGGCGGCGACCTTAAAAATCCCCATTGAAGGTCCCCATGTGGATGATATGTTTTGGATCAATCAATTACCTTTACAAGCGCAGATGATGGGGTTCGCTGCACCACAGTCATTTCAACCCAATCGTTTTTTTGTGGATGGCGATGAAGCCACTTTTGGCAATATTCAGCTGCAGATTCGCCACTGTCCCGGGCATACACCGGGGCATATTATTTTTTACCATCCAGAAAGCAAGCTCGCGTTAGTAGGTGATGTGTTATTCCAAGGCTCCATAGGACGCACTGATTTTCCGCGTGGAAATTACGATGATTTGGTTAGTTCTATCCGCAAAAAATTATGGCCTCTGGGTGATGAGGTAAAATTTATTCCTGGTCATGGTCCTATGTCCACATTTGGTGATGAGCGTAAAGCCAATGCTTTTGTGTCGGATAAAAATTTTGGTTGATGTGCAATTGAACCCCTTGGTTTGTGGTGAACAACCAAAGCTATAGTCATGGTTGAAAGGCAATAGGTTCCGTGATGGCGGCATTGACGTTGCACATTTTAATATTAGCGACTAACCTGCATTTGAGACTAATCTTATGCCGTACTTAGTTGAAACAAACTTCTTTAACCGAGTAGAATCGCCAGTTCAAATAGTTGCTTATACATTCCCCAAAAGGATAACTCCAAATGAAAAAAATTATAATTGCATTGCTATCTCTAATGTCCGCCTCGGCTTTTGCCGATATTTATGCGAACAACGGGTTTTATCTGGGTGGTGGGGTGGCTCAGATAAAAGCTTCTAAAATCTCTAAGGATTGGAATGTGGTTGAGCTTATGGGTGGGTATAAGCATAACTCTTTCGTTGGCGGCGAGCTGAGATTGGGTGCTGCGGGTCAGAGTGACCCTAATATAACGGCATACTCGTCTGCCTATTACCGCGTAGAAAGCGCAAATAATGTCGGTAAAACTTATTTGCTTGCCGGTTATACTTATGGGTCCATGAGTGGTACGACAGATGACGGTAATTTTTCCGGCTTTTCTTATGGCGCGGGTGTTGGTGTTGTAATATTCGACACCTTGAATCTTAATTTGGAATATCGAATTCTCTGCAAAGATAACAAGCACAACATTGACTTAAAGGGCATCGGTCTTGGTGTCGATTATAGATTTTAATTAAATTTAAGTAAGAATGCCTGAATCCCTTGTTGGGATTTGGGCTGATTCCATTTCAGGAGAGATTATTTCAGTTTTAACTTGTCTCCCACATTAATAATTCCATCACTTAAAATTCTCGCGGTAATTCCTCCGTGTCCACGCACTGCGTTATACCCCCCCGCCCCCAATGTTGCTTCCATGGCTGAGCAGGGTTGACACAATCCAGTGTATTCCAGCAACACGTTGCCAAGTATAAATTGTTTATCTTTTAGCGCTAATAAATTGATCCCCGAGATCACAATATTGCGGCGTAATAGCGCTGGGTCCATTGTGGTTTTACCGAGCATAGAGCCTATTGCAAATAAATGCTCAGCCTGAATAAGCGTAATTTGACGTTTTCCATTATGACTGTTGTATCTATCTCCAGTCAGGCCTCGCCCTGCTTTTGCTTCAACTGCATTCACGTTAATGATTGGCGCCTTGCGTTCAGGGCGAACACCAATCCAGTCGACGCGACCAATTTGGGGTAGGGTATCGAAAAGTTCCTGAAGGGATTTGCTCATACGCTTAACTCATAAATAAAATGAAATAGAATTTAAAAAAATAAAAGATAAAGCTCACCCATTTAATTTTTCCAGCTCGCTTCTTTAATTCCTTTCATACATTCATTGACGTCATCATCTATGACATTGTTGGGTTTAATACAGTCGTTAAGTGTTCTGACGTTGGGTCCAATTTGCGCAGCAGGATTATTAATGGCATCTTCCTTTTCATCGGCCGCTCGGCAGGCAGTATCTCGGAAATTGCCATTATCCCATGATGGGTACTGATTGTTTTGGTTAATCCAATAATTACAGGTTTTTATTAATTGTTGTAATTGCGGATTTTGAGTTTTGTTGGGCCGTAATTTTCCGCGGTTAGTTTTAGCCTTGTTTTTGTTGTGATTGCTGAGGATTTGAATCTTTTGAACATTGCTACATTTATAAAGTTCAGCTTCATATTGATTAATTTGTTGTCTGCGGAATTGGAGCTGCTTTGCTTTTCCGCCTCTCGCGTTTAAGGTTTGTAAGCGATTGATTTTGTGTTGATAGGTTTCGCAATTCTGTGGTGAAGCGACACTTGAATTTGTTGTTGCAGTAATGAGCATTGCACTTATTAATATTGTTGCTGTTGTATTGATTTTCATTTTCCAAGCTCCATTTGACGGCTGAATAGCCTTAGTCTTAAGTCCATTGTAGAAATTATCGTGGTAGCACACACCAAATAGGTTGCAGCCAAAAAAAAGGTCTTGATACGACCACCGACTTTCCGGGGTGGTTGTGCCAGGTTTTTAGTTTATTATTTATTCCATGGTGATTACAATGTGCGATAGCGGGCTTTGTTTGCGCGCTCTGGTAGACTGTACTCGGTTGGGAAAGGTGTTGGCGGCGAGCTTGGCCGCCGACCCTACACCATTATTATTGAAGCATACTGCTTGTGAGCATCGTAGCTTCATTTTTTCAAATCACTCAATTGGTTCTATGTCTTTTTCACGTTGAATCTTATGGTAAATTTCTTCGCGGTGAACTGGAGTTTCTTTGGGGGCATTGACACCAACCCTAACTTGGTTGCCATTGACTCCCAGCACAGTGATATGGACGTCATCACCAATTATGATTGTTTCACCGATACGACGAGTAAGAATTAACATGTTTTTTTTTACCTTCTAATTAATATAACGACTAATTAATATAACGACGAATAACAAATTGTTTAATAAAGTTTAGCTTAATAATTTTATAGGGAGCACTGCATAGTGCATCTTTTTTCCCTCGGTTACATTTATTCGAAGTTACGCATTGATCAAAACTTGATGCATAAATAGATTAATGAGCCCGCCCTGTAAAATTATTTTTGTTTGAAATAAGCTTTGTTGAGTAGTTCAAGTTACTTTTTTATGGATTTTATCATTTGAATGGCGAATATGCACCTATCTATCAAGCAACCTTTTCGCTATTTATAGGTCTATTTCCCTCAAATGACGGTTTTTAAATGTTTAAAGGTTTAATAAGTCATTCTTGAGATAGCTTTTATTTAACCGGGTTTACTATTCTGAATTGTGTTGAATTTGAGCATAGCTTTTTATTGTTGTTTTCTTGCGGGGCTTACTTCAAAAAAGAATAAGATATCGCATCCCAACGCCGAATGCTTTGCTTCTTCTATCCCTGATAATAGTTCACTAATAACAATCGAATGGGAATACTTAATGGATGCCGGGGGATAGGGTACCCTTAATGCAAGCGCACTATTTATTTGCTTATTTATAATAAATAGTGCGTTAGGTTAATGCCAAGGCTTAGACATTAAATAAGAAGTGGACTACGTCGCCATCTTTCATAATGTAATCCTTGCCTTCTTTGCGTAATTTTCCTGCGTCTTTCGCGCCTTGCTCACCTTTTCCTGCGATAAAGTCTTCATAGGCGATAACTTCGGCGCGAATAAAACCACGTTCAAAATCGGTATGAATAACCCCAGCGGCTTGCGGTGCTGTGGCGCCGACTTTTACTGTCCAGGCGCGAACTTCTTTAACGCCCGCGGTAAAATAGGTTTGTAACCCAAGGAGGCCATAGCCAGCGCGAATTACGCGGTTAAGGCCGGGTTCTTCCATGCCCATCTCGGCAAGAAACTCCGCTTTTTCATCGTTTTCAAGCTCGGCAATATCCGCTTCTAATTTATTGCAAATGGGCACTACTACTGCGCGTTCTTCAGCCGCAATTTTGCGGACTACATCCAGGTGCGGGTTGTTTTCAAAGCCGTCCTCAGCCACGTTTGCGATATACATAGTGGGCTTGAGGGTGAGCAAATTAATTTCTTTGAGTATGGCAATTTCTTCTTTATCCAAAGGAAATGAGCGTAACGGCTTGGCTTCGTTCAAGTGCGGTTGGATTTTTTCCAGAATTGCTTTCATGGTCATCGCGTGTTTATCCTGGCCTTTGGCGGCTTTGGCGTAGCGAAATAAGGCCTTATCTACCGCTTCCAAATCGGCCAAAGCTAATTCGGTATTGATAATGTCAATGTCAGCCGCAGGATTTACCGCGTTGGCGACGTGAATTACATTCTCATCATCGAAGCATCTCACTACGTGCGCAATAGCATCGGTCTCGCGAATATTAGCGAGAAATTTGTTGCCTAATCCTTCGCCTTTAGACGCGCCCGCAACTATGCCCGCGATGTCGATAAATTCCATGGTGGTGGCCACTGTGCGCTCTGGTTTAACAATTGCTGCGAGCTTGTCCTGGCGCACGTCAGGTACAGTGACAATGCCAGCATTGGGCTCAATAGTGCAGAAGGGAAAATTCTCAGCGCTGATTCCGGCGTTGGTGAGGGCGTTAAACAGTGTTGATTTGCCGACGTTGGGAAGGCCGACTATGCCGCAATTGAAACCCATGATGCTATTCCGATAGAAAGTGAAATTAAAAAGTATGAGAAAAAAGGGTAAAGCAAAAAGTGCGATTGTACATGTTTGGTAGCGGTTTCACGAAGCCCAATATTTTTTCGGTTGCAATTAACTCCGTATAAAATTGCTTTGGGGTCATGCGCGGTAATTATTTTTTGGGTTCGGTGTGGAGATTCTTCATCGCCGTATTCCAATCACCTTTTACCGCTTCCGGTAAAGATTTAATTGCGCGATGAATTGCATCGTCAGTCAGTTCTTGTTCGCTGGAGGGGGCTCGTTTTAGCACAAAGTTGGCCACTAACGGCGCTGCACCCGGGTGACCAATTCCTAAACGCAAACGGGGGAAATTTTGGTTATTGCCTAGAGCGCTGATAATGTCGCGAAGGCCGTTGTGGCCGCCGTGCCCACCGCCATGTTTAAAGCGGGCGACGCCGGGCGCAAGATCCAGTTCGTCATGTGCGACTAAAATTGCGGCAGGTTCAATTTTGAAAAAGTTGCTCATGGCGGCGACTGCTTGACCGCTGCGGTTCATGTAAGTTGTGGGGATAAGTAAGCGTAAATCCTGGCCTTGATAATTTATCCGGGCAGTGAGGCCGAAGTATTTGGGGTCAGAGTTAAGGTTGGTCCCCATGTGCTGTGCCAGCTCAGCAACAAAATCCGCACCTGCGTTATGGCGAGTGTGTTGGTATTCGCTGCCGGGGTTGCCAAGGCCGACAATCAGTTGAATTCCGGTATTTTCCATGGTGCTTTCTCAAACAATAAAAAAGGGGCAGAAGATAGTGCTTCTGCCCCTTTTTTTGCAAGCGACTATTTAATTAATAAGTCATAAATTAATTAATACGCAATTAAGCTTTAACTTCTTCGCCTTCGTCAGCTCCACCTTTCGGCTTAACAATAGTCACAACTGCTGAGTCGTGATCCGGGCCGTGACCCAGTGCAACAGAGGTCACACCGATTGGCAATTTCAGGTCAGAGATGTGAATGATGGTGCCCACTTCTGCGTTGATCAAATCAACTTCAATAAATTCAGGCAAGTGGTGTGGGAAGCAAGTAATGTCGATTTGAGTCATGTTGTGAATCACTTTACCGCCTTGAATCTTCACGCCTTTGGACCAAGCTTCGTTGAGGAAGTGTAATGGTACGTGAGTGTGCAGTTTAGTGGCTTTGTCGATACGCAAGAAGTCAGCATGCAATACCACTGGTTTGGATGGGTGACGCTGCAGATCTTTCAAAATAACATCTTGCGCTACACCGTCAACATTGATGCTGATGATGTGTGAATAAAACGCTTCGTGTTCAAGATGTTTCAGCAATTCATTGTGTGACATGCTGATACTTTGCGGGGCTGGCTTGCCGCCATAAATTACCGCTGGAACTTGTTGTGCCAAACGACGTAGGCGGCGGCTCGCACCTTTCCCTAAATCGTTACGGGCTGTTGCTACTAATTTGAAGTCTTCATTAGACATGGTTATGTCCTCATTGATGCTGTCAGATCCGCGACCAGAACCTGGCAGGTTTTTAAAGCCTCGATAATTCGAGGTGGTTATCTGAGCGAAATATTTTCTAGCTAGTAAAACTGTTTGCTAGCGAAACATCGCACTCAGGGATTCTTCATTGCTCAGACGGCGCATGGCCTCGGCGAGCATTTTTGATAAAGTAAGTTGACGCACGCGGCTGCAAGCTTTGACGGCGTCACTGAGTGGAATAGAGTCGGTAACGACCAATTCATCCAGCTCGGAATTGTTTAAATTGTCAACGGCTTTGCCGGATAGTACCGGGTGGGTGCAATAAGCAATTACGCGTTTAGCGCCTTGTTGTTTCAGTGCTTTAGCTGCATTGCAAAGAGTGCCAGCGGTGTCCACCATGTCATCCACTAGCAAGCAGGTGCGGCCAGCAACATCGCCGATAATATTCATGACTTCGGCGATACCTACCGCAGGACGACGTTTGTCAATAATGGCCAGATCAATGCCCAGTTGTTTTGCCACTGCGCGAGCGCGAACAACGCCGCCAATGTCGGGTGACACTACAATGAGATCTTCAAATTTTTGTTGTTCTATGTCTTCCAGCAGCACCGGTGAGCCGTAAACGTTATCAACGGGCACATCGAAGAAGCCCTGAATTTGTTCTGCGTGTAGATCAACGGTAAGCACGCGGTCAACACCTACGCCAACCATCATATCTGCCACTACTTTAGCGGTAATGGGGACGCGCGCGGAGCGCACCCGGCGATCCTGGCGGGCATAACCGAAATAGGGCACCACTGCGGTAATGCGGCCAGCGGATGCGCGGCGTAAAGCATCTACCATGACAATTAATTCCATTAAATTATCGTTGGTGGGTGCGCAGGTAGGTTGCACTACAAAGACATCGCGACCGCGTACATTTACGTGTAACTCAACCGCAATTTCACCATCTGAAAACTGGGATACGGAAACATCGCCAAGCGACATGCCGAGATGATCAACAATTCTTTTGGCCAAATCAGGGTTAGCGTTGCCGGTAACAACCATAAAATCAGTCACGTCGAATACCTTTGTTGATCACGAATATGAATGTGAGGGGGTGCGAATATTATTGCTGTCAATTGCGAAACTATTTTAGTGAAGCCAGAAGCTATTTTTAGCAAAGCCATAAAAATAAATAAGAATGCTTTACCCTTGGTCGCAGCCAGGCAAACCAGTCTGGTTTGTTGGCGGGTGGCGTTAAATCTGGAAGAGTATAGAGTCATTGTAATGTGCAGATGTAAAAGATAAACAATGACTAGGAATATGGCAGGGGCGGAAGGACTCGAACCTACGGATGGCAGGATCAAAACCTGCTGCCTTACCACTTGGCGACGCCCCTGTTGTAGTTTGTTTTAGTTAAGTCGTTACACATTAACTTCCGGGAGCAGTTTATAGAGCGGTGATTGATTCACACCTTGCGCTATAAAACCTGGCATTTGCCTGGGCAGTTTAATTTGAACTGCTTGGGCTTCTTCTGCCGTGGCGAACTGTGCAAAAACACAAGCGCCGGTTCCCGTCATTTGAGCTTTGTGGTTAGCTTGTGCAAACCAGTTGAGGGCTTCGTCCACCGCGGGATAAAGCTTTCTCACCAAGGCTTGACAGTCATTGTGACCACCCTGCTCAAAGAAGGCCGCCACTTTAATGGGAGGCGTGTCTCTTGTCAAATCTTTATGTGAAAAAATCGCTTTAGTTGATACATGGCAATCGGGTTGCACAATTAAGAACCAATCTCTAGGTAATTCAAGGGGTTGCAAGTGCTCTCCCACACCTTCCGCCCATGCCGTTTGCGCCTGGATAAACACTGGGACATCCGCCCCCAGCTGTAAACCTAGTGTTTGCAATTGGCTGCAGCTTAGGCCGCAGCGCCAAAGTTGATTTAGTGCTACCAAAGTGGTGGCTGCATTGCTACTTCCACCACCTAAGCCTCCCCCCATAGGTAATTTTTTTTGCAGCTGAATAGCTACGCCTTGATGAGTGTTTTGTTTCTTTTGTAAGAGGCGAACTGCTTTGATAATCAGATTGTCTTCTAAGGGTACGCCAGCGAGCTCAGGGTTTAGCGTAATTTGCGCATCATCGCGCAAGGTGAAACTCATCATATCGCCGTAATTGAGCAATTGAAAAAGCGTTTGCAAGTTATGGTAGCCATCGGCGCGGCGCCCGGTAATGTGTAAAAACAAATTGAGTTTTGCGGGCGATAATAGCCTTAGCTCGAAAACCGCAGGTGTTTTAGGGGGCGCAGGTGTTTGATGTGCTGCGGGAGTTTGCCCGATCATTGCGTGCCGCCTAATTTCCATTCGCGAATAAGTAACGTTAGTCGCATTTCTCTATATTCAGCGGTGATGCGACCAGGCATAGCAATAATTTCATTCAGATTTTGCGTATTGATATATTCGCCGTAGGTGATTTTCCAGCCAGCCTGATCAAGCTTTTCAATGAAGCCGTGCGCATTAAGAGTGTAATGAGTTACTTCCTTGGTGGGGTCTGGCAGTCCCCGCACCCAATACGCAAGTTGGCTAACGGGAATATTCCAGCCGGTATTGTTAAACATTAATTCTTCCGCCGTTTTAGCGCTTTGCGGTGGGTTGCTGCCGCCACTAAATGTCACTCGCCCTGGCTCACCTTCAATGGACATGTTGCCTTGCCCAAGAGGGCCATTAAAAGCAATCTGATAAGCCGTATCTTGTTGTTGCCAGCGCAGGGTTGCGCTACCGCCATCATCGGGTGTTTTAACTCCCAGCTTACCGATGGCTTGCCAGTTACCAATGGCTTGAACTTGTTGTTGATGTTGCAATAAGTTTTGCTCGGTAATGCCTGGTGTGGGCATTTTCCGGGATTGTTGCGCGCAGCCGCTCAGTGTGACTATCAGTAGCGCAATGAATAGATTAAACGGGGAAGTCATGGTGTGCTCAATTGAGTGGTGGAAGTGCTTTTTGGTTTTAAGCGTTTCATTGTGGTGGAGATAATACTGTTAATAATAACGGAGTCGTTGGGGTTAAGCTCCAGGGCTTCATTCAATACGGCTTCAGCTTCGCGCAAGTAATTATGATTAACCAGCGCTTGTGCCTGCAGTAAATACAAATTTTTGGCTTCGTCGGGATAGCGCAGGCGGACCCGGGTCATGTGTTGTTGCGCGCTTAGCAGATCGCCTTTGCGAATAAATATATCCAGCAAATTGACATTCGCCGGGAAAAAATCATTGCCGCGTTCCACTTGCAAATAATTAAAAATCGCATCATTCCATTGCCGTTGGTTTTCAGCTATTTGCCCCAAATAATAATGTGTTTTGGACAGATGCTGATTGGTGTCGAGCAATCGCTCAAAAGCTTGGCTGGCCGTTTTGAAGTCTTTGCGCTCCATGGCAATAATGCCCAGGGAAAGGCGCACATCCGCATCATTGGGTAATTGCTCGGAGAGAATGGTGAATTGCTGCTGTGCCAACTCTCTGTCGTGGTGTGTGAGTGTGCGTGCATATTGATTGCGAAGATTGGTGTTAGCCGGGTAAAGAATTAGCAGCGCGCTCATTTTGCTGATAGCTTCGCGATCACGCTTAAGTTCGTGTAATAAATTAACCTCAAGCATGGCTGCGGAAATGCTTTGTGGATAGAGGCTTAGCGCTCTGTTTGCGTAAGCCATAGCATCGGCAAAGCGATGTTGATGCCGTAGCAGCAAGCCAATACTGATTAACAATTGTTCGTCATGCTCGTTAAGCGTTAACAGGTTTTGGTAGCGCTGTAGCAGGAATTCCCGTTGTGCCTTAGTTAGAATCCTGGCTCTGGTGGCAATGTTCTGAAATAGCGGTGCATCCCCTTGCCTATGTAGACGCTCAGAGATTTCAAATGCCTCCAGGAGGCGACCTGCCTGGATCAATATCAGGCTTGCGTTGGTTAGTGCCTCTTTGCTATAGGGTGCTGTTTCCAGCCAGAGTTGTGACATTTGCAGTGCAGCTGCTTTATTATTCACGTAGCGTGCAATGATAGTGGCGCGCGCGGCGATCTGCGGGTCTCGCGTTTGTATGGCTTGCTGCATGTAATACTTAAGGGATAGATCGTTCATTTGGCGAATATCAGCAAATTCAGCTAGCAATAGCCCAAGGAGTGAATCGGCAGTAAATTTACGATCGTGAGGCTTCTCCTGATGGCTATTCTCAAGAGCGGCATTGCTAATCGGCTGCGAGGTAATGGGTGGTAAGGTAAGGGATAGCGAGGCTGGGTTCGCAAATGTCGCTTCTTCTGCGCTCAATATTGCTGCATTGCCGTAGCAAATGATTGCAGCCATGAGTAAAAAGCGAGATAAGATCATAACAATAATAAAAGTTGGTTAAGTTTGAGTAGCGCAGGGCGCTGGTATACATCATAGCCATCTGCGCTGGTTAGCGCGAATGATATGTTCTTGTGTCGTTTCTTTTTTCTTGTCACCAGCCCTGTATGGCTGGACAATACCGACTGTCGCCACTATCCCTATGACTGTAGATACTAAGATTTACGCATTTTAATAATGATGCATTGTTAACTTATTGATATTCGACCTATTATTATTTGACCCTATGACTTTATTTGCTTTCGGTATCAACCATACAACAGCTTCACTCGCAGTCCGCGAACGTATGGCGTTTGCGCCTGAAGTTATGGGCCTGGCATTGACTTCAGCGCGTGCGCATGCCGAATTGGCTGAGGTTGCCATACTCTCAACCTGTAATCGCACTGAAATTTATGTGTGCAGCGAACGCCAAGTTGAGCAGATTATTGAGTGGTTGATCGCCCACACTAGCATCAGCGCTGAGGAATTGGCGCAATGTTATTACTGCCATGTGAACGATGAAGCCGTGCGGCATATGATGAAAGTGGCGGGCGGGTTGGATTCGCTTATCCTTGGCGAGCCACAAATACTCGGCCAAATGAAATCAGCTTATGCGGTTGCTTGCGAGGCGGGTACTGTTGGTGGTGAATTACACAACACTTTCCAACAGATTTTTAGCATTGCCAAACGTGTGCGCACCGAAACGGCTATTGGTGAAAACCCGGTCTCCGTTGCCTACGCTGCGGTTAGCCTTGCCCAACAAATCTTCTCCGATTTAAAAAAAGACACCGCACTGTTAATTGGTGCGGGTGAAACCATTGAGTTGGTGGCACGCCATCTTGTTGATCAGGGCATTCACCGCATCATAGTTGCCAACCGCACCCTGGATCGAGCGCAACGTTTAGCGCAGGAATTCAATGGTGAAGCAATCTTGTTGGCCGATATTCCCGAGCATTTGTATCGCGCCGACATTGTTATTTCATCCACCGCTAGTCAATTGCCTTTGTTGGGTAAAGGCGCGGTAGAAAGTGCGTTGAAAAAACGCAAACACAAGCCCATGTTTATGCTCGACATTGCTGTGCCTCGCGATATCGAGGAGCAGGTGGGCGAGCTTGATGATGTCTATTTGTATACCGTCGACGACTTGCATGCGGTGATTGATAAAAATAAAAAATCTCGCGTGGCAGCCGCAGATAAAGCGGAAGAAATTATTAATGAAGGGGTAGAGCTTTATCGGCGTCAGCAACGCACACTCAATGCTGTCGCTACGGTGAAAGCCTATCGCCGCAAAGCCGAAAAATTACGCGATATAGAATTACAAAAAGCATTAAGTTTAATGGAAGCCGGTGGCAATGCCGAGCAAGTGCTACAGCAACTAGCGCGCAACCTGACCAACAAACTAATCCACGCCCCAACTGCGGTATTAAAAAATGCCAGCGCCAATGGGCGTAACCAGGTAATTCAAGTAGCGCAGGAATTATTTGAATTATCTCCCGGTGACATACAAGCTGTTGCTATGCAAACAGGAGATGTACAACCTGGTGCTTTACAAACTAGCAATTTAAACGCTAGCGAATTACCAAAGAGTGACATTAATTTAAGTGAGAAAGAATGAAAGCCTCCATCCTCGAAAAATTAGATCGTCTTAGAGAGCGATATGAAGAAGTCAGCGCTATGTTGTCGGAAGCCGACATCATCAACAATCAAAACAAATTCCGCGAACTTTCCAAAGAATACTCTGAGTTAGAGCAAGTCGTAAAAGCCTACAACGACTACCAACAGCTCCACGTTAGTATTGCTGAAGCCAAACAGTTATTAGCTGATGGCGATAGCGATATGAAAGAAATGGCGGAAGAAGAATTACGCGATTGCCTTGCAAAAATAGAACCTGCGACATTAGAGATGCAGCGCTTGTTGTTGCCAAAAGATCCCAACGATGAAAAAAATTGCTACCTTGAGATTCGTGCGGGCACTGGCGGCGACGAAGCGGCGATCTTTTCCGGCGACTTGTATCGCATGTATTTGCGTTACGCTGAAAAACAAGGTTGGCGTATTGAAGTGCTTAGTCAAAGTGATGGCGAGCATGGCGGTTATAAAGAAATTATTACGCTGGTGAGTGGCCAAGGGGTTTATTCAAAATTAAAATTTGAATCGGGTGCGCACCGTGTGCAGCGAGTCCCGGCTACGGAAACGCAAGGTCGTGTGCACACCTCCGCTTGCACCGTTGCGGTTATGCCAGAGGCGGATGAGCTCGAAGAAATTAATATCCGCAAAGAAGATTTGCGGATTGATACCTATCGCTCATCGGGCGCAGGGGGGCAGCATGTTAATAAAACGGATTCGGCCATTCGTATTGTGCATTTGCCAACAGGTTTGGTGGTGGAGTGCCAGGATGAGCGTTCGCAACATAAAAATCGCGCGCGTGCCATGAGCTTGCTCGCGACAAAATTAAAAACACAACAAGAAGATGCCGCGCACAAATCCATTTCAGATGAGCGCCGCAACCTGGTAGGCAGCGGTGATCGCTCCGAGCGTATTCGTACCTACAACTACTCCCAAGGCCGCGTAACAGATCATCGTATTAATTTAACGCTCTATTCGTTAGATGCCATTATGCAGGGTGATTTGGCTACTGTTATTCAACCGCTGGCAAATGAATACCAGGCAGATCAGCTAGCTGCGATTGCGGAGTAATTTAGCATCCAGGGGTGAAGAAAAATTGATGAAGATGGCGATGAAATAATTAAAATAAGCGTCAATATTTGCATAGTTGATTTTTTTGTGTCGTCATCCTCGCGCCGCAGGGGTGACCGAGAATAATATGAATAAGTTAACCATCGCCAATTGTTTACAACAATCTGCACGGCTCGCAGCAGTGAGTGATAGCGCTCGCCTTGATGTTGAAATTATCCTTGCGCATATTCTCCAAAAAACTCGTACCTATCTTTTTACCTGGCCAGAAAAAACACTCACTGAGGCAGAACAACATTTGTTTTCTGATTTATTTTTGCGGCGTTTAGCCGGGGAACCAGTTGCGCATATTATTGGCATAAGAGAGTTTTGGTCATTGCCGCTAATGGTAAATAACTCCACGCTAATTCCGCGGCCAGATACCGAGTTATTAGTAGAGGTAGCCCTCGACCTCTTGGCTCAGGATGAAAATGACAGCGCGCGCCGACTATTGGATTTAGGCACAGGCACCGGGGCCATTGCCTTGGCCTTGGCACATGAAAAAAAATCATGGCAGTGTGTTGCTGTAGATAAAGAGTTGGCTGCCGTGGAGTTGGCCGAAAAAAATCGCAGGCAATTAAATTTAGCTAATGTACAAATTCAGCAAAGTGATTGGTTCGCCGCGCTCGCCGTGGAAAAGCAATTTGATATTATTCTCAGTAACCCGCCGTATATAGACCCCCTTGACCCACATTTAATCCTTGGTGATCTACGTTTTGAGCCGCTATCGGCTCTGGTGGCCAATAATAACGGCTTGGCTGATTTGGAATTTATTATCGCTCAGGCAAAAAAATATTTGTTGCAAGGTGGTTGGTTGTTGGTGGAGCATGGTTATGATCAAGCTAATGCAGTGCGCGGTTTTTTCCAAGTGAACACTTATGCAGAAATTCAAACAAAACGTGATTTGGGTGGGAACGAACGTGTAACATTTGGTAAAAGAGAATGAATGATCAACAACTTTTACGTTACTCTCGCCAAATAATGTTGACGGATGTGGATATCGCCGGCCAGGAAAAGCTGCTTGATGCCAGGGTGTTAATTGTGGGCGTCGGCGGTTTGGGTTCCCCAGTTGCTATGTACCTGGCGGCTGCGGGTGTAGGGCATTTAATTCTCGCCGATTTTGACCGGGTTGACCTTAGTAATTTGCAGCGGCAAATTGTTCATACCACTGCGCGAATTGGCCAAACTAAAGTAGAGTCTGCAGCGCTTGCGCTGCGTGAATTAAATCCTGATGTAAAAGTGACTTGTATTACAGCGCAGCTCGATGCCGCCGCTTTAGCGGAGCAGGTGGCTCAAGTCAATGTCGTAGTGGATTGTTGCGATAATTTCACCACGCGTTTTGCGGTAAATGCTGCATGCGTGCAGCATAAAATTCCACTCGTTTCCGGTGCGGCCATCCGTCTGGAGGGACAAGTTGCCGTATTTGATGCGCGCGATCCAACCAGTCCCTGTTACCACTGTTTATATGATGTCAATTCAGAAGCAGACCTAAGTTGTGCAGCTACGGGTGTGCTTGCCCCCTTAGTGGGAATAATAGGTTCGGTGCAAGCTTTGGAAGTTATAAAAATAATTATAGGGTTTGGCGAAAATCTCATGGGTCGCCTACACTTGTTTGACGGACGTTGCAATCGATGGCGTGAACTGACGCTGGCAAAAGATAAGCATTGCCCGATTTGTTCTGCTCCGTGATATTAACTTATATTAATCCTAAGTTAAGAAGTAATTAATCTAAACACCCGTTATTAAATGTGGCTTTTAATAGAAAGTCACATTTCCTAAAAGCGTGCCTGTTAAAAATACACATTTAAATAATCAATATATTATTTTTGGAAGCTGCTAAATATTATTTCATCAAAAGGAACTAGGCATGCAGGTTAAATTATACGATTTATTGTGTGTGGGTATCGTTGAAGGCGAAAATCCTGAGCGAGTGAAAGCTGCATTTACACAAATGTTTGGTGTGGAATCAAAAAAAGTAGAGCTTATTTTCGCAGCAAGAGAAGCCGTGTTAAAAACGGGAGTCGACGCTGTAACTGCTGAAAAATATATTGCGCGTTTGGCGAGTATTGGTGTCATTGTTAGTATGCGGGCTAGTGACGCTGCGCCGTCTTCAGCGTCTGAACTTTCGCTAATGCCTATAGTTACAACTATTTCACAAGAAGATGTAGATGGCTATAAAGAGCGCGCGGATGACTCGGATGAAGACGGAGAAAGAAATGGCTTTGTTAGCGCTTCGGCAATGCATCAAACCGTTGCGCCGGTATATGGTGACGATACACGGCGAATCCCTTTCGAGTTTAGCGGCAAAGGTTTCGAGTATTTTAAAATTTGGATTGTAAATATTCTTTTAAGTATAGTCACTATAGGTATATATTCGGCTTGGGCGAAGGTGCGGAATAAACAATATTTTTATGGTAATACTTCGTTAGCTAGTGCCAGTTTTGAATACACGGCTGAACCTTTGAAAATTTTAAAAGGTCGTTTAATTGCCATGGTGTTTTTTATTGCCTACTCTTTTTTTGTAAAAACATCGCCCGTGGTTGCCGGGGCAATGGGGCTGTTGTTACTTATATTTTTGCCGTGGATTATTGTTAGCTCTTTAAAGTTCAACGCGCGTCATTCAAGTTACCGCAATATTAATTTTCGTTTCGTGGGGTCTATAGGCACAGCAGCAAAATGTTTTATTTTGTGGCCTCTGCTGGCCGTTTTTACTTTGGGTATATTGTTCCCGTTTGTGTGGAAAAAACAAACGAAATACGTTACCAGTAACCATTTGTATGGCACAGCGCCCTTTACTTTTAGCGTTGAGGTAAAAGAATATTATAAAATGTTGTTACTGCTAATCGCAGGTTGCGCTGTTGTTGTCATAATGACATTTACTTTTGATTCGGTATTTATGGGCTTAGCGGCTGGTGATGTTGCCAATATTGGTAAGGCTGCTCCAGTCATTATCGCTTGTGTTGCAATGTACATAGTTGCTATCGCTTATTTTGTAGTGACTATGAATAATATCCATTTTAATAATACGCAATTACATCAGCACCGTTTTGTATCCACTTGGTCTACCGGTTCTTACGCAATACTTTTGTTTACGAATACCCTGGGTATTTTATTAACCCTGGGTTTGTTTATTCCTTTTGCTAAAGTTCGCACCGCTGCTTATAAAGCTGCACACATGGCATTTATTGTCAGCGGTGGAATGGAGCATTTCATTGCTGCAGAACAAGAGCAATCTAATGCGCTGGGAGAGGGTGTCCATGATATTTTTGATATTGATATTAGTTTGTGATGAATGAAAATATAGAGAACTTTATAATGCACGGAAACTGGTTTACTGGAAAAACGTCTGCTTGTTTTCTCGCGGAATTACAAGTGGATGCTGAGGGCCAGGTTCGTGTTATTTCGCTTGCAGATAATGCGCTGCTGCAAACCTGTCGCTTGGCCGATATTAAAGTCTCGTTGCGTATTGGTAACACGACGCGCAATTTGCATTTTGGTGGAGGTGGAAAATTTGAAACACAAGACAATACTCAAGTGGACTTGCTGTTAGAAAAATATCGTCCGTCATTGTGGCAGAGCTTTATATATCAGCTTGAAACGCATATTTACTTTGTTCTTGTCAACTTATTGCTCGTTGTAGGCTTGAGTTGGGCGGGCATGAAATATGCTGTTCCGGCGGCAAGCCACGTGATCGCTAATCAGTTACCGCAAAAGATGCTGAATTTAACTTCTGCGGAAACGCTGCAGCTGCTCGATAAAATATACTTACAGCCCACAGAGCTTGCTGAAAACGTTCAGGCACGAGTGCTGCAGCATTTTGCACCCGCGCTAAAAGAAAATGCTCATTTATCAATACAGGTCATTTTCCGTGGCGGGGGAGATTTGGGCGCAAATGCTTTTGCCTTGCCCAATGGTACGATTATATTTACGGATGAGATGGTTAATCTCGCTAAAAGTGATGATGAGTTAATTGCTGTGCTCGCCCACGAAATCGGCCACGTAAAATATCGTCATGGCTTACGTTCTGTTATTCAAAGTTCTTCGCTTGGTTTTATGGTGAGTATGCTGATGGGCGATATGTCCGCTGCTTCCAGCCTGCTTACCGCAGTACCCGTGATATTGATAACCATGTCCTACTCACGTGATTTCGAGCGCGATGCTGATCAAAATGCATTGGAGTATCTGGATGCGAAGAATATTCAGCGGCATGTTTTTGTTGAGTTGATGGAACGAGTAACTTATGAGGCGCGTTGTAATTTTCTTTTACAGAGAGAGGGGTATGCCCAAAACGATGTAAACGAAATACATTCCGCTGCCGCATCGGTGGCTGCCACAGCATCGGCTGCCGCATCGGTGACTGCCACAGCATCCGCCGCAAGATCATCAGTTGCAAAAAAATCTACGACTGGGGAAGGTCAGGGGATAAAAGATTCTGCGCATAAAAGTAAATCTAAAGATAAAGTTGCAGCTGAGGGCGAAGATGTAATTCCGGCTATTATCACAGCTACAATCGAAGATCAACTTGCCGCTAAAAAAATTCAATGCGATAAGTTAATGGCTACCCATGATGTTGAAAAGGAAACGATTAAAGATTATTTTTCAACTCACCCTGGAACAGATGAGCGATTGCAAAAATTCAAATAGCCATGCCGGTTCTTTTTTCCAGTGTGCGCTAATGAATAAATTTTTAAATTAAACACCTCGCCGCAAGCAGTGAGGTGTGTTTTGCTCCAAAAATCTACTTCATGACAAACCACGAGGAATTTAAACTTCGTTAGCGATTAAAAAATACTTTCTTCAATTCCCCATGTTGTTCGGCTTTTAATCGAGGCCCAAACTGCGAGACAACCTGGCTTGCTGCCAGGCTTGCAAATTCACCCGCTGTTTTGTAATCCTTATCTTGCGTAATCGCATATAAAAATGCACCTGCAAACATGTCACCTGCGCCGTTGGTATCTATAGCTTTGACCTTATTCGCGGCAACGCTAAATAATTCTTTGCCATCAAAAATTAAGGCACCTTCGCTGCCACAGGTTATCGCAAATTGTTTGCTGAATTTTTTTAAGGCGTTGGCCGCATCATTTATATTGTCGGTTTGGGTAAAGCTAATAGCTTCATCGCGGTTACAAAATAATAAATCCACTCCATCACCAATCATTTCAATGAGGCCTTCACGAAAAAATTGCACCATGGCCGGGTCTGACAAACTTATTGCCGTACGCGTATTGCTGGCCTCAGCATATTGACGCAAAGCAATTGCGGCAGCGCGTCCGCTAGGCGATGTCACTAAATAACCTTCGATGTACACGTATTTTGCCAAGGCTATGGCTTCCGGATCCAGCTCGTCCGCAGAAAGTGTTGCGCTTATACCTAAAAAGGTATTCATGGTGCGCTCTGCATCCGGGGTAATCATCACCAGGCATTTCCCGGTAATCCCTTTCGCGAAAGAAATATGGGTTGGGTAATGCACGCCGGCGGCCTTCAGGTCGTTGATATAAAATTGGCCATTATCGTCATCAGCAACTTTGCAGGAGTAAACATTGTCACAGCCAAAATAGCTGGCGGCGATAATAGTATTTGCTGCTGAACCTCCACTCGCTTTACGCGAGGCGACAAGGTGATTGGCGAGGTGATCGATTAATTCATATTGGCGTACTTCATCAACCAATGTCATAACACCTTTATCGACATTCATTCTTGTGAGGTCTGCATCGTTGAGCGTAATTTCAGTATCAACCAGAGCGGCACCTATGCCATAGATGTGATATTGCTTGTTCATGTTGTAACCTTTTTAAGAGCTAATGTGATTTGGATTTAATCGATAGCTTGATGATTATGGATTTGCCAGATGGCTTGATGGATTTGTAATGCGCATATTATGCTAAAAAGTATGACTCGATAAAGACATATCGAATGGGTAGAATGGCCAGCATTTTTCAGCTAATGATTTTTTCACTTCGTCGTTATTTTTACTATCATAAAGAGCCCATGAATGACTAAACGTCGTTTTCTTCTGCGAAAAAAAAATCCAGACAGCGGATTCCCTGTGTGGAATTGGAAGCTTATAGGTCTGGGCGTTGCTGTCGTATTCTTGATTTGCTGTTTGCTTTTAGGTGCGTGGGCAATTTATTTGGATAGGGTAGTACGGGAGAAGTTTGATGGAAAAAAATGGGCTCTGCCCTCACGAGTTTATTCTCGTCCATTGGAATTGTATGAAGGCTTACCTATAACCCCCTCATTGTATGAACAAGAAATGGAGGCGCTGGGTTATCGTACGGCAACTACACTGGCGACTTCCGGGCAAATGGTGCGCCGTGCGGCTAGCTCCAGGGAAGTTAAATATGAGGTGTTTACGCGTGGTTTTGAGTTTTGGGATAAACGCGAAGAACCACAAAAATATACCTTGCGTATCGACGAAGGCAAAGTCGCTTCCCTTGTTGATAGTGCGGGCGAAGCTCTGCCATTGGTGCGTATGGAGCCGGAAGAAATTGGCGGAATTTATCCCAACAATGTTGAAGATCGGTTATTGGTAAAATTAAATGGCTTGCCCCCCTTGTTTGGCGAAACCTTATTAGCCGTGGAAGATAAACATTTTCTGGAGCATCACGGTGTATCGCCTGAAGCCATATTGCGGGCTATGTGGGTAAATTTGCGTCAAGGAGATGTGGTGCAAGGCGGCAGTACTCTCACGCAGCAGCTGGTGAAAAATTTCTATCTCACGCAAAAGCAAAGTCTTTCCCGCAAAATTCCTGAAGCCTTAATGTCGCTATTATTAGAATTGCACTATAGCAAATCGCAAATTTTAGAAACTTATATTAATGAAGTCTATCTGGGGCAAAGTGGTTCGCGCGAGATTCATGGCTTTGCCTTGGCATCGCAACATTATTTTCGTAAACCCATAATAGAATTAAATACTCAGGAAGTAGCCTTGCTAGTGGGTTTGGTTAAAGGTGCGTCTTACTACAATCCGTGGCGCAAGCCTGAGCGCGCAAAAGAGCGCCGCAACACTGTGTTATCGGTTATGCACGCGGAGGGTTTGATTGACGAAAAGCAAATGCGTTCGGCCCAGGCTTCACCCTTAAGCTTGGCTGCTGAAAATGATGAGAGTTTGGTTAATTACCCGGCGTTTGTTGATTTGGTAAAGCGACAGCTGAAACAAGATTATCAAGAAGAGGATTTGCGCAGCGAAGGCTTGCGCATTTTCACCACGCTGGCGCCGATGGTGCAACGTCAAGCAGAAAAATCAGTGAAAGCGCGTGTGGCCCAATTAGAAAAACAACATAAAGTAAAAGATTTACAAGCCAGTATGGTAGTTACCTCGGTGGGCAGTGGTGAAATACTGGCACTCATTGGTGATAAGAATCCGCGTTTCACAGGGTTCAATCGTGCGCTTGATGCGCGTCGCCCGATCGGTTCATTGATAAAACCATTTGTATTTTTAACTGCGCTGGAGCAGCCACAGACTTATCAGTTAGGTATGCCCTTAAGTGATGACCCGGTGAGTATAAAAAGTGGTGATGGTAAGATGTGGGAGCCAAAAAATGCCGACAATCTCAGTCATGGTTCGGTGCCTTTATATCGCGCGCTCGCGCATTCCTATAATCAAGCTACCGCGCGTTTGGGAATGCAATTGTCTTTAAAAGCGGTGGCAAAAACGATTAAAGCCGCAGGCTATCCCGGTGAAGTTCCACTTATTCCGGCGATGTTAATTGGTGCTGTCGATATGTCGCCCATTGAAGTCGCAGGAACTTATCACACGCTGGCAGCGGAAGGCGTGTATACCCCGCTGCATGTTATTCGCGAGGTATTAAACGCAGAGGGCCAGCCTTTAAAACGTTATCCGCTGGAATTGGATCAGCGCTTTTCCATGCAGAGTACTTTTGCATTGCAGTTTGCATTGCAAGCTGTTTTGCGTGAGGGCTCCGGGCGCAGTGTGTATAATTCGTTCCCGGAATCATTACCGCTTGCGGGTAAAACTGGAACTACCAATGATCAAAGGGATAGCTGGTTTGCTGGTTTTAGCGGTGAGCATTTAGCGATAGTCTGGGTTGGGCGCGATGATAACTCGCAAACACCCTTAACCGGAGCGGGTGGCGCCTTGCAGGTCTGGGCAGATTTAATGCGGCAGTTGCCAACCCGGGGTGTCAATCAAAGAAATCCGGAAGGGATGAGTTTTTCCTGGATAGATTCGCAGACAGGCCTGTTAAGTGCGGAAGATTGCGATGGCGCAATTTGGCTGCCGATGCGCGACGAATACAGACCAACAGAGGCCGCCGAGTGCAATTCAAAAGCAATTAATGAAGAGCATTGGTGGCGGAAAATCTTTCATTAAAAAGCCACATTTTCAGTGGAAATCTGAGCTAAGTTTTAACGGGATCTATTGTGAAAAAAAATTTAATCATCATCGTTTGTTTAAGTATGGCGTTGCATTTAAGTGGTTGTAGTTCTAATCAACCCCAATCAACTGCTCCAGTTGAGGAAAGTTCTGTACCTGGAGGCGAGCAGCCCAATGTTGTTCAACCGGAAACACCCATCGCACCTGTAACACCGCCAATTGTTACACCGCAAGCTCAGGGGCCAGCTCCTGTACTTGCCAAAAATGCGATCGCGAGTTTGACCACGCAATCGCGTGCGCAATACCAGGCGAAAAATTATCAGGCAGCTATTGCGATTGCGGAGCGTGGTCTGCGTATTGATCGTCGCGCACCGGAGTTATATTTGGTATTAGCACAAAGTTATGTGCAGCTCGCTAATACGCAACTTGCCCAACAATTTGTGCAACAAGGCATGCGTTATGCACTAGCCGGTTCAGAAGTCGCACAAAAGCTAGCAAAAATCAAAGATTCACTCCCACGCTAATCGTAGGGGCGCCGCTTGCTGCGCCCTTTTGTTTTTCTTTATTTTTTTGTTTCTTTTTGTCCTTCTTTTATTTCTTTACCCGAAAAAAATATCAGCAAAGCCACACCTGCCATGATTGCTACATCGGCCACGTTAAAAATTCCGGTGTGCGCCCAACCAATACCCATATACATAAAATCAACCACACCGCCGTTATTGGTTACACGATCAATAAGATTGCTAAACCCGCCGCTGGCAACCAATGCATAAGCTGTTTGTTGCCATTTGCTTAGGTCTTTTTGGCGTAGGGCGTAAATACAAAAACCGATTAGGAAAACTCCCACTAAAGTGCTAAAAATAAAATTACGCAAACCATCTGGCAAGTTGCTGCCTAATCCTAAAAAAGCACCGTGATTAATAGAATAAATTAAGCGAAAGCTACCACCTAAAAACAACAAAGGCTCACTGGTCATTAGATGTTGGGTGGCAAGTTGCTTGGTAGCTTGATCCAAGGCTATAGATGAAAAAACGATACCACCCATTAGTATAAAATTGCGCATTATTAAGATTTTCCTGTGAGTGCCATAAATAATCCTGCGGCAATAAGTATTGCGCCAGAGGCGATGTTAAATAAAGTTTGATGCGTGGATTTTTTTAGCCACCCCATAATTTTTTGACCCGCTGCGGCATAGGCGAGCATCCATACAAAATCCGTTATGAGAAAGGTCAAGGTCAGTAAAATAAATTGAATAATGAGTGGCTGATGGTACGTAATAAATTGCGGAAATAATGCGCCGAAATAAATTAATCCTTTGGGATTGCTAACGGCAATAATAAATGAGTTTAACCAGAGTGATGGGTTCTTATTCGTCGGGTTGTTGTTGTCTATGTCGCAAGCGGCTACCGGTTGGCGCATGAGTTGTATGCCAAGGATCATCAAATACAATGCGCCTAGCCATTTAAGTGCGTTAAATAAAAAATCATTGTTATTAACAATCAGCCCCAGTCCCAGTGCGGAAAGTCCGACAAGTAACAAATTTCCCAGGCTCGCACCTAGCATTCCCTCAAGTGCTTTGCTGATACCGTAGCGCCCACCATTACTCATGCAGGAAAGCATAACTGGGCCGGGGCTAGCAGAAACGATAAATGTGATCGAAAGAAATAGGGTGAAGTTGGTTATTGGCATTGGGGCTCACCTGGAAAGGTGGCTATATTATCCGAGGCCATACCTGAAGAGCTATACGATTTGCTGCCATTACCCAGCGAAGTGAGTTTTAAGTGTAAATATTAATTCTCTCCTATACTCATTGCACTGTTGACATCATATCGGGGGTGAGTTGTGGCCACAAAAAATATTGCTAATGTCGTTCATATTCTTCAAGAACTTTTACAAGGGCTTGATCAGGCATATTGGGAAGCTACCAATGTTGACCGCAAAGATTTCCTTTACGACATTATTAGTGCCTTGCATTTGGAGTTGTCAGAACTCAATAAGCTGAGCGTGCAAGATCACGATTTAGAGTACGAACCTATTACGCAAGAGTTTCGTTCGGCACGCGCCAAGTTAATTAGGTTACGCAGGCAGTTAGATGAGTTTGTGGTGCGCTCCGCAACGTCAATAAGATTGGAAACCTTAATTCACGATACGGTGGCTTTACCTGCACGATGAAACAATCAGGCAGGGATATAACCTTTCATTATGAGTTAGCGGGTTTTATCGCCAATGAATTTAAAAAATAGCATAAGGTTGCTGGCTAATTTTTATTTAACGACAATACTTAAATTACTGATAGAGATATTTGTTTCGGTGGAAATAGATAGCTGGAAATGAAGTTGTTTGTGTGGGTGTGAATTTCTCATTGTTTGCTTGGCCTCTTTGTTTGATTGTCCTCTAGTATGGTCTTGCCGGTGTTTTTATTAACACCGGCTTTTTTTTGTCTGCAATTTGGGAGATCGAGGAAAGACTAGGTTGTAAGTAAGTGAGCCTGTTGGAAAAGGAGTTAGTTAAAAGTATTTTCTTCACCGGGAAATATGCCGGCTTTTACATCACTCACATATTTTTGCATGGCCCCGGGAATGTCATTGGCTTCGAGTAGAAAGTTTTTAGAAAACTTTGGTGGTTGCTCGGTTAAGCCAAGAATATCGTTTATCACTAATACTTGGGCATCAGTATTTTTCCCCGCCCCTATGCCAATGGTGGGAATGTGTATGGCCGTAGTTATGGTCGCTGCCAGTACGCTGGGGACGCATTCAAGAACGATTAAATCAGCACCGGCATTCGCCAGTAACTTCGCATCAGTAAGTATCTTTTCAGCTTCTACCTGGTCGCGTCCTTGTACGCGATAGCCTCCCAGCTTATTAACCGATTGTGGTGTTAAGCCCAGGTGCGCGCACACAGGTATGCCTCGCTCTGACAACATTTGTACTGTTTCCACGAGCCATTGGCCACCCTCAAGCTTTACCATGTGTGCACCTGCTTGCATGATCCGTGCAGCATTGTGTAAGGCGTCGGCGGGAGTGGCATAGGTCATAAAAGGCAGATCGCCAATAATCAGTGATTTCTTGTTGCCTCGCGCGACGGCTTCTACGTGATAAATCATTTGTTCCATAGTGACGGGAATTGTGCTGTCGTAACCAAGCACTGTCATGCCCAGCGAGTCCCCCACTAATACTACTTCCACACCACAACGCTGTGCCATGGCCGCCATGTGAGCATCGTAAAGTGCGATGACGACAAATTTTTCGCTGCTACTTTTCAGTTTGTGCAGGGTGTTGACCGTAACTTGTTTGGTGAGCGCACTGTTGGTCGTCGAGGTGCTGTTGAGAGTGGAGTAGGGCATGGTGGGCTCACTGTTTGCTAAATGTAGTTAAAGCATGGGTGTGGGGTTGTAATAATGTCTGCCGCTCTTAATTGTCAAAATGTATTCTACTAACTGTTTAAAGTGATCACGGTTGTTGGCGAGATTTAAATCTTTAGCATTAACAATGAGCAGTGGTGCGCCGTCGTAGTAATGGAAAAATTCCGTGTAGGCATCGTTGAGCGCTTTTAAATAATCGATACTAATATTTTGTTCGTTACCTATGCCGCGATGGCGAATACGATCCGCGAGTACATCCAGCGGTGCTTGTAAATAAATGACTAAATCAGGGGTTGGAGCGTCAATCAATAGTTTTGTATACACCTGGCGGTAAATATTCAGTTCATCATCGTCGAGTGTCACTCGCGCAAAAAGCTGATCTTTTTCCATAAGAAAATCTGCGACGCGTACAGGCTCAAAGATATCGGCTTGCCGTAGACTTTGTAGTTGATTCGCTCGCTGAAACAAAAAGAATAATTGAGTGGGCAGCGCGGTGGATTTTGGATCTTGATAAAAACGGGCAAGAAAAGGGTTTTCTTCTGGTTGCTCAAGCAAAACATCATAATTAAAAAGACTGGCAATATTGCGCGCGAGAGTGGTTTTGCCAACGCCGATGCAACCTTCTACCGCGATATAGCGCGGCAATTTCACGTTCTGTAAATCGAGAGATAGGTCTTCAAACATTGCGCTCACGCTGAGGCTCCTTCATTTTTTATGCGCTCCAGCCCAGTGGGTGGGCTGTTAGCGAGTAATTCAGACAATGGCGTTCCGCAGGGTAATACCAGATTGGGTGTGATATCTGCTAAAGGATAAAGTACAAAATTTCGCTGCTTCATATTAGGGTGCGGAACCTGTAAGCGTTCATTGGCGATGATTTGATTATCAAACAACAATATATCCAAATCCAGTGTCCTGGGCCCCCAATGTTCAATGCGTATGCGATTATGTGCTTGCTCGATGGCTTGTAATTTTTCGAGCAAATGTAGCGGAGTTAGTTCAGTGTTAATTAACGCTACCGCATTGATGTAATCGGGCTGATCGCCAGGACCTACCGCTTGGCTGCTATAAAGCGCCGAGCAATTTATCAGTTGGGTCTTGGCGAGGCTAGCAAGCTCGTCGAAAGCGCGTGCAATATGGGCACGTGGATTGTCGAGATTGCTGCCGAGGCCAATGTAGACATCTGCCATCTTATTCGGGAGCGCTAATGCTTTCAGCTTTGGGTTTGCGTGGGCCCCGGCGCCGGGGTTTGCTGCTAGCATTTTGCTTGCCAAGGTTTTCCACCATTTTTTCGCGCTCATCGTCATTAGCTTTTTGGAAAACTGTCCACCAGGTACCCAAGCCGTGCAAGTCCTCCCCTGCATCCTCACGCATTAATAAAAAATCGTAAGCAGCGCGAAAGCGCGCGTGGTCAAGTAAGCGCAATGCACGTAAACCCTGACGGCTGGGTAGGCGATGTTGTAAATCCCAAATTTCCCGCATCGGAATTAAAAACCGTTTCGGTATCGATGTCCGCGTTAATTGCTGACTAATAACATTTTGCGCAGCCTGTAGGTAAGCGGCTTGAGGGGGCATTTTTGCGCTAAGTAATTGTTGTTCTTTTTGCAGCGCAGGCCAAAGTAAGGCAGCGTAAATAAAAGCTGGCGTTACAGTTTTTTCAGCACGAATACGTTTGTCTGTATTGATCATTGATTGTTCGATCAGTGCTGCACCAAAGCTGTCGCCCGCTTTTAGCGCGGCATCAGGCCCTGGGAATAATTGTTTAAATAAATCGTACTCACGCATTAAATGGAATGTTGCTGTTGCCGAACCGCTGAGGAACAGTTTAAGCACCTCTTCAAATAATCGTGCTTCCGATACGTTCGCAAGTAAACCACTTAGTTCGCTGATGGGCTGCGCAGTATTGATTTCAATTTTAAAACCTAATTTTGCGGCAAAGCGTACGGCGCGAAGCATACGTACGGGATCTTCTTTATAGCGCGTTGCTGGATCACCAATCATGCGTAAGGTACGTTGCTTTAAATCTTCCATTCCATTGCAGTAATCCAATACCGCAAAATCCTTGAGCGTGTAGTAAAGCGCATTGACAGAGAAATCGCGGCGCACAGCATCGGTTTCGATAGTGCCGTAGACATTGTCGCGCAGTAGCATCCCTTCGTCAGAACGTGTGGTTGTAGGGCCATCATCATGGTGACCACGGAAAGTGGTTACTTCGATAATTTCCCGGCCAATACGCACATGCACAATCTGAAAGCGACGGCCAATAATACGAGCACCACGAAAAATACGTTTTATTTCTTCCGGTGTTGCGTCGGTCGCCACATCAAAATCTTTGGGGTGGCCCCCGAGCAGTAAATCGCGCACACCGCCACCAACGAGATAGCCTTTAAATCCAGCTTCATCTAGTTGTTTGATGATCTTGATTGCTGCCGGACTGATATCTTTGCGCGAGATGTTGTGTTGATCGCGCGGTATTACCAGTGGCAAATTGGGTTGCTTGCTCGATTGGCGTGAGGACACAAAATTGAAGAAACGTTTTAGCATAGAGTTTATAACGCAGAGTAAAGGATATTTGGGTAGGCGAAAATGGTCATGGAAGAGGAGTGTAGCAGATGCAATCTGGCAGGGGAAACTTGAGCAGATAGCGATCAAGTAAGTTATTGTTTTTATAGAAACAGCGTGAAAAGTAAAACCCGCAAAAACTAAAACGGGAAAGCTTTTGGCTTTCCCGTTCGGAGGGCAGCACAACTAAGGTGCTCATTGGCATTTAATGGGTGCTTCCGTGCCCATTTCAATTTTGTTTGCTATCCCATCCTCTGCCTAGTCATCATCCGCATCATTTTCTTTTCTTATTACTTTTGTCTTCTAGCGCGCTTTTTGTATTCATTATTATTGTCGTTATTATTATTATCATATTTTATTTTATTATTATTTCTTGTCATTATTATTGTCGTATGTCGTTTCTTATTATTTCTTGTTGTTATTATTAATTTCTATTTTCTTATTATTTCTTGTTTTTATGGCTCTCTAAAAGCAGTTTGCGTGCCAACAAAATAAACCCATTAAAAAACAATAAGTTAGCATTTTTTTATGTTTTCTTATAACCAAATGTTATTTCTGATGGTTACAAATTCCCGAAAGTTTGTTACTTTTTTTGGGTGGTAACACTTTTAGTGGGGTAACAGCTTAAAAAGTAGCGGTAACAGAGTTGGCGTTTAAGAGTTTTTGTAGAGGATGGTGTTGATTGAATAGTGCTCAGCAGCCCCTCGCTCAAGTCAATCTGAGAAGGTGCTGCCTGGCCAGTTTTAAAAAACTTACAGTGGATCTATTTGACGAGACTGCTCATGGGGCTATTTTTGGTGCGAGGAATTCCTAAGCGCTGGCGTCTTTCCCAGAGACATTTGCGACTTACGCCAAGTTTGCGGGCTAATTCTGTTTCACTCATTGAATCTTGATGTTCTAGCACAAATCGCTGGAAATAATCTTCCAGTGATAAATCTTGATTGGAGCCATGGGTTGGGGGTGGCATATTTCCAGCTAAAGTGCGTGCCTGTCCAAACAGCATATTGCTTGTATCATTTATTCCGAGGACGGGAATATCCGAATCAATGGATAAGAGTTGAGAGCTGATTTCGTTACTGTCCTCACAAAGAATGACCGCTCGTTGAATCGCATTCTCAAGCTCGCGCACATTGCCTGGCCATTGATAAGCCATAATGACTTCCACCGCATCGCTGGAAAGGCGTAATTGGGATTTACCAAACTGGCTGCAATACCGCTGTAATAATGATTCAGCGATGCTGATGATGTCTTTGCCGCGTTCGCGTAACGGCGGCAATGTCAGTTGAACTACGTTGATACGGAAGTAAAGGTCTTCGCGAAACTTTCCTTCTTTGGCCAGTTTGCGCAGATCGCGATGCGTAGCAACAACTAAACGCACATCTACTTTGCGTGACTCAACTGAGCCTAATGGTCGAACTTCCCCTTCCTGTAACACACGTAATAAGCGCGCTTGAGCTTCAAGTGGTAATTCACCGATCTCATCCAGGAACAAGGTGCCGCCATCTGCGGCAGCAACCAAGCCTTCGCGATTAGTTGCTGCGCCTGTAAATGCGCCTTTTTCATGACCGAATAACTCGGACTCAATTAATGTTTCAGGAATCGCTGCGCAGTTAACGGAAATCATTAGATGATTGTTGCGTTGGCTTTCTTCATGTAACGCGCGCGCTACCAGTTCTTTACCGGTGCCGGTTTCGCCGTGAATAAGCACTGTGGCGGCGGTCGGTGCAACTTTGTGAATTCGGTTGTACAGGTCTTGCATGACATCGCTGCTGCCGATCATTCCTGCAATAGCTTTGCTTGCTGTGGTAACGCTTAATCCCTGAGCTTGTGCAGCATTTTTATCGATAATTTTGGCTTTGCCGATCACACGTTTAACCGCATTGACCATTTCGTCATGATCGAACGGCTTGGCTACGTAATCCACTGCGCCCATACGCATAGAGTCAACTGCCGAGCGTAAGCTGGCATAGCTGGTCATAATGAGTACCGGGGTTTCGCCTGCAAGTTTAATGAGATCGGTACCTGGTGCCCCAGGCAGTCGTAAATCGCTAACGATTAAATCAAAGTCTTTAAGATTAAATTTTGATATTGCTTCCTTAACTGACGGTGCTTCACAAACTTCATAGAGATTGCGTTCTAAAAGTTTGCGCAAAGCCGTACGAATAATAGTTTCATCTTCAACAATCAGAATCTTGCTCATAGCAGTTTATCGACTTGTTTGGTTTATTACAGTTTGTAACACTTGGGTTGTTTGAAGTATACCGAACTTCCCAAAAAGTGAGTTAACTATCGTACCTTAAATATCCATCAAAGAATCAACAT
Organism: Pseudomonadota bacterium; assembly: GCA_040385335.1. Classification (GTDB taxonomy): domain Bacteria; phylum Pseudomonadota; class Gammaproteobacteria; order Pseudomonadales; family Cellvibrionaceae; genus Cellvibrio. The sequence goes on from JAZKHP010000057.1 coordinate 59,590, forward strand.
GACGTGGTAATTTCACCACGAATTGTGCCCCGCGATTTCTTACGGTATCCGCCGGGCTGATAATATCCAATAGGCCACCATGATCTTCGACAATACTATGCACCATTGCTAGCCCAAGGCCGGTTCCTTCACCGGGTTCTTTGGTGGTAAAAAAAGGTTCTAAAATTCGTTCGATGATATCGGGTGCTATACCGCTTCCTTCATCTGTTACCGTAATGTTAATGGAGTACTCATCTTCACTGCTGGCAAGTACAACCAGGCCGTCTTTGGGGCTTGCATCGCGGGCATTTGACAACAAATTAATTAATACCTGAATCATTCGTTGGGTATCGCCCGCCACAATTGCATTTTTAGCAATTTCGTTAATAAACTGAACTTGCGGTTTATCTTTTTGCAGTGATAGCAAGTGCACAGCTTCGTTGGCGCAATCGCGTAGAACGACGGCTTTAAACTCGTTGGTTGCGGTATGCCCCGTGTGCGAGAACCCCACCAGAGATTGCACAATGCGGGTAACCCGATCAGTTTGGCTGAGGATTTGATCGGCAGTTTCTAATACTTCGGGGTTATCCGAGTCATAGCGCAGGTTTTGCGCAAGACAAGCAATTCCGGTAATAGGATTGCCGATTTCATGGGCAACGCCTGCGGCCAATCGTCCAACAGAAGCTAGGCGTTCGCTGTGAACTAATTCTTGTTCAAGCAACTGGGTTTCAGTTACATCCTCGAGCATCATAACCTTATCGAACACCCCTTCAGTAATAGGACCTTCAATCACGGCTTTGTGCAAGCTAATCCAGCGTGGGTGGCCATTCAGTTCGATTTTGTGACGATAATAATGCACATCAGAACTGTTGCTGAAATCCATTAATAAGCTGCGCCAGGGTTCGGTAATATCGGTTAAATAGGAGCCGGTAACGACTTCTGCTGGTGTAGCAGTTAAGTTCGCCATGGCGTGATTCCACATCAGGATCTCCGTATCTGGCCCTAAAGAACACACTGCCATAGGCAGCTCTTGCAGGGTTTTACGGTGATAAAGACGTAAATTATTCAGCTCTGCGGCCATGCCTGTCAGATGGCTTCGATACTGCGCTAAACGGTTTTCGATGAGATTAATATCCAGGGTCTCACGCACCTCAGCCACTTTAAAGGGCAGATGTTTATCCATGATTTCACTGGCGACGTGGATGCCCATTAAGCTTGATAGATTGCCTTCAATTTGATCGCGCAGGCGGCGCAGAGCATAGGGGCGGCGTTCGGTTATGTTAAAGCTAAGTTGCTTTAACGCATTGTCTACTTCACGGCTAGCCGTAGTTTTGCCTAAAGGTTTGGCGAGGCGCTCCTTAAATTCCGCTGCTGAGTGTACATCGAGGGCTTGACGAACCGGGTGACTGAGCTCGTCGGCCGCACATAAATCCGCACTGTATTGTTCGTCTTCAGTTTGCTGGGTAACCAGGGACACGCCGATAAAGAATGCAGTATTCAAGCCTAGCGATAAGAGAGTAATGCTGTTCCAGTAGTCGATTCCAATGGGAATCTCGATATCAAAATAGGGGATGGATAAAGCTCTGATTCCCGTAAGCACAGGTAGTAATAATCCTAAAAACCAAATGCCGGTACCAACAGACAAGCCTGCGAGCACGCCGCGACGATTGCCAGGGTTCCAAAATACAATGGCAAAGGTGCAAGGTAAAAATTGCAGAGTTTCGATAAAGGCTGTGAAAGCCAGGTCGGTTAAGCTGAAGCGATTGTTGAGTGCCCAATAAAATAAGTAGCCGCCGAGAAAGATAGCCGCGATCAAGCTGCGCTTGATCCAAAGTAGCTGCCGATATAAATCATGACGCGCAACCAAGCGCAAACTCGGTAGCAGCCAGTGGTTCATAACCATTGTTGCGAGCGCCAAGGTAATAATAATCATGGCGCCAGTGGCGGCTGAAAGACCACCAATAAAGGCCAAAATCGTTAATGAAGGGGAATTAAAAGCTATGGGTACACCCAGAGTAAAGTATTGCGCCGGGAGTGGCACTTGCAATTCCGAGCCAGCCCAAAGGATAGGGAATATTGGCAAGGCCATAAGCAATAAAAATAAAGGGAATGCCCAGGTAACCGTACGCGAATTGCGCATAAGTGGGTTTTCTGCCAGTCCCATATGAAATATGTGAGGCATGGTGACGGCTGTAGCCACAAACATTAATAACAAGGTATGGGCAGAGCTATCTTGAATAGGAGTATGCAGTAAAGCGAGATTCTCAGGGTGATCAGCTAGCCATTCCTCTAACCCATCCAGCCCATTAAAAACTCCAAACACAGCCGCTAAACCCACGGCACAGAGTGCACAGACTTTTAGTAAGGATTCAAGGGCCATTGCCGTAACCAGGCCGCGATGTTGATCGCGGTTGGAGCCAAATAGAATCGTAAAAAGCGCTAGGATTGCACAGTAACAAAGCGCCATTATGTCTTTAAAAGAGAGGCCGTTATCTTCGAAGAGCATTTGCCCGTAATTGCCATTGTTATGCTCGTTATTACCAGTGATGGTGAGAATGTGCATGGTGTCTGCAATCGCCTGAATTTGCAGTGCCATGAGCGGCATTATGCCGAGCAGCATGCAGAGGGTCGTCAGCGCACCTACTGAGTGGCTGTGATAGCGAAATACCAGTAAATCAGCGAGGGAGTGAACTTGATGGCGACGCGCTAATTCGGCAAGCGGTGCGAGCACAATAGGTGCAAACAAAAACAATGCTCCAGTGCCCAAATAATACGCAAGCGCCCCATAGCCAAATTGAAAAGCCAAATCGACTACGCCATAAAATGCCCAGGCGCTGGCAAAAATACCGAGTGAGAAAATATAGGTTACCGGATGGTTAGTTATGCTCTCAGGAATCCAATTGCGTTCCGTAATATACGCAATTCCAAACAGTAAGAGCAGGTAGCTGATGCCGATCAGGGCAACTTGGCTTAAATCAAAAGTCATAAATGGAATCTACAAAAGTATTGTGAGAAATACTGAGGTTGTTAATCTAAATTATGGGGTTTTTTACGAAACGTTTGAAAAAGAAATGTCACTAAAATGACTCCCATCCAAAATAAATACGGGCGATACCAGCTTCCGTTAGGGCTGATAATCCACGTAAACAATGAAGGAGTAAAAAGATAAATAATCAACAATAACAAAATGATTAAGCGTTGATGGTTCATATAGTCTCTTAAAAATTATGGGTGATGAGGCCTCGGCGTTGGTGATGACGGCGCGCTGATTACGCCTGCTCTATGCACCTAGTCAATACTAGCACTCAATCCGCTGATTTTTTCCAATTGCCAATGTTGCTTCCCCCATTCGAGCAATTCATTTGGCGGTGCGGCATAAAGTTCCAAGGGAGGATTTTGCCCCAAAAATGTTAATGCTTGCCAGAGGTTCGCGCCAGCGTCTGCTGATTGTAATGGGGGTGCGAGATTTTGTTTGCTAAGTTTTTGACCTGTGGCGTAGGTGGCGAGCGTAACATGACCAAACTCCGGCACTGGCGCTTGTAGCAAGCGAAATAAAAAAATCTGTCGCGCGGTAACCTCAAGTAAATCGCTGCCGCGGATGATGTGAGTAATATGTTGTGCGATATCATCTACAACTACCGCAAGCTGGTAAGCAAACAACCCGTCTTTGCGTTTAAGAATTTGATCGCCGACGTCGAGGCGGAGATTCTGCTGCTGTAAACCTTGCAGCAAATCAGTAAATATTAAAACCTCATCTCCGGCTAACGCGGTCGCATCACTGGGTAAATCAGAGAGTTTTAAACGCAGCGCATGAGGGCGAGTCCTGTCAATTGTGCGGGGGCGGCAATGGCCATTATAAATTCCTCCCATAGCAATCAAGGTTTGCCGTGTGCAATCGCAAGGATAAATAAGATTATTCGCTTGCAGCTGGGTTAAATACTCTGCATAGCTATCAAGCCGTTGGCTTTGGTAAACGACGTCGCCATCCCAATGCAAGCCGTGATCTTCCAGGCTGTACAAAATTGCCGCCGCCGCACCTACTTGCTCGCGCGGCGGATCAATATCTTCCATGCGCACTAGCCATTGGCCGCGATTGTGGCGAGCATCTAAATAACTGGCGAGGGCGCTAACTAGAGAGCCAAAGTGTAATAAGCCCGTAGGCGAGGGAGCAAAGCGGCCAATATAGGGAGGAGTGTGTAGTCCGCGGGGATTAATTTGCATAAGAATGAATACGCGGCAGGATTTTTTCTGCCGCGTAATTGGCTTTAACCACCAATTTGTTTTTCTTTGATTTCAGCCAGAGTTTTGCAATCAACACAAAGCGTGGCTGTTGGGCGTGCTTCAAGACGACGAATGCCAATTTCAACGCCACAGGCATTGCAGTAACCGTAGTCATCGTTTTCGATCAGCTCAAGCGTACTGTCGATTTTTTTAATAAGCTTGCGTTCGCGATCACGCGTGCGTAGCTCTAAGCTAAACTCTTCTTCCTGGCTGGCGCGGTCAGCTGGATCAGGAAAGTTTGCCGCTTCGTCTTTCATGTGGCTAACGGTGCGATCTACCTCTTCCATCAATTCTGAGCGCCAGTTCAGCAGCAACTTTCTAAAGTGCAGCTTGTGGTTATCATTCATATACTCCTCACCTTTTTTCTCCTCATAAGGAGTGAAAGGGCGGAGTGCAAAGGTTTCAGTTGAAGGAGTTTTTTTCGCCATGTGTAGCGCCTCGTAGAGCTATTAATTTCGTACACTGTTTGCAATTGGTTTGCCGGGCAGCGTTAATGTCAGCGCCCAGCTTGTGTCCATCGTCTTGGCATTAGAAGTATTTCACCGCGCGATAACAAATTCCGCGGCTAAGTAAGCCACAGAAATTGAAGGGGAGGCAAGCTAACAGATAATAAAAGTCTGTGCTAGTACTTTTTGCGCGACAGCTTAGGGCAATCCAGACGCTTTAACCCAAACCCGTTTTTTTGTACAAATCCCAAGTCATTAGCAAAGATTGTAGGAGCAACGCACGCTTTTAAAAGAATTATTTTGTGAACGGCAATTTTAGTGGTATTGATCGCGTAAATCATTGCGAGCAATAGCTTGCAGGTCCTAGATGACCACACGAATCTAAGTAGAGGATATTTGCTAATGAATAACGTTTTCCCGATATCAATTAAAGCGCTACTGCTTATACCTTTCTTGTCGCTACTTGCAGCCTGTGGGGGTAGTGGCAATGGAGGCGGGAAAAAGAACCTCTCCAGCGCCATCACTATGAGTTCAAGCGTGGCAGCGAACAGTTCATCAAGTTCTTCTTTGGCTCCCACCAGTGCGCCTGGTACCCAAGTCACTAATATTGGTGGTACTTTTGTTGCAGAAGGTACAGTAACTGTATTGCTGAATACGGCTGGTGTTTTATCGGTTGTGCAACAAAATAAAGATGGCATGACCCTTTATGTATTCGACAATGATGCTGCTGGACAGCCGACCTGTGTATCCGAAGTTTGCGTCACTGACTGGCCGCCTTTACTGGCAGATGAAGATGCCGTTGCAGTAGCTCCCTTAACAATTATTGAACGTAGTGATGGCCACTCTCAGTGGGCGTTGCGCGATAGGCCGTTGTATTTTTATTCCGGGGATGTCAACCCGGGTAATCTCATTGGTGAAGGTGTGGGTGGGATTTGGCACGTTGCTTTATTTGAGCCGGTGGCGGTGAGTAACTCCTCGCTCAATGCTGATGATGGCGATTATTTTACGGCTTCCGGTAAGTTGATGGTTGGGGCGGAGCGGCTTGATCGTACGGGCTTTAGCCTCTACACATTTGACAATGACACTCCAGATGTATCGAATTGTGTGGGTGGGTGTTTAACCAATTGGCCGGCATTGGTAGCAGATGAAAATGATAAAGCTGAAAAACCTTACAGTATTATCACTCGTGCAGCCGTGGGAACAAATGCCAGCGTAAAACAATGGGCGTATCAGGGTAAGCCATTGTATTTCTATATTGGTGATACCGCTGCAGGTCAAACCAATGGTAAAGCAATTAGTAAATGGCACTTAGCGCGGCCGCAGCCAACGCAAATCAAAAGCAATGCTGCTGTAGGTTCGCTATTGTCTGGAGCAGGGCTGGTTAAAGCGGCTATACCGGTGAATTCCATCGAGCAAACGAATAAGGTCCCCAAGCATGGCTTTACTCTTTACACTTTTGACAACGACACCGCCGGTGTTAGCAATTGCACGGCAAGTTGTCTGCTGCAATGGCCGGCGTTGATTGCGAGTCCAGGTGCGGTTGCACAAGCTCCTTTCAGTTTGATTGTTCGTGCCAGCGGTGAATATCAATGGGCATTAAATGGTAAGCCGCTTTATTTTTATGCAACGGATAGTTTGCCAGGCCATATAAATGGTGAAGATGTAGGTGGTCTTTGGCATGTTGCGCGCATCCCTCCGGTTGCAACTAATAGTAACGGTGCTAATGGTTTGTTGTTTACTGCTCACGGCAATATTCTTAACGAAAGCGGTGTGGCAGATAACGCGCGTGACGGTTTTACCCTTTATACGGTGATAACTGATGGGGTAGGTCAATCAAACTGTAATGGCGATTGCCTTGCAACGTGGCCGGCACTTTTTGCGCCCAATGATGCTATTGGCTTTGGCGACTTTAGCGTAATTACCCGTACTGGCGGAGCTAAACAATGGGCTTACAAAGATAAGCCACTCTACTTTTATAGCAACGATACTCAAGCGGGCGACGTTAACGGAATAGGAGGTAATTGGTTTGTGGCTAAGCCTTAGTTTCTGAGGCTTAAGCATTGACCGTGGCTGGCAACAGAAAAAGACATTTGCCAGGACTGATGAGTAACAAGGATTGTTTTTCCCCCAACGGGCCCAGTTAAATTTTTATTAAGCTGCAACTTTAATCCAATCTGTTTCGTAAATCTCCGCGAACCCTCAACAACGGAGATTTTTCCATGACAAACCCTCTAGAAAAAATAACAAAATATTTATTGCCAACATCAGTTGCATTACTACTTGCAGCCTGCGGCGGAAGCGACAGCAAAGGCGGCGGATATAACAACATGTCTAGCTATGCAAGCACCGGTGGCTATTCCAGTATGGTTGGCTATTCGAGTACTGGCGTAGCAAGCTCCAGCTTAGTTGCCAGCTCTATGATTTCTGTCAATTCCAGCTCTGCGACAAGTCTTGCTTCCAGCTCGGCGGCCTCCGTTACCTTACCTATAAGTCTGCAAATCACAGCAATAGGTGGCACTTTTGTTGGCGAAGGTGATGTGACTATATTGCTCAACTCGGCTGGCACCTTGTCCACCCAGCTGCTGACTAAAACAGGTATGACGCTCTACGTGTTTGATACTGATCCGGTTGGACAATCCGCTTGTATCTCTACGGGATGCGTTACGACTTGGCCTCCCTTGCTAGCCGATACAAACGCGGTAGCGACACCACCTTTGTCCATTGTTCAGCGCGCTGACGGTAATCGTCAGTGGGCCTTGCGCGATAAACCCCTATATTTCTTTGCGAGTGATACCCAGATTGGCGATGTAAAAGGTGAAGGTGTGGGCAACAACTGGCATGTTGCTGTATACCAGCCTGTGCTTCCTAGTAAGACGGCAATTAATGCTAACGACGGTATCTACGTAACCGCATCAGGCAATGTCTTAGTGGCAGTCGAGGCTAGCGGAAATGCGAGTGCAAGCCCAGAGCGATTGAATCGTGATTATTTCAGCCTATACACCTTTGATAACGACACGGCTGGCGTATCCAGCTGTGATGGCGGTTGTCTCGCAAATTGGCCTGCGTTACTGGCCGATGCAAATGATATAGCCGAAGCACCTTACAGCATTATCAATCGCTCCATGGGAACCGGGCCCGCCGCAAAACAATGGGCTTATCAAGGTAAGCCTCTCTATTTTTTCAATGGGGATACTGCTGCAGGTCAAACGAACGGCAAGGCCATCGCTAATTGGCGCCTGGCGCGGCCAATGCCAGTGTACGCAAAAAGTCATTCATCCCTGGGCTCTTTGTTGGCTGCTGCCGGTTGGGTAAAAAGCGCAACAACTGTCAATAGTGTTGAAACGACGAGCAATCTAGCAAAACATGGCTTCACTCTGTACACCTTTGATAATGACACTGCTGGCTCGAGCAATTGTTCAGGGGGCTGTCTGGCTAATTGGCCAGCGCTCATAGCGGATGCAGGTGCCATTGCTCAAGCTCCCTATAGTCTCGTTACTCGTGCGAGCGGTGAGTCGCAATGGGCATTAAATGGTATGCCCTTGTATTTTTATATTAATGACACCCTGGCTGGCACTGCTGCCGGGGACAATGTGGGTGGCGTTTGGCATGCAGCGCGCATTGCGCCAGTTACTGCAGATGAAGGTAGATTTGTAGCGCACGGCAATATTGTTAATGCGAGTGGCGCTGCTGATAATTCTCGTCTCAATTTCACCCTTTATACTTTTGATTTGGATACAACTCCGGGCGTTTCTACGTGTAATGGTAGTTGTCTTAGCAATTGGCCACCACTTTATGCTCCGACTGATGCCACCACTTTTGGTGATTTTACGGTAGTCGTTCGCACCGGTGGTGCTACGCAGTGGGCTTATAAAGGCAAGCCTTTGTATTTTTATGTGGGTGATACTGCACCGGATCAAACCAACGGCGTGTATACAAATTGGATTATTGCAAGACCTTGATAAGTAGATGCAGGAATTGCGTGAATCAATTTCTGTAATCGTGTAAATTATTTTGCGATTCAGGTGGGCGGTGTTAGCACCTGCCTGATCGCAATTCAAATAAATTTTTAAGAGAATCAATATAGGAAATAATCTTTTGAGCACTTATCTTTTTGTTCCATCAAACGTTAAGTGCCATTACATGTTGTAGGAGTAATTTAAAAATATTTCTTTATTGTCTTGGGCGTTCGTCGCTATGTCTGACGCAGCGGTGAAGTGTGCGAACCTTAAAGAAATGGTATGTTTAGATGCGGGTTTATAAACAAAATCTACATCTATTTCGTTGCCCAATTTATTGTTGCCCATGTAACCTAAAAAGGTGTGGTAACGAACATCAATTTTAAAGGGGGCCGCCCGCCATACAAAACCCAAGGAGGCATCTTTTATACCTTGCTTTGGTGTCGGCGAAAATACGTTAGTCCAGCCCTGGAAATCATGTAACGAACCTAATGGCGTAATAAAATTAGTGTTGGCTTTTGCGGAAAGTATTTCATAGCGGGTGCTGACTTCATAAGCATCAATGTTTGCTCCCATATCGATTAGATAATAAGGCAAGGTGGGTGAATCTGAAATGTTAGTATGTTTTTGTAGAGCTGCTTCGATTTTTAAACGGTATTTAAACGCATCAAATTTATAGTTAAATTCGTAGCTACTGCCCAATGTGTTGTTGGATGATGCGGGCACGTCTTTATTGTCAATAATATAAAGATAAGAAACCCACTGCGAATAATCCCATTCGTTCCATTCAACTCGCGTTAAGTGACTGTCGAGTTTATGATCACCCAGAAAATGTGCTGGGCGTTTATTGTTGGCCGGTGTGTAATTGATATCCTCAGGGTCAAGATATTTTCCCGCGCGCTCACCAAAAATTCGATTTACATTGGCAACATAGGCGTAGGTGATAGATGAGTTAGTTGACCAATTTAGTCGACTTAATAACGCATCAAAAGTTTGTTCATTTTGCCAAAAACCATTGCCACCGATAAAGCGTTGGTCATCAAAGTTAATGCGTTGGCGACCCAGTTTTGTAGTGAAAGCATCACGATTGAGCGATACAAAAGCTTGATTTATTTCTGTGCCTGGGGCATCGGGAATAACCGGCTTACCGTTAAAGATAACAGCATCGCTGTGATCATCGTTAAAAAAACGTTTAACGCTATCCATTTCAATCGTTGAGCGAAATTCATCATTCCACTGAGTGTTGAGGGTAAGTCTCAGTAAAATAGATGCAGCTTTACCAGCGTTATCGTCAATGCTGGCAAAGCGACTGCGTTGCGCAAAATCAATATTGTTTTTTATTTCGCTATTGGCATAAGCAGATTGAATTGGAATTGCAGCCAGGATAAAAAGTGCCCAATAAACACGGGGCTCTTTAATGGAGATAAATTTAATGGAGATGAGTTTTCCATTCCGTATGAATTTAAACGGTGAAAGAATTGTTTGCCCATATGACATAATTATTGCCAGTCTTTTGCGTTGCCGTCATGTAGAAATGTAATTCCTTTAAGTTTATCCATCTCTTCATAGAGCTTATCAGGCATGGGATTTTGACGAATATCGATATAGCGCGCAAGGGGTAAATGGTAAATATCCATATCTACCATCTTATTATTAAATAAGTACATTTTTTCTAACACGGGTAGGCCCTGATAATGAAAATCAACAATAAGATTATCATTTGCCTTTAATTGCTGCAGTTTAGGCAAATTGGACAACTTGAGGCGTGTTAACTTATTGCCAAAAACATACAAGCTTTGCAGGACTTGAAAATCGCTGATCTCTAAATCATGTATTTTATTTTTAGCTAAATTCAAATGTTGCAAGTTAGGTAGATTAGATAATTTAGCTTCGGTAATCTCGTTGTTATAAAGCGATAACTTTTTCAATTGGTTAAATTTTTCTATGCCCGCTAGAGTGCGAATATTTTTGTTGTGACATTCTATCTCGGTAACTGCAGTCATCGCAGACCACTGCTTCTGCTGCACCAATTGTAAAATGCAATCCTGCAGGTTTTTATCCTCCAGCACAAAATCAAACGCATTGGCTGCGCTGCTCGCCATCCACAGAGTGATGACACAAAAAATATATCGCGTGAATATCATGAATACAATGCCCTGGCTTGCCTACTAAAGATGGTTATATGTTCTTGGGTATGGGTGTTTCCGGCTCAGGTATCAATAAAATACAGGCTCCTTTGGCGAGAAGGGTAGCGCTTGGCTCATCCAATGCAGAGCCTCCTATATCTTCTTCAGTGAGAATAAGTGAGGCTGCTTCTTTCACTAAACGCAAGCTTGCTGTTGATAGCGGCATTTGCCCGCTACTGGTTTGTGTGAACACTGCGATAGATCGCGTTTGGCCATCACGTTTTGATATGGCCCATAATTGCAAATTTTTATTCGGCGTAATAGCGGCTCTTTCCCATTTTAACCACATAACATTATTGCTGGTTTCTGTTAGTGAGGTTAGTATTGGCTCGCCTGTGGTATCAGTTAATACTGCAACATAATCGGTGCTGAGTTGTTTTTGTTGCGGTAGAAATATAAATAAACAGCTAACAATAATGGCAGTCATGACACTGGGAATAGCGAATGTTAACCAGGTTGTCCAGCGCGATGGGCGAGTCGTTGTTGATGTTAGAGATTGCTGAATTCGTTGCGCTATAGCTGGCCATGTTTTCGCGTGCGGATTATGCGCCCACGCAGTATCGCTCAGGTTGATAAGTTGTTCTTCCCAAAATTGAACTTGTTCCTGTAGTGCTGGCCGTTGTCGTAGCGCGGCCGCAAAACGTCTGCGCTCTTCTCCGCGCATCACACCTGTCACATAGTCAAATGCCATGCCGTCCCGGCTCAGGAATTCTGTGTCGTCTTTTCCAGACATAATCTCAACCTTTCTGCACCGCGGTGCAGCCATGATTTTACGGTGTTAGTATTGGTGTTAAATTTTTCCGCTATTTCTTCGCGGGAATAGCCCTGCAAATAGGCAAGTTCAATACTGTGTTTAATATTCTCGCCGAGCGTGACCAAACATTTATGTAAGTGAAATTTCAATTGTTGCGATACCATTTGCTGCTCAGGTTCGTTACCGGTCAATGTTTCTTCCCATTCGGATTCCTCACTATCAGATACAAATTTTTCCTGCCGGCGTTTTTCATGATCCAGTCGATCCAGTGCGCGATAGCGCGTGATGCTCGCCATCCAGGTCAGGGGTTTTGCAAGGTGTGGTCGGTAGGAGGCGGCATTGGTCCATATTTGCATAAATGCTTCCTGCAATACATCGCTGCTAGCGTCGTTGCAGCGTAATATGCGGTAAGCCACGCTATTCAAATAAGGGCTAACCTGCTCAAAAAGTGTTTTAATTGCGTGTTGATCGCGAATTGCGCAACGGGCAATCAAAGTAATAAGTTCATCGTCATTGGTGGCCATGAATCAGTCAACTAATGTAGGTTAGGTTGTGAGTGTAATATATTCTATTATTGCGTTAATCGCGTTAACTTCTGTCAGTTGGAGCTTTACCTCTATCTACGTTCAAGTTGATATTAAGTTGCAGCACCAGAAAAAAATAAATGATGGGATTTGAAACTGACATTCGTTTGTAGATTATGTTGCTGAAATGGCAGGTTGAACTGTGTATTTATCGCGAATTGTTTTGTTGTGAAAGGTTGTCTTGATTATGACTAATGCTCCCTTAATAAATAGTTATGGAGGTGCTCGCCTCTTAAAGCGCTACAAGCGTTTTTTGGCAGACGTGCTCATGCCTGATGGTGCTATTGTTACCGTGCATTGCCCCAATACCGGATCAATGAAAAACTGCATTACTATCAATGGTCCTTGTTGGTACTCTACTGCAAAAAATCCTGCGCGAAAATATCCCAATACTTTAGAGGTTGTAACAACACCCACTGGTCACTTAGCGGGAATTAATACTGCGCGAACCAATGACTTGGTGGAAGTTGCCATTCGCATAGGCGTTATTGGTGAGCTGCAAGGGTATTCACGATTGCGACGTGAAGTCGTTTACGGTCAAGAAAAATCGCGCATTGATTTTTTGTTAGAAAATGATGAGGAAAAATGTTACGTGGAAGTTAAAAATGTCACCTTGATGGAGGAGTGTGGCCAAGGGTTATTTCCTGATGCGGTAAGTGAGCGGGGCACTAAACATTTGCGTGAGTTAATGTGCATGCGATCACAAGGACATCGTGCCGTATTGGTTTTTTGCGTACAGCATTCAGGCATTGAATGGGTGGAGCCAGCAGAAAAAATTGATCCGGAATACGCTAAAACAATTTGTCAGGCGATGGCGGCGGGGGTCGAGGTAATCGTCTATTCCGCAGAGCTGAATATGACCAATCTCGAGATGAGCAGTGTAGAGATTGCAATTAAGAAAAAATTACCATTTAGGATCAATAATGAATGCCTTAAACTGCGATCCGATGTCATTTAGTTTTTCGTTACTAATGAGTTCGTAGTAAAGAATACTGTTCAATTCAAAACACGCCGTGAATATATCCCTATAGGCTCTAATCGGCATCCCTTCGCGATCCGGTCGCTTCGGGAAACTTCCTACTTCCATGTAGGTCGTCCATGCCTCATAAGGTTTTGAATCGAACAGTATTCTCTATTTGTGCCCCGTTAGTATGTTGCTGCCAACAATGCTGAATGATTTTAAATTGTTTGCTGCTTTGTGCAAAATTCCTACATCCTGCTCCCCGCGCACGCCGCTGAAAGCCAGCACTAAACGTTCGCCGTTCGCTGTTACCGCTTCAACGCCGCCATACCAACCAATAAATTCAGGGCGAGCAATGCCAAACTTTTCTTCGTCAACTTGCTTGCTGTAAACCAGTGTCTCGTAGTCGCCCGTTGCGTAACCAGTAATCCAAACTTGCAGTGCTTTTTTCCAAGCAATCTGCGCCGCCTCGCGTTGGCGCAGCGGATTATCACCAAACATTTTTGCAAAAGAATCACCTGCGGCATTCATTATGCACAGCGTGCAATTACCGCGTTTTATATTGAAATCTTCCGGGGTTTTTAATATTTCTGGTAGCAGGCGTGCTACTTCATCGGCGATTGAATTACACAGGGTTTGAAATGCGAGGTTGGTCATTGGAGAATGCTCTATTCATTATTTTTGACGTGGAAACGGAGTCTAAAAGTAACTTCATGGCTTGTCAAACGGGGGATGGTTCGGTGACCAATTGTTGGAATAAAAAATGCGCGAGCTTGGTCTGCTCATATCGCTTACTTAAAGCGCTTTTTGATTTTTTTAATGATTACTGACTTTATTTGGGAGTGTTCATGCGCAGCTAGGTGCCGCCTTTACGAAAATCCAGCGGCTAATTTGTGGCTAAAATAAAATTCAGTTTTCTATTGCTGCATAACTATCATGCTAAGCTGATTAAGCGAAACCAAAAATTAGGGAGGGTATATCCGTTAAGCTGGGGAGCCTCAAGTTGAACAGATGCATTGTGTCAAGCACAGCAAGTTAGGGAATTCTTATCGGAATAGGGTGACAATAGAGGCTATCACTGTTGATGGGGAGCACTTTAATTTTCCTTGGTATACAGATAAAGCTCCAGAATGTCCCGGTGAAATTGAAGTGACAGGCCGTGAATGGTTTTGGGGGACTTACGTTATGAGTGTGAAGAAGTTTTCGCAATAACAAAATTAAATTCAAAAATGTTGTTGAAAATATTTTTTAAACGGGATTTTACAATGAAAACAAAACGAACAGAAAGAACCAATCATTTTTTCAAGAGTAGAGTTGAGCGGGGATGCTTTTATATTTCTGCGCTTCTTTTTGCGGGCATGATAATTGGTTTGTATTTTGTAAGCGGAGTCTATTTCTATCCATCTGTTAACAATATTTTTATCTACTATATTCCAATGATTTCGGCTGTTTTTTGGATTGTTGGTGGTGTTGTAGCATTTGTTAGGCTGAGCGGAAATCCTGATGCACTAAAAGCATCAATGGGCACATCAAAATCTGGAAAGCCGCCAAAATTATGGGTATTGCGCTTAATTGCTGGATTTCTATTTCTATGTGTTTCGGTTGGGCCCTTGATTTCTTTCTTATTGTGGAGCAACGCAATGCTGCTATCTAAAGCTTTTTCTCATCAAGTATACGAAGAAGTTGTAGAGCTACAGAGGATAGGGATAAATAATTATCGTAGAAAAAATATGCTGAAAGTTACTTTTCATAGCGAAAAAATATCTGATCCTATTCGAGTAGATATAAAGCGTGACAATATGAAAGTCAATGGTTACAACAAAATTATTGACGGCATTCAAGTTAATAAATTGGTATGCATTAAAGGCTATCAAGCTCCGTGGGGGCTTGTAATAAATGAAGTTGTTGGAGCGAGGGATTGTAATAATTAGATACTTGGGTTTAAAAAATGGAACGGAGGATAGGTCTTTACAATGAAAATTAAACGAATAGAAAATACCAATCATTTTTTCAAGAGTAAATTTGAGCGGCGATGCTTCTATGTTACCGCTATTCTTTTTGCGGGTATGGTATTTGGCTTGGTTTTTGTAAGCGGTGTACATTTTTTTCGTATAGTAAATAATATATTTATTTACTACATTCCAAGTGTTTGTGCAGTGTTTGTTATTGCCGCTGGGGTAACAGGACTCATAAGGCTCAATAGCAATGCGGATGCGTTAAAAAGATTTTTAAGCGTTCCAGGTAGGCTTAGATATTCATCAAAGTTATGGCCACTTTATTTGATTTTTTCTACTTTATTTGTTGCTGCTGTCTTTGGTCCTATAATTTCTTTTGTGTTGTGGAATAATGCAAAAATTTTGTCTACAGTTTTTTCTTACCAGCCATACGAAGAAATTGTAGAGTTACAGTCGATTGGTGTAAATAATCGTCGCCGCAAAAATATATTAAAGGTTGTATTTCATAGCGAAAAAATACCTGACCCTATTCGAGTAGATATAAAGCGTGGCAATATGAAAGTTAATGAGTACAGAAATATTGTTGACGATACTCAAGTTAATAAAATGGTATGCATTAAAGGCTATCAAGCTCCTTGGGGGCTTGTGATAAATCAAGTTATTGGACCGAAGGATTGTAAATAATTAAATACTTGGGATCAGGACAAAATAAACTCTCTGTCAGTTTCCGTATTACCTCCTGTTGATTTCTTTTTAATTTTAAACATCAAGAAGCTGCCGTCATTATTGTTCACTAAATCGCTTCACATTAAAAGCCCGATGTAGATATACATCGGGTTCAGTAATTTAGATCCTAATTTTAAGAAGTACTTCGAATCACCCTAATAACCAGGCAACCATCACTCACCTCAACACAAACAGGAGTATTAATCGTAAAGCCTACCTTATTAAGCCAATAACCTCTGATATTTATCCAGGGAACGGAAGGCGGTGGGTAAGCTCTGAGCAATTGATAATCGTAAAAGCACTTGCGTACTTTAAGTTTGCGGGTGGGGAAAGATTTTTCTTGGGCCGAGCGGGGCTCTGGCGCTATAGTACGTTTAGCCATAATTGATACTTATCCTATCGGTTGTGGTTAGCTGCCTCTGGGTGTGTCTAGCACTCAGGGGCGGCGCTTATTTAAGTTTAGAATTTACAGTTAGCAATACCTCCGGTTGAGTGAAAACTGCACGCCTATAAAACACTAAAAATCTGGACGAATCAACAGGTTTTTTAAAAACTTAAAAACTTTTGTAGTAATTTTTTTATTTTGGCAGACATGTTAAAAATCCTTTCAAACGAATAGCTCTTCGTCATGATTTATTCTTCAAAAAATATTCTTCAGGGAATTCTCCTGCTGCGCGATTTAAACAGCATCGCAAAATTTGGATACATGATTTAGTTTCGCTTGCAAAAAAACGCCCAAGACCATCACAGCCTCGGGCGTTTAAGATTTTTCAAACCTTTGGTTTAATCACAAAGCTGCCATTTGCTTGACAGCTCTGCGGAAACTCTTGTGCAGGTTTACTGCATGAGCTTAATGACTTTGAATCGACTGTTGCCTGACAAAAAGGGAAGCTCACGCTGCCCCAATTGCATTCCAAAGAAAACGTAAAGTTACTTTTGTTCGCCAGTAACAAGATTGTAAGTAATGTCAGGATTTAAACTTGTTGGATAAGCAATTATTCCAATGACTGGCGGAAGGAATATTGAAGAAACCTTTAATTTCGCGCGTAACCTACCTTCTTTAATTGTTTTTCCGTCCATTACTAAGCGATAAGGAATCCCCTTCTCCGGTGGTAGGCCCATTGCCTTCCAGCCAAATGCTGTGGTTTTTACTATCCCATTGGAGTCAATTTTAACGGGTGTAGTGCGGTCGCCAAGATAGAGCTTACTTCCTTCAGGAACGATAAACTTTCCACTAGTCGAGCAAGCAGATAACAGTGCAGCAATAAAAAAAATCACTCCAACTTTGGCTATTGGACTTTTCATTTATAAAACCTCGTCATTGAAAATTAATGTGTTAGCTGATGTTTGAGTGTCAGATACACGTGTTGGAAAAATATAATGGCATCCTGCTGTTCTCCGCCACAAATGAGATTAGCCTAATTTTCAGCTACGACCAGAAAAAATGATTGATGTGCCAGTATCGTCAGGCAACTTTTTTCGTGCTTTCACCTCGCCCGTGTATCTGAAGTGGGAAAGTAAAACACGTACCCTGATTCAATTGCGATTGCACGCTAATAACGCTGTTATGCAATTCCAAAATCCGTTTTACAATCGCTAAGCCGAGGCCGGTACTGTTTTGTTGGTATTCGGTAGGTTTTTGGCCGCGATAATAACGTTCAAAAATATAAGGAATGTCGGCTTCGATTAAACCTATGCCGCTGTCTTTAATACTTACCTCGACATTTTCTTTTTGTTGTTCGAGTGATAGTTGAATGTGGCCGCCCTTGGGAGTGTAGCGGATAGCATTGTCAATTAAGTTTTCAAGCACTCTTTCTATTAAACCAATATCGGCGTTTACCATAAACAACTGAGAGCTTTGTGGTGTTGAAATAGTAATTTCTTTTTTTTGTGCGCTGAGCGAAAATTTTTGCGCAACATCTTGTAATAATTCTGCTAATGAAAAATTTTCCCAGTGGGGATTCATTCGCCCTGCGTCCAGTTTGCTGAGTTCGAATAATTCTTTTATGAGTTGCGTTAGGTGGCGGCAGTGTTTGAAGGCGATATCAATATAGTTTTTTCGTTCTTCCGCCGTTATGTTGGGGCGCAACAGCATTTCCAGGTAGCCTTGCATGGACGACATGGGCGTGCGTAAGTCGTGGGATATATTAGAAATAAGTTCGCGCCGTAATCTATCTGTTTCTTGCAGTTTTTCTAATTGTTCCTGAATGCGTTTGCCCATGGCGTGAAAGGTTGATGTTAAATAAGCAATTTCGTCGCCATGATTTTTTTCGATGTGAGTCGATTTTAATTCTTTAGCTTGAAAAGCATTCATCTCTTGGGCAAGTTTACGCAATGGGCTTGTTAGTACGGCAAAAATTAAAATGGCGCTGGCGATGGCGAACAGCGTGATGGCCGCCAAGCCGGTAAGACTTTGTTGCACAATATAACTGTTGTGTAGAGATTGAGTTAATGTTTGATAAGCTTGTCCGCCTAAAATCACGTATAAGTAGCCTGCCGGTGTTGTGCCATCAGCAACCGGAAAAGCGGAAAAAACACGTTCGCTATTGAGAGAGCGGGGGTCTTCGCCGGTAATGGGAAAGGGTTTGCTATTGGATAATAATAATTTGATGGGTGCGGTATCAATGTGTGAACGAACCACCGTTGCTTTCGGCACGGCAAAGGATAAAATTTTTCCGTTATTGTCGAGCAAATAAACTTCGACAATAGGGTTTACCGTCATCACCAGGTTGCCTAATTCTTTCATGGCTTTTTCATTTACAACGCCGTGGTTAATTAAAGGTTCGCGCTGCGTTATGTACATGGCTAAACTTCTATTCATGTTTTGTGTTATTTCTTGATAATAACGATTGTTGCTCCAGTTGGTCAGGACTAAAAATGCGAAGCCAATAATAGCGAGTAGCAAAATAAAGGCGAATGCCAGGCGAGCACACAGGCTCGAAAATAGTGTTGCATGATTATTTTTATCTGACATACATTCATTTCTCTAAAAAGCAGTTGCATATTTTTTATTAAATTATTTTTTATCTTAACTAGATTTAAAATTAAATCGTCTCACAAAATTTATAGCCGACACCCCACACTGTGTGCAGTAATTGCGGGTTGGCAGGGTCATCTTCAATTTTTCCGCGAAGCCGATTAATGTGGCTGTTGACTGTGTGTTCATAGCCGTCGTGGCCATAGCCCCATACCGAATCCAGCAATTCAGTACGGCGAAAAACCTGGCCTTGATGTGTGGCAAAAAACCACAGCAAATCGAATTCACGTGCGGTAAGTTCGATGGGTATGTTGTTGTTATAAACGCTGCGTTGGAGTTTGTTGATAGCAAGATTTTTAATAATAAATTGATGGGTTGTTGCGGGTATTGAATTTGGCTTGCGCTCGCTGCGGCGCAATAAAGCTTTGACTCGTGCGACCAATTCCAGTGAACTAAACGGCTTGCTGAGGTAATCATCGGCGCCGAGTTCAAGGCCTAATACACGATCCAGTTCTGTCGTGCGTGCGGTGAGCATCATCACTGGAAATTCAATACCTTTGCTACGCATTTCACGGCAGACATCAAGGCCATCCATACCGGGTAAACGTAAATCCAAAATCATTAAATCCCAGTGCTCATTAAGTGCTTTTTGAAGGGCAAGGTCACCGCGATCCACATGAGTCACCTCAGCGTGAAAATCCTGAAGGTGTAATTGAATTAAATTGGCCAGATCCAGCTCATCTTCTACGACTAAAAAACGCCGTGGCCTTGCGGGATTTGCATGGTTTACCGAAGCGAGATGCATAGAGAACCTTTGTGTGAGTAAAGACAAGTTCGTTGTAGATGCACGAGATGGGGTTTTGTTTCAGGGATTCGCCACACTGAAAGGTTTGCTCAGTGTGGCGATGCAACTTCGGTAAAAAGCTATTAGGCGTTTTACGGAGCCGAACGGGTAATGGTGATGCGTGCTACCGGATTATCCCAGCGCTGAAGATGGCTTAACGCGGACATTGGCATATCGTCATCTTTGGAAATAACACCGGAATGCATTGAAATAACACTTGGGTTGTCATCGCGCATAGCATTAAAACCTTCCCCCATTGCGGCAGGCCCCGGTACGGTTGCAGCGGATTCGGTATTTTGCTCGGTGCCCGCATCATAGGAGACGGTGTCGATGGTCATTGAGGACCCGACTGCCAGCTGACTGATGTTCACCGCATTTAGCCCGGTAAATCCATCGTTAGTATTGCCTAACATGGATAAGGCAGTGAGGGATAGCAGGCTTGTGTCAGCCGTCACGATGGTTGCTTCCAACATCACCGTCGCTTTGGCACCCGGCAATATGCCGTTTGCCGCTTGACCGCTTATCCAGGTAGCCTGATCGCTATTGGCATCTTCCAATAGTGAGGTTGGGTCGCCGCCTTCGGCAATCCTTTCCAGTTCAACACTGGCGGGCTCACCGACCTGAAATAGTGTTGAGCCAGATTTATGCAACACCACTGCAGTGGGCGACAAAGGTTGCCCGGCAGTCAGGTTGGTAATGGTGATGGTAAGTTTTACGACTGTTGTGGCTGGCATACTTGATATAGCGCTCGAGCTTGTCATTACGGCTGAGCTGGTCATCGCAGTTGAGCTAGCCATCATAGTTGAGCTGGTGCTCATACCAGACGCCGCACTTATGGAGGCGCTGGACTTCATGGTGTTGTGCTTGTTATCGCCGCCGCAAGCGGTGAGCAAAATGCTAATAGACAGCGTGGTGATGACTGAAAATAAATTTTTCATAGGTATCACCTTATTCCACTGTCACTGTGACGCGAGCCACTGGATTCAACCAGCGATGCAGGCCTGCATCGTGATCGCTAACGCCGCCGGTTTTATGTTGGTCGCCAATAACGCCGCGATGAATGTGCACGAAGCCTTCAGCGGTAGCGCCAACAATTCCGGTACCGCCGGTACCGACCATTGCCTCCAGCGGTGCTGGAACTCCCATGCCCGCAACGCCCGGGGCGCCGCCACCACGAATTTCATCATTGGCTTCTGTGCCTGCGTCGTAGCCATTAAGTAAATAGGTGTAGGTACCATGGGCGGTGGGGAGGGTGATGTTATTGAGGGTAATGAAACCATCGTTTGAGGGAACCATCATGCCGATGACGGACAATTGCGTATTGGCGGTCCCTGGGTCGCCGAGGTCGGCTATGGTCTTAGCACCAGGAGCCAGTAAGCCAGCCGCCGGGTTTGCCACTGATATGGCGCTGGCGTTAG
This sequence comes from Pseudomonadota bacterium, assembly GCA_040385335.1. Lineage (GTDB taxonomy): Bacteria > Pseudomonadota > Gammaproteobacteria > Pseudomonadales > Cellvibrionaceae > Cellvibrio. The sequence goes on from JAZKHP010000057.1 coordinate 80,657, forward strand.
TCATGTCCGTGGACAAACCACTTATATCGCCGCCCTCGGCCATTTTTTGCAGGTTAGTGGATGCGGCCATACCGGCTGTGAAATGTTTAATCGTGGAGGGGTGAGCAGACACCAGCAAGGGTGCGAAATAAATTCCACGAGTGAGATTTACCACCTCAACTTTGTAGGTTGCAGCAAAAAGTGTTGGGCTTATTGATAGTGCAATTAAACTGACAATTAAAGATTTTTTCATTTTGAAGCTCCGCTGTGGTTGGATTAGACACAGCTAGCTTGCGCGTTAAAAAAATCTCAATCCTCACGAAAGTATCACAAGAGAGTCATTTTTTTGTATTGCGAGGTAACTGAAAATTGTTGGAATTCTTGTGTGGCCGACCAGGTTTTATTGTTTGTCCTGGCGGTGAATTCAGTTTAAAAAAAACGCCCAAGGCCATCACAGCCTTGGGCGTTTAAGATTTTTCAAACCTTTGGTTTAATCACAAAGCTGTCATTGCGTGACAGCTTTGTGAAAACTCTTTTTCAGGTTTACTACACTAGCTTAATAACTTTAAATCGATTGTTGCCAATCAAATTAAAGCCCTGAGCCATTTACCCAAACATTATTAATGCGACCAGTTGCCGTTGGCATTCTCACTGTCGTGTAACCAGCTTTCTCAGCAATAGTCATTAATACGTTGGAATGGGCAACTATCCCTTCCGTAGCGGTTTGATCACCCCATTTTAAACCGGGAGTTCCCAAAGGCCGCAAATCTACCGAACGTCCGGTAACCAAGCCAGCATTTTTACCGCCAGCAAGGAACATCGGGATACGGTGATGGTTATGTCTATTACCGTGACCAAGATCTGAAACGGTACAGATGATAGTGTTATCTAACAAACTGCCGCCAACATCAGGCGTCGCTGCCAACTTTTGGATAAGTTGACGAATCTGCCCCATCCACCAAACTTTACTGGTGGTGTGGGCAGCTGCGTCCTGATGCGATAGATCATGGTCATTAGAGCTAGTGCCAGGTACAACAATTGGCGACACTGGCACGCCGTACATCATGGCAATGGTGCGTGTGATATTGCAGGAGAGTGCTGCAACAGCAATGTCCTGTTGAATGCCAGAAATATTGGCTAGCACATTAGTGGCCCAAAGCTTCTGGTCAGGGCCACCCACACCGATTGCATCCACTCGTGGCTTGATAGTCGTGGCTACATCCAAACAACCACCTGTTACGGCGGTGTTCAAACGTTGCTCCAGAACATCCATAGCGTCGATATGCTGCTCAAGCCTTTGCATCTCGATAGAACCAAGGCGAGTTCTTAACCTGAGAAGATCTGCGCGTGCGCGAGCCACAACTTCCAATTTGCTGCTATCACCACCACTGGCACCAAACACTTGTGGATAGAGAATCCGGGGATCATCTACCGGGTGCAAACTAGTGCCATTGTCGTAGCTGATACGTTTGTCAGCAGAGTCGCCCCATTGTGTTCCTACACCCATTTGTATAGAGGGTTTGGAAACGCCGGAGGTGGCACGATTAGCAAAGTCTTCTTTACCCATTTGCACTTCAATGGAGGAATTGGAGCCGACTGCGTTAGTGACTCCAGTCAGACATTTCCTGCCGCCACCTTCGTGAGTACTCGCGTCACCGAAGTAACCAATGCCGTCGAGAAATACCAACTGGTTAGCAACCGGTTGTAAGGGCGCAGACATGGCTGGGAAAGATCCTAATGGACCTGCTGCAGGGAAAAATATATCCGGTACGCAGCCATTAGGATGATAGATAAATAAGGTTTTAATGCGTTGCGTGTCTGCCGCCATAGCAGAGCGCGCTAACATTGTCGCCAGTGGGGACATGGTCATCGCCGCTAACGTACCCGCGGAGATGCCTTTTAGTATTGAGCGTCTTTTCATGATGACTCCTATTTGCGGGTCAAGAAAGTGGGTGAAGTAACGGTTTCGAGCATCATTGAGCGCAAATCTGGCGTGGCGGACGTGGCCTGCCAACGTGAATAACTCGCGTTCACAGCACATTCATTCGGTTCAGAGATACCTGTGGCAAAACGTTGATACTGTTTGGTCAGGCATTTTGAAGTTGCTTCAGCACCGGATGTGGCCAGGACGTTCGATAGCCCGCGCAGATCATTAAACTGGAAATTATCCGATGCTGACATGGTGATCAAACCGGAAATATTGCCTGTCGCATTCACTGGTAAGTTATTACCTTCAATGGTGCGGAAACGACCCACAGCATCATAGTTTTCAAAGCCAAAGCCAATATTGTCAATGTACTGGTGACATGACTGACAGTTGGTGTTGTTCGTATGCGCAGCGAAACGTTCACGAGTCGGTTTATTTGGATCCAGGGGCTCAACCTCACCGATGTTAGCGGGTGGCGGTGCAAAGTCCTGACACAGTAAGTTGCGACGTATGAGCAATCCACGGTGAATCGGATGTGATTCTTTCATCGAAGACAGAGTTGCTGTTACAGCACCCATGTGTAACACACCACCGCGTTGCGCGTTAGTCGTCACTTTCTGGAACTGGTCACCGCTCACGCCTGAAATACCGTAATAAGCTGCCAGGGGTCCATTCACGTAGCTAAAGCCAGGACTGAATAAATCAGCCATTTTGTAGCCAGGTTTCAGGAAGACTTCACTTAAGAAGCTAGTCATTTCTGACTTCATAGCCGCGCCTATTGCTGGAGTAAACGCTGGGAAAAGTGTGCGATCACGTTGCAAGTTCGCGACGTCATCCACTTTTAACCATTGTGTACCGAAGCGGGCCAATTGCGCGCTGGCTTTAGCGGTGCCAAGTAAACGCTCAGCTTGGGTACGCAGTTGCGCACTTGTCGTTAAGCGGTTGTTATCAGCCTCGGTAAACAGCGTTGCATCCGGCATGGAAGCGGTGAAGGTATATGACAACAAGCTAGCTGCTTCATAAGGCGTCAAGGTGGTGTTGCCAGTCAGTGTGCTACCCAGTTCAGTGCGGTATAGGAATCCAGGTGAAGACAGCATCCCCTGAATAACCAACCGTGCACCGGCTTCGTTAGTCGTACCGAGCCTGAACAAATTCAAATAAGACGTTTGTTCATCAGCGGTCAAAACTCTGCGGAAGGCTTTCTTACCAAAAGCAGGTACGAAAGTATTGGCACACTGGTCACGTGATACTTGGGTATCACAAGTCAGCAGGTTGGTCATGCTTACGGTTTTCGCTAAATTTTCTGCGGCATTCCAGTAAGCATCCATCCGGGTATTGGTCATTCTTGCGGCTTCAACATCGTTGTTAAAGAACTTCACTCTAACATCGGCTTCAAAACTGCCCGCTACCGTAGTGCCCGTACTGATATTCAACAAGTCATTCACCGTGTTGGCGTATTCGTAGTTGGTCAGTAAGCGTAAGCGACGTGTTAATACATCTTCGCCTGTAGTACAACTCACTACTGGACGCCAGGTTAAGATGTAATCCGCTATGGGAGTGGCACAATTATCAGTTGCACAACTACCGGGATTAGTTGCTGGCATAGTTGCAGCGATTTTGGCGATTAATGTGTCACGGGTCCAGCTGGCCAACACAATGGGACGTGTTGGACTATCACCTTTAGCACCGTGGCAATTTGCACAGCCTCTGCTGACATACAATGCAGCACCGTCAAGCGGAACCGTACTACTCGCCGTCGATGAACGGATAGACGACTGCACCGATGATTGCACAGACGAACGTACTGACGAGCGCACAGATGAGACAATAGGCGTTGAGCTAACTGGTGTGCTAGAGCGAATAGACGAACTGCTCATCGCCGAAGAACCAACCACAACAGGCTTCAATGATAAGAAGTAAGCCGCAGTATCCGCCGCACATTGACCAACACATGCAGTAGGCTCACCTTTAGGCATATTGACTTCGATGTAATTGACCAAATTGGCTACTGTTGTGAAACGTAGATTGTTTGGATCGATTTTGCTGGTAGTACCAGCAGTGCCATCGCTATTTACCTTGTGACAGAACAAGCAACCTATAGCTGGATCTTCCCAATGTATTTTGCCTTGTGCCGCATTACCTACCACGACTGGCTCAACTAACTGCATGGTGCCGAACACGCTGGCATCCTGATAACCACGGTTATCTTTATGACCTTGCGTATCCACAGAACCCATCATGCTTTCACGTTGTGAGCTACCGTCATTATCGATATACGCAGCGGAGAAGCCCATTAACTTGCCTGAAGTCAGCGTTAATGGTGTGTTCACACTGTTGTCGACGTAGTTTGTGCCATAGATACGCACACTCATTTCCCACATGTGCTTATCGCCGACGCTGACTCTGCGTGTGGTGATATGGTCATTCAACAGTTTTGCACCGCCGGTGGTGGAATCTACAACGTCATTCAGAGTGCTGACATGGTAAGCCCAGGCTGAGGTATTGGTTTCATGCTGGCCACCACTTCTGTTTTCATCGATAAACAACTCGACAGTGTCATCCTCCCAATAGTTATCGAGGGGGCTTGGACGGCCATCAAAAAGTCTTTCATCGGTGATATCAAACAGCAGATACAAGTTGCCACTATCCCACAAGGCTTTGTAGCGACCAGTGTAATCCGCAGCTGGCGGAGTGCCTGCTTGCGAACCTAACCAGCGAACATCGATAGGTGCCCATTCCGCACTGTTCCATACCGCATCCGCTTGACCATCAATGACCGGGGCAGTGGTTGCTTTGGTTGCATTGTAGTGATTGCGATTAATCAAGCTGGATACACTTGAGCTAACGCGGCTGGACGCAACAGATGAGCCTGGAGTAGATGAAGCCACTCGTGATGAGGAGCTACCGCCATTGACCAGCGCTGGCCAGTTAAGGGTAATGCTCTTCGCCAACGCACCAGATGCCGTCAATTGCGAGGAGACCCAACCACCGTTAGCATTGGCACCCTGTACTAACGCAGCAGAACCTTCCGCTTTATCAGTTAGCGACCAGTTAGCATTGCTGATGTTATTGGCCTTCATAAAGGCTACCCAGGCATTGGTTTCGCTGGTAGCAACACCACCGTTACCATCAGCATTCACAGAGCCCCACTCGGTAACGAATAAAGGAATACCTCTGTTCAGCGCAGTAGTTGCCTTGTCACGCAAGAATTGACCGTGAGTACCGGCGTAGAAGTGCAGGGTATAGGCAATGTTCGGATAACCCACAATCGGATCAGCAGCGGCTACATCCACGTCTTGCGACCAGGTAGGAGTACCGACAATAATCAGGTTGTCCGGGTCAATCGCACGAATCGCTTTGATCACTTCAACGGCATAAGGCTTGATCACTGAACTCCATGAAACTTGCAATGGCTCATTGTAAATTTCATAAATGATGTTGTTGGTGTGACCATACTTAGTCGCCATCTCCTGGAAGAAGGCAATAGCTTGCGGCTGATAGTTCTGGGCTACGTGTGTGTGGAAATCAATAATGACGTACATGTCATTAGCGATAGCTGCATCAATAACCGCCATTGAACGGGTTTTGTTAGCTGCGTCGGCTAAATAACCACCGTCATCATTAACACCCATGGCGGCGCGAACCAATTTAGCGTTCCAATCCGTTTTAAGCCAGCTGACTGCTTGAGCGTTATAGTATTTCTCGCCGCCCCAACCTGTATTACTCCAGAACATACTCATTCCAGAAATACTGCCTACTTGACCACCAAACAACACTTTATTGCCGGATGTCGAAATAGGGAGCACTGCGCCTGATATTGAGCGGACTGAACTGGACGTGACAGAACTTACTACGACACGGCTTGAAGCAGCACTGGAAGCAACAGAACTTAAAGTAATGCGACTGGATGCGATAGAGCTGGCTACAGAGCTTGGCGCTATCGATGAGCGAACAGAACTCGCAACACTGGAAGGAGTAGAACTGGACGAAATACCATTGCCACAACCAATACGCTCACTGCCTACGGCGACGTCATCCAACCAACCTTCAACACCGGCACTTTGTTGATAAGCTCTGAAACCAAAGCCCAACGAATCCAGCGTAGCCGGTACTGCAGTAAAGCCGCTCAAATTGGTTTTGTCAGTCACTTGACCATTGCGGGTGAAGAACAATTCCTGACCATTGCGGAAGAACTTGTAAGTCTGGGTTTGGCTATCTACATACCATTCCGTACATACCCAAGAGCTGTCGAAGGTATAAGCATAAGTACCTTGTAACGACACATCACCTGGCTCGGAATTGTAAAGATATTGATGCTTGCCACTGGCTTCTTGCACGGTATCAACAAAACGGAATTCGGCATTGTTGCCACGCGAAGTGACAAAGGTGCCGTGTAACCAGGTATTGATATTCGGTACGGGCGTTTTCATTTTGTAATACAGACGTCCCCAATGTTTGCCGGACACAGCATTCATTCTGAAAAAGCCATAATCGCCAGCGTTGGTACTTCTGAATTTCACTGAACGCGTACCGCTGCGTGCTTCCTGACCTTCGACGATGTTCACGCCGTTGCCTTCTTTGGTGAAGCCTGCAGGAGTAGCACCGGGTGCAACATTTTCAAAGTCGAGACAGAACAGGTTATTGCTACCGCTGCAACCATTGGCGGTGGATGAACTCACTGCCGAACTCATCATTGAACTTGCGGTAGACGATCTGATCGATGATCTGACAGACGATAAAGCAGTTGATGAGGCTACGGATGAACCAATTATGGGTGTTGAAGAGCGTACTGATGAAGCAGTACTTGATACCCTGGAGCTTGCAGCAACACTTGAACCAACGCTATTCAACGCTGGATAAGCCTTTTCCAACAGGACTTTAAAGCCTTCAGCGAACCAGCGACCCGCATGGGGTGCATCCGCCATAGCACCGGTCAACTTGCCAT
>JAZKHP010000058.1:0-4107 GCA_040385335.1 Pseudomonadota bacterium
TAAATAATGCTGTCTTTTGTGGTTTGTGTGAGTTGTGTTAATTGAATTGCGCTGGATTCATCCGCACCGAAATAAATTCCACCATCCGTATCTTTAATCATGTCGCGGCCAAAGGTACCGCTGAAAATATATTTATCGATGCCGGTACCGCCCTCCAAAATATCGTTGCCATCACCACCATTTAAAACATCAACTTCAGTGCCATCACCACCGTATAAATGATCGGCATCGATGCCACCATCAAGGTTATCTTTCCCTATTCCGCCATAAAGAAAATCGTAGCCTTTACCACCTTTTAAAATATCGTCACCAGCGTTGCCAACTAAAATATCGTTATCATCACCACCTTCCATGGTATCTACTAGTGCAGCACCTATTAAAAAATCATCACCTTTTCCGCCATTAAGGGTATTGTCCTTGGTGTCATCAATCGCAATCAACAAATCGTTTTTGTCTTTACCTGTTACATCAAAATCCTGCGGCTTTATGATGCCGCCAATATCCAAACCTAAATTCACATCGCCATTAAAATGATTATTTTTTGCAAAAAGCACACCGCTAAGATTTGATATTGGATTATCCAGATAGTTATCTAAGAGATAACCAGCAATGGGTTTAAAAATTTCTCTCCATGAATCTATATGAATACCTAAATTGGCCGCATCAGCATCACCTTGCGCAGTGGACACCTTGCTCTGATATAATTTTTCATACACAAGCATATGTGCAAGATTATTAGGATAATGATTCGTATCATTTAGGTAAGCATCCTGACTGAAAAAACTAATAATTTCAGTTGCTTTGCTCTGAAGTTGCAACGCAGTCAAATTGACCGGGAATAATCCAAACAATTGCGATTCAATGTACCGACGCTTTGCCTGCACTATATCGCTATTAGACGCGTAACGTATTTCATACCAAGCTCTGGTACGATTCGCCTGCCCCAAAGCTTGGCCCAAGTTATTGGTGGCTGAAATAATAGGATTATTTGATGGATTATTGTTGTACTGCAAAGAGATTAGTGCCAAACGCTCCATCGAATAATCCATGTTTTTGACATTGGTAGTCGGTCCATGATTGGAAGTATCGTTGTAACCAATCGCAGTTAAGATATTACTGAGTTCAAGCTCTTTTGCGATTGCTATCACATCAAATGTTTCGCGAATCTTTTGGTCAGCGGTTTTTTCACCTAGAGTTTCAAATTCAAATTTGGTTTTAGTGGTTGTGTACTCCACCATTTTTGCGTTGAGTTGAGTTTGAATGCCAGCTATCTCGGCGTTGGTGTGAGTGCCAGATAGAATACCTAGAAGCGCATTACTTAAACTCGCAAAATCTTTTCCAACTTTAAAAAAACTTTGATTGGCTCTCGTCAAGCCAAACCCTGTTTCAAGCACAGTTTCTAGAATAGCTCTTTGGCTAACATTAAATCCAACCCCCATAGTTAAATAGCCTGCTTTTGCAGAACCGCCATCATTATAAATGGTTTCTTTTGGGTCGCCCGACTCCTCTAATTGTTCAATGAGTTGATAGCGTTTCTCTTCGTAGTCCGTTTGTGAAAATGGGTTTAAAGTCAATGTTGTCATGATGATTTCCTTGAAAAAAGCTAACGAGAGTGTAGAAAAATCCACCGTAATTTTGGAATGCTGGGCCACTTGTTTAAAAAATTTATTTTGGTTTACCACCATTTAATGTATTTACATACATTTTTTCGAGTGTTTCATAACTTACAGGGAGCGAAACCCTTGGTGCTGCAATTTCTTCGGTTAAATTTACACTAAAACCTTTTTGCAGCCGAAACTCAGACTCTTCCTGTAAAAAACCTCTAAAGATCCATAAGTCATTGTAAATTAGAAATTTTTCAAACTCAAAATATACATATTTTGCAGGAACTAAAGTGCTTAAGTACATTTGCTTCTGAAACAAAATAAGATTATTTATGTATGTAATATTATTTATTTTTACCTCAAAAGTGCCATTGTCTTTTGAGTTTATAGCAGCGTGGCTTATAAACTCAATAACCAAATTTTTTCTTAAAGTACAGGTTTTTGATATTTGTTGATTCGACGGGAAAATTCCTTGCTGCTCCAGCTGTGAATAAAGCTTTGCATTGAAGTTTTTACTAGCGGGTCTAAGAGTATCTTCAACATTTGGCCCTGGAATTTGGGATTTTGTAATTTCGTAAAAACCAATTTCCGGTACACAGGATATTTTGTATAGCCCTTGTACCCATTCAGCTAACGAGCTTTGAGAAATAAAAAAAATCAGCAAGAAGATATATTTCATTTTATATTCCATTTTAATAGTTATTTAAAGGTGGCTACTGTTTTAAATTCACATACTACAAGTCCAGCATTGATATATTTATCATCACCATCAGGTTCTTGAATATCCCAAATAGTTCCGGTGTAAGACTTACCTTTGTAAAGAAAAAGATTGTTATTGACGTGGATTCTGGCCGCGCCTTTAGATGCAAAGCCTTCTTCAGATGGAATAAAAAAATCCGCGTTATTTATCGTGCAGTCTCGAGAAATTAACTTATAAACCTCATCGAGCTTGCCATCGTTGCTAATATCAAATGTTGCGTGCCACAACCAATGTTTTACCGGTAAGAATTTCGTATAAAACTCTTCTCTTACTTTCTTCTTTCCTTCATCACTCGTCCAATCTCTATTGATATACATCCAATACTTTAAAAGCATATCTTCGTATTGTTTAGGATCTACTTCTTTCCAAGGAATATCATTAAACCCCTGCGTTTTGGCTTTTTCATCAAAACTGTATTCAAGGTTGCAGGTATTTTGAGGGTTGCGCGGCACACGGTTCATTAACGCCAAATAATCATTGCACAAGGATTTTTCATGTCCTGTAGTAATAATCATTTTTTTCTGGGGCTCAATGGTATTCACTGAAGATGCAAGAGCAGAATTGCTTGTGCTTTTCGCAAGCTCACTAATCCGTGCTTGATATACTAGCGCTAAACAATCCGCATCCTCACAAACATTACGCTTCTGCTTTAACCAATCCCGCTGCTGGGCTTTGAATGCATTTTTATCAGTTGCGGTTTCATTGGCAGCTTTATAAACCGCATTCAGTTGTTCATCCAATGTCGAAACTTTCGCATCCGAACAAATCAATTTTTCAGTAGCGGTACCGGCTTTGGCACAATCAAAACTGGCAGCGCAACTTAATTGTGCGTAAGCAGCCAATAACAATGTAAACAGGTGAATTTTTTTCATAGTAATGCTCTTTGGGTTGAGGTTATGAGAAAAATGGGCATGACGGTTGAGTACCTTGCGGCATGCGCAGGATACATTGAGTAGAATTCTGTATGTTGAGAATCATGAGGCTGTCGATGAGGTATTCCATATTTACATCCGTTTGCTGGCTGCTGAAGCACTCTATAATCCATACCTTTAATTAGGTGGGTGGTATTGATGGACGTACGGCGCCAAGCTTAACCGAAATGAGTATTAAATTGATAGCCATCAAGCTTGTATTTTTAGACTATTTATCTGGTAGTAATTTGGTTAATGATTGTTGTAATAGCACTGTGTTGCTTTTTTGTTAATGATTTATAAAATCCTGTAGTTGTAGTCTACCAATGCAAACAACATTCACTGCCCACCTGCAGTTTTCCGATTTTCTGTGAATGGTTATACACTGCATCATATCTGGAAAGGCATGCTATGAGAGCTTGTTGCGTTTCAATTTTTTGCGTATAAAAGTGAATAGTTTTTTCGTCGGCCGCACACTTACTCACGATAATCACGCTACGCTTAAGCCATTGAATATTTAATTGCAATTGACGAATAGCGTCCTTAATTTCAATGCTCTTACTGCCTATAATAAGCTTCATACTTATATTCCTTACACTGATCTCCGTTGAACTGACAGATTTAAAATAAATAATGCTCTACCGAAAAAATAGATCCTATCGCGTGACTTAAGCTGCTTTCGAGAAAGAAAAAACAGTGCCATAGCCATCGCCCAGTGCGTATTGATAAACATCATCGCCGGCAGTGCCTGTTAAGGCGTTATCACCAGCGCCGCCGATAATAATATTGCCGGTGTAAGCAATCGTTTCCTGTTGCAAGCGTGCAGTATTCC
>JAZKHP010000059.1:0-116061 GCA_040385335.1 Pseudomonadota bacterium
TCAAATTTCTCTGCCTGTCAGTGTGAAGTAGTGAGAAAGTTGCACGATCAAACTCCTCCCCCTGCGAAGGGGGAGGCCGGGAGGGGGTCGCTTTTCAGCATGGCCATTCACAAAAGTATATTGCAATTTAAAGTAAATAATTTTTTCTAAAACTATTAAGTCGCTACCTGACCCAGATGATTTGCTCTACCACTCCGCAGCAATCCAATTGCAAGTAAACCCGAACCTAACAGCAAAATTGATCCACAAATAAAAAAGCCAGCACAAAGGCTGGCCAATTTTTTTTGCTTTTTACAACGAATTATTTATGAACATAACGCGATAACCATAACCAGGACGCCTGCCAGTTAATAGCGACTTCATTGGTATGATAAGACCAATAATTATCACTGTAGCAAAGTGCAGAGTTGGGTTTTAAAGTAGCCAACCCAATTGCCGCAGGTTCACGACAGTTTCGCAACACGCTATAAAGTTGATTGTAACCACCCAGGTTGGGAGTATCACTTTTTACCAGGCCGCCATTAAAAACACCCAAATCATCATTACCTATAGGGAAACGACTCGCGCCGAGTACGGCCTGATCAATTTGTCCGTTAGGTCCACCCACTAACCAGCCTGCAGGTGTAGCGACAGTTGATGCGTCAGCTTGTTTCGCAAAGGTGCGGTGATGAATATTGGTTGCGCTTAAGCCGTAGTTTTGTTTGGTCACCATACTGACTCCCAAACCGTTGGAGCCCAACAAGTGATAGGCAACATTTTGTGGAATTTTTTTGATAACAGACTCAAGCGCAGGCAAACTTGCTCCCCTTGGACTGTTTGTTATATCTACTGCAAAACCAGCAAGAATTGCCACATTTGCCAATTCGTGATTTGAGCCCCACTCATAAATAAAGTTGCTATCAATCGGCAGCCCCCATGCATTGGCGCTAACTTTAGGCGCTAATTTATTCATATATTTAATCAGGTTTTGCGCCGGGCTGGGAGCAGATACCAGGGTTGTATCCGTTTCAGATTTAGTCACATCAACTGTGCTGTTGGCAAATTTTTCCGGCATGACTGTCAAGGCCGAGAAACTGCCAAGCGGTGCGTTATTCGCCCAGTTATAGCCCAGCAGCCAAGGTGCACCCTGAATCGGAAAAGCGTCGCTGATAAAGGGAGCCGGGTTTGGTGTAATACCCGCAACCAGATTTTTTTGTGTAACCATATCGCGCAGTAGATTGCGAGTCGTCGCTGACTCGCTGTCACCGTATTTGGTTTCCTTTTTGTAATAAGTTAGGTAGCGTTCCATTTTTGCCCAATAAATTAAATCGTTAATCCGATTGTCAGCATAGGCTCCACCGCCTTTAACCAAAGAGGGTAGTGGGCCGCCATTGATTTTAGCGTTGGAATATTCACCGTAAAAATACACATAATCTGGTGTCGACTTGTTGGTATAGGCAGCACTAAATGCCCGGTCTGACGCTCTGAGGCAGCGCGCGGCAAACGCGGGATCTATGTTTTCAAAAATGCGATAACACTGCGCACCAACGGCGGCTAGCGAAAGTGTTGCGGCAGTCGTAGGGTACTCTATGATGCGATTTTGGTGATTGTTGACTGGTAGAGTTGGGACAGGCGTCCAATCCTTATCATGAACAGAATGGAAAACCATGCCTTTTATATCGTATGCCTCATCAGAAAATTGAATGACTTGTTTGCGCAGCGCAACAGCTTTGTTGCTGTCTGGTTCATGTAAATTGCTACTGGTTTCCGAGCTATCAACAACTATCGCACCCGACCTGTCCTTGGTGTAGGTTAACGAATTTGTTGGGACTAATTTGACTCCGTAGCCTTTGCTGTCATCGTAATCTATGTCCTGATTGCCAATAGGTAGATGTGCAAAGTAGCTGTTCTGTGAGTTATCCAATTCATTACCGCCTGCTTGCATTCTCAACAGCCACTCCATTTCATAGCGCGCTTCCTTAACGATGTTGGGCAATTCCGTTGACGCAACCGGGTAGCTGGGGGCGACAAACAGGGTTCCCGGTTTCAAGGTTTCCGGATTGGCCGGGATACGGTTATAAGATCCGTTGCTCCAAAAAACACGTTGCGCAACGGCCGCAGTTGAAGTGGGGTTAAAGGGGTATTCCTTGAGGTAGGGAAGGTCGCGCTCAATCAAGTTAAACAAGTGCCAAAGTGCGGTGGCACCGTTAACGGAATACTTACCCTGGTCACCGGCATCAAACCAGCCACCACTCGCATCAATGCACAAGTTGGAGTAGCCACCGTAGGCACCACCAGGCCAAATTCCGTACATTACTTGAGAGATGTTGCCGTGATAATCTGCGTCGCCCTCATTCGTACATGCGAGCTCGTAGGGCAGTCCTTTATAAGGCCAGTAACTGGCGTCGGTAAAATTGTTACCTGCCGCGCGCACATAACCCTGGATAATTCCGCCATTGACATACTCCACAATATTTTGGCCCGCACGATTGAGATAAAAGGTATTGAGAGCATCGAATCTTTGGCGAAATGAGGTTGACGATCGCGCCTGTCCTTTGCCAAGGGTAATTAGGTTATTACTTGAATCAAATACACTAAGTTGCAGCGGCATCAACATGCGTATATCAGTTAATAAGGAATTTATGGGAGTAAAGTCAAAATAAACAGTGCTCACCTTCATGCCTGTCTGCGGATCAGAAATAGCCGCAGGTAGGGCCATTGGGGTACCTATAGCAACCCAAACACCGCGGTAAAGATAGGAAAATTGATACCTGGCATTGAGTGGTGCATTCAGCACACGAAATGGAAAAGTAGTTTGCTCGGTTCGTCCTACCTCCAGACCAGGAACGATTACCTTTGTCGGTTTAATTGCAGGTAACTGCGCAAACGCTTTAGCAGTGGTTAAAAGCGTTCCGCTGCCTAACAGGGCGGCACTGGCAATAGCCAGCGTGGCCAATCTGCGCCGCCAATAGTTGGGATGAGTTAATACATAAGATTGCGATGTCATTTTTATCTCCAAATAAAATATTAATATTAATTCCTTGTGCGGCACTTCCTATTCCTCCTGGAAAAGCTTTTTTCCTGGAGCCCTAATAAGGCCGCACATTATATTTCCCGGAATTTTTTAGCGCGGCTCACTAAACGGGAAGACCAGCAATGCCGCGATGGGAATAGTGCGATTCCTGATAAAAAAAATCGTCGGAAGTTATGCACATGCTTTTTTTTGAACATTCAGACTTATGAATACAGTGCGTAGAAAGTTAAACTTGTTTGTTTAGCTATTTGTAATCATTCATTTTTATTTTTCAAATTCAGAAAAAAAACAGCAGTGTTAAGTTGTGTAAAATGGAGGGAGGGTGCTGCATACCTTTTGTGCTAAAGCTGATAGATTAGAGGCGAATGTTTCAGCTATTCAACATAACGCTAAAAAATGAAAGTTAAAAATGAAACATTTAAATTGCTGCGATTCAATTAGTCACGGAATAAAGATTCGGATGTGCGGTATGGATTGTATATCTACGTAGTATTACCCCCGTCTAACAAAAAATCTTTTCAGATATTCCTGAAACTTGTATTTTATTGTGAATGTGATTTTTCTAATAATAATGAAATAACGGCAAGTCGCAGTGCTGTAGCGGTTGTAAATCATAGCCGGCCTTAAAAAAAGCCAAAATGGATAGTTTAATTTTTTGCTTCTATGCGGATATTTTATGGAAAAAGTTATTTTTAATACTCATGATGTTGTGCTGCTGATGACGGCCTATCAATGTATCTTGTTCGCAATATTATTACTGACTGTTAAACGTGATAAGCACATCAGTAACCTGTTCCTGGCTTTTTTTTTGCTGCAACAGGCGGTTATTCCTCTGGATATTTTGGTTAGCTTTGGTGCTGAATTTCGCCATGTTGCTTTAACCTGGTCACCCAACGTATTTTATATTTTTGGCTTCGGTTATTGGCTGGATGGACCATTTTTGCTGCTCTATACTCGCTCCCTGATGTACAAGGATTATCGTCTGAGCAAAGCAGATGTTGTATATTTCATTCCTTGTTTTGCCTACCTTATTTATCAGATTCTGTTTTACTATAGTCTTGAAATTAATGAAAAGTTTCAGTTGCAAGAGCACTACGATTTATTTCTTGCGCCAGAATATATGAACTACGTAACCTTGTTTCGCGAATTATTCAGAGTAGCTTTAGCTGTTTCCTGTTTGGTCGAAATAAAAAGATATAACGAGCATATAAAAACCAATTTTTCCAATATAGATAAAATAGATTTATTCTGGCTAAAACTGCTGGTCATTGGTTTTCTGGTTATTCGCGCCTGGTCAGTACTGGTCATTTTGCAAATATTCTTGTCAGTAAGTTTTGGTATAAAAACAAATTTTGCGACTATGGGGTTGTTGGGAAATTATGCCACCTTCATTTTTGTCAGCATGCTGATATTTTTTAGTTTAAGGCACTCCAATGCGTTTGAAGGTCTCTTGCTAAAAGACAAATTTAGCAGCATAACGGGCGACGATCCTAAAGATAAAGCTGCGCCAGAACAAATAGAATCGCTTAAGCTATTTATGAAAACAGAAAAACCTTATCTTTTGCCCTCACTTACTTTAGATAAATTGGCAGAAAAATTTAAGATGCACCCGAGAAACCTATCTAATTTAATCAATAGAAAATTTAAATGTAATTTTTTTGAGTTTATTAATTGTTATCGGATAGAAGAAGCAAAAAAAATGCTTTCTGCAGAAAATTCTACTGATCTTAATATGCTGGATGTAATGCTGGATGCTGGCTTTAATAGCAAGGCCACTTACAATACCCTGTTTAAGAAAAAAGTAGGTATGACTCCCAGCGAATTTAGAAAGCAATCTTTGTCCAAACAACTAGCGGAAGAAGTGGTTTTGTTTTAAATGTCGGGAGTTTTACTAACCCAAGGTAAGCGGTAATAAAGTAATTGTAGCGATTAAGGTGTAAACCTATGTTAATCAAAAATGTAGTTTCCGTACCCAATACCCTTCTGCCAAAATACTTAGCAGGGTAGTTTTGAAAAAAATGTATTATCCTGGCGCTGAGAAATTCCCTTTCCCCGGTAAAACTGTTTTCAGAAAGAATATCGTATCGCTTTACAAGGTTGGCGTAAAAAAGTAGACGATTTGAAAGCCTATTGATTTTTCTACCAAAATTAAAAATAATTAAACCGCTCGCGTCAACGCCAACAAATCACTCATCGTCCCCGCAAACAAATTCGTATCCACTGTACCTGTCACACCCGCTACTGAACCAGTTTGCGACGATTGCCAAAAACTCCAGCTTTTCCAATTGTTCGGAATTGTGGGTTGGTTTACACCGTACTCAGCAATCCACAATGGATAGCTAGAGAAATCACCGCTGATGTATTCATTCCAGAAATTTTTATTAGTGTAAATAATCGGTTTGCGTCCAACTGCCTGTTCAACAGTGTCCAACCAGATTTGTAAATTCGCCGCGATACTGACGCTGCCAAAATTACCTTTAAAGACTTCAATATCTACCACGGGTGGTAAATCATTTGCTGCTAAGGTACCGAGCGTGGCAATGAAATGTTGTGCCTGGGTGACCGGGCCATCATTACTTTCATAAAAATGATAGGCGCCGCGTAGTACTCCGGCCTTATGCATAGCTTGCCAATTAGTTTGAAATTGTGGATCTGTATAAGTAATACCATCGGTGGCTTTAGCAAATGCAAAAACAATTCCAGCGTTTTTGACGTCCGACCAATCCACTTCACTTTGAAAATGGGAAACGTCTATACCGTTAATGGTGATAGTGCTGGTCATTGTTTATCCTTTGCTGATTTGCGGAATTTATCTGATTAAAGTCAATTTTTTTGATATTGCAACTTTATACAAAAAGTAGATGTTTGTTGAATACTAGCAGTTATTTCTTATTGAGTTGGCGGTATGTAATGTCGTGTAATATGGGCCTTCGAAGTTTTAACTATGTGATGTTTTACGCTTCAATATGAATGACGTTAAGTTGTTGTAGGGCAGGGGGATGATGAGATGCATATGATATGAGGCTGTTTTAAGCTCCCCATATGATTCTCAATTTGGTTATTAGGGTGATAAAAAGCTGAAGAGCGACCCCACCCCAGCCCTCCCCTTAGCAGGGGAGGGAGTTAGAAATTCGCAAGGTTCAAGCTCCATCCCAGTCAAGGTGGAGTTAGAAAGTTGCACAATCAAATTCCTCTGCCTTTCAGTGTGAGATAGTTAGAAAGTTGCACGATCAAACTCCTCCCCCTGCGAAGGGGGAGGCTGGGAGGGGGTCGCTTTTCTGACCTAAAATACGCCACCTAAATAAAAACCTAGCTACAAAAACAATTCATCGCCATCGCTATAAATTAACGTCTCTTTAGAAAAAAGGCCCACATGGAATATTATTTGTCGATCATAACATTCACATTTGTCTCAGGAATTACTCCGGGTCCAAACAACATGATGCTAATGGCTTCAGGCTTAAATCATGGAATAAGAAAGTCTTTGCCTCATTATTTCGGAATTTGTTTTGGCTTTACGTTGATGGTGGCACTCATTGGTTTTGGTTTGGGTACTTTGCTTTCCAACTACCCGAGTATTTATTTTTATATAAAAATATTGGGTATTTTGTACTTACTTTATTTGTCCTGGAAAATTGCCAATGCTGGAAACCCGAATTCTACCGGGAATATTAAAAAATCACTGTCCTTTATGCAGGCAGTTATTTTTCAATGGCTAAACCCTAAAGCCTGGGTTATTTCTATTGGCGCACTTGCTGCATTTACTAACCCGGAGAATTTTAATGCAGGTGTAATAAGTGTCGTGCTTGTTTATTTTTTTATGAGTTTTATTTGCATGGGATTTTGGTTGAAGCTGGGCCAAAGTTTACAGCATATTTTAAAAGAAGGTAGACGCATTCACTACTTTAATATTGCCATGGCGGTGTTGCTGGTTTTATCAATATTACCGATGCTTTATACCGATTTCATGCATTAAAAAATCGCATCCACATAATTTATATTGCCGTTTTCGGCGGCGCTTAGAGGCGTCATACGTATTTACCTTTCATGAGTTACACAACCTTTATCATATTGCCGATTATTTTTTATATTGCCTTTTCGCGTCGCGTCAATCACTTATTCTTTATTTCGTCCCATAAAAATGTGTTAGTAAGCGAACAGAAAACTAGTCATTAGCACTATATTTTGCTTAGAAGTGGTTGAGTGGAAATGATTCTATCTTCAAGCTTTAAATGATCCAGGGGGCTTTATGTTAAATTTACCAAATACTAATCAACGTGTTGCAGAAAATACCTCAGCAAGTATTAATATGAAAATTCAACAAGATATTGCGAAATCTGTTAGTTTTTATCAAGCGAACCCACAATTAATTCTGGCTCGATTGCGTGAGTTGAGCGAGGAATGGGATATTGAAAGAGTGCTTGAAACAAATGCATCCAGCTTAATTGTTGCAAGTAGTGCACTAGGGTTTTTTGCGAACAGAAAATTTTTTGCCGTGCCATTTATTGTGGGAGCTTTCTTGTTGCAACATGCCTTGCAAGGTTGGTGTCCGCCATTACCTATTTTACGGCAGCTAGGTTATCGCACCACAAGTGAAATTCAGCAAGAACGCAATGCGCTGGAAAACTTATTCCCAGACACTCTTTTAACTTAAGATAGTAAATCTGTCATTTGAGTATTAGCGCCGCAATTTAGCATGTCCACTATCAATAAATTAAATTGTTTGTATCGACATTAATTTATTAATACAACTTTAGAGCTCATTATTGGTAATAAAAAATTAATTTTTGTAAGATTGCAAATACCATAAACATTGAAAAGGCTAACGAAGAAGCGGAATATAGGGTCGAGCAATTTATCTTAACGGGGGAAGCGATATGAACAATCCAGCAAAAAATAGAATTTGTCTTTGGTACAACGATGATGCTGAGGAAGCGGCGCAGTTTTATGCCAAGACCTTTCCGGATTCGTCCGTTGGCGCGGTGTACTTCGCCCCGGGAGATTTTCCGTCGGGGAAAAAAGGTGATGTGTTGACGGTTGAATTCAGGGTAATGGGAATTCCCTGTCTCGGGCTCAATGGTGGGCCCACATTCAAGCAGAGTGAAGCATTTTCCTTTCAGGTCGCAACGACTGATCAAGCCGAAACTGATCGTTATTGGAACGCGATAGTCGGCAATGGTGGTCAAGAGAGTGCCTGCGGTTGGTGCAAAGATAAATGGGGTTTATCCTGGCAGATCACCCCTATCGCCCTCACCGAAGCTATAGTTGATCCCGACCCTGTCGCAGCCAAACGCGCCTTCGATGCAATGATGGAAATGAGAAAGATCGACATAGCTACAATCGAAAAAGCGCGCCGCGGTTAAACTCGCGTGGTCATAAAATATCAACATTAGATGTCGAAACTAAAAGAGTCTTCCTATGAGAAAGCTGATCGTATCCACGTTTGCATCGCTTGATGGCATCATGCAAGCACCCGGTGGACCCGAAGAAGATCCTACTGATGGTTTTAAATTTGGTGGGTGGATTGTCCGCTATGGGGACGAAAGCATGGATCTCTCCGAATCAGGTTTCGATGGCAAAGATCGCGAGCTGCTGCTCGGACGCAGGACCTATCAAATATTTGAAGCTTACTGGCCTTATCAGGGCGATCATCCAATTGCGAAGATCTTTAACGCAACCAGGAAGTACGTTGCTTCACGCACCTTGACGAAGCTTGATTGGAATAACTCTACTCTGCTTCATGGTGATGTTGTCTTGGCAATAGCTGCTCTCAAAGCCCAACCGGGCCCCGATCTGCAGGTGATTGGCAGCGGCAATTTGATTCAAACGCTGCAGGCCGCCGCACTGATTGACGAGTACAATGTTTGGACTTATCCAGTAGTGCTGGGGCGAGGTAAGCGCCTTTTCAGCGAAACTGCAAAACCGTCAGCACTGCGGCTTGTTCGCTCCCAGGTTTCGAGCACCGGTGTAGTGATAAGCACCTACCTACCAGATGGGGATATCGAGCCAGGTTCTTTTCCGAGTGCCGAGCCAAGTGAGAAAGAGTTAGCTCGCCGCAAAATGATGGCGGATGAGATGTGGTGATACGGGTAATACACAGAGCGCATTAAATAGCTGCAATTAAAATGCCCACTGATAAAAAGTTGCCATAGTTAAGGAATATTTTTTTAGAAAAATTGTTTAAGAGAAAATCCCCTGTGACCTTGCGACAATCATCTAAAATGTTTTCCATCAGAGCTGCCAAAGAATTAATAACGCGAGAAAATTTAATGAGAAAAAATCCTTTTGTGCTGTTTTTTTTGATGATTGCTCCTTTGTTAATTTTATGCCATAAAATTAAATCGACTTCCATTAGCACCACACTATGAACATAGTTATTGCAAAGGAATCAGATTTAGAAAATTTCTTTGCCTATTTGAGGAAGCAGGCTTCTGGCAATGGTTCAGATGGGCGACCCTTCTTTCAACCTGTCTCAAGAAAAGAATTGTCTATCGATACAACGGTAAGGGACAAGTTTTTGATCGGCCTAACCGTTAAAAAAGGTGAGCTGGGCTGGCGAAAGCTGTGGCTGGCAAAGAACGAAGCAGGCAATATTGTAGGGCATATAGATATACGGCTTCACACGGAAAGGAATTCCAATCACAGGGTTTTGTTGGGTATGGGAGTTGATATCCACCATCGCAGAATGGGCGTTGGTGAAGAACTTATTAAATTTATTTTGAAATATTGTGAAGCTGAAGAAACGATTGATTGGATTGATCTAAGTGTTCTAGCTGGAAATGATCCTGCTATTTGCTTATATAAAAAAGTCGGGTTTTCTATGATTGGAGAATATCAAGACAAATTTCGAATCGATGGCGAGTCAATATCTGAGATTGTTATGACGATGTTTGTGAAGACGCCTGCATAATTATGTAATTAATGGCGCAAGAGTTGCGCATCACTGATTTTTTTTTTTCGTTAGTCGATAAAGATTCTTAGGGGAATTTTTTTAGTTCCCCCTAGTATAACCGTTTGTGATTTTTTTATGCTTACCATTGGGCTAGTTGTTTTTCACAACCTCCATTGTCATTTGACAATCTGGGCAGGTATTTGCGTGATCTTTCCAAGCGCGAGGCTGTTGTCGCTGTGTGCAAAATTGAAGTAACCAGCTTAGAGTTGTATCAATAAAAATTTTAAAATTATTTTTTGCATAGGGAATTAGAATGAAAACCAATCCTATTATTTTTTCAGCGGGTTTGCTCGCAGCATTTACTGCAGCTGTCCACACCTTTGCGGGAACTTATGAAATTCATGGGCCGCTTCTTGGTTCATCTTTACCTGAATCCGTGAGCCTATTGCTCTATGCATGCTGGCATTTAGTGACAGTCACCTTGATTCTATCAGCGGTTGCATTGATCTGGTCGGCGCGTAATAGCAGGGCAAAATCAAACTCCGCATTACCGGTATTTATTGGTTTGCTTTGGCTATGTTTTGGTATTGTCTTTATTGTTGTAGCAGTCTTTTTCTCGGGAGTTGATGCGTTAATTGTGCTTCCCCAGTGGATATTGTTAATGCCCATTGGCGGCTTAGTCTTACTAGGTGTGCGTAAGCAAGTTCGTTAATGAACTATGTATATTTTATGGTTTCTGATAATAATTTTTCTGTGACAATGTCGTGGGTGGTGTTTCATTGTGGCAAACGAACAACGGTTGATAGGTGAGTGGAGAGTGGAATAGGAAAAAATAACCCCAGCCCTCCCCTTGTCAGGGGAGGGGGTAAGACTTTCGCGCGATTCAAGCTTCCTCAGCTAGGAGAAGATGGGGCACCCTGCTTGGGCCGCTAATTTGTCCAAATAAATTGTTGGCTTACATTCATTAAATTTCAGGTGTGAATTATTCGATTGTTAAAATGTCTTATTCATCGGCTTTGTTAACAGGCTTTTGTTTGTCTGGCTTTGGTAACCTGTAGGAGAAAAATTTATGAAAAAGTTTTTAGCTATATACATGGGCGGCGCATCATCGTTCGAAAAATCCGGTTGGAATAATTTGAATGAACAAGAGCGCAAGCAGCGGGAGCAGGCGGGTATGGAGGGGTGGCAAAAGTGGGTGCAGGAAAATGAGGTGTCTATTGTTGACCTTGGCACTCCGTTGGGTAAAACCAAACGTATATCTGTGCAAGGTATTGTCGACACCAAAAATGAGCTTGGCGCCTATACTATTGTTCAGGCTGAATCACATGAGGCCGCAGCAAAGATTTTTGAAAATCATCCGCACTTTACGATATTTCCTGGCGAATCCGTAGAAATTATGGAATGTCTTCCGCTACCGGAGATGTAGCCCGGACAGCATATGTGTAGCTTAAAAAGTATTGTAGATTGGCGCTGAGGAGCGAAGCCCAACACTCGCACTCGCCGTTCGCACAATATTGATTGTAAGATAGAATTTAACTTATTAATGTTTGCACATTTTATTGTACGGTTTCTTCTGCAACATGGACTGTTGGGCTTCGCTCCTCAGTCAACGTGGCCTTCATAACCGACAAAAAAATGAGCGCAAATATGCGCTCATTTTTTTATTCGACCGTTACGATTTTTGTCGCAACAAATCTATTGCTTACTCAGAAATTTTACGAATTAATTTTACTTGGTCAATTTCTACGCGACGGTTTGGCTTCAAACATTCAATCAAGGCAGCTTTGTTTTTATCATTACAAACAACTACCGGATCAGCTTCGCCTTTGCCTTCAGCTACCAAACGATCAGTATCTATACCACGGTTAACCATATAGGCTTTAACAGCTAATGCGCGTTCTTCAGATAATTTCTGATTGTAGGTGTCTGATCCGAGGCGATCGGTGTAACCAGTAATTACAACTTGCTTTGGTGAACCTGGAGTTTTAAGTGCAGTGGCAATTTGCTCCAGTTTTGCTTGCGGCAGATTTACCGCAGAGCTATCAAAGCCAAATAATTCTGTTGCAGACAAAGTGTATTTTTCAAATACAGGCGCTGGTGGTTCTACTGGCACTGGTGCTGGCGCAGGGGCAGGTGTTGGCGCCACAACTACAACAGGGGTAGGTGCTGGAGCGGCGCCAAAGCGGTAAACCAAACCAACAGAGAACAAATCAATATCAGCTTTGTGGCTGCCGGTGTCGTTGACGCGGTAACGTTCCGCTTCAACGCGCATGGATAAGGCTTCGTTAAATGCGTATTCCAAACCAACGCCTATTTTAGGATTGTTTTCACGATCGCTAGTGCTGGATTTTTCTGGAATAACAAAGCCAGTGCCGGAAAAAGTACTTCTGGTTTCGGCATGGTTAATACCCACGCGGCCAAACGCAGTTAATTTGTCAGAAAGTGGTAAATACCCTACTAAATCCAGATTTATGCCTTCAACTTTAAAGTTGCCGTGAAACGTGCCGGCGCCATTGGGCAGCACATTGTTGGTGTAATCGAACTCGCCTAGATTGAAGTAACCGCCTTCAAGGGCAAAGCTTTGATTGAATTGGTATCCGCCAAAAAGTTTGTAACCTCTGTCGATAGTATTATTATTGCGTGGACTACCAGAAGAGAATCCTGCGCTCAGTTGGTCATTAGTCATTTTTGCTTCGGTAAGTTCTGCTCTGCTTTGACCGATGTTGCCACCTAAGTACCAACCTTCATTCAAGGTGTAATCATCTGCAAAAGCGACTTGGCTAGTCATAACAGTCAGTGCGATAGCGCTTAAAAGGCCGGTTTTTTTAGTAAATTTCATTTGTGTGTATTCTCTGATGTTGTTGTAAAAAATAGTTAGTTGCGTAAAAGAATTGGCGAGTTTTTAGATTCAGCCAACGCTGTAAATTTATATTTAGTGTTTTGTTATTAGAGAGTAATGCTTGTGACATGACTATCAATTGCAGCTCTTGGCGCAATATTATGCACTTCGGGTCTTTGCCTCTGTTCGTTGACGCACGTTTAGAATTTAAGAGTGTTTTAATATGGATTTCTGGAGTTTTTTTTAAAAGAATGAAATGCAAGGGAATAAATGAAGTAAAGGAAAGGTTCTGTAGGTTGCGCCGGGCCACGCTGGCTAAGCTTGCGCAGCCCAACAGTTTTTGCATGTAAAATATGGGGGGTAGTGTTGGATGATGAGGGCACTTTTGTTTTTTTGGTTTCTGTTGCGGGATGGTCGTGTTGGGCTGCGTAAGCTTAGCCAGCGTGGCCCGACCAACGTGGTCCGACCAAACCTACATAAAAAATGAGCGCAAAGTTGCGCTCATTTTTTATCGTGCGATCTTATATTTTTTACGTATTAAATAAATTAGAGGGCTTAGTGTGGCGAAAAAGCTTAAGGTTTTTTCGCCCACTTTTTATTAATTTGAATGTATTGTCCCGCTTGGGTTTTTTCAATAGCTTTTTGTCCCGCCATTGCTTCTACATCGGTGAGGACTAGATTGTTATCTTTGGCGAGGCGTAGGTATTGTGCATGGCGTGCGTCATTAATTAACTTTACCGTTTCCGCTGTTTCCGGGGAAACTACTACTACACCCAGGTAACCGTCGGTTTGTTCGCCGACAAGACCCATAGCTTTGGCGGAACTTAAGTTGCTCATCGCCTGTTGTAGATCCATTGCCATAAGTGGCAAGGCTACAGCTAATAACAAACTGCATAGACTCAGTTTAAGAATTGTTAATATTTTCATGGAGAGCTCCTTAGCTATTAGTGTTAGCTATTCGTGTAGGTTGTTCGTGTTAGTTGTACAAGCTAAATGTTTTGCGTATATGTTATTTGATTAAAATAACCCACTGGACTTACTAAATAAATCATCTAATTGTTTGTCGACTTTAATATAGATTTCATGCTCAATTTTTACATTGAGATTAATGTTGATGGGTTCGTTTGGCATGGCAAGCTTTACGGTTGGCGAGCAGGCCACTAGCAAACCCAGCATGACCAAGCTGATCCCTCGGAGAATAAACATAATTTCGCCCCTGTGTAGAAAGATTTAAATAATAAAACGTGAATACTTATGGCTTGTTAACTTTTTTGTAGAAATTTACTCAACTGTTTAACTAATAATAAAGCTGAAAAATTATCAGGGTGTAACTTCAGGACTATTTTTTTTCTGTAGGCGCTCTTGCAAACGCTTTTTTACTATATCAGTGACTTTACTGCTGAGCTGGATACTGGCAAGCATTGCCGGTACATCTTCTTCAAGGTTAACATTAAAATGAACCGGCCGCCCATTTTCTAACGCCGGGTTTTGACCTTCGAGACGTACTGCCAAGAGTAGCTTACCTTTTTCATCATAGTTCACTTCGCTGGCCAGTACCGTGTAATGAAAATCATCCAGGGCTTCAGTAATTATTTTCATACTGGGTTGTGTTTTCGCAAGAGCTACGGCTCTTGGAGATTGATACTTGAGTTGGCCACCTGGTGCATTTGCCGAAACTATGCCTTTAACAATGCGAATACCGTTGCTATTAATTTCAACTGGCACTTTGCCTGAGAGTTGGCCGTTGCCTGAAAGTTCACTAGAAGGGTAGTTCAGCAACAAGGTTGCTAAATTAATATTATTGAGTTCCATAATGAATTGCTGTGTAGCGCGGCTGAAATCAAAATTTTGCGCTGTTGTGCTAAAGGTTCCATCCATTGCGTTGCCCTTAAAATATTGCAAGGCCAGTTTGCCTTGGGCGGGCTTCGCCCAGCTAGCCTGATAGTTTCCTGCCGCTGACAAGGGGCCTATAACAAAACCTTTATCAATTTGCGCCAGGCTGAGTTCGTCGCTGGCAATCTGTAGTGTTTGTTCAAGTGTATTGATTTTGATTTCGCTGTTCAGCCCTTGAAACGCAATAGTATCGTAGATGCCCGTGATATCAAGCAGCTGAACATTCGCATTACTTTTTGTTAAGGTATTTTTTTCCAGATTAAATAGCGCGCTGCCGCTGGCATTTATTTTCCCGCGCGCCAGGGTTAGCAGAGGAGGCCAGGCTTTAGCTATCTCGGCAGCGGGGTTGGCAGCAAGTAAAAAAATATTGGGTGCTTGCCAATCCATGTGTAGTGCAGCGGATTTGCGTTTAACCTGATGTTGGATATTAAAAGAAGCACCTATGCCTAACTCGCCTGTTGCTGCAAAATCTTCCAGCGAGCCCTGCGCTTTTCCTTGCCACTGCCATGCTTTGGGATGGACTTGTGCGTGAGTTAATTTTCCTACCTTGATTGAGGCTTCACCGTTAAATTTTAATTGTGGCCAAACACTAACGCCATTAGCTTGCCACTCTCCAGTAGCTTTTAAATCTAAATTAGTATTCTCTAGCTGCAATCCTGCGACTGGTTTTAATTGTTTTGCTTTTGCTGCTAACTCAAGCTGTTCAAGCGTTATTTTTTTTGCAAATGCATCGACGAGTAACTTTCCCGCTAGCTGGGTTTGCAATTCGCCTTGACTGTTGCCAGAAAAGGTTACTGGCAATGCGGCGAGATTGGCAGCCTCTTTTACTTTAGAATTAATTTTTATGTGCGCACTATCGGTTTGCAAGCCTAGCGCTTGTAAGTTTTCGGGAATGACTAAATCATTGGCATTCGCGTCCGCTTCCAGCTCATAGTGGTTTAGTTGCCCTGCAGTAATATCCAAGGCAATGTTTGCTTGTCCGGAAAATTCGCCGAGATTGACAATTGTTATAGGCGCTGTGATTTTTGTGTCCAACAATAAGTTGCCGGTCAATGCCTTTTTCCATTCAGCGGCACTCGCTGTATCGGGTACCTTTAATAAAGGCGTGAGCGCTAGTTGCCAGGTGCTTTTTAAGCTGATGGTTGGAGCATTTGTTTTTTCCGTATCTGCGGCGGCGGTCGTTTGGGTGTTTGGTTGCTGCGCGAGTTGGATGTTCCACTGGGATAAATAATCTAACCACCAAACATCGGGATAAGCTGCCAAGCCTTCCAAATTTCCAAACCAATAAATTTCATTGGTTTGTTGTAAGTGAGTTATAAGATGCAGATTTACACTTTGATCTACCGTGAATGTTGCGTCCAGCTTAGGCAGGTTTTGGTTAATGCTATAAAGTGCATTTATTTTTAATTGATGTTGTGGATGCAGCGCTTCACCGGGGCTGGTTTGTAGATCCAGACTCATGCCGCTGATGGCGAGGCCGGTTTTTATTTTTAATAACTTTGCGTTACCTGCAAACGAGCAATTGGTAGTAGGGCAATGCAATTTTAGTAAAAAATGTTGGATATAAATTTGGTTTGGCAGGCCTGCCGGAACTGACCATATTTTTGGCCGGGACAGGGGCGCTTGCGATGCATCTTGTGTCGCCGTGTGTTCTTTTGCTAATTCATTTAATTGTGCATGTTCAATACTGATGGCATTGAGTTCCGGCGAAAACCAGCGCGGCCATTGCCAATTAATATGAACATTCTGCAGTGCTATGACTTCTTGTTTCTTTTCTGTCTCATATATAAAGGACAATTGCGAAAATTTTATTTCATGCAGATTTAATGCTTGTAATTCATAATTGAATTTTTCTATATGTAAACCATTCAGCACGCGATTGAATTGCCAAATACCGCTGATGATTAACGCAAGGAGTAGAAACGTTAGCGTGGAAATTATCGAAAACCATTTACGCATAATATCTTGTCAATTATCCGGGGCGGTTAGGTTAACAGAAAATCCCTGGTAGCATCTATTGTCAGTTCATCTTTGAGTTTATGTATTTATTTTTTGTGAGTTGATAAAAGTGGGTGTGTTATCTGCAGAAAGTTAAAGATTAAACGCTAAGATGGAATTTGTAACAATTTCAGCAACTCAGGTTGGTGCTGCTCGGGCAATAAATCGGCCAGCGAATACTGATCAAGTGTTTTGAAAAACGCTTCAAGCGCTTCCGCAAAGACGATTTTTAAATGGCAGGCGGGTGTGATAATGCAACCAATGCCGCCTTTAAAACAATCCACAAGTGCATCTTGCTCAGTCTCTCTTACCAGCTTACCTATATTAATGTTTTTAGCATCACCCTTTAAACGCAAGCCACCATTTTTACCGCGTTGGGCAATAAGGTAGCCTTTAATATTCAATTCCTGAACCACTTTCATCAGATGGTTTTTGGAAATGCCATAACTGTCCGCGATCTCGCGAATAGTTGATTGTGTTTCGCCTTTCGCTGCTGTGTAGATAAGTACACGTAGTGAATAGTCAGTGTAGCGGGTTATATACATGTTTTCCTCGTTAACCTGGGCGACCATCACAGATGGTTTGCTGAGAATGGGCCAATAAATAAATGCGAATGCACAAAAAGCTAATGTCCAGCTGGTGGCCGGGAGCATTAACCCAAGTCGATAATTCAGCAATTCTAAAGCGGTTAATACGCGACTGATAGCGGCAAGTGTAATGGTGTAATAAAAAAATTAGCAAAGGGTGGCAAGCTTAATGGTCGACCGGTATGGTCCAGCGCAAAGCGGGCCATCACACTGAGAACCAAGGTATTCAAATCGCCAACACCAAAGCCTGTTGTTATAGCTAGGGTGCAATTTGACCAAAAGTTGCAAGCCCGAGAAACGCCAATGCCAGCAGTATCCAGCCATAACGCCTCGCTTACTCATTTTTGCCATTAATAAATAGCTAAAAGTTGATCTATAACAAGAAAACACCTTAAAGATGCAATATAGATGAATCTTTATGTGATAATGACAATTATGTGGGTAGGTGTTTTAAATTGATTTACCTACCACTTGTTATTGAATTATTTCGCTTAGCAATCTGGAGGTAGGAATATGGCTCAGTACCGCAAACTATGGTGGTTGTTAATCGCCATTTTGATGTTAACTTTTTCGCTGCTCGGCTACTTCGGCCGCGAAGTTTATCGTAAGGCACCGCCCATTCCCGCGCAGGTAGTGAGCGAAGGCGGCCAGGTTCTGATGACACACACCAGTATTCTCGATGGCCAGACGGCGTGGCAATCCGTGGGTGGTATGCAATTGGGATCTATCTGGGGACACGGCGCCTATCAAGCGCCAGATTGGACTGCAGATTGGCTGCATCGCGAGTTAACGGCGTGGCTGGAGCTGGCGGCGCAGGATGAATACAGCAAAGCTTATGCGGATCTAAACGGTGCGCAGCAACATGCATTGCAGTATCAATTGAAGACTAGCTATCGTACTAATACTTACGACGCCGTTACCGACTCGCTGCTGATTTCAGATCGCCGCGCAAAAGCCATCCAGCAAACTGCCAATTATTACAGCAGCTTATTTAGTGCAGAACCCGCATTGCAAAAAACCCGCGAACATTATGCAATGAAGGAAGATACCTTGCCGGATCCCGAGCGTCGCGCACGTCTTACCGAATTTTTCTTTTGGACGGCCTGGGCTGCAGCTACTGACCGCCCCGAAGGTGGTTCGACCTACACCAACAATTGGCCCCATGAACCCTTAATCGACAATAAGCCAACCGCTGAAAATATTGTTTGGTCCATTGTCAGTATTATTTTATTGATTGCCGGTGTCGGTGGTTTAATTTGGGCCTGGGCATTTTTACGCAAGGAAGATGAGCAGCAACCTATAGCACCGGCGCAAGATCCGCTGAGTCTGGTGGTTCTGACACCTTCGCAATGCGCACTCGGTAAATATTTATTTTTAGTGGTGGCCTTGTTGTGTTTTCAAATTTTTCTCGGTGCCTTGACGGCGCACTACACGGTGGAGGGCCAACAATTTTATGGCATTAATATCTCGCAATCGTTTCCTTATTCGTTGACGCGTACCTGGCATATTCAAGCGGCATTATTTTGGATAGCCACTGGTTTTCTCGCCGCAGGTTTGTTTCTTGCGCCGATTATTAATGGCGGGAGGGATCCCAAATTTCAAAAGTTGGGCGTCGATATTTTATTCTGGGCACTGATCGCCGTTGTGGTCGGATCTTTTACCGGAAACTTTTTGGCGATTGCACATATCTTGCCCGCCAATCTTAATTTTTGGTTAGGTCATCAAGGCTACGAATACGTGGACTTGGGGCGTATTTGGCAGATCGGCAAATTCATTGGCATTGTGCTTTGGTTGGTGTTGATGTTGCGCGGTATTGTCCCCGCACTTTATAAACCGGGTGATAAAAATTTACTCGCGTTACTGACTTTTTCGGTGGCTGCCATAGGTTTGTTTTACGGTGCTGGTTTCTTCTACGGTGAGCGCACTGTGCTTTCAGTCATGGAGTATTGGCGCTGGTGGATTGTGCATTTATGGGTAGAAGGATTCTTTGAAGTATTTGCGACTACCGCATTGGCATTTATTTTTTGCAGCATGGGTTTGGTATCGCGCAGGCTTGCGACAACGGCGAGTTTGGGCTCGGCTTCGCTGTTTATGCTCGGTGGAATCCCAGGCACTTTCCATCACTTGTATTTTGCTGGAACCACCACGCCGGTGATGGCTGTGGGCGCAACATTTAGTGCATTGGAAGTGGTTCCTTTAGTCGTGCTCGGACATGAAGCCTGGGAACATTGGCGATTAAAAAAACGTGCGCCCTGGATGCAGAATGTTAAATGGCCGCTGACATTTTTTATCGCCGTAGCTTTCTGGAATATGCTTGGTGCCGGTGTTTTTGGTTTTATGATTAATCCACCGGTAGCGCTTTATTATATTCAAGGCCTAAATACAACGGCGACTCATGCCCACGCGGCGCTCTTTGGTGTTTACGGTTTTCTTGCGCTGGGTTTTGTACTTCTGGTCCTGCGTTACATTCGTCCGCAGTTGGTGTTCAGCGAAGGTCTCATGAAGATGGGTTTTTGGGGGCTCAATGGTGGCTTGGCGTTAATGTTATTCACTAGTTTATTGCCTATTGGTTTGATCCAGTTTTATGCCAGCGTTTCGCAAGGCTTATGGTACGCACGCAGTGAGGCCTTTATGCAGCAAGATTTATTGCAAACCCTGCGCTGGGTCCGCACCTTTGGCGATGTGGTTTTTATGATGGGCGCTTTAGCGGTGAGTTGGCAAGTTGTTAAAGGATTGTTTTTCAATGATTCTACTGCTGTTGCCAGCGATGATTCCATTTCCGCAAAAACAAAAAAAATTGTTGCAGCTGTGTAAACATAGCGAAGAAGAAAATACAGCAAGAAAAAATAGTGTGTGAAATTGAATCGAGATCTATTAGTAATAACTACTAATTCGCTATCTGTTTACAATCCAATCAAGCGAGTAAACTAGCCAGGGTTCATTGATAATGAACCCTGGCTAGTTTTATTATTTTAGCGGTTGTAAACTAATTTCCCCGTAACTAAATTCCATTGTTTTGGGTTTTTTGCTGCGGTTGTTGATGGGCACTATGGTCACTTTCACTGCATTTTCCTTCACCAAAATCGCGGCTAAGTCTGCACCAATTTCAAATACTTGACGTTGCGGTCCATGATTGTGCCCAGTATGACTGGAGCCTTTCCTGACTTTAGCAACGCTGGAAATAAAGCCAACAAAATTAGGTATCTCGGTGGTGGTGGCGGCATTTGCTTTCGGATAATTCACGTACACTTTGGCGGAAACACTGCTATATGGCGCTATGAGCACACCATCAATCGTCAATAGATATTGTTGCCCCGTGCCGCTGGATAAGGCTTGTAATGAAGTTTTATGAACTTGCGGCAATGCTACCTCGTGGGTCGCGGGATCATTTTTCAATGTGCGTGCCTCTTTCGGCGCAGCGATTAGTGGCGTGAGTGCAGCGGCAGCTGTAGTGGTACTGGCATTGCCCGTAGTATTGGCGGTCATAATTTTATTCTTGCTGGCTGGTACAGTGGCGAGGTTATCGTAGAAATAACCCAAATTTTTACTGTCAATTACGTCGCTCACTTTAATTGAAGTCCAGACCCCATTCTCATCATAAAAAGTCCAGCTGTGATTTAGCCAACTACTGTCGGTCGGGTTGGTGTGGGTAGTGCTAACCGCTTGCCAGCTCGGCCACATGCGATCGACATTGGCATGATGACAGAAAAACACCGGGTCGCGTGCTGCGGTTGCTAACACGCCCATGTCTGATCCGTAGGTGGGTGGTGTGTCGCCATCGGTGCCGGTCCAGTTGTGCACATTGTTGTGGGGAATGCGCTCCAGTTGCCCAGCCTGGCCACCATTTATCGTTGTATCGACGCCGCCAAATAAACTGAAGTTACTTGCGTTTAATACAATCGACATGGCCTGCGGGCCGACGAATTCTGAGGGGATTATGTCGCCAGTGGTAACACCGCGCAATGCATCGTAAAGGGAGCTGGTGTTATTGTTGTAAATGCCTGGCAAGGTTTGCGTGAGGTTACTTTGCGTGCTCCAATCCCAATAGGGTAAGCGCAGATTGGGGTCGTTCGCGAGCTTGGAAAGTGTGCGTTCTAAAAAATACAAATAGCAGCGATGCCAGGGTAAAAACCACCAGCTGCTGTGAATTTCTTCGCCTGCTTTGCCATCGGTCCCGCCACCGCAATACCAACAGTGTACATAGCTTTGTAGTAACCATCCGAGTGGGTTATTGGGCTGCGAAACGGTGAGGTCGCGTAATTTTTGAAACCCCAGGGTCAAGCTGGCAATTTCCTGAGTACTTAACGCGAAAGCGCTTTTGCGTGGCAGTGCAGCAATTTTTCCTGGCACAAAAGGTGTCGCCGGGCCTGATGGTTTAGGCGGAGTGCAATCGACAGGATAGTCTGCAGGATTTTGTGCCAGGGCAGTGGCACCGAACAAACTGAGTAACGAAAAACCGGCACTGAGTTTTGCCAAATTCATTAGCGCTTCGCGGCGCGATAGTTTGGATTGCGATTTCATTTTTTCTCCAACGGAATATTTTTTTAATGTTGATTGGCAGGAGGTATCGGTTGAATTGTGCAGTTGGCGTCAAAACTTTCATGCTGATGAATTGTGCCAGGCACACGCAAACAGATAATTTATTTGAGCAACGAAAGCCTAGCTCAATAAAATCATCTTACAAATTACACGCTATTACATTTGGTAAAGTGTTTGATGTTCAGGGCGGCGTTGTCGTTTGAAGCGTTATTTTAATTAGATTATTGTGATTGCGGGAAACATTAATTTGTCTGAGGTTTTGGGTCATACCTGAATGACCCTGGTTAAATATTTTTATTTATTTTTGCAGTCTTATTAAGTTAGCTGAGGATGATCAGGGTAGGAGCCTGCTATTCTTTTTATATTTAATTTTTAGCCAGGATTTTTAACGCAATATAGTTTCCACTCTACAAATTAATTCACCTTCTGCGACGCGGGTATTTAATTCGTCGCCAATGTTAATTTGTGATGTGCTAAAGACAGGAATTTGTGAGCCTAGGGGAGTGACTATGGCATAACCTCGGTCAAGTGTTTTTAGCGGGCTGAGTGTATTGAGCATGCGCACTGCTGCGTTAAATTTTTGTTGCTTTTGTGCGAGCGTAAATTGTTGTGCTTTGTGAAGATCCTGTTCTGCTTGTTGCAGGCGAAGCTTTAGTTGTTGTAACCGCAGTTCGGGATGCAAAGGTTTTTGACGAATAATTAAATTATCTAAACGATTGCGATAGGCAGTGAATATTTTTTGCGTGGTATTTTTTAGGCGTAACTCAAGCGAATCCAGGCGTTGTGCTTGCTGTTCCAATTTTTGTTTTGGGTGACGCAAGCGCGAACGCAACCAATGCAATTTTTGCTGGAGATGTTGCAGTTTTCGTGCAATGGCTTCTTCAAGTAATATTTCCAAACCAATAAATTTGTCTAGCCACTCCTCGCCATCAGGGGTAATTAATTCGGCGGCAGCTGAAGGTGTAGGTGCACGCATGTCAGCTACAAAATCCGCAATACTAAAATCTATTTCATGACCAACTGCACTGACTATGGGTAATTCGCTGGCGTAAATTGCGCGCGCCACAATTTCTTCATTGAATGACCATAGATCTTCAAGTGAACCACCGCCGCGGGTTAACACAATGACATCAAATAATTTTTCGTTTGATAGTCGAGCGCGGTTGGCGAGTTCAATAGCTTTAACAATTTGTGATGCTGATTCTTTACCCTGTACCGCGATGGGAATGATGGTGACGGGAATGCTGGGGAAACGTCGTGCTAACACATTTAAAATATCGTGAATCGCCGCACCTGTAGGTGAGGTAATAACGGCAATATGTTTTGGTAATGTTGGTAGTGGCTTTTTATGATGTTCATCAAACAAGCCTTCGCTGGCGAGTTTTGCTTTAAGTTCTTCGAACGCACGTTGCAATGCACCTGCACCAGCTTCTTCCATGTGCTCGGCGATAAGTTGGTAATCGCCCCGGCCTTCATACAAGCTGACACGTGCGCGAAGTAAAACATGTTGACCTTGCTGGGGTTTAAAGCGCACGGCCATGTTGCGATTGCGAAACATGGCGCAGCGAACCTGGGCATCATTATCTTTCAGTGTGAAATACCAATGGCCGGACGAGGGAACAGAGACGTTGGAAAGCTCGCCCTCTACCCACAGCAACGGCATGTGGGTTTCCAAAAGTTGTCGGGCGCGGCGATTAAGCTGGCTAACCGTGATAATGTCGCGTTCTCTGCTGGTACTAAATAAGTCGGGATTTGTCATGCTGGCATTTTAGGTGAACTGATTCCTAAGGAATAGTCTTAACAGAATAAGAACGGATAATAAGTAAAGACAGATAATAAGTAAGCGCCGATGACTAAGGTTACTGCCGATAGTTAAGTAAGAATTTAATGGCTTGAAATAGCCTTAACCAATTTTGAGTGGGTTTAGGCATTCCCAAAAATCCGCAACAATCCTCGCTATCCTGAAAATTCCTAACGAATGCCAACATAAAGCAGGCGAGATATCCCCTATTGCATACAGCTAAGCCCTATAGCGCTAAGGTTTAGGTTTACCCTCGCGAGCTAAGTCGCTATAATTCTTCGTTATTTTTCACTTTGGTTTAAGGTTGGTTGTTATGTTGCGAATTGCTGAAGAAGCCCTAACGTTTGATGATGTCTTGTTGGTGCCTGGTTATTCCGATGTAACACCAAAGGACGTGTCTCTAAAAACCCAATTAACACGCACCATCTATCTGAATATTCCCCTGATTTCTGCGGCTATGGATACAGTCACCGAAGCGCGCCTGGCCATTGCCATTGCGCAGGAAGGTGGTATTGGCATCATTCATAAAAGTATGTCCATCGAAGAACAAGCTGCTGAGGTGCGTGCGGTTAAGAAATTTGAAGCGGGTGTGGTGAAAGATCCTATCACTATTGAATCCAGCGCTAAGGTTCGCGACCTGATTGCTTTAACTCGCAAAAATAATATTTCGGGTGTGCCAGTGATGGATAAAGGCGATTTGGTGGGGATTGTTACCGGTCGCGATGTGCGCTTTGAAACCAATCTGGATGCTTCCGTTTCCAGCATTATGACACCCAAGTCGCAGCTAGTTACCGTAAAAGAAGGTGCTTCATCGGAAGAAGTACGCAACCTGTTGCACAAACACCGCATCGAAAAAGTGTTAGTCGTTAACGACAATTTCAAGTTGCGCGGTTTGATTACTGTGAAAGATATGAACAAAGCGGAGCGTTTCCCTAACGCATGTAAGGATCCTGAAGGTCGTTTGCGCGTAGGTGCAAGTGTCGGCACAAGCCGCGATACTGACGATCGTGTTGCGGCGTTGGTTGAAGCCGGAGTGGATGTGTTGGTGGTCGATACCGCGCATGGTCACTCTAAAAATGTACTCGATCGCGTGCGCTCCATCAAAACAAAATTTCCTGATATACAAGTTATAGGCGGCAATATCGCCACCGGTGACGCCGCGCTTGCTTTGGTTGCAGCGGGTGCAGATGCGGTTAAAGTTGGCATCGGCCCAGGTTCTATCTGCACCACGCGTATTGTTAGCGGTGTCGGTGTACCGCAAGTGTCTGCCATTGCGAATGTTGTCGCTGCGTTAAAAGGTACAGGTGTACCTGCGATTGCCGATGGTGGCATTCGCTATTCCGGCGATATCGCTAAAGCGATTGTGGCTGGAGCTCATGCAGTTATGATGGGTTCGATGTTTGCCGGTACTGAAGAAGCACCCGGTGAAGTAGAGTTGTTTCAAGGTCGTACCTATAAAGCTTATCGCGGTATGGGTTCACTCGGCGCTATGGCGCAAACCCAGGGTTCCAGTGATCGTTATTTCCAGGATGCTAACGAAGGCGCAGAAAAGTTAGTGCCGGAAGGTATTGAAGGTCGCGTGCCTTACAAGGGTTCGCTGAGTGCCATAGTGCATCAAATGATGGGCGGTGTTCGTTCGGCCATGGGTTACACCGGCTGTGCCGATTTGGAAGCTATGCGTAACAAACCAGTGTTTGTTCGTGTTACTTCTGCGGGGATGGGCGAGAGCCATGTGCACGATGTGCAAATTACCAAAGAAGCACCGAATTATCCGGTGGGTGGACGTTAGTTTTCTAATATTTTTTTTCTGATAAAAACTCGGGTTCGCCCGAGTTTTTTCATTTAACTGAATTCATTTTTATTTATCTTTTGTTTATTTTTCAGGAACTAGCATGACTCACGATATTCACGCACAGCGCATTCTTATTTTGGATTTCGGTTCGCAATACACCCAGCTTATTGCACGGCGTGTGCGTGAAATTGGTGTGTTTTCTGAAATTCGCGCGTGGGATATGAGCGAAGCTGACATTCGTGATTACAATCCGCGCGGTATTATTTTGGCGGGTGGACCAGAATCTGTTACTGAAGAAAATTCTCCGCGTGCGCCAGAAGTTGTTTTTACTCTGGGTGTTCCGGTGCTGGGAATTTGTTACGGCATGCAAACCATGGCGGTGCAAATGGGCGGCGTGGTCGAGTCGTCCAATATTCGCGAATTTGGTTATGCCCAAGTTAAGGTGCTAGGTCAAAGCACTTTGTTGAAAGATGTCAAAGATGATATCGACGGTGAAGGTAATTCTTTATTGGATGTGTGGATGAGCCACGGCGATAAAGTGACTAAAATGCCAGCGAATTTTAATATTCTTGCTTCTACACCAAGTTGCCCTATTGCTGGTATGTATGACGAAGCTAAAAAGTTCTACGGCATCCAGTTTCATCCGGAAGTTACTCATACCTTACAAGGTAAGCGCATTTACGAACATTTCGTTTCGACTATTTGTGGTTGTGAATCTTTATGGACTCCTGCCAATATCGTGGAAGATGCGATTAAAAAAGTACGAGCTCAAGTAGGTAGCGATAAAGTATTGCTCGGTCTTTCCGGCGGCGTAGATTCATCAGTGGTAGCCGCACTGCTGCATAAAGCTATAGGCCCACAACTCACCTGTGTTTTTGTCGACAATGGTTTGTTGCGCAAAAATGAAGGCGATCAAGTGATGGATATGTTTGCCAAAAATATGGGGGTGCGGGTTATACGTGCCGATGCCCAAGAACAATTTTTAAGTAAATTAATTGGTGAAAAAGACCCCGAGAAAAAACGCAAAATTATCGGTGGTACTTTTATCGATGTATTCGATACTGAAGCAACTAAATTAAAAGATGTAAAGTGGCTTGCGCAAGGCACTATTTATCCGGATGTCATTGAATCTGCCGCCGCGAAAACTGGCAAAGCCCATGTTATTAAATCGCATCACAATGTCGGTGGTTTACCGGATGATATGGCTTTTAAATTAGTAGAGCCACTGCGTGAATTATTTAAAGACGAAGTGCGGGCAATCGGTTTGGAATTGGGTTTGCCCTACACTATGGTATACCGCCATCCGTTCCCTGGTCCGGGTTTAGGTGTGCGTATACTCGGCGAAGTGAAAAAAGAATATGCAGATATTTTGCGTGAAGCTGATGCTATTTTTCTTGAAGAATTACACGCTGCTGATTGGTATCAAAAAACCAGTCAAGCCTTCGCGGTTTTCTTGCCGGTGAAATCAGTAGGCGTCGTTGGTGATGCGCGTCGCTACGAATGGGTTATCTCTTTACGTGCAGTGGAAACTGTAGATTTTATGACAGCACGTTGGGCACATTTGCCTTATGAGTTGTTAGAGAAGGTGTCTAACCGAATTATTAATGAAATCTCTGGTGTGTCGCGCGTTTGTTATGATGTGTCGAGCAAACCGCCTGCGACTATTGAATGGGAATAAAAAAGAAATTTAAGCCATTGGTTTGATAAGTGTTTTATTTGTATAAGTTTCACTCTGCTGTTTATGTCGCTTTTTTGAGGCGTTCAGATTTTCTGAGCCTCTCTAAAAAGTTGATTTTTTCCACTTCAATGTGATGAGTCAAAAACCAATCATCTATGTATTCTTTGTTAGTTAGTATTTGGTTGCTCCAAATCGAGGCATAATGTCGCCAAAAAAACTGGGGTTTCATAGCGGTTTTGTAAAAGTTGTTTGCTGATAATCGTATCGCTACCCTTCGTCATAAATTCTATTAAATTAAGAAAAAATTAAGAATTAGATGCCTCATAAAGAATATTGTTGGCACCTTGGCTTTAATCTTATTTGCGAAATTGCAGTAAAAATAGCGAAGCTTGGATAAGTAAGGAAATGATGAACAGAAAATCTACACTTTCAGTAAAAATTAAAAAAATAAATAATAATGATGGCACGACGGTAAATGTTTCCCTGGTTTTTTTTACAAAAAAACGGATCAAATGATTGGCCTTATTTGTAACTTTTAATCGCCTGTGAGAGTTAAATTTCCCATGGTTTGCAACATACAGGCGATGCTTTTTTTGAAGCATTGCACGCGGGTTATTGTTTCCTACATATAACTTCTATAAAAAATTTAACTATAAATTACAAGCAAGGAAATGGAGCGCAATGACAGTGCAACAACCACACCTTTCACATCCGAAGTACCGCCCAGACATCGACGGCTTGCGCGCCGTTGCCGTGTTAGCGGTGGTCGTTTTTCACGCATTCCCAAGTTCGATAAAAGGTGGGTTTATTGGGGTTGATGTATTTTTTGTAATTTCAGGTTATCTCATATCTACGATTATATTTGAGAGTTTGGATAGAGGTACTTTTAGTTTTAGCGAGTTTTATGCTCGCCGTATTAAGCGCATATTTCCTGCGCTTATTCTCGTATTGATTGCTTGTTTTGCTTTTGGTTGGTTTGCTTTACTTGCTGATGAGTTTAAGCAGTTAGGAAAGCACATTGCTGCTGGTGCTGGCTTTGTTTCGAACCATGTGCTGTGGAGTGAGGTCGGTTACTTTGATAACTCAGCTGAAACTAAGCCATTGCTACATTTGTGGAGCTTGGGTATTGAAGAGCAGTTTTATATAGTTTGGCCGCTCTTATTATGGTTTGCCTGGAAGCGAAAATTTAATCTTTTCACGATAACTATTCTTGTGGCCATTGTTTCGTTTATGTTGAATATTAAGGGTATTCAACAAGATGGTGTCGCTACCTTTTACTCACCGCAAACAAGATTTTGGGAATTGTTATGCGGAAGTTTTCTGGCTTGGGTTACCTTGTATAAGACGGGCGCATTCGCAAGCGTCAAAAATAAGCTAGATGGCTGGCTTGCTGCGATTGTTTATAGTGAGAAGCAAGCGGTAGATGGCAAGACTCTATGCAATCTTGTCTCGTTCATTGGCTTATTCTTGTTGGTATATGGATTTTGGCAAATTAATAAGGAGTTAAGCTTTCCAGGTAAGTGGGCTTTAGTACCAGTATTAAGTGCTGTACTAATAATTACAGCAGGCCCTGACGCTTGGGTTAATCGCACAATCTTGTCAAACAAGCTTGCTATTTGGTTTGGCTTGATCAGCTTTCCTCTGTACCTATGGCACTGGCCGTTACTGTCTTTTGCCAGGATAGTTGGGAGTGAAATACCAAGTCCGAGCATCCGTATTACGGCTGTTGTTCTGTCAGTGCTATTTGCTTGGCTGACCTATAAGCTTATCGAGCGTCCTGTGCGACTGGGTAAGCACGAGAGGGCTAAAGTAGTAGTGCTTGTGGTTCTTATGGCATTCGTTGGCGGCCTTGCCTACTATGTATTTCTGTTCAATATCCAGTCACCTGCGGCTAAAAAGATTCTTCATAATTCCAGCCAACTAGGATGGGAGATTCCTGTTGGCAATGATAAACAAATAGCGCTTTGTCGCAGTATGTTCCCTGATAGGTTGACCATCTCGTCAATAATAAGAGACGACAACTTCTGCTACCTCCAAAAAGAGGGTACACCTAATGTGCTATTAATAGGCGATAGCATGAATTTAAGTTTGTTTCCTGGTTTAGCGGGATACGATGATATGAATACGCTAATGCTTTCTGCGAGTTTGGCGGCACCATTCTATAATGTTCGCACCACAGATATAGGTGATGAAATCAGGCTTAACAACTATTTGATGACCAATCAAGCGCTTGATTATGCTGTCACTAATCAAAATATAAAAGTTGTAGTTCTTGCGTCTTTGGCCCTTGCGAGCATTACTGATCCTAATAATTCCATCAAGATGTGGGATATTAATAATCTAGAAAGATCCGATACGCATCAAATCTTTCTAGAAGCTATGTCTAATACGTTACAGAAACTTACCCTGGCGGGTAAGCGCATTATTTATGTGTTGCCAAA
Source organism: Pseudomonadota bacterium (assembly GCA_040385335.1). Classification (GTDB taxonomy): domain Bacteria; phylum Pseudomonadota; class Gammaproteobacteria; order Pseudomonadales; family Cellvibrionaceae; genus Cellvibrio. Next base: position 29,474 of record JAZKHP010000059.1, read on the forward strand.
CCCAACTCTGCGCTACGATCCAAAGTCGTGTTTAGATAATTTAAGACCAATCACGCTTGCTAAAAATAAAAAATCCTGCAGTAGAACTTTAGAGAGTGTTAATTCCGAATATCTTATCTATAGAAATTGGGTTAAAGACGTTTTAAGTAACTTTCCGGAAGTTGTTGTGTTTGATCCTTCTCCATTCTTCTGTGATAAAAATGATTGTTATGGAGCTATGGATGGGGGTGTTCTTTATAGAGATGATAATCATTTAAGCATCAATGGATCAAATCTTGTTGCCCCTCAACTTCATAGTTTAATTCTTAGTGAACTCAATCACTAGGCTATTTATTTCGTGTAACTAAAAATTCGCTTAAGCAAAAGGCCGATCATCTGATCGGCCTTTTTATGCGGAGCGCTTGATTTTTATGTAGATTAAGTCAATCCCAATATAAACTTCCACTCTGCACTAGTAACAGGTTGCGTAGACAACCGACTTTGTTTCAACAAAACCATTTCTTGTAATGCCGGTTGTTGTTTTATTTCTGCCAGGGAAATTAAATTTGGAAATATTTTCTGTACTTGAATATCCACCGAAACCCAGCGCGGGTTTTCGTGTGTGGCTTTGGGGTCGTAATAATCGCTTTCGGGATGAAATTGTGTGGGGTCGGGATAGGCGGTTTTTACAACTTTTGCCGTGCCAACTATGCCGACGTTTTTACAGCTGCTGTGATAAATAAATACTTCATCATTTAATGCAACCTGATCGCGTAAAAAATTTCTGGCTTGATAGTTACGAATGCCGTCCCATCGACCGATTTTATCGGGCGCGGCGGCAAGGTGTTCTATACCATAAATATGTGGTTCCGCTTTAAAGAGCCAGTAATTTTTACTCATGATGTTAAATCTCCTATTTATGGGAGTCGTCATCCTTGCGTGAAAAGAATGACGTTAGGCTGCATTAACCTACATCCACGCACTTAATCGTGCGGCAGTTTCTTCATTCACCACTTCCAGCGCAACTTTGCGTTTATCGACATCCACTTCTTTCACTAATACATAGACCTTTTCATCGAGGCGATAGGTTTTTTCCTCAATGGTTAAGCTCAGTCGACGTGAATCAAATTTTGCTTTTACATCGCCGTCTTTAGGCGCAAGCATGGCATAACCTTCAATGCCCAAGTCGTCGAGACGTACGCCAATGCCGTTGGAATTAACCAGTGCAATAGTGCCGATATGCAATGTGTCCAAGTGTTGCGCCATAAATTGGCTACACAACCAGAGCTCTAAATAACGACAGGCCTGACGGCCAACGTTTATTGTTTCCTGTAATTGTGCTGGCAATTCGCGATTAATTTCAACTTTTGGTAAACCGCGCAAAATGTGTTTGATCGCAATGTGATTGTAATAATCGTTATAACGGCGAATGGGCGATGTCACCATGGCATAAGCGGGAAAGCCTAAACCAAAATGCGGGATGGGCTCGAATGAAAGCGAGCCAGCCTGCAACATACGCTGCAATAAAGATAATAGGGCAGCACTTTTGGGATTATGTGTTGGGTTAGTACGTAGTTCTTTAAACAGTTGTTGGAATTTTTCAAGCTTGGTTAAATCGCCTGCACTTAAACCTGCCGCAATTAAATCCGGGCGGTCTTCAGTAATTAATTGGATGGCATCGTTTAGACGCTCGGGGCGAAAACCAACGTGCGTGGAAAAAATACCGTAGCCCGGATTTTTTACAAATAGTTCACCTGCGCAAATGTTAGTGACTAGCATCGCTTCTTCAATCATACGATGAGCGATATTACGTTCGCGCTTATCGACGTGATCAATTTTTTTCTGATCATTGAGAATAAAAAAGTAATCGGCTTTTTCATCCATAACTAACGCGTTTTCCAAGCGATAATTTGCGCGAGCCTGAGCAAAATCTTTCAGCTCGTTGAGCAAGTTCTGAATCGCTTCAGTTGTTACAAGCTCGGTATCACTGGAGGTTTTTACACCGTTCAAATGATCCGCGACTGCTTGATAGCTTAGTTTTTGTTGCGAGCGAATTTGCGCTTCAGCAAATTCGTAGTGTGTGATTTCGCCACTTGCTGCAATTTGCATTTTGCAAATTAATGCTGCGCGCTTTTGTTCTGGAACTAAGGAATAGGTATCATGTGATAATTCCGTCGGCAACATGGTAATAGATTGCCCCAGTAAATATACGGTGCTGGCACGTACTCGCGCTGATATTTCCAAGGGGCTATTAATATCAATATGCTTGCTGGGGTCGGCAATTGCGGTAATTAATTCCCAGCCACTTGCGTTTTTAGTAATGTAAATTGCGTCGTCCATATCGCGCGTATTTTCCGAATCTATAGTGACGAATGGCAAATGTGTTAAATCCAACGCACCAGATTCAAATGTCAATGGCGACCAATTGATGCTGTTAGCTTGTGCTTGTGCTGTAGCAACCCATTCGTTGGGTAATTTATATTTGGCGATGGTGTAACGACTTTCAACACCGGGTTCATCGGCTTTGCCGAGGCGATTAATAATATGTATTTGCGCTTTACCATCGTTGAAAGGGTGGCGGGAAATGGTGCAGTGAATTAAATCGCCAACACTAAAACCTTTGCGCGCTTGGGGGGGAATAAATAACCAACGGTTAAAATTGGTCGCGTCCGGTTCAACAAAATCATTATTACCTTTATTGACATAGCGCCCTACAAACTCTTTCAGCGAGCTGCTAATGAGTTTTATTAAGCGCGCTTCTAACTGGTCTTTTTTATTAGTGGTTATTGCAACTTCTACACGATCATCGGGCAATACGCGCATCATTTGCTCTGGGTCTAAAAACGCTTCACGGCCATCATCAAGCAGTACAAAACCAAAACGTTTTGTGGTGCTGCGAACGATTCCTTGATTGAGATCTTTAGCGATGTCTTGTGGTGAGGCCTGAGCGATACTTTGACTCGAACTCTGATTTGTACTTTGAATTAGATCCGGAACAATTTCCGGGGTGGCGATAGGTTGCTTTACGACTGGGCTAGCGACTTGTTTAGCAGCCAAGTTGCTTTTTAATTGAGCTAATTGTGACAAGGCGTCTTTATTGAGCATAGTTAACAACTTTATAGCAAAGAATAGTAAGTGGGATCATAGCAGGATGGCACTGGAAGCTCTTTAAAAAAAGCTGGCAAGGCTAAAAAAAGCTTTTCAAACTTTGCGCTATGATTGTAGTAATATCCTTAATAACTAGTTGTTTTATCGAGATTTCTTAATGGAAGTGCTGAATCAATTTATGCTCTTTGGCGGGGCGCTGTTTATTATCAGTATTCTGGCGAGTACTTTGTCTCCCCGTATGGGGATGCCGCTGTTATTAGTGTTTTTGATTATTGGCATGTTGGTCGGTGAGGATGGTTTTTTTGGGATCCACTTTGAAAATGTTAAAGCTGCCTATTTTATGGGTACCCTGGCATTGGCAGTCATTTTGTTTGATGGCGGTTTGCGTACTGAGATTCACTTATTTCGGGTTGGCCTTAAGCCTGCACTCTCTCTCGCAACCCTGGGTGTGGTCATTACGGTCGGCGTTTGCGGCGCGTTGGCGGCATGGATTTTAGAACTTTCATGGGTACATGGTTTATTGCTCGGGGCGATTGTGGGATCAACCGATGCGGCAGCCGTTTTTTCGGTGCTTACCATGCAAGGGTTGGCCCTTAAGTCGCGTGTGGGTGCGACCCTTGAAATTGAATCCGGCCTAAATGATCCTATGGCAGTATTTCTCACCATTATGTTGGTGGAAATTATGACCAAGCAGGCTGAGTTTAGTTGGCTGATGTTGGGTGATTTTGTTTGGGAAATGGGCGTGGGTTCATTGGTAGGAATTGTCGGCGGGAGAATTCTTGCATGGAGTATTGAACGGTTATCGCTTAGCCCCGGGTTATATCCGTTGTTGGCATTATTTGGTGGTATTTTTATTTTCGGGTTGGCTGCAGTTTTACATTCCAGCGGTTTTCTCGCAGTGTATTTAGCAGGACTGATGGTGGGTAATCGTGTTACGCGCGGTTTATTTAATATCCAACGTTTTCACGACGGCTTTGCCTGGCTTGCGCAAATTAGTTTGTTTTTGATGTTAGGACTATTGGTTTCGCCGCATCAGCTGTTGGGTTATGCCAGCAGTGCATTGTTAGTAGCGTTGGTGTTGATGTTTATTGCGCGGCCCCTAGCGGTATGGGTGTGTTTATTCCCTTTTCAATTTTCGTGGCAAGAAAAGTTTTTTATTAGTTGGGTAGGTTTACGCGGTGCTGTACCCATAGTATTGGCAATGTTTCCGTGGTTGGCTGGCGTTGCTGAATGGAATTTTTTCTTCAACATCGCATTTTTTATCGTCCTTATTTCGCTGCTGATGCAAGGTTGGACCGTGGGGCCGCTCGCACGCAGGTTAAACCTGAATGTGCCCATGAGTAGCTCGCGAGTACAGAGGGTAGAATTGGGTATGCCGGGACAGCTTGGTCACGAATTTGTCGGTTATAAATTGGCCACTGGAAGCCCTGCATTGCGGCGAACCATAGGTAATTTGAATTTGCCCAATAAAGTGCAATTGCTTTGTTTATTGCGTGACGGGAATCCGGTTCAGCTGAATCCAGAAGAAAAGTTTCACCCCAACGATCATATTTTTTTATTGAGTGTTCCCAAAGACTTGGATGCGTTGGATAAATTGTTAGTTGGCATGGAAGAAACCGATCGTTTATCGGTGCAGGCTTTCTTTGGCGAGTTTGTCATTACATCGCGAGCAAAGCTGTTAGAGCTCAGTATGGTCTACAACTTTCCAGTACCACCTGAGATGGCGAACTGGAGTATTGCCCGTTACATTTACAGCAAATACAGACAACCAGTCGTGGGTGATCGAGTGACCTTGGGTGAGGTTGAATTCGTGGTGCTGGCGATGAAAAATAAACGTTTGATAAAGGTAAGCCTGAAGCTCCACAAGTAAACAGAAGCTCCACAAATAAAATACTTGCAACCCATTATAAATGTTGATGAGCGGTAAATAATTTTTCCGATTAATTTTTACGTCAGGTATGTTTGTGATTCCTTTAAAAAATCCATTGTTGTTGCGCGATCAACTATTTATTAATGGTGAGTGGGTAGCTGCGAACAACAAGAAACAATTTGCAGTGATAAATCCTGCTACAGGAAACGTCATTGCTCAGGTAGCGGATGCGGGCACGGATGAAACTCGCCGGGCAATAGAAGCAGCTGCGGTCGCCCAACAAGAATGGGCAAACCAAACGGCTAAGGCGCGCAGCAATATTTTACGTAACTGGTTTAATTTGATTGTCGATAACCAGGAAGATTTAGCCTTAATCCTTACCAGTGAACAAGGTAAAACACTTGCTGAAGCCCATAGCGAAATTGCTTATGGCGCAAGTTATATTGAATGGTTTGCTGAAGAGGCCAAGCGTATTTATGGCGATGTGATTGCGCCATTGAGCCACGACAAACGAATCATCACCATTAAACAACCTGTGGGTGTGGTTGCGGCCATTACGCCCTGGAACTTTCCTTGCGCCTTGCTCGCGCGAAAATTAGCGCCAGCCTTAGCTGCGGGCTGTACGGTCGTGGCAAAACCTGCGGCACAGACACCACTTTCGGCCTTAGCACTTGCGGTCCTGGCGGAGCAAGCGGGTGTGCCTGCCGGTGTCTTAAATATTATTTGCGGCGAAGATGCGGTTGCCATTGGCAATGAATTATGTGGTCATCCTCTGGTAAGAAAATTAACTTTTACCGGCTCAACTGCAGTTGGTAAAAAATTAATCCAGCAGTGTGCGCCTAGTGTAAAAAAAATTACCATGGAATTGGGTGGCAATGCACCTTTTATTGTGTTTGAAGACGCGGATGTTGATGCGGCTGTCGTGGGAGCTATGGCATCGAAATTTCGTAATGCCGGGCAAACTTGTGTTTGCGCAAACCGTTTTTATATTCACGCGGATATTTACGATGAATTTTTGGAAAAATTTTCGCAAAAAATAACACACTTGGTTGTTGGCAATGGGCTTGATGAAGTAACTACGCTTGGTCCATTAATTTCACCTGCTGCCATAGAAAAAATAACAAGCCTGGTGGATGATGCCTTGTCTCGTGGTGCAAAAAAAATAAATATCGGTGAGTTTTCGTTGGCAGTAAATCTTAATGCCGATTATTTTTGTTCGCCGATGTTGCTGATCGATGTTACATCCGACGCACGTTTATGCAAGGAAGAAATATTTGGCCCGGTAGCCGCGCTGATTAAATTTACCAGTGAGAAAGAAGTTATTGCCTTAGCCAATGACACGGAGTTTGGTCTGGCCGGTTATTTTTATACACAAGATCACGCACGAATTTGGCGAGTGGCGGAACAATTGCAAGTGGGTATGGTGGGTATCAATGAAGGAATCTTATCAAATGCAGCCACACCCTTTGGTGGTGTAAAACAATCTGGCTGGGGCAGGGAAGGTTCACGTTATGGAATTGAAGATTATGTGAATATTAAATATTTATGTACGGGTAACCTTAATTAAAAAGTTGAATAGAGTTAAAAGGTTGAGAATAAGATATTAAAGAGGTAACTGGGTTGTATATTTAATTTGCTTGAGGGAAAAAGTGGAATGAATGCTACCCACATTAGGTAGTTTCAATAAGGTTTTGCGCAGCAGCTGATCATAATCATCAACACTGTTGGTAACAATCTGTAAAACATAATCCTTGTCGCCGCTCGTTGAATAACATTCCATAATTTCGGGAATGACTTGTACCGCTGCTTCAAAAGTGCTGAGCGCTTCTTCATCATGGTTTTTGGCTGTGACAAAAGCGTGTACGCGCACGCTCAAATCAATTTTCTTGGCATCCAATAATGTTACTTTACTACGGATAACGCCTTCTGCTTCCAGACGTTTAAGACGCCGCCAGCAGGGAGTGTGGGATAGGCCAACCAGGCTACCTAAATCTGCCATAGAAAAGTCAGCATTTTCTTGCAAGGCACGTAAGATTTTGCGATCGTATTCATCAAGCTCTACCTTAGTGGCCATTATGTGACTCTCTGTATTTGAAATTATTTTACTTTTATTGTGTTAATTTAGGGATAGATTTAATTAAAAATCAATTTAATTAGGATAGTAATAGCGTTTTTCTTTTTTGTAAATAATAAACGTTATTTTGGTCATGTTGACTATTACCCTACTAGTATCACAAGTTTGGGAAATGGCGCCAAAGGTTGTGATTGGCGGTCTGGCCGTGTATCGTATCGCCTTTTTGGCACTATTATGCATTTGTATTGTGTATTGGTTGGCAGTGAATAAAATTTAAGAGGCAATCCGTAATGAAAGTGATTTTGTTGGGCGCACCGGGTGCAGGTAAAGGTACTCAGGCGCAGCTGATTATGGAGAAATTTGGAATACCGCAAATTTCTACTGGTGATATGTTGCGCGCAGCAGTTAAAGCAGGCACTTCTTTGGGTTTGCAGGCAAAAGATATCATGGCGTCCGGTGGCCTGGTGTCTGACGATTTAATTATTGGTCTGGTAAAAGAGCGGATTGCCCAAAGCGATTGCCGAAATGGATTTTTATTCGATGGTTTTCCTCGCACTATTCCCCAAGCGGAAGCGTTGTTAGATGCTGGGGTTGTTATTGACCATGTCATTGAAATCGATGTTCCTGATGAGGAAATCGTAAAGCGTTTAAGTGGGCGTCGTGTCCATGAAGCTTCAGGTCGCGTATATCATGTCATTTACAACGCCCCCAAAAATGAAGGGCATGATGATATAACGGGTGAGCCTTTAGTGCAGCGCCCTGATGACCTGGAAGAAACCGTGCGCAAACGTTTGAAGGTCTACCATGAGCAAACTAAACCGCTGGTGGGTTTTTATCAAAATTTAGTGGATGCAGGCAATAAAAATGCACCTAAATATTGTCGAATTGACGGCGTAGGTAGCGTAGACGACATTCGCAAGCAGTTATTGTCAGTGTTGGGCTAAACTGCAAAAGCTTGCGAAAAATAGGCTCCCTGTGAGCCTATTTTTTATCCAGGAAAATACCAATAAAATAGTTTTTATGTTATCGCTGATTTATAACACTCAATTGCATCTAATTCCCTATTTCCCATAGGGGCGCCGCTTGCTGCGCCCATTGACCTCCTTAGAGGCGGTCGCCATTTAAGAAATACAAAGGGTGCAGCAAGCAGCGCCCTTACAATAGTTACAAACTGTTTCTGTAGATATTGAAAAACCTATGACTAAAATTCTCGCCCTGGACTCTTCCACCGATGCTTGTTCTGTCGCCTTGCACATTGATGGCGAAATCATTCATATTTTTGAATTAGCTGCGAAAAGCCACACGCAACGTTTATTGCCCATGGTGGATGAAATTTTACGGCAGGCACAGTGTAGTCTGCAGGATTTGGATGCTATTGCCTATGGGCGAGGTCCAGGGTCTTTTACCGGCTTGCGTATTTGTATGGGGGTCGTTCAAGGTTTGGCATTCGGTAGTCATTTACCGGTAATCCCTGTCTCTACTTTACAGGCGATGGCCCGTGGCTTTGTCGCCCAATCGCCAAACCAAACCTTGTTCTTAAACAATAATAATTTACCTTTATTGGTGGCCCTGGATGCAAGGATGGAAGAAATTTATTGGGGGCTATTCAGCGCTAATGCCATGCCGCAAGCCTTGGACGATGAATATGTAATGAAGCCTGCGTTAGTGTGTGAGCACAAGCTTGTTGCAGCGCTACAGAAAAACTTTATCGCTATTGGCCCAGGTTGGCACTATGCTGATTTAGGTCCAATTGTTCCAGCAACTCTTATTTTAGACGCTCATCCTAATGCCAAAGATATAGCGGCACTGGCGGTTGATATTTTTAACAGCAATGGTCAAATTTCCATTATGGATGCAGAGCTAGTCTATTTACGTAATTCTATCTCCTGGCAAAAAAGACAGCGGATTCGCTCCTTGCCAGTGACAAATTTATAAATTAATTCATGAGCTGAGCGTTATGAAATTATTGTTAACGGATACAGAATTTAATCAACAAATGCTGCAATTTTTACAGGCATCACCAACGCCATTTCATGCAACGCAAACCATTGCAAATATCTTAGGTGCCGCTGGGTTTGAGCAATTAGTCGAAGTTGATGCGTGGGATTTGTGTTCCGGTAAACGCTATTTTGTGACACGCAATGATTCATCCATTATTGCTTTTGTGTACGGAAAAAATCCGTTACTTGAAACCGGTATTCGTATGTTCGGTGCACATACTGATAGTCCTTGTTTAAAAGTAAAACCACAACCCGAACTCAATCGTAAAGGGTATTTTCAATTAGGCGTGGAAGTCTATGGCGGTGCGCTCTTAGCGCCCTGGTTTGATCGCGATTTATCATTGGCTGGACGCGTAACCTATCGCACCCATGAAAATACTGTCCAAAGTAGGTTAGTTGATTTTAAAGCACCTATCGCCGTAGTACCAAGCTTGGCAATTCATTTGGATCGTGAGGTTAATAATGCTCGCTACATTAATCCTCAAAAAGACATTGTGCCTTTACTCTTACAAATACCTTTATCAGAACAAAATAATGCACCAGCGTTTAAAAATATCTTATTCAAACAGTTAACACATCAGTATCCGCAACTGAATATCGCCCAAGTATTGGATTACGAAATAAGTTTGTACGACACTCAAGCTCCGGCGTTGGTGGGGTTACAGCAAGACTTTATTGCCAGCGCACGCCTGGATAATTTGTTAAGTTGTTATGTTGGTTTGCAAGCGCTATTGCAAGCCGATCCAGACGTGTCGAGCTTACTAATCTGCACGGATCATGAGGAGGTGGGCAGTACCTCTTGCTGTGGCGCTAATGGGCCAATGCTTGACCATTTTTTAGAGCGCCTAATACCGGACTTTGAAACTCGAGTAAGAACCATCGAGCGTTCTTTTATGGTTTCTGCTGACAACGCTCATGGTATTCATCCCAATTTTATGGACAAGCATGACGAAAATCATGGCCCATTGCTGAACTGCGGTCCCGTTATAAAAATCAATGCTAATCAACGTTACGCGACTTCCAGTGAAACCAGCGGTTTTTTTCAGCTTCTGTGTAGTCAGGCACAAGTTCCCCTGCAGATGTTTGTCGCACGTACCGATATGGGTTGTGGTAGTACTATAGGGCCCATTGTTGCGGCTGAAGTGGGGGTAAAAACCATTGATGTTGGGGTGCCTACCTTTGCGATGCATTCTATTCGCGAGCTTGCAGGCGCTAAAGACGCACATTTTCTGTATCGCGCTGCGTCAGCTTTTTATCAATGTCGCAATAGTTTTGCTTTTTGATGATCTGAGCGACGTTCTTTTTTGACATGCTATTTGTCAAACTCTTGTATAAGGTTGTTTTGATAATATGGCCATTTGCAACCGTTTACTGCCTGACGTGGCTACTGACATCTCACCGCTGTGATCTGGTCCTAAGAGTTAATAACTTCTCTTCCTCTAGGGCGACAGGGTGTCTATAATTCAAGGCCTAGTGTAAACATCGCAGTCACGCGTGACTCTGGAACTGTTATGGAACTTACCCACGAATTATTGGCTAAATTTGCTCCATTTAATACGCTACCGTTTGAATACCTAAATCAAATTATTGAAAAAGCCAGCATCAAAACGTTTGAGAAAGGCGCAATAGTATTTAAACGTGGCCGCGAGCTCAATGAAGTTTTCTATTTGTTAGAAGGCAATGTCGATTTAATCGATGCGCAATTTGCTGTTGAGTCTATTTCCAGTGAGGAGGAGCTGTATCGTTTTGCACTGCATAGCCCATCGCCAACGCTAGTATCTGCGATTGCCAAGTCGGCTGTCACGGTGTTGATGGTGGAACGCGATTTTCTCGATTTGGTGATGGCCTGGAGTGAAAGCGGTAATGATGAGGATTCAGAAGACCTGTTACCTGAGGGGATGGAGGAGGGCGATTGGATGTCGAGCCTGCTAGCTTCGCCATTATTTAATAAAATTCCACCAGGCAATATTCGCCAATTATTTATTCGCTTTAAATCACACAAAACTGTTGCTGATGAAGTCGTGCTTAGAGAAGGCGAGCGCGGCGATTATTTTTATGTGTTGGAATCTGGCAGCGCAACGGTATTGGATAAGCAAGGTAACTTGCTTGCGGCTTTGCGACCTGGCGACTATTTTGGTGAAGAAGCCCTGGTAGGTGATACGACGCGCAATGCCACCGTAAAAATGCTTACAGCGGGAAAATTAATGCGTTTGGTAAAAGAAGATTTCATTACTCTTCTGCAAGAACCTGTGCGTCGGTTTATTAGTTTTGAAGAGTTGCAAGAAAACATCGCTAAGAAAGAAAATCGTTATCAAATTCTTGATGTTCGTTTAGCGTTGGAACGTCGTTTTCAATCGGTACCTAACAGCCGCAATATCCCGCTTAATCAATTGCGTAAAGTTTTACCGCAGTTGGAGGTTGGTATTATTTATGTCATAGCCGATGATGCCGGGCGCCGCACTGATGTTGCAGCCCAACTATTAAATCAGGCTGGCTTTGATGCTTTAATTTTAAAAGACGCAAATCTGCATCAGAATTCCTAATAAATATAGGGTAGCTATGTGATTTTTTATGCATGGCTATTTTGTATAGGTTTCGTTTATTCATTGGGTTTAAACCTTATAACAAACAAGCCAGCTCGCGATGAGGTGGTGCGTAAATTTAATTGCTATAGCAAAGTAGAATAATTATGAATAAACAACGTGTTTTGACTGGCATTACCACTACCGGAACCCCCCATTTGGGTAATTATGTTGGGGCCATTCGTCCTGCCATTGCGGCGAGTCAGCGTGCAGAAGTGCAATCTTTTTATTTTTTAGCCGACTTTCATGCGTTAATTAAATGTCATGATCCTATTCTAGTTCACCAATCCACGCGCGAGATTGCGGCGACCTGGTTAGCGCTAGGTCTGGATACTGATAACGCCATTTTTTACCGACAATCTGACGTGCCGGAAATTCCTGAATTGTGTTGGATGTTAACCTGTATGGCGGCCAAGGGATTGATGAATCGCGCCCATGCTTATAAAGGTGCGGTTGATATTAATAAAGAAGCCGGAGAAGACCTGGATTTTGGCATTACTATGGGTTTGTATTCTTATCCCATTTTAATGGCTGCAGATATATTAATGTTCAACGCGCAAAAAGTGCCCGTCGGTAAAGATCAAATTCAGCATGTTGAAATGGCTCGTGATATTGCTGCGCGGTTTAACCATCACTACGGTGAACATTTTGTATTGCCAGAAGCTCAGGTGGATGACACCGTAGCCTTACTGCAGGGATTAGATGGCCGTAAAATGAGTAAGAGTTACAACAATACCATTCCATTATTTTTACCCGAAAAACAATTAAAAAAATCCATCAATAAAGTTGTCACCAATTTGCTTGAGCCAGGTGAGGCGAAAGATCCAGACACTTCTGCGGTATTTCAAATTTGGCAAGCCTTTGCGACGCCGTTGCAAACCGCTGAAATGCGTCAGGCTTTTGCCGATGGTATTGCCTGGGGCGAAGCAAAAAAACAATTGTTTGAATTAATTAATAATCAGGTGGGGGATGCCCGTGAAAAATACGAGGCATTGCTTGCTAATCCTGTACATATTGAAGAAATATTGCAAGCTGGTGCAGTTAAAGCACGTAGCTATAGTAGGCCGTTATTAGAGGAAATTCGCGCGGCAGTGGGAATTAAAAAGATTCAGTGATGAATGGTAGTTAGTTAATCTAAGCTCGTCATCCGGCTTCGCGAAAATGACGACTATCGTTTAAAATGAATCATTAAAAATTGAAGCGATGCCTTAAGTAATCACCATTCGATTCGGTGATCATTATTTGGCGGACTTTTTTCTTAATAACTGTTGTTTTAGTAAGTTTTTTATTAAAAATTATTTTGCGCAGTTTTTTTCGCTTAAAGCTAGAGCTTGCTTACAACATTAAAAATTCCACTGGTTAATTTCTGCAGTTCGGTGGGGCTAATAATAAACGGCGGCATTATATAAACCAGTTTACCAAAGGGCCTAACCCAAATACCTTGCTCTACAAATTGTGGTTGTAAACTGGCAAGGTCAACAACTTCTTTTAATTCCACAACGCCTATAGCACCCAGTACTCTAACATCTGCAACGGCTTTTAGCGTTCGGCAGGGTTCCAATTCGGTTGTTAATTGTGCGGAAATCGCGTTAACTTTTTTCTGCCAATCATTTTTTAATAGTAAATCAATACTGGCGTTAGCCGCAGCACAGGCGAGTGGATTAGCCATATAGGTTGGGCCATGCATAAAGATATCTTTTCCGCCGCGGCAAATACCATTGCTCACTTTATCATTGCACAAGGTAGCGGCGAGAGTAATGTATCCTCCGGTCAAGGCTTTGCCTATGCACATAATGTCGGGGCTTATATTGGCATGATCACAAGCAAATAATTTACCGGTGCGACCAAAGCCTGTGGCAATTTCGTCGGCAATTAACAATACTTCCATGTCATCGCAAATTTTGCGCACACGCTGTAAATAAATCGGCGAATAAAACCTCATTCCACCTGCACCCTGAACAATAGGTTCTAAAATGACAGCTGCGACCTTTTGGCGATTGCGCTGTAGCAGGGTCGAGAAGTTAGTGAAGCCACGCTCATCCCACTTATCATTAAAACCACAGCTTGGCGCCTCGGCAAATAAATGACGCGAGAGGCTTTGGTTGAATAGATGATGCATACCCGAATAAGGATCACATACACTCATAGCGCCGAATGTGTCGCCATGGTAACCATTTCTAAGTGACAAAAATGTTGTACGCTGCGCTTGACCTTGCGAGTACCAGTACTGAATTGCCATCTTGAGTGCAACTTCAACAGCGACGGAACCGGAATCAGAAAAAAAAACTTTATTTAATCCTGTCGGTGTTATGTCAACGAGTTTTTTTGCCAAAATTGCAGCGGGCTCATGGGTAAAACCAGCAAACATAACGTGTGAAAGTTGACTAACTTGATCAGTAATTGCTTTATTAATATACGGGTGGTTATATCCGTGCAGCACACTCCACCACGACGACATTCCATCAATTAATGCACGGCCATCACTTAATTCAAGGTGCACGCCATGTGCGCTACGCACAGGTAAAACAGCTGAGGGGTTAGTAAACGACGTGTATGGATGCCAAATATATTCGCGGTCAAGCTCTAGCAATTCATTGGCGGATAACATATTTTTCTCGTGGTGTTGTACGTATTTTAATTATAGTGAATCTATTGTTAACAACCCATATTTAATTGCGATGCTGTTCTCGTTCTGCGTTGCTATTTTCCTTTGGTAGGCAGAATGACATATTTATAAATTATGTTGTAGCTGAAATATAAATTGTGAAACTTATAAACGATTCTGTAGAGCTATAAGGCAATTTTAAAATTGCTAAATCATTTATATTTGGGTGCGCGTTATATGAGTTCGGATTGTTCATCTAGTTCAAATTGTTGTGATCTTATTTGTTCTGAATGTGTGATCTTATACAAAAACTGTTGTAGTTGATGTCGGCTTTCTGCGTTTAAATCTATAAACTCAACGCTTACGAGAGTGCTGCGGTGCCGTGAGCGAGCGATACGGAATGCGCGGATGCGGGCACTACAGCGAATCAGTAAATCATCGCTAAGATGCAGCTCGCAAACAGGTAGTAAAGCTCCATGGCGTAATTGCCCGATTAAATTACCAGCAACCCGTAAGGCCGAGCCGCCGAGCGAAAGATCTTGAATGCTCCCATAACTGGGTTCGTAACCTACCGGACGAATTTTTACCGAAAGAGAAGCATTGCCGCTTAAGTCGTAGCGATGATGTTGTCTACGCGGTTGATAGCTAACAAATTCAGGGAGTAATATTGCCAAGCCATTAGCGCCAAAACTATTGCCCCAAGCCACCACCGGTGAGCTAAAACATAATTGTTCGCTGTTGCGATGATGACGCATGGTTATAGTGTCACCGACTTTTAATAAACGTTGATTAGGAAATAAGTCATCTAACCACAGCAGACCGCGTGCTACATCAATAGCTAAAATAAATGTTTGATAGCTTTGGCTACTTCCGTCGATTTTGACTTCTATAATTTGTCGTTGGGCATGTAGCTGCCGCAATGGTAAGTACTTATTTGGCTGTTCACCTTGTTCCGGGTTAAGCGATAGCAAGGCTTTTTGTAGCTCAGTGAATGCTGGCTCTGTTTGAGCTAAGCCCATATTAGTTGTTTGCCCGGAAATTCTTTGCCATATGGTTTGCAAAATTGCCATTTACTGTTACCCGCTCACATTTACATCTGGTTTGGTGTTTCTAAGATACTAGTGCTTCAGCAAGGCCTGTGCCATTACCAGGGTTGGCCTATAAATGCTCGCTTTTCTGATTTTTTGTATGATTGTTAGTCGGGGAAGTGGCAATTTGAAGCCTAAGGAAGGCAAAGTCTTGCCGGCGGATAATTTTTATCGTTTTTTGTGGGGCTTAGCCTACTGAATTAATTTCCTTTGAGGAAAATTCTTCTCATAACAATCATTCCCTGTCGTGCACAAAATCCGTACAATGCGCGCCTCTTAGTTTAGCGTTGGTGTTAGGCCACGGTTTTGAGTTACTTACTATGAATGAATTGCATATTCGGCAGGATCGTCTTGAATTCAACAAGCTGCAAAAGCGTATACGTCGTTTAGTCGGCACTGCCATTGTTGATTACAATATGATTGAAGAGGGTGACAAGGTAATGGTGTGCCTTTCGGGTGGTAAGGATTCTTACACCATGCTCGATATATTGCTTAGCTTACAAAAAACAGCACCGATTAATTTTGAAATTGTGGCTGTTAACATGGATCAAAAGCAGCCGGGATTCCCGGAGCATGTATTGCCAGAATATCTTACTAAGCTCGGTGTGGCATTTCATATCATTGAAAAAGATACCTATAGCATTGTTAAGGAAATTATTCCTGAAGGTAAGACGACTTGCGGTTTATGTTCACGTTTGCGTCGCGGTACTTTGTATAGTTTTGCAGATGAAATAGGTGCAACTAAAATTGCGCTGGGGCATCATCGTGACGATATCATTGAAACACTTTTTTTAAATATGTTTTATGGTGGGAAGCTAAAGGCCATGCCACCAAAATTATTATCCGATGACAAGCGGAATATCATTATTCGTCCGCTCGCCTATTGTAAAGAAAGCGACATTATTGAATTCACACAACAAAAAGATTTTCCGATTATTCCGTGCAATCTTTGTGGCTCGCAAGAAAATCTACAGCGTCAAGTGGTCAAAGATATGTTACACGCTTGGGAGAAACAATATCCTGGCCGCACTGAAACACTTTTTTCTGCTATCAAAAATGTTTCACCCTCACAGTTAGCCGATACAGCATTATTTAATTTTAACGATCTTCGCACTAGCACCAATGGTCAGCTGGAACCTGAAGCAGATTCTTGTGCCACTTTTGTTGTGAGCGATAACTGTTTACCGAGAGGTGAAGAAGTAGAATATCTTGATGTCAACGATATCCTCTAATGTGGGAAATAAATGCGCGCTTGTTGTTACCTGATAATTTAGGTTAAGCCACTAAAAGAAACAGAATCGTTGCACATTTGTACAGCTTTTTTACAATTTGATAAAGTTTTGAAAAAGTGTCGCACTTAATTATAAACCTTCTTGAAGTGTAACATTTTCAGAGTAGACTCTCGCCTATATGTTTTATTCAGACATTGCTAACAGAATAGTGACATTGTTGATTAGTAAATTTATTTTTGCCCTTGCGATTCCCATTTTATTTAATATTGGATTTGCTATTTGGCATTTTCGATTTTAATAAAGATAAGGAGGAATGTTTATATGATTTTACCGGACTCGTTTAAGAGTATTGAGCTACTCAACAGGTTAGGGCAAAACATTGAGTTGGCGGTACAGCATATGCAGGTCTTTGGACGTGAGTATGTGTTTGTCGCGGCCTTAACTCAACAAGCATCTAGTTTAGTGGCAAAAAATGCTGAACATTTTGCGTTTCAGTTACGAGAGTTCTTCCAATTGGATGTGCGTCGTTTCGAGATGATTGAATTGCGCGGCGATCTTGCAGTCCTTGCCTTCTGGCGTTGGCGTTTTGAATGGGTTGGCGTGTCCCCCTTATCCCCTCGTTGTGAAGTAATTTCTTCCCCTGGTCAACATAATCAATT
The DNA here is from genome assembly GCA_040385335.1 of Pseudomonadota bacterium. Classification (GTDB taxonomy): domain Bacteria; phylum Pseudomonadota; class Gammaproteobacteria; order Pseudomonadales; family Cellvibrionaceae; genus Cellvibrio. The sequence goes on from JAZKHP010000059.1 coordinate 46,671, forward strand.
ATTGAATTTGCTTAATATATCTGGTGGCTCGCAATCAGCGTTGGCATAATCAATCTGTCATCGCGCGGCTTTTATCAGCGCTATGTTTGACTGAATACAAATATAATCCTAGCAGCAACAGTATGCATATTCCTGCCAGCGGCAAACTTCCCCAGCGCATAAAGGGTGTGGAGCCATAAGTGGCATAAACTTTTGCGCTAAGTGTCGTTTGGGTGAAGGCTTCAGTTTGTGCTTGTATGTTGCCCTTGCGATCAAAAACAGCGCTAGGACCATTGTTAGTGCTGTAGGCAAAATAATGCTGTGTTTCCAGTGCGCGCATTTGTGCCATTTCCATAAATTGATGGCGTCCCAACGAATCACCAAACCATCCTAAATTACTGACCGACATTAATAGCTGAGCATCAATTGCACTACTGCCGACCAGATCAGGGTAAGCGACTTCATAACATACATAAGGTGAAATAAATAAGCCATCTACTTTTAAGCCGTGTTGATCTTGCGCACCAAAGCTAATAATAGACGTGGGCAAATTCAAAAAATCTATGATGCCTCTGAGCCAATATTCTAAAGGCACGAACTCCCCAAAAGGAACCAGCCTACGCTTGTGATAAATGCCAATGGCATTGCCAAAAGTGGCCACTGAATTGTAATAATTTATTGCACCTTCTTCAGTGGGGTGCCGGTTATCAAAAATAATACCTGTGATTAATCCCGCCTGATGATCTGCTGCTTTGCGATTCATTTCGTTTAAAAAGGGTAGTGCATCACTGTAAATAAGTGGCACAGCCGCTTCTGGCCAAATAATAATTTTGTGATCCCAAAGCGGCTCAGTTTGCGCTTTCAGTAAATCTAAAGTGACTTGTTGAAAATCATCTTGCCATTTATTTTCCTGCGCCATATTGGGCTGTACTAGGGCAACAGTGATTGGATCAGGCGACGTAGTTGTCCATTGAATATTTTGTAAAATAAAACCTGCGCACCAGAGTAAAGCAGTAAAAACAGAAGCGATAATTAAATTGCGAGATTTTTGTGCCTGGTATAACCACTGAGCTACAACTCCCGCCGTTATCGCCGTGATAAAGCTTAAGCCCATTACACCTATGAGCGGTGCCCAACCTGAAAGCCAGGTGTGTAAATGTGCATAACCCGCGAATAGCCACGGAAAACCATTGAATAACCAAGTGCGCAACCACTCAATAAGAACCCATAGTGCGGGAAAAGCAATAAATAAATTTAATGGGTTGTGGTTAAACCAGCGGCCGAAAATATAAAATGGAATGCTGAAAGCTGCGGCCAGAAAAAAAACAAAAATACACACCAAAATTAATGCTAATGGCACAGGTGCGCCACCAAAACCGCTGATGCTAACATAGACCCATGAAACACCTATGCCGTACATCCCAACCCCAAAAAACCAGCTGCGCCATAGTATTGACGACAACGTCTGCTGATTAATAAGTAGAGCTAAAATAATTAAACTAACAATGCTAAGCGGCCAGATATTAAATGGTGCAATGCTTAAGGGGAGTAGTCCGCCTGCCACAATGGCGATTAAATAGACTAATAAGCTAGACATATTAGATAGGCGACTGGCAAGAGTGGCTAATTTCATAAAGAATATTGTATCTACGGATAAGCTCATCAAAGTTAATGTCGATTAAAAACAGTAAATTTATGGTTGGATTAAGGTTGCATTTTTTAGCCGTTGACTTACTCTACTTTTTCTGGTGAATCGTTTAGCGGTATAGTAGAGGATCAATTGATCTCTATGTTAATTTAAACGACCTAAAAGCAAAAAATTACGATATTTAAATTTTTAGTTATTAAAATGATTAGTGATACTAGTCAGTCTATTTGACGTTTGATAATACCTACATTATTTAATGAGATTTTGTAATGAATTTTATAAGTTGGCTGCACTCATTTTAACCTTGCTTATGTTAAGTATGGGTTATTTGCAGCATTCTTGAATGGGTTTGCTGGATCTTGTGTATACTTAGCCTAAGTAAATGCCTATTCTAATCCAGGCCGTTAAAATTCCATAGGATGTTAGATTGAAATCAAGAATCCCACTCTGTTTTTATCCTACACAAATCATTTTTGTGGACGATCACACTGAGTTTTTATCAACACTTGCAATGGCTTTTTCGCAGCATTTTAATGTCAAGGTATTTGATGATCCTCAGGTTGCCCTTGCCTATATTAATGAGCAGCAGCGCACTCAACATTTGGTTGAAGCGGACGAAAAGCCGGAAGCCCATGGCGAATCCGATAAGTGGGTTCAGCAAGTGCTTACACGTCCCAATTTAAAGCGTTTTGACGAAATGCGTAAGATGGAAATTTCAGTGTTGGTTGTTGATTATTCTATGCCAGCAATGAATGGTATCGAGTTTTGTGAGCAAATTAAAAATTCTGCGATTAAAAAAATATTATTGACTGGATATGCCACGCCCATGGATGCGGTAAAAGCGTTTAATGATAATACAATACATTACTATTTAAGAAAAAGTGATGAGAATATGCTCGACCTGCTTGAGAACACTATTCATCAAATGCAGTACGCATATTTTAATGAATTGTCGAGCAGTATTAAGGCTGAGGCGATCGACAGTGGAACCCCATTCTTCGCCGATGTAAAGCTTGCGCAATACTTTCAGTCAGTGTGTGATTCGCTGGATGTGGGTGAATATTATTATCTTACAAGTCCCTCGCGATTTGCATTGCTCTCGCGTGATGGCTCCAAATCTTTGTGTGTCATTTATACTGAAGAAGATATCGAAGAGCATTTAAAAATATTGCTGGAAGAAGATGCTCCGGAAGAGCTCTACAATAAAATTGCTTCGCGTGAGTTAATTCCATTGTTTAATTCTGAAGATGGGTTTTATGAGCCGGAACGCGGAGATACAAACGTACATATTTATCCCGCGCAAAAAGTGTCAGGTAAAATAAATTATTATTGTGCTGTTATTTCTGAGCACGAAGCGAATGTGGACTTTAAGATTCCAATCGTCAGTAGCGGAAAAGTGCATTAAAGAAATGGTTGCTAAACGATGTTTGCTGCGTTTATCTTATGCGCTTTAAAGAATAGTTAATCTCACTAAATGTATCTGCCGATTGTCAGCATAAAGTACGCGGAATTGATAGTTGTCGATAACCGCTACTTCATTGCGTTTCGGAATATGTCCAAATTCCTGCATTAATATTCCACCAATGGTATCGAAATCTTCTTCGCTTAAGGAGGCTGAGAAGTATTCATTGAATCCTTCAATGGGTGTTAATGCTTTAATTATATAATCTGTGTCGCTGACACGTTTTATAAAATTATCACCTTCTTCTTCATCGGTTTCATCTTCAATATTCCCAACAATTTCTTCCAAAATATCTTCGATAGTCAGTAAGCCGGAAATGCTTCCATATTCGTTCATCACAAGCGCCATGTGATAGCGATTTTCACGAAACTCGCGCAGTAGAATATTAACCCGTTTACTTTCAGGAACCACATTGGCTGGGCGTAAAATCGTTTCCAGATTAAAGTTTTCGGTACCATTTAATGCCAGGGGTAATAGATCTTTAGCGAGCAAAATGCCTTTAATATCGTCGCTGCTGTCGCCAATAACGGGAAAGCGAGAGTGTCCTGATTCAATGACTAAGGGTAAAAATTCCTGCGGAGTATCATTCATTCGTATCGCGATAATTTGTGACCGGGGAATCATTATCTCCCGCGCTTGTAAGGATGAAACATCGAGAGCACCTTCAATAATGCTAAGCGCTTCTTGATCGAGCAAATGATTATTGGCAGCATCTTTGATTATTTCTAATAATTCATCGCGCGACTTGGGTTCTGTGCTGAAGGTATGCAGTAATTTATCCAGCCATGATTTTTCATGTTTCTCAATATGCGTGCTACTGGGGTGGTCTTCCGACATTTTGTTGTTACCTGCTCTGTTATTCTTAAGTGGTTTCAGTTTGAACGGTGTGCGCTTGAATGATTTCTGCATAAGGTGCAGGGAGATTCATTTGTGCCATTAAATAGGTTTCCAGTGCTTCCATTACGTTTGCTTCATCATCTTCGATATGATCGTAACCGAGCAAGTGCAATGTCCCATGAATTAACATGTGCGCCCAATGTGCATCAAGACTTTTACCTTGCTCTGCGGCTTCGCGTTCAACTACTGGAGCACAAATAACTAAATCACCCAGTAAAGGCACGCCAACAGCTTCATGAATATCCGCGGGGAAAGAAAGTACGTTAGTAGGTTTATTGATAGCGCGATATTGTAAATTGAGCTCTTGGCTTTCGGTCTCGTCAACAATATAGATACTAACCTCTGCGTTTACTAATTCATCGCTATGCAATGCAACGCTAATCCAATGTTCAATATTTTCGACACTCGGAATATGTTTATTGATGCTATTGATTTCGATATCAATAAGGTATGACATGATGTTGCATTAGCTCTGTTGTGAATGAGAATGTTCAAATTTTTCGTAAGCTTCCACGATGCGCATGACCAACGGATGTCGCACAATATCTTTAGCATTAAAGTGAGTAAAACTAATTCCTGGAACATTCTCCAATACTTTAATTGCATGGCGCAGACCTGATGCTTGACCGCGCGGCAAATCAATTTGTGTGGGGTCGCCAGTAATAACGGCAGTGGTACCAAAACCAATTCGTGTTAAAAACATTTTCATTTGTTCTTGAGTCGTATTTTGGCTTTCATCCAATATGACAAATGAATTGCTTAATGTGCGGCCACGCATAAACGCCAGTGGTGCCACTTCAATGATGCCGCGTTCCATCAATTTTCCAACAGTTTCAAGACCTAACATTTCAAACAGCGCATCATAAAGAGGACGTAAATAAGGATCTACTTTTTGTGCCATATCGCCAGGCAGAAATCCTAATTTTTCCCCAGCTTCAACTGCAGGGCGAACCAATAAAATTCGTTCAACCTGATCTTTCAGCAACGCTTCAACCGCACAAGCAACCGCGAGATAAGTTTTGCCTGTACCTGCAGGACCAATGCCAAAGTTAATGTCGTTAGTTTGTATTGCTTTTACGTAACCCAGTTGGTTAAGTCCGCGCGGTTTTATCGTGCATTTTTTGGTACGAATAAGCGTAATGCTGGAGTTGGATTTTTCGTTGGTTTCGTCTGGATCGGGCGTTACAAATGGTGTGTTTAATTGATCCATAAGTACTTCGATACCAGAGGTTTGCAAGGCTAAATGAATCTCGTCGGGGGTTAATTCGATAGATTGAGTTTCACGATAAAGATGGCGTAATAGTTCAGCAGCGGTATTGGTTGCTTCAGTTGAGCCCACTAAGGTAAATTCGTTGCCACGATTATGTATTTCAAGGCCAAGACGCTGTTCGATTTGGTGAATATGCTGTTCAAGGCGACCACGTAAATTGGCGAGGCGGCGGCTATCATTCGGCTCCAGCATTATATGCTGAGTAACGGGGTCAGGCGCGGTATGAAGATGACTGTTCAAAGTGCGTAGTAAGCTCGTGTCGCTATTAAGGCTTAAAGCCTAAACTATTAAAGCTTCAGGATAAAGGCTTTGTGATGACTTGTTCGTAAATTGTGGAGACTTGTGGCGCCTGCTTCACCCACTTACCAGCTGGCGCCCTTAAGTTTTCTCCACTATCGCACCCAATTTGCATCCAATTCCGAGCCAACAACGGTTCCGCGCAATGAATTAGTCAGTGCTTCTTCAATTTTAATATCCACAAACTTGCCAATTAAGTCCATGTCCTCAGTGCGAAAGTTGACGACGCGATTATTTTCGGTGCGACCAGAGAGTTGCCCCGGGTCTTTTTTGGAGTAACCAGTCACCAGAACTCGCTCGATATTACCCACCATGCGGCGGCTAATTGCCATAGCCTGCTGAATCAAGCGATCTTGTAAGATTTTTAAGCGTAATTTTTTAGTTTCTTCAGGGGTGTCGTCGGGCAAGTCAGCAGCCGGTGTGCCTGGGCGCGGGCTGTAGATAAAGCTATAAGAAGTATCGAAATCCATATCGTGAATCAGCTTCATTGTTGCCTCGAAGTCTGCTTCGGTTTCGCCGGGGAAACCAATAATGAAATCAGATGAAAAGCTAATGTTGGGACGATTCTTTTTAATGCGGCGTAATTTAGATTTATATTCAAGCGCAGTGTGGCCACGTTTCATCGCCATCAATATGCGATCAGAGCCACTTTGCACCGGTAAGTGAAGGTGGCTGACGAGCTTTGGTACTTCATTGTAAACGTCGATTAGGGCATCGCTAAATTCAACTGGATGAGAGGTGGTAAAGCGAATGCGATCAATACCTTCAATTGTTGCAACGTAGGTAATCAGCTCGGCTAAATCCACTACGGAACCATTAGCTCCAACCCCGCGATAGGAATTAACATTTTGGCCTAGTAAATTGACTTCGCGCACACCTTGTTTAGCCAAGTGTGCAACTTCGGTGAGAACGTCCGCCAAGGGGCGACTTACTTCTTCTCCTCGGGTGTAAGGCACTACGCAAAAGGTGCAATACTTTGAGCAGCCTTCAATGATGGATACAAATGCGCTTACGCCATCAGCGTCTGGTTGTGGCAAATGGTCGAATTTTTCAATTTCGGGGAAGCTAATGTCAATGACGGCTGCGCCGTTACGGCGCTCGGCTTCCATCATTTCTGGTAAGCGATGAAGGGTCTGTGGGCCAAAAATCAGGTCTACATAAGGTGCGCGCTTGGCGATAGCAGCGCCTTCCTGGCTGGCAACACAGCCGCCAACACCGATAATTAAACCCGGTTTTTTCTTCTTCAGTTGTTTCCAGCGGCCCAGTTCATGAAATAAACGTTCTTGTGCCTTTTCGCGGATGGAGCAGGTATTAATGAGAATCACATCCGCATCTTCAGGATCTTCCGTGGCCACCATGTTGTGTGATTGACCCAGCAAATCTTTCATGCGCGATGAATCATACTCATTCATCTGGCAGCCGTGAGTTTTGATGTAGAGTTTCTTGCTGGATGTTTCGGCAAGGGTAGTTACGGACGTTTCGCTGTTCGAGGTCGCGTTAACGGACAATTCATTGAGGGACATGTGAGCTAATACCTGATTAAACACTATTCAAAAAGCAGGTGCGCATTATAGCGGCGCAGAGTTGTTAACATCTAGCATATTTTCTACTACCGCGGCATTGTAAAAACCTTCAATGGTGCCGATTAAGCCATCTTTGATAGTAGCCCAGAGCGCAATACGCACGTCGCCTATAGGTTCATAGTAAGTTTGATAGTCCAGGGCGGCGAAGGCCGAATCACCTTCAACGATCATATGCCGCAAGACTATGTCTTTTTGAATGCTGGCCATGCCGAAGAAAAACGTCAGCATATCCTCCGGGCTGATGAACGTCATGTTAGGGCCCACATATAAAAAATCTTCCTTGGCAAGGTAGCTTAGTGCTTTATCAAAATCTTCGTTGCGCATGGCTGCAATAAATTGACTCAGAATTTCTTTGGTTTGCATGTTCTACCCTACATTGTTGGTGGTGCGGTTAATGCTTAGGATAAAGAGCTTGGGTCTCTAAATGGCCGTAAGTATTAGGGTCGGCAGATTACCGTTAATGTAGGCTGCTAACAACATTCAAATTCTGGTATTCTGCACGCCTTTTTGGTTCTATTCTTAAGTTTCATTATGAATTCCAGTTTTCATTCAAGAGATTTCAATGGTTATGGCAGTAAAACCCGTTTATCGCGTTATTTTCCTTAATCAAGGCCAAGTATATGAAATCTTCGCCTGCGCAATTTATCAAAGTGAAATGTACGGTTTCATTGAAATAGAGGAGTTTGTGTTTGGCGAGCGCAGTCAATTATTAATTGATCCCGCTGAAGAAAAGCTCAAAGCCGAGTTTGCGGGTGTAAAACGATCCTACATTCCCATGCATTCTATAGTGCGGATCGACGAAGTCGAAAAAGAAGGCCCTGCTAAAATCAGTGAGGTTAAAAGCGGCAGCGATAAAATTGCCCAATTCCCTTACGGTGGTTTTATTCCCAATCCCAACTTGGGCGAGTAACCTACAAACCGCTTTCAGAATGAAGACTATGCCGCGATTGCAGGGATGCAGAAGAGCGGCGATGGTCAAGATAAGCGGGAAATTTGTTACTCATTACTCGTGATTTCACTCCCCGATTAAATGCTCCACCCTTGCTAAACCTGCCATATTCGACATGCATCGTTTAACTTTCCGGTTAAATTGTTCGGCACTTAAATTAACCTAATCTATACTAGATCCATCAATAATAATTATGGATTTTTAGTATGCAGTCTTTTGATGATCACGACCTATTAAGCCAGCTGGATAGTGCTGCTTTTAAGTTTACTCATAAATTGTTGGGTCACCCGGCCTTGAGTCTGGAGAATCTTGCACGGGTTTTGCCAGCGCTATCTTCGGAGCGAGTTGCTTATTCTAAAGGCTTATTTCAGGTTGACGACGACTTTGAAGGTACTTTTAAAAGCAGCTCCAAGGATCGCGGCATTGAAGAAATTATCGAAAATATTCGCGTCTCGAATGCTTATATTATGGTTAATCGGCCTGAAGTTGATCCGTCTTTTGCACCCTTGCATCGCCAGTTAGTTGAAGATGTTGAAACGCTTATGCGCCGTTTAGGAGTAGGGGATAAGGCAATTGATCCCCAATTGTTTTTGTTTATTGCCTCTCCCAATAGTATTACTCCGTTTCATATCGATCGTTACTCCACTTTTTTAATGCAATTTCGCGGTAGCAAACAGGTAAGTGTGTTCCCGCAATGGGATGATCGTGCAGTAAGTGCCGCGCACCGAGAGGCTTACATCTCTTACTCAAGTACTAAACTGCCCTGGAATGAAGAGATAGATGCATTAGGTACTACTTTTGAGTTTGCCCCCGGCGAAGCCTTACATATTCCTTTTATTGCAGGTCACCATGTGCGCAATGGCGGTGATGATGTTTCTATTTCCATGTCGATTATTTTTAACACCGAGCAAAGCATGGCCTGGCGTAGAGCTTTGCGCTTTAACCATTCAGCGCGCAGCTTGCTAGCGCCGCTGGGTTTGACACCTGCTCCGGTTGGTGCTCAACCCTGGCGAGACAACACTAAGGCCAAAGTCTGGGATACATTTGTCAAAGTTCGCGGTTCACTCAAAAACGACAAAAATCGTGATCAAAGCAAAGCTCAAGATATTGCTCGTAGCTAAACAATTATTTAAAACTCCAATTGTGAGACCTGATATCTCGCGACGCGAGCAGCGCGATAACTGTTAGTATTGGCTAACTTCACAGCAACACAATCAAACCTATGATTCAATCGCTTGTACTCGCCATCGACCAGGGAGGTCAAAGCTCACGTGTTGCAGTGTATAGCAGCAGTGGTAAACAGCTGTATTGTTTTTCGGCACCTTGTATGACAAACCACTATTCCTTCGAAAATTCAGTGCAATATATTGAACAAAATGGTGAAGAAATTCTCAATGGCATCAGGGATTGCTTGCTAAAAATAAAGCTAGCCTTGGGTGTTGATATCGACCGAATTCAGGCGGCAGGTTTTGCCGGCCAAGGCTCGTCGCTGTTATGTTGGGACACCTTGACCGGTGCTGCACTAACCCCGGTACTTAGCTGGCAAGATATTCGCGGCGAAGATTATTTAAAAAATATTTCTATTTCACACGAAGCGATGCAAGCTATTACTGGCTTGCGCTTATCCCCACACTACGGTGCAAGTAAAATCCGCTGGTGTTTAGAAAAATCTCCAATCGTTGCCCAGGCATTGAAAGGTAATCGGCTCAGTGTGGGACCCATTGTGAGTTATATTTTTTGGCATTTATTAGCGCGAAAAAATGTTGTCGATCCCGGTCATGCTCAACGCACTTTATTATGGAACCTGCAACGAAATAATTGGGATCACTCTTTACTGAATCTATTTAACATTCCAATAGCAGTATTGCCAGAGTGTCTATTTCACAATAGTGATTTTGGTAGTTTAACGTTGGATAAATATAAAATACCCGTTACTGCAAGTGCGCGAGATCAGGGTGCTTCGCTATTCGCTCAGGGTATGCCAGAAAGAAATGTTTACTATATTAATCTCGGAACGGGTGCGTTTATTCAGCGAGTGAGTGAACAATTAACAGCACCTTTGGGATTGCTGGTGAGCCCTCTATGGTTGCCAAAAAATGTACAAGAACAAAAATTATTTTGTTGGGAAGCTACGGTAAACGGGGCTGCTTCTGCAATGACTTTTATGCAACAACAGACGGGTTTAATCATAACGCCAAATGATATTCAACATGCATTAACGCTAAACCCACTGCATGCTTGTTGCTTTTTAAATGCTATCGGAGGATTAAGTGCCCCCTATTGGCGAACGGATTTGCAATCACAATGTAGTGAAAACTTGACGCCTTATGAAAAAATCCTCGCGTGGCTGGAAAGTGTTATTTTTCAAATTACGGAAAATATTGAGTTGATGGCGGCATTTAACAATTCTTTCCGGCAGGCACAAAAAATTATTATTAGCGGTGGCTTAAGTAATGTGGATGCTATCTGCCAAAAAATTGCAGACCTTTCGCATATCCCTGTTCATCGCAGTGACAATACCGATGCAACCCTACAAGGTATTGCCTGTTTGGCTGCAGGAATATCAATGGAATGGCAACCACAACAAAACAGTGATATTTTTATACCGCAGGAAAATAGGGCAATCCATTCGCGTTTTCAATATTGGAAGGTAAAGATGTCCGAGTGGTTGCAATGATTCGTTCGTTGTTCAATTAGCCTATACTTGCGTTATTCCCTTTTGGATTTTTTTGATGAAATATGATTTTGTAGTCATTGGTGCGGGAATTCAGGGAGCGGGTGTTGCGCAAGCAGCAGCAGCAGCGGGTTACTCAGTATTAGTGCTCGAACAAACTGCAGTAGCGGCAGGGACTTCGAGTAAATCATCGAAATTAATTCATGGTGGCTTGCGTTACCTGGAAAGTGCGCAATTTGGTTTGGTGCGGGAAAGTTTGCATGAGCGTGCTCTGTTATTAAAACTTGCTCCAGAGTTAGTGAAATTACAGCCGTTGCATATTCCTCTCTATAAAGATTCCACTCGTAGCCCCTTGATGATTCGCGCAGGTTTAAGCCTTTATGCGTTACTTGCCGGGTTAGATAAAAATGCATTATTTCGCAGCTTGCCGCAATCAAAATGGAGCACTCTTGATGGGCTAAAACAAGCAAACTTGCGAGCCATTTTTCGTTATCACGAAGCGCAAACGGATGATGCAGCATTAACGCGAGCGGTGTTACATTCAGCGCAAACTTTAGGTGCAGAATTGCTTATACCTGCGCGATTTATCAGTGCGCAGCGGGACGCGAGCTCTTGTAGAGTCATTTATGAGAAGTCTGGTCGACAAGATTCTGTGAGCTGTCGGGTGATGGTTAATTGCGCCGGTCCCTGGGCGCAAGCAGTAATAGCACAAGTGCATCCGACACTTGCCTTCCCAGCGTTGGATTTGGTGAGAGGTAGCCACTTATTATTGCCGCCTTTATTAAAACAACATTTTTACCTGGAAGCACCGCAAGATAAGCGAGCCGTATTTGCCCTGCCATGGCAGGGCAAATTATTGTTAGGTACAACGGAGCGGCTGCATACTGAAGCTCCAGAAAAAGCCCATTGCACTAGCGCCGAGCAAGAATATTTATTAACAACCTTGCAACATTATTTTCCCCATTTGCAAATAGTCCCTGAACAGATTGAAAGTTTTGCCGGTTTGCGTGTGCTTCCTCGCAGTGACAAAAATGCTTTTGTACGTCCGCGTGAGGTTTTATTTGCAGTGGATAATGAACATCAGCCGCGAATACTATCGGTAATGGGCGGCAAGCTAACCACTTATCGCAAAACAGCGCAAATGGCCTTGTCACGCTTGCGGCCCAGTTTGCCGGGGAAAATTGCACGTGCTGATACCAGTTGTTTAGCCTTGATTCCTGTCGATAAAAACCTTTGTTAATGCGCTTAAGTTAAAAATCCTTTTAAAATCATTTGTGCTTCCTGTTTCTACCGTTAAAATGCCTGTCATATTTTGCTCTCACACTTTTAACGCGGCTTGCCGCTCAGGATTTCTCGTGAACTTTACTGGCGCCCACATTCTTTCGATTAAACAATTTGAGCGCGCTGATATTCAGCGCATTTTCGATGTAGCAGATGCAATGGAGCCCTACGCTCTGCGTCGCAAAATGACGCGAGTATTGGAGGGAGCCATTTTAGGCAATATGTTTTTTGAGCCAAGCACGCGTACGCGCGTGAGCTTCGGCGCTGCATTTAACTTGCTCGGTGGTAATGTGCGCGAAACCACGGGCTTTGAAAGCTCATCCATTACCAAAGGCGAATCCCTGCACGATACCGCACGCGTACTGTCAGGTTATAGCGATGTCATTTGCATGCGCCATCCACAATCGGGTTCAGTGGCTGAATTTGCCGAAGCGAGTCGGGTTCCGGTGATTAATGGTGGTGATGGGGCCAACGAACATCCCAGTCAGGCCTTGCTAGATTTGTACACGATTCGTAAAGAGTTGCGTTCAAATGGGCTAGGTATTGACGGTTTGCGTATCGCAATGATTGGTGATTTAAAACATGGCCGCACCGTTCATTCACTTTGCAAACTTCTCTGTGTATTTAAAAATATACAAGTGGTGTTGGTTTCTCCCAAAGAGTTGGCGATGCCTGAAGCTATAGTAGAAGAATTACGTCTAGCAGGGCACACAGTTACCATTACCGACGATTTACCCACTAGCATTTCGCATATTGATATTGCCTACTCAACGCGTATTCAAGAAGAGCGTTTTAATAGTAAAGATGAAGCGGATATGTACCGCGGGCGTTTTCGTTTGAATCAAGCAATCTATACCCAGTACTGTGAACCTAACACCGTTATCATGCACCCGCTGCCGCGCGATTCGCGTGCGGATGCGAATGAGTTGGATAATGATTTAAATCAGAATCCTAATCTCGCGATTTTTCGCCAAACCGACAATGGTGTATTGGTGCGCATGGCATTGTTTGCGTTGGTGTTAGATGTTGCCGATGAAGTAGACAAGCATTCGCGCGAAGTGACTTGGTATAATTCGCTGCGACAAAATTAATATTATCGCTAGCGAGGGTTAAATTCTCTGGGGCTTACCACCAAATAGATTTTTGAAACAGGAATATGCCTCGCTACTTTCAACGAGGTGGTTAATCTATTTTTTAAAAATGCCGCATTTGCGGCTTTTTTTTTATCATTAATATTCCAACTTGATGCAAAAAAATTAGTGTATTTCATTTTCCTACAACTTATGATGCCACCTCAAATAGACATATTTAACATATAAAAAGATTCTTGGTACCTACTTGGGGTTCAGCCGTATGATTTATTCGCAAAAACAAAAAAACAATTTCCATAACTTTGCGCAAAATGCAGGTCTATTTTGTGGTCTTTCTTTTGTGTTGATTTCGGCGCCAGCAATCGCTGATACTACTGAGCCAGTGACGCAAATTGAGGAGGTGGTGGTTACTGCATCCAAACGCGATCAACTGTTAAAAGATTTCTCGGGTTCCGTCAGTGTTGTAAAAATGGATTCGCTCAAACCGCTGGCGACATTAAGTGATGTCGCAAATCAGGTGCCGGGACTATCCGTTATCAACAATGGTCCACGGGTTGCAACTGCTATCACCATGCGCGGTTTACGAATGGACAATATGAGCACTAACGATTTTGGCGGTGATGGTGCAACAGTGGCTAGCTACGTGGACAATATTCCACTCCAAGGTTTTTTTGTCCCGCCAACATTTAGTTTTAAAGATTTACAGCAAATAGAAGTGCTGCGGGGTCCGCAAGGTACGCTCTACGGAAATTCTTCGATTGGCGGTTTAATTCGTTACGTAACAGCCAAGCCAGATTTAAGCAAAACTCTTGTGAATATTAATGCATCCGTTTCACAAACCGCTGAAAGCGATGACATTAATTACGATACTGATTTGATAGTGAATGCACCACTGATTGACGACACACTCGGTGTGCGTTTGTTGTTTGGCAAAGAAAGTAATGCCGGTTTTATCGATAATAATTATTTACTCGATGGCAAAAAATACGATATCAACTCTGATAAAACCAGCCAAATTCGCGCTACGGTTTTGTGGGAGCCAACGGATCTATTTTCATTAACCAGCAGTTATCACTACCAAAAGATTAATGCCGACGATCGCCAGGCAGCAAACAAAAATTTTACCCAGGATAACTACACATCCTCGAGCCGTTATGTACAACCCATGCAAGGTGAATTGCGCTTATCCAGTATCGATGCAGTTTATGATTTTGACTGGGCAAAATTAACGGCGAGCGCTAGTCGTTATGATTACACCACACAAAGCAAGGCTGATCAGACCGATTTCTTACTGACCGTTTACGGTGAAGGCTATTATGCAGAATACGAAGATTTTTCTGCTTTTACGCGTGGTGATGTCGATGTGATTAAAAACTCCGGCGAATTGCGTTTGGTTTCACCTGAGGATCAATCATTGCGTTGGATTTTGGGTGCTTTCCTTAGTGCCGATGATCTCGATGTGACAATCGCCGACTATGTGCCAGGTTTTGCAGCAGTGTTTGATGAAGAACGTCCGGATGATCTTGATTATATAAGTACCCAAGCGGAAACATTGCATGAGCAATCCGCTTACGGTGAGTTAGCTTACGACATAAAACCGGAATGGGAAATGGTTTTAGGAGTGCGGTACTCCAACTATAAAGATGATTTAAATGTGTGCTCTTTATTATTTCCTACGTCTACTGAATATGAGGGAAGCAATTACCCGCTGGAGTGTATACCCAGTGACGATAATCAAACTAAGTCTCTGGGTAAATTTAGTACCAAATATAAATTCAGCGAAAATCAAAATATTTATTTTATCGCTGCTGAAGGTTTTCGACGTGGGGGGGCCAATTTTTTGCCGGTTGAAATTGACCATAATCGCAGCTATAAACCTGATAGTGTGGTCAATTATGAAGTGGGTACACACAGCGATTTCTTAAATGGCGCAGTGCAATTTAATGGCGCAGTGTTTTACATGGACTGGGAAAAAATCCAGGTTTCGACTTCTATCGAAGAAGGTTATAGCGTAACGGCAAATGCAGGTACAGCGCGTTCTAAAGGTATTGAGTTAGATGTTCTTGCACAACTTAATCAAGCCTGGGGTTTGCGTGTAGGTTATTCGTATGCCGATGCCGCTTTGACGGAAACAGTAATGAGCATTAACGGTAGTGATGAAAATGCCTACGCAGGTGATAGATTGCCAGGTGCGCCGCAGGACGAATGGAATCTGGGGCTGGATTATCAACAAGCTATAAATACCGCAACATTTATCGCAGGTATTGATTATTACTACGCGAGTAAAATCACCACCGCCTTAAATAAAGATTATGCAGATTATGCCAATTTATCGGGTTATAGCATGGTCAATGCGCAGGCCAATGTAATCTGGCGTAATTGGCGCGTGGGTGTATTTGTGAATAACATGGGTAACACCCACGCTATCACAGGTAGGCGCACAACAACTAATTTCGGGGCACAGGGGCAGTTTGATTATGTTACGCGTCCGCGCACTGTTGGTTTAAATTTCAGTTATAAGTTTTAAGCGCCGCATTAGTAATGGAATTTCTATTTTAATAAAGGTAAATTTTATTTTATAAGCTATAGTTTTTGAGTCGAATTAACTGAATGTCGATCATTTATTCGGTCATTTTCCAGGACGAGGTGGCCGGTACATTAAGCGTCAGTCGCTATGTACGAATTTTTAACGGGAACTCTCTAGCTTATTACCAGGATGAATATCATGGCAGCAAAGAAAGTAAGTGAAAAAAAAGTAGTTAGTAAAAAAGCAGCCCCTAAAAAAGCTGCTACAAAAAAAAATGCTAAATCTGTCCCTTTGGTGATTAAAGTTCCGCAAGGTAACCAAGTCATTCGCACTTTTCATCTAACTCCATCATTACCTATTGATGGACAAGCTGTAAATTGGTTGTTGGTTGACCCTGCCAAACCTAAAAAAGATATCGACTCGCTAGTTGTCAGCTTTAGTATTAAATCGTCTACGTTTGAACAAGAGTTTGAGCGTGCTATTTTAGAAATTAAGATGCAACAAAATCCTAACGACAAAGGTGTTTGGCGATTTATGGGGACTGGGGTGGCGGTTAACCCTAAGTATAGTGATGTTAATCATGATGTTGCGGTAGAGATTGTTGATCAGGGCCTAACATTAATTGCGCAAATCCAAGTGATTGGCGACACCCATGAAGAAATAAAATTTAGTTATGTTGCATCATTTACTGATAAAAATTCTGGTGCTGTTTCTATTTATGAATCGCAGGATCCTGAAATTCAACCAAGAAGGCCTTAGCCTTCACGAGGGAGAGTGCATCTGTTTGGCTCTCCGTTTCGCCTCATAATTGAAATAAAGTTCTCATTTTTACATAAACGATCGAACCAGGAAAAATTAAACCAGATAATATTCATTCCATTTTTTAATGCGGCGTCAATATTTAATATAGCTGACGCATTGTTCTCTGCTAATGTATGAATAAGCGCTGCTGTATATGTGGTTTCAACTCTTTGCGGATCATTTTTTTCAAGTTCTTTCAATGTATTTAAAGCTTCAGTAAATTTATTTAGGTGTGCGTAGGCTTGTGATAGTGCACGCAGATTTGAGTTGATCCGCTCCTTTGATGTAAGCATTCCAACTAATTTTTGATAGCTTTTCTGGGATTCTTCGGTTCTCCCCGCTAGGTTTTTCGCATCAGCTGCGTTTAGGTGATATGTCGTGTTTTCTGGTGCGATTTGTGAAGATAAATTAAAAAATTCTATGGCTTTTTCGTATTGTGTTAATAGGAGATAGCAAAGTCCCAGATTATTCAGGTTTGATGGATCATTGGGTTTTTGTGACACAATATTTTTGAAAGAGCTAATTGCTTGATTTATATCGCCTTCGAGTAATGCAATTAGACCAAGTAAACTGTTAGCTTCATATGAGCTAGGTGATAATTCCATAGATCTCTTGATATATTCTTTTGCGTTTACTGTGTCGCCTGCGTACCAAAATGCGTTTGCAAGGTAAACCAAGTTGTTTGATGTGGTTTTTGAGCTAAGTGACTTTTGATAGAATTTAATGGCTGAATGATAATCCTTTGTTGTCATCATATGATAAGCGCGAAGTTCATTTAATGATGCACTACTTGAGTTCATTCGTTCCAATTTATCGATGGTTTTTAATGCATCGTCGAAGTTGTTTTTAGCCATTTGTATGTAATAGATATTTAAATAATAAGTTTTATCCTGTATATAATCATTATTTGAGTTTATGTAAGCTTCAAATTTCTCTAGAAAAAATGAGTTCTTCATTTCAAAGTGTAAGTCGAGCGAGATTGATCTATACAATGTTTGAGTTGATGACATTTTTTTAATTTGTGGCTGTATTTTTTCCAAGTCTTCCAATAATTTTGGACTAGCACCTTTCTCTTTATAAGTATGACTTACGGCAAGAAACTTCGCATACTCACTTTCATCAATCTTTTTGAATGCATTTCTAATATCTTCAGAATACAGCTCCCCCACATTATTCTGCACAATAGTCGCTACCGATAAATAATTATCCGTCAACACATCTATTGTTTTGGTATCCTGCACTCGCAATCTAACTTCCTGTTTTTTGTCATCCGGCGTTAGACGTGAGAGCGTGATCGTACAGGCTTCAATCTTACATTGAATGTTAGTTGTAATTAATTCATCAGCTGCTGTTGCACGGCGTACTGTTTCCAAGCCTTCCTTCGTGTTGCTAGCATTAATATCCGCAATTTCATTTTGCGGAATTAAATAATAACCATCCAGTTGCAACACGCTTTGTTGAATTGCATCGTAGACCGCACCTTTCACTAGCTCTTGCTGTGATTCCTGCATATCAGTGGTGCTGAGCGTTGGTGGCAGCACTGCTATGTAACGCGGCTCTATTGGTTGCAATAGCCAAATACCCACAGCAGCTAACATCAGCAGCGTTAAGCCGCCAAGAGTTACTGTAACGCTATTGGTTTTAATGTAGGCAGTAAATTTTTGTTGAGTTGAGGGTAATTCCTTTGTCTCAATCGACTCAAACGTAGCGTGCTCTTGCGTTAAATTTTGTTGCTTCGAGCGGATGCCTGAGCCACTCGTATTGATGGGTTGCCGTGTTTGTTTTTGCAGTTGGTGTTGTGAATGTTGTATTGATGCTTGCGATGATTGCGGCAAAGCCTGAGTGTTATCGGGTTCGAAGGAACTCGCTAAAAATAACTGGCTAAGTTTTTCACATTGCGCTGCCAGCCAGTGGGTATTTGCAGGCCTATTGTCTGGATTCTTGGAGAGTAGTTGCCCCAGCAATTCACTGATTTCGTTGGGTAAGTCAGGGATGTGTTTACTCGGCGGAATGGGCGCATGGGAAATAATGCGCTGCATTAATTGTAATTTATTATCAGTTTCGCCAAAGGGATGGCTGTTGCAAAGCAACTGATAAGCCAGTATGCCGAAGGAAAATAAATCACTGCGTGAGTCGAGCTCTTCACCCATTGCTTGCTCGGGCGACATGGAGCTGTAACTACCCGCTACATGATCGGTTAAGGTCACATTAAAATCTTGGGATTTCGCGATGCCCAGGTCAGAAATTTTTGCTTCATTACGTTTATTAATTAAAATATTTTCTGCTTTTAAATCGCGGTGAATAATGCCCGCGTCGTGCGCCACTGCAAGACCTTGCGCAATTTGTGTAAGCCACAGCATGCGCTGGCTAAAGGGAACAATATGTTCCCGTAAATGTAAATAAAGGTTTTGACCATCGACAAATTCCATGACTAACGCAAGTTCGTCCGCTGTTTCTATAAAGTCGTAAATTTGTACTATGTGGGGATGGTTGAGTTTAGCCAGCAGTAAAGCTTCGCGTTTAAAACGCTCACGATAGTGCGGTTCACATAATTCACTGCGTAAACATTTTATGGCAACTTGTCGATTCAGCCGCGTGTCGCGCGCCAAATAAACTAATCCCATTCCGCCGCGGCCTATGCAGCGAAGAATGTCATAGTGTCCTATCTGTTTGAGCTCCGTAAATTGTTGTTGGTTATTCATCATTGCGCTAAAAATTTTTGTTGTGCGAGTGGTAACTCGTTGGTCAGTGTTGCGCCTTTATAAATCTTGAATTTTTCACAACCAAAACGAATTTTTCCACCGCGACGTTCCAACAAATGTTGTTGGCCTAGGGTGTTGGGCAGGTTGTCGGCCAATTGTTTACGCAGGCGAAAAATATGAATATTCATATGTGTTGTATCCATCCCAAGTTCGCTGCCCAGTTGCTCTGCATAAATCCAGCCTTGGCTTGTATTATCCAGTCCGTTGACCGCATCTTTCGCGCGATGACGTGCTAATTGCAACAATAAGTAGTGATGACTACGCACAGCTAAATCAATGGTGTGCTGCTGGTGATGCAATTCAAGCTGAGTCGTTTCTTCATCAAGACTCAAGTTAAATATAAATTCCAGATCGTTGAGTTTTTGCAATGGATGAGAGTTGGCTTCAGTGGGGCCACAAACTTGTGCTTGAATAAATCGCCATTGTGCATCATTTAGTTGAATTTTATCGCCAGTGTGAATTACACGGCGGAGTTGTTCCTGGTATTCATTAACAGCGTCTAAATACCACTGTTGATCCTGCTCGTCGTAATAAATAGCAAGTTCGGGTTTGTGGGCATCTGGCAGCAGGTGGTAGTGCGTCAAATAAATAGGTTGAGTGAAACTATGGGTCTGTATTTGCTCTTGAGTCTGGATGGGCCAAAGCATATCAGTCGGTGGGGTGAGATCGAGTATTTGAAAACATGGATCTGTTAGCTTCGCAAAATGAACTTCATTGCCTACTTTTAGTTCGCAGCTGTTACCTTGGTCCAATACCGTGCCATTTATCCAGGTTCCATTGAGTCCTAGATTTTTAATGTACCAAGCCCGACCATTCCATTCGATGGCGGCGTGCAATTTAGAAATATAGGGTTTGTCGATTTGCGAATCTACAGCGGCGGCGAGTCTACCAAAAGTGTGATGCGGTGCGAGTGGAATTAATGCTTGCGCAGCAACATCAAATATATAAGCCATAGAGCTTCTCACGCGTATAGATAAATGGTTTTTCTAGTTTGGCTTGCGCTGAAATTCCATTTCACACGTTCTTTTCTTTTTCGTTTCTCGTTTCGTTTCTCTTCTTTGCTTCTGTTTCGCCTTTTTTGCTGGTCTGACGACGATCCTATTGCAAGCATAGATCATCTATTTTGCAAAGGTGTGCTCGGTGGCGCAAAAAACAACAATGCCTGTAATGCGCTGTAATGGGTAAAATTTTGAAAGTTGTATAGAGTGCCACATGCTGCGCTAGGTTTCATCCGTTAATCGCGTTTTATTTGTCTGGGTTATAAGTTTATGGTTGCCCTGTTTCCTCCTGCAAGAAATCAAAAATCTATTGCTAAAGCAATTCATGTATTTGATGAAACATCAAACGCCAAGTGGGTGCCGCTTAATAAAAGCTTTACTACCTTAGCGACGATTATGTTACGGGCGGCTACAGAGCGCTTGGCTGTGGCACATATCGCGATTATCTTGCGCTGCATTAATCATCAGGGTAATCGCCATTTAATTTTGACAAGTGATGAAAAGGAATTACAGGTTAGTTCGTTAGGGGTGTTAGAAGAATTTATCATTTCCACGGAGACAATGAACGTGGGAGCTGAATCAGAGAGTTTGACTGAGTCGGTCACAGTTCCCATGAATTATGAGCAACAGCGGCTCGGATACATTGTGGCAAGCTTGCATAAGACTTCAACTTGTTGTGATGAAATACAGCTTGTTGGTGTGCCTTCGGATGAAAGAAAAATAGTGGATGATTTGGCTTTACTTGCGAGCGATATTATTGCGATTATCCGCCGTTATGAGACACGCTATCGCGCTGTATTTATTTATGGAGATGAGTGCTATTGGGTCGGTAACAGTTTGGTCTTGCGCCAGTTGGAGCAGCGAATTGATCAGCTGACGCCTGCGCTTCATCCAGTGTTAATTCGCGGGAATAAAGGTACCGGTAAAAATATTGCTGCACGCAGCTTACATTGTTTGCGCCACACGAATATTTTGCCCTTTATTGAATCCTCTTGTGATCAATGGCAGGAGGGTAGCGTTAATAGCACTTTACAAGCTCTGTATGTTTATGCGAAAGGTGGCACTTTATTTTTACGTAATGTAGATAAATTATCGCAGGCTAATTTTTCCATATTGGAAGAATTTTGGTCAACCAGATCCTCCGAGCTTGCCGATAAGGGCGCGCAAGAAGCAGTAGGATTGATTCTTAGCGTTAGTAAATATGATTTTGTAACAGCACCTGCAATCACTGCCTGGTTGAAAATGAGTTGCATAGAATTACGCTTACCTAATTTATCGGAAAGGCGTGAGGATGTGCGTGATTTAATAAGGTTTTATATACGTGAATTTACACTTTCTGTTGAGTTTGATTTTAGTGAAGAGGCTTGGCAGATTCTGGATTTTTTTACCTGGGAAGGGAACGTTGAACAATTAAAGAGTGTGATTAAAAACGTGGCGCTGCAAGTAGAGAATTCATTGGTTACCGCAACAATGTTGAAATCAATATTGAGCAGACGATAACCTTATCGATAATAATCCCTAATTTTTAAACGTCGCCATCCAGCCCAAGAGGCCTAAGCCAAGCAATAGCAGCGAAGAAGGTTCGGGTATGGCTGCTAGGTTATTCTTTTTTAAGTTCAATAATCGCTGTTGGTTGCTCTTGTAGTAGCCTGCTATTTTTAATACTAGCGTCCATATTCGGGTAGGGGATAGTAATTTTTTGTTCATCAAAAGCCAACTTTATTTTTTCATTCAGTGCAAAACGTACCGTCCAATAATCCTCCGTTTTAACCCAAGGGCGAACCACAAAACTTACACCGGTCGCAGCCAGCTCACCGACTGCTATTTCGGGTGCGGGATCTTTTAATATCCCGGGCTCATCGGCAACAATTTTCACAATGGTATTTTTTGCTAGACGAATATCATCATTGTAACTCACTAAAAAAACCATATCGATGCGGCGTGTTTTGCGCGATGAGTAATTTATAATATTGCTACTATAAATTGATCCGTTGGGGATAATC
Source organism: Pseudomonadota bacterium (assembly GCA_040385335.1). Classification (GTDB taxonomy): domain Bacteria; phylum Pseudomonadota; class Gammaproteobacteria; order Pseudomonadales; family Cellvibrionaceae; genus Cellvibrio. Next base: position 68,893 of record JAZKHP010000059.1, read on the forward strand.
ACTTCTTTGTTATCACCGGTGTACAAGCGCGTAGAGAAAATACCGATACTCTCAATGATGCCAGATGTGCCTGCCGTCTCTACAAAATCTCCCGCTTTAAAGGGCCGAAAAATAAGTAACATAAAACCCGCTGCGAAATTTTGTAAAGAACTTTGTAGCGCCAGGCCGATAGCAAGGCCTGCGGCTCCTAACATAGCAATTAACGAATTGGTGTTCACGCCTAGCTGATCGAGTGCGGCCACCAGTACCATCACCAGTAATAAAGCGCGCACCAATGACTGCAAAAAATTTATTAAGATTCGGTCGAGTTTGGTGTGCCCCAGTAACTTTCCGATAAACCGGCTAAAAATATTGGCAATAAGTTGACCGATCAAAAAAACAATAAGCGCTATGCCAATTTTTAATGCCCAGGGGGCTACATGAACATCAAAGAATGTTAAGACTTGAGCTTGTTCTAACATAAAAATTCTCTATAGATTACTGCTAAAGTGCGCGAGTAGGGCGTTGTTTTATTGCGCAGCTATGTTTATTTTGCTTTTGCTATAGTGGCCAATTCAAATAAAACTAAGCCATATGAAGCCAAGCCAGGGCAAATAGTGCTAAGCAATATGCCCCGTAGTCCGCACGCGTTTACTACCTTTAATGATTTCTTGCGCTGCATTTTTTGCAGCTGCTTTTTCTTTCATAACATTATCAATATAATTTTTTGCTGCCATTAAAAACCCTACCACAATAAATGCACCTGGCGGCAAGAGCGCGAGTATTACGCCGGGATAATTATCGCCCAGTAAATTTATTTTCCAGTTTGCTGCGGTATCACCCAACAATAATTGCATATTGTTAAATATCATTCCGGTGCCCAGGATTTCACGAATCGCTCCAACACACACTAGTACCAGGGTAAAGCCCAAGCCCATCATGAAACCATCCAGTGCTGCAGGCAGGATTTTATTTTTACTGGCAAAGGCTTCGGCACGGCCTAATACAGCGCAGTTAGTTACAATCAAGGGAATAAAGATACCAAGAATTTGATAGAGCTCGTAGGTGTAGGCTTTCATCATTAATTCAATGCAGGTGGTGAGCGATGCAATAATCATGACAAATGCGGGCAGACGAATCGTATCGCTAATTTGATTGCGAATTAATGACACGGCAACGTTTGAGCTGGTCAGCACCATCAACGTGGCTAACCCTAAACCTAAGGCATTAACGACCGATGCGCTTACAGCAAGCAAGGGACACAAGCCTAACACTTGCACCAGGGCAGGATTATTTTTCCATAAACCTTTTTGGCAAATATCCTGGTAAATATTTTGTTCTTTAGGTTGATCGGTTGTAGTGTCGCTCACGGTGGTTCTCCGATGTAATCCAAAAGTGTTTTAGTAATATCATTAGTTGTTTGCTGTTGAACTTTCAATATTGTTAGCAGCAGTGCCAGGATTTTTTTTAAATAGTTCGTTGCTATGTGCGTCGACAAACTCCAGAACCCGGCGAATTTGATTCACCACCGCGCGCGGTGTAATGGTTGCACCGGCAAACTGGTCAAAATCGCCGCCATCTTTTTTAACTTTCCAACGCGTCAACTCGGGTGTTTTATTTGATTTGCCATTAAAAGCTAAAACCCATGGTGCTTTTTTAATATCTATTTTGTCGCCGAGCCCGGGTGTTTCGTGGTGATCGACAATACGTACCCCGGCAATACTGCCATCGACATTAATTCCTATAACCATACGAATATCACCGCTGTAACCGTCAGGTGCAACCGCAGGAATAATGACTGCTATGGTTTCATCGACATGGCGAGCCACGTAAATTTTGCCACCACTTTTTAAACCCAGACCCGCCCAGGCATCATCTGGAACATTAATGGTGTCTACTAACATATCGTTATCGTGGGTGTTGCGTGGCACAATTTCAAAGAGTGCTTTTTGCTGCGCTGCGCGTTCTGCTTGCGCGATGCGCTCTTTGGTAAATTCGGCGGTAAATGCGAGCACTGCTGTTGTGACTAATGCAAAAGCACCAAGCAGTAAGCTATTTTTACTGATAGATTTGCTAAGCATTTATTTTTCCTTGCTGAGCACATTGCGTGCTTTATTGTGACCATAGGTTCTTGGCGTGGTGTAGTAGTCAATGAAAGGTGCAGCAAAATTTAAAAATAATACAGCGAAGGCGACACCATCGGGGTAGCCTTTTCCCCAAACACGAATGACATAAATTAATATACCAATTGCCGCACCATAAATAATACGGCCCTTGTTACTTACCGCAGAAGTTACCGGATCAGTCACGATAAAAAATGCACCTAACATAGTTGCACCAGATAACAAATGAAAAATCGGCGAACCACCGCTGTGCGAACTGCCATTGTCGTAAAAAAATATCGCCATCAATGCCAGAGCAATTAGCATGCTAATAGGTGCATGCCACGTAAAGATACGTTTGTATAATAAAAATAATCCACCGATTAAAAAAGCAATGTTTACCCATTCCCAACCTGCGCCAGCCATAATGCCTGAGTTAAGCTGGGGTTCGTTGCGATAAAGATCATCGAGAACCTGGCTGGAATTTTGTTTCATCACATCTAAAACAGTTGCCGAACTGTAAGCATCAATTTGTTGGCCAAAAAATATTTTATGAATCGCATCGATAATGCTCATAGCTTGTGCACCATCCACATTTGTGGGCGTTGCCCATTGCGTCATGGGAATGGGAAATGACACGAGCAAAATAACGTAACCTACCATTGCCGGATTAAAAGGATTTAGACCCATGCCGCCATAAAGTTGTTTCGCTAATACAATTGCACAAAAGCTGCCGACTACCACTAACCACCAGGGGCAGTAGGGTGGTAGGGACACAGCTAACAAAAATGCGGTAACCAATGCACTGTAATCGCCAAGATAAAATAACACGTAGCGTTTACGCAGCGCCATAACCATTGCTTCGAAGCCCAGGCAACTAAAGCAGGCAATCAATAAATTAAAAAATACCCCTTCACCAAAAAAATACGCGAGTGTAAATATACCAGGCAAGATAGCGTAAATAACCATACGCATCATTTGACTGGTGCTCAGCGTGCCCTGTGTATGGGGTGATGTAACATTTAATAAAGCCATTTCAACTCTCTAGTGGCACGTTGGTTGGGCTGGGAAGCCCAACACAACATTGATAAACTCTTGCGATAATTTTTGCTGGTGCCCCGTCGCGCTTCTTGTGTTCAATTTGTATATGGTCATGTTGGGCTTTTCAGCCCAACGTGGCCCGGCCCAACCTACGATTGCATTTTTAAGCAGAAGTGTTTTCTTTATCAAAATCCGCCAGTTTTTTTTCCGCTTCTGCCAGTTTTAATTCCGCTTGCTTGATACGTGACTGCTGCCTTACCAGCTGTTCTTCCGTAATCGGGAAATCGATATTTTTTGGTACTAGTGGCGCACATGCACTGGCAACACTATTGCGTGCAGCCTGTAAAACACGCTCCAATTTTATGCGTTGCTCCGCTGGTGTTGCTTGCACCTGATTGGCCTTAGCCATTGCGGCGGCAACCACATCAATCTGCGGTTGAGCTATAGGCGCCGTAGTTTTTGCAAGTGCACTAACAAAATTATTGCCGGGCGTTTGTTGCGCAGGCGCTCTGCTTGCCAGTAAAATTTTTGCTTCTTCAGCGGCTTTTTTGCGCGCAGCGCGTTTAGCTTCTTTTTCAGCTTCTTCTTTGGCAATGCGCTCTTTGCGGAATTCAAAACGCTGGCGAGATCTATCGGCTTTTTCTTTTTCAATCGTATGTTGACGAATATTGCCCTTGGCAGCGCGATAATATTGCACCAGTGGAATTTTGCTGGGGCATACGTAGGAACATGCACCGCATTCAATACAGTCAAATAAATTATGCGCTTGCAGGCGATCAATATCTTCTGCCTGTGCATACCAAAATAATTGTTGTGGCAACAAGCTTACAGGACATGCCTCGGCACACAGCCCGCAACGAATGCAAGCTTGTGCGGGTGCTGGTGGCGGTAATTCTTTTTTACTGGCAGCGAGAATACAGTTAGTTGTTTTTACTACAGGCGCATTCAGGTAAGTGAGCGTAAAACCCATCAGCGAGCCGCCCATCACTATCCGCAATGCTTTGTTGGCGTCATACCCATGCTGCGCTAATAAATAATTTATGGGAGTTCCCAATAGCACATCGACATTACGTTGCATGCTGAGTGCTTCGCCGACAAGGGTTGTAATGCGAGCTATTAAGGGTTCGCCAAAACGCACCGCGCGATAAGCAACGGCGGCGGTGGCAACATTAACGCAAATTGCCCCAATGTCAGCCGAGTGGTGACCATTGGGAATTTCACGACCGGTTAAAATCTGGATTAATTGTTTTGCACCGCCGGATGGATATTTGGTAGGCACGCTAACAATTTCAATCTCGGCAGCTTGTGCAGATTTTTTGCCGGAATAATTTTTCACTGCATGTTGTAATGCCGCAATCGCTTTAGGTTTGTTATCTTCAACACCGATTACCAAGCGTTTTGGATGATGCAAAATGAAGCTTAATAAAAAAGTGCCCGCAATAATTTCATCGGCACGCGCTTGCATCAACATATCATCAGCGGTGATATAAGGTTCACATTCAGCGCCGTTAATAACGAGCGTATCAATGATTAAATTGGATTTGGTGTTGAGCTTTACTGCAGTGGGAAAACCCGCCCCGCCTAAACCGGCAATGCCTGCATCGCGAATTTTTTCCAATAATGCAAGGCGATCCAATGCTAGATAGTCTTCACATTGTTCCAGTGCGATCCATTCATTCTTGCCATCAGTATCAATCACAATCACATCGCCACTCATGCCAGAAGGATGGGGTAAAACATGTTGTGTAATAGCGCTAACCATACCTGAACTTGAGGCGTGAACGTTTGCACTAAAAGTACCGTCTGCCGCGGCAATTAATTGGCCTGCTAAAACCCGCTCGCCGGGTTTGACCATAGGTTTTGCCGGTGCGCCAATATGTTGGTTGAGCGGAATAAAAAGTTGTGGTGGAAGCGGCACTTGCCCCAGTGGTAATTGCATAGATTGCTGTTTATTTTCCGGTGGGTGAATACCGCCCGGCAGCTCCCATAATTTAATAAAATTATTCATGTTACTCATATTGCTATGCCGCCTCAGTAGACGTGTCATGTCTGTCGCTGGCAATTAATTGCAGTGGCGCTGGCATATCCCAAGCCCAATTGTTGACGGATTCTGTTACCGGAATCATGTCGATGCAATCTACCGGGCAGGGCTCAACACACAAATCACAGCCGGTGCATTCGTCGGCAATAACGGTGTGCATTTGTTTCGCTGCGCCGAGAATCGCATCCATCGGACAGGCTTGAATACATTTAGTACAACCGATACATTCAGCTTCGCGAATAAAGGCTACTTTTTTTACTTCAGCTTCAATGCCATGTTCGGCATCGAGTGCGGGAGCCTCCACATCTAATAAATCTGCCAGGGCATTAATCGTAGTTTGGCCACCGGGTGGGCATTTATTAATAGCATCACCGTTGACTATGGCTTGCGCATAAGGACGACAGCCAGGGTAGCCACATTGACCACATTGGGTTTGCGGCAAAATCGTATCGATTTGATCGACAATAGGATTGCCCTCAACTTTAAAGCGCACGGCGGCAAAGCCGAGAATCGCACCGAAGAGCAAAGACAAACCCACTAAGGCAATTAAAGCGGCGAAGATGGGATGTTGAGAAATTAATTCGAGCATAGCTTGCAAAAATTCAGTTCATTAATGAAAGGTTTTTAACTCTTCCGCATTTCCCTGTTTAGAAGTCGTGCGCGAGAAAGACGATAGGCTGTAGATATTCGGAAAAAATAAATAATAAATATTACGAAGCAAGTCCCGTAAAACCCATAAATGCCAGTGACATTAAGCCTGCGGTAATCATACCTATAGCTGCACCTTTGAACGGTAAAGGAACATCCGCGGCCGCTAAGCGTTCGCGCATCGCCGAAAACAAAATTAAGACAATGGCAAAACCTAAAGCACCACCAAAACCATACATGGTTGATTCATAAAAATTATGCGCTTTTTGGGTGTTTAATAAGGCTACGCCGAGCACTGCACAATTCACGGTAATTAACGGCAGAAACACACCCAGCACGCGATACAGCAGCGGGCTGGTTTTTTCCATAAACATTTTTACAAATTGCACCACCGCAGCGATTACTAAAATAAATGCGATGGTGCGTAAATATTCCAAACCCAGGGGCGCCAGAATCCAGTGATCAACAAGATAAGTACAAACCGAAGCGAGCGTCATTACAAACGTCGTTGCACCGCCCATGCCTATAGCACTTTCAAGTTTGTTAGATACTCCCATAAAGGGGCACAAACCTAAAAATTGCACCAGCACAAAATTATTAACAAATACTGTGCTGAGCAAAATCATAAAAAATTCGTTGATGTGCATATTAGTTCTCGTAGGCGCGCCGCTTGCTGCGCCCGCTCTTAATCCTGAAAACAAAATGGGCGCGGCAAGCAGCGCCCCTACACTTACATCACTCGCTGCCCAGGTTTTGCACCTGTATGCGGTTCTAACAAATAAATTTCTTTTTCACCGGGGCCGGCGGCCAACACCATGCCTTCGCTTATACCGAATTTCATTTTGCGCGGTTTGAGGTTAGCAACCATGATGGTGAGTTTGCCGACTAAATCTTTTGGATCGTAGGCACTTTTTATCCCTGAGAACACATTGCGGGTTTCACTGCCCAAATCCAGGGTTAAACGCAATAATTTATCTGAGCCTTCCACATGCTCCGCGTTGGCAATAAGTGCAATACGTAAATCTACTTTGGCAAAATCATTGAAATCTATTTCTGCTGCTATGGGTTCTATCGTTGTTTCAATTTTTGTGTCGACTTTTTTTGTCGCAGCGGCTACGGCTTCTTTGCTGGCTTCTAACATGGCATCGACCTTTTCTTTTTCCACTCGTGTCAACAAGGGTTTGAACTCGTTGATTTTACTTCCGCTGCGGAAGCTAATAGGTTCGTGCCAATTGAGAGTCTCGCCCAAAAAGGCTTCGGCATCGACTGCCAAGCTCGGCACTACGGGTTTTAAATAAGTGAGAATCGCGCGGAACATGTTAATGCCCTGGGTACAAACGAGTTGTGTTTGCGCTTCGCTACCAACTTGTTTGGCAAGCTTCCAGGGTTCCTGGGTGGCGATGTATTCATTGGCGGCATCGGCCAGCGCCATGATTTCGCGCATGGCTTTGCTGTAGTCGCGCGCTTCATAAAGTGCGGCAATTATTTCGCCGGCATCCACACATTTTTGCCAAAGTGCAGCGTCAGCAATTTCTGTGGCAAGCACGCCACCGGCATTGTTAATAAATTTGGCGGTACGGCTGGCGATGTTAACTACCTTACCCACTAAATCGCTGTTCACGCGCTGAATAAAATCTTCCAGGTTTAGATCTATGTCATCAACATTGCTGGTGAGTTTCGCTGCAAAATAATAACGTAAATATTCTGGATTCAAATGTTCAAGATAAGTTCGCGCATTAATAAAGGTACCCCGCGATTTACTCATTTTAGTTCCGTTCACGGTGAGAAAACCGTGCACACAAATTTTCGTCGGCGTGCGCAACTTGGCGGAATGCAGCATCGCGGGCCAGAACAAAGCGTGGAAGTTAACTATATCTTTGCCGATAAAATGGTATACCTCGGCGGTGGAATCTGGTTTCCAATATTCCAGCCAACCTTCGCAGTCAACACTGTCTGGTGCATTGTGCGTGGCATTTTTATCCAGCAAATTTTTAAGACTGGCGATATAGCCGATGGGGGCATCTAACCACACGTAAAAATATTTACCGGTTTGACCGGGAATTTCAAAACCAAAGTAGGGCGCGTCGCGCGAAATATCCCATTCTTGTAAACCGCCATCCAGCCATTCAGCCATTTTGTTGGCGACTTCATCCTGCAAGTGTCCAGCGCGGGTCCAGCTTTTTAAAAAATCGCTGAAGGCCGGTAGCGTGAAAAAGAAATGTTCAGAATCTTTAGCAACAGGTGTGGCACCAGAAATTTCTGATTTTGGATTGAGTAAATCCATGGGCGAATAGGTCGCACCGCATTTTTCACAGTTATCGCCGTATTGGTCTTCAGTTTTACATTTTGGACAAGTGCCTTTGATATAGCGGTCGGCCAGGAACAATTGTTTTTCGGGATCAAATGCTTGCGTAATACTGCGTGTGGCTATGTGCTTGTTGGCCACCAAGCGCTCGTAAATCATGTAGGAGAGATCGCGATTTTCATCTGAATGTGTAGTGTAGAAATTATCAAAATGAATACTAAAACCCTGGGATACGGCTTCATGATCTTTTTTAATATTGGCGATGTGTGCTTCAGCAGTAATACCCTTCTCTTCAGCCTTCAGCATTATGGCGGTGCCATGGGCATCATCAGCACATACATAGAGGCAATCATTGCCGCGCAGGTTTTGAAATCTTACCCAAATATCCGTTTGGATTTGTTCCAACATATGGCCGAGGTGCAAATCACTGTTGGCATAAGGCAGGGCGCTGGTTACCAATATTTTACGGGCTGGGATTTTACGAGCTGGTGTTTTATCAGCTGAAGTTTGATGAATTTGAGTCATGGATTTTTTTACAGCTTCCGCTAGTGGCCCGCAAGGGCTTTGAAAGAGTTTCAGGAGTTGTTGAAAAGGCGCGGACTATAACATTTATGGAGAAATTCGTCAGCCATGACAATGCATTGCGCAATGCAAATACGCATGAATATCAATCGGGGAATAACAGGGAAATGTAAAAAGCTCTCAACGCACAGGGCGTTGAGAGCAAGGGGTTTATTAGGGGCAGCTAGCGCTGGCTACAATGCCGTAGGGTGAAGGCTGACTGGAACAGGTAGTGCGTGAAATGCAACTGCGCTGATTTTCCCAGCCCCAACCACTTTGTGTGGTAACGCAAAGCGGATAGCGGGTGCCATACCAATTACATTGTTGACAACCATTAGTTGCCGAAGATGAACTGCTGAATGCGCGTGAAGAAGTGGCTGGTCTGGAGCTGGCAATCGCTGGCCTGGAACTGGCAACTGTTGCTGCGGAGCTGGTGTTTGTCGGGGTAGAACTCGTGGTGACTGGTGCGCCGACCGTGCCAAATGAAATGTAGCCAGCGCAATACATCCATTCGCTGTAACTTCCACCGCCGCAAGTACCGCTGTAAGAACCGGTATTCGTTTGCTGATCTTCCGCCTGACGGGTTGTACCGTTCACCACAATATAATCCACACGCACATCGCGCCCGGTTGCATCATTGGTGTAAGCCACACGGATTTCACCTGAGGCATTGGTCGTCGCCGTGTAACTGGTCATTGCGGTAGTGGGTGTCCAGGTGCGCACGGTTGTACCACCTACTTGTAAGGACACGGATTCAGTGCCGGCAACACCCAGCATCCGCACTTCAATAGTATTGGTCGACTGGGGTCCAGCAGATGAAGCTGGCCTTGAACTATTGGCCGCCAGGCTCGAACGAGGTTGTGATGAAGCAGCACTTGATGTTATGGGTGTAGTATCCAGACCGAAAAAGCGTATGGCTTCTGCGGCATTGACCGGCAAGTTGTGCGCTACGCCTTGCAAACTAATAGCTTCAACCTGAGCATTTGGGCCGCTGTTGCCATAACGAGTGCGGGTTGCGCCTGATTGTGGAGTGTCAGTGACACTAGGGGTTTGGCTCAGGCTATGGACATTGGTCCACTGCTTGATAGCTTCATTAAAGTTTGGGTAACGTAAAGTCTCATCAGCAGTACCGTGCCAGAGCTGCATACGTGGACGAGTTCCACCGTAACCCGGATAGGCATTTCTCACGAGATTACCCCATTCTTGCGCGCTTTTAGTCACTGTGCCATTGGCACAGGCGTTATTCCAGAGCGAGCCGTCCGTCGTTGCGAAACAACCAAAAGGCACACCGGCAAAGGCTGCGCCAGCGTTGAAGACGTCTGGATAAACTCCCAGCAGTACGTTAGTCATCATGGCGCCGGAGGAAACGCCCGTGGCAAAAATACGCGTGGAATCCACGTTGTAGTTGCGTTGAACGTAAGTGACCATAGACATGATTCCTACTGGGTCACTGCCGCCATTGCGGGTGAGTGCCTGGGATGAGGACACATCAAAACATTGCCCACTGCGTGTTGCCGACGGATAAATCACGATATAACCGTGGCGATCTGCAAGCGCTGCGAATTGCGTGCCTGAATAAAGTGCCGGGCCTGTGCCGGTGCAGTAATGCGAGGCCACCAGGATGGGGACATTGTTAGGAAGACGGTCGGGCACATACAAATGCATGCGCAAATTGCTGGGGTTGGTACCGAAATTGGTCACTTCAGTTAACGAAGCTGCCAGGCTTGGCACTGCTACTACTCCGCTAACTAAGCCGGTAAAACAAATCGCCGCAAAAACCAGTTTATTCATTATTGTTTTCATGGTGGATCGATCCTCTATTATTAGGTCTATGTAGGGTTATTAGGGTTATCAGGCCACGGAAATAACTAACCCGATCGCGTGGCCTGAAAACACAACCGGATTAGGTGAGGGCTCCCTTGATGGATAATCCTGTTATTTTTTATTGTTTTTATGGTGACGGAATGCAAGACGCTAGAAGCATCTTTTTATACAAGAATATTTTTTGGCATCGTTAATATGGAGAGGTATTGCGTGCTTGTTTTTTGAACTGATCACAAGTCAATTATTTTATTGTCATTATGACCATAAGAAAAATGTTGTCAATATAAGCATCACGAAAATAGTGTGTGCTACTGCGTGTATTTCGCTATAAGCGGAAGCACAATTTTTTACCCATAGGACTATTGGTTAATTTGGAAGGATTAATTGAAAAAAATTAATAAACAAGCGCAATTGTTACGGGCTTTGGTTTCCTTTTTCCTGCTGCATGAGGTTGCGACCGCGTAGCAATTGCTGTCACTGCCTCTTATCGCTATTTGCAGACGTGTTTCACCATCATTATTTTTTATTGAGTCATAAGGGGATCTAATTGTGTGGGTTTAAGCGCTGATGCGTTTTCTTGGTGCATTCGACCCCTCAAATCTATAAAAAAACCTCTAATTTGTTGGCATACATTTCGCTCTAGTTAATTTATTGAATAATAAGTTGTTAAGGTGGACGAATGTCAAAACCGATTTTTTTTGATGAGATGTTGTTAGACGGAGAAAAAAAACGCCCGCATTATGAGCAGTACGGACGCTGGTTAGAGGCTTTACCTAATGATCGCTTAGCGCGAAAAAAAGCCGAAGCAGATTTAACATTTCATCGTATGGGAATCACTTTTGCGGTTTACGGTGAAGAAGAAGGTACCGAGCGATTAATTCCATTTGATTTATTACCGCGTATTATTCCCGCTGATGAATGGAGTTTGTTGGAGAAGGGTCTGACGCAACGTGTGCGCGCCTTAAATTTATTTATTCACGATATTTATCATTCACAAGAAATTTTGCGCGCAGGTTTAGTACCTGCCGATCAGGTTCTGCGTAACGCACAATATCGCCCCGAGATGCAAGGTGTGGATGTGCCGAATCAAATTTATGCGCACATCGCCGGTATTGATATGGTGCGTGCAGGTGAAGGCGAATTTTATGTGTTAGAAGATAATTTGCGCGTGCCCTCCGGCGTCTCTTACATGCTGGAAAATCGCAAAATGATGATGCGCTTATTCCCCGAATTATTTTCCAAACATGCGGTTGCTCCGGTTGAACACTATCCCGATATGCTGTTGGATAATTTACAGCTCTGTGCACCCAAGGGTGCGGATAATCCAACAGTCGTGGTATTAACACCGGGAAGTTTCAATTCCGCTTATTTCGAGCACGCTTTTTTAGCACAACAAATGGGCGTGGAATTAGTGGAAGGCCGCGATTTGTTTGTGCGCGATGAATCGGTATTTATGCGCACTACGCAAGGCCCCAAACGCGTCGATGTTATTTATCGCCGCCTTGACGATGACTTTTTAGACCCCCTTGCATTTCGTCAGGATTCTATGTTGGGCGTCGCCGGTTTGTTATCCGTCTATCGCGCCGGTCGCGTCACACTTGCCAACGCTATTGGCACCGGGGTTGCGGATGATAAATCGATTTACCCCTACGTGCCGGAGATGATTCGTTTTTACTTAGGTGAAAAACCTGTTTTAAATAATGTACCCACACATCTGTGTCGCAAACCGGACGAGCTAGCCTTTGTGCTGGATAACTTAGACAAGCTGGTCGTGAAAGAAACCCACGGTGCCGGTGGCTACGGAATGCTGGTGGGCCCTGCAGCAACCAAAGCAGAAATTGAAGAATTTCGTTTTCATTTAATGGCAAACCCAGCGAAATATATTGCACAACCCACTTTGGCATTGTCCACCTGTCCCATATTTGTAGATTCAGGTATTGCGCCGCGCCACATAGATTTACGTCCCTTTGTTTTATCGGGCAAAGAGATTCGTATGGTTCCCGGTGGCTTAACGCGGGTTGCCTTGCGTGAGCACTCACTGGTGGTTAATTCGTCGCAAGGTGGTGGAACAAAAGATACATGGGTGTTAGAAAGTTAAATAAGAGGCACATTAATATGTTATCACGCACTGCAGATCACTTATTTTGGTTGGCTCGCTATATCGAACGCGCCGAAAATCTTGCGCGCTTACTCGACATCACCTGGCAAACGTCATTAGTACCTCAGGCGCAAGAAAGTGCGCGGCGCAATTGGCAGGCGGCGCTTTTATGTCACGATCAATTGCCGTCCTATGTGGAAACTTACCAGGATGTTACCGCAGAAAAAGTGTTGGCGTTTATGGTATTTGATCCCAATAATCCGTCCTCCATTTTTTCATGTTTAAAAAGTGCACGCGAAAATGCTCATGCGGTGCGCGGAACGCTTACGCAAGAAATGTGGGAAACCATCAACGCGACCTGGTTGGAAATGTTAACGCTGAGTCGACGTAAATTACAGGAAGAAGAATTGGCTCAATTTTTTGAATGGGTAAAAACGCGCTCATCATTGTCGCGCGGCGTTACCTTTGGCACCATGTTGCACGATGAAGCCTTTTATTTTATTCGTTTGGGCACTTATATAGAGCGTGCCGATAGTACTGCGCGCTTACTGGATGTGAAGTATTACATGATTTCTGAGGGCGAAAGCCCCGGCACTTCGGCTGATTATTATCAGTGGGGCGCGTTGCTACGCTCAGTGTCGGCATTTGAAATTTATCGCCGCGGCTATCGCGGTTCCGTGTCACCCAGTCGCGTCGCAGATTTATTAATTACTCGCGCTGATATGCCGCGTTCACTGAATGCTTGCATTATCGAAGTTGAAGCCATGTTAGAAAAATTAGCCAATCGCAATTCGAAAGAAACGCAACGTTTAGCTGGACAATTAAGTGCGCAGTTACGCTACGCCGATATTGAAGAAATATTAGCGGCAGGTCTGCATCCGTATTTAGAAAAATTTCAAGAGCGGGTTTACGATTTAGGCATGCGTATTAGCCACGATTTTTTGTTACCCATGCGTGCGGCTTGATAAAAGCAAGAATTGTATTTATCAGGATGAAGCATCCTTACATTTTTCCAATTAATTAAAGAGAGGAAAATATTATGTTACTGAATATTCATCACGAAACACTTTATCGGTATTCATCGCCGGTCGATTACACCATTCAACATTTGCGTTTAACGCCGCGCCCGGAAACGCAACAGCAAGCGTTCAATTGGAAAGTCGAAGCTCCGGGCACTTATCAAAAACACAAAGACGCTTATGGCAATATCGGCCACATTCTGGTGCTCGATCAACCACATGACGAAATTCGTATAACGGTCACTGGCCAAGTACAAATCACCCGCGAGAATGCCCATTTACCTTCAGATGGTGGCGAAGTTCCCTTGCTGGCTTTTTTACAGCCTACGCACCTCACCACTGCCAATGCCGCCGTTCTTGAGTTAGCGAGTTCGGCTTATCACCCGCGCAAGTCGAAAGTGGGTTCCATTGATGCGATGTTTGTATTGATTAATCACGTTCAAAAAGCGGTTGCCTATTTACCGGGTACCAGTCATGTGTTTAGTACTGCTGCCGATGTTTTAGCGGCGGGAGTGGGTGTCTGCCAGGATCACGCGCATGTGTTTATCGCTTGTTGTCGCGCACTGGATTTACCAGCGCGTTATGTCAGTGGTTATATTTATCCCGGCGATACGGATCATGCATCAAGTCATGCATGGGCAGATATTTGGCTGGATGGTTTGGGTTGGGTGAGTTTTGATGTAACCAATGCAAATTTTGCTGCGTCTGAACATTGCCGGTTGGCGGTAGGACGCGATTATTTGGATGCGTGTCCGGTACGCGGTGTGCGTCACGGTGGTGGTGTGGAGGCGATGGAAGTTGCGGTGCGTGTTGCTCACCCTGAAACTAAAAGTGTAATGGTGCAATCCATGATGATTGAAAAACCCATGCCGCGCGGATATTTAAAAGTGGTACAGCAATAATGTTTAACTAATTATCGAGGAATCGAAATCGGAACGCATACTTAATTTTTCACGCTCTGGTTCCCTGTGCTCTCCGATTTCACAGGTTGTACTTGCGCCATAACCCAAGTTTATTTTATGACATATTGTGTAGGGCTCCAGTTGGATGCCGGTTTGGTTTTTCTTTCAGATTCACGTACTAATGCCGGTGTTGATCACATTAGTACTTTTCGCAAAATAACTATTTTTGCAGAGCCTGGCGAGCGAGTTATGGTGTTGTTAATGTCGGGAAATTTGGCTATCAGTCAAGCGGTTTTGAATGAGCTAAAGCCTGATGATATGGGTGGCGACCGCATTCCGAGTCCGTTCAGTTTTGCAAAAACCATGGTGGATGCGGCACGCATTGTGGGTGATGCACTGCGCAAAGTTTATTTGCGCGATAGTGAATCTTTTAAAGAATTTGGTTTGGATTTTTCGGCCAGTTTTATTTTTGGTGGACAAATTGGCTATGCTCGCCCGACGATGTTTCAAATCTATGCTGCTGGTAATTTTATTGAAACCACACCAGACACACCTTATTTTCAGGTGGGCGAATCAAAATATGGAAAACCGATTCTGGATAGAATTATCAAAACTTCAACGTCGTTAAACGATGCGGCAAAGTGTGCGCTTATTTCTATGGATTCCACTATTCGCTCCAATTTATCAGTGGGTATGCCACTTGATTTAGTCATTTACGAAGCGGGAAGTTTAGCCATAAAGACCCACGTTAGTATTGGTATGAACGATCCTTATTATCAACAATTACGCAGCCAATGGGGCGATCATTTACGACAGGCATTTGATGAGATGCCTGATCCTTATTATTGATGCTAGCGAAGGGCTGTAATGAATCCTCTTTGATGTGAGACTCGCCGTGAATACGTCCGTGTAGGCTCGAATCGGCATCCCTTCGCGATCCGGTCGCTTCAGGAAACTTCCTACATCCATGTAGGTCGTCCATGCCTCATACGGTCTTGCATCAAAAGTATTCATTACTTCCAGCTAATAATCTGTCGTTTTAAAAAAACTTTGAAGGAAAAATATTTATGGCAATACGTGTGGCCATTCATCACCAAACAGAATACAGCTTTGATCGGCTAACACAGATTTACCCTCATGTATTGCGCTTGCGTCCCGCGCCGCACAGTCGCACTAAAATTCATAGCTACTCATTAAAGGTGGAGCCAGAAGAACATTTTATTAATTGGCAACAAGATCCTTTTGGCAATTTTCAAGCGCGCTTGGTGTTTCCCGAAAGGAGCACCACTTTAAAATTTACTGTAGAAGTTATTGCTGAAATGACTTCTATAAATCCCTTTGATTTTTTTGTGGAAGAATATGCAGAAGCAGTGCCTTTCGCTTACGACGAGCAATTAGCGCGGGAGTTATTACCTTATCTTGAAGTGACTGAAAGTGGCCCGCAATTGATTGAATTTGTGGCTGGTATTAAACAACAATTTGCGGTGAAAGAAGAAAATAACACGCCCTGGTTGGTAAATGATTTTTTAGTGCAAGTGAATCAACAATTACAAGCGGCCATTGGTTATGGTGTGCGACTTGAACCGGGCATTCAACTGTGCGAGGAAACGCTAACTCTGGCAAAGGGCTCTTGTCGCGATACAGCATGGCTGCTGGTGCAAATTTTTCGGCACCTGGGTTATGCCGCGCGTTTTGCTTCAGGTTATTTAGTACAACTTACCTCAGATATTAAAGCGCTCGATGGTCCCAGCGGGCCGGAAAAAGATTTCACCGATTTGCATGCGTGGACAGAAGTATTTATTCCAGGAGCAGGCTGGATTGGTTTAGATCCTACTTCCGGGTTACTCACCACCGAAGGCCATATTCCATTGGCCTGTACGCCGGATCCCATCTCCGCTGCGCCTATTACCGGTGCTACCAGTGAATGCGAAGTGGAGTTTTCCTACAGCAATCAAGTGATTCGCGTACTGGAAGATCCGCGCGTAACTAAACCCTACACTGAAGAACAGTGGGCAACTATTAATGCCCTGGGTGCAGCAGTTGATAAAGAATTATTAGAACAAGATGTTCGCCTGACCACGGGCGGCGAACCCACATTTGTTTCCATTGATGATATGGAGTCGGAGCAGTGGAACACCGGTGCTTTAGGTAAAGATAAATTACGTTTAGCAAAAGATTTATTGCTGCGTATGCGTAAAACCTTTGCGCCTTTTGGTTTATTACATTACGGTCAGGGAAAATGGTATCCCGGTGAAGAAGTCCCGCGTTGGGCGTTGGGTTGTTTTTGGCGTACCGATGGCGAACCACTCTGGCGCGATGAAAAGTATCTTGCGCGGGTGGATAAAAATTACGGTTATAACCATGTCAGTGCGAAAAAATTTGCGCACACCTTATGCGAAAAAATAAAAGTGAATCCGGGCCACTTAATGCCTGCCTACGAAGACACTTTGTATTATTTGTGGGCTGAACAAAAATTACCGAGCAATGTTAATCCGCTGAAAGCAGACCTTAGCGATGATTTGGAACGTAAGCGTATTGCGAATGTATTAACGCGCGGCTTAAATATTGAAAGTGGTTACGTGTTACCCATTGAATGGAATTATGTCCGCAATCATTGGCTTTCTGGTCGTTGGACATTACGCACTGGCGACCTGCTGCTGATTCCCGGTGATTCACCCTTAGGTCTACGTTTGCCGTTGAATTCGCTTGAAGTACCGACCCATGATTACGAACAATATCATCCTGAAAGTGATCAGCTAACTGAGTTGGAGCCACTGGCGGCTGCGGGTGAAAATCTTGCCAGTTTGAGTGGCTTAGCGGCCAAAACATTAGCAGAAAAACGTCCATTTAATTCACCGGATCATGTTATTCGCACAGCACTTTGTTTTGAAATCCGGGGTGGATGTTTGCATTTATTTATGCCGCCGCTGACTCATCTTGAACATTATGTTGCATTGATAGAGGCCATTGAAGATACGGCTACAAAACTGAAAATGCCGGTAGTACTCGAAGGTTACGAACCACCAAAAGATTATCGTTTGAAAAAGTTTTTAATAACGCCCGACCCCGGTGTGATTGAAGTCAATATTCATCCCGTAGAAACCTGGCCAGAGTTAGTGCGCAACACCGAAGCACTTTATGAAGATGCGCGGCAGTGCCGTTTAGCCACTGAAAAATTTATGCTGGATGGACGGCATTCCGGTACCGGCGGTGGCAACCATGTCACCTTTGGTGGTTCATCGCCACAGAACAGCCCCTTCTTACGGCGCCCGGATTTATTGCGCAGCCTCATTACGTTTTGGCAACATCATCCCGGGCTTTCCTATTTATTTTCCGGTTTGTTTGTGGGGCCTACCAGTCAATCGCCACGCGTGGATGAAGGCCGCGATGAAATGCTTTATGAATTAGAAATTGCGTTTAAAGAAATGCCGGAAGGCATTGTCGATCAACCCTGGTTGGTAGATAGATTGATGCGCAATTTATTAATTGATATCACGGGTAATACGCATCGTTCAGAATTTTGTATCGACAAATTATATTCGCCTGGCAGTGCCAGTGGCCGTCAGGGAATTTTGGAATTTCGCGGTTTTGAAATGCCACCGCACGCGCAAATGTCGCTGGTTCAAGTTTTATTATTGCGCAGTTTAATTAGTCGCTTCTGGAAAGAACCCTATCGCCAACCACTGGTGCGCTGGGGAACCTTGCTGCACGATAAATTTATGTTGCCGCATTATGTGTGGGAAGATTTACGTCACGTAGTGCAAGATTTAAATGAGCACGGCTATCCATTTCAATTGGAATGGCTCGCCGCGTTTGAAGAATTTCGCTTTCCCCATTATGGCCGCGTGCAGCTGGGTGATATAGGTATTGAATTGCGTTGGGCGATTGAACCCTGGAATGTGTTGGGTGAAGAAATTTCCAGTTTTGGTACTTCGCGTTATGTCGATTCATCGCTCGAGCGTTTGCAAGTTAAAGTCACAGGTCTGACTGCCGGGCGTTATGTGTTGGCTTGCAATGCGCGCCGTGTTTGTCTTAAGCCCACGGGGAAACAAGGTGAATTTGTCGGCGGTGTGCGCTACCGTGCCTGGCAACCGCCATCGGCTTTGCATCCGACCATTGGTGTGCATTCGCCATTGGTATTTGATTTAATCGATACCTGGAATGGTAAAAGTATCGGCGGTTGTACTTATCACGTGAGCCATCCTGGTGGTCGCAGCTACGAAACCTTTCCGGTCAATGCCAATGAAGCTGAGTCGCGACGCGGTAATCGCTTTTTTGATTTTAATTACACGTCGGGTGTACTACCTGTATCACCCGCAGGAAAAATCTTACGCGAGTTTTTTGCCCACACGGATTTACCTCGAACTATGGCACCGCCACCGGAAGAACCGGCAGACGAATACCCACATACGCTGGATTTAAGGCGATGATTTCTTTCGGTATGTTTTATAGAGAGCGATATTTTTTTAAAATTTTGTAATACTCGAACAAAACCTAATGACAAAAAAGCAGGTGGATAAATCTTTTTAAATAAAAATACGCTTCTCAGACCAATTTGCCATATCTTCAATTAAGCGCCTCGAATCTCCTATAGTTGAACTTGGATTACGAATCCAAAGGATATTCCTATCACAGAGGCACACACATGAAATTACACGCACAGTTAATCTCATCATTTAAAGCAGTTCACCTTATTTCTTTTTTACTGTCGCTGCTATTGATTGGTTGTGGTGGTGGTTCGTCATCAAATAAGAGCTCCACACCTGTATCAACATTAGTGAGTTCAATGGCTGCCAGCTCGACGCCAGCATCAACAGCAGCAAGCTCAACAACAGTAAGTTTAATGGCCGCTAGCTCAACGGCTGCATCTGTGACGGCGAGCTCAATGATTGCCAGTTCTGTTGCTACCACCACAATGACCATCAGTGGTGTTGTGGTCGCGAAAAGCGCTGATGTTGTAGAGGTTGCTTCGCTCTATGAAAATGTTGGCAGATTTATGGCGAAAATAAATCCAGTTGCGAAGGTCTGGGCAGCGGCTGATACAGGTTCATCAGCAAACGAAGTGCTGCCCAATGCCAATGTGGCGCTGGTAAAAGTTTTCGGTGGTGCTAACCCGGAAGTTGCGGTGGATATAGGCACGGTCACCACTGACGATACAGGTGCATACAGCATTCCTGATGTTGAAAAAGTGCCTGTCTCTGAAGGCACTCCTGAGTCTTTCTACTACGAAGTGCGTATCACCAAGGATCAGCTCACCCTTAAAACACCCATAGCGGCAAGCGCCGACGTTGCGGCCAATGTTTCACCCGAAACAGATTTGGCCGCTAAAATTCTCTCCGAGGTAGTGGCGGTTCCGGGTATGGAAAATCCACCCATACCATCCAATCAAATGGTGGAATCAATACGCGAATTGGTACTCAGTGAGGCAGCAGATTTATCCGATGACAAAGCCATTGAAATTCCTTCAGCGCTTTCCGCTGGCTTTGATGCTAACTCGGTTGCAGCCGCTAATGGCCTAGCCGCAAATGGTGGCAACGCTGAAAAATTATTTAAAGCAGCAAGTTTCAGTGCCGAGGTGATGGCATTAGTCACTGACTCAGATTCAACCGAAGCAAGTGCCACGGGTTATATTAATCGGGTTATTCGCGAAGGTTGTAACCAGGCTCAAGGTGATTATTTGCCTGAACCTATAGCGGCAGCCTTTGGTGAAAATTTCAAGGCCGGTCATAAATTAACAGCAGCACAAATTGTTGTGGCCTATAACCAAAACTTTGACGGCCCGGATGTCGTAGTAGCGACAGTGGTACTTGGTTTTAAGGCTATGTTAACCGAGGTAGGGGATAAGTTAGCGACCCCCGCCGTAGCTAGCAGCGGAATTGCCAGTACGAAACAATTAGCGCTTTACACTATGCGTGACCTGGACCCCACAACCTTTGCTGCTGACACACAACTTGATGCCGACCAAGCATTGGCATTTATCCAAACCTTGAGCACGCAACAATGCCAATTCACCGCGCAGTTGGATTTGTTTGGTTTTATTGCTGACTTGTTGGATAAACCATTGCTCGGTGACCCCGCGATTGCCTTTGCCGATATCTACCATAACAGTGGTTTTAATTGTAATGAAGGTTCTGGCAAGGGCCATTTTATGGCGAAAGTCAAAGTGAATCGCAATGGCAAAACCATTACCTCGGTTACTGTTGCTTCGAATGATAGCGATACGACTGTGCTAGGTGGTGATGCCTTGGAAACGCTTACCGCCGGAGCAACCGGTTCTTTTAATGCCTATGAAAGTAATACTGATGGTGTTTGCGTCAATCTCGGCAAAGAAGTGAGCTACACGGTGACGGCAAATTTCAGTGATTCGACTTTTGTAATCGCTACAGTAAATCGCAATCATCCCCGTATTCCTGAAGCATCCAGCCAGGTTTTGGTCAGCGATGCATTTCAAATGGGTTCAGGGGACAGTGACAATCCAACGGTTGTTAGCGTTTCAAGACCGCTGTATCAATGGACTTCACCCGTAGACATGCTCGATCTAATCGCTAACGATAGTGCAAACACTGCCGTTGAAGCAGAACTGTTGGCGGGTGATTATGCCGTGAAGTACACCTATGAATTTGCGCATGTGGACACTGGAGCAGTACAAGTATCGCCTGCATCACAATGCGCTCAAGTATCCTCGGGTGCACTCTATTCCGTGGATAGCTTTAACCCTACTGCAGATTGCGATGTTGCTGCCTGCGCAACGGCATTAAGTGTGTCTCCCAGTAGAATTGCTTGCCGTATGAATATCCAATCTTATCTGGTGGATAAAAACGATAAGATTTTGGGGCAAGCAGCTGGCCATTTCCGTTTCTTCTGTGTTGATACCGACGGTGATGATGACTGCGGTTAAAAACATCAGATGGTGCGCGAGGTTTTTACGTTTGCAGTAGTGATGTAAAAATAAATTTCCTGTTCATTTATTTTTAACACACTACCCCCAGCGCCCGGTGATAATCATCGGGCGTTTTTCATTGCCGCTGAAAAATATTTTTTATCTGTATATTTTTATTCTTATTAACCGATTAATTAAAAATGAGGGTAGAATGAATTTGGCCATAATTGCTAAAGTTGAGCACTATGAATAAAACTTTTTCTCCGTTGCAGACGCAATCACAATCGCAATTACAAACTCAGGGTGATGCAGAACAATTTCAACATTTATCCCCTGACGGAGAAATAGATGAAGCCTATACCGAAAAGGGCCAGGTACGAAAGCATTGGCAGTACCTGTTGGATAGTTTGCACGAATTAGGTGCGGCTGCGCTTGATGAACGCCAGAAAAAAGTGCGGCGTATTTTGCGAGATGACGGTGCAACTTATAAAATTTATGACGAGCCGGATGCAAATCAAACCTGGCAGTTGAATCCAGTCCCATTATTAATTGACAGCGAAGAATGGAGTATTACTGAATCGGCATTGGTCGAGCGCGCCGAATTATTCAATTTACTACTGCAGGATATTTACGGTGAACGCAAACTCATTTCACAAGGCATTATTCCGCCCGAATTATTATTTTCACACAACGGATTTTTACGTTCCTGTCATCAGCTAAAGTTACCCGGAAATCATCAAGTTATTGTGCATGGCGTGGATTTAGTGCGCGGCCCGGACGCTCGTATGATAGTGATGGCTGACCGCACTCAAGCGCCCTCGGGCGCGGGTTATGCGCTGGAAAATCGCACCGTAATGAATCGGGTTTTCCCCAGCTTATTTCGCGATAGCCATGTGCATCGTCTCTCGCTTTTTTTTGCGCGCCTGCGCCAGAAAATGCATGAATTAAATCCTAATGGTGGTGTAGCGCGCGTTGTAGTGCTGACGCCCGGTGCCTATAACGAAACTTATTTTGAACACGCTTATCTTGCCAATTATTTGGGTTTTCAATTAGTGCAGGGCAGTGATTTAAGTGTGCGCAATGGTTATGTCTGGATGAAAGCGCTGGATGGTTTGAAACGGGTGGATGTTATTTTGCGTCGTGTGGATGATGTCTACTGTGATCCGGTAGAGTTAAAAGGTAATTCGCGTTTAGGTGTTCCGGGTCTGTTGGATGTGGCGCGCATGGGCAATGTTGCTATAGCGAATCCATTAGGTTCGGGAGTATTGGAAAACCCGGCGTTGTTGCGTTATTTGCCACAAATTTCACAAGCACTATTGGGCCGTGATTTAGCTATGCCATCGGTGAAAACCTGGTGGTGTGGCAATGCGGATGATTTGGAATATGTGTGCGCTAATCTAAGTCGGTTGATCATCAAACCCACTTATCGCAAACCTGGGTTGTATGAAGTTTATGGCGCAGAGTTGGACGATACAAAATTGCAGGCATGGCAAAATCGTTTGCGAAAAAATCCTTATCAATTTGCCGCGCAAGAATATATTCAGAGTGCAAAATCGCCTACCTGGCATGAGGGGAAAATTCAACAGCGCGCCACTATTTTGCGCACTTTTGCCGTGGCTAGCGAAACATCTTATGCGATTTTGCCGGGTGGTTTAACCCGCGTTAATTTAGATCCAGATAAAAAAATAATTTCCAATCAGAGCGGCTCGGTATCCAAAGATACCTGGGTAATCGCCTCTGAACCGGAAAAGAAAATGAGTTTGCGTGCAGCGACCTCGATGGTCACACAGGAAAATTCAAGTGAATTACCCAGTCGTGTTGTGGAAAATTTATTTTGGATGGGGCGCTATGCCGAACGCGCTGAATTTGCGTTGCGCTTATTGCGCACAGTGTTTATTCAAATTAATAAAACAGAAACTCTGCCTGATGTGGTGTGCCGTACTTTGTTGACCGCGACCACCCATATCACATCGACTTTTCCTGGTTTTTCCAACCAGGATGAGGCCCTCTATCAGAATCCTGAACCAGAGATGATTTCGATTATTGTTGATCAACATAGAATCGGTAGCGTTGCTAATAATTTAATCGCCATGATTAAATCCGCGGAACAGGTCAAAGAGCAATTGTCGAGTGATACGCAGCGAGTTATTAATAATATCGGCGATGAATTGGATGAATTAAAACGCACACTCACTCCCGGTGCGCTTTCGGCTCCCGAGGAGGCCCTGGCACGATTGGTCACCAGCTTGCTGGCCCTTGCGGGATTAGTTAACGAGAGTATGATTCGCGGCAACGGTTGGCATTTTATAGAAATGGGCCGGCGCATTGAGCGTGCTTTGCAAGTCATCACCTGTTTACGTTCGTTATTGACACCAAAATTAGATGACCTCGAACAAGAAATATTAGTGGAATCTGCATTACAGTGTGGCGAAGTACTTATTCCCTATCGCCGTCACTATCAAAGCGGCATTAATATTGCGCATGGTTTGGAAATGCTTATGCTGAATACCAGCAATCCGCGTTCGCTCATTTATCAGCTCGAACAATTGGCCGTGCACTTTACGGATTTTTCTGGTAACAAAGAAAAATTTTCAGCAGAAAGTAAATTTTTACTCGAAGCAACAACTGCATTAAAACTTTGTGATATTAAAGCGCTGGTGGAAACCGACAGCGAAATTCGTCAGGAATTGGATCAGCTGTTAGCGCGTATTCAGTCTTTGGTGGTGAGTGCAGGTAAGGCCATTGGGCAGCGTTATTTTGATCACGCCCAGGGGCCACAACTTCTGGTAAAACATATCGACTGGCAGGATCAGTTATGAGATATAGAGTTACCCATAGCACGCGTTACCAATATGCACTTTCCGTGAGCAGTTGTTATAACCTTGCGTTTGTTATTCCTCGCGCTACCGACAAGCAATATGTCGAAACAACGCAGATCACGCTGCTGCCCACGGCTACCACTCGCAATACGCGCACCGATTATTTTGGTAATTTATTTTTGCAATTTTCTATCGAACAAGATCACAGCGAATTAGAATTGAGCGTTACCAGTATTATTGTTATCAAAGATGGTTGTGAAAATAGCAACCTCGATTTTGGCAATTCCTGTTCCTATGTTAAACAATTATTACAGCAGCGAACTGATACACAAACCTTGCATGCCCGGGAATTTATTCTCGATTCTCCGATGGTACAACAACATCCAGATCTGGCGGGTTACGCTGCACTTTCGTTTGTCGATGATCGCCCATTTTTATCGGCAGTGATGGATTTAACGCGGCGGATATTCAGTGATTTTACTTACGATCCGAAATTTTCTGATGTCGCCACACCCTTGAGTGATGTGTTTAAACATAAGCGTGGTGTGTGTCAGGATTTTGCACATTTTGCAATTGGTTGTCTGCGGTCGCTGGGTTTTCCAGCACGCTATGTCAGTGGTTACCTTGAAACATTGCCACCGCAGGGTGAAGAAAAAATGGTGGGTGCCGATGCTACTCATGCCTGGTTCGCCGTTTTTTCTCCGGGAGAGGGTTGGTATGAATTTGATCCTACTAATAACAAAATGACAGGTGATCAATACATTACCACTGCGTGGGGCAGGGACTACTGTGACGTAACGCCATTAAAGGGCATTATCTTCGGTGGTGGCCACTCCCCGCAGCTATTTATTTCCGTGGATGTACAGCGACTCGACGAATCCTAGTAGCAGAAGCGCAGCAAAATTTGCCTTAAAATTTATAAATTAGAATCCGTTACATATCGTGACATTTGTTAGTTTCGATTCCTGGCGCCCCTGTGGCACAATCCTTTCCAGTTAAAATTCTTGTTCACTTCCTTTCTTTGAGTGGTTTTTCACAATGCGTAAATACAAGTCTATAGGCATAGCCGTGGCTATTCTTTTTGTAATTGTTGCCCTATTGGTTGCGACTAAGGCTGGTCAAATTTTTGTCATGATAGATTCCGGCAAGAACCAGGTTCCGCCCGCTGAATCCATTAATGTTTTTACCGCTGAGAATCAAGCCTGGTCAAATACTTTCACTGCTATGGGTACTATAGAGGCCGATGAAGGTATTGATATTTCAGCTGAAGTCGCCGGTAAAGTGCAAAAAATTCTTTTCAAATCGGGCGAGCGTGTCGCCGCTGGCACGATCATTTTAACGCAAGAATCCGGTAATGAAACAGCGCAATTAAGTGCTGCCAACGCACGTTTACGTTTGACCAAAGCCAACTATGAGCGCATGGCGCAATTGCGTAAGAAAGATACTGTGTCACAAAACGAATTGGATTCTGCCCTGGAACAAAATCAATCGGCACAAGGTGATGTCGATAATTTGCGCACTACATTAGAGAAAAAAATTGTTAAAGCTCCTTTTGCCGGCCGCCTGGGAATTCGCAAGGTAGATTTAGGGCAAGACTTGCCAGTGGGGACACCCATTGTTTCTTTGCAGGCAACCAATCGTGTGCGCGTAAATTTTCCGGTGCCACAACATTGGTTAGTGCAGATGACGAAAGGCTTGCCGATTTCGGTGGAGCTGGGAGACGGTACTAACACTGTTGTAAAAGGTGAAGTTACCGCCATAGGCGCTGAAATAAATGCCGTAACGCGCAACGCGACCGTGCAATCGTCTTTGGAAAATAGCAGTAGTCAATTTATTCCTGGCATGGCTGTGCAAACCACAGTCACGCTTGCTAATCCCCAACCGGTATTAGTCGTGCCGGTGATGTCAGTTATCTTTGCTCCCTTTGGCGATACTCTGTTTGTGATTGAAAAAGATAAAGCGGGTGCCTTAAAGGCACGCCAACAATTTGTGCGTCTGGGTAAAGCGCGCGGTGATTTTATTGAAATTGTGGATGGCATTAAAGCCGGTGATCAAGTGGCCAGCGCTGGTGCATTCAAATTGTTTAATGGCCAGTCAGTGGTGATTAGTAAAACACCCATGCCAGAATTTAAAACAGAACCTAAACCTGTTGATAATTAATTTTTTATTGTCGTGATCCTCGTTGGTAACTTTCAGGTTATTTCACCTCTGCCTTCATAAGGTCGTGCACGAGGTTCATGCTTTGTAATTATTTTTCACTTAAATTCATTGAGTTAATTTTATGAAATTCACGGATATTTTTATCAAGCGACCCGTGCTGTCTTTGGTCGTAAGCTTACTTATTTTAATTGCCGGCATTCAAGCCGCCACGTCACTTTCGGTGCGCCAATACCCGCGTAGCGATATTGCAGTGATCACTATCAATACTGTGTACGTTGGTGCAAACGCTGAGTTAATTCGCGGTTTTATTACGACGCCGATTGAGCGTGCAATCGCCTCTGCCGATGGTATTGATTACATCGAATCAAGCAGCGCTATGAGTTTATCCAGTGTCAAAGTGCATTTGCGTTTGAATTACGACCCACTCAAAGCCATGACTGAAATTACGGCTAAAGTAAATCAAGTGCGCAGCAATTTGCCACCGGAATCGGAAATCCCGTCTATTACCGTTGAATCCGCAGATAGTCAATTTGCCTCAGCCTATTTAACCTTCAATTCAAAAATTCTTGAACAAAATCAAATCACCGATTTTTTAACGCGCTCTGTACAACCGCGTTTAACCGCCATTGCCGGTGTGCAAAAAGCTGAAGTCCTGGGTGGTCGTACTTTCGCCATGCGCATTTGGTTAAAGTCGGAAAAATTGGCAGCATTAAATATATCGCCTTCGGAAGTGCGTCAGGCTCTCGCGACCAATAACGTGCAAGCCGCCATTGGCCAAACACGCGGTAGTTACACACAGGTTAACTTGCGTGCTGATACAGATTTAAAAACAGTAGATGAATTTAAACGTTTGGTCGTTCGTCATAATGCAGAAGGCACTATTCGTTTAGCAGATGTGGCGGACGTGGTATTGGGTGCAGAAGATTACAATACTGAAGTGAATTACTCGGGTGACACAGCGGTATTTATGGGTGTATGGGTTGCACCTAATGCAAATTCCCTGGAAGTTATTCGCAACGTGACTGCAGAGATGGAAAAGATAAAAGCAGATTTGCCTTCCGGTTTAAAAGGCGCTGTGGCTTATGATGCGACCAAGTATATCGATTCAGCGATAGACGAGGTGGTTAAAACCTTAAGTGAAACCCTGATCATTATTGTTATCGTTATTTTTCTGTTTTTGGGCTGGAGTCGTTCAGTCATTATCCCCGTACTGGCAATTCCCTTATCCTTGATTGGTGCCTTTTTTATTATGCAAATATGCGGCTTCTCGCTTAATTTGCTGACGCTTTTATCCATCGTACTCTGTGTCGGTCTAGTGGTCGATGATGCGATTGTTATGGTGGAAAATATTGAGCGGCATATTCAGGAAGGCTTATCACCGTTTAATGCATCTATAACCGCAGCACGTGAACTGGCTGGCCCTATTATCGCCATGACAATTACGCTGATTTCGGTTTATGTACCCATTGGTTTGCAAGGTGGTCTAACGGGAACCTTGTTCCGCGAATTTGCTATTACGCTTGCCGGTGCCATTACTATTTCTGCGATTGTGGCCTTAACCTTATCGCCGATGTTGGCTTCGCGTATGTTAAAACCACACCGTGAAATAAAAGCACCGCTGGCAAATAGTTTTGCGCGTTTCCAAAGTTTTTACAGCGAGAAATTAAATTACACATTACAGAATCGCGCAGCTGTTTATATTTTCTGGATTGTTATTTCATTGCTGTGTATTCCACTGTATATGAATTCAAAGCCAGAGTTAGCACCTACGGAAGACCAGGGCGTTATTTTCGGTATTGTCGATGCGCCTGCGAATGCCACCATAGATCAAACGTCACATTACGGGAAGCTGGTAAACAAAGCGTTTATGGCAATACCGGAAACTGACTTTACCTTTCAAATCACTTTTCCAACGGGTGGGTTTGGTGGCATGGTCACTAAGCCATGGGAAGATCGCGATCGCAGTGTGTTTGAAATTATGCCGGACATACAAGCCAGTTTGGCTGAGATTTCCGGTGTGCGCATTCTGCCGATTACACCTCCAGCATTACCCGGCGGCGGTCAATTCCCTGTTGAATTTGTTATTGCATCAACAGCAGATGCAAAAGAAGTTTATGACTATGCGGTTAAGTTGCAGCAAGTGATGAATGCCAGCCAAAAGTTTTACTTTAGTGTATTGGATACTAAAGTGGATCAGCCCGACTATGAATTAAAAATTGATCGGGAAAAAGTGGCAGATTTAGGTTTGAATATGCAAACCGTGATTTATGATTTGGGCACTTTGTTAGGCGGTGGTTATGTGAACCGATTTAACATGGCGGGACAAAGTTACAAAGTGATTCCGCAGGTGAAGCGTACGGAGCGCTTAACACCTGATGATTTAATAAAATTATATGTCACCGGGCCCGAGGGGAAACTCATTCGTCTCGACCAAATTGCAACCTTGACCCACACCACGGCACCGCGCAGCATTAACCGATTGCAACAATTAAACGCGGTAAAAATTAGTGGGGTAAGTGGGTTAGCCTTAGGCGAATCCCTGGCGTGGCTGGAAGCTGAAGCGGCTAAAATTCTGCCTAAAAATTACAGCATTGATTACACCGGTGAATCGCGTCAGTTAAAGCGAGAAGGCAATACCTTTTTGCCAGCATTTTTGATGGCTATTACCATGATCTTTTTAGTGTTGGCCGCACAATACAATAGCTTCCGCGATCCCATCGTTATTTTGGCGGGCTCGGTACCCTTGGCGATGTTTGGTGCGCTGGTATTTACTTTTATTCAGATGCCAGCACCTATGCCGTTTTTTACGGATTCGGTTTCCACCACCATTAATATTTACTCGCAAGTAGGTTTGGTAACACTGATGGGATTAATCGCGCGTAACGGTATTTTAGTAGTGGAATTTGCGAATCGTTTACAAGAGCAAGGCGTGACTAAAATTGAAGCGATCCGTCAAGCAGCAGTGATTCGTTTACGTCCAGTGTTGATGACCAGTATCGCAACGGTTGCAGGCCATACGCCGTTAATTTTTGCGAGCGGTGCAGGTGCCAATGCGCGTAACTCTATTGGTATAGTGTTGGTGTTTGGTATTGCTATTGGCACTATTTTTACCTTGTTCGTGTTGCCTTCGGTGTATGTCCTTCTGGCTAAAGATCACCATTTGGATAAGCAGCATCTTGCCGAGTTAGAACATGGTTAATCTGGTCAAGTTTACTTTTCGTTGAAATCGGTCACCGTTTTATTGTTGCGTGTTACTGCAATAAATTAATCAGCAAAAGGATTTGCGCAGGTTAATAGGCATATTTCATTCCCTTCGTTTTTTGTTTATTTTTCGTCGTTGTTCTTCACTTATTTTTATCCTTAGTCTTTACAAGTATTCGTTGTTTGCTCACGTCCCTTATTATTTTATTTGTTAGCAAGTCTATTGGTTGCTTCCTGATTATGACGCTATAGGCACATTGCGTTATTGGGCGCCAATCGTTGTTTTTTTTCATTGGGTTTTCGCTGGCTCCCCCTCGGATTTCTTGCTGCTACACCAAAATGAACTAGGCTTCACATGAATGGTAATTGCTGGCAAACAATAAGATTTATTTTTACCTCAATTGCGAGTTAATACGCTATTGCAACTCTCTCACAACCACTGGGTATGATTGATGGCCGACTTCGATGCTACCCGACAAGTACTCAGTGTGAAGCTGGTTTATTACGGCCCGGCGCTGAGTGGCAAAACCACTAATTTAACGCAATTACACGACATGCTTAGCCCTGCAAATCGCAGTGAGCTTATGGTGCTCGAAACGCAGAATGACAGAACATTATTTTTCGACCTCTTACCCATTGGCATTCGTACGCAATCGGGCATGCTGGTAAAAATCAAGCTTTACACCGTACCCGGCCAGGTTCAACACGACAGCACGCGCAAGGCGATTCTCTCCCGCGCTGACGGTGTGGTTTTTGTCGCTGATTCACAAAATAACCAAAGTACCAACAACGCCGAATCCTTTCAAAATCTGGCTGGCAATTTGGCCATATTGGGCATCGACGCGGAGCAGTTTCCCTTGGTTATTCAATACAACAAACGCGATTTACCCGGCATTGTGACGGAAGCTGACATTAATCAGCGCTGGCAAGCAACACCCTGGTATCCGGTTGTCTATGCCAGCGCATTGCGCGGTGAGGGTGTGCGCGAAACCTTAAGGCAATTGCTCGCTGCCAGTTATGTGTTGCTGGATGATGAATATCAACTGCGAGAAAAATTCCAGCTTTCCCTGCAGCAATTTTTGGGTGTAACTGATGCTATAGGCTCCTCCCATACGGGAAGCTATGGCGAGGGAAAGTGTCATGAGGGGAGTGCCTGATGGAGGAAGGTATGAAGACTGATGCGGCGCGGCTAACGGGCTTTGAGCAGCTCATCCAACTTGAAGAAATTCTCAAACCCGCGCTGCGGGAACGCTTGCAGCACGCCTTGCAAACGCTTTTGCAACAATCGGTATTGATTGAAAAGTTTCCCCTTGAAGGGCAGGTGTGCCAAGCAATTGATTATGAATTTGAACCTATTGCCTATGTTTGTGTAGCTACAACTTCCCCGCTGTTAAGTGCAGCAGCGGATATGGTGCAGGTGGTGCTATTTGAACGGATTCGTTATCGGCTCGCCGCGAATTTGCACGTTGAAAC
The DNA here is from genome assembly GCA_040385335.1 of Pseudomonadota bacterium. GTDB lineage: Bacteria > Pseudomonadota > Gammaproteobacteria > Pseudomonadales > Cellvibrionaceae > Cellvibrio. Next base: position 99,946 of record JAZKHP010000059.1, read on the forward strand.
CATTCAGCGCGACTTCGAGGCCCTGCAAGAAAAACATGCCGCCTTACAAGCGTCCGAACAACGCTTTCGTGAGTTGGCTGGTCAATTGGAACAGCGCGTCCTTGAGCAGGTACAAGTGATTGATGCGCGCCAACGCCAGCTTTATCAAAGCGAACGAATGCGTGCAGTGGGCCAGTTGGCGGCAGGCATGGCGCACGAGATTAATAATCCCATCGGTTTTATCGGTGCTAATTTGCGTGTCGCCACTGAATATGTGCAAGAAATTAGCGCCTGGTTTGACGATAAAAAATTTGCTGCTGCTGGCATTGGGCTCGATAAAAAACAGCAATTATTGTTGGAAGATTTCTCTGCGTTATTGGCGGAAGCGGATGCGGGCGCTACCCGTATTGCTGTGATAGTCAAAGATCTCCGGACTTTCTCTCATGTTGATGGCAGCCAAACCGATCGCGCCTCAGTCGGCACCTTGATGGCGAGCGCGTTAAATATGCTCAAGCCCAAGTGCCCTGAGGATATTTTGCTTGAAACCCGGTTGAATGCGTCACCCACCATCATTTGCCAGCCCGCCTATCTTGCCCAGGCATTTTATAACCTGTTGGAAAATGCCATTGACGCAATGCCAGCGGGAGGTCAGCTCGATGTGGTGGTGCAAGCCGTGGGCAACGAAGTTCTGGTCAGCATTCGCGATACAGGTATTGGCATGAGCCAAGAGCAAATAGCCCAGGCCTGCAATCCATTTTTTACCACCAAAGCCGTAGGTGCCGGTACCGGGTTGGGTTTGACGGTAGTGCAGGAGGTCGTCAAACAGCATCATGGCAGCCTGGAGCTGATATCCACAGCAGCGGGTGGTATGGAAGTTATTATCCACCTGCCATTGACCGGTTATTCCGAGTGAGGGCCCAGTATTGAAAGACTACGGGGCTTTATTTGGCGGCGATGGCGATAAGACGGCAGCGGCGGTAACCGAGCGCTTACCCTATCGCTTGCTGTTTGTGGATGATGAACCCTCGGTGCTGGCGGCCCTAAAGCGCGTTTTTCGCCGCGAGAATTATGAGATACAAACGGTTACCTCTGCCGCAGAAGCCTTGAAATTGATGGCTGCAAATCCGGTCCATTTGGTGATGACAGATTTCCGCATGCCGGGAATGAATGGCGCTGAATTTTTGAGTCAGGTGCGAACCCTGGCGCCCACAACTTTGCGGCTAATGCTAACCGGCCACGCTGAAACTGATGCGGTGATGGGTGGGATAAAGGACGGTGCGGTGTATCGCTTTATCCTCAAGCCCTGGAACGATGATGATCTCCGCGTGACCGTTGCCTTAGCGCTGGAGCAATACGAACTTATCCAAAAAAACAAACAACTGCAGACCGATAACGAACAGAAAAACCGCGACATAGATATTCTCTCCCGGCTCAATGTGGGCAACCGCAGCCAGCTGGCCATCTTGCTCCACAAAAAAGGTCTATTGAACGCTAACCAAATTCAGGTATTGCATCGCGAGGGGCAACAGCGAAAAGTGCCAGTGTTGCGCTTGATTATCGAAAAGTCCTGGCTCGAGGAAAAACGTATCCACGAGCTGCTTAAAAAGGAACTGCTTTTTGATGAAGTCGATTTGCGTGAGTTTCAAGCCGACCAGGCAGTGCTAACGCTCATTCCCAAAAGCATTTGTTTTCGCCAGTTGTTGTTGCCCATGCGTGTTCAGGGCAAACGCTTACGCGTTGCTATGGCAGATCCTTTGGACGTGGGATTGATTGACGAAATTAGTTTTTCCACCGGGCTAACCTTAGATCCTGTACTTGCTTCCTCAGAGCTGATCGAAGCAAAACTGAAAGAGGGCTTTGGTGATAATAATCTCGAACTAAAGGAATTCGAAACCATTGTTTCGGGCACAGACCCCTCCGAAGGGATTGAAATTGTTATTGAAGATCAGGATGACGCAAGCAGTATCGAGGACTTGCTCTCGAAGTCCGACGAGCCCCCCACAGTGCGCCTGGTTAACGCCATTATTCTTGAAGCAATGCGTTTGGGTGCCAGCGATATTCATATCCAGCCGCGGGTGAAAAACGTGGTGGTTAGATATCGCATTGACGGCGTATTGCAGGACAAAATTCAAATCCCGATCGCTTTTTTGTTGCCCGTGGTTTCGCGTATCAAAATCATGTCCGAACTGGATATTTCTGAACGACGAAAACCCCAGGATGGACGGATTACCGTCAAAACATCCATGCGCATTGTGGATTTACGTATCTCGACTTTACCAACCATTAACGGCGAAAAAATCGTTATGCGGGTGTTGGACCGGCAGTCTTCAGTGCAACGGGTTGAGGATTTAAAACTCTCAAAAGGCAATCTCGAACGGTTGCTCAACGTCATGAGCAAACCACAGGGAATCGTGCTGGCAACCGGGCCAACGGGCAGCGGAAAAACCACCACCTTATATGCGCTGTTACAACACAACGCTTCGTCGGAAAAAAATTATGTAACCATTGAAGACCCGGTGGAATTTCATGTGGATATGGCGGGCCAGGTACCGGTGCGAGATCGCATCGGCTTAAACTTTTCCACGATTTTGCGCGCCGTACTACGGCAGGACCCGGACGTTATCCTGCTCGGTGAAATCCGCGATTCAGAAACCGCAGAGGTCGCCTTTCACGCGGCACTGACTGGCCACCAGGTGTTTTCAACCTTGCACACCAATTCTGCGATAGCCACCATCGCCCGCTTGCTGGACCTTGGCTTGAAGCCTTACGTCATAGCCACCGCCCTGGAGGCTATTATTGCCCAGCGTTTACTGCGGCGTGTTTGCCAGCACTGCAAGCATGCAACCCTATCGCAAGAAGAATCTATTCGCAGGCTCGGCCCAGTGTTTGCGCCGCTGCAAGGCAAGCTAATATTTGCCGGTAAAGGCTGCGATAAATGTTTGCGCGGATATCAGGGCCGGGTGGGCGTACATGAAGTGCTGGTATTCGACGATCAGTTGCGCGGTTTGATTTCAAAAGGTGTCTCTACTGATGCGTTCCAGGAAGTCGCAGTGAAGGAAGGTTTTGTATCAATGCTTCATGATGCCTTTGATAAAGTTCAGAATGGCACAACAACACCGGAAGAAGTGATACGTGTTTTGGGGGCGCAAATTCAATTTTAGAATTCTGCTGTTACAATGCGCTACCGAAAGGGCACCTGAGGGTGTCTTTTTTTTACTTCGAGGTTTTTATGTCAGTTATTACCCATTCCGTTATCGAACAAGCACTGCAACAAGTTTTGGACCCCACTTCCGGGCGCGATCTAGTCAGCCTCGGTGCGGTGAAAGAGATTGTCATCAATGGTTCCAAAGTGGATGTCACCCTGGTACTGGGGTATCCCGCAAAAAGTGTGCACGAGGCTATAGCGCTCGCCGTCAATGAAACCCTCAATAACCTGGAAGGCGTTGCCCAGGTGGGTTTGGATATTGGTTGGACCGTGTACTCGAATCCCGCCGCTAATTCGCAACAATCATTGCCGGAAGTGAAAAATATTATTGCCGTTGCTTCGGGTAAAGGTGGCGTTGGTAAATCCACCACCACGGTCAATCTCGCGCTGGCCCTCGCCGCTGAAGGCGCGCGCGTGGCAATTTTGGATGCGGATATCTACGGCCCAAGCCAGCCGCAAATGCTGGGCATGCCAGTGCGCCCGCCGCAAGTCGTAACCCATAACGGCCAGCAATGCATGTTGCCGGTGGAAGCTTACGGGATTCAATCCAATTCCATGGGTTATATGGTCAACGAAAATACCCCCATGATGTGGCGCGGGCCCATGGTGAGCGGCGCTTTACAGCAGCTGCTTACGCAAACCTACTGGCAAGATGTGGATTATTTATTTATCGATATGCCGCCCGGCACTGGTGATATCCAAATTACGCTCGCGCAAAAAGTACCTGTAACAGGCGCCGTCATAGTGACTACGCCCCAGGACATTGCTTTGCTCGATGCCAAAAAAGGCATTGAAATGTTCCGCAAAGTTAACGTGCCCATATTGGGGGTGGTGGAGAATATGGCGATCCATATTTGCAGCCAGTGCGGTCACGAAGAACACATATTTGGCGCTGGCGGTGGGGAGCGCATTGCCAATGATTACCAGACAGAGCTGTTGGGTTCCCTGCCTTTGGCGCTTTCTATTCGTGTCGATGCAGATAGCGGCAAGCCATCGGTAGCCGCTGACCCTGAATCAGCGGTGAGCCATATTTATCGCGCAATCGCCCGTAAGTTAGCCGCGAATTTGTGGGTGCAGAACCTGGAATCGCAAAACGTACCGGATATTGAAATTACGGAAGATTAAGAAAGCGCTTAAATCACCGCGCAAATGTGGGCACCTGAATTGAAACAGGCTATTATGCCGCCCCTAAAACCACTTACCCGCTTTGAACAACAGGCGCATTGGGAGAGAGCATGAGTATTAAATGTGATAAATGGATGCGCCGCATGGCGGAGCAGCATGGCATGATCGAGCCCTTTGAACCGAATCAAGTGCGTTATGATGCGGCAGGTGCACGCATTGTTTCCTACGGTACCTCAAGTTATGGCTATGACGTGCGTTGCGCCGATGAATTTAAAATTTTCACCAATGTGCATTCAACCGTTGTCGACCCGAAAAATTTCGATGAAAAAAGTTTTGTCGATATCAAAAGTGATGTCTGCATCATTCCGCCCAATTCATTTGCGCTCGCCAGAACCGTAGAATATTTTCGCATTCCACGTTCGGTGCTGACCGTGTGTCTAGGCAAATCGACTTATGCGCGCTGCGGCATTATTGTCAACGTAACGCCATTGGAGCCGGAGTGGGAAGGTCACGTCACTCTCGAGTTTTCTAACACCACGCCACTACCAGCAAAAATTTACGCGAACGAAGGCGTGGCGCAAATGTTATTTTTTGAAGCCGATGAAATTTGTGAAACGTCCTACAAAGATCGCGGCGGAAAATATCAGGGTCAACGTGGCGTAACTCTGCCAAAAACGTAAAATATAATTTTTTATTTGCCTTCGCCTTGAATTTTATTTTACAGTCACACTCAGCCAGGCGAGTGTGACTGTAGTTACCAAATATTACTTATGACTCTCCCGCAACAAACTCAAGTATTAATTATCGGTGCTGGCGCTGCAGGCTTAATGTGCGCCGCCGCTGCCGGTGGGCGCGAGCGTCAAGTGGTGGTGCTTGATCACGCGAATAAAGTGGGCAAAAAAATTCTGATGTCCGGCGGCGGCCGTTGTAATTTTACCAATCTCGACGTGCTGCCAAAAAACTATCTCTCCGGCAACGAACATTTTTGTAAATCTGCGCTCGCGCGTTTTACCCAATGGGATTTTATTGGCCTCGTACTTAAACACGGCATTCCCTATCACGAAAAAAAATTAGGTCAGTTATTTTGCGATAACAAAGCGCAGGATATTTTAAATTTATTGTTAGATGAATGCGCGCAAGTGGGTGCGGATGTTCATACGCACTGTGAAATTTTATCAGTGGTAACCCTCGCTGAGGATCAACTTCCACTGCGCTACAAAGTAGTGACCAGCCTGGGAACGATTGCTTGCGAATCGCTGGTTATTGCTACCGGTGGCCTATCTATTCCCACCATGGGTGCCACCGGATTTGGTTACCAACTAGCCGAACAATTCAAGCTACCCTTAAAGCCGCGTTCAGCAGGATTGGTACCTTTTACTTTAGCGCCCGCACAACTGCAACAATTCTCTGCTTGTATTGGCAGTGCGGTAGAAGTCAGCATTAGCTGTGGTGAGCAAACCTTTGTCGAAAATATGTTGTTTACGCACCGCGGCTTAAGTGGCCCAGCGATTTTGCAAATTTCATCTTATTGGCAACCGGGGCAAACCCTGATGATTAATTTATTGCCGCATATGGATTTAGCAGACTATTTAACGCTGCAACAGCAACAGCGCCCTAAGACCTTATTAACAACACTGATGGCAGAATTGTTAACCAAAAATATCGCGCAATGTTTTTGTGACAGCTTCTCTAGCAACGAAAGCCGTCCCATTAATCAATATACGCCAAAAGAAATACAGGCCATTGCACAAATATTTCATGCGTGGCAAATTATGCCCGCAGGTACCGAGGGTTACCGCACTGCAGAAGTGACACTGGGCGGTGTCGATGTAGATTGCCTGTCATCGAAAACAATGGAAGTAAAACATCAGCCAGGATTATTTTTTATTGGCGAAGTGGTGGATGTAACGGGGCACCTGGGTGGTTTTAATTTTCAGTGGGCGTGGGCTTCAGGTTTTGCTGCTGCGCAGTTTGCGTAACTTATTTCCTGTTACTAACGAGTTACAAATAAAGAATATCGTTTGTTACTAACTTATTAATATGAATATGTGTAATTTATTTACTATGAACATCCAATTTTTTAAACGTTGTGTTGCCATAAGCCTGATGCTTATCAGCGTCGTGCTATTGAATGCATGCGTCACTCATGCACCCAAAGAAGCGCAGTGGCCAAAGGATATACCCTCGCGTAGTTTTTTTATTGCCGCTTTTGAAGCGGATAGCGATAACAAAGCAATCCAGGATCGCGATGAATATTTGCTGTGGGTATTTCGTTTTTATAAAGGCTGGGAACTGTACCGCAATGGATGGTCGCAAGTAATTTCTGATTCATTGATTGGTGTAGCTGATCCTGTAATAGCACAAGAGATAAAAACTAAAATGGAATTTATTGGTTCCACCATCGCCACTGAATGGGCAAAAAGTAAAAGAGATCGAAGAATTTTAACGCGTCATGTAGTGGTCTGGGGCAATGCTTTAATTGAATCCATCAAGCGTGGCGAAAGAGTAGCATTAATTAATAAAGTATTAAGCGATGTTACCGGCCTTTTAAGTGGGAAGGTTGATCTCGATGATGTTAAAGCTGAACGCTACTATCCTAAAGATAAGGATGATGTATTTGGTTAGTTCCGCTTACACATGGTTAAAATCTATCATTCTCTTCCAATAGAATTTCCAGCATTTCTTTGCTCATACCTGCCAAGCGGTCGCGCAATGTTTTTGTAATCTGCGGCAACATGGCTTCAATAATGTCATCAATCATTTCTTGCTGATGACTTACAGGTTTCGCCGTAAGATAATTTTGTTGAGTATTGCCGAGCTGGGTTGTAGGACGGCTGGAATTAGAGATTTTTTTTGCAGTTTCAAACTCAAAATTCGGCGGTGGATTATTGCCGTGTAAACGCGTGCGAATATGTTGCGGTAAAAAAGGATTTTCACCCGAAAACTTGGTAGTTTCAGCGCGAGCAATAGCCGCTCTGGCTTTATCTACCGCGCTATTAGTTGCAGTCTGCTGATTGGCAATGCTTTGGTTTGCAGCGCTTTGATGGGCCGCACGTTGGTTAACGGCCCCTGGATTTGTAGCGCTTTGGCCTGCAACTTTATGCGTAGTGACCGTCTCGGCTAGCGCGGCAAAATCATTTAAGGTATTCAGCAATTGCGTGGCTGAATCTGTTGTAGCAGGTTTATGAAATAAGTCAGGTTGTTCGTCGGCCCTGGATTTAAGATCAGGGGCTTTGACAGGCGCGCTGGCAACAGAGTGTGAGGCAACTGGCTTTACTATCGGTGAGACTTTTTCTACCGCGATGGGCTCGCGCAGGCTAGCGGTTTCTTGCAAAATAGGGATGTCGTCCTCTTCATGTAAGAGTCCTTTAATAGACTCAAGCTCAAGCAGCATCTCCGCTTTGGTTTTGGTTTTATTTTTATCGACCATATGCAGGCTTTCTTCCTCAACGTTGATGCTGTGCAATAGGATAACCCCTCTGCTTGTAAAATCGATAGTGCTCGCGAGTATTTTCAAGAACTTTTTGTTCTTGAATGACAATTTCACTTAAGCGCGTAAAACGGCTGAAGTATTCCGGTACCTGACTGCGTAAATTGATCAAGACTTGCTGGTGATCGCCACTGTGGTCGGAGAATGTAATCTCCACCTTAACTTCTTCATCAGCTTCACTTTCGCCACCAATAATCTGGTGCGGAATAAAACTTTCCGGTTTAAAACTCCAGAGTAAATCATCGAGTGCCTGTGCTTCATCCAGAGTGTCAACCGCAATTAAAACACTGTTGCCAAGGCTCGCTGCTTTTTCAACGAGGCGGCAGGTATACAGCCAGCGTGCATCCACGCTGGTGTCTTGCAAAATATGAAAATCAACTTGAGTCATAAGGTTTATTGCTTATCTCTTATTGGGTTCTTTTTTTGATTGTTCAGCTATTGGGTATCTAGCAGGTATTGGACGAGTAACGAAACCGGGCGACCAGTAGCCCCTTTTGCGCCGCCAGAAAGCCATGCAGTACCCGCGACATCCAAATGTGCCCAGACAAATTTTTTCGTAAACCGTGAAAGAAAACACGCGGCAGTAATACTGCCCGCTTCACGGCCACCAATATTGGCCATATCAGCAAAGTTGCTATCGAGTTGTTTTTGGTAGTCATCCCAAATGGGCATGGGCCAGGCGCGATCATTTGCCGTTTGGCCAGCTTTTAACAGCGCTTCTGCCAGTGCTTCGTTGTTACTGAATAAACCACTGGCATGGCCACCGAGGGCAATCACACAAGCACCGGTTAAGGTGGCTATATCAATTACCACTTTGGGTTTAAAACGTTCGGTGTAGGTGAGCGCATCGCACAATACTAAACGGCCTTCCGCATCAGTGTTGAGCACTTCAATGGTTAAGCCGGACATAGAAGTCACTATGTCGCCGGGTTTGGTCGCACTGCCGTTAGGCATATTTTCACTTGCGGCAATAATGCCCACCACATTGATGGGAAGTCGTAATTCAATTAAGGTTTTGAAAGTGCCGAGCACGCTGGCAGCGCCACACATATCAAACTTCATTTCATCCATTGCCGCACCCGGCTTAAGACTGATGCCGCCCGTATCAAACGTAATACCCTTACCCACCAAAGCGATAGGCGCGGTCTTTTTATTGCCGCCGTTATATTCCATCACTATGAGCTTTGCCGGTTGATCGCTACCGGCAGACACCGACAGTAATGAGCCCATGCCCAACTTCTGCATGGCTGCTTCTTCAAGAATTTTTACACTTAATTTGTTTTGACCTTTCGCCAGGTTTTTAGCTTGTTCGGCAAGGTAAGTGGGGGTGCAAATATTACCTGGCAGGTTGCCAAGTTCGCGCGCAAAGCTAACACCCTGAGCAATTGCCTGGCCCACCGTAATACCTTTGGTCGCGGCTAAAATTTGCACTTTGCTAAAACCCAATGTGGCTTTTGCAAGCCTAAAGCTCACTTCAGCAGGTTTGCTTTTTAAGCCATCGCAACGATATTGGCTGGCTGCTAAAATTTCGCTGGCTTGGCGCGCTTGCCAGGTTGCATCTTTTTCATGAACGCTAATATCGCCCAAGCTAATACTCAGCTCTTTGCAATGAGTTGCTTTTAAGGCATCGGCTACTTTAAACAAGGCTTTGCGAAAATTATCGGCACTCACATTGCCCGCTTTATCCAGGCTACCAAACCCCAACACCAGCAACCGCTCGGCGGCTATTCCTTGCGGATTAAGTAACAGCAAGCTTTGGCCACATTTGCCCGCGAATTTTTCGCGCTTGAGCAATGCCAGAAGTTGTTTCTCAGAAGCAAGATTAATGACACTCGCCGAGGCTGACAATGCGTCGCCTTCAAAACAAGCAACCACAATGCACTGTGTGGAGTGCTTGGCAACATCCATTATTTTGGCAGTAATTTGCATGGATAATCCTCGGTTAACAGTAGTGAATTACAGGTAAGCGATAATGCCATACTTTAGCCTAGTTGTTTTTACAGCCGGGGTGAAATTATTAAATTAATCCCTACCCATATTCATCGTCGGCTCCTCGCCCTCGCCCTCAGTTTTGTTTGATGACCAACCTTCAATTAAACGTAAAGGTTTACCGATAATATTGTCAAAGAATCTACGCCAGAATTGGGCGAATTGAACCTCAACAATGCGATGGATAAGATAAGCAACAACCAGCACCACAGCGATGGTTAAGCAAGTTAGCCACACCTGGTTTTCCGCTGTACCAAATTGGCGGAATACCATGTAGCCAAAATGACTGTGAACCAGATAAAGGGGATAGGTTAAAGCACCCAGCAAAGCGGACTGCGCAATTTTTACTTGGCCTGCCTTGTGATAGGTAATAAACAGGAACAATAAGTAAAAGCTGCTAATAATCAGCACTGAAGGAATAAGTGCAATAGACGCGTAATGGTTAACCGAAAAAAGTGTGGCCATAACAAATGACAGTGCCAGTGAAGCTATAACCAGAGGGCTGGATTTATCCTTCAACAGCGCAAATAAAGCCCCCGATGCAAAATAAAAATAAAATCCACCTAATAAATGTTTAGGACCAACGCCGGCCAATTGTGCTGCAAGCATCAACCAGGGCCAGCCAATAAAAATAATATCTAATTTTTTGCCAAAACCTAGCAGCAGTAAGCCGAATACCGCTGCGTAAAAAATGATCTCGTAAAGCAGCGTCCAATAAACACCATCAACATGGGGAATATGAAATAGAGATTGCAGCAGAGTGAAGTTAACTACCACCATCTTAAGCGATATAGGGAATAAGTCTTCGCCCCAAAAATAAGTCACTATAGCGGTAAAAATAATAGCGATCCAATAAGCAGGTAAAAGACGTAATGCACGTGATACGGCAAATTCGCTTGCCTTACGATTGCGTGCAGAATAAAAAATCACGTAGCCGCTAATCATAAAAAACAGTTCTACACCAAATAAACCATAGCGCGCAATTGCCGCTAAAGGTTCATAGATTACAAATGTATCTACCTTCCCGGATGACATGCCAATTAAAGTGTAGTGATAAATCACCACCGCCATGGCGGCGATAAAGCGCGCATAGTCAATGAGTGCAATACGTTTCATAAATTACTCCAAACGATTTTAATGAATTCAAAAGCCCGGGTGAGCAGCTGATGCGGTAGGCGCGAAAGCTAATCGAAATGCGGAAGCAGAAGAATGAAAGCAAGTTAGATACCACAAATATATTGGGAAGCTAATTACGCAAAATAAAAGCAAACGCTAACAATATTATCTTTCAAATAAGGTTTAAGCGACGTGTGATTTTTAGGTGGGCCTATTGTAACGTGATGAAAAAAATATTGCGCTTTTATGTTGCGGTAATCGTTTAAGAATTGTTCAGAAGAGTGCAAAAAATCTCTGTAGTAAAAACTTTTGAACAGATTTTTGAAAACGCAGACAATAAAATAAAATGAAAGTAAAGATGAGTAAGATAATTAGTCTTGTAATAGCAGTCTTCTCGGATTCGTGAATACCGTCGTTTGGCTATTGCTGGATAAAAATGCTTAGTTTTATTTCGTCACCCTAATCTCGCCCTAGCTATGAGCGGTGACGTACATATGCGGCTCATTGCTACTCCCCGTTTCAATGCAGGCTGGATAGAAACGCGTTGTGAGAAATATAAAACAACGTATGTGAATATGGCAGCCCCGGAAATACAAATATCTACCTTCGCACCCACAGACATTATCTGTTTGAAAAGATGTTGTCAAAAATGTAAAAAATTCTTATTAATAAAATAACTTATACAGTTTTTTGTTTGAAGAAGTGCTATCTAATTTTGTTGGCAGTGCAACTGCCGAATTTTTAATTAAACAACTTGTGAGTTTTTACGTGTAGTTTTCAATGGATATATTATTAAGGCATCAAATGAATGGTCAGTAGGCATGACCCCAGGTTTTTTTAAAGCAGCTTAAGCCTTGCGTAGGATCTATTTCTAGCAATCCACAATACTGCATAAATCCTGTTCGGTAAGCTTGCGTTGTCCATTTTCTATCTGCTAATAAGCTGAATAGGGCTCGTCGATCAACCCTCCTGCATCGTGCACAGTCAAGCCTGCTCAAACGTGCATTTTTTAGAGAGGGTATGTAACGCTTGATGTTTGGAATGGTGCACTGATTTTATTAATGGCCTCAGGTTGCAACAAGGTCTATTTCTTGGAATCAGCTATTTTTGTGATTAGATGATGTATGATTTCAACAACGCTGATGTTTAAGCTAAAGTTAATCGCGTCACACACGTTTTCTCACGAATCTGGCTACCATAAAAATTTAAAGGAGATCGATTATGTTAATTCTTACGCGCCGTATTGGTGAAACCATCATTATTGGGGATGATGTCAATATCACAGTTCTAGGGGTGCAGGGCAATCAGGTTAGGTTAGGCGTCAATGCACCTAAAGAAACGCCCGTTCACCGCGAAGAAATTTACAATAAAATTCAGAATGAAAAAGGTGGTGCACAAGATAAATAATCCGCCAAACCTCTTGGCGGTTCTCTTAGATAAGGTGGGCCTTAGGCTCACCTTCCAAGTCTTAGCCTTTTTTGCGTTTTGGTGGGGTAGGTGGTTCCAGCAAGGTAGAGGGCGTGACCTCAAGCACTTCAGCCAGGCGATAAATATTCAGCACTGCAATATTGCGTTTCCCGCGTTCAACACCGCTCAAATAACTGCGCGCCACACCACTTTCCAATGCCAGTCGTTCCTGCGACCACCCTTTGATTTTCTCAGTTCTACCAAACGCTGGCCGAAAAGAATAAGCGGATCTGTAACCATCTTTTCACTATCTCATCAAATGAAAAGAATGGTATTGGTGTAACCTTTATAAGGACACGCCCTATGGGGGCACGCTTTATGAGTTACATATCAAATGAATTGAGTTAGAGTGTGCAACAGCTTGTGCAAAGTTACTGAAAAGCAAAATGATTCAAAAATACCCGATTGATGACTATGAATACCTAAACAATTTCGGTTAAGCTTAGCGCTGCACAGATTAACCCCCCATTAAGATTACCCGCGTAGGCGTAGGTTGTTAACTGAGCGGTGCATGTAGTTAGTTAAAACGGATGTCAACATGGAATACTTTATGTCATACAGAGCCAATAGTCGATTTACCCTCAAACTTATAGTCCTATATACATTTTCCTCTGGTGTTTTATTTGCTGTGTTTTTCTGTTCTGGCAGGAAATTTTTTGCCTGCGCTTTGTCCTTTTTTACTTATTGAAAAATTATTTTTTATATTTATGTCTCGTAGTCTAGGGCGGTTCTTGCATTCATTTGCTACTAGCGTAACAAATGAATGCAATATGAAACATAGGAATACATAGCTTCAGCGCCCCTGAGTGCACAAGCATTCGGGCGCTGAAACGTACTATCAAAAAGTTTATTCTTAATTATGTAGAGTAAAAGTATGAAAAAAATATTGCCCCATTGTCTAACGTTTAAACTGCTGCCCCTTGCATTTCTTTCGATTAATACCCTCGCCATAGCAAAGCCAGAAAACCCGCTATACCCAACGCCAGGAAAAATGGCGACGACGTGTATTTATATCTGTGAGTCTATTAATCAAATAAATTTTATTTTGTATAACAATGCGGCGACGGCCATCAATTGGCAGCCGAAGCTAAGGACAGTCTTAAGCTACATTAGCGCATACTATGAAAAAAATAAGATTAAGAAGCAGGTAAAGTTAACGTCAGCGATTAAAAATGAGGTTCTTCCTATAGCGCGGGATTATGAAAAGCCTGCTTCAAGCGTTACCGTTAAAATTGTTGTCTCCGAGAACAAAATTGAGGGGCAGTCTCTAGAAGTTGAGGTTGCGATGGTAACCCCAGAAAGAGTTGAGCTAAAAGATTTTAGCTGTCCCTCTAGTAATGTGAACACCTGTATTGATGGATTCATGAGAGAAATTGTTGAAGCTATGGTGCTGAAATATATATTTACTCCAACCCACGCGATAATTATGGACTAAAGGCAGCCACAAAAAATTATACGAAAAGTGCGACGAGAAAATTATGAAAACACAATATCTTCAAATTATTGCAATGATTTTTTTTGGTTTTTCCGCTTACTCTAGTGCCAGTAACGAGGCTTTAACGACAAATAGTATACAGCAGAAAAGTTCAAGTAAAGGTTGCAATATAAATTGCAATGAATTTTTAGCGGTGACATTAAATGCCGTAAATTATAGCCTTGTAAGCTTGGACTTAAAGCCAAAGTTGGAGCTTGCCAGCAAGGAGCTTTTTAAAAGGTTTTCTGCCATTTTTTCCAACAGAGAGATTTTAACTAGCGCTAATGTTTTTAAGCCGTCGAGTCGCGATTCTATTATCATTGGCTTTAGTGATTTTGATCATATTGCGATACATATATATGTTAGTGAAAAAAAATACGAAAGTGGTTTTCTTGAAATTAAATTATACATGCAAAAATTGAATTCCGTTCATACAAATACCTATGCCTGTAAAATCAGTGAACTAAATTCCTGTTTGGATAAAACATTCAAAAAAATACCTGACTATGTGTTTGAAAAATACACTGCAAAGTAACCTGACGTTATTTCAATTTAATCTAATTTAGAGATGGCCTATGACTCGCAAACAAGAAGATATTAATGCAGCGGCAAGACTTATACGTACAGACATTGTTTCACTGGGTGGCAGAGATTTAGATATTTATTTTTGGCAAACAGGTAACAATGATTTCGTTAAGATGAGCACGCTCTACAATAGCCAAGCTGATGCAGAAAATGTATTTAGCTATTTAGGTATACAAAATGCTAGTGGAATTCTTGATGTCACACCTTATACAGAAGAATTTCTTAACATTGTGTTTGAGTTTGAACAGTTAGGTATTATTCGTTCATCTAAAACTGTGTCAAGTCCATTTACCGCTAGTAATGGTTTGGTCGATCTAACTGTCGGTTATTCTGATATTCGAAATGCTGGAGTAGCAGGGACGACGATCGCCCCGATAGAAAATAGTAAATTAATTACTAAAGATGACGATACTGAAGCTGCTATTTTTTTGGATGTGAACTACAAAAATTTTGATTTAGCATTGCAAGGACATGTCGTGCGTCATGAGCTTGCGCATGCGATGGGTTTGCGGCACCCCAAGGAGGTTGGTTTAGTAAGAACTATATACGATAGTTGGAAATATTCTGCGCTCAGTTACATAGAGCACCCCGGTATGTCTTCTGATACTGTACCGGGCAGTCTGATGCTGTTGGATTATTTAGCGCTGGATATAATGGGGTTACTCAGCAAATCTTATCATTCCGGTATTAATACCTATCGTATTCCCAGTGATGGAAATGCTTTTTTGTACACGGTTTATGATGGTGACGGCATAGATACTATTACCGCTAGCGGTAGCATGCAAACAGGAATAATCGATTTGCGCGATGGTCATTTTAGTTCCTTAGGAATAGGTGGGACGAGTGGCGGCACACCAGTAGAAAATTACGCAATCGCCTATAACACCATTATAGAAAATGCAATAAGCGGCGATAAAGACGACGTAATTATCGGCAATAGCACCAGCAACGAATTAAAAGGTGGTAAAGGCGACGATTTTATTTATGGCAATGGTGAAAATTATAAAACCGACAATTGGAAATTTTCTGACGCACATAAAAATGCTTACACCGCAACGGTTGATACGGAATACACGCCCGGACACACTAACGATAAAGATACAATCTACGGTGGCGAAGGAAATGATTACATTGCTGGAGAGAGTGGTGACGATACGCTTTATGGAGATGAAGACCATGATTTTATATTTGGCGGAATGGGTGATGACAAAATTGAAGGAGGCGAAGGCTCTGATCATTTATACGGCGGTGATGGAACCTTTGCAGTTGTAGATGGTGTTGACATATTAAATGGCGGCGATGGCAACGATATTTTGGAGGGCGGTACCGGCATCGATAAATATATTTTCAGCGGCAATTTTGGCCGCGATATGATTAAAGATAATGACGGAAAAATTTATTTCGGTGCGGATGAAACCACCGGCGTGCAATTAACACAACTCACGCAAACCACAAAAGACAGCATTATTTATCGCGATGCAGCCAATATTTATCAAGCAATAAAAATAATCGAAGGCACAAAAACATCCCTAATAATATCCTCCGTGGCGAACCCCGCTAACAGCGTCACCATCAAAGATTGGGTGAATGGAAACGTAAATATTAATTTGACACCGGCGGCAGCGCCCGTCATCAATGCCACAGGCAATGCCCTCATGACGGGTAATGCCAGCGACAATGTTCTTA
>JAZKHP010000060.1:0-56729 GCA_040385335.1 Pseudomonadota bacterium
CAGTTTGGCACACTGATGCCGTTTAAGGGGGAGGAGTCCATACCATTAACCTACGTATTTAATTAACTTTTCCTAATTCCACACCAAGACTTCAATCGGTGTCGGGTTGTAACCGTTACAGGGATTATTTAATTGTGGGCAATTTGAAACTAGCATAATGATATCCATTTTCGCTGTTAACTCCACGTATTTGCCTGGTGCCGAAATACCATCTTCAAAGGTAAGGCCGCCCTCGTTGGTTACTGGTACATTCATAAAAAAATTAATATTGTGAGTTATGTCGCGTTTACTGATATTGAATTCCGGATGTTCTGCTATTGCCAGCATCCAACTATCGCGACAGGCATGCATGCAGCGTTTTTCAAGGCTGTAGCGAACGCTATTGCTTTCTGTTGCACAGGCGCCACCGAGTGTGTCATGACGGCCACAGGTATCGGCAACAATTTCTAACAGTTCGCACTGGGTATTGGATATTAATTTTGTGCCAGTCGTTAAATACAAGTTACCTTGAGTTCGAATGGTGTCCATTGCACTGTAACGCTCGCTTGGATCTTTCGCGTTGTAAAAAAGCACATCCGCAGCTTGATTACCTTCGAGGTCAACAATGCGAAAAGTTTGGCCTTGTTTTATTTCACCGAGAAAGTAATCACCTGCTGCAACATGATGGCGAGCGACAATATTATTTGCATTGAGTTTACTTTCAATAAGTGATTTTTGTTCGGAGTAAGACATAGAAGTTTTCCCTTAATTCGCGGCAAGATAATAGAGTGAATTATTGTCGAAACCGCGACGATTTTCCGGACGAAAATTTTTGCAATAATCATCGTCAGCTACAGTGTCTGCTGTGCTGAGTTCAATTTGTACTGGTTTGAACAGGTAGGTATTAGATGTATTTAGCGGGTGAGGACAAGCATGTAGTAGCACTAGTGTGTCCATTTCAAAGCGCAATGTAACGCTATTGCTAGCCGCATGATTTTTGGTGTCGAGGTGGATATTACCCTTTTCATCAGCAATCACTTTGCTAAACCAATTAATGTTAGCGGCCATATCGGCGCGATTCAATCCGTATTTGGCTAGCTCTACTAAAAACGCATCGTTACCATTTTGTAGCCATTGATTGCGATCTTTTTGATAATCGCGTGGCCCCCACATTTTTTCTATTTGGGCAGCATAACTATTACCACAAATTGTATCGTGCCAATTGCCTTCACCGTTTGCCGAAAAATCTTCAATAATGGACGCAAAAATTCGCCCCATATCAGAATATAAACAATTGCCGTGTTGTAATTTAAAGGTATGTTGACACTTGAGTGTATCGGGTGCGTTGTAACGCTCTAATAAATTTCGTGGATTATAAAACAGCATGCCGACGTTGGCACCGCCTTCGATATCGGTAATTTTCATTTGCACACCGCGGCGAACCTCCAAAGACCAATGGCCATTGCCGGGAATTGTGGTTGAGTAATAGCATGAATTCATAATTAAACTTCTTGCAGTTGTGTGGTTTGCAATTCAGCAGGCATTATTTTGTTACGTGTAATGGGTAAGTCGTAAGTAATGCTTGCTCCATAGGCATCAGGCGAATGCGGATCGCGGCGCAATTTATCGAATACCCATAGCCGCGTACCCAAATAAAAACCTTCACTTAAATCATGAGTTACCATAAACACAGTGAGATTGTGTTCGCGCCAGAGTTTTAAAATTAATTGGTGCATATCAGCACGAATACCAGGATCAAGCGCGCCAAAGGGCTCGTCAAGCAATAAAATTCGCGGCTTGCGAATGAGCGCCTGAGTAATGGCCAGACGCTGTTTCATGCCTCCGGATAATTCATGTGGGTAGCGATTAATTGCGGTTGCCAGGCCGACGGATTCAAGTAATAACGTTGCTTCATCCACTACTTTTCGTTTGGCATTACCAAATAGTTTTCCAAATAAAGCTGAACCCTCGAATTCGCGAGCAAGTATTACGTTTTCCAAAACTGTTAAATGCGAGAATACTGAATACTGCTGAAATACTATTCCTCGGGATTGATCGGGTTCATTGGGAATGGGTTTGTTGTCTAATAATAATTTTCCAGATGTGGGCTCTTCCATTCCCAATAGCATTTTTAAAAAGGTACTTTTTCCGCAGCCGGATGTACCGACCATGGTAATAAATTCGCCAGTATTGACGCTAATATTTAAGCGTTCTAAAACAACATTATCGTCATATTTTTTCCATAAGTTTTTTGCTTGAAGCATAGGGTAAGTTGGATGCCTTGTAAGGGTTGCGATGTTCGACATGCTATTTTGCCCCTTGATAATGCCATACAAATAGCTTGTGACTGACCTTGTTCAATAACCAATCCAGAATAAAAGCAAGTAAGGTAATCCAGGCCACATACGGCAAGATCACATCCATTGACATATATCTGCGTACTAAAAATATTCGATAACCCAGTCCGTCAGTGGCAGCAATGGCTTCGGATGCTATTAAAAATAGCCAGCCTGAACCAAGTGATAAGCGCACTGCATTAATTAATCTGGGGAACAATTGCGGT
Source organism: Pseudomonadota bacterium (assembly GCA_040385335.1). GTDB lineage: Bacteria > Pseudomonadota > Gammaproteobacteria > Pseudomonadales > Cellvibrionaceae > Cellvibrio. The sequence continues at coordinate 2,543 of JAZKHP010000060.1, forward strand.
ATTAGAATACGTACAAGAATTTGCCAGGTAGAAGCGCCTAAGGTTTGCGCTTTTATTATTTGTTCCTGGGGAATTTCTTGCGTGCAACGTTGAATGTCACGTGCAATAAACGGCGCAACACCGATCACAATCAATGCAACTTTAGATAACTCATCCAGCCCAAAAACAATAAATAATATGGGCAAGAGTGCCATGGGCGGTACTAACGAAATTATCGTAATTAAAGGCGCGAATGGCGCATTCACTGTAGGTATGGCGCCAGTGAGCAGGCCAAATACAAAACCAATAACGGCTGCAATGCTAATGCCGAGTAAAAGGCGTTTTAAGCTACTAAGCGTATCGCTCCAAAAAAGATATTCCCCGGTGCGTTTGCTAGGCTCTAAAACATAAGTATTTAACGTAGTACCCATTTGCATAAAACTGGGCAATAACTTGTCGCTCGGGTTTTCTATATGACGGGCATCAGCTGCGAATAAATACAAAATTAAAATAATAGCGAACGGGATAAGCCCCAAAAGCCATCGTGTAGATTTTGACGGAGTTAGATTTATTAAACGTTTCATTATTTTGACTCTCGAGTCAAATCTGTTTATTTTTTCGAACTCTTGAATCAATAAACAGATTTAATTGCTTACATATTTTTGATGCACAGATTAGGAAGACAAATTTATAATTTTCCGTCTGCTGCCATTTGCATGTAAGTAGTATCAAAACGTAATTTAATATTTTTGCTGTTGCCATACACGCCTTTTGCACCTTCAACGCCGATATATGCAGCATCTGGAGCGCCATCACCTAACAAACCATGAGCAAAAGAAAACTCAGCTACTTTTTTCATGGTGTTTAAGAGCGCATCACTTTTAACAAATTCAACGGCAGACGCGGGAGTGTAAAACATTTTGGTGGTTTTAAGCTGCGACTCGAAACCTGCGAGGTCAGTGCTGGATGCAGTCGCCATGGCAGTGCGAGCTGCTATAGCATTTTTATCTTGCGCGCTCATTAAGCCCATAATTTCATACCAGGCACCCACTAATGCTTTGCCTAGGGCAGGATTTTTTTTCAGTGTTGCCGTATTGATAACAAACAAATCCATAATTTCACCCGGAATTTGTGCTGAATCAAAAACTTTTGTACTTTTTGGTTGTCCTAAAATTTCACTGAGAAGAGGATTCCAGGTGGTGACGGCGGTTACATTTTTAGTGCTGTAAACTGCAACCATATCAGCATCAGAAGTATTGACAACTTTTACATCGGCCTCTTTTAAATTAATCGATTCCAATGCGCGTGCGAGTAAATAGTGGGACACGCTTAATTCAACTAAATTTATATTTTGTCCTTTTATATCTTTTAGGGTTTTGTTATTACCCTTTAGTACAATACCATCGTTACCGTTGGAAAAATCGCCAACGATTAGCGCGGTGCTATCTACACCCCCCGCTGCCGGAATTGTTAGCGCGTCCATATTCGTCATTGCGCAAGCGTCAAATTGTCCTGCGGTATATTGATTGATAGATTCAACGTAATCGTTAATTTGTACGACTTTAATTTCGATGCCGTATTTTTTTGCCCACTTGTCGATAATTTTTTGTTCTGCTGCATAGCCCCATGGCATCCAGCCGACGTAAATCGACCAGCAAACCTTGAATGGTTCGGCAGTAGCAAGCGCTGCAGAGAGCGAAAGACTTAAGGTGAGAAGTAATTTTACAAGTAGGTGGGGTGTGAGTATTTTTTTGTCTAAAATGACGGCAACTGCATGTAGCATGGTAAAACCTCCAGCGGTTTTTAGTTACAAGGGTTTAAATCGGGATTGAGAGCACTCTGGCGAATCTGTTCGGTATTCAAATGTGACTTGAAGTAAAAGTCAGTTGAAGCTTGCAAACAGGCTTTTAGGCCATCATCTCCCGGGCTTTTATCCCGCCGTGTAACCGTCATAGGTCTGATTGATAAGCATGTCAGGCCGCTGGGGTCGAAAGCTCTCGGACCAGTCATTGTTTTGTCTTCACAAAGCAATCGGAACCCTAGCTTTCTATTTATGAACTGCCGAATAGTCTAAACCACCCAGAGTGCGGATCAGTGTTTATTCGTGAACATTAGAAACTAGGCAATTTAGATACCAAGTTTGTTTAAGAGGCATGTTATCTAAGATTTTGGTGCCGTACGGTGGTCATCACATCGTTTGAAACTCGATTCGCAAGTTAATTTTGCGCCCAATTAGTGCTGATATGGCTGGAGTGACTTTTTTTGGTGCGCCGTTGATTCTTTCCATAGTTAGCTTTTATGGCGCTGTGGCGCATCAATTATGATTTTTGTAGTTTGGAACAACAGATGCATAAGGCATTCTGTGTCCAATTTGGCAGAAAGTGATAGAATCGCGGCAAGCTTATGCGCCATTGATTAACTATATTTACATCCATGGTCTGCACATTGAAGAGTTATTCACGATCGGGTGGTAGGAAAATGAATGTTACGGATAAAAAAATTGAAAAATATACAATTAGACAAGGGGCTTTTGGTGCAGGTAACCCTATGAATCAAAGTGTGGCACGTATGACCGAGCAAACAGTCATCGAACATTTGAAACGTTGCCGCGACTTAACGCGTGGTTTTGCGTTGCGCGTGTTCCCTAGTTTCTGGCGTTTGTGGGCTGAACAAATTTTAGAGCATGCAGATCGCGCAAAGTCCAATAAAGAACAAGTAACGCTACTTGAAGTAAAAAACCTCATTGTTGCGGTGCAGGAGCCGGCCGAGCAGGAGTTTAGCCAGCATTTGGCTAATGGCTTCGTTAAATTTAAAAATAAAACGTTAAATACGTTAACAGGAGAAGAGCGCTTCACTAGCGATATATTATCGTTGGTTGAACATTCAGATCTTGAAGAAACAATCGCCATTACTTCCATTGCTCATCGCGCAGAAAACTCTTCCGCAGAATATTTGTGGTTTTTGCAACAACGTCTGGCGTTATTAAATGATGGTGAAAGGCTTTATGATCGCAATAACCCAGCCAGCCCGGTACAGTTTTGCGAAGCACTACGTAAAGTGTTATCCAGTTTGGATGTGGATACTAAAATAAAATTAATTGGCTATAAGATTTTTGATCAAGAAGTGGTTAGTCAGTTAAATGGACTGTACGAAGAAATAAATCATTATCTGATTGAACAACATTTTTTACCTGAATTGCGTTTTATGCCTGGCAGTGAGTCTGATTCAAGGAGCAAGTCCGCTGGACGTGTCGAGGGCGATTCTCTGGATGTTCAGTCAAGCCCTGAATCTTTATTAACAAATCAGGCCCAACGCCATGTAAGTGATCGGTTATTAGAAGGTACTTTAAGCCCCAATGACGCGCAGTATCAAAGCACTTTATTAAATGCGATACGTTTATTGCAAACGCATATTACTCAGCAACACTCTATCCCTTCCGAATCCGGGTTCACGTCTGCGCCGGTTGTAGCTGCTAATTTTTCTGCAGGTGAAGGCAAGGTTGCTACTACATTGCCACGGGTAGCAGCCTCTCACTCGCAACCTTTACTTGTATATAGCAATCAGCAGCTAGTCAATGTGATTGATGACATGCAGGCGCGGGCCTATACCGCCACACATCAAGCATTTGAAGGCCATGTTGCGGGAAGTGTTTTGGCTCTCGTGCCGCAGTCTGTGCATGAAGTTAGCCAGCAAATGATGCAACAAATTGCTAACGAAAATGAAAATGGTGCGGTTGAAGCCGACGATATGAAAACCATTGATTTGGTGGGGATGCTGTTTGAATACATGTTGTCTGACGAACATTTGCCTGATTCGGTAAAAGCATTACTGAGTTATTTGCATACTCCATTTCTCAAGATTGCATTTATCGATAAAAATTTTTTTGAACAACCGGAACATCCGGCGCGGGTGCTACTAAATAGTTTGGCTGAATCAGCAATTCGTTGGGTAGGTAATGATGGTAAAGACCAATTTGATATGTTTACTAAAATCAAAGTTACTGTATTTCGTTTGTTAGAAGAATTTAAAAATGATGTACGTCTTTTCGCAGAATTATTGATCGAATTTAATGCTTATACACATAATGTGGCGCGCCGTCAGGAATTGATGGAACGCCGTGCGTTAGAAAAAGCGCAAGGCGAAGAGAAGTTGCGTGAAGCGAAAATGTTAGTTAATTTAGCCGTGCGCAGTCGCACTGATGGTCGTGAAATGCCATCAGCCATATTATTGTTACTGCTGCAACCCTGGTCTGATTATTTGTCATTTTTATTGCTACGTTATGGCGAAAATTCTGATTCCTGGGTACGTGCGGTTAACGCAATTGATGATTTACTATGGACTCTTGAACCGAAAACTTTGCAAGTTGACAAGGTTTCTCAGATAGAAAAGCAGACCGCATTAATTTCAATTTTAGAGCAGGGGTTTGAAACTATTGGTTATGAACCGGCAAAAGGTAGAAAGCTTTTAGATGCAGTTTTAGCACTGCAAAAAATGGCATTACAAAGTCGTAAGGCGGAGGCGGCTCCGGAACCTATGCGCACTAAATTAGAAAGTATGGCCGCAGAAAAAGCAGGCCAGTCGGGTATAGTTACCGAACCGCAAACATTAGAAGAAACTAAAATTGTTGAGAGTTTAAAAATGATTGAATTCGGCACCTGGTTTGAGTTTGAGGGTGGGAGACGTTTAAAAGTGGCTTGGTTCAATCAAAAAACTAACCATTATATGATGGTAGATCAGCAAGGCAGGAAAGTATCTTTAGTTGCAGGTTTGCAATTGGCGCGTGAGATGATTGCGGGGAAAGCGCGGGTTATTACTGGTAGTACCAAACCTTTCTTTGAACGCGCGTTAGAAAATATTTATCAGACGCTTAATGATCGAGTAAGCAATTTAACGCCGGAAGTGTCGAATGGGTGATTTGTCTGCACATGATAATGATCGCTCATTAGAGCGTCATATCATTCACTGTGATGTTGATGTTTATGATAGCTTGCGCGATATATATCTTGGACGACTGGTTAATATTCATGTGAAAGGATTGATGATTGTCGGTGATATAGCGCTTGAGGAAGACAAGCTATACGAAGTCGACATGCACATGCCTGCTGATAATCAAGTGTTACGTCTTGGTGTAGATTGTTTGTGGAAACGTCCTGCAGATCTGGATGGTAAATACTGGACTGGATTTAATATTATTGAAGCGTCGCCCGTTGCCTCCGAAGAAATACGCAAATTAATCGCACTTTGGTGTCACGGGTAACTTATTATTTAGGTGTTGCGATTAAAATAAATCAGTGAAAATAATTCCTAAGCCGATATTCCGTTGGTGTACATTGTAGTCGATAAGGCTATGTCCATAACCATCAAAATAGTTAATAATTCCGCGTATATTTTTTGTTACCGGGAATGTCCAGCCGAGCTCTACCGCACCGTAATCGCTGTCTAGATTATGGCGTATCTGAATGTTAAAAATATTTGATTTATATTTATAAGCCGCTGATAACTCGCCATGCCCCATATATTTAGAAATGTCCGGATTGTCATCGCCACGCGGGTCCCCGGGATATTTCTGACGGCTCTCTGGTAGTCGATACCAGGGATTAATAGTAAAAGCAAAATCACCTTTTTCGAATACCGACATGAACATAATACGGTTCCAGCTGCGTGACAGAAGACCGGTTTGTCCATTTGATTCGTGATTAATAATAATTTCGTTAACAGCATTATTAAAACCTAAAATCTCCCAATTATTGGTAAAACTTAATATTAACTCCGGCTCATGATCGCTTTCACGAAACGGGGCAGATAAGTTGCGGTTATAAACCTGCCATAAGGAATGATTGGTGTACCCCAAATATAAGTGCCCATTATCACCAATGAGATTTTCATGCAGCAGAATTTTTACGCTTAATTGTAATTCGGCTTCAGTGTGATTTAAATTGGTGAAGGTTGTATCGGCTTTGCGATAGGGCTCTTCGTTAGGCTTATTGGTGTAGCTAACGGGTAATAGGTAATTGCGTTTATGTGGCACAAGAATAAATCGATTGGAACGATTTAATGCTTCTATCGTTAAACGATTTTTAAGTAGACCTACTTGTGGTACATCTACATTATTTTTTGTGGTGGGTATTGAAACCGGTGTAGTTTCCAGCTGAAACGCGTTTTCCAAGGTAGGAGCCTGACTACTGCTTGTTGTAATGTCTGGGCTGCCAGGAATGTTTTCAATTGTTTCGCTATCTCTTCCTTGTTGTACCAATAAACTACAGGCTTCCTTCAACGCTTTAATTGTCATTGACTCGTCGGCGCCAGCCACAGCTGTTTCCATGCATTGTTGTTCTTTAGATAGGGTTGCCGAGTTATCATCAGCAATTGCAATGGCGGTATAGAATAAAAAAACGGCTATTAGAGAGTGGTTCCGCATTTGCAATGCCTACATTAATAAATGGGTTGTATTGTAGGTCTTGTAAATTTTAAGGCAAGTCATTGATAGTTTGTTTTGCGATTAGATGACAAGTGTTAACCAGTCTTCAATTTCATCTTGATGCCAGCGTTCAAGTATTAGCACTCCTTCATCCACAATGTGCAAATACATATCAATGATATTAGTCGTTATTTCGTACAATCTATTGCTGTCGGCGGTGGTAACGCCATCATCTTTTAAGACATCCTGCTCAATCATATTTAATAAAAAGGTTAATTTTATTTCATAGCTTTTTAGCGGGTTAAGCAATGGTGATTCCTTGCTTATTATGCTTTCCATGCGCTTGGCTTGGTGACGTAATTTTTCATTATTTACTCTGGTGCACTGAATAACATAGCGTAGTTTGCTGGCATAATCCGTATCGCAATAGCCTAATGCGGCTACGTAGGTTGCTAGCGCGCGGATGCGACCAATTTGCTCGGCAACAGCAGGCATAAGGCGAGTTGAAAAATGTAACACTTCTAATTGTTTAAGCCGGTTCGCGTTAATGATTTTGGTGCCATTTATTGGGGTTGTTTTAACTTCGGCGCTCATTAGTGCACTCATCGGTTCCTCCAGGTGTTTAGCAAGCCTGGCAACAAGTGTTAGAAGGTGTTCAATCAGGTGGCAGTGAAGCTCGTAATTATCAATAACAGAATCCTGTTGCCAGTCATGACTAATGGTTAACCATGCGTTGCGCAAATTTTCATGATCACGTGTGGATAAGAACTCTTTCATTTGATTTGCAAATGCTATAAATAATTGAAAACGATTCGTTAGCTGATATTGCATTTTTGAAAGGTCATCGCGAAAATCACTGTTGCCACCCAGCAAACCCATGCTCATTGCCCTGTGACGTTGCACAGATTTAATCATTTGGATTAATTGCTTGATGAGCACCAGAGCGTCGTGGCGCTGACGAAACAGGTTAGTAAACATTGCATGCAGGGTGTTTGTTTTGTCAGTACTTGGTGCACTTTGGAGGTTTGTTTGTGCAATTGTATGACTATTGCTTTTCATTTTATGTCCTAAGTTGGGTCATTCTTGCTAAAAATATTAGAAAATAAGTACCTTCTTTCCGCAAAGTTTAATTTAGCAACACTTATGCCAGCTAATATTTGGAGAGCAAGTTTCTTTAATTTGTTTAAATTCACGGTGGGTGTATATATAGTTGCCTCATTGAAATCAATCTAACACCGGAATACTGTTATGAAAATGTATCTTTTGGCTAGTATCGTTTGTACTTCGGCGATAACTGTTAATGCTCTGGCTGTTAATGTCGATATGAAGCCTGGCTTATGGGAATACACAATTAAAATGGATGGTGCTGGTGCCAGTGCTGAGCAAAAGTCTCAGCAAGAACAATTGGCCAAAGGGTTGGAGGCGATGAAAAAACAATTTGAAAATTTACCTCCCGAGCAACAACAAATGATCGAAGGGATGATGGCTGCGCAAGGCATTAATTCCACGGACAATAGTTTGGATATGGCAACTAAGGGAATGCAAATATTGAAAGATGGCACTGTTGTAAAGGAATGTGTAACACAGGAAGAAGTTGATCGCGGTGAATTGCCAGAAATAAGTGATGGATGCGAACACAAGCTGACTCAAGTGTCGGCTAAGGTTATTAAGGTATCTTATACCTGCAATGGTACACCGCCTTCACACGGAGAGAGTATTATCACTTTTCAAAGTCCGAAAGCCTATACGGGCAACGCCACTTTCACCACAACGATTGGCAGCAACACGCAATCCTATAGTGCTCAACAAACGGGCAAGTGGCTCTCTAGTAATTGTGGGGAAATTAAGCCTGATCCCACGAAAACACTGAAAAATTAATTAGTCAGTTAGCAAAATAGAGTCTTTTATAGACTTTCTTCTGTTCAAATCTTGTCGCTTTTATTTGTTGACAGCGCTGTCATTTTTATTTAAAGTAAACTTGTCTGATTTTTGCTGCGCCAATTAGCATTTTTTGCTCGGCCGCAACTGATGATTGTCTCTCAACGTTGATGTTTGGTTGATTCATCAACGTTTCCCTTTTGCCCTTTACGTTTGTAAAGGGCTTTTTTTTGTCCTTTATTTGCTTATTACAATTCTTACTTTTGATGTTTTTCACGGCTAGGTTATTTGGCGTATAGCTGGCATAATCGGCCTCAAATTTTTTGGGTTTATTCTGCTGTAATAGGCGTGTTGCAGAACCCTATCCTTTTTAAGCGCACTTATATTTCTGTTAGTGTGTCATTTTTACTATTTAGTTGAGGATTAACATGCAAGTCCAAGCCACTCAATCATCACCACACACTCAACCCCAACAGAAGCCTGGCAATCCTAATTTTTCATCTGGGCCATGTAGTAAACGTCCGGGTTATAGTTTGGATCAGTTAGATATTTCTACTCTTGGTCGTTCGCACCGTTCAACTATTGGCAAGGCTGCTTTACAGCGTGCTTGTGAAGACACCGCTGAGTTGTTGGGTTTACCGGCTGGATATCGCGTAGGTGTTGTACCTGGCTCAGATACCGGAGCGGTTGAAATGGCCATGTGGTCGTTGCTTGGTGAGCGTGGTGTAGACATCCTGCAGTGGGAATCTTTCGGGAATGGATGGTTGAGCGATGCCACCAAAGAGTTAAAGTTGAAAGTAAATGCACATGAAGCTGATTACGGATTGTTACCCGATTTGGCGCAAGTGAACTTTGATAACGACGTTATTTTTACCTGGAATGGCACTACCTCTGGGGTAAAAGTACCCAATGGCGATTGGATTCCTGCCAACCGTAAAGGGTTAACTATTTGTGATGCTACTTCTGCAGTGTTCGCTATGGAATTGCCTTGGGAAAAATTAGACGTTGTTACTTTTAGCTGGCAAAAAGTGCTGGGCGGGGAAGGTGCTCATGGCATGTTAATTTTGGGACCTAGAGCAGTCGAGCGTTTGGAGTCGTATAAGCCGGCCTGGGCCATGCCAAAACTGTTTCGTATGACGAGTGGCGGCAAGTTAGTTGAAGGTCTTTTTAAAGGCGAAACCATTAATACCCCGTCTATGCTGGCGGTAGCTGATTATTTGGATGCGCTGGATTGGGTGCGCACTATAGGCGGGGTAAAAGAAACTATTGCGCGTTCCAATGCCAATTTAGCGGTACTACAAAAGTTTGTTGCCGAAAATGACTGGATTGATTTTCTCGCGCAAACAACGGAAACACTTTCTAACACCAGCGTTTGTTTCACTTTGAAAGCGACTGCTGACCAAGTTAAAAGTATGATTAAGTTATTAGATAAGGCTGGTGTTGCTTACGACATTGGAGCTTATCGCGATGCACCAGCAGGGCTGCGAATTTGGTGCGGCGCAACGGTTGAGTCCACCGACCTGAAAGCATTGCTGCCTTGGTTGACTTGGGCATATCAACAGTCTGTTATTGCTTAATTTTTCGCTCGTCTTTACCAATGTTCAGGCTGTGTATTCCCACGGCCTTTCTCATGAATCTATTCATTCAAACTCCTGGTTTGTTAGGAAAGAGCTATGTTTAAAGTTAAAACTTATAACCAAATCTCAGACAAAGGTTTAAGCCGTTTTTCCCGTGAAAAATACCAGGTGGAGAGCGATCTTGCATTACCTGATGCCTATATTTTGCGCAGTCATAAGTTACAAGGCGAGGCTTTACCTCTTAGCGTCAAGGCAGTTGCACGTGCGGGAGCAGGCACCAATAATGTACCTGTAGCTGAATACACCAAGCTGGGTGTTGTGGTATTCAACTCACCTGGTGCTAACGCGAATGCAGTAAAGGAGTTAGTGTTGGCGGGAATGCTATTGGGATCACGCGGAATTTTGCCGGGCCTGGATTATGTGCAAGGCTTAACTCATATGACGGATGCAGATGAGATGTCCAAATTATTAGAGAAAGAAAAATCTAATTTTGCGGGCTATGAGTTGCAAGGTAAAACCTTAGGCATTGTAGGCCTAGGTGCTATTGGTTCGATGATTGCGGATGCTGCGCTGGCTTTGGGAATGAATGTCATTGGCTTTGACCCGGCACTGTCAGTAGATGCTGCCTGGCGTTTGCCCAACCAGGTAGCAAAGATGGAAAATTTGCAATCATTGTTAGCTTCTTCGGACTACATCACCTTGCATGTTCCGGCTATTGATGCAACCAAGCATATGATTAATGCTGATACGTTGAAAATTATTAGAAAAGGTGCCGTGCTCCTTAATTTCGCTCGCGAAGCTATAGTTGATGCGCATGCAGTTGTTGATAGTCTGGATGCGGGCCATCTAGGCAAATATATTTGCGACTTTCCAGAGCCGATCCTGCTCAATCGTAAAGATGTTTATGCCATGCCACATATAGGCGCTAGCACTGAAGAAGCGGAAGAAAACTGCGCGATTATGGCAGCAGATCAGCTGATGGATTATCTTGAAAATGGCAACATTAAAAACTCTGTTAATTTTCCTGCAGTGCATATGGGCCGTAATCCCGGTACCGGTGCCCGCATTACTTTTTCCAATGATAATGTTTCAGGTGTGTTAGGGAACGTGTTGTCATTGTTGGCGGATAACAAAGTTAACGTAGTTGATATGGTTAATAAAAGTCGTGGTGAAGTAGCCTACAATATTATTGATGTTGAACAAGCACCTCCATCGGCAGTCATTGCAGCCTTAACTAAAATTGAGCGAGTTATCTCTGTAAGAGTTATTTAATTATTGTGCTTTAGTAAATTGATGCAGGAGTTGAGGTGATACACAATGAACAAACGCTTGTGGTCCGGCCTCGCTGACGCTTTAGCGCCACAAGCGGCGCTGCTGACTCAATCGGACCAGTTTGCGCAGCAAGCTGCGGTGATGGTGTTAATTACTGATGAGGCTTCGCCGCAAATAATATTTACGTTACGCGCAAAGCATCTGACCTATCATGCGGGGGAAGTATGTTTTCCGGGTGGCATGTGGGAACCAGAAGATACTACGCTGTTGAAAAGTGCGTTGCGTGAAACTCACGAAGAAATAGGGTTGCCGCCACATCTTGTTGATGTTTTAGGGGCGCTGCCTGAGCGTCAAACTCGCAATGGCACCCTGGTCACTCCATTCGTGGCTTTCATTCCGGCAGGTTATGGTTTTGCACCAAATCCCGCCGAGTTAGATTCTTTATTTATGGTGCCGCTTGAACAATTTATGGCGGGCTTACAAATCCGTACAGATATATTTGAGCATAATGATCAACAGTCGCAGATGCCGGCCTATGCTTACCAGGATTACGAAATCTGGGGGTTTACGGCGGCGGTTACCGCTGATCTGCTCATGCTATTGCGACCACTATTGAAAACGGTTGTTTAAGCTCTGTTGTTAAACCAAGTCAAAATATATTCAAAATGACAAAATTTTTTGACTTGGATGGGGCTTCTGCCACTATAACAATCATTTATCTCTGGCCAGAAAAACCCCTCGCCGGATAAATTAATATTAATAAGGTAATTAAGGATGAGTAATTTTACGGCACCACTCAGAGATATTGAATTTGCATTGTTTGAAGTGTTGAATTATGCCCAGCACTGTAAAAACTATTGTGCAGATTTAGACCCTAATCTCGTCAGTGCACTCTTGCAGGAAAGCGCACGCTTTTCTGAAGAAATACTAGCCCCGCTCTCGGCTATTGGTGATATCGAAGGCTGTCGGTTAGTGGATGGTCAAGTCTTTACTCCCAGCGGTTTTAAAGCGGCATATCGACAGTTTTGTGATGCGGGTTGGCCTGCACTTTCCCGCGCAAACGAATTTGGCGGGCAGGGTTTGCTGCAATCGCTCGGCGTAGTCGTCAATGAGCTTCTGGCTAGTGCGAATTACGCATGGACTATGTATCCCGGGCTGTCACAAGGCGCCATGCACACCATCGAAATGCACGGCTCGGCCGCACAAAAGGAATGTTACTTACCGCAACTAATATCCGGTGAATGGACTGGCACCATGTGTTTAACCGAAGCACATTGCGGCACAGATCTTGGTTTGCTTAATACCAAGGCAACTTTGCTTCCGGATGGCAGCTATTCACTTACCGGCAGCAAAATTTTTATTTCCTCCGGTGATCACGATCTTGCGAATAATATTGTGCATATTGTTTTGGCGCGGCTAGCGGGTGCTCCTGAAGGCACTAAAGGTTTATCACTGTTTATTGTCCCAAAATTTCTCATTGATAGCGCTATGGATAATTCAATCGGTGAGCGCAATCGTGTGAGTTGTGGCTCGTTGGAGCATAAAATGGGCATTCATGGCAATGCCACCTGTGCGTTAAATTTTGATGGGGCAATCGGTACTTTATTAGGGACGGAGAATAAAGGATTAAACCTTATGTTCACTTTTATGAATCTCGCGCGCTTGGGTGCCGCTATGCAAGGTTTGGCGCATTCCGAAATGGGTTTTCAAAAGTCCTTAGCTTACGCCCGCGAGCGCTTACAAATGCGCTCGCTCACTGGCGCTAAAAATCCTGATGATATTGCTGATCCCATTATTGTTCACCCCGATGTGCGACGCATGCTGTTAACGCAAAAAGCGTTTAGTGAAGGCATGCGCATGCTTGCCTACTTCACGGCGAAGCAAATCGATATTACTGAGCGCAGCCAGGATCCTGAGATAAAAAAATCCGCTAGCGATTTACTGAGTTTATTAACGCCCGTAGCCAAGGGCTTTATGACTGAAGTAGGTTTTGAATCCGCCAACCTGGCGTTGCAATGTTTTGGTGGGCACGGTTATATCCGCGAGTGGGGCGTTGAGCAAAATGTGCGAGATGCGCGAATAGCTTCTCTTTACGAAGGTACTACCGGTGTTCAGGCCCTGGATTTATTAGGTAGAAAAATCCTTTTATCAGGTGGCCAGCCTCTGAAAAATTTCACAAGTTGTATTGAACATTTTTGTGCAGAGGCACTCGGCTATGCAGAATTACTGCCATACACCGAATCTTTGTCTAGACTACTCAAAGAATGGTTTACTTTGACAGCAACAATAAGCGAGCGCGCTGATAAGAATCTCGATGAGGTCGGTGCTGCGTCAGTCGATTATTTAATGTATAGCGGTTATATCTTGATCGGATATTTTTGGGGGCGCGCTGCCAAAACAGCTCTGGATGCTTTAGCGCAGGGGACTAACGAACCTGCTTTTTATCGAGCCAAATTAGAAACCGCACGATTTTATTTTGAAAGGTTGTTACCGCGTACCGCGACATTGAAGATAACTATTAATTCTGGTTGTGATAACTTAATGAATCTTGCGGCAGATGATTTTTCCTTTCATTAGATAAAAAGAACTGCGTGAGATGAAAAAGTTGTAAATGTATCTATAACCTTACATGTATTAATATTCTAAAACACAAATAAAGCATGAATGAAGCTGGAGTTAACGCCATGGCGATAAATTATGAACAAACTATTCCGGAAATGTTTGCGAAAGCATGCAAGGAATACGCTGATTGTCCCATGTTTAGTTGCATGGAGCACACCCTCACTTTTCGTGAAGTGGATTATCTTTCGGCAAAGTTTGCTGCTTACTTACAACAGAAAACTAACCTGAAACCAGGTGATCGCATTGCAATACAACTCCCCAATATTTTGCAATACCCGGTAGCTATGTTTGGTGCAATGCGCGCTGGTATGGTTGTAGTTAACACTAACCCCTTGTATACCGCCCACGAATTAAAACATCAATTAAATGATTCCGGTGCAAAAGCGTTAGTCGTATTAGCTAATATTGCACATAATGCTGCAACTATTATTAGTGAAACGCCTGTTGAACTTGTCATAGTGACAGAGCTTGCAGATTTGCATCGGCCATTAAAACGACTTTTAATAAATTTTGTTGTGAAATATATTAAAAAAATAGTGCCAGCATTTTCATTTGCTCAGCAAACAAATTTTCGCGATGTTTTGGCAGCAACGGAAAAACCGTGGCAACCCACAGCGATTGCAGCAAGTGATATTGCTGTGTTGCAGTATACTGGTGGTACTACTGGCGTATCGAAAGGCGCTATGCTTACGCATCGCAATTTGATTGCTAATATGCTTCAGCTTAATGAGCATATGAAAAAAATATTTCGTGAAAAGCGAGAATTATTAATTGCACCATTGCCACTGTACCATATTTATTCATTTACTCTTCACTGCACCTCAGCAGTTACGCTTGGCAATCATAGTTTGTTAATTCCTAACCCGCGTGATATTCCAGGATTTGTTGTCGCCATTAAAAATAAGCCTTTCACTTTATTTATTGGTTTAAATACATTATTTAACGCATTGTTACGCAATGAAGAATTTAAAAAACTTGATTTTGGTCATATGCGTTTGACATCGTCCGGTGGAATAGCCTTGACAACAGAGACGGCAATTCGATGGCAGAAATTAACCGGTTGTCCTATTAGCGAGGGTTATGGATTAACAGAAACTTCACCCGTAGTGTCAACCAATCCGTTCGACGCCGTCCAGTTGGGCACTGTAGGTACCCCTTTAATCGATACAGAATGTAAGGTGATCGATGAACATGGACAAAGTTTGCCGGTTGGTGAGGCGGGCGAATTATGTATTCGTGGGCCTCAGGTGATGAAGGGTTATTGGCAACGCCCGGATGCAACTGCGGATGTGATGGATGCTGAGGGATGGTTTAAAAGTGGTGACATTGCCACTATTGCTGCGGACGGCTACATTAAAATTGTTGATCGCAAAAAAGATATGATTAATGTTTCTGGTTTTAAAGTCTATCCCAATGAAGTGGAAGATGTATTAAGTAGTCATCCCGATATTATTGAAGCAGCGGTCATAGGTTTACCGGATAAAGAGGGTAGTGAAACTGTAAAAGCATTTGTGGTAATGTCGAACCCTGATTTAACCGTGCAACAAATACGCGATTTTGCAAAAATTAAGCTGACTGCGTACAAGGTCCCTCATCTCGTTGAGTTTTGTGAAGAGTTACCAAAATCAAATGTGGGTAAAATTTTACGTCGCGAATTACGTGATAAAGAAATAGCAAAAAACAACTAAATTTAACTTAGGAAAAAAATATGGATTCTCTTATTGGTTTACTTTCAAGTCCTGCGGTATGGATTGCTATAGTATTGATATACACACTAAAAAAAGGCATTCATTTTGTTCCGCAAAATCGCGGTTATGTTATTTATCGTTTTGGTAAGTACACAAAAACCTTAAGTTCAGGATTAAATTTTATCGTTCCCTATATCGAGTCTATTGCTGCCGATCGGAATTTAAAGGAACAAACACTCGTTATTCCGCAACAGTCGGCCATTACCAAAGACAATATTGCCTTGATGATTGATGGGGTACTGTTTATCAAAGTGATCGATGCCGCTGCGGCAACTAACAATATCACTGACTACAAGCTTGCTTGTACGCAGTTGGCGATGACTTCTATGCGCAATGCTATAGGCTCAATGGAGTTAGATGATTGTTTTCAAAATCGTGCTGCGATAAATGCAAAAATTCAAGATGCTATGCAGGATGCTACCCAGCCATGGGGTTTAATTGTGTTGCGTTTTGAATTGTTGGAGATAGCAATTCCACCTTCTATTAAAGAAGACATGGAAAAACAAATGACTGCAGAGCGGCAAAAACGCTCTGCGATTTTAACTGCAGAAGGTGTAAAAATTGCGGCCATAACTACCGCTGAAGGTCAAAAACAAGCCCGCGTTTTAGATGCTGAAGCCGCTAAAGCAGAACAGGTATTAGAGGCAGAAGCGAGCAGAGAAGCGCAAATTCTGCAAGCCACAGGTAAAGCTGAAGCTATTCGTTTAGTTGCTATCGCTGAGGCTGAGGCTTTAACAACTATCGGTAAATCAGCCTCAACCCTGGAAGGTAAAAATGCCGTTGCTCTAACCTTGGCGCAGAATGCTATAGCAGCACATAAAGCCATTGCACACGAGAGCACCGTGGTACTTACGGATGGCAAAACCAGTGAAAATATTGCAAACACAGTAGTGCAAGCTATGGCAGTTTCATCGGCTATTCATCTTCATCCATAATTTTCCACAGACGGATTTTTGTATGAACGCATTGTTAGAGCACTTTTCGCAACATCATGATCATTTACTTTACGCTATGGCTTGCGTGTGTTTGTTGCTGGAATTAGGTGTGTTGGGAATGAGCGGTCCTTTGATATTCATTGCATTGGGCTGTATTGCCACCGGATTATTAATAACATTCAATCTAATTCACGGATGGGATGTTGAACTGTTAATGGTGAGCGTGCTGGCAATAATAAGTGCAGCAGGATTATGGAAACCTTTAAAAAGTTTTCAAAATTCCGGTGGTGGCCCTGATACTAGCAGCGATATGATCGGTAAAAGTTTGCCAGTTACTTTTACCATCACACATGAACATGGGCGCGTGTCCTACTCCGGAATTGAGTGGCAAGCAAGGTTAGCTGTAACAACTGCCGAACCCATTGCAATTGCAAGCCGGGCATTGGTGGTAGGTGTAGATGGTTCTTTGTTGATGGTGAAAACAATTTAATAGCCATCACTTATTTGGTCTGTTGTTATGAAAAGAGCCTTAATTTTGTCCGGTGGCGGTGCGCGCGCCGCCTATCAAGTGGGTGTGTTGCAAGCGCTTGCGGAAATTTTACCTCCCGAAATTGATAATCCATTTCCGATAATTTGCGGCACATCTGCCGGTGCGATTAATGCGCTAGCACTTGCTGCTCACCCCGGCACCTTTAGAGAATCAGTTCATGCTTTAGCCAACATGTGGAGCAATTTAGAGATAGGCCAAGTTTATCTTTATGGCTGGAGCGATTTGCTACGAGGTTTGGGGTTGTTGGGACTATCACTGTTTAATCAGGGTGTGGGACGTCAGCGACCTTTATCACTATTAGATAACTCACCGCTGTGGAATTTATTAGGTTCTCGTATCCAATTCGATAATATTCAAAAATCAATTGAGGCGGGAAAACTATTGGCAGTAAGTGTATCAGCCATGGGTTATACGTCGGGCCACACCGTTAGTTTTTTCCAGGGCCATGCAAAAATGTTGGGCTGGAACCGTTATCGACGTAGCGGTGTGCCCACAACAATTCGGTTGGAGCACCTTATTGCGTCCTCGGCAATTCCTACTATATTTCCGGCGGTTCGGATTAGCCGTGAATATTTTGGTGATGGCGCTTTGCGGCAGTTAGCACCAATTAGCCCGGCATTACACTTAGGTGCTGAATCATTATTTGTGGTGGGTGTGAGCGGAAATAAAAGAGTATCCAAAACGAAAAAGCGTTTGCCCGTAAAACATTCGCCCTCTATGGGGCAAATTGTTGGCCATTTATTTAACAGCGCATTTGTGGATTCTCTCGAAGGGGACATTGAGCATCTTGAGCGGATGAATGAATTAATTAAATTAATTCCTCCCGAAACCTTGGTGGAAGCAGGCTTAAAATTGCGCCCCGTTGAAAATATGATAGTTTCACCTTCTAGCCCTTTGGATGCAATTGCGGGTAGAAATATTCGCTACTTACCTAAAAGTTTGCGTTTCTTTTTGCGAGCTATTGGTGCTACTGCAAGTGGAGGAGGTGCAACGGCGGCGAGTTATCTTTTATTTTCTACTGAATTTATTTCAGAACTAATGGAATTAGGTAAGCAAGACACTTTGGCAGAGGCCGAGCAAATTAGAAATTTCTTCAGCAAATAGTAGTATTGAACTTCGAAAATAAAAAAAAGCCGCGGTTGCTAGCGGCTTTTTTTATTGCTGTTTATTTGAAAATTTTAAGCTCTTCTCCTAAATAGCGGTAAAGGCTGATCCACAGAGGCTTGATAATATTCATTAAAATCTTGCAGGGATTTTAACGCTGCTTCTAAATTTATTTCGGTATTACTAAACGCAAATGAATTTACACCGCAGCGGCGTAAATAGCAGAGTTGGTCGCGAATAAAGCTGCCGACCGCGCGCAGCTCGCCAGTAAAGCCATAACGTTCACGCAATAAGCGTGCAGTCGAAAATGCGCGGCCATCCATAAAGCCTGGAAAGTTAACACCGATCAGCGGTAACTTTTTAGCGTCATCGCCTAATTGTTCCGCAGTTTCATCGCTGTCTAGCCATACGCCTATATCTTTGCGTGTTTGCAAGGAATCTTTTTGAGCTAGCCATACATTGAGCGGCACAATAATTTGGCCAACAGGTATTTCGATTGCAGCGGCATCGCTTTCAGATTTAGCCATAAACTGCCAATTATTTTCAACGATCAAGCCGTTTTTAATGATCAGGTTGCCATTATTTTTTAGCATAAACTTTCTCCTTAAACGGAGTGGCACCAATGCGGCGATAAGTATCAATAAATAATTCTTCAGTGCTGCGGTTTTCCACATACACATTCACCAGCTTTTGGATGACGTCCGGCATGTCGTCAGCGCCGAAAGATGGACCAAGCACATCGCCAAGTGATGCATCGTTACTGGCATTGCCGCCAAGGGAAACTTGATAAAATTCTTTGCCAGACTTATCCACACCTAAAATGCCTATGTGGCCAACGTGGTGATGGCCGCACGCATTCATGCAGCCAGAAATATTAAGATCTATATCACCTAAATCGTACACGTAATCTAAATCTTCAAATTGACGTTGAATCGCTTCAGCGATGGGAATGGACTTGGCGTTGGCGAGTGAACAAAAGTCACCGCCAGGGCAACAAATAATATCGGTGATAGTGCCGATATTCGGCGTTGCAAAACCGGCGGTTTTAGCTTTTTGCCAGAGGGGAAAAAGATCAGTCTTTTTCACATCTGCCAATACTATATTTTGTTCATGAGTTGTGCGCGCTTCGCTAAAACTAAATTCATCTGCGAGGTCGGCAATAATTTCCAATTGGCTATCAGTAATATCACCAGGAGCAACCCCCGTAGGTTTGAGCGATAGCGTTACAGCGGCGTAACCTGCAATTCGATGGCCGCGGACATTGCGTTGCAACCATTTGCTAAAGGCAATGTTGGTTGCCGCGAGCGCATCAACTATTGTTTGAGCGGCGGTATTATCGATGCTTTCGTAGGCTGGTGCGGTAAAGAAACCTTTGGCGCGCTCAATTTCAGTTTGCGTTAATTTGTTGTAACCCTCTTTTAAATGTTCCCATTCGGCTTCTACTTTTTGTGCGAACACTTCCGGAGTTAGTGCACGTACTAAAATTTTAATGCGTGCCTTGTATTTATTGTCGCGACGACCAGAAAGGTTATATACGCGTAAAATCGCTTCAAGATAGGATAGTAAATCTTCTTCCGGCAAGAATTCGCGAATGACGCTACCAATCACGGGTGTACGACCTAAGCCACCGCCCACATATACCCTAAAACCAACCTCACTTTGCTCATTTAGCAAAATTTGCAAGCCGATGTCGTGTACTTGTACTGCAGCGCGGTCATGCTCCGAGCCGGTCACCGCGATCTTGAATTTGCGCGGTAAAAATGCGAATTCCGGATGAAAACTAGACCATTGGCGAATTATTTCGCAATAGGGGCGCGGGTCTACGATTTCATCTTCAGCAATACCCGCAAATTGATCAGAAGTGGTGTTGCGAATGCAATTGCCGCTGGATTGGGTACCGTGCATTTGTACTTCGGCAAGTTCAGCCAAAATATCCGGCACTTCGGTTAAATCTGGCCAATTGAATTGAATATTTTGCCTGGTGCTTACATGACAGTAACCGCGATCGTAATGGCGGCAAATATGCGCCAAACGACGAATTTGGGTGCTGTTTAACATCCCGTATGGCACGTTAATTCGAAGCATAGGTGCCAGACGCTGGACGTAAAGACCATTTTGAAGGCGTAGCGGTTGAAACTCTTCAGGTTTTAAATCACCTGCGAGAAACCGTTCGGTTTGGTCGCGAAATTGGGCTACACGTTGTCGTAATATACTGTTGTCATATTCGTCGTAAATGTACATGGGCCTAGTACCTTGTGGCAGCATTCTTAAAATGCTTGGAAATACTTTAAAAAATAGGCGCGCAGAATACACCAAATAACTCATAATCGCGAGTAAGCCAAGGTGCTTTCTGCGCTAAGTTCCCAGTGGTTCCGCACTAACTTCGCGTATGTTTGCGAGCTAGCCTACTGCACAAACTTGTAGAACGGAACCAATATTTCGGACTAAATTGCTTACTTTTGGTTATAGATTGTCGGCACCACTGGTATGATGCCCGCTCAAAAAAGAGAGTAGTTTATGTCCATTGATATTGATGATTTAACTGTATTGCCGCGCTGTCTGGAAGAGGTAGTGATTCTGCACCGCGATTCCGAGTTTATTATTATTAATAAACCGTCACGGCTGCTTAGTGTCCCCGGTCGCCACCCACGGAATAACGATTCAGTGATAGTGCGCCTACACAGGATTTATCCCGGTGCGACTATTGTTCATCGTCTTGATTTCGATACGTCTGGCTTATTAGTGGTGCCTTTACATCAGGGAGCTTTGTCACATATCAGTAAACAATTTCAAGCGCGCACGGTAAATAAAACTTACTCGGCAGTGGTAGATGGTTTAATGAGAGAAGATAAAGGTGTGATTGATCTACCTATTGCGGCAGATATGGAGAATCGCCCGAAATATAAAATCTGTGCGACAACAGGTAAAGCCTCGGTGACAGAATTCAAGGTATTTTCACGAGATGAGACCACACAAACGACGCGTGTTTTGCTACATCCCATAACTGGTCGATCACATCAATTGCGTTTACATCTGCAGGCGCTTGGTCACCCTATCCTGGGTTGTGAATTTTATGGCAATGAAACGACCTTTAAACAAGCCCCGCGATTGTTGTTGCATGCTACCGAGCTGGAATTTAAACATCCCAAGACAGGTAAAAAAGTTAAACAAGTTTGTGAGCCTGATTTTTAGTGATTACAAAATTAATTTTCTAATCAGCGTATAAATATTATCAGGCGCTAATTACAGCGCCTGATAATATTTAACATTTAATTGATGGTTTTTTCTTCAAGCTTTTTTTCCAGTGTGTCCAATTGCATTTTTAGCGAATCGATTTTCACCGATAATGTTTTGACATGCGAATAAGTCAAAATAATTGTTGCAACAATCATAATTATCACTATTAAAAATAAAATCATAATATTGAACCTCGAAAATTTATAGTGCTAGCAATGTATCTATCCTAGTCAAGCGCCGCGCGATTTTGTTTTAATGATCCGCAGCTTCACTTGCACCTATTCCTGTTTGTGAACGTACAAATTGCGTATCAAATGCAAGTTCTTCAGCTTTTGCGCGCGCAGATTTATCCAATCGTGAGAATACCCAGATGCCGATAAATGCAATGGTGATGGAAAAAATGGCGGGGTTTTTAAATGGGAAATAAGCTTTTTCGTTGTGAAAAACATCTACCCATACGGTAGGACCTAGCACCACTAACACCAACGCGGTCAGCAAGCCAATAGACCCACCTATAACTGCGCCGCGTGTGGTTAGTTTGCGCCAGTACATGGAGAGTAATAAAATCGGAAAATTCGCGCTGGCTGCAACACAAAACGCCAAGCCCACCATGAAGGCAACGTTTTGATTTTCAAACACTATGCCGAGTAAAACTGCAATCACACCGAGACAAACAGTAGCAATACGTGAAGCACGAATTTCTTTTTTCTCATTACGCTCACCTTTTAATACGAGGGTTGCGTACAGGTCATGAGAAATGGCACTGGAGCCTGCCAAGGTTAAACCTGATACTACGGCTAGAATTGTTGCAAAAGCTACTGCAGAAATAAACCCTAATAAAATATCGCCACCTAAGGCATGAGCTAAACGAATAGCAACCATATTGGTGCCACCAATTAATTTCCCATCAGAAAAATAATCGGGGTTAGTGGCCAGCAATACGATTGCACCGAAACCAATAATAAAAGTCAGTATATAAAAATAACCAATAAATCCGGTGGCATAAAGTACCGAACGGCGTGCTTGCACGGCATCGCGGACAGTGAAAAAACGCATCAATATATGTGGTAATCCAGCGGTGCCAAACATTAATGCCATGCCGAGAGATATGGCGGATATGGCAGAGATGACGTCAGGTGTTTGGGTAATCGGGGCCATTATGGCTATACCCTTGGTGTGCACTTTTACCGCCTCGGCGAACATAGCTTCAAAACTAAAGCTAAAGTGAGATAACACCAGGATTGCCATTAAGCTCGCGCCAGAAAGCAATAATACTGCTTTAATTAATTGCACCCATGTGGTGGCGAGCATTCCACCAAAAGTTACATAGAGCGTCATTAAAATACCCACGCTAATAACAGCAGTTTCATATTGCAAACCAAACAAATGTTCAATGATTTTCCCTGCACCCACTAGCTGTGCAATTAAATAGAAAATGACTGTTACCAGTGAACCGCTTGCGGCAAGAATTCGAATCGGTTTTTGTTGTAAGCGAAATGAGGCTACATCAGCAAACGTGTATTTGCCTAAATTGCGTAGTGGTTCTGCAATCAGTAGTAGAACTAATGGCCAACCCACTAAAAATCCGATTGCATAAATTAAACCATCAAAACCAGAAATGTAAACCAAGCCTGCAATCCCCAAAAAAGATGCAGCCGACATATAATCGCCAGCGATTGCCAAACCATTTTGAAATCCAGTAATGCCACCGCCAGCGGCATAAAAATCTGCTGTAGTTTTAGTGCGGCGTGCGGCCCAGTAGGTAATGCCCAGGGTGACAATAACAAAAGCCAGGAACATCACAATTGCGGTGATGTTGATCTCCGCTTTAGGTGCGGAATCTGCCGAGGCGCTCGCGGCAAAACCTGTTAGCAGTAAGGCAAATAGAGCGTTAAGTTTCATCATAGCTCTCCTGCTTTTCGTACAATGGCGCGAGTCAGGGGTTCGATAACACGGTTAGCGTAAGCAACGTAAATACCCGTTATCACCAAACACAAAAAAATAATTCCCAGTCCTAAAATAATACCAATTGAAGTTACGCCGTCGCTAGCGGGATTACCCAAAACTTGTGGTGCGAAAGCAATAGTGAGGATAAGCGTAAAATAAGCCACAATGGTTGCAATAGACAATGGCCATACGATTTTTTTGCGTGCCTGCGTTAGTGCAATGTACTCCGGCATCTGGCGAATTTCTTCAGTTTGGTTCATGAGTTTTACCTTGTTTTTGTTAAGTTATAATCTAGTAAGTGATAATATAATACAAAATTTTATAGGGCTTATTATTGCCTGTGTGTTACCTGAGAGGGTTAAGTCAGGTGGTCGTGAAGCTTGTATAATTGTACATGTTTGCTATAAATCAATTGTGCATTTTAAATTCCCAGCATTTTAAAGCTATGTGTTTTTAAAATCATGTGTTTTTAAAAAGATAACATGCTGATAGCCAAGTTGGCACTTAAAACCAGTGAGACCAAAATATGTTCAACTTTAGCGATCAGTTGCAAGAGTTACGTTCCCTGATTATTGGCTTGGTCCTGTTGCTAGCGACTACTATTATTGGTCTGATATGGATAAGTGTTGGTTTTTATCATGGCTTATCCATTTATCTGGGGCCGACTTGGGGTCCTATTGTATTAGGTGTAATTTTCTTTGTACCCATGCTTATATTTACGTTTGTTAAAGCGTTTAGTCGCAATCCCCAGCCATCTCAGCAACTAATAGTCCCGAATACTGATATGGCGGCGTTAAATTTTTCTAAAGTTATTGAGAGCTTGTCTGGCCAGTCGCCATTTTTCGTCGCGTCCATAGCGATTATAGGAGGCGTTCTCGCAACCCGTTTTCCTGCGCTATTATCAGTTTTTATGCAAGTTTTAACGGCTTATTCTGAAGATTCAAAGGCCCGCTCAACGAAAAATGCAGCACCCTCACAAGAAAATGTAGATACAGAATCGCAAACTTAATTATCGTTGCCTGACTTAAACGTTAAATTATTGTTAGCAAATATTAATTAATTGGCAAGGCATTATTCCTTATAAGGTATTGATGAAGTCAACTCTTTCTCGACTTAACTTTTTCACAAGCTTGCTATTTCCACTATGGGGAATAGCAATATTATGTATTTTAACTCAGTCATCTTTGGCGATTGAAAAAGGTTACGCAAACTCGCTCGCTAATGAAAGTAAAATGATTATTCGTTACCGTGATCCTGCAGAGCGACATAATTTGGACATCTATAAATTTGAACTTATTCATCGTGTGATGGAGCTTACTCGCAAGGAGTTTGGCGATTATCAGGCTATTCCCTATCGGGGAAGTGATACGGGTCAACAGCGCTGGGCTCATTTAATTAATGAAGGAAAACTTATTAATATCGCATGGGTATCGCCAGGCACCGCTGTTGCCAACGCGAATGTAATACCTATACCTGTTGATATAATGCATGGCTTGTTAGGTTTTCGCGTTTGTCTTATCAATAAGGATGCGCCGAATAAGTTTAATGAAGTGTTAAAACTTAATGCACTTGACTCTTTGAAAATAGGACAAGCGCTTACCTGGGACGATATAGCTATTTATCATCACAATAATATCAATCCCATCTTAAGTCCTAATTTTTCCAGCCTGTTTGATATGTTGGGGTCCAGGAGGTTTGATTGCATTGCGTTAGGAATTAATGAAATTTTTTTAATCCAGCAGGAAAAAAAATCGCGTTACCCTTTTTTGGTAATAGAAGAAAAGCTACTTATCTATTACGAATTCCCCACTTACTTGTATGTTAGTAAAACGGAGCCCAGGCTCGCGATGCGTTTGCAGCTGGGGCTCGAGAAAATGCAGCAAAATGGTGATCTTGTTAAGCTTTTTAAGGAATATCATCCCTACGATTTTACGTCGCTACATCTGGATTCACGCAAGGCAATTTGTTTAAAGTCTCCATTTGTAGATGCTCTTAAGCCACAATGCGTTAAATCACTTTCATTTCCGTTATTCCATTAATCATCTCTTAGCGGTAACGGTTTTTAACTATAGCGACATTCGATAATTTCTAAATCCAACCTTTTTGTCGTGCAATACGTGCGGCATCGACTCGGTTAGCCGCATTTAATTTTGAAATAGCCTCCGATAAATAATTGCGTACGGTGCCTTCCGATAAATGCAAGGTATTGGCAATTTCAGCAGTGGTTTTTCCATCCGAGGCCAGGCGTAATGCACGCCGTTCTTTATCATTAAGCGGATCAGTTTCTCCCAGTGCCATCATTGCCAGCTCACCATCAATAACACGTTTGCCATCCATAATGCGGTAAATGGCGGAGATGAGTTGTTCAGAGGGTGCGTCTTTTAATAGGAACCCTGATACACCCATATCGATTGCGCGACGAATATATCCAGAGCGCCCGAACGTAGTAATAATTATTATTTTTGTTACTGATTTTTGTTGGATTAACCATTGTGCTAATTCCAATCCAGAGCGTCCAGGCATTTCAATATCGGTTAACAAAATATCATAGCTATTTTGTTTTAGTAGTAGCCAGGCTTTGTCACCATCTTCTGCTTGAGTAATATCAAAATTAGGCTCCATGCCGAGCAGTGCCGCCAGTGCGCCACGCACCATGGCTTGATCTTCCGCTAACAAAATTTTCATGGTTAGGTAGCCTGAGTTAATTCGTGAGCGGGTAAAGTAATATCAAATCGGCAGCCATTAGAAATTTGTGCGCTAATATCGCCTGCCAGTGCGTGTAATCTTTCTTGAATTCCGTTTAAACCGTTGCCGGGCGTGATGGATTTAATACAGCCATTATCATGCAAGCTAATAATAATGTTTTCATCTGACAAGTTAAAAGAAAGCTGACAATGATTCCCTTTGCTGTGGCGTAAAACATTAGTCGTGAGTTCAGTTAATGCCAAAATTAATGCTGTTTCAGCCCGTGCGGTGAGTGTGGGTATTTCACCATTTATATCAACAGAAAATCCGTTTTGCCGCAACTTATCACACAATTGAATCACTTCACCTGATAGACCGCGATGCTTGTAACCCGATACCGTTTGGCGAACGAGACTTAAACTTTCGCGCGCTATATGGTGTAAATCAGAAAGGTGTTGTTGTACATCTTGCATTTTATTTTGTTCAAGTAACTTCTCAGCAAGCTCAGCTTTTAATGCGATAGAGGAAAGTGTGTGGCCTAAAATATCGTGCAGATCGCGAGCAATTCGTTCGCGTTCAGCAATCACTGCCAGTTGTTGAATTTCTTGTCGGCTTTGTAGCCAGCGCATCTTGCCTGCCATACTAATCCGTTCGATATAGCCCCATAAACTAATGGTTACGATTCCAGAAATGGCCGGTAGTGCAAAATAGGGCACTGGGTATTGAAAATAGAAGTGCAAACCAATAATGCCAATAATCATGCTGCTAAGTAACAAGAGATAGAGGCGGGTGCTGTAAGTAAAGCCAATTAGAAACCCCACATAGGGAAAAATCGAACTTGACCCGGGGGATATAGGTGTAACCATAAATGCGATAGCGATGATAGCTACTATCGGTCTCCAGACAAGGCTGGTTTTTATTCTTGTTGCGCGAACATATAGGATGACAAAACTAATATAAGCAGCGGTAAGAAGTACGTATTGAATAATGTTAGGCTCCATGTAATACATGGGCACAAAAAAATACAGGCTAAAAATAAGCCAAATCCAGGGCCGCTCTAGAAAGAGTGGAGAACCGCAAGTTTTCATGGGGAGCCTCATTGCGTCAATAATTTTTCAAGGCGTCGACAGTTGATGAGCCAATAACCAATATCGGGTTAGCTGCGGTGATTCGAGTGTATGCATTATCCTCTATTGGCTTAAGAATAATCCACCTATGAAAGTCATGAGCTAAAAGTGACAAATGTCAAAATGCACCACAGCTATTGATGTTGACACCAAACTGTGGGAAAAAATCATCGCTTGCTACTTCGTGCAGAGGCTTAAGAAAAGATGTTTATTTGTCAGAATTATTAGCTATGTAACCAGCTATGCGACCTGGGGACGATATGTAGCAGATAGTAAATCGCTTAATAAGCCGCTACTATAGCCAGCATTTTTTTATTGTATAGGAATAGTCCATGTTAGAGCCATCAACAACTAAAACCGGGTTTATCCCCAAGTTAATTTTCAACTCCCGCTGGCTGCAGCTCCCACTTTATTTGGGATTGATTGTGGCGCAATGTGTTTATGTTGTACTTTTTATTAAAGAGCTTATTCATTTAATTACCGACGCGGCTAATTTTAACGAGCAGACAGTTATGCTCAGCGTGCTGGGCCTAATTGATGTGGTCATGATTTCTAACCTATTGGTTATGGTTATTGTGGGCGGTTATGAGACTTTTGTATCGCGCTTAAATTTGAACGGCCATCCGGATCAACCCGAATGGTTAAGCCATGTGAATGCCACAGTGCTGAAAGTAAAATTAGCTATGGCAATTATTGGGATATCATCTATCCACCTACTTAAAACCTTCATTGAAGCGGGTAACATGGGGGCGGCAGAATCGCATATCACAGAGACTGGGGTTATGTGGCAAACCATTATTCACATGGCGTTTATTGCTTCAGCAATAGGCATAGCTTACACCGATTTATTAATGCAGCGCGTCATCAAGCCAGCTGCTCATTAATCCTGCTAAAGCGATGTAAATGTTTAATACAGGTTTGAAAACTTATAATTCACATTTGCATCGCGCAGGCTGTCTTTTCAAAACAGAAAGGATTATTGTTTTTTAGTGTGCGTCAAAAACCATTGATACAAATCTTCACCTGCATAAACACGTTTCCATGCATCATGTGCCATATCTTCTTCAACGGTAAAGCGCACATCGGGATGACCCAATTCGTCCAATTTATTGAGTCCGGCATAAAAGAATTTTTTATTGACTGATGTGTCGCGGCCGCCCGCAAACGCCCAAACTGGGATTTTATATTGTGCGATAGGTGTCATTAAGTCGGGATGCCCCCAGCCCACCACCGGTGCAATAGCAGCAAATAAATCCGGATATTTACTAGCCATATACCATGTGCCAAAGCCACCATAACTCAGGCCAGTTAAATAAATCCGCGCAGCATCGGTAGGATAATCTTGTTGCACGCTTGCTAATATGTTTAATAAATCTTGTTCAACCATCTCCCATCCTGCGGGCAAAAGCGGTGGAACGTTTTGCATATCGGTGATTAATTCTGCCGGCCGCATCGGTCCCTGGGTTGCAATAAATGGTCCGCGCGCAGGTACACCTTCCAATAGACGCTGAGGGATTTGTGCAGGTGTCCGATTGTCAATATAAGCTATTCCCTTTTTGTCCATTCCGAACATTGGCAATTGCGGAGAAATAATAATGAATGGCAAATCTTTCTTCTGGATCCAGGCTTCGTACGCTGGTCCATGAGCCAATACATAATCCAAATCATCCCTGCCGTCACCGCGTTCACCATTCCCATGTAAAAATAATATTACCGGCCATTTTTTAGTGGGCTGGTCAGTGTAGCCTCGCGGTAAATAAACAAAATACTGGTGCGCAGTTTTATCGACACCGCTAACGTAGTCTTTACGTACAAGCTGTTCTTCAGATAATCCATTATGCTTAGAAGTGGTCGTTGATTGACAGGCGGCCAGGATACATGTGCATATTGCAACTATTAATAGTGGGTTGATATTCATTGTATTGCCTAAGTAAATAGCTTAAAAAACACTAAGAAAGCATTGATGGCCGTAGCTATCGTTGTCGTCATAGCAGTACGGTCGCTTACAATAACAGTTGTCAACGATAGTTGTCTTAGTTGCGAATTGCTTGTGGTTTGCACAGATTATGAGATTTGAATAAGCTAGCTTTACTATCATCCTTAAATGAAAGCGCAGGCATACAATGGATTCAGTTGTGGAATGGTACTGACATAAATAAAGTGATGATATCGTTTATAAAAATTGTTATTTTATGATTGCATAAGTTTTAAATTGACAAAAATAAAAATTATTTAAGTTGAAATATGTGAAATACATTCGGCTGGAACCGTGATTTTTGTTTCTTTTCCCAATATGTTCATTAAGATAATTGCGCGCATATTTCCACATGGATTGCAGTAAATAGCTTTTACTTGATCAAACCCGTGGCCATCCAGGTAAATTTCATCACCTTTTTTTATTGCCTCGCTACTACCGACTAAAACTGATTGTTCAACTATATTGGATCGTATTTCACTTATTAAGCTATCAGAAGCTACAGCGTACCTGTCTCCAAATTTAACAAAGCTAGATACTCCTAATGTAGATAAAATAGGAGCTATTGATTTGATATCTGGATCTACCTGGACAAATAGGTATCGCGGAAATAACGATTCGCATACGATGGAGTTCTGACAACCAATTTTTGATTTTATGACATTGATCGTAGGTCTAAAAACAGTAAATCCTTGCCTTGATAAATTTATTTCGGCTCGTGTTTCCTGTTTAGGTTTACAATAAATAAGAAACCATTTGATCATCCTTTTTCCCTCAATTAAAAATAGTGATTGTAGGCTAGACAAAAAAGATGAATTTAATGCCGATTTAGAATGTATTTAAAGGATAGTAAACGATAATGTGTTACGAGATTATTACAGCGAATCCTTATCCGTCAATTGCTTTTTACATTTTGGGACATAATTTATTTGTATTATAGAAAATTTATTAGTTTTATTGCTTTATATACCAGAAAACCCGGGGCAAAAGCTTATCTTTATAAAGATTTATCATGTGTAAAATAATGTTATTGTTTTAAACATTTTAAGCAGTATAAAAATAATTTTATTTTAGACGATAGCAATTGTAACAATAAGTGTTTTTATCAAAATGCAAATTTAGGCGACGATTGGTTTATTGCTTCTGCGCTTTACAATACTATTCAGACCCCGTTAGTATTTGTTAAGCAACTAAGTGGTGCATAATAGTTTTCGCTAGAAAACATGGAAAATTCACACTGTCGACTAGAGTTCATGCGTTCTTCTGCTTACTTTATCCGTAAATTTTATTGATAACAGCGGGTTAGCAGCGAAAAAATTATAATTACATCTTTTTTCCTATACAAGAAATTGTTAGCTAGTAGTCGATAGATTATTTTAAAATGATTTAAAATTACATTACGGAATTAGCTGCTTTTTGAGTTTTTTGCATCAAATAACAGCATTTTTTACTTAAAATATGTTTGTGTGCTTTATTTGGATGCGTAATGCTATTTTATAGCCTCTTTGTTGTATTCTTCTCACGTATTAACTTCGTAGAATCTTTGTAATCTTTATGGAGTATGCAGTAAAAATATTAATCAGTTCCTTGCTTTTTGTTGCAAACAACAGTTTTTTGCGAGGCTGTAAAATTTTCGCGTAAGCAATAAGGTTTAATTAATTTTTTTTGAATGGGTAGGTTGCGTAAGGGAGTGGATATTGAGTCAAATTGACAATGTGAAAAGGAGGGTATAAGAATTAATACCTAAGGTGAAATACAGAGTTTAGGAAATATAGGAAATATAGGAAATTTACTATACTAAATTCGTTATGCAAGCGTTCTTGCATCTAACCAGGCTGCCCTGATTTTTGTGCGAATAAAAATGGTGTAGCAAAAATGGCTCAACGAGGAGATAATTAAAACCATTCAGCTAACTGTGATAGCTTAGCCTTGGTAGTCAAAGCGTAAAATTACAAATATAAACGAGCGGTACACATGAGAGTTTTTGCGGTATCCGATATACATGTAGATTATCAAGACAATCGGCAATGGATAGCAACGTTATCGGCGGCAGATTATCTTGACGATATACTTATTCTTGCCGGTGATGTGACAGATGAACTAAGTTTACTCAAAGAATGCTTCTGTGAACTAGCGAAAAAATTTCTAAAAGTTCTATTTGTTCCTGGCAATCATGAACTTTGGGTTTCAAGAGACAGGACCATTACTTCCATTGAAAAATATCAACAAATATGCAGGGCGGCAAAAGAGTGTGACATCTCCATGCAACCATTCCATATAAACTCCTTGTCTATTGTTCCTCTCTTGGGCTGGTACGATTTTTCATTTGCATCTCCGGAAATAAAATTATTGGACTCATGGATGGATTTTCGTGCTTGCATTTGGCCTGATGATCTACAGCCTTTTGACATAACCCAATACTTTTTAGAAAAAAATGAGTGCCATTTACAAATAACCAACCAAAAACTGATTAGCTTTTCGCATTTTTTGCCGCGCATAGATTTGATGCCTGCGTATATTCCGGAATCTTATCGCTATATTTATCCGGTTTTAGGTAGCACCTTGTTAGAAAATCAAATTCGACGATTAAAGCCTGATATTCATGTGTATGGGCACAGCCACGTGAATCGTCACTTAACGTTGGACGGAATTCAATACATTAACAACGCTTTTGGATATCCATCCGAGGGCAGAATTGCAAGAAAAGATTTACTGTGTATATATGAGAATTAGTCAATATTTTTATATGCACTCAAAAGGATACTAATTGAATGATTATTTCTGCTGGCGAAGTGCATTTATGGTTTGCGTACGACGATACAATCAAGGATGCACAGTTATTGGTGCAGTATCTCAGTGTTTTAAATGAAGCTGAGCGGGCGCAACAACAACGTTTCCATTTTGAAAAGCATCGCCATCAATATTTGATTACTCGTGCATTGGCGAGGTCGGTATTGTCGATGTATGTCAAAAATATTGTACCTGAGCAGTGGGAATTCGAAAAAAACGACTATGGCAAACCCTTTATTAGCAATAGTGCACTAACAATTCCAATACGATTTAACCTGTCGCATGCAGATGAATTAATAGTGATGGCCGTTACCCTGGATCAGGAAGTGGGCGTCGATGTAGAGTATTTGCCTCGGGCCGGAAAAATGCTAGATATCGCGAGTAGCTTTTTCTCACCTGCAGAAGTGCAGCAATTGCTTAGTCTTCCGCTAGAAAAGCAAATGAATCGGTTTTATGATTTGTGGACCTTAAAGGAAGCCTACATAAAAGCTTGCGGGATGGGATTATCAATCCCCCTGGATCATTTTAGCTATTCCTTCTCTCCGCAAGGAAAGATCACCATAGATTTTAAACCAGAGCGAAATGATCAACCGGAATTTTGGCGATTTTGGCAAATTCAGCCCAATGCTATTCATAAAATCTCCTTGGCTCTAAAGAGTGAAAACCTTAATAATACTTTTTCGATATCCATGCGTGAAGTTATTCCCTTGTCAAGGGTTATCGATGTGAATTATTCCCTTGCGTCTGGAAGTATTATTTCTGAATAATCGTTTAGTTAGAACAGACACTTTACGCAAAAAAGGATGAGTTAAATATTATGCTGTTACGAATAATTGATCTACCTGCAGAAAATGACACGCAAGATGCTGTTCGTGTTGTGTTGGAAAATAATAACCACATCGAAACTTTTGTTACAGAATCTTACACTTCTTCCATTAGCGATAATTTTCGTAAAACCCTGGCTTGGTATTTCACAGAATATCCGCAACAAACTACTAAAGATGATTCTGGTGTTGTTGAAAAACTCATAAAATTTGGTCAATACATGGGCGATGAAATTCTGGGTGAAGATCATCAGTTAATGAAAATCAAAAGTATTATTGAAGCGCAAGGTTACCAAAATCTACAAGTACAAATTGAATCTACGCGTCTTGGTTTTTTTAAAGAGATGTGGGAAACGACTATATTGCCTGAATCAAAATATGTATTGTCAGCGGTCGTTCAAGGTTTTGTTCGCCAATTTGTTCAAGAAAGTTTTCCTGCGGATTATCCAGAGCTTCGCTACGATTTAAAGGTAAAGTCACAACCAGATAAAGTTGCACAACTGTTGCGAGACGACCTCGCTACCGCTGGTAATGACATTCAAATCAAAAATCAAAAACCGTTACGTATTTTGTATGTGGCCTCAAGACCCGCAACCTTGGCTTTATCATTTCCGAGTAGCAATATTGTCAGCCAAAGTTTGGCAGCAATTTCCGC
This sequence comes from Pseudomonadota bacterium, assembly GCA_040385335.1. Taxonomy (GTDB): domain Bacteria; phylum Pseudomonadota; class Gammaproteobacteria; order Pseudomonadales; family Cellvibrionaceae; genus Cellvibrio. The sequence continues at coordinate 35,866 of JAZKHP010000060.1, forward strand.
AGGTGGAGTTATAGAGTATGAAGTTCATGCGATAACGGATTGGGAACGGTTGCAAGAGAGGTTAAAGGATAAAAATAAACCCGTGCATATTTTCCACTATGATGGCCCGGTAATCCTGGAAAAAGAGGTAGCCAGCTTTGTGTTTGTTGGCACGGCCGACATTACTTCACTTGTTGGTGCTCATGATTTAGCAAAAGCGCTGGTTAATAATAAAGTTGGAGTGCTGTGTGTTGATGCCCGCAACTATTTACAAAATGGTCAAAGAGTTGCCGCTGAAGACGGTTTGGCCGCAATTGCATTAAGTGCGCATAGGCACGGCTTGGGTAATGTTGTTGGCTTGGCGCAGATCACCGATCCCTGGACTAGTGGTCAATGTTTTAAATCGGTGTATGCGCGAATAGCGGGTGGCCTTAGCTTGGCGCAAGCGGTTGTCGAAGCGCGTAAAGCTTTGCAGTCCGCTATTGAAACTTCGTTAGCGACTGTCAAGCCTATACCTTTTCATCGTTGGTCCCTGTTAGTTCATTATGGCCGGCAATCGGTCACTTTTTTCGAAGCACCGCAAACTTTTATCGATACGGATGACCTTCAAGGATTAAAACTGTTTCAGGAAAAACTTTTTGGTTTCCGTGCAAATATGTTGCCTCCATTGCTCAATCAAGTAGGGGATGGGCATTTAGTGTCAGTGATAGATCAGCTGCTTATTGCTCATCAAGATGGTACCTCGCAAGCAGTTTCGATCATCGGTGAACCTGGTACAGGAAAGTCGCAGCTCGCTCATATGGTCAGTTTATATCTTGCGGAAAAGCGGCATATTGATTATGGCTTTTATTTTAATTTTACCGAAGATTTTTACACGCCCCATGACATGTTGGAAATGATTGCACCCATTCTGGATTTAAAAATAGATCAAAGAATTGAGGCGGAAGCGAGATTAATGCAATTACATTGTTGCTTTGTCTTGGACAATATTGATAGCAAGCAAGAAGCCCGTAGCGAAAAAGAAATTTCAGAGCTACATGAATCCACACAAATTCTAAATATTTTTCTGCAAAAACTGCTTGCGTTTGGTCACATAGTTATAGTTGCAGGCGAATCTTTTTCCAAAGCACACGAATTAGCCGCGATAAAAATTACAACGTCTCCGTTACTATTTATCGAACAAAAAATTATAGCTGCCAATAGTGTCCGTCAACTGAATTTAACGGAGCCGGAGTTGACTGGAATAGGGCAAAATCAAGACTGGGACAATTTATTAATTCAGCTTGGCGGGCATCCCTGGTTAACTAAAAAGGTTATACCACTGCTTCGTTCTTATGGCGCTAGGGATTTGATTGCTGAGGTGAAACAACTCGATCCTCAAAAGTCAAAAGTGGAACAGTTTTATGAATGGCAATGGGCATCGTTAAAACCTGTTTGGCAAACGTTATTAATTGTGTGTAGTGATGTCCAGGGTCTGCTATTAGAAATACTGATGACTGCCGCTGATCAAAAAGAATCCTTCGTTCCAGCAAGAAATCTCTTTGCGCTTTTAGGTGATGATGAAGTCAAATTTGGTACGGGCCTGGATGTTTGGGAATCCGCTGGTTTTCTAAATCGTTTAGCTCATGGTCGTATGATTGATTCACGAGCGCTCCCTTTTTTAGTGTCTAAACGTGAAACGTGTTTTAAGAATATTGATCAACAAAAATTGCAACTCTATTTCAGTCAATTGCTTTGTGAGGGAATTAGGTTATTAGCACAGCACGTTATTAAGCAGCCAAACCCGATGGTCTCCAACAACTTGTTGATCAATCGTCGCCATTGGGTCAAGCATTTTGAAAATCTTTGGTTCAGCCACGACTATCGCCATTTTTTTGCAGTTAAAAATGCATTCGATCAATTGCTACAACAAGTAAAATTATTAAGTGAAAGTAAGGTTTGGACACTCGACTTGTTAGAAAGATCGCCGTTCACTGCTGCCACTGAAGCCATTGATATTGAAGCCAGCTTGTCCTGGCTTGCTTTGGCATCTAGTGTTCTGGACCAAACGGAAGCCAGAGATAGTCAATGCATTGCGGAAGGCGTTGAAGTATGGCGGAGTTGGTTTAATGGCTTTGAAGAATCTGATGATCGGCAGCAGCTCGCTTTATTTCAACAAGTGACAATTTTTCTCGAAAAGTTTTATCAGAACAACTCAAAATGGCATGACGCAATAGCGGTTTGCGAAAAAGCTTGTGCTATATACACCCAACATGATGCATGGCAAAGAGTGATTCAGTCACTGAAGTCGCTCGCTAAGTATTATTATGAGTTGGGGGATAAGGAGCAGACGTTGATGCTTGAAACCAGGATTATTAAGGATATTCCCTATGCCGCTGCTCCCCCTGGTTTTCAAACTCAACAAATGCTGGATATTCTTCTTGCACGTGTGGCGCGCACAGACACCGTGCACGCGCAGGTTTTATTGGATGAATTAAAAAAAGCCGAAGCGGCAGAAAAATTTGCTCATATATTCGATGGTGTTCAGTGCGACATTTACTATCAGGAAGGAAATTATCTGGCTGCATTACCCTTTTACTGCAAAATTTGGGCGAGTGCGTTGCAATCGAATCAACTAGCGCAAATAGAACAAATGAAATCGCGCATGATTGAATTGGAAAATAAAATAGGCTCAGAAAATTTTAATAAATGTTTTGAGCGAGAAGTGCCGCAAGTAACAAAACCTAAGGACTATGTTAGTTCATTACATTAGATTTTTTGTGTAATAAATTTGGTATTGCACGAACTTTGTGGGCAATAACTCGCGCGTTCTTTACTTATTTAATGACATTACATCATATTGCCGGGGCAATTTATTTTGCCCCGGCTCAGAATTCAATTAATCGTAACTTAATTGCGCTTTCAACCAAACGTTTCTACCAGGTTCGTTGATGCGAGTGGTTTGGTCGTAGCCAGAAATCATCGCGCCCGCCCGGCTAATGTGTTCGGCATAAGTTTTGTCAAAGAGATTATCGATACCGCTTGTTATGAGCAGATTTTTGCTCGCACGCCATCCTAAATTTAATGAGACCACATTAAATCTTTCGCTCGGGCCAATATCCTGGCCAGCAATATTTCCCTTACGTATATCGACCCGGTTTTGCTCGTCTACTGCACGCCAAAAAGCACCTGCGGACCAATTAGCCTTTTCGTAGGAAACACCCAGGCGCAGTTCTATTGGGGGTAATTGCGCAAGGCTGGTATCGTCACTTTCATTTGACCCGCGTACTGTGGCGAGTGAGGTTTCTGCGCGCCAGCTATCAGTGAGGGCATAGCTTAGCTCAGCTTCCATGCCCCAGGTTTTTGCATCCACATTACGAGTGACGGTAGCGGTGCGTGTTGCCATACCCGACGGTTTAACCACGCCAGTTTGGATCATCAGGTAATTATCAATGGTGTTGTAGTACACGGATGCACTGGCTTTGATGCGGTCTTTGCGATAAATCGCTCCAATATCGAGTTGCGTTGTAGCCTCTGGTTCTATGTCAAAGGCGGTTATGGCGTCGAGCGATTCTTTGCCGATAAATTCCCAGTAATCAGGGAAGCGTTTGTTGTGTCCTAGCCCTGAATAAACGGTGATTGTTTGTAAATCCTTTTCGTAACGTAGAAAACCACTGGAGAGAGTTTCCTTGCGTTCAGCGTCAAGGTTGGGGTTAGGAACCTTGGTCATACCGACAGAAATAGTGCTGCGGTTATCCTCTGCATTCCAATCATCAAAACGGAGCCCACCAATTACGCGTTGGTTTTGGCTTACGTGCTGGGTCCATTCACCAAACACTCCCAGTTGTTGAAAATAAGCGTCTTCAATACGCGCTGAATTTTGATAAGGCATCATCGCCTGGTTCATTGTGCTGCGATTGGTATGAGCGTTGGTTTGGGTGTCCACACCAATGGCTAATTCAGCGGATGTGGTTGGTGCCAGGGTTATTAGTACGCGTGCACCTTCGGTTTTTCGGTCAGGATTGGATGCCATCTGCATTCCCATGCCCGTGGGTGCACGCAGACTGTAGTTGTCCATAACGTGATCAACATAATTGTAGTAAGCCTGCGCTTCCAGTTTTTTTACTAAGGGCGAAATATTTTCCAGAATAAGTTTTAGATCAAGATTGTCGCGCGCGAATTTAGAACCGTCCATTCCGCGATCGGCGTACGCGGCTTCAGCATCACTTTTACTACCGCTAAGCTCTAAGGTGATGTCGTCGCTGGGTGTCCAGCCAACAGCGAGATTGGTGTTCCAGCGCTCGTATTGCGAGTGGATTTCATTGTCGTCACCATCCGAATAATTATCTTGTGCTGAATGACTTGCCATAGCTCGCGCATAAAAATCCGTTGTTCCGCCGGTCACATCCACCACTTCATCATCGCGATTGAAACTGGCCCCGAGCAGGCTGCCGTGAAATTTCCAGCCAGGCTCAGTCAAGCGTTTATGGTCTCGCTCAAAAAGCACAACACCAGCTGAGTTACCCGGTCCATAAAGCACCGTTTGTGGGCCTTTGATTAAACGGATGCGATCATAGGTTTCGGGAAATACGTAAGCGGTGGGCGGGTCCATGCGGCTACCACAACCGCCGAGCACTACATCCCCATCAAGCATAAGTGATAAGCGCGAGCCCGCCATACCGCGAAATACAGGATCCCCACTGGTGCCGCCTTTGCGAATCACCGAAAAACCGGGAATTGTTTTGAGATAGTCAGCACCATCCTGGGCGGGCAATGGTTGGCGCGGAGTTTTAGGGTTTGTTTCAAGCTCTAAAGGTTTTTCCATGCGGATACCGGTAATAACCATTTCTTCCGGTGTTTTGAGTTTCTCGTGTTCTTCATGCCCATAGGAGATCTGTGACATGGCTGCGCAAACTGCCAAGCTAATAAGTGTTGTGCTGATGGGTTTGGATGTAAGTTTCATAACAATCTCGATCTAGTGAGTATTGGTTTAGCTGAGGATCCTGAGCGGCAGGTTTGCACGTAGGCAGATATGCGGTGAAAAATCCGGGAAGCTCGTGAAAATTGGAAAGGCTTTTTATAGGAAATAAATTAATCGAGCAACGACCTGGTGATCAAATTTGGCTATGAGCAATATGGGGGCTAAGAGTTTAAGTAAATTTTGTAGTTTCACTTTACAATCTGCGGCTTATGATTTATTTTGACATCTAAATGATATCACTGTTGTTATTTCGCGATAAGGAGCAAAAAATGCATCAAGAAATTGATTTTAAAGGTACTTCTGGTTATTTGATGGCGGTAGTGTTGTTGCTGGCTCAGGCTGCCACTGTGTTTGGTATATTTAATTTGCCGCCACTGTATGTAGTGGTGGATATAGTCGTTGGCGTTGCTTTATTAATTTGCTGGTGGGGTTTTTATTTAGTGAACCCAAACCAGGGGAAAGTTATTCAGTTGTTTGGCCAATACGTTGGCACTGATCGCAATACGGGCTTGCGTTGGGCGAATCCGTTTTATTCAAAAAAAATGATTAGTTTACGTGTTCGTAATTTTGAAAGTAGCCGCTTAAAAGTAAACGATGCTAATGGCAATCCCATTGAAATTGCTGCGGTTATTGTGTGGCGGGTAGTAGATACCGCGGAAGCCGTATTTGAGGTGGATAACTACGAAAATTATGTAACCATTCAGAGTGAGTCGGCCTTGCGGAATTTAGCTACAAGTTATCCCTATGAGCATGATGCAGAAGACGAGCGTTTGTCGCTGCGCAGTGACTCAAATGCGATTGCTAAAAAACTTAAGATAGAAGTGCAAGACCGCCTGCAGAAAGCTGGCGTAGAAGTGATGGAGACACGTTTAAGTCATTTGGCTTATTCACCTGAAATTGCGCAGGCTATGTTGCAGCGGCAACAGGCTACGGCAATTCTGGCGGCGCGCAGAATTATTGTGCAAGGCGCTGTGGGAATGGTGACTGATGCCATAGACCAATTGGCGGAGCAGGGCACTATTGAATTGGATGCTGAACGCAAGGCGGTGATGGTGAGTAATTTATTAGTCGTATTGTGTGGCGATCATCAAGTAAAGCCGGTGATTAATACGGGTTCGATTTATTAACAATAGCGTTTAAAAAATTGAGTAATTGTTGTGTCAAAAAAAGCTTATCCACTGCGGATCAATGAACAAGTTTTGGCGGCGTTACAACGCTGGGCCGACGATGATTTGCGTAGTCTAAATGCGCAAATTGAATATGTGCTACGTGAAGCTTTGGTTAAAAGTGGGCGGGTGAAATTGGTGCAAAAAATGATTACGGATGTCGAGCTTGTGGAAAGTGATTCTGATAACGAGACGGATGAATAATTTTTGAATCAATAGGTTAAAGGTGGAAAAATTATGCGCTGGGAATATAAAACACTTAAGTATACTAAACGTTCATTTTTTACCGGGGCTGTAAATACTGAAGAATTAGAACAAGTGCTAAACGATTTAGGTCGCGATGGTTGGGAATTGGTGAGTATTAACCAACCGCAAATGCAGCCTGCAATCATAGTATTAAAGCGACCACACTGATGGTCTGCAGAAAGAATATAGCCCCGGTTTGTTGGGGCTTTTTTTTGCATCTTTATTTAGGTCGGTATTGGCTTAATAGTATTTGCAATGGATGTGGTAGCTGCACATTATCAACCCGTTTAGTTTGGCTGCGGCAAGAGTAACCTGTTGCCATTAAAACGCCTTGATTTTTGGGATCATTAACAACTTGTTGCCAGGACATTTGATAAAGTTTTTTTGAATTTTCTACGTTTGCTGCCTCATGGCCGTAAGTTCCTGACATTCCGCAACAACCTGTTTCAATGATTTTTAAACCTTGGCCCAGTTGCGCAAAAACGGTTTGCCAATCTTTTATCGAGCTTACCGCATTGGTTTTTTCGGTGCAGTGCGCCAGCAGTGAATATTCGGCACGGTTAAAATTCCCCACCCGTTTGCTGAGTGTATCTGTTTGCTTGGCTAACCATTCTTGTATTAACAAAACATCAGGCGCGTTATTTCCTAATACTTTTTTGTATTCACCGCGATAGGCGAGCGTCATGGCTGGATCTAAGCCAATCAAGGGAATGCCGGATGCGGCTAAGCCATTAAGTAAGGTCGCATTGGTATCAGCCGCTTTAGCAAACGCTTTTAAAAATCCGTGAACGTGTAAAGGCTTACCATTAGGTTTAATTGGTGCAACAAGTGGCGTGAAACCTAATAGTTGTAGCATTTTTAATGAATCAATGACCACCGGCGTTTCAAAATAACTGGTGAAAGCGTCTTGTACAAAAATGACTGCGATTTGTTTTTGTGCAGGCGTTAACTGTGCAATATTTTCCAGTGTTGCGAATGGAATATTTAGTTTGTGTAATTCACGGGTTAAATTAATTCCTGTCAGCAAGGGGCTATCTACCATGCCGACAACATGTTTCATGATTGTTTGAATAATGCGTGGCTTCATTAACGTGTTATATAGCCAAGGCACCCGCGCCAAAGTGGGAATCATAAATTCCAAACCGCCAACAAAATAATCTTTTAGCGGGCGCAGGTAACGGCTGTAATATAATTCTAAAAATTTACTGCGAAATGCTGGTACATCGACTTTGATTGGGCATTGGCCTGCGCAGGATTTGCAAGCAAGGCAACCCATCATGGATTCATGCACTTCATTAGAAAAATCATAATTGCCATTGCGTTTGCCGAGCGTGTTGATAATGCGCGCGGGAAGGCTGAATAAAAAACTACTGTGTTTTAGCGCAGCACTTTCTTTGATGGGGTTTATACCGCGCTCGCTCATTTGTTTAAGCCATTCACGCATAAGTGATGCGCGGCCCTGCGGCGAGTGCACGCGTTGGCGAGTGACTTTCCACGAAGGGCACATGGCATCATTCGGGTTCCAGTTGTAACACAGGCCATTGCCATTGCAATGCATGCCTTCGCTATAACCTTCCCAAACTTGCACCGGAATTTTTCGATTATTTTGCCCACGAGTTGCTACGCCATCTATTTTTAATAATTCTATATCGGTTGAGGGTGTTGCAATTTTTCCGGGATTTAACTGATTGTGCGGATCAAAGCAGGCTTTAATTCGTTGTAATTGCGGGTAGAGCTCACCAAAAAAAGCTGGCGCATATTCAGAGCGTACACCTTTGCCGTGTTCGCCCCACAGCAGGCCATTATATTTTTGGGTAAGTGCGGCGACTTTATCGCTGATAAGGCGCACCAGTTTTTCCTGTGCCGGATCTTTCATATCGATGGCGGGGCGCACATGTAATACGCCAGCATCTACATGGCCAAACATGCCGTATTTTAAATTGTATCCGTCTAAAATCTGGCGGAATTCCAAAATATAATCAGCGAGATTTTCCGGTGGTACAGCGGTATCTTCCACAAAGGGGATGGGGCGGATTTCGCCTTCAACGTTGCCGAGTAAGCCCACGGATTTTTTACGCATGCCCCAAATTTTGTTTACGGATTCATTGCCCCATGCCAGGCTATAACCAATACGACCATGGTTTGTTTGTTGTGTTGCAGCATCCAATTTGTCGGTGAGGTTTTTAATTGCAGCGCGCAACTCGGCCTCGTCGTTCGCGGTAAACTCTACTAAATTTATACCTTGAATGACTTCACCGCTGGGCGAGGGCGGGAAAAATTCTGCCACGCTGTGCCACACAATATCTTTCATGGCTAGATTCAATACGGTTGAATCTACTGTTTCGATGGATGTGGGCTCGGTGGCCAGCAACTCTGTTGCATCGCGTAATGCCGCGTTAAAATCGCGATAATTTACATTAATAATGGCGGAATACTTTGGCGTAAGTAATAAATTAATTTTAGCTTCAACAATAAATGCCAGGGTGCCTTCGCTGCCACATAAAATATTATTGAGATTAAAGTTATGTTGCTCGTCGCGAATATGCGCCAGGTCATAACCCGTTAAGCAGCGATTGAGCTTGGGAAATTTTGCTGCAATTAAATCGGCGTGGTCACGTTGAATTTCGTCGACCAGGCGATGCGCTGCACCTACGCGATCGTCGCGTGCGCTGTTGGTGGCTAATGCAAGATCATTAATTGGGCCTGAAACCCATTCGGTACCATCAAGCAATACAGAGCGTAGTTCAAGTACGTGATCGCGGGTTTTGCCGTAACGACATGAACCCTGACCAGACGCATCCGTATTTATCATGCCGCCAATGGTAGCCCGATTACTGGTGGAAAGTTCGGGCGCAAAAAATAAGCCATGGGTTTTAATGGCCGCGTTTAACTGATCTTTTACCACCCCACATTGCACTCGTGCCCAGCGCTCTTCGACATTGATTTCCAAAATCTGATTCATGTATTTGGAGGTGTCCACCACTAAGCCATCCGTAAGGGATTGACCATTGGTTCCCGTGCCGCCACCGCGCGGGCTAAGAACAATGGTTTTAAATTCAGGGCGTTGACTAAGTTTGATCAGGGTTTGCAAATCTGCGATCTGTTTGGGGTAGATAACTCCCTGTGGCAGTACCTGATAGATGGAATTGTCCGTTGCCAACACCGTGCGGTTGGCATAATCAGGGTTGAGATCCCCGCTAAAGCCGCTATCGCGCAACTGGTTGATGAATTGCAAATACAGCGCTTGAACAGGAGATGTTTGATTAATACGAGGAATCATGGATAGACATCAATAACAAAAGGAGTGGCGGCTATTCTACTACCTGAAAAAGCCAGAAGCCATGTTGTTTTGATGCAGTTGTTGGGTTTTGCCTCTAAAGATAAATTAAGGTAATGCGGGATTGGGAGGGAGGTACTTAAGCAGTTTCCGTGTTGTTCTGCAGCTGCCACTTTCAGAGGCTGCAGATTGTTTTACCATCCTGTTAACATTACACCTCCCTAATTCTTTTAGGCGTTGTGAGGTTTTAAATCAACTGTAGTTTTTATGTGTGCCGCGTTGGTCGTTTCTATATCGACAGCATCGGCAGTTCTTATCCGTGTAATAGCGGTTTCCAACCTGGCTATGCTCATGCCCAGGCTTGCGGTAAACATTTTTTTCCAGAGTGCGGATAGCTTTACTTCTACCAGTTTGTGAATCATAAATGCGATAAAACAAACAATTAAGAATGTCAGAGCATAAATCAGAAATTTATTTTCTTCTGTTGCGAATTTGCTAATGATCATGTAGCCAATGTGAGCGTGAATTAAATAAACAGGGTAGGTCATTGCCCCTAATGTTTTTGCCATTGGCAGGTTAAGTGATTCCGATTTTTTTGTATTTAGCGCCAGGAAAAAAATAAAAAACAGGGTAATAATAAGTGCTATTACATATTCAGAATGAAACGCATTTTTACTTATCGTCAGTGATTCCGCTTTTCCTGAGGAAAAAGATATGCACAACAGAAATGCCACTATTAATGAAACAGTGCTGCGCCAATCCATTTTTTGTTTTATCAGAGCAAAAAGCGAGCCTGCAGCAAAGTAATAGAAATATCCACTCAGATAAGGAATGTTTTTTATGCCCAACAAGAATGCGATTGCCATGACTATGGGCCAATATATAAATATTGAATTCAGTGATTTTTGCATTCCGCACAATAATAATAAAAACACTGCAGCATAAAACATAACTTCGTACACGAGTGTCCAGTAAACGCCATCAACATGGCCGTAGCCAAGATAAGATTGAAACATTGTTAGGTTGACGATGACTTGTGGGAGCGATACTGTCATTAAATCGTTGCCCCAAAACCAGGTGACGACGGATGTTAAGAGCAATGCAACCCAGTAGGCGGGGTAGAGCCTAACTGCTCGCGAAACTGCGAATTTTGCAGCGGAACCATTTTGTGCGGAATAAAAAATAACGTAACCGCTGATCATAAAAAATAATTCCACACCCAGATAGCCATATTTGGAAAAATCAATAAGGTCGTTAATATGAGTTATTGATGTTATTTTTCCGTTGGCAATGCCATTAAATGTGTAGTGATAAAGCACAACAAAAAGTGCTGCAAGAAATCTACCGTAATCTAATAGCCCGAGTCTTTGCATGATTAGCCCCAGTTGAATTACTTTAGGGCGATGGTAACACGGGCATTGTTACAGTTTAGTTTCACTAAGTTTTTATTATTTTATTTATCCTTAGGTGCTTTGTAGTACTGAACTTTGTTATGACAGTGTAATTTTAATGTTAGTTATGTAAATCGCTATGTGCAATTTAGACAATGAGGAGAGTGGGAATTATTTTATTTTTATAAGAAAATTTTATTTTGTAATTGTAAATAATTTAAGACTCTATTGTTTGAGTTTGTTGTGTGTGAGGGTTGAGGTTGTAGCACTTGTGTAAACTTTATAAATTCTTACCTGCGCTCTAATTAATACAGATTCGATTGATCAGTCTGCCATTGAAGCTGCAGATTGCTGGGTGCTCCATATTAATTTTTGATAGACACCGTCATTAGTGTCAGCAATAAAACCTAACTGGAAATACCAGTCTCGGGCTGGGTTATTCAATTCGACATGTAGCAATAAGCTGCCATTACACGCAGCAACTTCTTCCATCAAACCACTTACAAGCACACCACCTATTCCTTGATATTGATGCTCTGGTAACAGTGCGATATCAATCAAACGTAAGTTGTTGTCCTCCCAGCAATAATATAAACGTCCGACATCCTGGCCATTTGCTGTAATAACGTGAAATTGTGCGGAGTGAAATTGTTGCTGATAATAATGATGCTGAAGTTGAAATTGCGAGTTGATAAAAAACTTTTTTTGTTCATCGGACCAATTCAGTGCTGCTAATTCGTGAGTGCGTGTACTGGCATAGAGTGATAATAAAAAAGGCAAATCTGCATCAAGCATTGGGCGAAGCTGTGGCGTTATGGTTGGATTGATAGGCATAAAGCTTACTCGTATGATGATTTTCTTTAATTATTTATGCGTCGTTGAGTGTTGTATTTTGGCACATTATTATGCATTTTTTTAAAAGTGGCGATCAATAAATGTTGGTCTACACTTCTGAAATGCTAATTCAGATCTATAAAACTATAAAGGAAAGCTGAATGAATAAAAAATATATAACTTCTGCGATTCTCTTTTTTGGCGCAAAAAATTGCATATTGCTTTTTCAAAATCACACATTTATTCGTCAATACAACCGTCATTTCTTGCGTCCATATTTAAGTAACATCGTGGATAAAATTACCTGGCAAATCAGCTTTCGGTAAAACGATTCAATTCCGTTGAAATTTACAATCCCCGGATTTAATCAAAACAACATTTACAACCAATCAATAAAACAATCAGTAGGAGATAAGTAATGAGTGAACCATTTTTAGGCGAAATTCGCATGGTGGGTTTTAATTTTAATCCACAAGGCTGGGCATTATGTAACGGGCAGTTAATGTCTATCGCGCAAAACTCTGCGTTGTTTGCACTGCTTGGCGTTACCTTTGGTGGTGACGGTGTAACGACCTTTGCCTTGCCGGATTATCGTGGGCGCGGCCCGGTAGGTATGGGGAATGGCGTTAATTTAACGCCTATTGTTCAGGGTGAAGTGTCGGGTGCGGAGAATGTGACAATTTTACAAACGCAAATGCCTGGACACACACATACCGCACAATTCACGGGTCAGAATGGTGCTATCGGTGGCACGATCACGGCAAGCGTTGATGTAGGTACTAGCACGGCTGCGGTCATGGTTCCACCTGTTGCGGGTGCAACGACGTACTTGTCGGCGACAACAGCAAAATCCGGTCCTTCTAATGTGGTTTTCAGCGGCCTTTATACAGGAACGGCGCCTGATTCCACGAAAGCCCAGCTGGGGGGTATTGCAGTGCAGGCCGGTGGGCTCACGGCGACCTCGGCCGGAACGGTCAGTGTTGGTATGACAGGTAACGGCTTGCCGGTGCCGCTGCGTAATCCTTTCTTGGGCACCAACTTCATTATCGCCACAGAAGGTCTTTTCCCTTCGCGCCCGTAATAATATTGATTGCATTACGTTGTGTTGTTGCCGCCTCGGGTAATTTTCTGTGAGCTAGCCCGATGTGCACAGATGTAGCGCAGAATCGGTCTCCCTCTTTGAGGCGGCCGATTATTTATAAAAAATGAATCGCGGGAGCGCAGCATGAAAAAAGAATCGAATGTGCAAGCATCAGCCACTCAGGGTCGTGCCGGCCAGCAATTGATGCGTGCTCTGGAACCTCGAATCATGTTCGATGCTGCCGTGATGGCTGTCGCAGTTGATGCTGCGGAGGCCGATGTACCGGCATCATATGCTGCTTCGAACTGGCAAGACCTACCTGTGGCGAGAGAAACCCTGAGCGTAGCACCTGCATTGGGGGCTACGGAATCTCGCGAGATAGTGGTTATCGATACTTCGCTTGCCGGTTGGCAGAGTTTGCGGGATGGTGTGCCAGATCATACGGAAATTATACTGATACAACCGGGAAGTGATGGCCTTCAGCAGCTAGCGGATGCACTTCAGGGGGAGACAGACATTGATGCCATTCACGTCCTGTCGCACGGTGACGTGGCTGAGGTGCGGCTGGGCGATACCGTGCTGAACTCTGCCAGTGCGCATTCCTATTCCGCAACACTCGCGTCTATAGGACAATCCCTTTCTAACAACGGCGATATTTTCTTGTATGGCTGTTATACGGCGCAAGGGGCTGAAGGCCGCGCTTTCCTGGGTACTCTCGCAACCTTGACGGGTGCCGACATTGCTGCCTCCTCGGACATGACCGCAAGCGCAGCGCGAGCTGGCAACTGGCAGCTGGAGGAGACGGCGGGAGAGGTAACAACCACGATTCTGGCAGGTAGCGCCTGGGCGGACTATACCGGAGTACTGACATCCATCCCCGCCAACGTCACGATTAATTTCAATTCATCCGGTTTTGTTGAGAGTGCCGACCACGGGTCGGCTGTCTTTACCCAAGGTGATTTCACAATTACCTATAGCGCGGCCAACTGGTTCCAGGACGTGGACGATGGCCAGGGCAGCAGCGCTGGCTTGTTTGCCGGGGCTTTCAGTGGCCCAGAAACGATCACCATCCAGACCACTTCAGGCAACGAGTTCGATTTCACCAGTTTCTATATCAATGTTTTTGGTGGCGGCTTCGCTTCGGTTGAAGGCTTCAGAGACGTCGGATCAACCGGCACGCAAACGACAGGAACCGGCTTCGACCAAACGGCGGGCACCTACACTGTCTCGCTGGACAGCAGCTTCGACAATGTTGATCGTGTGGTGATTACATCCAACAGCAGTGGTTTCTTCGATATTGTTGATTCGTTTGTTCTTAATACCGCCAACAACCCCCCTGCCATTGCCAATCTCAACGGCGACAGCGTTGCCTGGGCTGGCGTAGGTGGTACGGTGGTGCTGGACGCCAGCACCAATGCCTCATTAACCGATACTGAACTCCAGGCACTCAATAGCACTAACGGCAACTGGAGCGGTGCCAACCTGACCGTACAACGCAGCACAGCGGTTTCAGCCGACACCTTCGGTTTCAATCTCTCCGGCGCCTTGTTCACCGTCAGCGGCAACAACCTACAATCCAGCGGACAGACTTTTGCTACCTATACCAATACTGGCGGTATACTGACCGTCAATTTCGCCAACGGCGGTGCAATCCCAACCACCGCGTTGGTCAATGATGTAGCTCGGCACATTAATTATCAGAATGACACGCCTGCCGGCGATGCAACCATTCGTTTTACATTAAATGACGGCACAGTAGCGGGGACTGTAGCCAATGTCACCGTAACCAGCGATAGCATCTACGTTACTAACACTTCCGATGTTTCTACGATTGACGCGAGTAACGGTGTTGGTTTACGCGAAGCTGTCACGATTGGGGCGGCGGATGTCACCGGCTCCCAATCAATTATTTTCTCCAGCGCCCTGGCCAGTCAGACGATTACGCTCGGCAGTACTCTGACCTTAGGCGAAAGCCTGACACTGAATACCGATGCAGCCAGTACTGTCACTATTACTGGTAGTACCCTTAGCCTGAGTACGGGTACATTGAGTTTTGCCAATGGTAGCGGCGATACCGCCACCATCAACAGTATTGTGGCAGGCACTGGCGGTCTTTCCGCATCGGGAGCAGGTACTCTGATACTGGGTTCTACCAGTAATAACGGTGGCTGGTCTGGCGCTGTATCGGTGACGGGAGGAACTCTGAATACCGATACTAGCTCACGTTTATCAAGCGGTACCTTGACGCTGGATGGCGCTACCCTGGCCATGACTGTGTCTGGCGCTGCTGGTACTACAACGACCTTTGCCAATGCTGTTGTCCTTGGTGCTGGCGGCGGCACTATCGATATTGGTGGCGGTGCCGGTGCCAATATTGGCCTCTTCTCCGGCTTAATATCGGGTAGTGGTAGCCTGACCAAGACGGCAGCGGCCATTCTGCAGCTCAATGGGAACAACAACTATACCGGTGCTACCAACCTGTCAGCTGGTACGCTGATCGTCAACCACGCCAATGCGCTCGGTACCACCGCCGGTGGGACCACAGTTACCAGCGGTGCTAGCGCGCGCATCGCCGGTGGGCTCACTGTTGCCGAAGCCTTCACCATCAGCGGCACTGGCAGAACGGTCAGCAGTGTTGCCTACGGTGCGCTGCACCTGATCAGCGGCAGCAGCACCTTAAGCGGCAGCGTTACGCTGGCGGCTGATGCGAATATAAGCGCGGCCAGTGGCGCCAGCTTGACCTTGAGCGCTGTCCTGGGCGGATCGGCCGCTCTGAACAAGACCGACACTGGCAGCCTGGTACTCAGCAGTACCGACAACGAATCGGAATACGCGGGGGGTATCACGGTAACCGCCGGTACTCTGTCCATCTCCAATGACGATCAACTGTCATCTGGAACCATTAGCCTCAGTGGCGGAACCCTGGCAATAACGGGGGCGACTACCATTAACAACAGCATCAACCTCACCAGCAGTTCTACCATCGATAACAGCGCCAACGCTACTCTTAGTGGTGTCATCAGCGGTGCCAACACCCTGACCAAGGCCGGGGCGTCGACCCTGACGCTGTCCAACACCAATAGCTACGCAGCCACCACCGTCAGCGCGGGCACCTTGAGTGTCGCCAGCGATGGAAACCTCGGTAGCGGCAGTGTGGCCTTGGTCAATGGCACTACGCTTGCGATTACCGGTGCTACCACGATTGATAATGCAATTACCTTGGCAGGTAGTACGACCATCAGCAGCTCGGCAGCTGCCACCCTGTCCGGTGGCATCAGTGGTTCTGGCAGTCTGGGTAAATCGGGTGCTTCCACGCTGACCTTGTCCGGGGCGAATGCCGCCCATTCTGGCGCCATCACAATCAACGCGGGCACACTCAGCATAGGTGGTGACAGCAATCTGGGTAGCAATAGCGTGACCCTGGCTGGGGGCACAACGCTAGCGATAACGACGGGTGGCACGATTGACAACAATCTTACACTTGCTGGCGCTGCGACTATGCAAGTTGCTGCCGCTACCACTTGGTCCGGCGTCATTGGCGGCAGCAACAACCTGGCTAAAACTGGTGCGAGCACCCTGACTCTTTCGAACACTAATACCCTCAGCGGCACCATCACCGTATCGGCTGGCACCTTGGCGGTCACGGGTACGACGAGTACAACTACGGTTGCCAGCGGCGCGACCCTGACCGGGACGGGCACTGTGGACGGTCCGGTCACTGTACAAAGCGGCGGCACCCTGTCACCGGGCAGTAGTCCTGGTACTCTAACGATCAATGGCGATCTTGCGATGGATTCGGGTAGCACTTTGGCTGTCGAGATTAATGGCACCACTGCAGGCACAGACTATGATCAAGTCATCGTTAATGGCACTGTCGATGTGAGTGGTGCGACCCTGTCCGTCACCCACGGCTATGTCGCAGGTAGCGGCGATGCCTATAACATCATCGTTAATGACGCTGCCGACGCTGTGACCGGCAGCTTCAGCGGTCTCAGCGAAGGTTCTACCCTGACTGCAGGCGGCAACAGCACCGTGCTGACCACCAGCTACATCGGCGCCACTGGTAATGATTTCACTCTGACAGCGCCGATTAATGACACTCCGGTTATTGGCAATCTTAACGGCGACAGCCAGGCATGGGCAGGTGTCGGCAATACCCTTAATCTTGATGCAAGTGCTAATGCCACTATCTCGGATACAGAGCTTAACGCTTTGGACGACTGGGCGGGTGCAAGCCTCATTATTCAACGTGCAGGGACTGCGGTATCTGCCGATACGTTTGACTTCAACACGTCGGGTGCGCCCTTCACGGTCAACGGTAGCACTATTGAATCGGGTGGTACTCCCTTCGCTACCTTTACCAATAGCGGCGGTGTCTTAACGATTAGCTTTACCAGCAGCGGCACCACCGCAACTACCGCATTAGTCCAGGAACTCGTCCAACGCATCACCTATCGCAATGACACCCCCGCCGGCGATGCAACGATACGCTTCACTCTGAGTGATGGCAGTGCATCAACAACAGCAGATGTCACCGTCAGTACAGATTCTATCTACGTTACCAACACCACGGATACAGCAACAATCAATCTGACTAACGGTGTAAGTTTTAGCGAAGCTATTGCCATTGCCGCAGCTGATGCCACTGGTTCTCAAACCATTGTTTTTGACAGCTCATTAGCCGGCCAAACGGTCTCCACCTCATCTGCAAGTTCGCTTGGCGAAAGCGTCACAGTGGATCTGGATTCCGCCAGCGGTGTGATCTTGACTGGTGGTACGCTTTCAATCGGCTCGGGTTTTGGCCTAACAGTTAGCAATGGCACTAGCGATACCGCCAGCATTGCGACAACTTTGTCCGGGGCGGGAAATTTCATTAAGGCTGGAGCAGGGAAAGCAACTCTGTCTGGAACCAACAACTTTACCGGCACCACAACAGTTTCTGGAGGCACTTTGGCTGTGAGTGGCGATGGTAACCTCGGTTCCGCTGCTGTTGTGTTGAATTCAGGAACGACGCTGCAAGTTACGGGCAGCACTACTATTGATAACGCATTTACCTTATCAGGCAGCGCTAGCATACAAACGGACAGCGTTGTGACCCTGTCAGGATTGTTGTCCGGTGGCGCTGTCACCCTTACCAAAACGGGTGGCAGCAGATTAACGCTTTCGAATACCGGCAATGAAGCGGCATTTACAGGTGCGATGACAGTGACCGCCGGGACACTCGCCCCTACCAGTGACAACAGCCTTGGCGCAGGCGTTATAACGCTGAACGGCGGCGCCTTAAGCAGCACAAGTGGTTCAGTAGCAGTCTCGATTGACAACCTATTCGTTATTGGTGCCAGTGGCGGTACGCTCGCGGCAAGCACGCAAACCTTGACCTTAACGGGTGATATTTCTGGTTCGGGCACCCTATCCAAAGCAAATAGCCAACAACTGACCTTATCCGGAAACAACACCTTCACTGGTGGTCTTACTGTAGCGGGTACCAATGGTATTTCGATTGCCGACGGTACTAACCTTGGGTCGGGTACCGTCAGCTTGAACGGAGCACTATTCACGGTAACCGGTTCTGGCGTAACTATAACCAACGCTATAGTCCTTAATCTCGATTCGACGGTCAGCAATGCCAATGCAGTAACTTTTTCCGGTGGTATAAGTGGAGGTAGCACTCTCACTAAAGCCGGCGCGGGCACGCTAACCTTGAGCGGCGCGAACAGCGGTGCCTGGTCTGCGTTGGTAACAGACGGCACACTGGCGATCAGTGCTGCAAACAACCTGGGTAGCGGCACGCTGAGCCTTGACGGCGGTGCGCTGGAAATAACTGGCAGCTCTTTCTTCACCCTATCTAACAATATTGATCTTACGGGGGCAGGTACTATTATCGCCACCGGAGACGCCAGTTTAAACGGCGACATTAGTGGTGCAGGCACCCTCACCAAAACTGGTTTAGCGTTATTTACTCTGGGCGGCAATAATACTTATACCGGCGCAACCATCATCAGCGCTGGAGCCTTGGTATTGGATGTTGATACTGCACTGGGATCCACGGCTGCTGGAACCACTGTCAGTAGCGGCGCTACGCTACAACTTTCTGAAGGTGTCACTACTGCCGATGCACTTACCCTCAGCGGTGCCGGTATTGGTGTTGGTGGCGCGGCGCTTTACTCGGCGGGTAACTCGACTATTAGCGGCACAGTAACTTTGGCCGCTGATACCTCTATCAATATCTCCAATAGCTGCACGCAGACCCTCAGTAATGTTGTGTCGGGTGGCTTTGGTCTCACTAAGCTTAATTTGGGTACCCTGATCTTATCCAACATCAACACTTACACTGGAGCAACTAACGTCTCCGGCGGCACTTTGTCAGTCACAGGCAGCACCGTCAGTGCAACTACCGTAGGTAGCGGCGGGACACTTAAAGGAACGGGTACAGTCGGCGGTGCAGTCACAGTACAAAGTGGCGGCACCCTGGCACCGGGAGTGAGCGGTGCAGGGACATTAACCCTGGGAAATAGCTTGACCATTCAATCAGGCGGCACACTTGCCGTTGATATAGCAGGCACAACAGCAGGTACTGGTTATGATGTGGTTGCCGTAACAGGCACAGTAGATGTTTCTTCAGCCACAATTTCAACCACTCATAGCTATACACCCGGCACTGGCGATACCTATACCATCATCACCAACAATGCCGTAGATGCTATCACCGGCACATTCAGTGGTTTGTCGGAAGGTGCTACGCTAACGGCTGGTGGCAACTCTACCGTATTAACCGCCAGCTATATTGGCGGTACAGGCAATGACTTTAGTCTAACCGCACCCGTTAACCCGACAGTAACATCGGTTACCTCGGCCTTTGGTGACGGTACTTTCGGTGTTGGCGATGCGGTAACGATTATCGTGAGTTTTAGCGAAGTCGTCGTTGTAAATACCGGCACTCTGCAATTGATATTGGAAACGGGCACCACTAACCAAACTTTAAGTTACTCCGGCGGCAGCGGCGGTTCTAACTTAATTTTCACTTACATTGTGCAAGCCGGTGACACTTCGCTGGATCTCGACTACCTAAGTACAGCAGCATTAAATCTCAATGGTGATAGTGTCCAGAGCGCTAGCTTTATTGAT
Organism: Pseudomonadota bacterium; assembly: GCA_040385335.1. Lineage (GTDB taxonomy): Bacteria > Pseudomonadota > Gammaproteobacteria > Pseudomonadales > Cellvibrionaceae > Cellvibrio. The sequence continues at coordinate 55,925 of JAZKHP010000060.1, forward strand.
GCGGTGCTCACCTTGCCCACACCTGGCACTGCCGGCTCGCTCGGTGCCAATCAAAATATAGTTGTGGATGGCGTTCGCCCCACCGCTAGCATTGTGGTAGCCGACACAGCATTGGCCGCAGGCGAAACTAGCACCGTCACCATCACTTTCAGTGAAGCGGTGACTGGTCTCACCAGCAGCGATTTTACAGTTGAAAACGGCGTACTGAGCGGCCCTATCACCAGTGACGGCGGCGTTACCTGGACGGCCACACTGACTCCGACGGTCAGCACCACCGACACCGGCAACCTGATCACGCTGGACAACACCGGCGTAGTAGATGCCGCTGACAACACGGGTACGGGCACAACGGATTCGAACAATTACGCCATCGACACCTTGCGCCCCACCGCTAGCATAGTCGTGGCGGATACCGCGCTGGCGGCTGGTGAGACTTCACTGGTCACCATCACCTTTAACGAAGCAGTTACGGGTCTTGCTATCGGCGACTTTACGGTCGCCGAGGGCGTATTGAGCGGCCTCATCACAGGTAACGGCGGCGTCACCTGGACGGCCACACTGACTCCGACTGCCAGCATCACCGACACCAGTAACCTGATTACCTTGGACAACACCGATGTAACAGATGCCGCAGGCAACACAGGTACGGGCACGACGGATTCGAACAACTACGCTATCGACACTTTACGCCCGACCGCTAGCATAGTCGTGGCGGATACCGCGCTGGCGGCTGGTGAAACTTCACTGGTTACTATCACTTTCAATGAAGCGGTGAGCGGGCTCGCCCTTGGCGACTTTACGGTTG
>JAZKHP010000061.1:0-13282 GCA_040385335.1 Pseudomonadota bacterium
AGCGAACCTCAGATGAGGCTCGCTTTGTGAGATTTAACTGTGGGACAGCAGTGGCCCATAGGCCGCTTTATTTTTATTTAATATGCGTGCTACAAAAATCCTGCATTCGATAAAACACATCAACTAATCCTGCAACTGCTTTTGCTGGAAGTTCGATGTTTTCATGGATATTTAGCAACAAACATTCAAGCAAACAAATTTGATTTTGTAGTTGGTACGCAAGATCTTCAGCTTGTTCCCTTCGAATATTTTCGCCGAAGGTTTCCAAATGCTCGCCGTCGGGCGAATGAATTTCAATAGAGTCTGATTGATACTGCGTGTGCTGAAATGCATTAAGAACAATAACAGTAGGAGGGGTGTTGATTTTATTTAGCGTAGCGTATGTAGGAGAGGAAAAGTTATCCATAGTAAAACCTCAAAGTTAGGAATTTAAACCGCCACCATAAGTTCAGAATTTATGGAGGCGACTGAACGGGGTTCTGACCACCGGACCTAACCACACCGGCCCACCCGAAGGTGGCCCCGCTCAGCCACCATAACAACAGGCGTAGCTGTGCGAGACACAAGACGCAATGTCTTGTACCGGTTAAGTGCGGGGGTCAGAATCCCGACAGCGGATTTTGCCGCTGAGCCCGCAGAGTATTGCAAGGGGTTTTGACTGTCAACGTGCATCATGAAAAGATGCGCGCTTCTTTGCTAGGAATTAAGTTGAGCGGGATATATAGTTGACGTTGCTTAATAACGGTCAAATGTAAATTCAAATCTTCGTATCACTAAAGGGAAAATGTATGGCAGATCAACTTCATCAATTTAAATGCTTAACGGATTTAAGAGAAATTATCGGTCAGCTTGATGGGTATTATGCTCGCCCTACTGAGCGAGGCAATCACCCAACACTTTATCCTAATAGAGATGAAGGTCCGTATAGAACCGTTATGGGAATCCGTGTTTGCGATTACACGCTTTCAGTCGATGGTAATTGGGTGTTAGCTGATGATCAAATGGGCTTATCATTTTCATCTACGTGGCAACATTTAAGTAATGCACATAAAATGGTGTCTCGCGCAGCTGGAAAGCAGGTAGATGTTTACTGGGTTTTATCTGGTGCTGATATACCAAGTGGAATGTCATTCCAGCCAGACCGTAGGCCATCAAAATCTTCTAAGGGTCACTATCTTTTAACGGTCAATCAGACAATGAAAATAAGTTCTTTAGTCGAGAAGCTAAAATGGGTATCAGATAGGATGACTGTGATTAGGGCAGCGGGGAAAGTGCTATGATTTTAACTGTTAGATATTCTCACGTTAGAGATTTAGTTAAATATTATGCAACAGAAATGGCTGATGATAAGGTTTTGCAAATTCTTGATCAAGGTTTACATACTAAAGCGGATGCAGAACATTTAAGTTATTTTATTTGGAAAATGATAGACGAAATGTCAAAAGATCGAGAGCGCAAAAAAATTGTGCTAGGCGGAACTGATAATTCATCAATGTTACCAGACGTGTCTTATGAGTTGGATGTGTTGATGTCAGATTCTGGATTTAGCGATATCTGGGAAAAGATATCTGATCAAGCTTAAATTAAGAAATATCTGAACGGGTAATGCTAAGAAGTTTGCTCGTATCGGAACCAGCTCCTGCGATAACGCCACATTTGCTCTTCGAGATGAGTTGGAAAAAATTGAAGCTTCTTGATGCAACGCTTCTAGTCAATGCTGAAACGCCCGGACCAACGTCATGAAAAACATTGATGAAGTTTGTAAAACCCTGTTAGATAATGCCAATGTGCGTGTCGATTTATCTAAATACCCAAATGTTGTTTTGACATTTATTGTGGCAGGGCTTGTTAAAGCTTCCTGCTGGGAAGTTATTTTTCAGCTTAACTCGGTTACAAACCTTTCTGTTTTGAGGGAGCATGAAGAAGACTATTCACCTTTAGATGAGTATTTGGTTTTGGCTGTATCGGTTGTGGAGCATAAGGTGGGTGAAGTAAAATTCTTTTCAATTAATGTTGGGCACGGAGATGAGTTTAATTTTTCAGCTAATTGCGTTGAATTTTATTGGTCGGCAGTTGAATACACGGAAAGTGAATTTAAAGAAAAATTCAGCTATATTTGAGTCCAATAACTCATTAATTGTTTAAACCATAATTATCAACAATCTTTTTAAAATCTCCTTAGTCATTAGAGGGAAATTCATGCCTCAGTCGAAAAATAGAGTGGTAGTTGCAAGCGATGTAAATCCGAGGGATGGCATTGGGGTTGAGATTTATCGGGACAACCAGCTGGTTGTTGAGATATTTCGTGATGACACAGAGCGAACCCGTACGGTAACTATTTTTAAAGAACCAGTCTCTCTTGAGTTAATGGAAGAATGCATTGAAATTTTTAAGAAAAAAATTCCGTGGGACTTCATTGAATATGAAGAATAAACTCAATATGTATGAAGGCTGCGCTGACTGCCGCGCATCAACTGTTCGACACTCAAAATAATTTTGCCGCAGAGCCCGCAGAGTATTGCAAGCTGTTATGAAAACCATGAATAGACGCATAAATAAAAAACAGCACAAAAAATATCTACCTGATATAGGTATTGAAATTTGCCAAGACAAGCAATGGCAGTCCCGTTTGTCTCACATGGAAGTGGGAGAATCCATGCTCATAGAAAGCGGTAATATTCCAGAATCATTTTATGGCCTAAATCAGGCAGCAGGTTTACATAATCTAAGTTTTGAAGTTACTCGTGTGGAGTTGTCTTCCATTCCGGCAAGCGAATCAAGTTGGTTGCAAATAAGTGAAAAAACTATTGCTCTTGCTTTTTGTCCGACTGAATTCAAAAGGCCAGTTTGGTATGCTGTTATTAACTAATTGCAATCTATGGCAAGTTGCTCTAACACCGCCCCGGCGCTTGCCGCCTCCACTCGTCAGTTTGTAAGTAGAATCAAAAAGGTCTTAGTGATTTTTTAACCCTATTGCTTATCGAAATCCCGACAGCAAATTGCCGCTGAGCCATACCAGTATTTCAAGGGGTTTTGACTGTCAACCTGCATCACGAAAAGAAGCGTGCTTCTTTGCTAGGAATTAAGTTGCTCGGGAGATATGGCTGGCGCTGTACATTAAACTGTTAATATAGTGAAGCTGGGGACTTAATATTTTTAAAAAAATTTGGAACATTTAACATGGTAATCTTAGTTGCAACTCGTAATGGCTATGAAGAGCTGAAGTCTGTTATTTTTTCAGGTCTGTATCCTGTCTGGTTCGGAGCAGAAGTTCTCAGCGAAGAGGAGATAGATTCAATAAGAACCTTAGGCATTGATCTTACTGATTTCAGTTACACAATAAATATCCAAGACGTCAATGAAATTGAAGGCGCAGTAGAAACTATTCGCGAACATCACCCTGGCCACAAAGTTTGGGTGGAATGGTTACCAAAGATTTAACAAAGCTATTAAATTCACTACCGTACTTCGCGCTTTCGTCGGACGCCGCAAGCGGCGCCGGTTTTAGCAACGTTAAGGTACATATAATGAAAATATTACTGTTGCTAATAGTCTTTACGGCAAATACAGCCAAAGCGTGTAGCGAATTACACTGGGACTGGAATGCCGAAAAATGGATTAAAGAATCGTACGCAATTTATCAAGGTATGGTGGTTTCAATATCTTTAAATGAAAAATCTATCAAAGATGGTAATGCCGATCCTCTTCACGCGGCCATTTCACTGCGAGGTGAAAGGAAAATTACCTTCAAGGTTTTTGAAACACTTAAAGGTCATTCAAAAACCATTGTCACAGGTATTCTTCCAGAATGTATTGGCGGTACTACAGAGTTTGGAGACACGGCGCTGCTATTCAACATAGACGGAAAATGGCACATTAAATCTATGTCTAGCCGAGAGTCTGGCTCAATTCCCAATAACATATTTTTAACTTTGTCAAAAATTAAACGTGAACAATAATCAGTTTAAAACTGTGGGATAGCAGTGACCCATCGGCGGTTTTTTTATTTAACTCATCCAGATTATGAATAACTTGATTCTCCTCTAGCGCGTGGTTGATACGAAAGTCAGATTTTAATTTCGTAAAGCATCTGTCTTCGACGGCTAGCTTCTGAAAAGCAAATCATAAACCTCTCTTTTTAACAACAAAACTTCAATTTTCTACAGTTTTCAATGATTCCTGCGATTCAATCAAGCCATTTAGTATTTTCTCAGTCAAGATCCACATGAACCCTGAAGCTAAAGGTTTGAAAAATAATAATTCTGGTCACCCATCTAACAAAGCAGGAGTAATCCATGTTCAATAAAAATAACACGTTGGAAAAGTTGCTTTTTTCGATTTTGTTTTTAATTGTGGCAAATAACGTCGTAGCTGCACCCGATCCAAATTTTCACATCTATCTGATGTTTGGCCAATCCAACATGGAAGGAGCAGCGCCGATTGAAAACCAGGATCGCATCACCAATCAGCGTGTAAGGGTAATGGCTGATTTAAATTGCGGTAATCTTGGCCGTACTTATGGCAATTGGTATGTCGCATCACCACCGCTCAACCGATGCAACAGCGGCCTCGGTCCTGGTGATTATTTTGGCAAAACCATGGCGGAAGGAATGCCAAGTGCCGTGACCATAGGCTTGGTTCCGGCAGCTGTATCCGGCACCCCGATTGAGCTCTATCAAAAATCAGCGCCAATAGGCCGTAATAATCAAAACATACCCACACAATTTAACGGTGGATATGCGTGGCTGCTCGACATGGCAAAAAAAGCTCAGCAAGCGGGTGTTATTAAAGGCATTATTTTTCATCAAGGTGAAAGCGACACCAGCGACCCGAACTGGAAAAACCAGGTCAAAGAAATCGTCACAGATTTGCGAAAAGATCTCGGAATTGGCGATGTACCTTTTCTCGCCGGTGAATTACTTTACGCGAATTATGGGTCCTGTTGTCATTGGCATAATTCTGAAGTCAACAAGTTGCCTGGTTTGATCAACAATGCCTACGTAGTTTCAGCAATGGGATTACCGGGAATGGATGTCTATCATTTCACCACTGCTTCTTACCGCGAATTTGGCAGGCGTTACGCGCAAATTATGTTGGATAAAATTGATCGATACGGTGTGAGCCCAAGCTCTTCAATTAGCTCGTCCAGCTCATCGAGAAGTTCAAGCACGAATAATTCATTGCCTTTTACTACCCAAGCGGAAAATTATTCAACAATGAACGGAATCCAAACTGAAACTACTGCCGATACCGGTGGGGGTTTAAATGTTGGCTGGACCGATGCGAATGATTCGCTTAGTTATTCTGATACTGGCATTAATATTCCTGCAACCGGAAGCTACAAAATCACTTACCGTGTCGCGAGTTTAAATGGCGGTGGCAGTTTCACCTTGAGAGAAGTTGGTGGCAGCAATTACGATAATGTTTCTGTCCCAGGCACGGGTGGTTGGCAAACCTGGGTTGATGTAAGCCGGACAATTACGCTCACTGCCGGTGTGCACAAGTTTGGTTTATTGGTTAATACCGGTGGCTTTAATATTAATTGGTTCAAAATTGAGGCCGCAGGAAACTCCAGCTCTACACCTCCAATATCCTCATCGTCCTCTTCTAGATCGAGCACCGCAGGTAGTGCAAGCTGCAAGCAAATCGTTAGCAATGATTGGGGTAGCGGCTTTAGTGCAATGATTCGCATCACCAATAATCGCACCACAGCAATTAATGGCTGGAATATCGGTTGGACTTATAGCGATGGTACTAGAATATCCGGCTCCTATAACGCCACAGTAACGGGAAGCAATCCTTACAGCGCTAGCAATCTTTCCTGGAATAGCACTATCCAACCTGGCCAATATGTTGAGTTTGGTTTCCAGGCAACTAAAGGCGGTTCGACGGTCAATGTTCCAACCTTTACGGGAGCAGCATGTAACTAGGAGATTAAACTCAAGGAAAAACGCTTCTGTGTCATTCTAAAAATGCCCGCAACGAAAGTCACGGGCATTTTTGTTTAATATGCGCACTACAAAAATCCTGCATTCGATAAAACGCATCGACCAATCCTGAAACTGCTTTTGCTGGTAATTCAATATTGTCATGGATGTTTAGTAACAAACATTGAAACAAACAAATTTGATTTTGTAATTGATACGCAAGATCTTCAGCTTGTTCCCTGCGAATATTTTTGCCGAAGGTTTCCAAATGCTCACCGTCGGGTTAATTAATTAATGGAGGCCGGGCAGGGTTACTACCACCGGACCTAACCACACCGGCCCACCCGAAGGTGGCCCGCCCAGGTGCCATAACGGAGGCGTAGCTGTGCGAGACGCAAAGCAATAAAGCTTTGTGTCAGTTAAGCCACGGGGGTAGTAATCACGACAGCGGATTTTGCAAGGGGTTTTGACTGTCAACGTGCATTATGAAAGAAGTGTGTTTCTTTGCTGGGAATTAAATTGCGAGGGAGATATGGTTGGCGCTGTAAATTAAACTGTTAGTATAGGGAAGCTGGGTGCTTGATATTTTTAAAAAATTTGGAGCATTTAACATGGTAATCTTAGTTGCAACTCGTAATGGCTATGAAGAGCTGAAGTCTGTTATTTTTTCAGGTCTGTATCCTGTCTGGTTCGGAGCAGAAGTTCTCAGCGAAGAGGAGATAGATTCAATAAGAACCTTAGGCATTGATCTTACTGATTTCAGTTACACAATAAATATCCAAGACGTCAATGAAATTGAAGGCGCAGTAGAAACTATTCGCGAACATCATCCTGGTCACAAAGTTTGGGTGGAATGGTTACCAAATATTTAACAAAGCTATTAAATTCACTACCGTGCTTCTCGCCTTCGTCGGGCGCCGCAAGCGGCGCCGTTTTTAGCACGTTATGTGGGAATCGAAAAATGATATATGAACTCTGGCATAGCAAAGAAGAAAGTTCGTATACATTTATCCCAAGAAATGATCTATATGAAGAGGCGATAGCCCAACACAAAAAAATTACATCTGACCTTGAGCCAATTTGGACATATAAAGCCAAAAGTCACTTTGAGGCTATGCAGGCTTACTATAATTATTTGGGTTACGGAATCTATAAGCCAGAAGCAGATTGGGAAGACACTTTTTATGAATAGTGCTTTTCTGCTGAAATCTATAATCGTGAAGAATTGGACAAATTGAAAGGGTCGGAGTAATTCATGCTTCGTAGCTTATTACAACCCGAGAGTGTTTAAAAAAAATGAAAAAGATTGCTCATTTAAGAATGCATTTTCAACTTAACATTGTTGTATTGTTTTCTATTATGATTCTTTGTGCATGTTCCGGTTTTAACCGGCAGGAAACATCAACACTTACGCAGCGTTATCGCATTTTTTTTGAAAAAGATATTGTTGGTCACATTACCTTTGAAAAAAAAATCCTGAATGGAATCCAACACACGAGGGAAACGCTTGAGTTGCACACGCAGTTCCGTGGCATGGATCCCATAATCACCCGTGTTGTTGAAGTTCATGAAGAAGATTTGAATGGGCATCCATTACATTTTTCAAAGCATATTGATATTCCTAATGCTGATCATTACATCAGTGGAGCAGTTCAACATTCAGCCTTAACGCTACTCGATAAGCGTGGTGATAATGAACAAAGTTTACAGCGGGCAGTTCCAGATGATTTTTTGCTGCGAGAAGGCTTGCGAGGCAAAATGGGCGTCGCAGCGCAACAGGGGAAAACACTAACCTATAGTGAATGGGACTATGATGTACAAAATTTTGTAAGCGTCCATCTACATTTTACTAAAGCCACAAGCACACCTAACACATGGCATGTGTTTCAAGAAAGCGAAAGGCGTTCAAAAAAAGTGGTGAGTGACTATTATCTTGATCAAAACTTTTTACCGTTACAAATCAGCGTTGACTATTTTGGCAAGAGTCTACTATTGGAGCCGTGCCAAGATTTATGCGCAAGCGATAAGATAATAGCGTTAAGGCCACTCGATCAGCAAATGTTGGCATCGCCTTACCAAATTACGCCGTCTGCTTTAAAAGGGCGTATACGTTACGAGCTCCAAATGCATTCTGCGCAAACACCTCCGGCTACCAGCGAGCAGCTTGTGCAGCGGACAGACACGGGCTGGACTATAGATGTTTGCACACATTGCGACTTCCTCAGCGATTCAGGAGCGGTAGAGCTGGCAGGGTATTTGAAAGCCAGCACTTTCATGGAAACCATGGACCCCCAATTGATTGTCGCTGCCCAGCAAGCGACAGTACGAGCAGATACGCCTGCAAAAAAAATGGAAAAGCTTGCCATTTTTACTCGTCAACGGTTAGAAAAAAAACCGCAATTTGCTGGCTACGCTACTGCCTTACAGGCTTATCAATCCCGTAGTGGTGATTGCACTGAATATGCACTACTTTTGGCCGCACTTGGCCGCGTAGTTCAAGTACCTACTCGCATTGTTTTTGGTTTGAGCTACTCACGAGAACGTTTTCATGGCAAAAAGAATGCGTTTGCTCCTCACGCATGGGTTCAAGCCTGGATAGGTGGAGTATGGCGTAGTTATGATGCAGGTTTGGAAGTTTTTGATGCGGGTCATATAGCTCTGCGTCTCAGCAATGGTGACCAGCAAGATTTCACTGCAATGTTTGAAAATTTTAATCAGTTAAAAATAATAAATATGCAGCAAATTGTTAAATCATCGAAGCAATAAAATATACACAAGCGTTAGATTTTTATTAACTAAATACTACATTGTTAGTGGATGCGAAAAATTATCTGTCTCTTCAACAACAGGAATAAGCTCCGTTGTTTCTCTTTCAATTGCACTCTCCGCCTCCTGAAGCTTGTCGTTATCTGTCTGCTCTGGAAGGTTAATCCCGCCCACTAGTATTTCATCATAGGTGTCTTGTAATAATGTATCACCGGTCAAAGCTGCCGCCTGTACGGCGAGTCCGGACGCTGTAATTACAAATAAGCCTGCAATAGCGCTCTTTTTGAGGTTCTTAACATTGGATGTAACTTTATAGGAAACGCAGACTTTGCCACTACACTGATTTAAAAATATCTTTCTCTCGTCAACACTCATTGCGCTAAGATCGTGCACCTCGCGCTGGCAAGCAGAGCAGTTAAATCTACCTGTCTGCGGTAACTGAATAGACTGCAAAGGGCAGGGGGATTCAATTCGTGGGAACATACAAACTCCATATAAGTATTGGCATTATTAGCAGCATTCACCCAACAATAGCACAGATAAAGGCGTCAATAATATCCATTATTCCAGAAATGTAACCGTGACTGAGAGTTACGTCAGGAAATTTACGGTTAGGTACTGCCTTTTGATATGCAAAACAAAAAACAAAACCCTCTACCAAATTAAAAGGGTTGGAGTGAATTTTTATAACCCTATTGCTTACCGGAGTTCCGACAGCAACTTGCCGCTGAGCCAAACCAGTATTGCAAGGGGTTTTGACTGTCAACGCACATCATGAAAAGAAGCGTGCTTCTTCGCTAGGAATTAAATTGCGCGGGATATATAGTTGATGCTGTGTATTAAACCGTTAGGCTGGAGAAAAAATGAAGCCCAATCATGTGTTTGGAGTTTTTCTACTTACTTTTTCATGCAATATTAGTGTGGCAGGAGAGCCTGATGCTCTTTGTTCTGAAATCATCAAGTTTGCAAATAATGTAAAAGAAAGCGGTTCGCTGTCAGTAGAACTTGTCACTGAGTGGGGTGAAAATATTTCAAAGGGTTGCCTGCATAATAAAAATAAAGCCGAAATTAACTTTTGTAATTACTTGCAAAATCATACATCCACTGAATTCCAAGAAATTAATATTTCTAGGGCTTTAGTCTGTATTGGCGCATCACCCTTATACTCAAATAAATCTAGTTATAAGGTGGAGCATGGAACTGGCAAGTATTCAACAGGTGAAATGCAAGGTGTTGCGGAGGGTATTGAGGTGGGCATTATCTATTCTTTTGGGATCAAGAATGAACTACCTAGGTTAAAGTTTTCTGTAGCTAACACAAAAAGCAATAAGTAGCCTAATAAAGCAATCAAACTAGTGGGTTTCTAAGTTGCATTTTACCATTCCGCTTCGCTCCATTAATAGAAAAATGCAACTTCAGAAAATGGTTATACAATTTGGTTAGCTACTTTTCAACACTCTGAGCTTGAAATTCAAAACTCCTAGCAAGTCACTGTTGCCAAAAAACGTTATGTGAGCAAAACTCCACGTTATACCTCAACTGAGTTTGTTTTATGAAAGAAAGCAGAATTTATTTTAGAGGTAATCCTTGGCCAGAGGGGCATCTGATTAAAGAATTCCACTGGTCCGCAAGAATTGAACATGATGCGGTCTGGTTTGACATGCATATCGAGACGCAGAACTATTATTCCGAACGAGATATTGAAGACAATGAGGATGTAGAGTATTTATCTGATTGGGTTGCTCCAATTGTTTGGGGTAATTACCATTCCTGTACACTATCCACTAACAATTGGCATAACGGTGGCTTTAAGGTTTGCCTGGTAAAGCAGTACTGTGCTGAATTTATGGATGGTCTTGAGTTGGAAATTGACACCAATCCCGAGGCAATCGAAGATTGGGATGAGTTAGCATTTCATATCTATTTATTAGGTCACGATTCTGCTGCAAAACATAAATTAAAATTTGAAAGAATCGGAAAAACCAATACATTTAATATCATATGGACAGGAAAAATTGCTCAAGCATATGTGGGCGATTATGAATACAAACATGATTTTTCTACTTTGATTTCTGAAGTAAAACTTCCAATGCTGTAGCTTTTGTCATTTTCTGAACTTAATACATTAAGCTGCTAAGTTTCCCCAAGGTATAGAATGAATATTGAAGAATTAAACAAAGAAGCTAAATCGCTTGCGCAAGAAATATGGAAAGATAGTTCGAAGTGGAACGTCAATATCGAAAAAGCAAAAGAGCTCACCCGTTTAGCGTTGTCGGAAAATCCTAAACATGAAATTAGTCTTATTATAATGGGAACGCTTCTTTGTGATTGCGGACAACATGCAAAAGCAGCAGAGTATTTTAAGTTGGCAATAACTAATGGATCCGAAGATCGAAATGCCTATTTCAATTTAGGCGTAGCGTTAATAAATTGCGCTGCACATGAAGAAGCAATGGAATATATGAAGATTGCAAAAGCAAAGCAATCAAATCCGGCAACCTGGGAAGCATATTTTGATCCAATGGGTCATTGAAATAAAAACTTTCCAATTTGCTCTGCCGGCGCCGGCTGCTCGTGAGTTCGCACCGTTTATGGAGGCATTAGGCTCACCCAAAAATTATGCTTACAGAATTTCTGAAACTTGTTACATATAAAATGCTCGGTCTAATTTCTTTGTGCTCTGGTGGTAGTGATCATAAAATTAAATGGGCAATGTATTTATTGGAGAATAATGTTGAGAGTGAGAATCTGGAAATATTAGCCACACTTTTGAAACCAATAAATGAATTTGAAGTAGATGAATACTTTCATCGTATTTTGCGAGAGCTAGACATACTTATGCCAAGTAAGTCAGAGGCAAGAAAAAATAAACCTCCCTCAGGATTCTCAACACCTTTGTTGCCAAAAAAATAACACCCGTCAGTGAACAAGTTTTATTGAATAAATATAATGCGACCTCTTTCAACATGATCACAGCGAGAAAAGATATTAAGCATATACTTGTTCCGCTTACAGGAACGTTAAAAAGCAAGGTAAGGAAATCAATGTCATTGTTCAAAGCGGGCGTCATAATTCGTATGAAGATTTTTTCTAACATAGGAGTTTAGTATGAAAAAGTTAAGCAACCTTATAGCGTGCCTTTTGGCACTTATATTTCCCCACTCTACATTTGCCATTATTATGGAGGGAACATTTTCTGGAAATATGGCATCTCTCGACGGCTACAATATGGATGTTACACCTGACGCAAAATTTTGGTTGCCAGAAAATGCGCACCAACCTTTTACGGGCACGTTTTGGTACGACACTGAACTTGCAGGACCGCCAGATATAGAATTAAACGAAAATTTTAGTAATGCTCAGTACATTCAGGAACGTGATTGGGTGCATGTGACTTTGGTGGCTGCGAACGGTGCAAGTTTGGAAACGCATTCTCAAGGTAACTTACCCAGTTTTTCCCAACATCCGACTGACAGCATCACTATAGTACGGCAACACGGTTTCGGCTTATCTTATGATCTGTTAACTATGGGCTCCGATGACTGGACAGAAGGGTCATATCGTCACGGGTCGCTTACCGCGAAGGCAAATTATCCAATATTTGATGGGCTTGGTCTCGTCCAAAATTTTCAAATTTCATCTGAAATTGAGCCTACTGCTTTTGCCTCTGTTGGCTTTGATACGAGGGGTGTTTTAAATGGAGTTGATTATTTTGGTACCTTTTACACCCAACTTGATAAATTTGAAATCCATGCCAGGGAACCGGCATCAGTACCGGAGCCATCATCACTGTTAATATTTCTAGGCCCTTTATTTTTATTGTTCTGGCGGGTTGGTCTATTACCAACATGGACGATAAAAAATAAAATGAAAAAAACTTTAGCAATTGCAATATCTATGTTTGTTGCGGGTCAGGCCATGGCTTCACCTATTAGCTATGATGAGGCAGTAGACGGCGACTTGATTTACGGTGAGTCCCTTTTGAATCTTGGTGCTGGTACCAACAGGGTGCAAGGAACAATTACCTGGTCAAATAATTTCAAGGTTGATACTGATTTTGATTCTTTCGATTTCATTGTTGCGGAAGGCTCAGCTTTAACTTCAATTTCTTTAGATATGTCTCTTCAGGATGTGGAGTCCGGTACCTGGTCAACCGTCGGTTGGTTTCTTGACACCGGCACCGAATACCTGAGCCAAAGCACTAGTTTCCCGACAATTAGCCAGGTTCTGTTTAACTCAGCAATGCCAGTGTCTGCAGGGTCATTTGATATGCGGCAAGATTCATTTTCAGGTGAGCTTCATCTCGGCGAGTACAGGGTGGCTGATTACACACTGACATTGAATGTCGCTAGTGTTCCAGAGCCAGCCTATTTTGTTCTACTTGGGATTGGCTTGGCAGGAATCGGCTTTTCAAGGAAAAGGAAGGCGGCGTGATCAAGCGTGCCTCGGAGTTAGTCTGGTTTTTTTTGCCTAACAGAAAACCAGCTGTGGCGAAAAGACGTAGCTCGCTGCGTATGGAAATCAAAAGCGGCCAATAGGCCACTGCTGTCCCACAGTTTTAAATAAAAGAAAAGCCTGTCTCCTAAGTT
>JAZKHP010000062.1:0-10680 GCA_040385335.1 Pseudomonadota bacterium
ATTTCCAGGTAGGCAATGCCACCTGCATACAATCCAATGAAAATCATCATCGGGATTAGTTGGCGAAAGGTGTCCGCTTCGTGGAAACGGAAGATAAAAGTAATCCAGTCTTTTGGGTTGTATTGAATCATTTTTTTATGTTTTATATTTGAGGTGTTGATGTAGGGCAAGTTTATCATGGCAGAAGCGCTTACTTGCTTGCCACTATTTTAGCGTTCACTACTTGCCAATCAATACTTGAAAAAATAATTTTATGCGTTACGGGGTCTAGTCGATAAACTGTGAGTTGCTGCTAAACACAGCAAGGATCAAAACATATTATTCTATAAGCGTGCTAGCACACATGCCTATTCTACCAAGCCCTATACACTGAAAAAATAAAGCATCCAGCTTTATAAGTAAGTAACAATAATTTCTACTTAGGGATAGCGCATGAAAACAAAACTAATATTTACTGCCGTAGCATTGGCAATTACGGCATGGGCACCAACAAGCTCAGCGCGTGAGACGGTAGCTCTTCCCTATATTTTTGGTGTTGCACCAGGGGACTCTGTAGGCCAGGCTACTGGACTTGATACGACTGGGGCAGGCCTGTTGACGGTTAATCCTAATATCAACATTAATACACTTAATGATGTAGGCGGCGGAATTACCAGCAATATTAACAACGTGGCGAGCATTTTGTTTGCAGGCAACTCTACCGTCACAGGATTTACAGGCACTAACTTAATCAGATTTATTGATATTACTGCCGGTGCAAACGCCACAACCGTCAATTTTAATGGCAATGTTTTTACAACGGCCTTCAATCTGAGTGGTACAGGAACGGCGAATTTTAATGGCAACCTTAATCAAGGTATTGTTGCGGCCAGTACTAACTTTGCGGATGATGGCTTTATCAACATTGGTACTAATGCATTATTTAACAGTGCCATCACCACTAATACCGCTAACACTGGCACCTTCACTTTCAATGGGGGCAGCAGCGTTATCGGTGCAATCGGCGGCGCCAATGGTTTAAAGCGTATTAACCTGGTGGGAGGCAACGCTTCTGTCATTGGCGCTGTGCAGGCACGCCAGTTCGATTTAGGCGCCAATACTCTGACGATAACAGGTGCATTAACCAGCAATGCAGCAGGCATAATTAATACGACATTCGCAAGCAATGCCGTGTTCGGTAAAATAATCGTCAATGGTAACTCAGCCATTGATGCTGGCGGCGTTACCGTTATCCCAACGGTGACTGGCGCATTAACCAATGGCACCACTTACAGAATTGTAGAAGCCCCTTCAGGCACTAACAATGCCCTGGTATCAGTTATTAACAATAATCCACGTTATACGTTTGCCGGCTTGCCAACGACGCTGGGCAATGTGGATATCGTACTTGCTGCAATCGCGCCATTGGCGACATTGGTCACTGCGCCGGGCGCTTTAGCCATCGCACCGATTTTGGATGTTAATGCCGCTGTCGGTACTGATTTAAGGACCATACAAGATGCTATTGCGGTTCTGCCTAATACCGTAGCAATCAACAATGCACTGACACAGCTTGCACCTGGCAATACCAATCTTGCCGCACCATGGATAGCCGGACAAGCCACACGTATGTTTGAAGACCAATGGATGGCACGCTTTGACGAAGTTCAAAATCATTGTTGCGACACCACTTGTGACCCTAGTCGCCAGCAAGATGAGCAAAACAGCCGGGAATGCGGTGACAGGAAACAAGTGAGCAATTGGTGGGGCAAGGCAAATGGAAGTATAGGCAATCAGGATAACAGACAGGGCATGAGTGGCTATGAAACCCAAGCCGCCGGCTTAATGATTGGCTACGATGTGCCGCTGAACAACCAAACCCGTCTTGGTTTGGGCGGCGGATACACCAAAACATCCATAGACGACAATCACTCCACTGCTAATACGGGAGTAGATTCTTACCAGATAACCGGTTATTTTGAATATGCCCCGCAGCCTTGGTTTGTGCGCGCCGCTTTAACAGCCGGTGTAGACCGATATGACAGCAGTCGCAATGTCAGCTTTGCAGGCATTAATCGTGACATCAATGCAGACTACAGAGGCAAGCAGTACAACGGCCTTGTAGCGCTTGGTAAACATTTTTATTATAACGAGACCACAATAACCCCACTCGCCTCCTTACAAGCTACTCATATTAAAGTGGATAGTTTTAATGAAAAAGGCGGGGGAGACGTTGGTTTAAATGTCGATAAACAAGACTACGACTTTTTGCAATCTAGCCTGGGCGTTAAAGTTGAACGAGTGATCAAAACCTCAAACGGCGCTGTTTCACCAGAAGCGCATGTGAGATGGTTGCATGACTTTAACTCTACAACAATGGAACAAAATGCATCTTTTGCTGGTGGCGGTGCTGAATTTACTGCACAAGGTATCAAACAAGATCGTGATTTATACAATGTTGGCGCAGGATTTACGATGTTTTATTGTAATTGCGAAAAAAATGCATGGTCTGTTAAAGGTTTGTACGACTACAAATGGAACGATAGCGAATATTCTTCCCATCAAGTTTCCTTGATTGCAAATTTGAATTTCTAGTTTTATAAAATACTTTATAAGAGGCCGTTTATCGTTTCTTGATAAAAGAACGGCTTAAACTTGGGCACGAATTTCTTGCTCCGCTAGACAAAAAAACCTATTTAGAAATAAATAGGTTTTTTTGTGTCTTAAACTTGATCCGCTATTTTCAGCGTAACTGTTACTTGCGGCAAAAATTTAATCCAAAGTAATTTTATTCATATTTAAAACCAGTCGCTTTAATATAAATCACTTTGTGCATACAGGAGAATAGACTATTATGAATTTAAGCCAACGTGTTGAGTTAAAGCGATATTTCAGGCCAATAAAAACAACATGTAATGCTTTAAATTTCCAATAGGCTGATTCCTGTGAAATTCTTTATACGACTACTAGCTTTGTGTCTTTTTTCGTCTGGCTATCTGCCGTCGCTAGTTTATGCCGAAACTATTTATCCCAATACCAGCACAAGCGAGCATAAAAGTACAAACGCACAAAAGTTAAGTGAGATCCTCACGCCTGATGAGCAAGCCTGGCTCAAAAACAATCCAAGCATCAGAGTAGCCGTTAAAAGCGGATGGATGCCTGTTGAATTCAAATTGGAAAGTGGCGAACACCGTGGCGTGTCCATCGATTACCTTTCCATGCTGGCAGATCTGTTGCAGGTCAGTTTTGTAATTGTTGATTACATCGACAATATTGCGCCAACAGATGCAGATATCATTTCCGGTGTTAGTAATCGAACTCTTAAAAATACGAAATTTAATTTATTGAATATGTCGTTTGTGGATTTTCCACTGGCGATTTACCGAAACAAATACCTTGATAAACAGCCGAAAATTTTGGCTTTGGAAGACCTGAGTGGTGCGCGCGTTGCCATTTATAAAAGTGGGTATATCGGCGAAAAAATCCATGAAAACTACCCGGACATCAAATTAGTCCATGTGGATATTGCGGATGAAGCTTTTGAGAAATTGGAAGCGGGCGCTGTTGAAGCCTATATCGGTAGCGAAATAGTTGTCGATTATCACATCGTGTTCAATCGCCTGAATTTTGCGCAAAAGGCAGGCTTAACACCATTCACCTCTTCAGTTTCAATGGCGGTCAGGGCCGATAGGCCTCTGTTAGCTTCCATTTTAGAAAAAAGTTTATTAATCGTTGAGCCCAACAATAAAAAAATATTAGAGAAGTGGGTGATAAAAGATTCCAGAAGCAACCCCTTCATTACTGCTGCGTTAGTGTTTGTGGCTTTGATATTGGTATTAGGCTTATTCAGGTTTTACCGGTTAAAGCAGGCCATTAAGAAAAAAGATTCAGAGTCGCAACAAAAGATTTGGTATCAGGCCAATTTTGATTTCCTGACAAAGCTGCCCAACCGTCATCTATTACATAACCGCTTGGAAGAAGCGCTAATCAAAGCCGATGCCTCAAAACTGCTGGTTGGCTTGTTGTATATTGATCTGGATAACTTTAAAAGTGTTAACGATCAATCCGGCCATAATGTCGGTGATAAATTATTGATAGAAGCAGCGCAGCGTATCAGCTTATGTGTCAATCCATCGGACACAACCGCAAGGATTGGCGGGGATGAGTTTATGGTGGTGATGGAAGAGCTAAAAGACTTCCGGAGCTTAGAAGAAGCCTGCCAAAAAATACTGATTGAACTTGAGAAGCCGTTTCTTATTGACGCCAACGTGTTCTATATCTCGTCAAGTATCGGCGTGACCGTTTACCCCGAAGATAGTAATAACACCAAAGAGCTGCTGGTTTATGCCGACCAGGCGATGTATGAGGCCAAAAAGCTGGGCCGCAATCGCTACCAGTTTTTCACACAATCGATGCAGACTTTGTCATCCTACAAGCTCTCTATTGCGCAAGACCTGAGAGCGGCCATCAATACAGATCAGTTCATCATGCATTACCAGCCAATACTCAATTTTAATGATTCAAGCATCACTAAAGCTGAAGCCCTGATCAGGTGGAACCATCCAAAAAAAGGCATCATCAATCCGGCTGATTTTATCCCCATTGCAGAAGAATGTGGCTTGATCGACGTATTAGGTCAATGGGCTTTCAACCAGGCTTTAAAAGACTTACTCATTATTCGTCAACGCCTGGGTGCTGATTTTCAGTTGAGTATCAATGTCTCGCCCTACCAGTTTCATTACCCAGAAAGGCTATTAAACTGGATTCAAGACATCAATTCACTAGGTGTTCCGGGAAGCTGTATTTGTATTGAAATTACAGAAGGATTGTTGCTTGATGCTTCAAATATTGTTTTAAATACTTTGTCAGCATTGCAAAACGTGGGGATTGAACTATCCATTGATGACTTTGGCACCGGTTACTCGGCGCTGGCCTACCTGAAAAAATTCGATGTGAATTATGTGAAAATCGACAAATCGTTTATTCAAAATCTTGCACCGCAAAATTACGATGCGGTACTTTGTGAAGCCATCATTCAAATGGCCCAGAAATTGGGCATTAAAATCATAGCCGAGGGTATTGAAACGGATGTACAGAACAGTTTATTAAACCAATTCAAATGCGATTATGGACAAGGGTTTCTATTTGCCAAACCAACCACCCTGGATCTACTTTTAGAATTGCTGGACGAACCTAAAAAACTATTCGTTTAGCTTCTCAACATTTTAGCCGGGCGATAAACGTGCCGTTTCATTGGCAATAATCTGGTAGCACGCACAAGCCCTGCCTTGTAAAAAACTTCGATTTAAAACGATCACTTTTCCCTGTTTCAAATCAATCACTCCCAAGCGATGCAATTTATCCAAGTGAAAGCTAATGTCTTCGTGGAGCACATTTAATTTGGCTGAAAGGGTTTGGATTGAAATGGCCATATTGCTATTAGGATTGCTATCATGCGAATTATCTAAAATATTCAATAGAACCCGACATAATTGCTGCTCAATAGGGTGTTCACGGCTACAGATCGCCATCTGTGCCATTTTAGAGGTTCGCAGTTGCAGGTAATTCAATAAAATCTCTATAAATGCATCCGAGCGCTGAATGGATTCTTGTAATAAATCCGTTTCAATCCTGTAGCAATAACCTGCGCTTTGCACGTCTGCACGCGTGGTTAAATAATCATCCCGTAACAAAGGTACACCAAACACCCCTTCATTACTGATAGTAGCTGATTCTACTTCGCTCATTCCATATGGCGCTACTATCAAAGAAATAATAGCCGAGGTAGGGAAATAAGCATAAGAAAGCTTCTGCCCGGATTTAAATAAAATTTCACCTTTGGGCAGATATACATATTGCATCTGTGAAATTAACGCTTTTTCATCTGCTGCCTCTAATAGTTTGAGCAATCGATTATTCAGTTTTTGCGTTAGATCGGGCATACAATTTTTAGTATTTGATGAAGATACTAAATTTTATAAAATATTGAAGATAAACAGAAATAAGCAATTTCCTGAATATTTTGTCAGATTAGGATGACAGTGGCACCAGCCAATAAGGCATTGCATGCCAGGCCTGGCTTAGATCAAAATCAGCGGTAAAGCTAACTAAATTAGGGGGTGTTATACCAAGCTATGTTGGAGGTAAGTTTGTTGATTGATGGCTCAAAGGCGCCAGTTTTTTAGATTCCGGTAGGGAATGCAGCTATCCTAAACATGTGCGCTAGAGTGCAAAACTTTTATTGCTTTTACTATTTTGGGTGGGCTTGAATTTCACTCAAGGTTTGCATGATTTGCGATCTTAATTTTTCATCATTTTTTGCTAGGGCCAGGCCTTGTTCTGCAATCGCTTTTGCACGCACAGGATTTTTTTGCGCCAGTAACACATGGGCTAAATTATTATATGCGGCGGCATGTGCAGGATTCGCTTCAATCGCTTGCTGGAATGCGTTGGCTGCTGCTGCCAGGTCATTCTCTGCATAGGCACTGTTTCCCAAGCCCATCAACAGCACAAAATTATCCGGCCACCGCTTTACTGCCGTTTGATAGGCCATTTTTTTTTGCTTGGGCGAGGCATTTTTCTCATAGGCCAGCAACGCATTTACAACATGATCAACGCTTGCGGTCGCCGGCAGTTTTTCCGGAGGCAGTGCGGTAAACGCCCAGTATCCACTGCGTGCCCAGGTTCGCTGAAACGCGCTCAAAGTCATTTCAAAACGTTTGAATGTCCCCGAACGAAGCCAGATCAACTCTCGATCTAAATCATAGCCAACAACAACCGCGTAATGCCATGATGGTGCCCAGGAAAGCCCTAAATTTTGCATGACGACTACCACATTGCCTGCTGCAATCTCTTGCAATAAAGGCTGTAATTTTGGTGGCGTTTGAACCGCCACCGCACCATGGCGCCTTGCTGCAGCAAGCATTTCAATTTGTAAGCTGCCATTACGGCTGGGAATATAGACTTCCGGGGTGAGTTGCTCTGGGCTAACTTGAATATTCACTGCATTCAGTGCTGTCGCTAAGGCCGCAGGCCCACATTGGTATAACTCTTGGGGAAAAAATGGTGTATCCGAGAGTTCCACTCGCTTCGGCAATTGGGCATTCAGCGTCACTTCTCGAACATCTTTGGCGGCACAGCCGCTGAGCAAATACAAAAAAGCCAGCATGCATAATTTAAACAGGCTGGCTTTCATTGTTTTACCCTATGGAATTGAGCGCTATTTACAATAAATGGCGTCAATTAAACAGGCATTAACGTACTGAACGTGTGAATGGGAAGATTTTGGTAAACCCAAGGATATCGGTCAACACTAGCACGAAGAATACCAATAGGATCGCACCAATAATACCACCGGCAGGTGCTTTGTCTAATTGCGCGGCTAAAGAGCTTGCCTCATCATCCGTCAATGCGGCAACGCGGGATTTTGCTTCAGTCGGATCAATGCCACGCATGACTAATTGTGACTGCACATCATCACGGGAAAGCATACTGACAATTTTCTCTCTGTCTTGTGTGCTCTGTGCGGTTGATGCGGAATTGCTCACCTGTTCGGTACTGATCATGGCTGCTTGCAATGATTGAATCGAGCCAGTGAACAAAATGGATACGGCTAGAAATGCACCTAGAAAACGTTTAACTATCATCATGATTAATTCCTTTATGTAATAAAGTGGGGTAAATCTGGAAAATTAATAAACAGGGAGATTTATTAATAGAGTTCTGAGCAAGTCTATGAATACAAATTAACATATAACATGCGCCATGTATACCTTTAACGCCTTATTTATCCGCCTTAGCAATAACGTTTGCAACAATCAGTTTTGCGCATTATGCGCTTGAAGTTAAAGCGGTATGTTTATTCAAAGCCTGTTTGCTTTTTACCAGCGAGTCAGTTTGATTAATAAGGTGTTGCGCAAGAGCGCTTACACCCAGCCTTGCTGCCAAATGCTGGTATCGTTTAGCTGTTTCCAAGGTAATCGCTGTACGCGTTTGGAGTAGATTGCCTCTAATTCAACGTATTCAATGGCCTGATCAGGCGGGTCGGGCATAATCAGTTTAATCACCACAAAGTGTTTTTCTTTGAGTGTCGGTTTCACTGCGCTCCATTTACTGTTTAACAGTTTTTTTGGATGAGTGACGCGCTTTAATGTTGGGTGCATACTGGTCGAATCTCTTGATTAAATAATGGCGTTAAAAAGGGCTGTTTTGTTTGGCCAACAGTCAGGCAATAAGTTGCTACAACCAGGGCTAGACCCTTATAAAACAATTTAATCAAGCCTATGTTCGTTAACTAACATGCTAAGTTATGCCGACTGTGAGTTAATATCTTTACATCGCAAAAGATTCATTCTACATTTGGATGTAACCAGAAAGGTTGTTATGGCTATAGGTTGGCTGGCACTATTAAAAGCAGTACCTTGGGCAGAAGTGGTGAGAAAAGCGCCGGAAATTGCTGAAAGCGCAAAGAAATTATGGGGCACGGTTGCACGAAAATCGCCGCATCAAGAATCAGAAGTGCGCACCGTATTTACCTCAAAAGACCAAGAGCTAAATTGGCTAAAAGATAGGCTGGATTCAGTTGAAACGGCTAATAGCGAACTGCATAATCAAATGCTGACAACATCCGAGTTGATTAAAGCACTGGCTGATCAAAATGCCCAGTTAATTAAAAGTGTTGAATTAAACCGCATCCGTATCATCAGGCTTAGCATTATCACCAGCGTGATCGGGGTTATTGCCTTGTATTGTGTGGCTACCATATTATTTAAGATAATCTGAAATTTCGATCAACGAATATTGAATGGTTTTAAAGCATCATGCATCGCTACTCGCTACCGTTGTTTCCGCTCAATGTGGTTGTTTGCCCCGGTGGCTTACTGCCACTGCAAATATTTGAAGCCAGGTATCTGGATATGGTTACAAACTGCCTCAAAAACCAGTCATCGTTCGCAGTCGTAACAGTTTTGCCGGAGCAGGAAGCCAAGCTGGAAGGCCATTTTCCATTTGCCAGTATTGGCACATTGGTAAATATTACTGATGCTGATGTCACCACGGTTGGCCTGATGACGATCCGCTGTGTCGGACAGCACAGAGTGAAGGTTAGCTCGTTTACACAGCAAGCAGATGGATTGGTGATTGGTGACGTGAGTGATATCGCGAATGATATCGAGTTGCCGGTTCCTGAGGACTTAAAAATCATCAGCACCAGCTTGCAGCGATTGCTGGAGTCTTTGCCCAGCCAGGGCGTGTTGCCACCCGATATCCCGATTATTGAGCCGTATCGATTTAATGACGCTGCCTGGGTGGCCAACCGTTGGCTTGAACTGTTAGATTTGCCTTTGCTGCAGAAACAGCGCCTGATGCAGCTAGATAGTCCCATTGTGAGGTTAGAGCTCATCTACGACCTGTTGGGTGTGGATTTGGGTAAATAGGTTTACGATCCAAGATGCAGATTCAGAATAGTTTTGAGCTTGAATTTATTGCCTATCTATCCATGCATTTGGAAAATATGTATTGTAAGCAGGTAGGAACTGAGCATACTAAACAGCGTGATCGCTACTTACAGCTGATTGCCTTTATTCAAGAGTCTTCGTTTGAAGAGGCTTATGAAAAATATAAACAAATCTCTTTGGCTGATACGGCTATAGAGAATTTTAGCGAATCCACTATAAAAATGGCCCAGCGCCTGGCAAGGATGGATATGGGTTTGCCTTTGGTTACTGACTGAACCCAATTGTGATGAGAAAAGCTTTCGCGATGATAGGAAACTGAAATGGATTGGCAAAATGAATTAATGCTGGCCTTGCGAATCATCTATTCCGCTTTGCTGGGGGGGATGATTGGCTGGGAACGCGAAAACAATGACCAAGATGCAGGACTTAGGACCTATATGGCGGTTGCAGTAGGGTCATGTGCTTTTAGCATCATATCGCAGCAGACTTTGGGTGACCCTACAAGAATTGCTGCACAAGTGGTGACAGGTATCGGTTTTATTGGTGCGGGCGTTATTTTGCAAGTGCGCGGCCGTGTGCAAGGATTAACCACAGCGGCTACCTTGTGGGCAACGGCCGCGGTTGGCATGGCCAGTGCATTCGGCATGTATATATTGGCCGGTCTTTGCGCCATATTGATAGTTGGCATGCTGAGCTTGAATAACCTGCCGGGATGGCATCGTTTTACCAAGAAAAAAGTAGCGAATTCTAAACATAAACCCTAAGATAAAGCCTTAGTAATAGAATATAAGTAATAAAAACCTAGCCCGCACGCGATCGATTTGTTATTAATTTAGCGTTTCGGTGACACCGTGATGAAGATTTGCAGGCATCAAAAGCATTAACAACAGGAGGTTACACATGAAGTGGACGGGTATGTTTCTGGTCGGTTACTTTATCTTAGTCGGTGGTATTCTTGCTGCACTTTGGAAGCTGGGCGTACTTGCCGATGTCGGCACGACATGGACTTTAATTGGCGTGGTCATTGCCGTTGGCATCGGCATTATGCTCGCTGTTTCTAACAGCGGTAGTAAAGAAGGCAGTTAAATTTAAGTAATTTCATTAGTGATTATTGCGCGATGCGCATAGTGTGAAATTCTGCACCTTGCGTATCATGTGAAACATGCAAGGCGAACTTGTAACACTCAATCAAACTTACTAATTAACTTAAAGGATCACTATCATGTGGACAACACCAGCAGCTACA
>JAZKHP010000063.1:0-64571 GCA_040385335.1 Pseudomonadota bacterium
GAAAGTGTTGGCTATAATGCTTTTATTTGCCGCGTAGCGGCTTTGTTCAACAAAGTGCTGCAACGCACGCACTTCGTGCGCTGGATAGCTTGTAAGTTATCAAACTAAAATCCAAGCACAATGCATCTGAAAGTAGAGAAGGTATTAAAAATTATTTAGGAATGCGTTGTGTGGGAACTTAACCCGATAATGTACACATGATTAATTAAGCGGAGAGAAATAAATGGGCAAAAAGAAGCGAACTACACTCCCTAAAGATTTTCAGGAAATACTTGAACGAGGTGATAGCCAGGAAATTCTCGCGGTATTTGACTCCTGCGATGTCAATGCACGCGGAGGTTACGGAAAACAAACCGCAATAGCATTTGATCAATGTCCTGACGAGGTGGTGCGGTGGCTGTGCGAAAATGGAGCCGATTTGTCAGCTACGAATACATGGGGCAGATCCGCGCTTCACATTAGGTCGCGAAGTGGTCGAGGTGATATCCGAATCTTATTGGAAGTTGGTGCAAATCTAACGGCGCGTGATACTTACGGAGATACGCCATTACATTCTGCTGCAAATTCGCATAACGCAAGAAGCGCAAAGCTACTCATTGAACATGGTGCCAAGGTAGAAGAAAAGAACAACGAAGGTCTTACTCCGCTGGAAGTTGGATTGAGAAGTTGTAGGAACATAGATATTGAGAACACGGTCGACTTGGCTCGCGTATTTCTGGCTGCCGGTGCACAAAAGTCTGACAGTGCCAGGAAATTCGTTGAAACAATTGGCCAGACGTTTGAATTCCATCGAGAAGGATTCAATAAGGATTCGGTTGATGATGTATCGAGATCGCTTGAGCAGTTGTATGCACTATTTGATGTAGCACCAATCCCAAGAAAACAACAGTATGATGGTAAATCTTCCATTATTCCCACTTCGGCAACATGGCAGTCACAGCACGAGGAATTGTGGAATTTGTTAGTGCCCTCATCAGGACATGCCAATACAGTTCAAGGTGAGCTCATTAGAGTTTCCGGGCGAATTGCAAATGAAATTGAAGGAAACGGAGGTGCAAACTGGGATTCCGATTTCAAAAAAATGGCAGAATGTTTCGTTCAGATGTTGCAACAAGGTGAACAATTGTCGATAGAAGAAGTTGCGGAAGCAAAAAATATTGTCAAGTCAATTAAGAGTTCTAATGTAAGTTCAAATAGGCTAGCGCAACTTGCAGTGGCGTGGGTTAAAAAGAACTCTTCGCCAATTTTACTGAAGAAGACAGAATACAAGAGATGAGGTTTTGCTTAACAAAGTTTTTAACTACAATTGGCGATAGGTTTTTCTACAGCCTCGTTGGGCTTCAATATGAAAGAAATACAGCTAACCGAAGAGAGAAGAGCATACAAGCGGTCAAGTACACACTCGAAATGAAAATTTATGGAAATTAGAGAATTGAAGTTTCCTGAGTTAGAACAAGTTCTTTCTTTGTATGACGAATACGAAAGACAAAAATCACCTTGGCCATCGAAACAAGAACAAAAAAATATTTTTGAACAACTTCAAAATAGCGGCGGTTGTGTTTTGGTGGCAATTTTAGACTCTTCAGTTGTGGGCACATGCACGCTGAATTTATGTCCAAATTTTTCCTGGTCAGGTCGGCCATATGCAATGATTGAAAATGTTATTGTTGCTTCCGCACATCGAAACACGGGAATTGGAAAGGCTTTATTGAATCACGCAGAAAATTTAGCTGAAAGTAAAGGTTGTTATAAAGTTGCGTTAATAACCGGGTCAAAAGAACCAAGCATAATAAAATTTTACGAGTCAGCAGGTTTCAAAGGTAATAAACAAGGTTTTCAGCGTAGGTTCAATGCTTAGCAAAGAATCAACAATGCGCAGGCTGAAATTAGCTTTTGTATCAATTATATTTCTACTCATATCTACTTACGCTTACTCATCTCAAACAGGAACTAAAATGAAAGTCACTAACCATAGCATTAAAAAATATGATGATATTACAGTACTATCCTATATGAACGGAGAAAAAAACATTAAGGTTCAACTGAGTTCAGCACCTGATGGAACAGATGTTTATGTAATGCATGAGCAGTAAATATCATACAGCTTATTCCACCGCTGTTCCTGCTTAAAGTGTTAAATTCACACAGTTACAATTTTGTAGCTCAGGAAATTTACTCATGAATGTAATTCGTGTAAATGAAAAAATCATATTCGGATTGGGCGCAAGAACCAATAACGAAAATGAGATGAATCCACAGCGTGGAAAAATTGCGGATTTAGTTCAAAAATTTGACGCTTTGGTTAGTGTTAATTATCGCAGTGGCGCTAGGGTATATAGTGTTTACTCCGAATATGAAACGGATTCATCGGGAAACTATTCAGTTTTGGTTGGCACAGACAAGGTAGAATCTTCAAGGGTAGAACTGGAAAGTGTAAAAATACAAGAAGGGAATTACCTGGTTTTTTCAGCACAAGGGCAAGTCCCAAAAATTGTTTTTGAAACCTGGTCTAGAATCTGGGAATATTTTGACAATGAAAATTGCTCACATGTAAGGGCTTACTCAACTGACTTTGAGTTCTACAAAAGCCAAAGCGAATTGGAAATCCATATTGCTATAAAGTAAAACATACCGCGCCATAGGCACCCAGGCAGTTTTTAAGTCGCAGATTTGATTTTGCCGCGCATAAGCATTCCCTAAAACCACACATTGCAAAACTGCCGGGGGACGCCTAGCCTCTGGATTTGGTTTTATGTCAAAAAAAAATAATTAATGAATCCAAAGTGAACCCAAAACGTGTCTAAGACTAAGTTGTAACCTTTGAATTGTGATTCAACTCGGCGTTAGGCACTAAAAAAATGGAGCACTTATGAAGTATTTATTCCTACTGGTTAGCTTTTTTAATTTAATAATCATGAGTGCATGCTCACAGATCCCCATAAGCCATCAAACTGAAATGATTGCGAATGATCCATTGTTCGATACCATCTCTGAACTGGATACAAGGGTGTTTAGGGCCTTTAATAGCTGTAGCTCGCTAGAGCAGCTTGAAGTATATGGCAGCTACTTCTCGCCAGACGTTGAGTTCTATCACGATAATGGAGGAGTGACCTGGACACGGGAAGCTTTGTTGTCCAACACTAAAAAAAATGTTTGTGGGAAATTTCAGCGTGAGCTGGTTCCCGGTAGTTTAAAAGTATTTCCCATAAAAGATTTTGGTGCTATCTCGGAAGGTGAGCATCGTTTTTGCCAGTTTGGCAAAAGTCATTGTGATGGGATTGCGAAATTTACAATAATATGGCGTGAACACAACAACCAATGGGAAATTTCGCGTGTTCTCAGTTACGGCCATCGTGCCAATCACTAAATATAATATATGGCTGTTTACAAAAGCGGGCTAAATTCCTTCACCTTAACTCCGCGTTACGCAAGCAGCCGTCTCTATTTTTTTCAATTGCGGTACAAAATTACAAGGCTTCTGCCGTGAGTCTATCTGAAATTTTATAATTTCATCCCAAGCCGTTTTACAGGCATTGGTGGAACCAGGCAAACAAAAAATCAGGGTGCGATTAGCAAGCCCGGCTACTGCACGAGACTGAATGGTGGATGTGCCTATATCGCGAAACGAAATTTGGCGAAACAATTCACCAAAACCTTCTACGCGTTTATCCAATAAAGGTTCTATGGCCTCGGGTGTGGAATCACGATCAGTAAAGCCAGTGCCGCCGGTGACAATGATTACCTGAATTTTCTCTTCCGCGATCCATTGTGAGCAGATAGCGCGAATGTGATAAATATCGTCTTTGACTAATTTTCTATCGCCAAGCTGATGACCGCAAGCCTGCAAGCAATCAACCAATAGTTGACCAGAGGAGTCCGATTCAAAGCTTCGTGTATCGGACACGGTTAAAACCGCGATTGATAAGGGCAATAAGGTTTCTGTGTTGCTGTGCATATTTTAGTACTCAAACAGTAAACAAAAATGGCGATTATTTTTTAAAGCAGCGGCTTTACGCTTGCAGCTATACCGTTCATAAAATCAGATGGCGGTGTGAGGCAATTTTAGACAACGCCTACCCTATTCCACTACAAACACCGGCGCAAAGCCACCGCCTTGAGTTCTAAAATTTGTGGTTTGGCCTTGGTACAAACGCGCAGCAAGTAATTGTATTTCACCCGCATAAACATAAGCACGAATATCCATCTTCAATGCAAATTCAACTCCGTCCACCAAGATTCCGCGTTCGCTCGGCGCAACTAATTGTTGGGCAACATAGTCTCCCTGTAAAATTTCCTCCCACACACGTTTGGTAATCTTATCGCCGCGGTAGGTAGCGCGACTGCCAAAACCCACAGCAGGTTTAAAAAATAAATGCTTGCGCAAACGCCATAATTCATCAGCATTTTCCGCAGTAACATTTTGCGTATGCGGAATACCTTGCTGCAAAATTTCGCTATCCTGCTGAGCTACTCCCATATTGGTTAAGCTCTGCGAATCACTTAATAGAATAAGATTACGTTTATCGGCGTAAAACGCATGGTGACGTGGGTTAGGTGTGACTACTGCAGCGTTCACTTCATAAGCTTGGCGCAGCGCAGAATGCCGGGGTTCTGTAAGTGAAAAATCCGTCAGGCGATTGTAAACAAGATCAATTATTTGGGCTGATTCGCCATAACTAAGTTGATTGTTGCTAAATTTCAGTTCATTGGAGTCGGCAATAATAGTGGTTATGCCATGACTTTCAAACAAACGTTGCGCCATTTTGAACTCAGGGTAAAGAAATTGCTGTTGCGGGTTTTCATCAATAATCGCAATAGTCTGCAGCGGCTTGTCACGACCTTGCAATTGCCATTCGCGCAAAAACATTGCCACAAATTGGTCATCATTTCGGTTTGTTAGTCGCGGCAATAGAACACCTTCAGCGCGGCAGCATTCGGTTTGTGCGTTCACTAACGCCGAATTTAAAAACGCGCCGCCAGCATTGGTATTGATCTCGATAATTTTTGGACCATGAGCACTAAGATGAAAATCATAGCCCATGAATACACCCTCTGCGCCAGGATTACCCACAGCAAGATGGGGCTCGCGTGCGAATATATGTTGCGCATATTCGGGTAAATTAATCACCCGGGTAACTGCGCTAACTATCTCACGCAGTTGCTGCATTTGCGCAGCAGAAATAAATACTGCGGTATTGGAAAATAATTGCGGGTTCGTCATTAATACGTCTTGATTAATATCGTCCGCTTGCAAGACTTTATTTAATTGATCGCGATTTAAGGTTGTACAAAAACAGTCACTGTTCAAGCTGTCAGCCGTGCTGCCGCAACTAGACTCCACGCCATCACACATACCCATATTCACTTTTTCTCCATTAAATCTTTTAACTGCGCAAACGGATTAAATGTGGCGGGAGCTATGACTTTTTCTTTGGTCGCGCCGTAAAGAATATATTCATGGAATTTAGTGTGCTCATTATCGTGGCAGTAAACACACAGGAGCTCCCAATTACTACCATCAGCAGGATTGTTATCATGGTTATGATCGCGGTGATGAACCGTCAGCTCACGCAACCCGGAATAAACAAACTCGCGCGCGCAACGGCCGCAAATCCAGGGGTACATTTTTAACGCTTTATTTCTATAACCCTGCTCTTGCTGTAGATAGCCAGCAGCGCCTTTAAAATTATCCGTAGCCATTCTGCACTCTCTTTATTGAAGTTGCTTACCGGTGATGACTAATCACCGTTTACTGATGAAGATGATGGGGATGTTACCCGGGAATAGCAATACTCTCGCATCAATCCAAACTTTAGCTGCGACCACATCATAGGTACGAACACAGTAGATCGGCCAGCTTGTAACCTATTTGAACATTTGTTTGATTTCTTATTGCACTATCGCATAGGGTAAAAAATGCCAAACTGATTGCAAAACGAACAAGTATCATTGACAAGATGTCAATTACAGCTAGCCTTTATAAAAGTATTTTTCTTTTAAAATGAATGAATTAGCCATACAAAGAGATTATAAAAATGCTGGACAACAAGGCCGCCGCAACCGCAACTTCTAGCGATGACCACATTGAAAGCAGTGTCTATTCCGCACATTTAGCGCAGATAAATGAAACGCGACACGTGCTCGCGAAAGAGGATATTTTTAATGATCGAGGCGTGCTCTTAGTCAAAGCAGGCAAGGCTATTACACCCGCAGCTTCACGCGCTATCGCTCAATTTAAATTAATTAAACCCTTACAGGATAGCATTACCATTGAAAATGAAGTTTCAGCTAATGAACTCATGCAAAATTTTTCCGCATTATTGGCAAAAGACGGCATTCTGCAATCCATTCATGCGCGCTATGAGATGGCTTCGTTGCTGGGATTACAGTGTTCCCATTATGAAAACCTACCGATGTTAAAACAAAAAATTACAGTAATGTCGGAGCGAATGGGGGAAACATTTGACCGCACCCTTTCGTGCACGTGGCTCGCATTATTAATCGCAAAAGAAATGCATCTTGCCCCCACCGAAATTACCAACGTTTTTTTAGCCGCTCTGGCTCATGATATTGGTATGCTGCATATCAGCCCACAAACCCTGGACAAAAAAGAGCAACTTAGCGCCGAAGAATGGCGACAAATACAGGCGCACGTTGTTATTGGTAAAACTATTCTGGCCGCCATACCTAACATTCATCCGAGTGTATGCCTCGCCGTACTTGAACATCACGAACGCTGCGATGGTACGGGCTACCCTTTCGGCAAGATAGAAAGTGAACTATCATTAATTGGACAAATTATTGCGTTGTCGGACAGTGTGATAGCCGTCTATTTTAATCGGTTCAAACCCGAAGGCCGCGGTTGGCGCGATGTGCTGCCGATTATTCAAATGAATAATCATGCATTTCTTTATCGCAATTATGAAGTGTTGATTACTATTTTACGCAATAGCTATTTACCCGTTACCCGGGCCGTTGATGACGCGGCCATGTTAGGGTTTATTAATAAAATAATTGCTAGAAACGCACAAATAAAATGTTGGTTTAACGAAGTAAAAGAGTTTATGGGGCTGATTGGTTACTCGCATGGCGAAAGAAAATTGCATGCACTGCAAAACGTGATTCTCCATGTGGCTACGTCAGTCAATGCATCTGGCATATTTCAAGAAGGCTTAATTGAATACCTGGAGCAGATCCAAAATGAGAAATTAAAAGATTCTTATCGTCATGTCGAAGACATTTTTTTAATGCAAGAAGAGATCGTATTTCATTTACAGCGCCTTAATAGAATGGTACAAACTCATCTGATCAGCGAAGACAAAAAAAATGCTGTCATTAAAGATCTTCTGGAATCTTGTGTAAAAAAATCTGACGAATATGTGCAAGCAATGCATTGATTGTAAGCGTTGTGTAAATCGCATTTAAAGACTGTCCGCCAACCTTAGCATAGGTCAATAACCGGTAAAGACCGTGGAAACGAATATACAGCCAGACACTGTTGCGCAATTGGACTCGATGCTACAACGCAGAAATCTGGTTGAGGCCTTGGCGCAACTCACCTGCAATTTAAACGGTGCCAATGCCGGGTTGTCTGCAGTACAAAATATTATTCGCCCATCACAGCATTTTTCCGAGTCCTTGCGCCAATCTTTACATGTTGAGGTATCGGTTTATTTTCCGCAGGAAACTTCTGCATTACAACAAAAATTAACCCAATTAAATGAGGCAGTCGAAAAAAATTATTCGCTATTAATGCGAGTTGTAAAAATTGATGACGCAGCTTTTTTGAAACATTTTCAAGCCTGCGAAAATGATCGGGAAGCATTCCAAAAGCTACAAGCCAAACTGATACAATTTAAAAAACAGGCGCACCATAGCCTGGCGATACGAATCGTTCTTCAAGATCGCGGCGTGCAGATTGAACGCAGTAAGCTAACACTGGACCAGGACTTTCTCGCTGAAAAATTGTCCGAATTACGCGGCAGGGAAAAGGTAGCGCGTCAGAAATTTCATAAAACCGTATTAGAAATGTTAAGGGATAACGAACAGCTATTGCAGATTGCAGGCAACAACCCTGCGGTTAAATTGATATTGACGCAGAATAGCGAAAGCCTGCGCGCTACACTGGGACTCTTGCAAAGTGGAAATAATATTGAATCCTTACCAACACTGATTGAAGAAATCCAGTACGACACATTGCCAGAGCAACTTAAGGTTAATAGCTCAACCACTGAAAAAATAACACCCAAGGCAAATACCGCTTCTCTCAAAAAAGTAAAGGTTGCAGCCATAGCACCGAAAGCAACTGACAAGACCGTCACTAACAACCTTATAGCCCGTATCATCATTTGGTTTTCAACATCTCATGAAATTACCTGGGCTGATACAAAACATTATCGGGGCTAATTCCATTGCATTCCAAACGCACACGGCTGGATCGTTTTATTAGCCAACACACAGGTATCAATAGCAAAGATGTAAGATTACTGATTGCCCAGGGCCGACTTAAAATAGATGGGTATCCCGCGAGCGAAATTCACCAATTCGTGGATGAATTTACGCAAGTCATCCTGGATGAAAAAGTTCTGCAAGCTAAGAAGCCGGTTTATATCATGATGAATAAACCCATCGGCGTGGTAAGCGCCACCAAAGATGGCAAGCATACTACGGTGCTTGATGTGTTAAAAAAGTCTCTGGACGAAAAAGAAATCCTGCGTTTGGATATTGATAACTTACATATTGTTGGGCGTCTGGATTTCAATACCTCGGGTTTATTATTGCTTACAAATGATGGGCGTTGGTCACGCAGACTCACTACGCCCGAGCACAAAATTAGTAAGCTTTATAAAGTCACCCTCGCCAATCCCATTGATGAAAGCTATATCCATGCCTTCGCAGCAGGCATGCACTTCCCTTTTGAAAATATCACTACGCGCCCCGCTACACTGCAGATTATTAGCGAGCATGTTGCAATGGTGACTTTAGTTGAAGGCCGCTATCATCAAATCAAACGCATGTTCGGCAGATTTCAAAATCCGGTGATAAAATTGCATCGCGTAACTATTGGAACTTTAACATTGGACGAGCGAGATGAAAAAATGCAGCAAGGCTGCTGGAGAGAATTAACAAATGAGGAAGTTGTAGCCTTGGCTAAATAACATTGCCGCTGATGAATAATCTAATATGGTTGGAGTATTTTTCCTTAAGCTTGACAAAAAAAGTCATCATCTCGGAGTCATTTACACCATATTTTTTGTAGAACTACCGCAGGCCGCGAGTATTTGCGCTGCTAATTTTTCATCAGATACACTGCGTGAAAGTGCCATACCACCGATCAACAACACCACTTGCTGAATGATTTTTTCAGGTGATGATTCCACCTCCGGGTCCTCAGCAGACAATCTGCTCATGTGCGCAATAAACCCCTTCAGCATAAGAGTGTAAGTCCCGCGCACACGTTCATCCCCGTGAGCCACATCACTCACTAAACATGGCAAGGGGCAACGCAAAGCTACCGCTGCCATGTGGGCCTTACTTAAATACGCACCCACAAATTCTTCCCTATTAGCATCGGCACCCATGAAATGTTGGGCGGCTTGCTTTCCGGCGCGCAGAATAGCTTCTTCATACAATTCAAACTTCGATGAAAAGTGCGCGTAAAATGCGCCGCGGGTCATTCCGGCAGCTTGCATCACTTCATCTATCCCCACCTTATCAAAGCCTTTGCGCGTAAATAAATCACCCGCAGCATCCAAAATACGAATTCTTGATTGAGCCTTATGGTTTTCTTGCCAAGCCATTGTTTTTCCCTCCAGTGATAAAACTTGAAATATGTTGTTGAACATATTTTGGATAAGTATAACCTAAAACTTCACTGCGTAAACACCGCATCTGCTTCCAAACAATCCAATACAAGGGGCTATCATGAATAATCATGTACATATTTATGGAAAACACATTAGTAATTTTGTACGCAGCGTACAACTTTGCTGTGAAGAATTGGCGATTCCATACACACTGGGACTTGACGTTAAGGATCAAACAATTGATTTTAAAAGCCCGCAACATTTTGCGTTAAATCCCTTTGGAAAAATTCCGATCCTTCTACATGGGGAACATGTACTTTATGAGACACAAACTATTTGTCGTTATCTCGTTGATAATTTTTCTGGCACAGCATTTCAACCAAAGAATGCGTGGCAACGCGCACAAGTAGACCAATGGTGTTCAGCCATCACTTTATACATTGATAAATGGGTTATACGTGATTATTTGCTGGAGTTTGTTTTCCCTAAAGGTGAAAACGGTAGTGTACGAATGGATGTAGCTCAGGCAGCTATGCCTGCGATAATCACTGCGGTGAAAATTTTAGAAGATCAACTAGGAGCTAATGATTTTTTAGTGGGCAATGAATATTCTTTAGCGGATATTTTATTAGCGCCCATTTTGTTTTATTTAGTGGGTGGCCCCAATAACTCGGATCTGGTGACTGCAAATAGCCCCCTACGCAATTACGTAGCAAAAATTCAGGCGCGACCTGCAGCGAAAAAAGTATTGGTAAGGTAAGGAGTTCGCACCTACGTATTGTGATATGCGTAGGTGCTTTCTTTTTTATAATTCAACTGGAATAAATATTTTAAAACTGACGCCTACACAGCAGAATATGCACGCAAGGCATCCATCGCTGTAATAACACCAATAATTCTTTTTTCCTCAGTAACAAAGACCCTATGAATATGACGACTCAATAAAAGCTCGGTGACTTCTTGCAGGGATGCGCCCTTTTCTACAGCAATAACTTCTGGCGTCATGATTTGATGAACTGTGCAATTTTTATGAGCATCTTTAACCCAACTGCGTAAATCTTCTTCGTTAATTTCCTGCCCACAGCTATCGCGATAATGATTGCGCAGCGCATGCCCCTTAGCATTGTCGTTCATGTGATTAAAGCGAAACACATCACCGACACTAACTATACCCACCAACTCGTGATCTGAAGCAATGACGGGTGCTGCTGATATTTGATGCTTAATAAAAAAATCAGCAAGCCGATGAATGGTCCAGCCTTCATAAGCGGTGAGCATGTCCTCGGTCATAATATGTTGGGCCAAGACTGGTTCAGTATGTTGTATGGTCATATGATTACTCTCGCTGTTGTGCGGCCATTAGCTGACCTATTTATCAAATCTGCGCGTCATCTCGAATACTTATTGTTGTTGGCAAATCACCTACCCGCATGGCGTTGTTTTAGCGGTATTAATATCATCGCGACTTAATTGTAGACCCATTAATACCGATGCTCTACCTGGAGACGCCCATCTCCCTCTATATAGCAATGGGCGTTTATTAAGGCAAGTGCTTTGCCCATCCTAATTAACAGAGATAGTCATTACGTACCCTAGCCTCCTCTCACGCAATAAGGCACTTTTCTCAGGCAATGAGACACTTCGCCCTCTTTACTGAAAACTACCATTCTATGGTTGACTTTAAGGGTCGCTATAGCCAAAATACGCGCCCTCAACTATGGCTAGATAGCTCAGCTGGTTAGAGCACAGCACTCATAATGCTGGGGTCGGCGGTTCAAGTCCGCCTCTAGCTACCATATTTAAGAAAGCCTACGGGATAAATCCCGCAGGCTTTTTTATGGTCAGCCATAAAGTATTGGAAAACCCCTCAACCTACCCGATCCGGCGCCCCAGATTAAAATATCCCTGCGAATCAATTCCGAATAGCGGAATAAAAATGGACGCTATTTCCCCAGGGCCCACCCAACCAAACCATCGAACACGATCTTTCCCCGGGAGAGATTTTTGAAAGCGTGGGAGGTGCCGTCGACAAGAACAATTTTGCAACCAGGCGATTTCCATCGCAAAAATACGTACGCCTGATGCACTTAATTAAATAATGTATCGAGCAGCCGACGTAACTCAGCCACCTGCTCTTCTATGACCATCCCGTAATGAAAACGTATATGAGTGTCCGGACTGGCGCCGCTCGAATCCAGCAGGGTTTGTGTAGAACACAACGCTTGCAGTTTATCGATGCGCAAATAGATATCATCTTCCAATGAATAATCATTTATAAAACTCAAATTTAATACGGGGTTGCTTTCCTTTTTCATAGGGTTCTCCTGATTAGTATTGATCACCGAGCCATCTCGGCAATTTTAAAAAATAGTCACACCTGTAAAAAAATCGCCAGACATTCAATGCAAAAACAGCAAACAAGAAACAGTGCGATACCCGATAAGTAATGCTTGTTAGTCATGGTTAAAATCTCCACGAGAAAAAACAGTTTTGCCAGATTCCAAATCTTTGACGAAGCGAACAATATTGATAAAACGCTGACGACCAATTTTTACATGCGGAATAGCATCAGTTTCGACCCAACCGCGAACGGTATCTTTGGTAACACCAAGAAATTGCGCGAACTGTTCCTGGGAACTGACAGGAGGCAATACGGATAGATTAATAGGAGTATTTTGGTCGAGCATTACGCCACCGCCTTAGCATCATCAACTTGCTGTAAAACCGTTTTGAATTTTTAAATTCAGCATGAGGAAGTTCACACAAGGCTTGCTCTAACAATATTTTGAAAAGAGACGAATAAGACGCGTGAGCTCTTGCAGCGCGGGACGATATGGTTAAGCAAATGGATTCTAATGATGCAGTAAAAAGACTCGATGGCAAATATCCAAACCGCCATTGAGTAGAGTCAGATGCCGCTAAATATACTTGCGGAATAGCCATAATATCTCCCCTTATGGTTTCGGTTCAGAGCTTGGCTTTTAAACCTTGGTGAGCCACAATGAACCACGAATCAACGCAACCAAGGTAATACCTACCGGTAATTATTACCAGTAATGAATGCTTATGAAAACACCTGATGTAATAGACAGAATAAATTTATTAGTGGAATCAGAAGGATTGAGCAGAGAAGCACTAAGCAAAAAAACGGGGATCAACTACACTCGCTGGACCAATACGTTACAAAGAAAAGCAAAGCTACGGCATGAAGAAATTGAAGCCGTAGGTAAGGCATGGCCCGAGTACCGCTTGTGGATTGCATATGGTGAAGAATTACCGGACGCAGGGCAAATAAGCCCAACGACAAAGAAAACCTTATAGTGATTTAGGGAGACAAGAGAGGGCTTGAGGAACGCCGCCAAGGTATCCAGAAAATGGAGGATGTGGAAAATAATAAATGAAATTGAATTTCAACAAAAGGACAAAAAAATAATTTTTCTAATTCTAGTGGTCAAGTAAATTTAGCCACGATTTAAGAGTTACTTACATAAAGTCGGTCTGCCATCACCGGAGATAATCCTCGGTTATGTCGATGCGGCCTTGTCTGACTGTAATAACCCAACACATAACGCCTCACGTAAAACAGCCACTAAATAAGATGCTGAAACTCCTTAAGGCAATCACCAAAGGCAGTTAACTTTTCCACAAAAAGCCGATCAATGTATTCTTCTGGTGATTTAAGCGGATTTTTTAAACGTGATCGAATGTTTTTTACTGCATCAAGCACCTTACCCATACTAAGATCATATTGGTTAATCAGAAAAGTATCAGGATGGGTTGCTTCTATATCAAATTGATCAAGGATATCAGGAGGGAAGTCTTTAAGATTAAAGGTTATTATTGCTTGCGCCTTTGCTCTTATAGCAGCAGCCAACACATGCACATCTTTAGGATCAGGCAGAACGATGCCATGCATCAGTGGCTCATAATTTCTTACGATACAATCAGGTACTACTTCCCGCATTATTTTGGCAGTATTTTTTAATTTATTTGCATCCAAGTCAGGCCTATTACTGATTAAATTACGAAGCCATTCGGATTCTATCTCTTCAGACCACTTTGCTTGAAATAAATCCTTGCCTGGCATAGCAAGCTCCATAAGAAGGTCTCTTACGGCTGAAGGATAGAAAACACAGGCATCATAAATTACGATATATTTCATTAATAACCCATATCGAGTTCCTGAGACGAAGCAACCAAATCATCCATAGCTTTAGTAGATTTTGCGATCATCGTCTCTTTATATTGCAAAAGATCTTCAAGCTTTATCCGACGATGAGTTCCTACCTTCGAATAAGATAATTCACGTCGCTCAAGTAAACTAACCAAATAAGGCCTGGATACATTTAAAACATCAGCAGCTTGCTGAGTAGTAACTTCAGCCGATTTAGGCACTATAGACAACACCTTCCCTGCGGACATGCCAGCAAGAATGTCGCGCAATAATTCAATAGCTGCACGGGGCAGAATTAAGTCTTCATTACCCATTGTTACTCTAGCCCGATCTTTTTCTGGCAAATCTTCTAGCAGCTTTGTTAATACAGCCGCACTTACCCTAGCTAAATCTACTACTTCGCTATTAGGTAGCTCAAACTTAAGCTTTGACATATCACACCTCGAATCTTAATGCCGCCCTGTTTCAGAATTTATCTCTAGATTCAGCCCTAATTTTTTAATCGTTTTATATAGCTATAAATCTACTTCAAACCAGCATGCAATAATATTGCATGCAAACAGTATACATTTAGTCGAAATATTCGCAACAAACAAAATAAACGAAAAACAGAAAGAAAAATAACTTTAATTATTTAACCACTAAAATATCCATTATTTTTGCGTCATAATGGCTCTATATGTTTTGGTGCCGCCCTAAGTACTTGATTTTAATAAGGTATGGCTTTGTATGGCTTAGTTATCAGCTCTTGTCATGCTGGGTCGGAGGCTCAAGCCTGCCACTAACTACCATTTATGGCCATTCTTAATGTATCGAAAAACCCCCTCAACCTACCCGATCCACTACCTCAGATTAAAATACCCGGGCGAATTGGCTCCGCGAATAGCGGATTAAAAAAGGACACTATTTTCTAGTGCCCACTCAACCAAACCATCGAACACAATTTTTTCCTTATCAGGATTTTTAAAAGCGTGGGATGCGTCCTCGACAAGAACAATTTTGCAGTTAGTTGCTTTGATGAAATGGGTTGTTGATATTTTGAAGTCGACTTTTTCGTCAGCCGTACCATGAAACACAATGGTGGGAATTCGTAACTGCTTAATAAACTCATAAGGCTTTATAAAACATAATTCATGGAAAAATTGATTGGACACAACAAAACCATTTGCCAAAATTGCCGAACCGTTTAAAAAAATATTAGTGATAATTGTTGAGTCGAAATAGGGTTTAGCATTTTTCGATTTTGCAAGCAACACGGTGTTGTACAAATCGACCACAGGATTCAAAAATGCGATAGAGACTATAGTGTTCTTCTGCGCAATCGCATTAGCTAAAATTGCGATGCACGCTGAAAAGCTCGACGCTACTAACTGAACATGCGTGCATCCATCCTCCTGAAGAGTTTTTAGTACTGCCTGCAGGTCGTTTATAGCTCCACTAATGCTAAATTCCTGCGTCGAAAACCTACTCTCTCCATGACCTCTAAAATCGAAACTAAGGGTATTAAATCCTGCGTTGTTGAGAACGCTTGCAAGTCTGTCATAACGACCATTTTCACTTTGGTTTGAAAATATCCCATGCAGCATTAACACAATCTGGTCGGGCTTAGCATTTATACCTTGCCGATAAACGTAGTTAATTTTATGTTCATCAAAGGTTTTAATGGTTCGATTCATTTTGCATTGAACCTAACGGCAAGGTAAATAACGGATCCAAAAACCTCGGAAAGCACTGGATAGTAAACGCATTCAGTTGATTTAATCCTGGCAATATATTCTTCTGACAAGCCGTGTTGGGTGGCGGCTCTGGTTAATATATTTAGGTAACGCTTTGAGGGCCTGTAAGTTTGAGTTGACGCACTGACGTATAGAAGTGATTTAGCCGTAATAGTTCTACCGTCAACTGTTGCATCTATATCAATTATTTTGTATTCGACCGGTTCAGACTTGAGTATCCGGGCGAGGTCCACCCTCTTTACACGGTGGACGACCCCTTCAACATATTCATTTTCGTTAGCTAGAATATTGGCAAATCCCGGCTCCAAAAAATTCACTCCTTTGAGATTAAAGATGAGCGCATAACCATTGACGATGGCAGGCTTAGTTTCGATTGCCCGAACTTTTCTGATATTTGCCAAATATCGCGCTGACATGTTCGCACCGTAAGCGAAATAAAACTCATCATCTTCTTGCTGAAGCATTTCACTAATCCTCCACCTCAAGGAGCTGCTTTTTCAATCTCAAAAATACATCAACCTAACGTAATTAATTAAACAATGTATCGAGCAAACGACGCAACTCGGCCACTTGCTCTTCAATGACCATCCCGTAATGAAAACGTATGTCAGTGTCCGGGATAACGCCATTCGAATCGAGCATAGTTTGTGTGGAACATAACGCTTGCAGTTTTTCGATGCGTAAATAGATATCATCTTCTAACGAGTACTCATTTATAAAACTCAAATTTAATGCGGGGCTGCTTTCCTTTTTCATAGGGTTCTCCTGGTTAGTAACAAAATCGCGAACAGCATAAAAAGTGCTTTTGATTGCATAATATATGCAAGGCTTCGTGTGCGCAACGATTTTTTTAGGGTCAACCTGCACAACATTTACCTTACAAAACCCATGCAATTGATGACGAGAAACGTTGAACGCAGGAGCTACTCATATGGTTTTGCTTAGCAGCCAAATTGAACTACTAAATAAACCTTACTCATCTCGCAGCTTAAATATGTGAAAGCCAAACCAATTTTGCGAGTCAGCTTAATATTTTTACTGCAATTCATATAGGGAAGTAAACAGGATAAGTTAGAAACAGAAAGTGCAATGCGTTAACTGTTGTGTGTGTGAAAATAGCGGTTTCCGTTTTACCAGTCCGCTGAAAGCTCCAGGCATAGGCACTACCCGCAAGCGCAAAAAGTGTATAGAACTTCCATGCCGCAATATGAGGAGGTGCAGAATGTACAGCAGCAAAAAGAACCCCCACAATGGGTACAATCCAGATTGCCTTGCCAAATTTATTCTGTAATGGCTGCTGCAAAAATCCACGAAAAAATGCTTCTTCCGGAATCACACTCAATATTATATTGCTCACAATAAATAATGGTGTCCACCAAACCCATTTGACATCGAAAGGAACACCTAAGAGAACAGCGGCTACTATTACGACCCCCGCAGGTATTAACCAATTTGAAAATCGAGTGAAATATTTCCAAAGCTCATGATAGCCATTGCAACGCTGCGCAATCAGCGCAAATGCTAATAAACCAGCAATAGGTTTAGCCAAATCGTACTCAAGACCCACAGGGTGACTTGACCTGCCAAGCGGGAGCGCCTCGATAAAAACAATTTTCGGGAATCCAGGCAACAACCGCATTCCCATGACTAATAAATACACGGCTAGCGGCCAAAAGATCCACGGGCGGATGTGCGGCAATTTATGTAGCGCAAAAAAAGCCAGTAGCGCTAAGCCAACCCATAAGATACTTACTGGAAGTAGAACCTGCGCATATAATCCAACGCACACGCCTAAACACAGGAACAACAACCAAAGTGGTTGACCTTTTATTTTGGTTGATGACCATACAGCAAGAAAGGCGAAGAACATGAGCAAAAAACTGAAAATGGTGAGTGGCAAAGCCCTCTCCCTAAATATTGGTTATCCAACCCGGAAATTGTGAACAAACTACAGTTCACGTCGTTTTGATCCTAAGCCCATAAAATTTTTAACCATAAGACAGCCCGCTATAAATCCGAATACAGCGACGACTCCATTCGCAATAAGAGTTTCAATGCTGCTTACAGCGTTAAGCGTAAATACAGATGCGAGCGCGAAAGGTACATATAAAATATTCACGATTATGGCGGCAGTATAAGAACTAAATTTAATAGAGTTCACCGAACATGCTATGGCAATTCCAAGTGCGGAACCTGCAAATACGTCGGCAGGCCAATGTGCACCAACTGCTAACCGTGAAATATTGGACAGAATCGATAAACAACAAACACCTAAAATCAATGCATATCTTGTTTTTACCGCCGCGAAGAAATCCCTATGTAAATATATGACACCTAGCGCCATAAAAATTGTGGATGCATGACCTGACGGCATTGCGTAATTGGTAAGCTCCAATGGTGTGCCTAAAAAATTGCCAGTGCTCGCAATACCCTCTGTGTTTCCAGGCCGGCATTCCTTGATAGTATTTTTTAGAACACGTACTGATAAATGCACAAAGAGACCTGCCACCAAGCATTTACCAAGAATTTCCGTGCTCCTTCGAAATACAATAAATAGAAGACAACCTACAAATAATTTGTCTCCTATATTCGATAATACTAACCACACAATACTATTCACAGTAAGAGAATTAACTGCAAAGAACAATTCTTGATTGACAGACTTATTAACAAAAAGATACATTCCTGCTGCCAACAATAAACTGGCAATAACCATTAAATACGCTAAGTCCCTACTTTTATTTAACACTTATTTCACCCCATCAGCGGTCAATGAGCCGATAATTTCGCTTATACCAAGACTCGTTTTAGCTCGCTGTTTTTCACCCAATACTTTAGCTATATTTTCCTGGCTGAGGTGATCGTTAATGATAATATCTGCACCAACTTCGTAGCAATAGTCCTTAAATTCATCATTGTTATGTTTTTGCTCAATGAGTAAAATAAAATTCTTTTTTATCAACCCTATACTACGCAAGTGCTCCGCAGCGCGTTTACCATCGAGTCTATTGGAAATCATATCAATGACATAATGTGATTCCTGATTGACGCTAAGCTGCGACATAAATTTTTCATATTCGATTACCTCGACAACTTGCTTGTAATAATTGATATCACGGATAACATTCGTTGTTCCAACCAGAGTTATGGTGTTATCCGTTAACCCGCTTTTGAATCGCGCCAATCTACTGCCAATACTTTCATCTTGCTCACAGGTCAATAATCCACAGTCGACGTGCGATTCGAATTTCCCTGACATATTGCTAATATAGTATTGTGCCTTAACAGAAGACGTTAAATAGCGTAGATATTTGATGGTCTTTTTATTAAATCTTGTCGCTGGCGGAAACTCTTCCGCTTCGATTCCGTTAACGGTGGCATGGTGAAAGTAGGTGTTGATCAGGCTGCAGTCTTCATCGGTTAACGCACAGTGATCAGACTTGATTACGACTTCCAGCTTGGCGATTCCA
Source organism: Pseudomonadota bacterium (assembly GCA_040385335.1). Taxonomy (GTDB): domain Bacteria; phylum Pseudomonadota; class Gammaproteobacteria; order Pseudomonadales; family Cellvibrionaceae; genus Cellvibrio. The sequence continues at coordinate 19,187 of JAZKHP010000063.1, forward strand.
TCTTTAATAGTATCAACCATTAAGCGAATAGTTGTTTTTCTCGGGGCTCCACTAATAAAATTAGACTCCATAACTTCAAAAAGCAGCGAAAGCAACTTAATAATTAACTTTATATCGACTAATACAATTGTTTTTTCTACGTTCAAGGCAGGGTCGTGCATTAAACGGTATTCAAAAGACGATTTTTTATTGACGCTGAAGAAATTTGCATACTCATTCAGCAAACGTGAGTAATCTCCAAGCGTCATTTTTTCAAAATAACATTGCAATGACGCGTTAGTCTCATCGAGAATTAAACGCGTCTGCTCAAATTGCGTAAGGACAATTAACAGTGATTTATTTAGCATTCCATGCTGAATCGGCCGGTCGGTAATAGACTGTAATGCAACCAGTGCTTCGGTAATGTGCGGCGTTGAATTATTGATCAGGGCGTCGAGATAGTTTGTTCGTTCATTTCTATCTAAAACCAACTCGCCGTTAGCTTTTACAATTTCATTTAAATGTCGCTCCTGCTGCGTCACTTTTTCCTTAAACGAGCTTGCAATTTCGATAAGGGATTTATTGAGAATACCAATTTCATCGGATACATTTTTAATTGGGCCAACATGGTAGTTCCCTCCAGCGATTTTTAATGCTTGCGCTGAAAGCGCTAAAATGGGTTGGACCAAATGCCGATTCAAGAAAATGACTGAGAGTATAATCGCGAGTATCACCAGTCCAATAAAGATAATCATTGAGCTGGTAAAATATTCTTTAGCCTCATTTTTTTGTGTTTCATTAAAATATATTTTGCATGTTTCTGCCCTGATGTCGTTCCCATCCCTTAAGGGCAGATTGACGGAACCAGTCGTTACATTAAAGCTGGAAGGGTATTTAAATATAATGTCACTCTTCTCATTGAGAATGACAATTCCGAATATCAAGCCTTCATCTATTGTATTTTTAATGACTTGTGTCAGATTTTCTTCTTCCTCCGTGTAAAGGTAATTAATCACTGACAGCCTGATTACGTTTTCCACTGCGGAAATCGTAGCTCTATTATAGCTATCAATATTTTTTAGCTGCTTTAGGTAGATAAATACAAAGCCGGACACAAGAAAAGAAGTAATTACAACAATAAAGATTGTTATTTTTGTCGTTATCGAAAAGTTACGCCAGCTAACCATTGTCGTTCGTCCCTTTTAAATTTGAGCACTAATGTGCTCACTTCGATATCACTCGAATAATAACCCATGGTTTTAGCAAGAACCTTGTTGATGGTTATTTGGAGCCCTGATGTATTTCAACCCTAAAAAGCGGTCTCTTTTTATAGCCTTGACATTATCCGTTAAATATAAATTTATTGATGGCCAAGATCACAGTCGCACAAACACACAATTGTCAATACTTGTTTCGGCTTTTGCTGCATTCTATTTTGAATTGGCAAATGTTGCAATAATAACGCAAGTGAAAAATTATTTGCGCTCAGATTAGGGGCCAGTTCCTGCGGCACTAGGGTGTTTGTTATTGAAACTTCACTGGTGTTGCAATATTATTGCAAGCGCAAGCATCTTTCATTTCACACAAATCTTGACGGGTCGGCGCATTATCTTCCGCCACAATAGCCAAGGCATATTTAAATAATTTGTATAACAGGCTGAATGGTAAATATGACAAAAACAAGTCAAGAACTAGTTCAAACACCCGACAAAAAAGGTGTGCCTGGGTTTAGTCAAAGATTGAACATACTATTTGATAAGGCTGGAGCGCCTGTCGAAACAAGACTTACCTGGGGCAGCAAACGCTGGCAGGTAGCGCCTAATACGGTAAGAAATTGGATTCGCCTGGATATCCCCCCGCAAAGCTTTGCAACACTTGAAAATGTAGTCTCGGACTTGCTTAATCAAACGATCAGTAAAACCGACAAATCAAGTGTTATTGGCTGGTTGTATGCTGGAGGCAAAAACCCTTTTGATAAAAAAGAAGAAGCATCTGTTAGCGATCAGCAACCCATAAATCACATGTTACAGTTTCAAATATATAATGCGTTATTTAAAGCCTGTCAGGACAAAGGGATTGATTTAAATAATGCAGATCCCGAAAAGGTATATCAAATAATTTTGGCGATCTATTTACATTTGGAAACGCAGCGCGAGAGCGGACTGAGTATTAATATAATTGATGCAATGCCCATCTTTGCCAATCTTATAAAAGCCTTGTAGCTCACACCAAAGCTTTTGCAAATTAGCCACTCCTTTTAATATTTTGTATATTCATAAATAAATGCCAGAGAAATTGCAACGACTATAGTGGTCGATAATAAGCGCTGCTTGGCTATCAAGTTTTTACTGCCCTAACCGCAAACCCTACTCTGCCATAACAGCGGAATTTTTTGTAGCTGGTTAGTTACCTGAACTCAGAAAAGAAAAGATTTTGGATTAAACATAATGAAAAAACCAAATGTGAATCTATCTGTGTTTTGTTTGTTTCTGCTCGCATTGGTTGGTTGCGGGCCTAATGGCCAAAGCCTTAAGCGCGCAGCTGACTCTAATTTACATGAAAGCGCTTCCAGCTTACGTGAGCGCATCTTGCTCGATAGCGGATGGCAGTTTTTTAAATATGAAAAAATGGAGCAAGCCGATAAGCTTATTTATGATATTCGCCCTCCTGTCGCCACCACTGATGATGGCAAGGATGCGGATGCTATGCCCACACAGGCCGCTGATTTAACAGCAGCAGAAGGGATTTTAAAGCCTTGGGTGCTGCCAACCGCTAATCATTTTATTAAAGACCCGTCTAAACATCACGTTCGACCTTCCGGCAATCCCGGTAGCGATTTTCCTTTTGTGCAAGCAAGTTTTGATGATAGTAAATGGGCATCTGTGAACCTGCCGCACGACTGGGCTATAGCCGGGCCTTTTTATCAAGGTGCGAATGCAGAAGTTGGCGGTGGCATGGGTCGCCTGCCGAGTCATGGCGTTGCATGGTATCGCCGCAGTTTGGATATATCCGCAAGCGATGCCGGCAAATTAATTCTGCTTGATGTCGATGGCGCTATGTCTTACGCGATGGTATGGATTAATGGCAAGTTGGCAGGTGGCTGGCCCTATGGTTACACATCCTGGCGAGTCGATCTTACGCCGCATATCGTACCCGGCGGTATTAATCAGTTAGCCATTCGTATCGACAATCCAAATCACTCGTCGCGCTGGTATCCGGGCGGTGGTTTGTATCGCAATGTGTGGTTAACCAAAACGGCTCAGGTACAGATTGCACAATCTGGAACTTACATAACAACGCCGCAAGTTTCTACAACCAGTGCCACTATAAATTTATCGGTCCAAGTTAATAACCAATCGAATACTGCAGCAATTATTCATGCGCTAACTGAAATTTATGCGCTGGGTACCGAAGGAAAAGCAACGCGCAAATCTGTCGCAACTATGTCGATGGATGCGGTAGTTTTAGCCGCAGGGAAAAATGTTTTATTGCACAGCAGTGCGCTTATTTCAAATCCAGAATTATGGGGCCCGCCACCCACACAAAAACCTAGTCGTTATTTGGCAGTCACCACCTTGTTTAGCGATGGAAAAGCGATAGACAGTTACAACACGCCCTTTGGAATTCGTGAGCTGCGCTTCGATGCGAACAAAGGTGTGTTTATAAATGGAGAGCGCATTTATATTCAGGGCGCCAATCAACATCATGATCTTGGCGCACTCGGTGCAGCTTTCAATGTGCGCGCAGCTGAGCGTCAGCTGGAACTATTACGTGATATGGGCGTGAACTCCATTCGCCTTGCGCACAACCCACCCGCAAAAGAATTGTTGGAACTGACTGACCGCATGGGGTTTTTAGTCATTAATGAAATTTTTGATAGCTGGGAAAGAAAAAAAACACCGCATGATTTCCATCTTATTTTTCCTGACTGGCATGAACCAGATCTGCGCGCTTTTATTCGCCGTGATCGTAACAATCCTTCGGTCATTATGTGGAGTATTGGCAATGAAGTCGGCGAACAATACACGGATAAAAACGGTGCCGCTATTGCGAAAATATTGCATGGCATTGCCAAAGAAGAAGATCCAACTCGCCCGACAGCAACAGCCATGAATTATGCAAAGCCGGATATGCCGCTGCCAGAAGTCATGGATACCATTAGCTTGAATTATCAGGGTGAAGGTATTCGCAATGCGCCAGCTTATGCCCATTTAAAAGGCATTCGCACTGCGCCACTTTATCCGGCGTTTCATGAAAAGTTTCCCAATAAATTAATCTTGAGCAGTGAAAATGCTGCCGCAGTAAGTTCGCGCGGTGAATATTTTTTCCCCGTAACTGAAGATGTGAGCGCGCCGGTTAGTGATGGCGTAGGTGCAGACCCAGTGTCAGCTCAAGTGAGTGCTTACGAATTGTATACCGCGCCCTTTGGTTCATCAGCCGATAAAGTGTTGGGCTCGCTTGAACAACATCCCTATGTGGCGGGCGGATTTGTGTGGAGTGGCTGGGATTATATCGGTGAGCCCACACCTTATTATTCGGCGCGCAGCTCTTACTACGGTGCAATTGATTTAGCGGGGTTTAAAAAAAATCGCTTTTATTTATATCAAGCACAATGGCGTCCTGACTTGCCCATGGCGCACATTCTGCCGCATTGGAATTGGCCGGATAGAATTGGCAAGGTTACACCTGTTCACGTATTTACTTCAGGAGATGAAGCGGAATTATTTTTAAATGGTCAATCTTTAGGTGGCAAGCGCAAAGCGCCATTTGAATATCGATTGCGTTGGGATCAAGTGGTTTATCAGCCTGGTGAATTAAAAGTCATTGCCTATAAAAATGGCGCAAAGTGGGCAGAAAATTCAGTGCAGACCACCAGTGAAACTAGCGCGATAAGAATGGAGGCAGATCGAAACGTTATTGCAGCGGATGGTAAGGACCTCGCTTTTATTACCCTGAGCGTGGTGGATAAAAATGGTCATGTTGTACCGACTGCAAAAAATCAACTGGATTTCAAATTGGAAGGTCCGGGCGAAATAGTCGCTACCGATAATGGCGACCCAACCAACCTGGTATCCTTCAAGTCGCAACAACGAGATGCCTTTAATGGTTTATGTTTAGTCATTGTCCGCGCTACGCCGGGTACGGCAGGAAGCATTAAAGTAATAGCATCTGCGCATGGATTAATAGCGGGTGTTGTTGAGTTGCAAGCAAAAAAATAGTGGCGAGTAGTTCGTCAAAATTTCCATTGCTTTTTTACGAAGTCGATTCGCCAGACCTTGTTTTATAGTAGTCACTCTGCAGTGTCAATTTTGTTATAGCGGCAGCAAAAAATAAAAAAAGGGAATCACTTTCATGATTCCCCAAGGGGTTACACCAACACTAAAAAAAGCAAATTTTAAATTACAGGGATTCCAAAAATTTCAATACATCCAATTTTTGCGAAGCTTGTAACGCCTGGTAATTCGCTTTCGAAGCTTGCCCCTCCCCACCGTGCCACAAAATCGCCTCTTCGATACTTCTTGCGCGTCCATCATGAAGGTAACTGTGGACCGGGATACAAACTTGCGAGCCCTGAGCCGCTTGTGTCACACCGCCTGTTACACAAGCTGATAAACCCAGGCCCCACAGCGGAGCTGTACGCCATTCAGTGCCTGTCGCTTGGCCCTCGCCTAAATTATCTGCCATATCAGTACCCATATCGTGCAAAAGAAGATCTGTGTAGGGATGAATCGTTTGGCTTCTTAATTCCCCCAAAGGATGATATTGGCTAGTGCTAAGAGTAGCTGTATGACAAGCAGCGCAACCGAGGTTAGCGAATTGAGTTTCACCGCGCTGCACCGCTGCATCACTGAAGTTACGCTGTGGGCGAACACCCAAAGTTGATAGGTATTTCACTATGTTATTGAAATGTACCTCCGATAATTCTGCACCACTGGGGCCACAGTCGTTTTGGCTGGAACCGCAATCAGGGCTGGGCATTAGACTAGTCATCACCCCCATGTCGGTGTTAAATGCGGCAGCAACCTGATGCTTAAGACTGGTTACGGCGGCTTTATAGCCAAAGCGGCCAAGACGGGTTTGACCCGTTGCTGGATCAGCAATGCGGTTCGCTCTACCAGAAATGCCATCGCCATTAGTGTCATTCGCATCTTCCTTGGCTAACACAGTCGATTCCGGAATAGCTTCAAGCAAGCCCATACCCACCAGCTGTGGCGCAACCCGCGCGGAGAAACGCGGCGGTGTAACACCGGTAAATTGATAGTTAGGTTTACGCAGGCCATTCGCCTCAGTCCAGGATTGAATCGATGGCTGACCTTCGCTAGTCGCACTGCCTAACACTTTAGGCTGCAAAACACGGCCCAGCGCTGGATGTGAATTACTGTTGGCATCGGCCACTTTGAACACCCATTTTTCTAATGGCTGACCAATAGGCGCAGGTGCCGCGCGACCATTCCGCACGTGGCAGCCAACGCAACGATCATTAACGAAGTGCGTCCCGGCCTTGCCAATTGTGTCGGCAAAGGTTCCGTTATCGACAACGTTTTCATCGTGCGAACCATCGACGAAAGAGGCGTGATGAACACGTCGGCCTAATACGAATGCTTGGCCGTTAACTGCGCTGAGATTAGTCGCCATTTGGATAAAGTGGTTATCCGGCTCATTGGAATGGTTGTAGGGCAAAGTCGTTTTACCGCCTAACCAAGCCTTCTCCGAAATTTTCACCGAATCTTTGGTGCCGCCAAGATTGCCAAAAGCACCCGTTACATCCCAAGGCACAAGGCCTTCACCCACAATGTAGAGATATGTTGTACCGTAGTAGGCGGAGCGCCCGTGGGGTACGTTATGGTCCAGAAATTGGCTCAACTCAAACTCTAACTTGTCTCCAATTTGGATATTGCGGCCCTCGCGGGCATTGAAGCCTCTCTCCTTGTAATAATGCAAATCGTCAACCACGTTCATGGTGCCGTTATCAAAGAACTCAGCCACAGTCCCTACGCCACGATAAAACCAACGGTTTTCTGCTTCCGTATTATTTAAACGGAATTGCGTTGTCACGTTCATTCTTACAACGCTGCCACCTTTGGCCACGTAATCGACAATTTCGATAGCCGCTGTACGGTGCTCCCAGTAAAAGCTAAGGAAATGATCATAGGCTTGGAACTGACTTTCTTTAGCGTGACGGTCACGCCCACGATCGGAGATTCGTGTAACCAGAGCATCGCCGCGATCAAATTGAATAACAGGTTCCAAAGCCGTAGTGCTATTAAACAGTGGGACTATGTTGCTGGCGATACTGCTTGCCAAACTACTATTTGCGGGCGTGCTGCTCGCGGCAATACTCGCCGGCTTACTGGTGGCGATCGTGCTGCTTATAGGCCTGCTACTTATAGGTTTGCTACTTGCGTGTTTACTACTGGGGACACTTGCTGACTTACTGCTTGCTGGCGGGTTTGATGTATCACAACAACTAAATTGTACCCACGCCGTATCAAAGGCTCCTCCGCTTACCGGCCCGACAGTGAAGTTATATCTGACCGTTGCGCCAGTCGGAATAGAACTCAGGGTATAGGTGTTGGTATTGTCGGCATTGTGGGCCATGCGAATATTTTGCTGCCCACCACCATTAATGGTGAAATGCACATCCGCCCAGGACGCATTATTTGCATAAAACTTGACGCTGTTGCTGGTTGATATTGTGTGGCCACTACCTGTGTTAGCAATAGAACTCGCGCTGCTGACAGCAGCAGCGTATACCCTTAGTGAGAAAATAGAATAGCCCCAGTTATTGCCAGTGCTGCGCGCGGTTCCGTAAATCCTTACATAACGGTAAGAGCCAGATATCGCAACAGTATCAGTACGATTGCCGAAGGTGCCGCCAGTGCGCGTGGCCAGTGATGCCCAATTGCTATTATCGTTAGAACCTTGCACTTGATAATTAGCCGCGTTTGCTGCTTCCCAAACAATGGCAACACTGCCAAGCGCAGTTTGATTACCCAAGTCAACTTTTAACCAGGATGGATCAATGCCATGGGCCGATTCCCAGCGGGTAGCCGCATTGCCATCAATGGCAAGATTGGGGGACTGCAATATAGAGCTAGCGCTCGCTACTTTATTTAACGCCAGATCAACCTGCGCATAAAGACTGGTACTGCAAAGCATTAACAAGATGCCAGTTAGATAATAAAAACAGCTTTTGTATTTGCTAAACATAGCTTATCTCCGGTCAGTACCCTTAACCTTGAATAATGCTGTCATTTTTGCGGGCGTTTCTTACAGGCAATATAAAACCTGACAACAGGAGAGTCGCCCTAAATGAAATTTCAGATTGAGAAGTATTTAGTAATGAATCATTAATTAACGCCGGGTCTCAGGAAAAAATGAGTCACAGCAAGTTATCGTTATTGTTAGTTAAAAGTTCTTCAGACTCGGACGCGTTCATGCGCCTGAAACAAATGATTACATACAACTAAAAGGATAGTACGTCCCATGACAGGTTATTCAGAACATGGGACCTTAAATTGGAACGCTGATTAAAAATGGGAATGGGGTTAAATCTGGGAAGGTTTTTTTAAACGCCTGCTCCCTGGCGTATTTAAAAATACCTGATAGTGCAAATCAATGTTCTTTGATTGCTTTAGCTAGTCTGGTGTGGATAGTTGTACAATTACGTCTATTTCAATTTTCATTTTGGGGGAATACAACCGCGTAACCTGTACCCAGGTTGAACTTGGGTAGTCTGCGTTTTGGTAATAGCTTTTCCGCGCATCGGTTGCCGCTATCAGCTCGTCGATATTCGTGGTGTAAATCACTTCTTTAACAATATTGCGGCTGGTGGCTTTATAGTCGTTCAGTATCTTGTCGATGGTTTTATAGATATCGTTCATCTGCTCAATTTGCGTTTCACCCTGGCCACCGATGCCAGCCATATACAGTGTATTGCCAACACGTACCGCCTGCGTATAGCCAACATTCTTTTCCCAATCGCCGTAATGTTTACGCTCGATAGCCACAGGCGTGGAAGTGGCACAACCTGCGGTTATAGTGCCGACCAATGTAAGCATCAAAACAGTTTTGCAATTCATATGATCACCTTAAGTAGCCTTGATAAATTTGGTTAGTGAATTTCTACGATAATCCTGTCCACCATTTCTCGCGCAGTGGTTAAATTTTCGAGATCCTTATATAGCTCGCCATCCTGCCCGGAATGATGCCCGCGCCCCACAACTGCCATAGGAAAATAACGCTGGCCTGATGCCGTATCGACAATTGCTTCGTAAACGATCGAGGGTTGGGCACTGTAGCCGTTGCCCGAATAAATGGGGTCATCAGGATAGCGGTCGCTGGAGTAAAACTTGTTAAAATCAAACGATGCATTAATTTCAAAACGTACTTTATAACTATCAGGCAGAGGTTTTTCGGTTTGCGAAGAAAATAAAAAGTGATCCAACATAGTTGCGCCGCTGTAAGCATCAATGACACTGTCCTTGCCGGTGGGCACAAAAACACCTGCGGCAGTTTGAATGCCTAACTTATGCAAAAAGACTGGCAATGACTCCGGTCGCATGCGCTGATCACTCGTTTGGGGCTCCAGATCATTGGTGAAAAAGTCCTCCCCGTTACTGGAGTCGAAAGGATTGGAGGTGAATATCTGGCTCGGATCACGTTTGGTTACTTTGTTCGAAAATGCATTCCTGGCTAACTTTTGGGTAACGTAGAGTGGTTGAATAAACTCGCCATCGAGCGTTTCCAGCCAAATAGCGTACTGTGGCCACATGAAATAAGGCCCTTTGCGCAGATCAATGGTAAGGCGAGCTCCGTGTGCATTTGCTGAAGTTTTATCGACGCGTATATAAGTGAACTGAATTTCTTTCTCTGCTTTATCGCCTGCCCGAAGCATGTTTCCCCATTCATACAACGCCAAAAAGGGTGAGAATTTTATAATCGATAAAACCACTACCAGTGTAGTAGCGAACAACGCCAGCGGCATTGCCATGTTGAATTTGTGTTCAAAGCCACGTGCACGAACTCGCCATTTAAAATATTGCAGCAGTGCGCCGAGGTTGTTTTTAATATGCCAAAACGCCACCAGTAGCAAGGTCATTCCGATAAAGGTATGTAGCATGGCAACTAGCAGAGTATGCCGATCGATAAACATCAGGATAGATGTGACCAGTAATACGGAGAAGGACAAAAAGATACTGAGCGAGATAAACGCTCTGCTATTAAAAGATTTCGACATTGCTAGACCTTGATAAAAAAGACTGGCCTTTAATGTCTATGAATTCTCAGGCAGAACCCAATTAAACTTTATGAAATATTATGAAATTTGTTGTGTAGCAGATTAACGGGCGGCGAGCGAGGCTTTAACTTTAGCCAATTCCGACAGCAGATAATCGAGCTGATGTGTTTCCACCAATTGTTTTGCTTTTATGTATTCATCACGGGCAACATCTATTTTCCCTTGTAAAGAAAATAAATTTACCAATTGCAGACGCGTCAAAGTCACCCCTACGGGGCAGCGAATAATACCGTGATATTTTATAGCATCCTTAAAAGAAGCTTCAGCGGCAGCAAACGAACCTAGCTGTTGCTGAATGCTACCACGCAGTTGGGCAATATAGCCTTGATAAAGCACATCGCTATTAAGTTCGGCAAGTTTGTGCGCTTGCACCAAAATAATAAGCGCCTCCTCGGTTACACCTTGCTGCACCCTGACTTGAGCTAGCAAAAAATGTAGCCGAGCCGATTCCCGATTATTCGTTATGTTTACCGCTGAGGTAAGTTCTGTCGTTGCCGGGTCGAGCTGCCCCTGCCGAATAAAAACATCCGCTAACAACCGCCGGGCGACAATATTATCAGGCTCAAGCTGCTTCAAACTTACCAATAAACTTTGGGCTAGCTCAAGCTCTCCAGCATCCAGCTTCTCTAATGCACGAGCCATTAACTCATTGCCAAACGTGGTAGTTGAATTTACATCGGCTAGGGCTAAGGGGCGCCCATTGGGTGCAGCTATAGTCAGAGCTAGTTTGCGTAATAAATCGTTCAAGTTGGCTTCAAATAATGTACCGCGTTCGATATGGTTTTTATAATGTAGCTTATAGTCCAAGCGATAATCTTCGACCGACCCGGACAGCTGCGTCTCAACAATAAGAGTTGCGCCCGACGCGCTAAAAATTCGTGCTACTGCCTCAGTTTTGTAAACAGGTGGCAGCTTTATATGCTGCATGAGATTCAATACATAATGGGTGTCCATCACTTGAACGTTTTTATCAGACACTAACGATTTAATTAGCTGATCCATAGCACCTAGCGAAACCCAGTTATGGTCGCTGCCGGAGATTTGATTTTTTACGGGTAGCACAATCACCACTTCGGTCTGCGATTCAGCATGACGAGTTTGATCTATGAACTTATAAAATACGAGGGCCGCAACAACCACGAGAGTCACAAAAGCCAAAGGTAAAGCAAAAGTGCGTCGCCAAAACGGAATTAAATAAGGTTGTGGAGGTTTTTGCTCTTCAAGCGGCCGGTGCTGAACACTCGCGGCCCAGGCGTAGCCTTTTCTGGGATAGGTTTGAATAATTTCTGCGCTGCCAAAAAGCTTACGCAATTCGCGAATTGACTGAACCAATACTTGCTCATCAACCATCACATCATCCCAAATCGTATCGAGCAAATAACGTTTGCTGAGTACTTCGTTTGGTTTTTCCAGTAGCAATAATAATAGTGCGAACGTTTTCGACCGGACTTGAATTGTCTCGACACCGCGCTGGATAATTTGGCGGTGGGGATAAATGGTAAAGCCTTGGCTTATGTAGATAGGACTCAACAATGATCCTTTACTGCAATAAATAATAATGAAAAGCTTAGTATACAGATGGGGAGCTTGTTCGCTATGCACGAACTCACATCAACATCTACTTAAATGGGTCTTCGCTTGCCTAGCATGCATGATGAGAATATTAGCTTTCATTAAGTCGAAACGAAAATGTAACTTAAACTTATCAAAACCCCATCGTCGACTATGCAAATCTGATTTGTTCAAACTTGAGTTCTTATTTGTGCAATGGCGTTAACAGCTTTCACTTAACAGCAGTTTTTCTTAAATAGAAAATACATCCAGTGAAAATAAGGTAAGTCATTCAATTATTTTGTAGCAGCATTTGTAGCAAACCTGAGTAAGAGAAAAAATCCCCTTACTCAGGAAGTACAAAAAAGTGGAGTCAGCCGTAAGCCGGGTTCTGTCGTGGACAGTCATTCATCTGGGATATACGTCACCGCATACCTCAAGCAACCTACCCGAACCCGATGCGGGCCGCACCAATGGGTTCCTATTTGGTCTTGCTCCGAGCGGGGTTTACCATGCCACGAACTGTTGCCAGTCGCGCGGTGCGCTCTTACCGCACCGTTTCACCCTTACCGTTGCCCTCGCTTTTAACAGCCAGGACACTTAGGCGGTTTACTTTCTGTTGCACTTTCCGTAAGTTCACACCTCCCAGGCGTTACCTGGCGCTCTGCCCTATGGAGCCCGGACTTTCCTCCCCAGCGCACCATTTAACACTCAGAAACTCGAAGAGGTTCAGGGGAGCTAAGTAGTTAACACTGGAGCGACTGTCTGGCCAACTCCGCGCGCACACTAACGTCATGATAGAAAAAGCACAAGCAGCAACGAAACCATTAGTAAAAATACTTTGAATTAGGAGCAAAATTTGATGTAAATTAAGTTATAAAAATTAATTTTCTATATCATTTTCCTGGCTTTTACCGTTAATTCAGCTATTACTATTCAACAACATTCATATACTATGCGTAAAACCACACTTAGGGAGCTACCTCGTGAAAATGTCAAAACTCAATTTACTGTCTATCGCTATCGCAAGTTACATAAGTTTACCGGCACTTGCCGCTGACACGCCTGCCCTTGAAGAAATTGTCGTTACCGCGCAAAAAAGAGTGCAAAAACTGGAAGATGTTCCTATTTCCATCAGCACTGTGAGCGGAGACAAACTCGAAAAAACAGGCATCACCAGCGCTCAAGGCCTTGCTGATTACGTTCCCAGCTTTAACATGACGCAAACCGGCATAGGTACTAATATCGCCATTCGCGGCATTAGTTCTGGTGTAAACCAGGGCTTTGAACAATCTACTGCAATGTTTATTGACGGCATTCACTATGGCCGCGCGCAATTAGCTCGCGCACCTTTTTTGGATATCGAGCGTATTGAAGTATTGCGTGGCCCGCAGAGTATTTTGTTTGGAAAAAACAGCACTGCCGGTGCTATCAGTATTATTACGGCTAAACCAGGCGATGAACTTGAAGGCAGCTTAACGGCACTTTACGAACCAGAATATGGTGAAAAAGATGTTCGCTTAGTCTTGTCTGGGCCTATTAGCGAAACAGTTTCTGGCCGCATGGCTATCATGAACAGAACCTATGATGGCTTTATCGAGAACACCACGCTCAATCGCGATGAATCCGCCGATAAAGATCGTGTTGTGCGCGGCACACTTGAGTGGAAACCAACGGAAGCTTGGGACATTACTTTGAAATTGGAAGATGGTTCGTTTGATAATACTGGCCGTAATGTCGAAGCAATTAAACCCATTACCAACCCATCACTAAATACTTCAAATGATCCTAATCCCTATGCCACATTATTAGCGCATTTATCAGCAGGGCCGGCGGGAACTTATCAGCTTGACACTACGCAAGACGGCTTACGTCAATCGAATGGTGATTACAGCTATAACGATACGAGCAATGCAACATTAACAGCCGAATATGATTTAGGTAGCCTCACACTAACTTCTGTAACAGGGTACAACGCTTACACTTATCAAGAACTATGCGATTGTGATTTCACTGGCGCACCTGGCTTTAACATTCTGTCAGATGAAGATTATCGTCAAACTAGCCAGGAAATTCGCATTGCATCTTCTGAAAAGCAAACGGTAAGCTGGCTCGGCGGGGCTTTCTATCAGGGCAGTAACCTGGAATTTCATGATAGCGTGAGCGTACCTACCAATAGCGTAATTGCCACCGCCTTTTCCACGCCTACCAGCCTCGGACCTGTATTAGGCAATATGCTGCGCGGTGCCTCAACTCAACGCGACTTTAATCAGGATAGCGAACTTTATGCTATTTTCGGTCAAGCAACCTGGAACATGACTGAGGCTAACCGATTGATTTTGGGAGCCAGGTATTCAAAAGAAGCTAAAGATGCCGATCGCCACCAATACCATGTAACGCCTACCGGCGCCGTGTTACCGGAGGGTACTGTAGCAGGTGCTTACAACATTATATGGAGCCAATTTAAGGTCGATCCCCATGCAATTTCAGGCAGCCGCGACGAATCCAGCTTTACCCCTCAAGTAACGTTTCAACATGATTTAAATAGCCATGACCGTCTTTACGCAAACTATACCACTGGCTTTAAATCTGGCGGCTTTGATGTACGCTCCAATGCAGCACCCAATAGTTTGGGGGGTATATACCCAAGCATTGAAGGTACTTGGGAGTTCCAGGAAGAAAAAGTTAAAAACTATGAAATTGGCGGTAAATTTTTATTTGCTGATGGAGCATTAGAATTAAATTTAGCAGCATTCCGTTCAGTATTTACGGATATGCAAACCAGCCAGTTTGATGGAGGCTTGAGCTTTATTGTTACTAATGCCGGTGAGGCTGTTGTACAGGGTCTTGAGGTCGATGGACGCTGGGCAATTATGGATGCCTTATTAATGCGTGGTGGGGCCTCCTTTATCGATTTTGAATACACTAAATTTGCTAATGCTCAATGCTCCTTTGGTCAAGTGTCTCCAAGTGGCAATGGTTTCTGTGATCAAACAGGTAAAAGTCGCGAGTTTGTTCCTGAAGTTCAAGGCAATGTGGGTTGGGATTATACTTTTAGTTTTAGCAGCGGATTTAAACTGACAAATACGCTTGATGTGATTTATAGCGATAGCTACTTAACGACCCCATCACTTGACGAGAGAATGAAGCAATCATCTTACGTTAAGCTTAACGCACGTATCGCATTAAGCGGGATAAACGACATGTGGGAAATTGCGTTACTCGGCAAGAACCTGACCAATGAGACTATCATCACTTATGCAAATGGATTGCCTGTTGCTAGCGTGCTCACGGCAGGAAAAGGCTCTGGCTATTACGCATTCTACGAAGAGCCCAGAAGTGTTGCCGTACAAGGTACAGTTAAGTTTTAACAAATCGTGATGTGATATGAAAAAGCCGCACCAGTTAGCTGGTGCGGCTTTTTCATTATTAATACAGCATAAAATTATTTTCTCGAATCATTCATTAGCCTTTTTCGAAAAACAAAATACCCAAAAGAAAAACCAATTCCGATAAGATAAAAACCAGCGCAAATGTCACCATAATTATCATTGTGGCACCCATCAACACAATTATTTTCCTGCAAAAAATCAAGTACATTTAATTACAATTTCATCACAAATCAGATGTTAGCTTGTCTGCACCGACATTTGAAGTTGCCTTCTTAACTCCAATTCGGCTCTCAATATTGTTGTAAAAACTCTTACCTTACAACAATGAATTCTTAAACCCATTCACGAGGAAAAAAATAATGAAAGCATTAAAATATTTTAGCTTTATAGCTATTTTACTGAGTTGTTTTATTTCAGCATTTACCTCCGCACAAACGCGCGGCTCTTACCCATTTATTGTTGTTGAAGGCAAGGTTGTTGTAACACCAGCACGCTGTATAACCAACCCCTGCACGACAACTAGTGCGCGCTTAACTGGATCTTTTGTTGGCTTTTTGCCGGGCAATGGCAGCCAATTATTTTTTACGTCCTCTTCCGTAGATACTTCCCCCGATGTCGGCTTTGAATTGCCACAGGACCCGAATGAAGATAGCGACGGCACTAATCGCGAAGCGACCTTTAGTTTTGATGGCAACTTGTTAAAAGTTACCGGTACAGTTGATTCGCGCGCATTTGATGGCCCTCTTATTGAATATTTTATGGTGGCAAAAATAAATGCAGCACATGGTGAGGAATATTTCACGGCCAGACCGGACTATCGCAAATGTGTATCGCCATTGTGCGGAGGTTACTTTGTCAAAGCCGTCAATAAAAGATTAACATCCTGTGCAGATGGAACACGTCAACCTGAATGCTACGTCGCCTCCATAACCTACGGCGCAGGTACCTTAGAGGATCAGCAAAGTTTTAGTAATCGCACTCCTCTATTGCTACTCGGCAACATCTCATCAGAAGAATTTAATAGTTTTGGCAAGCTAGGTGTTTTTAACGCAAAAGCCGCGTACAAATCAGCGACGCAAACCAGTGCAACAGAACGCTTTTTTAGCATTGAGAACAATGGCATTGTATGTATTACTTCGCCTTGTTTCAGTTACGACCAAAACATATTAAATAGTAATAGCCGGACCATCAGTCTTTCTAATATTAATTTGGAAAAAACAGGTACAAGTGCAGATTTAATTGAGCAGGCACAATCACTACTTGCTAACGGAGAGCCGCTTTTTGCAGCAGGTAGAAACTATAGCTACAAAGGCTTTGCTGGCATTGGTGTTGAATTTGTTGCGCAACAATTCTATTTACCAATTAAACCTGCGGCAACAATCTGTGAAAAAGGTTACGAATATTCAGATGGCGCTTGTCGCACACCTTACGGCTGTAAATTTCCCGAGTTGGAATTAACGGGTTATGGAGGAGCTCCTGTTATAGATCCCACCACCGGCCAAGTCACTTCATCTATTTCAAAAAGTTGTGTGAAAGAATGCGTGGCCCCTGCGTTTATGAGCGGACCAGGCCAATGTAAAGTGTATTATCCGTGAGGCAATGCAGCCTATGAATTGATGATTAAGCGAAAGTGATCATTAAAAAGTCTGCACGTTAAACAAATCGATGGTCAAAAGCCGCAACAAAATTTGAGGCTTTTGACCATTTTACTTTTAGCCACATGAGTACAGTATCGATTCACTCCAGCATCGATTTTTCATTGCCAGCCAATGCCCATTGATACAAAAAATTCTTTTTTAACCCCGTAATTTTTGCGCCCATTGCGGCTGCTTGTTTGATGGGTAAATCTGCCAATAAAATTTTCATTATCCGTTCATGCTCCGACGTCATTTCGGCCATTTCGGTTTTGCTTACGCCCTGCACTAACAGTACAATTTCGCCGCGTTGCTGGTTAGCATCCGCAGCTACCCATTCAAGCAGTGCGGCAACCTTATCACCTTTAATTGTTTCAAAGGTTTTAGTAAGTTCGCGGGCCATGACGACTTCGCGCTCAGCACCGAATACACTGACCATATCCTGTAATGTTTCAAGAATTCGATGCGGTGCTTCGTAAAAAATAAGAGTGCGACTATCGTTAGCAATAGTGTGTAAAAATGCGCAGCGTGCAACTTGCTTGGCAGGTAAAAAACCTTCGAAGGCAAATCGATCCGATGGCAACCCTGCCGCACTCAACGCAGCGATCATGGCACAGGCACCTGGAACAGGAACTACTTGAATATTTTGCTCGCGTGCCATGCGCACCAAACGATAACCAGGATCTGAAACCAGCGGGGTGCCAGCATCTGAAATCAAGGCTACACTTTCGCCCGATTGCAAACGTTTGATCAATTGTGCGGTGCGCAGCTCATCACTGTGATCGTGATAAGCGATAGCAGGTGTTTTTATGTCAAAATGGGCGAACAAACGCGAACTGTGACGCGTATCTTCGGCGGCAATCACGGCAACCGTTTGTAGTGTTTCTATCGCCCGAGGTACCATGTCCGCAAAATTACCAATTGGCGTGGCGACAATATAAAGCGTGCCTTGCTCTACCCCACCTTTTATATCAACGTGGGGGGGGAAATTTTTCATAAGCGTCTCATTAATATTATTAGGAACCGTAAATCATGCTAAACCGGCCAACAAATTTTGCATTGATAACGCTACTAGTTGTTTTTCTAGCGAGCTGTAGCGACAGCCCGACTATTAAACCAGGCAGCTCCAAACCGAGAGCTGCAGCACAAACAGACTCACAAGCCGATATTAAAGCGTCGACTCTCAGAAATTTACTTGAAAAAGCACAACAGCAAAACTCACCTGAGCGCGAAAATTTACTGTTACAAGCAGCAGAAATTTATCTTGAGCAAGGTGAGCTCGACAAAGCCTACGCACTCGTTAACAAGATGTCCCCTGCAAAACTGCCGGACCCTGTATTTATTACTTACAGCCGCATTACCGCATTACTTGAACTTGCCAAAGATAAACCCGACGCCGCGCGCGGCATTCTAACTAACCCTCGCCTTGAACGACACCTAAACGCGTTGGAACCACAACAGGAAGCGAACCTTCGTGAAGTGCGCGCGCAAGCATTTGAGCGCACGAATCAATTGGAAGAGGCGGTTAGCGAACGCATTAGCCTCTCTGCATTACTAGCAAACAATAAAGCAAACAGCACCAACCAAGAAGCGCTGTGGCGCACACTGATGAATATATCGCTCGCCGATCTGGAAACCAATGCCAGCCAAGGTGCTGGCGGTATAACTCAAGGCTGGTATAGCCTGGCGGCCATCAGTAAAAATAACACGCTCAGTATAGAAACCCAGCAGGCTCAGCTGAACAAGTGGTTAAGCCGATGGCCTACCCATCCTGCCAATGGCAACTTACCAAAAGAGTTAGGCCTGTTACAGAAACTAGTGAAACAACAGCCACAAAAGATAGCCCTGCTTCTCCCTTTAAAAGGTCGTCTCGCAGAGGCGGGCGAGGCAGTTAGCGACGGTTTTTTTGCTGCCTACTATCAATCTTTTAATGATACCCATCAAGCACCTCAGGTACGCCAATACGACACCAGCGGCGGTGCAACCACCGCATATCAACAAGCGGTGGCAGAGGGTGCGGACCTCGTCATTGGTCCGCTCGACAAAGAGGATGTCAATCAATTTGGTCAATTCAAAGAATTACCCGTGCCCTTGCTAACGCTTAACTATTTATCGATTGACACGCAGCCGACCAACCAACCGGCAGACGTTATTCCCGGCCTATACCAATTTGGTTTGGCAGTTGAGGATGAAGCGCGCCAAGCTGCTCGCAAAGGTATTCAGGACGGGCTTCGGCATGCGCTCGTTGTTGCGACCAAGCAAGAGTGGAGCGAACGCATCGCGCAAGCGTTTAATGAAGAGTGGGTAAAACTCGGCGGCGCTATTGTTGGTGAAAGCTTGTTCATAACACAAGATCAGTTTTCCGACTCTGTGCGCAATGCATTTTCCATTGACGAGAGTCAGGCGCGCATGAATTTATTGAAGCAACAGCTGGCGACTAAATTTGAATTTACACCGCGCCGCCGCGCCGATATTGATATGATTTTCATGGCGGTTACACCTAGCCAGGGCCGGCAAATAAAACCGACATTTGCCTATTATTTCGCAAATAACATTCCAACCTACGCCACCAGCAATATTTACTCTGGCAATATTGATGCAGCCAACAATGAAGACTTAAATGATGTGATATTTAATACTTTGCCCTGGGTATTTGATGAGAACAATCCTGAAAAAATTGCGCTTGCACAAAACACCAAATCTTCAGCTGTTTACAGTCGCTTACATGCGCTCGGGGCCGATGCTTTTCATTTATACCCCCGCTTATCCCAACTTAAATTAGCTCCACAGATGCGAATTTATGGGGCCACCGGATCCTTGCATCTATTAGTTGATGGGCGCATTGAGCGCGAACAAATCTGGGCACGATTTAACAACGGATTGGCAGAACCTATAGCGACTGTCATTAATGAAAATGATCTTCCTCAAGACAATTAAATCAATGTATTTAAAACCCGCCATCCCAGCTGTCGATGATAATGTCCGCTAAAATTATGGATACTTCAAGCGCAGGCGCGCAGGCCGAAATACGTGCTGAAAAATTTTTGCAGCAGCAAGGCCTGATCACTCAAGCAAAAAA
Source organism: Pseudomonadota bacterium (assembly GCA_040385335.1). Lineage (GTDB taxonomy): Bacteria > Pseudomonadota > Gammaproteobacteria > Pseudomonadales > Cellvibrionaceae > Cellvibrio. The sequence goes on from JAZKHP010000063.1 coordinate 39,122, forward strand.
TTATCGCTGTAAACTAGGCGAAATAGATTTGATAATGATGCACAGCAATGAGCTTATTTTTATTGAAGTGCGCTTGCGTAACCACAGACAATTTGCAAATGCTGCCGAAAGTATTACCATCCGAAAACAACGGAAAATTATTAAAACGGCGCAGTATTATTTACAGGAAAGAAAGCTCACTGAAACCGCCAATTGCCGTTTTGACGTTATCGCTTTCAACGATAATTTCAGTCCACCGGAATGGATTAAAAATGCTTTTTCCGCTTTTTAAATCATCACAACAAAGATAAATATTATGGATCAACGAGTCATTACCCTATTCCATGAAAGCATCGAAGCCACTATGCATGCGGGAGAAAAGCTTGCGCCACTCATTGCCCAGGCAAGCCAAATAATAGTAGAAGCACTGCTCGACGAAAAAAAAATACTTACCTGTGGCAATGGCATTTCCGCCGCCCATGCACAGACTTTTACTGCCAGTTTGATCAACGGTATCGAACAAGAACGTCCCAGCCTTCCCGCATTAAATTTAGGCACCGATGTGGTGAGCTTTGGCGATAACACCAATGATACTTTTGCCAAACAAATACGTACCCTGGGACAAGCTGGGGATATTTTATTGGTGATAACAACTACCGGCAACGCCAGCAATTTATTGCAAGCAATTAGTGCAGCGCATGATCGCAATATGCGCGTAATTGCCCTGACCGGTCGTGATGGTGGCGACGCGAGGGTACTATTAGATACACAAGACATTGAACTTCGCGTGCCGGTATCTGCCAAACAGCGCATTCATGAAGTACACTTGCTCACACTTTTTTGCCTTTGTGATTTAATCGACCAACAGCTTTTTGGCAGCGCGACTTAAGCAGCAAACTAAACTATTCAGACGTTTTATTGGAGATTCAACCATGCCCAAACATTTATTCATCGGATTATTTCTTGGCATAAGCCTTTTTATTTCGAGTTGTGCTGAAGTCATTAACGTCACCACCAGCAAGCCTATCGAAATGAAAGCTAACGAACGGACCATGGGAGCAAAGCTTAACGACCAGGAAATTGAAACCATTGCCCGGGTCAACATTAAAAAAGCTCATCCACAACTTGAGCATGCGCACATTAATATCGACAGTTTTAATGGCCTGGTTTTACTTACCGGGCAGGTGCCGACTGAAGAATTAAAGAATATTGTTGCAGACGTGGTTTATAAGCTTAGTCCTGTGCGTGAAGTTCACAACGAATTAGCCGTGCGTGAAGCTACCAATTTTGCTGACCGAAGCGTTGATTCCTGGATTACCACCAAGATAAAAGCGCAGCTGCTGGCCGATAATAAAGCCGAAAGCGGACGCATACGTACTATAACCGAAATGAAAACCGTCTATTTGATGGGAATCGTGACGCGCGCTGAAGCAGATCATATTGCTGATTTGGTTAGCCACACCCGAAATGTTCAAAAAGTCGTTAAGGTATTTGAGTATCTCGATTAATAATTTATTGCTCAGCCTGGCAAGCCAATGAAATCATTCTTTTACAGATCATGCGGAAACTATTCTGCGCTGCGGTATCGCTTAAAAAAATCAACATTCACGACTGGCCAGACCAGGAATCGTTTTTTTTAAAAAGCTTTCCCTTAGCGAATTATCGACTGAAAGAGTGATTCATTTCGCGAATATATCTCCTTCGATTGAACAACACTTAATCATTTATGCCGCCTTGGCTATAATTCATCATCGCCTCATGGTTATAATGCGCCCTGAAAATTCTGCGAACACATTTAATTCATTTTTTTGCTCACCAACTATTGAGGTAAATTATCTTGCAACTGGATCAAGCGACCCCAGAACAATTACGCCAATGGGAAAACCAACTCTCTGCCAACTATCAAACTATTCTTGGTAAAAAACTTAATCTTGATTTAACACGCGGAAAACCATCTGCAGACCAACTCGATTTGTCTGATGCACTCGATGGTATCCTGAAGGGAAATTACATTGCTGCCGACGGCACTGACACCCGCAACTACGGGGGCCTTGATGGCTTGCCCGAAGCCAAACAACTGGGTGCAACTATTATGGGTGTGGATGCTGCGAATGTTTTAGTGGGCGGCAGTAGTAGCCTAACTTTGATGTTTCAAACTGCATTTACAGCACATTTATTTGGTTTAAAAGACGCTGCCAGCGCGTGGAAAAATGAAAGCGAAGTAAAGTTTCTTTGTCCTGTACCGGGTTATGACCGCCACTTCACAATTTGTGAACAACTCGGCATTAAGATGATCACCGTACCCATGACCGCAACTGGCCCCGATATGGACGCAGTGGAAGCACTTATCAAAGCCGACAAAACCATCAAAGGTATGTGGTGTGTCCCCAAATATTCAAACCCAACTGGTGTCGTTTACAGCAATGAGACAGTAGAACGTATCGCCAAACTTGGCTTGATTGCTAGCGCCAATTTCCGCGTGTTTTGGGATAACGCTTACTCCGTTCATGATTTAGTCGCGAATCCTCCGTCATTGACCAGCATTGCGGACGCCTGTCGCCGCAACGGAACTGCAGATTCTGTTATTCAGTTTGCATCAACCTCTAAAATTACTCAGGCGGGTGCGGGAGTGGCCTTTCTAGCCGCAAGCAATGGCAATTTGGCAGGTTTTAAGAAAGCCTTGGGCGCTTGCACTATTGGCCCCGATAAAGTAAATCAAATTCGCCACACGCGTTTTTTGCCTGATCGCGCCGCATTAATGACGCACATGAAGAAACATGCTGAACTACTTAACCCGCGTTTCGAAGCCGTGTTAAACGCCTTGTCAGGCGCATTTGAGGGGACAAATTTGGGCGCATGGGAGAATCCAGTGGGCGGTTACTTTGTGTCGTTTGACACTCGCGCAAACTGCGCAAAAGAAACTGTTCGTTTGGCCGCAGAGGCTGGTGTGAAATTAACACCTGCAGGCGCTACCTATCCCTACGGTAAAGATCCGGAAGATCGCAATATTCGTATCGCGCCCTCGGTGCCTACAGTGCCTGAAGTTGTCGAAGCAATGAAAGTATTCGTCACTTGTGTCAAATTAGCTTCCGTACGCCAACAACTCGCCAGTACCGCCGCTTAACTCTTTGCAATCAACAAAAGGCCTCGTGCGAGGCCTTTTGCTTTTTAGATTGCATTCCTACTTGAAATTATGCTCTTACCCTCCATTTCATATAGACCTAAATCATCTAATTTTTGACATTTACCGGCGAAAATTTTCCTACGCGCCGAAATTTTGTTCTTATACTGCAATAGATAATGAAATTTCAACACGCTGTTTCATATTCACCATTTTGGAGTATTACATTATGGGCGTTGCTATCACTATAGAAAAATTTTTAAATGCCAATCATATTCAATTTTCACTGCATCCCCATGCTTACGCTGAGGGTTCTTTCAATACTGCAAAAGTAGCATGCATTGATACTCATTGCCTTGCCAAAGGCGTTCTACTACGTGATGAAGACTTTCATTATACTCTCTGCGTTTTACCCTCAAGCCATAAAATTTTGCGCCATACGCTTAACCAAATTTTTGATCGTCATATGCACCTCGTTGAAGAGGATGAGCTTATGCAGTTTTTTAAAGATTGCGATGCAGGCGCAGTACCACCCTTAGGTAAAGCTTATGGCATTGATGTAATTTGGGATGAGGAGCTTATCAACAACGATGCCATTTATATGGAGGCAGGTGATCACAGACATTTAATACGAATAGAGCAAACCGAATTCCCCAAATTAATGAAAGATACCCTCCACGACCATTTTAGTTCAGACCGAGCCAAGCATTACCAAAAACCTGTTCATGTGCGTCACAGCTACGACAGCTTTGACAATACCTAACGCAAACATCACAAGGATGTGACCAACTCATTTAAAGCCCAAACCATATCCTCTGCTTCGTTCACTCAATATGACTTCCATTTCTCCACCCTCATTAGCCACTTATAATTTAATGTCATTCACCCTTTAATTTTCCTGGATTACTCACCGCTAGATCTCCACTCGGCGCTACGAACACTCACTCATTAAGCAAACAAATCCAATTCTTAAAAGCGGTATATTTTCTCCAGGATTAACAAATGTTATGGCAGTACCTAACAGGTGCATCACAATTTGCTAGCAGGTGGCGGTTTTACAACTCAACGAAAGGGATTCAACACCAGCTACTTTAATCCCGGCCGGTTCAATCGTCGTTGCCGTGAAATTGAGAAATCTTAACTTCACGAATATTTAACAACCCAAAAATCATTCTCAAACCGCCATTAACACCCAACCAACGCCTAAGTAATTTTGATGTCAGGCTCAAACAACTATTTATATGTAGTAAATCCAGCAAGCGCACCCCTAAATCATATTATCCGGCGCGCAGTAATACTTACCAATCATCGATGTCACGATCCAACTTATATAAGCGCACCTATATAAACGCCTATAAATGACCAAAACCTTCCTCTCGTGCAAAAATATTAAATTTGTAAACCAACACATCGTTTAACATTTAGCTCTACAAGTCGCATAGCAGTCACTCTCCACGCATCAGATCTTTTATTTACCGGCGATTATTAGGGCGAAATTATCATCGCCATTAAGATTAACTACGTAAGACCTTTAGCGCCTCCTAATCATTCGCTACTTTTTTGCTTAAGCCTATTAAAGCAAACACCTGCAAAAACCGTAGAATCACTTATTCAAATACGCCAGCAAATAATTTCTACAATAGGCTCAGCACCACATTAACAATAACTTTTCTCGCTGACAGCTAAAAATGCCCGCCTCAAAGATCATGATTCAACAACTCCACTAATCGTAAAAATATGAAGTGTTGACAATAGCGCTGTTTGGTATACAACCATAGGATGCAAAAGAATAATAAAATCTGACGCAACATCTTGCCGGTACACCTACAAAGTTGCACGAATCGCTTATTGAGGAGTCTTAAAATCGCTCATCGAATTTATTTCATCCACTCATATAGACATCAACTGCTATCGAAGGAAAGCGCAAAGAAGGATCATTATTGACTTCAATACTCGTAAAAAAACAATCTACCTTGCAATAAATAATTTTCTGCACAGCGAAATATTCCATCAATAAAAACCCTAGCAATGCAATTGCTGTATGTATATACAAACAAATTGGTGGCAATTCGCGGAAAAAAAATCACTTTAATAAAATTTTAAAGTGCTGCAGCAAACAGAAAATAGCAATCAAAACAATTTCAGCATCGGATTTTGGATGGAAATCTAGCGTACGAAAGAACGCAAAAACCTCCAAAACGACTAAATAAAAATAAAAAATCAAACTCAAAAACACAATTCAACAATTTATTTCACTAAAGGAACCAGCTAAAAAAAAGTAGATATAGCTGTTAATAAAGTTTTTCAAGCAAAGAAATTTGTAAAAAATCACCATTTCAAGCACCTCACAAATTTTATTTTAAAAACAAATCTGCGGAGCAAAAAAACCGGTTTTGAGACAAAAAAACTCTCAACACGATTAAATTTGCCATTTTTGCAAAAATAAATGCAGTTTTTTACAAAAAAACGATTAAAAAACTTGAATTTTTCCAATAAAGTTTTAACGTATACATGTAGTATTTTTTTAACCATTTTTCGTCTATCCGAATCATCTAATAGGAAACACACCATGGCAGCACGCAAAGCAACTTCCGTTAACTCAGTCGCGGGATTAGAACAACAACTCGCTCAATTAAAAACTCACTTAACAAAAGCGCGCGCTGCTCAAGCTGCCGACGCACAAAAAGCAATTGCTGGTTTAGCGAAAGATGCCTCCAAAGCAAATGCAGCTTTGAAAGCGGCGCAAAGTAAATTGTCTTCTTCTGCTAAAAAGAAAGGCCCAGTTGCCGCTAAACAAACAGCTGTTGCTAAAGCTGGTGTAGCTAGCGCTAAAAAAGTAGCCACTACTGCAAAAAATGCTTTAACAGAAGCCAAGAAAAATGTTGCTGCTGTTAAGGCTGCCAATAAACTTGCAGGCGCCCATGACAAAGCTGTTGCTAAAGCAGAAGCTGTTGTTGCTAAACGCTTAAAAGCAGCTGATAAAAAAGCTTCCGCTAAAGCTAAAGTAGCTGCTAAGAAAGCAGCTGTAAAAGCTAAAGCAGCAGCTAAAAAAGCCGCCGCTAAAGCTAAAGTAGCCGCTAAGAAGAAAGCAGTAAAAGCTAGTGCAGCTGCTAAAAAAGCCGCCGCTAAAAAGAAAATAGCCGATAAAAAAGCAGCCGTTAAAGCTAAAGCAGCAGCTAAAAAAGCCGCTAAACCAGCTACCGCTAAAAAAGCTACTGCCAAAAAAGCTCCAGCCGCTAAAAAACCAGCAGTCAAAAAAGCAGCAGTCGCTAAAAAACCAGCCGTCAAAAAAGCAGCCGCTAAAAAACCAGCCGTGAAAAAAGCTCCAGCTAAAAAAGCTCCTGCAGTTAAAAAAGCAACTGCTAAGAAAGCTCCAGCTAAAAAAGCAACTGCTAAGAAAGCTCCAGCAGCTAAAAAGGCCGCAGCTCCTGCAGCTGCAGCCGCTACTAGCGTTTAATTTCCGTCTCCTCAAAAATAAAGGGCGCCTATTGGCACCCTTTATTTTTGCAGATTGATATATTGTGAATAATGCGCTTTATTTATAGGCATACTGCTTTTTGAAGTCACAACAATTTCTGATCGTTTACACTACTCCACTTATCGACATCGCTGATTACTTGCCTTTTATAATTGGGATGCGAACACATGCCGTCTAATTCGTAATGTCCTCATTCTCGATTTGAGAATAGACATAGGCATACAATAACAGCAGCCTATCCTCATCTGTCTCCGTAAATTGTATTCCATAGGTAATTACTTCCCTCGGATTAGCATTTGAAGATTCTGGCTCAACACGAGAACGAATAATCGCCTCAACGCTCAGATCTCGCACTATTCCAGCTACATTTATTTTCAAACCTAATCTTATCGCATTCCCTATTTCACCAATTAGCCCGCTTGCTTCTATCCTCGCCCCGGAAATACTAATATTCACAACAGCTCCTTGCCTCACTTCATCAGAATCAGCTGTGAGATTTACAATTACTGCAGGCTGCTTTATGTCGACACGCGTTGCGCCACGAATGCCCTTAAAATTTACATTTTCTGGATAAGCGATATGTAAGATAGGGTAAGGATCAGACGTCTGTGTTTCTACAACACTAACAAAAATACCTATTCCATTATCTACCATTAGACGAGTCACAATTTTTTGGCCTGGTCGAAAACGTATTAACTTTCCACCAACCTTGGGAACAGATAACAAAATACTGCGGCCAGGTAAGCAACCTATTAAGCGGCAAGAAAACCGTTCTGGTTGACCGGCACTATTGCTAGATTGCAATTGCAACGGGCAACCATACGTAAGATTCATGTCTTCAAATTTCATAGACAAATCGACCGATGGCTTAACAATAAGAAATGGGTATTTATTTTTGAAGTGTAGCAGGCTTATTGATATTGTTCGGAGATGCTGAATGCATCTAATAAACACACTCAGAAAATTATTTTAGCGGTGATTATTTTTATTGGCCATCAGTGTCATGATCATGCGAGAGAATGGGATCAGGCGCTACAACACCAAACTCACGATTCCACTCTAACAACAACAAGGCTAAGGCTTGAGCCTGTTCATAGAGCGCATGCAACTCACCAATAGTATCTTTTAAACCACCATACAATTTGACTTGCCGGTGCTTATTCGCCAACGGATGCTGAAGATGAAGTGAGCGATAAACTTCTAACTTCCAGCGCAAATTATGCACGGTGTTGCGATAGTAAGCTAACTTGGTGAGAACGGAGATAGGACGGGTGGAGTTAATATCACCAAAAATATTTGAGTCTGTTGCCAATACGATGGATTCACGAAAAGTCGGTTCAGCTAAAACTGTAGCTGTGCGCGGTTGACTTACTAATTGTGACAAGTCACCAAAAACTTCACCTGGAGTAACATAATTAACTAATTCACCTTTTTGTGAATCATCTACATACACAGCTAAACGTCCTTTTAACAAAAAATATAACCATTGATCCCTGTCTCCGCGCCGCACCACAACCTCGCCAGGCAGATAAGAAATCATCCGCGATGCCTGTAACAACAACTCAAACTGCCAAGCATCTTGTTGTTTTACGAGTTTAAAAAAAGGGATGCCGGATAAAAGTTGCTCAACATAATCTCGAGAAAGCATGGTTAGCGGTTTAATTTCCATGTTGACCCCAAAAATATAATTAACTGCAAAAGCGTTTTTTCATTCTGACAATAAAACTTAGTCGTTACCAAGTTAGATTTCAACTTTTATGATTATATTTTTACGGATTAACCGCTGCACAAGGGTTTTTATAAAAACCTCCAAACTTTACCTAGATATTAGCCTGTAAATATCATTTTATATATTATACTTGGGGCTATAAGGGAGGAATCCTACGTCAAATCAAACCCTATCAACACAGAGTGAGAGAAACAACGTTATGTACTTAAAACATCAAATATCTCTTTACCTTAGTTGTGTGCTTATGGCCATTTGTATGTGCTCTAAAGCTGCTGAGCCTACATTAAATGGCTTAGCTATTCATTCCGAACTGGGTAAAGAACAATTTATTGGCGCTCTTTACTCTAGCATTCCCGGCAGCGACGCTACCACCATGGCGAACGCTCCATCATTGCGCATGGAATTGAAGATTGTGTCACCAGAAGGGATGACGACTCGTCGGTTTAGCCGTACCTGGATAGAAGGCATGGCTATCAATAACACCCAGGCACAACTGACGGATCAAGCTGATTTCATGGTGAAGTTCGACAGCATGTTTAAAGGCCGCCTCATGCAGAATGATCATATAACATTCAGTTATGCGCAAACTAAAGGTGTTAATATTTTTGTAAATGATGTAGCGCTGGGCAATATTCCCAGTGAAAAATTCTTTGCCATGCTGTTGAGCACCTGGGTTGGCAAAGTGCCGCTTTCATCAGATTTTAAAGTTGATGTCTTAAAGGCTGGCAAAGTTAACCCCGAGCTAAAAAGTCGTTTTGATAAAATAAAGTTTACTAAAGAGCGGGCAACTGAAATTGCTGCATGGGGTAAGGTAAAAACTCCTGCTGAAATAGCCGCTGAAAAAGCTGAAAAAGAAAAAGAAGCCGCGAAAAGTACTGCCGCGCAAACTTCTTCTGTAGAAACAGTTAAGCCATTGTCCAAAGCCGAAATAGCTAAAGCAGAAGCAGCCGCTAAAGCAGAGGCGGCAAGGCTAGCAGCGTTAAAGGCTGAAGAAGAGGATAAACCTGCGTTAACTGCGCAAACATTGTTAGCACGTCAATTTTATGTTTCGGATCTATTAAGAAAAATTCGCTCCAATACTCGCTATCCGAAACGAGCGCTTGAGCGTAATCAAGAAGGAAGTATGCGGATTGCCGTAGTCATCAGTCGTAAGGGCGATATTATTAGCACATCATTAATTTCTGCGTCGTCCTACGACTTACTTAATGATGCCGCGCAAGATGCAATTACCAAATCAGCGCCCTTCCCTGCCATACCCGACACAATTACCGGTTCAACATTTGAATTTACTGTTCCAACTACATTTACCCTGCCGAAATAATCCATTTACTCTGGATATAAAAAAAGCCACTCAGGTGGCTTTTTTTATATCCAGAGTAGGCTAACTGCTCAGGCTCCATAGCAAAACTCAAACTGTTCGCTAAACCAATTGATCAAGCCGTTGACGGATAACTTTTTCAATGTAATTGCGCTCCAAACCTGAATGTGAAGGCAAGCGATCCAAATGGATACGATGCAAATGCAAACAAGGCGTCGAAGCGTCAAGTTCACGCAAGTCACCTTTCATCAGCACCGGCAAAAAAGGATTTTCAGGTGGGCATTGTTGCTGTACGACTTTCAATCCCATTTGCAGAGGAATAGTGCGATATTTGATAGGGCCACGCTTAAAGGGTATGCGTAAAAATAAAGTGGGTTTCTCTTTAAATATACCGGGAATTATCGTCATTCCCGTCGCAGTCACTGCAGGGTCATCAATCCCATTAAACGTATCATGCGGCGCATAGGGATTAGGCAGAATAACCAATTTTCGCGCTTCTTCACGCGGAAAAAATATGTTGTAGTTGGTGTAAAGTTGCTCAACCGAATTCGAAAACACGCAAAGCTTATTTTCAAAACCCAATACAAAATCAATTGCTCGCTGCCGCTGATTAAACGCGTCTAAATCCCATACTAAATCATCATTTCCTGCAGTCTTGGTCACAAATGGCTCTCAATCATATTCAACTCTATCACACTAAAAATGTTGTAAGTTGCCTTAAGTGTAGCCAATAAATCCCAAGTCGTGCTGATCTTATGGCCAAGCTTGAAATATGTTTAAAAATTAATGCTCTCGAGTCGATCTAAAAACAACATCCGGATGACGCTCCAGAGTAAGCGACAAATTTACCCGCGAAGGAGCCAAATAGGTTAAATGGCCGCCGCCATCAAGCGCCAGGTTATCGCTACATTTTCGACTAAACTCTTCCAGTTTTTTTGCATCGCTGCAGTCACACCAACGCGCAGTGGTGACATTGACGGCTTCATAAATTGCTTCAACTTTATATTCGTCTTTCAAGCGATAAGCTACCACTTCAAACTGCAACACACCAACCGCCCCGACGACGATATCATTATTGTTTAGGGGGAAAAACACTTGTGTTGAACCTTCTTCTGAAAGTTGTTGCAGACCTTTTTGTAGTTGTTTCATTTTGAGCGGATCTTTCAAGCGAATTCGACGAAATAATTCCGGAGCAAAATGCGGGATGCCAGTGAACTTTAAATTTTCACCCTCGGTAAACGTATCACCAATTTGAATGGTGCCATGATTATGGAGACCAATAATATCGCCTGCTAAGGCCTCTTCAACGGTACTGCGATCACCCGCCATAAAAGTGACTGCATCCGCAATCTTTATATCCTTACCCAAGCGGACATGCCGCATTTTCATGCCTTGCTGATAAACACCGGAGCAAACACGCATAAAGGCTATGCGATCGCGATGCTTGGGATCCATATTGGCTTGAATTTTAAAAATGAAACCACTAAATTTTTCTTCGTTGGCTTCAACAACACGCACTTGTGCGTCACGGCTTTGCGGCGTTGGCGCCCACTCGACGAAACCATCCAACATTTCCCGCACACCAAAATTGCCCAGTGCCGTGCCAAAGAAAACCGGAGTCATGCGGCCAGCCAAATATTCTTGCAAATCAAATTGATTTGTTGCACCGCGCACGAAATCAATTTCAGCGCGCACATCGCTAGCGTAAGACCCCAGCAGTTTCGTTGCCTCTTCGCTTTGCAAGCCTTTAATTTGAATATCATCCGGAATGGTATGCCCCATACCCTGTTGATAAACATGAATGGTATCGGTATAAAAATTGTATACCCCCACAAATTCTTTACCACTGCCCAACGGCCAGTTAATGGGTGCCGCAGAAATTTTTAATACCTCTTCAATTTCATCAAGTAGCTCAACAGCACCACGGCTTTCGCGATCCATTTTATTGATAAAGGTTAAAATAGGAGTATCGCGCAACCGACAAACTTCCATTAATTTAATCGTGCGATCTTCAACACCTTTGGCGCAATCGATCATCATTAACACCGAGTCAACCGCAGTCAAGGTGCGATAAGTATCCTCGGAAAAGTCTTCGTGCCCAGGGGTATCCAGTAAATTAACCACACGGCCTTTGTAAGGAAACTGCATAACCGACGAAGTTACCGAAATTCCACGCTCTTGCTCCATGGTCATCCAATCAGATCTGGCATGCGGACCACGCTTACCTTTTACAGAGCCCGCGATTTGAATTGCATTCCCCCAAAGCAGCAACTTTTCGGTGACTGTAGTTTTACCGGCATCCGGGTGAGAAATAATGGCAAAGGTGCGACGCTTGGCGAGTTCAGTTTTTAAATTAATCATAAAGTTAAAATTGTTCTTAATAAGTTGGCAAAAAAGACAGCAATTATAGCTTAGTCAGTTGCTTAGATGTTGCGATGAATAATGAGGCAGGGGAATTATACCTAAGAGAACAAACAAAGGATTAAAAACGTATTGTCTCAATTAATTACAAAAAACTTACAACCAGATTATTCTTGCGCATCTGTTGCAGCATCCACTTCTTTTTGCGTCATAATTTGCGGCGCGGCTTCATCGGAAGACAAAATAAAATCCTTGCTATTAATACCTTTCCCGCCATTGCTAAGCGCATCTGCAACCGTCTTCTTTAACACAATAATAGCAATGCGGCGATTGATGGGATCATCCGTTTTATCAATTAAAAAGGGTGAGGCGGACCCCATACCTTGCACAGTCGCCACTTTATTTTCAGGGTAACCTCCGGCTAATAAAGCGCGTCTTGCTGCGTTAGCACGATCTGCCGAGAGCTCCCAGTTGGTGTAAGCCGCACCTGTACCATAAGGCGTCGAATCTGTATGTCCGGTAACACTGATTTTATTTTGCACTTTATCTAAAAGCGGTCCCAATGCATTGAGCACAGCCTCAGAATAAGATCTCAACTGCACACTGCCCGAATCAAACATGGGGCGCTGATCCTTGTCAACAATTTGAATACGTAAACCGAGCGCAGTGAAATCAATCAGAATTTGATCTTTGACTTCCTGAAATATTTCGTTCTCTTTAATCTGCGCTTCCATCTTCGCTTGCAAGTCATCCAGCTGTTCTTTTTCAATACGCTCTAATTCTTTTTTTGCTTTTATTTCGTTAATGTCTTTTGCAGTGCCTGGTTGGCTACTATCTTCCGTATGATCATGGTTCTGTTGTTTTTCTGCCAAAGGATCAGTATCGCTTGTGTCTAATAGTGGTTGATCCATTTCCACCAACCCAGCATTTACACCACCCATACCAATATTATATTCGCTCGTAGGGTCCATAAAATAACCCGAAATAGCTCTTTGCTCATCTTTAGTGGTACTTCCTAACAGCCACATTAATAGAAAAAATGCCATCATTGCGGTCATAAAATCCGCTAGCGCCACCTTCCATCCGCCACCATGATGACCATGACCATGGCCCTTTTTCCTTTTAATAATAATCGGTTGCTGCGCGCCCTTTTCCATTATCAATGTCCTTTATTTTTTAGCACGATATTGTTCTTCCAGTTCTTTAAAACTAGGTCGAACACTGTGATAAAGAACTTTACGACCAAACTCCACCGCAATTTGCGGCGGCACACCATTCATGGACGCCACTAAACAAGCCTTAATGCAGTTATAAAAGTGCGCTTCATCACGATTTTTATGGTTTAGATAAGAGGCAAACGGGCCAATAAAACCATAAGCAAACAAAATACCTAATAAGGTACCTACCAGCGCAGCCGCCACTGAATGGCCTAATTCAGCAGGTGGACCGCCTAGCTTACCCATGGTAATAACGATACCCAAAACTGCCGCCACGATTCCAAAGCCTGGCAAACCATCGGCTGCTGCGGTAATGGCTCCCGGAACTAGCGCAGCTTCTTGATGATGACCGTCTAACTCTTGATCGATAAGTGCTTCTAATTCATGAGGAGCCATATTGCCCGCGACCATAATGCGTAGATAATCGCAAATAAATTCAATTACATGATGATCTTTCAAGAGCGACGGGTAATTAGAAAAGATGGGGCTAGCCTCAGGCTCTTCAATATCACCTTCAATCGCCATTAAACCCTCGCGACGTGTTTTGTTAAAAATATCGTACAACAAGGTTAACAACTCTAAATAACGCAATTTGTTATATTTTGATGGCGACATAAGCGCGCCGGCAGATTTAAACACACCAATCGATATCGATAGAGGGTTGCCAATAATCATCGCACCTAATGATGCACCGCAAATAATGAGTACCTCAAGCGGCTGGTACAGCGCCATGATTTGTCCACCGTGCAAGGTAAAGCCGGCAATGATGCACCCGAACACAACGATGATTCCAAGAATAATATTCACGCACAATTCCTCTGGGACGCATTTACAAAACCATGATTCGCTTTGAGTATAGGTTGAATCGTTTGAGGTTCAAGCGCAAAAAACGAATATCAATTCAGGAAAATAAGCACTGCATCATTTAATATACAATGGCGAAAACGCTCGATATCCGCCAAAAGTAGACTTTATTTCTAGCTTTAAAGTAAATTCACAACTCCCAAGGACATCTATCACTATAGGCGTTACTTTTAATCACTTCACAGGTGACCAGCTTTATGAAAATTACCGATTTAAACCAAACAACACAAACATCTCTTGAAGCTGCGGTACTAAGACGTCTTATTGCCCATCTAAGCACACGCACCGACGTACAAAATATTGAATTAATGAATCTCGCGGGATTTTGTCGCAATTGTTTGAGTAAATGGTATGTAGCCGCAGGCTTTGAACAAGGAATTGCGCTGGACTATGAAGATGCGCGTGAGCGTATATACGGAATGCCCTATGAGGATTGGAAACAACAGTATCAGACACCCATTAGTATGGAACAGGGAGATACCTTGGATAAAAAATAAGATTGAAGCATTTAAAATACTAGCGAAATGTTAAAAGAGCATTTCGCTTTAGAACCAAATAGAAAAATGCCAGCGCTTATTTATTTTATTTTTAAGCGGTAAGCAGTTACAGAATTTTTGGCAAAGTTAGGTACATACACTGTTTTAGCTTCTTTATTATAACCAATATCCGCAGCGTTAATTTTTGCTTGCTGAGTGTCCAGTAGTAAATCCAGATGACCATTAATATCTACGTAATAGATTAAACCCGCCCAGCAGGAGACAATAAATCCATCGCGCCCAAGGCTTTCAATGCCATCAATAGGCTGTCCAAATCCCGATGCGAGAGGTAAGCGAGTTTTATTATTATCAACCAACAATAAATGTGTGCCTGCACCTACTGCTAAATTGTTACCCACAAATCTCAAGCCATTAGCACCATCAACTTTATCAAGATAAGTATCAACGGCCCCGCCTTGAATGCGGTAAATTTTGTTAGTGCGAGTGTCAGATACAAAAATCACACCTTGCTTATCTATAGCAACATCATTCAAAAATAATGAACCGGCAACTGGGATTTTTTGTTCAACTTTAGCTTTTTTTATATTAATAACAACGACTTCATTAATATCTGTCACATACAATTTGCCTTCAAACACTGCCATGCCCTTGGGCGCATTGAGACCCGTTACCCAATCTGGCGCTACCAACCCACCACTTTCCGTCATTTTGGCAATGCCACCTTTGCCATCAACACCCACAGCATCACCATCAATTTGCGACACTAATAGATAGCTAGACTTTTCGTCATTATAATAAAGCACCGATTCGGGCACCTTTAAATCTTCCGTTAACCACAGCTTCTCTAAGGAAGGCTGAGCTTGTGCAAGACTAAAAGCCCAAAATATTAAAATAATCGCCAGCGGAATTCTTTGGATATTTTTCACCTTAGCGCTCCATTAATGTTTCACTACACTGGACGTTATCATGTAAGTGTAGCCTAGTAAATCGCTTTGATAACCTTGTAAATTGAATAGCGGCAATTGTCAATTGTCGGATTAAAAAATTCTCTCTTGGGCGACGAGGCTGCTCTGCTTCACTATTGTGGCTCAACTGACCCGCGCTATAACAACACTTGCTCAGCTTTAAAGAGAAATCACATTAAACCCAGAATATCAAACAGCGTGATCTGGAAGGGCCCCAAAGGCATCACGAATAGCTTTACCTCCAAACTTACAAAGATCACAATGACATAAGAAATTTTTCAAGATCACGGAGACTTTTTAATGGTTACTGCGCTAAGCAATGGCAAAATATTTACGGGTAGAGAATGGTTAAACCAGTGCGCAATTATTATTGAGCATGAGAAAATTATTGCGCTATGCCATGAAAATAACTTACCTGAAAATATTGACCTGCACATTGATTTAACAGGGCATAGATTAATTCCCGGCTTGATCGATACCCAAGTCAATGGTGGTGGCGGTGTATTATTTAATGACGCACCCACCCTCGCAACATTGCGAACTATGGGTGCAGCACATCGCCAATATGGTACGACGGGCTTTTACCCCACGTTAATTAGCGATGATATAAGCGTAATGGAAAAAGCCATCGATGCTGTTGCCAATGCAATTGCTGTAAAAGTGCCAGGGGTTTTGGGTATTCATTTAGAAGGTCCATTTTTAAATCCCGAGCGCAAAGGAGTACACAATGCAGAAAAATTTAAAATTATTAATGAGGCAGCATTGCAATTGCTTAGCTCATTAAAAGTGGGCAAAACTTTAATAACCATAGCGCCGGAATTAACTACACCAGAAATCATTAGCCGCCTGGTTAACGCAGGTATTATTGTTGCCGCTGGTCACAGTGCTGCTAGCTACGAACAAACTAAAATTGCAATTAACGCTGGCCTGACGAGTTTCACACATTTATTTAATGCAATGACGCCGCTCACCAGTCGTGAACCTGGCATGGTTGGTGCGGCACTTGAAAATGAAAATACCTGGTGTGGCATTATTGCTGATGGCTTTCATGTACACCCTGCCACGCTAAAAATTGCGCGGGCGGCAAAAGCAAAAGGCAAGATGATTTTAGTCACTGATGCAATGCCAAGCGTAGGTGCTATAGATAAATCATTTATGCTAAATGGTGAAATAATTCGCAGTGAAAAAGGTCGTTTAGCCACTGCGAATGGCACTCTCGCCGGATCAGATTTAAATATGCTCTCCGCCATAAAAAATACCGTAGAAATGGTTGGCATTGAGCTTGATGAAGCGATTCGAATGGCGAGTGCCTATCCTGCTGCCATGATGGGAATTGCAGATACATACGGCACAATTCGAGTAGGTCACAACGCGAGTATGATTTTAATTGATGATAATTATAAATTAGTGCGGAGCTGGATTGATGGGATAGAAAATAGCAAAAAATAAAACTGACGCTATCTATACACTTAATAAATAGGCGCAATAATTTACAAACTTTTAGCGTTTTTTACTGTGCCCTTGCAGCTATTGCAATTTTTTAAACCTATATTAGAAAAAGCGAAAAATCAAAAAAAACGGATCCCCGCTGACGCGAGTATGACCAGCTTAAGTAAGTACAATTCAACTCAGATGAAAATGCGTGTTTGAGCCACCAATTATTAATATGGATTATTTCCATTTAACTAGCTTGGTTTTAGTCTGCTGATCAACACGCTTAGTGTCAGAGTAGGCAACAACTTTGGATATGGATTCCACAGGCACTGACAACCTGGCTTCCTTACCCATGATATTCATTAAAATTAAAGCTCTCATATTACCGCAGGGATTGTAATAGATCGCTTTTACTTGATCAAAACCGCAGCCATTTACGTAAATTTCATCGCCTTCTTTTATTGCTTCACGACTTCCAGCCGCGAGAGATTGTGTCTCCGCATTGACTTTTATTTCATTGATTAATCGCTCTGAAACAGTGGCATACCTATCGCCAAACTTAACGAAGCTAGCCACGCCCAAAGTGGATAAAACAGGGCCGATTGATTGAACTTCAGGATTTACATTGAGAAATACATATCGAGGAAATAGCGATTCACAAGAGATAGAATTCTCGCAGCCTATTTTTGCTTTTATCACATTAATTGTTGGCCTAAAAACATGAAAACCTTGCCTCATTAAATTCTCTTCAGCTCGAATGTCTTGTTTAGGTTTGCAATAAATCAAAAACCAGGTTCCCATTTTGTTTTCCTTATGCAGTGATTTAGCAATTTTTTATGTCATGCGAGCGAATAGAATAACCAGGCAGAACACCATAAAAATGGCGTCTGCCAGGACAAGTTACGAGGGTTAACGGGCTAATTATTTTGTGCCTCAACTCCTTGTATCACCCTCGCACATAGTGAACTGGTGTCGGCCATCTCCTTGGCCGGCAAGATAATTATCTTGATCACAGTTCCTTGCGTTCACCTGTTGCAGTGCTTAAGTTACGCATTTTTGAAGGGAGTGTATGTGCATTAATACCGAAGGGACTTGTGAGATATTCACGTTTCGCATGTGGGATTTCAATGAGCAACTAGGGGCCTCACTGGAAGGTACTTACTTTATTGCCATTGCTCCAAACGGAATATACCGACTCAGATCATGTGGCAACAAATTTTTAGGGATGCATACATAACAAAGTTGCCGCAGATTCTGTCTGCAAACTTGCCAGTATCCGTAAGCTGGTAGCGGAATCCAACGCGCCCAGACTTTCGTCGAGTAATAGGAAATCAGGTTTTTGTAGCAGCGCCCGCGCCAGATAAACACGGCTGCGTTCACCCTGAGATAATTGCCAACCCATCTCGCCGACTGACTGCAAAATACCGGCTGGCATTTTGTTAAGCAATGGCGTTAATCCGAGCTTGTCACACACAGTTACTGCTTCGTCCAGATCTTGCTGGGTGGGCGGCCAATTGCGGCCAAGCAATAAGTTAAACAGCAGGGTTGCGCTAAATAAATAATTCTCGTGATATTGCGGTACCCAGCAGATTTTTTTTCGCCAGTATTGATGCCCCAGAGTTTGCAAATCGCGATCATTACAGAGTAGCCAGCCCTGCTGTGGACTGGCCTGCCCGGCTAAGAGCGCCAACAAAGTCGATTTGCCGCTGCCCGACTCGCCCTGGAGAAGATACTGCTGACCCTTTTGCAAGTGCATAGTCACACCTCGCAATATAGGTCTATTGGCGGCATAGCCAAAGGAGACCTGATTTACCGCCAGGGTTGCCAGGGAAACTTGCGGCTCGCTTGTATCGAGTGGCGCTAGATGGGCTTGTGCATTTTGCCTCAGCAGGTCTTGAATTTCCTGCCAGGAATGCCAGCTACGCACCAGTTGTTGGCAGCTATCGGCCATGCTGTGCCACGCCTGCCAAACCATTAAAATAACACCCAACAAAGCAGCGAGTTGCACAATGTCCAAGTCGGAAAACATAATTGCAATGCACAAGATAGCGCTGGCGCTAATTAACCATAAACTCGGAATTAGGGCTTGCAACCAAAGTGCATATCTATCCATTTGCACTGATGCCAACCAATACTGCTGCAACTGACGCTCTTCATCTTGGTGCCAGCGCTCTGGACTAGATTGCATCAAACGGGTACGACTGCCCTGAATATGTTCTATGGTCAGCTGGCTTAATTGTGTACGGCGGGACGCCCAGCCACGATAGGCTTGGCCAAATTGGATTATGGGATAGCTACTTGCTAACAAAAATGCGACCAGCAAAGTGGCGAGAAGCCATTGTTGAAAAAATAGAGCAATGCCCAAGCCTATAAACATATCTATGCCGGCGTTGACAGCGGCAAAAACTCCGGGCAAGGCATTATTTTGTAAGCCGTCGGCCTCCATCGCCTGACCCAACAATTGTGCCGGGCCTTTTTTAGCGTGGGCTTCTGCGGATAAACGCAAGGCGCTGTGTTGCAACTGACGCTTAACAATTACTCCCACCCTCACATCCAACTGCAATTGGCAGGTTTGCCCAAAGGCAGCAAACGCCCAATGGCTGAGCATAATAAGCAACCAACTCGCTACCAGGCTAATGCCCCAAATACCCTGAGTAATGGCATAGCCGAGCAAGCTCACACCGGCAATAAGTGTTGCCCGCTCCGCCAGATGCGCTGCCGCAAAACCCAGTGCGTAGCGACCCAGCCGAGCATGCTTCGCTGCCACTTTTAAACCTTGGCTGGCATGCGGGCGCAATAGCCATAAACCCCTAATCGGGTGAGCCGCCAATTGTTGCTGAATCAATAAATGGCTTGCGCGCGCCAGACGCTTGCCTTGCAAACCTAATGCAAGCAACACAGCTTCTGTCCCCGGATCAGGCGCGCAGCCGCGGTTGCGACCAATAAACTCTGCCAATTCGGCAATGCCACAAGACCAGTTGCCACCTTCCGGCAATAATAACTGCAATTGCTTTCCGCGACGGCCACTGATAAAAACATAGGCAGGTTTTAAATTATGGGTAAGGCTGACAATGCCGGGTACCAAGCGGCCCAGAGTTTGTGGCAATTCGCCAAATGTGGTTTGGGTTGGCAAAGCTTCGATACCCAAGGACTCAGCATATTGCTCCAGATTTTGGCCGCAACCATTTAATCGCTCACCACCCAAAAGCGCGCAGTCCAGCGTTTGCGCCAATCTATTTATACCACTGAGTAACTGCGATTCTGCCCAAAGCGCTTGGCTAAGCATTTGCAGCCTCCTCAAGAATTATTGGTGCTGCCACAACTTGCTGACCTGCAACAACTGCACCTCGCTGTAAATGTCCATTAACCAAATGCAACTGCTGCCAACATTGGTCCTGCAGCAGACTCTGTAATACTTGCTGCTCACAGTTTCGCAAACGACTAAACGCGCTCCCTGACTGAGCCAAAAGCACTTGGGGATTGCCCTGCTCAAGTACCCGCCCCTGGTCAACCACAATCACGTGCGAAAATTTACTCGCCTCGCTGATATCGTGAGTGATACAAATCAGCGTGGCGTCTGCATGGATTACGCGAATTTTTTGCAACAGCTGCTCGCGTGCGGTACGATCCAACCCACGACAAGGTTCATCTAAAATAACCAGACGTGGTGTGATAACACCCATGGCGCGAGCAATGCGTACCCGCTGGCCTTCACCGCCGGACAAGCGTTTACCGCATTCTCCGAGAGGCGTTTGCAAACCATTGGCTAAACCCGCCAACAACTCCCCGAGACCGGCATCACTCACTTTGCCATTGGCATGGTCATAATTCAGATTCTCCAACAAACTTTTATCCCACAGCTGAACATTGGCATCAACCCAGGCAGTTTGCTGTCGCAACTGCAGTAAGGTTTCACCCTGTAAATCCTTGCCATCCACCGAAATTTGCCCCTGTGTCGGCAACTGCCAGCCCAGCAACAATTCACAAATGCTGGATTTACCTGCGCCTGATTCACCGACAATGGCAATATGTTGCCCTGCCGCAATATGGATATTTATATCTTGTAACACCGAATGGCCTGCCACATTGAGGGATACATCACTGAACTCTACAGCTACACCCAAATGTATTGCTTTATTTTCTTTGCAATCAGTTGCGGCATCCTGAAGTTGATTTGGGGCTCGATTAATCTGATCGCTTTGCGTTAGCCGATGGTGATGAGTAAACGCTTGTTCAACTTCTGTTGCTTCGAGCAGCTCCGTATAAAGCGACAAGGTTATGCCGTAATGCGGCAAATCCATAATGAGCAGGCTCAGGTGCTTAACCAAATAAGGCAATCTTAGGATCCAATAAAACCACAATAGGCTCGGCGCTGTGATTGCCAATCCCGCATTTGCATTGAACAAAATTTTGCCAAGCATAAGTGCAGCAATACTGCAGAGCGCTACTAGATCCAACAGCAAGAGTGCACCCGTCTGTTTACGCTTATGATTGTAGTGAGCAGCACCCCAGCGACTGAGTTGGATTTCCTGTTCATTTTCAAAAGTAGTTTGCGCGGCGTGGCTGCGAATTGCGCGCAGGCCTTTTAGCGTATCGAAATAAAGCATACTGATAATGCCGGCTTGGGTTTCGGCACGCGCCATGGCATCGCGCAAGGTTTTTTGCCAAACAATACTGGCCGACAACAACAAACCCACAAGAACGCAGGCTACCAAGCCCGCAAAAAAATCCAGCCATAAAATCCCAATCAGCGTAAACACCACCAGCGATAGCTGTTGCAATATAGTCACAGCAAAACCAGGCATTGATCGCAGAATATAAAGTCTATGACTGCGCCTTGCCATTTCCGTTAATAAGCGACTACGAAAATAGGGATCGTGAATTTTGGGTAATTTATTAAACAACGCAATACGGAATTGGCTTTCGAGTTGCCTGCCAAGTGTTAATGACAATTGCGCTATGGGCAATTCCATCAATGAGCTGAGCGCAATAAATACAAATACCATGGGAATAAAAAAATTGAACTCGTGCTGCCCCAGCAAACTACTCATACCCAGTAAGCCCTGAAACAACAGTGCCTGCAGGGTTACACTCACAGCTGCCAAAATAATAATTGGTATCAGCCAAACAGCGAGCTTATGTTGCTGCGGCAATAATATTCTAGATAAGGTTGCCCAGGGGCCAGGCTCAGAGTCATTGATACGCGCATGGGTTAATTTTTTTTCTGTTATCTCTGCGCTGCTATTTTGTTCGGCAAGACCCGCAATCCGCACGACTACTGCAGCTTTTACTTGCAGTGAATCTGCATCTTGTTCATCTTGAACTGCCCACCAATATTGCGCGGGAATCATATTGACCCACGGCTGAGAAGTTGCCACGGCTCTTGTATATTGCGCTTGTAAAAAAGTTACAGCTTCGTGCCCTTTTTTTAATGCACGGGCTTGCAGCAGAGATTCAGTCCAGGTAATTGCTGCATCAAGGCTGGCGATCTCAAGCCAATTTTTAGTTGTTGTATCTTCATCAATAACAGAATCAGTATCCTGAAAGCTTAAAGCAAATTGCTTCTGAATAGCGTCCGCCGTAAAACCTAAATCATTGAGTCGCCGTGTTAATGCCAGACGATACTCATCACTATCCGCCCAAGCCTCCCATACTTTTTTTGAGAGCGACATGCGATGCAAATAAACTTTCTGTTTCAAGGCCTCCCATCTTAGCCAATGGGTTCCATGCGATGGGTCCATGATTTGCACCCAGGCCCCCAGACTGCGCCAGACTACAATAAAGTGCGTTAAATTATTGGGTAACTGTGTGATTAGGATAGAAGGAGCCACTTCAGCTTCGGGTAAATGCAAATGATTTAGCGGCACCAATACTTGTTGTGCCGCTAAACCTAATTCACAAGCCAGCTCTTCAATAGTGTTAACGGAAGTACCATCGACACCCGTTTGGCAAGCCTCACGCAGGTGGCCAAAATGCACCGGAATATGAAACCCCTGCAACACACTTTTTAAACAACTGGGCCCACAATCCATTTGTGAGATTTGCATAACTTCAGGCGCTGACCAGGCATATTTCATGAGGGATATTTACCTGGTTAAAGATTAAGTTGGCGGCGACCGAGGCTTTGTAGCAACAATTGCCAGGGCGTGGCACTGGCAACACTAATGCTAACGCCGGCACTCATGCCATGTTGCAAGGCTAAAGATTTAGCATCATTTAAGGCTAATACAACACGAATAAACCCGTGCCGTTCCGCCTGATCTATTTGTACAACCCTGGCATCCAGTGCGCCGTATTGCAGCCAGGGGAAATTATCCACATGAATTTTTGCGCTCTGCCCAAGTTGCAAATATCCCTGCGCATCCACAGGTTTAAATTGCGCAACAACACGCAAATCTCCTTCCGGAAATAGCGTGGCCAATTGTTCACCCGCATTAATCCATTGGCCGATTTGCAAGGGCATCACTTCAGCAACTTTTGCAATTTTTGGCGAGCTCAGGGTTTTATGTATTAACATTTGTTGCTGCTGTGAAAGCTCAGATTCCAATGCAGAGATTCGCGATTGTTGATTGGCATTGTCTTGCGTATTGCGTGTGGACAACAATTCCTTGCGCGCAATAGTTTGTTGGGACTGCGCAGACAAATTGGCTAATTCTTGTTGCTTGGTTAATAAGCGTTCGTGAATTTGCTTAAGCTGCAACTGCTCCCTTTGTAATTCAATTTTTGAAACTGCCGAGGATGCGCTATTTAATAGCTTAACCATTTGCGCTTGTTGGTCATATTGAGCCCGCACATTATCAAACTGTATCCTGGCATTTTGGGTTCGCTTATCTAATGCGCTAATTTCCAGCTTTAACGAATTTAGTTCAACATCTCTGGCCCTGTGTAACGCAACCAAAGCTTCTTGTTGTTTTTCTAAAGATTGAGTTAAGGCGGAAATTTGCTTTGCTTCATCATCGCTATTAATTTTAATAAGGGGTTCACCAGCCTTAACCAACTGCCCTAAGTGGATATTAACCGCCGCTATGCGACCAGCAGCTGATGCCACCAATAATAATGTTGGCTGGTTAATTTCAATCAATCCGCTAGCTTGTTTGGTAATGGTCAGCGGCACCCAGAGCAACCAACCAAACCAGCACAAGAGTAATCCACCCAGCATCACACTAAAAAAAATGCTGCGTTGATTAAGATCAGCATGAATAGACGCCAGAGTATCTGAGAAATTTATTGCCATAGCGATTATCAAGGCTCAATACTTTGTAAATAAATTTATTTTCAAAGTTACCTAAAAAGGACTAAAAGAAAGAAAAATTACTGCTTAATCTAGTAACTATAAATAACTATTTCTTGTTGCAGGATGTTTAAAACCAGCGCTTAAGCGCTGGTTTTAAACAAATACACCAGATGAAAAATGCTAATTATTTCTTTTGATAATAATCTCTGGCCCGGCCTTAACATTAGTTTTAACAGCTAATGCAAGCTTTTGCTTTTGCGCCACGAGGTAATTTGTTTTTTTAGTTTCCATAAAAACTCCGTAATGAAATTTGATGTAGTGTGTTAAATTTAGTATAAATGAATTTATAGGAACAGGACGTCAATCATTTCTTTTAATAATAATTTCCGGCCCAGCCTTAACATTAGTTTTAACGGCTAATGCAAGCTTTTTCGCTACGACGTAATTTGCTTTTTTAGTTTCCATAAAAACTCCTTAATGAAATTTGATTTGTTGTTTTAAAAATTTTTCATTCCGCACAAGCCAGCCAAACTAAATATAAGCTTAGACTAAGCGGGTGCCGTTTCTAGTCATTAATCGTTCGAGATCAAAAAGAAAATAATTTCTCCTGAAAGTCGGTGTTATTGATTTTTAGAAACAGGACTTTAATTCTGTCTTTTAATTATAATCTCTGGCCCAGCCTTAACATTAGTTTTAACAGCTAATGCAAGCTTTTGCGCTAGGAGGTAACTTGCTTTTTTAGTTTCCATAAAACTCCTTAATATCATGTTTAAAAAATGGTTTGCATTCATTGGAACTGGCATAGCTGTATACAACGCAGCCTAAGTCGAGAATAGCTATAACCCCAAAAAAACCAAGCATTAGGGCACTGGCTTTTCTCAACATATATCGAACTAAAAATTAACTGCCTCTTTTAATAATAATCTCTGGCCCTGCCTTAACGCCAGTTTTAACAGTCAATGCTTGTTTTTGCTTTTGCGCTACGCGGTAACTTACTTTTTTAGTTTCCATAAAAAATCCTTAATATCATGTTTAAAAAATGGTTTGCATTCATTGGAACTGGCATAGCTGACTACAACCAAGCCTAAGTCAAGAATAGCTATAACTCGAAAAAAGCCAGGCATTAGGTCGCTGGCTTTTCTCAACATACATCGTGCTAAAAATTAACTACCTCTTTCTAATGATAATCTCTGGCCCTGCCTTAACGCCATTTTTAACAATCAATGCTAGTTTTTGCTTTTGCGCTACGCGGT
>JAZKHP010000064.1:0-47247 GCA_040385335.1 Pseudomonadota bacterium
ATCAACTTAGGAGACAGGCTTTTCTTTTATTTAAAACTGTGGGACAGCAGTGGCTTAGCAGCGGCTTTTTTTTTAAAATACGAATATTGATATAATTTTTAAACAATACCTTGAGCACGAAATCTTTATGTTTAAACGAATTGTGTGGTTTAGAAACGATTTGCGCATCTACGATAACCCCGCATTACATCGTGCGGCGGAAGCTAAGCAAGGCGTATTGGCAGTTTATTTTGTGTGCCGCGATATGCTACAAAATCATCACGTTGCGCCGGTGCGGGTAGATTTTATCCAACGTAATCTTGTTGTGCTTGGTAAAGAATTGGAAAAGTTTAATATTCCCTTAGTGGTTATTAGTGTTGATAAAACAAACGATATTATTCCCCATTTGCAAGCTTTAATCACCGAACATGAAGTTGAAGAGCTGTTTCTAAATGCCGAGTATCCGCTGGATGAATTTAATCGCGATAAACTAGTCTCCGAAACCTTACGCAATCAAGGATTAATTGTTAAACGCTTTCATGATCGCGTCATTATTCCGCCGGGCATGGTGCGAAATGGTAACAATGAACCTTATAAAGTGTTTACCGCTTTTAAAAATAAATGGTTACAGCAGGCAAGGGCATTATCACTACAGCTGCTAGCTAAGCCAACTAAACAGCTTGCGCATTCACTCATAATTAAAAACGATATCAGCAATTTTTTTGCGGGTATTGAATTGCGTGATTTGTCGGCGCTATGGCCTGCGGGTGAAAAAGAAGCCTCCAAAAGACTAAATGCTTTTATTGATAATAAAATTGATGATTATCAGTTGGCGCGTGACTTTCCAAATCTTGAAGGCACTTCCACGCTATCGCCCTATTTAGCTGTTGGTGCAATGTCGCCGCGGCAATGTATTGCCGCCGTTTTGCAGGCAAACAACAATGAATGGGATTCTGGTAGCCAAGGTGTCACCACTTGGATTAGTGAACTTATTTGGCGAGAGTTTTATCAGCATCTCGTAGTGGACTTTCCACAGGTGTGTAAATTTAATGCTATGCAGCCGCATACGGAAGCATTTCCATGGCGACACGATGCCACATTATTTTCTGCCTGGTGCGAGGGAAAAACTGGTATTCCCATTGTGGATGCCGCTATGTTGCAACTAAAAGCAACAGGCTGGATGCACAATCGTTTGCGCATGGTGGTGGCTATGTTTCTGACTAAAAATTTGCAAATTGATTGGCGTATGGGTGAGGAATATTTTATGTCCGAGCTCATTGATGGCGATTTTGCGGCAAATAATGGTGGTTGGCAGTGGAGCGCGTCCACGGGGACGGATGCAGCACCCTATTTTAGAATTTTTAATCCGATAAGCCAATCGCAGCGTTTTGATCCGGAAGGAACTTTTATACGGCGTTATTTGCCCATGCTTGCGCATCTGCCCAATAAACAAATTCACAATCCAGGTCACTGCGAAAACTACCCCGCAGCTATCGTTGACTTATCTGTAAGTCGCAAAGAAACTATTGCTTTATTTGCTTCGTTAAAAAATATGCGATCACCTGCCATCTAAAGCGATTCTCTTTATAGTGCTAATTTTGAATTAGGCTGTTCAGATAATGAGTGAATTGATAATAGATGAGCTGAGTTTAGTTTTGCATTGAATAAGTTTTTCGTTGGGCAGCATTGATTTTTGGTTCTGCTCTGCGCTCATCCGTTGCTGCGTTCAGCGCAAAATGGTTGCAAGGAGCTTGCGCACTTGACGTAATTTCAGCTGGTAGGTCTGGTGAATTTTTGGCTTGGACACTTGACGTATTTGCAGTGTGGTTCTGCTTGTCGGGATTAGATACATAACCATTTATATAGGGCAGCAAGCGCTCTGTTTCTCTTCTGGTGGCTGTGTAGCACTCACAGCTAAGCTCTTCCAGTCTGGCTCTATTCAAGATGCGGATATGTCCGCGACAATAAGCAATGACTCCGTTTTTTTGCAGTTTTCCTGCAGCATCATTTACTCCCTGACGATGGACACCGAGCATATTGGCAATTAAACCTTGTGTCATATTTAAATGATTACCAGGCAAGCGATCGAGCGAAACTAAAAGCCAGCGACATAATTGCTGTTCAATAGTGTGGTGACGGTTACACACGGCTGTTTGTGCGATTTGCGTCATCAGTGCCTGGGTATAGCGCAATACTAGTGACAACAGTAGAGGATATTCTTTGGACTCTTCTTTCATTCGTTGCCATAGCAAACGATAGGCGTAGCCGGCGCTTTGTACTACCGCTCGATTAGTCGTGCTATGACCGCCCAAAAATAAAGGTACGCCAACCAAACCTTCGTTGCCTACTACTGCGAGCTCTGCCGTTGCGCCATTTTTTAACATATATAACAGCGATACAATAGCGCAAGTTGGAAAATAAACATGGAGTAATGT
Organism: Pseudomonadota bacterium; assembly: GCA_040385335.1. GTDB lineage: Bacteria > Pseudomonadota > Gammaproteobacteria > Pseudomonadales > Cellvibrionaceae > Cellvibrio. Next base: position 2,415 of record JAZKHP010000064.1, read on the forward strand.
GTCACCTGATTCATGTAAAACTTTACCAAATGGCAGGGATACGAATTCAAGATGAGAAAATAATCGATCTTGAACTTTCGTTGGTAGTGCAGCTAAAAAATAATTTTCTAAAGGTGAATGGACTTCAGGCATAATAATTGTACCTCTTACCTCTTACCTCTTACTGCCAATGAGTGCTGGTGCTGGTAAGTTTAATGGCCAAATATTTATAACGAGGAAAAATCTTTATAATTTTTTATGTACGATTTAACTAATAGTCAATTATAATCGCAACATTTTTTTTTATTTTCAATAGGGTTAAATAATTTTGATGCCATTTTTTTCAAAAATAATTTTCGATTTTATTTTTATGTTAGCGAGGCGAAATATTTTTATAAGCAAACACTATTTATTTTATTTTTCTAATAAATAAGAACACCAATCGCTCCAGCTGCCGGGGTAAAGCTTTGCTTCAATTCCGGCTAAATGTAACGATAAAATATTTACGCAGGCAGTAACACCAGATCCGCAGTAAACAACAAGATTTTCTTTGGTGGGTAAACTTTCCCAATGAGTTTTTTGCCATTCGTCGGGTTTAATAAAACTTTGTTCGGTGGTGATTTCCTGCCAGGGATAATTAACGGCACCGGCTATATGCCCAGCGATTGGATCTATAGGTTCTTCCAAACCTTGAAAACGGCGCGGTTCGCGAGAATCTATCAAATGTATTTTTTCTGATTGTAAAATGTCGTTGCGGTTTAGGATCCAACCCGGTTGGATTTTTGCAGTAAAGTTGCCCGCTTTATTCGCCGGCTCACGCTTATCGAGCGCACCTTTCAATTCAATCCAGGACTTAAAGCCACCATCCAGAATTTGTACATTGTCATGTCCCATGTAACGCAACAACCACCATGCGCGAGCGGCATAGGCCATCCGCGAGTCATCATAAACGACTATGTTTGAATATTGATTTGCGCCAGCACGACGCAATTTAGCTTGCAGTATTTCCATGTCGGGTAAAGGGTGGCGACCACCGTGCAACTGGACTGGTGACGAAAGATCCTGCTCTAAATCAAAATAATAAGCGCCGGGGATATGCCCTTGAGCGTATTGCAGCAGGCCTTGATTTTTGTCAGTTAAATTAAATCGACAATCAAGTACAAGGGTTTTGCCGAGTTGAGCGTGTAACGCTTGGGCAGAGATGAGCGGTGAGTTCATAATAAATATTAAATCGGTTTGCTGGAAATGTACTTTGATGGTGGCACTAATATCAGCCGCTGTGAAGGGTTTACGGTAAAAATTCAATGAATATTTGTGAAATGAGATGTTAAGACCGGTGCCAGGTTTCGGGCTCCTTTCCTTCCAATTGGTAGGCGAAGGCAATTATGTAAGCAACCGCAAGGTACAAGGTTTCGGGGATTTCGTCACCCAGCTCCAGCGTGACGAGTAAATCCACCAGCGCGCTGTTATCGCACAAAGGTACGCCGTGCTGTTCGGCGATAGCAATAATATTATCAGCTACGGCTCCCGTGCCTTTTGCGGAAACTGTGGGCGAATTTTTTCCATCATAAAAAAGAGCAACGGCTTTTTGAATTTTATGGGTAGGGTCCATTGTTAATTATTCACTATGTTGAAATATCAATTAACGAATAGCTTAATGCCATGGGTTTCTGCGGTGGCATTCCTTTCATACACTGCAATTGTTTTACTTGAATACCTTCAGTTTCCAAATTTTTTCTTAAGCTCTCCATATGCTGCTTGACTTGGGTGAACGTTGTTTCTCGGGTAGCCCATAGGGTAGCGCTTATGGTGGTGTCAATAATCGCCAGCTGTGCACAAAATTCGCCGAGTGTGGGTAAATCAAAGCGCAGTGTTACTGACCATTGTTTAATTTTTGTCGCTGTTTTATTTTCGTTCGTTGTATTTTTATCTTCAACCCATTCGCGCTCCATGTGTAAATGAAGTTGCTGAACCTCATTATGATGTCTGACGGGAATATCGAGTTGCCATACGGCATTCGATTGTGCACCATCTTTGCTATTAACTTCATGATTTAAATTTGCCAACTGCTGCAACTGAATTTTCGCCAGGCTATGCATGCTGTGTTGTTGTAGCAATACTAGCAATTGTGTACGTAGATCTTTATCTGATAATTCTTTTACTGGTTTGCCCATTAGTTGTTGAATAAACAAGCCTATGTCTATAGGTAAGCTATTTTTTACTGAATCGCCAGGGAGTGCGGTAGTTGTTCCCGCCGTTGGAATATAACTGATTAATTGCTGCAGTAATTTAACCGTTTGCTCTGTGGTTAGTGGTTTGTTGTTGCCGTTAAGCTCCTGGCTTACCTTACTAAACAAATTTAGTAGCGAGCCTTTTAAATCTTGTGCGTAAGTGGAGTTCAAGGTTGTGGTAGTGTTTGTTAGATGCTTACTTATTTTATTTTCAAAAAATACGCCAGAACTCGAGATGGCTTGTTTTAATATTGTGGGTTGGCTTAGCTGTAAAGGCGAACGAATTTGTTCCGCCGCACTTTTTAATGCTTGTGCAAGGGTGGGTGACACGAGTTGTTGTTGATTGGTTTTGGGAATATTTTGCCATTGAGTCAGTGCTGTCAATAAAACACTGGGTGTGTCTTTGTGCGGTAATAAGTAGCGTAAATTATTCGCGATTAATTGTTGTGTGTTTGAATATTTTAGTGTGTTTGTAAAAGGCTGGGGTAAAAGACTTTCTGGTTTAGGTGCTGATTTTTCGATTGAAGTGGAAAGTGTATTTAGTGTATTGATTGTTACCTTTTCATTATTGATAGCCAGAGCACCAGGCATTTCTAAAGCCACCAATTTTTGTGGGCCAACTAGCTGTAAGGGCACCGTTTGTCCCACGGCTAGAGGTTTATCGGTGTAGGTCAATAAAGGTTGATTATTAACCAGTAAAGTGACCCATTTTAATTCGGGCGATTTAATGAGTGTTTGTTGGTCAAGTAAACGCGTTATTTCTGCTTTTAGTGCGGGTGTTAGTTGTGCAATGTTGCTCGCCAACTTATTGTTTTGTGCTAAGGCTGCAATTGTTTTTGCCAGTAGGGCATCTTTTTCTTGTGGCGTAACCGGCGTTGTTTCGGTTACGCTCGCCATGACTATTTTCCCCAGTGCTATTTTAAGCAGCTGACTCAAGGTAACCAGCTGCTCGGTATTTTTTTGTTCCAGGCCTTTAATCAGGTTTTGGGTGAGGTTAGTAATATCCATTCATCAATAATCTGATATGCGTGATAGTTAGGAGATACTTTAACAAGGTGTTGAATAACGCGTGAAAGACTTGAGTGCTGAGGCTATAATCGCGTTACCAAACGAATAGGCAAAATAATGCCGCCGTTAAACATATAATAAGAATAGTAATTTAGATTGAGTATAGCGAGCTCTGGGTGTAAAGCTTGGGCATTCTCTAAATTCTTCTGTTAATGAGTTCTTCTAAATATTCAGCCCGGGAAATTACCTTGCCGCAACAGCCAGCCCTTATTGAATTGCGAAATTTTGCTTGTGAGCGTGATGAGCGAATGTTGTTCAATTCATTGAATGCATTGTTTTATGCAGGGCAAGTGGTGCAAATTCTGGGCGCTAATGGTAGCGGTAAAACCACTTTGTTGCGAATTTTGGCTGGTGTTTCCTCCGACTATCAAGGCGAAATCTTATGGCAAGGGCAGGCACTCGCTACTTGTGCATGGGAATATGCTAACGAAACTCTCTATCTTGGCCACTTACCGGGCATTAAGAAATCCTTAACACCCATGGAGAATTTACGCTGGTATGCCGCGGTGCAGAGCAGCGCTAGACAAAGTGATGTTAACCAAGTCGAAAAGTTTACAACCGGTGTGAACGACGAAGTGTTGTTGCGGTCATTAGCAGAAGTCAATTTGGCTGGCTATGAAGACACCTTGTGTTACCAACTTTCTGCCGGTCAATTGCGGCGTGTTGCTTTGGCGCGGTTGGTGTTTAGCACCGCTAAGCTGTGGATTTTGGATGAACCTTTTACGGCACTGGATAAAGCAGGTGTTGTGTTGCTGGAGTCCAGACTGGCGAGTCATGCCACCGCCGGGGGAGTCGTGTTGGTTACCTCGCATCAAGACATTAGTGTGCCTGATTTGCAGCAGCTTAACTTGCAGCACTTTACCGGAAGCAAGCTGACCCCGGATTGCGCGGAGACTTTTGCTAATGGCTAATTCGCCGTTCTGGTCAACTTTTCGTCGCGATCTCATTCTGGTGTTTCGCCACAAGACCGACATGGTTAATCCGTTGGTATTTTTTCTGATTGCCATTAGCATGATTCCATTGGCGATAGGGCCGGAAACAGCGCTGTTAATTCGCATAGCCCCGGGTATTATTTGGGTGATGGCCTTACTCGCGACCTTGCTCTCGCTCGATAATTTGTTTCGCAGTGATTTTGATGATGGTTCTTTGGAGCAGCTTTTGATTGCTCCTTATCCGTTGTTTTTTAGTGTTTTAGCCAAAGTGACCGTGCATTGGCTGGCAACCGGTTTACCGTTGACATTGCTTGCACCTTTATTAGGTGTGATGCTGTCGTTACCAGCAAGTGCCTTTGGTGCTTTATGTTGTAGCTTATTTATTGGTACCGCCGCTATGAGTTTGATTGGCGCGGTGGGTGCGGCTTTAACGGTGGGCCTTAGGAAAGGTGGTTTGTTAATATCCTTAATTGTTATGCCGCTGTACATTCCAGTTTTAATTTTTGGTGCGAGTGCTGTGCAAGCCGCAGTGCTTGGGGAGCCGTTCAGTTTGCAACTAGCGGTGCTCGGTGCAGGCTTGGCCCTGGCGTTAGTCCTGGCTCCGTTCGCAGCTGCCGGCGCCTTGCGTGTGAGTGTTAATGGTTAGTCTAAGAATCGAGGAAAAAATATGAATTGGCAATGGTTTCATCGTTTGGGTTCACCGCGTTGGTTTTATGAGAAAACTCAAGCCTGGCTTCCCTGGTTGTCGATCATTACATTGGCGCTTTTGTTGGTGGGTGGTATTTGGGGGTTAGGCTTTGCTCCTACGGATGCCAAGCAAGGCAACAGTTATCGAATTATTTATATTCATGTACCCTCAGCATTCCTCGCGTTGGCGGGCTACTACATTATGGCCATTTCTGGTGCTATAGGTTTAATCTGGAAAATGAAGTTACCGTTTATGGTAATGAAGGCTGCTGCGCCCATTGGCGCTGCCCTTACTTTTCTTGCGCTGATAACCGGCGCCATTTGGGGTAAGCCAACCTGGGGTACCTGGTGGGTGTGGGATGCACGCATCACTTCAATGTTGATTTTGTTTTTTTTATATTTGGGTGTTATTGCACTGCAGCAAGCGTTTCAAAATCGCGATACCGCTGATAAAGCCAGCGCAATATTGGCTTTAGTGGGGACAGTCAATATACCCATTATTTATAAATCAGTGGATTGGTGGTTTACCTTGCATCAACCGGCCACGATAAAATTTATCGGTAAATCCACTATTCATATTTCGATGTTATATCCGCTGTTTATTATGTTGGTTGGTTTTTATTGTTTTTATACCCTGGTGCTTTTATTACATACCCGGGTAGAAATTTTACGCCGTGAAAGCCGGACGCAATGGGTTAATGATTTGGCCGCTGGCAAGCAGGGGAGCAAATAATGAATTTTCAATTTGATTCGCTAGATGCATTTTTAATAATGAATGGTCACGGTGTTTATGTGTGGGCATGTTATATCATCACTTTTTCGGTATTGACGTTTTTAGTTGTAAGCCCAATGTTACAAAGAAAATCATTTTTGAAGCAACAAAAGAAAAATTCCCTACTGCAGAAAAATGTGCAGTAATTTTTAAAATTCTAAAAAGATTATTATTATTATGCATCCAGTTCGCAAACAACGTCTGTTACTTGTTATTTTCGGTGTGATATTTTCCAGTATCGCCATTGGCTTAATTGTTTATGCCATGCGCGCAAACATAAATCTTTTTTATCCACCGAGTAAAATTGCTGCAGGTGAAGCACCCAAGAACCGGACCATTCGCGGTGGTGGTTGCGTTAAGCCCGGCAGCGTGGTTCGTGCGAAAGACTCGCTGGACATTTCCTTTATTCTTACCGATGGTACGGCTGATGTCCCGGTAGTTTTTTCTGGCATATTGCCCGATTTATTTGCTGAGGGTGAGGCTGCCGTGGTCAATGGCATGATTAACGATAAGGGCATATTTAGAGCAGAACAAGTATTAGCAAAGCACGATGAAAACTATACGCCGCCTGAAGTTGCTGAGGGCATGAAAAATGGCGTTAACGATCAAGCTGTTTGTAAGGAGTTAAGTTATGGTTCCTGAGATAGGTCAATTTGCGTTAATCCTGGCGTTGTGTTTATGCATTGCATTAACCCTTATGCCTTTGTTGGGCGCATATTACGGAAATAAATTGCTAATGCATTCTGGCCGTTCCTTAGCCGTAGGTGCGTTTGTTTTTGTCAGCATTGCATTTTTCTGTTTAGCTTATGCTTTTGCACATGACGATTTTTCCGTGAAATATGTGGCTAGCAATTCCAATAGTCTGCTGCCTTATTACTACAAAATTTGTGCTGTCTGGGGCGGGCATGAAGGTTCGTTATTGTTATGGATATTAATGTTGTCGGGCTGGACTCTGGCGGTTGCAGTATTTAGCCGGTCCTTGCCGTTGGATATGCAGGCGCGCGTATTGGGTGTACTCGGTTTTATTGCGGTCGGCTTTTTATTATTTATCATTATTACTTCAAATCCCTTCGATCGACTTTTACCTCTTGCGCCGCAAGATGGCAAGGATTTAAACCCACTGTTACAGGACCCGGGCTTTGTAATACATCCGCCCTTTTTATATATGGGTTATGTGGGGTTCAGTGTTTGTTTTGCGTTTGCCATTGCGGCTTTAATGGCAGGCAGGTTGGATAGTGCCTGGGCGCGTTGGTCGCGTCCCTGGGCAACCCTGGCGTGGGGTTTTTTATCCATTGGTATTGCTCTTGGTAGTTGGTGGGCATATTACGAACTGGGTTGGGGCGGCTGGTGGTTTTGGGATCCAGTAGAAAACGCATCATTTATGCCGTGGATTGTAGGTACTGCTTTATTGCATTCGTTGGCGGTAACTGAAAAGCGTAGTCTGTTTAAAAGCTGGACCATTTTGTTGGCCATTTTTACGTTTTCATTGAGCTTGCTGGGGACATTTTTAGTTCGCTCTGGCATCTTAACGTCAGTTCACGCATTTGCAAATGATCCGGAGCGCGGTGTTTTTGTCCTTATATTTTTACTTGTCATAGTCGGCGGCTCACTTACGCTGTTTGCATTTCGTGCGCCTGTTGTAAAAGGTTCTGTCGGGTTTAATTGGCTGTCGCGCGAAATATTTTTACTTGGCAATAATGTTATTTTAACGGTGGTATTAATTACCGTGCTCTTAGGTACGCTTTATCCACTGATCGCCGATGCTTTAAATTGGGGAAAAATTTCAGTAGGTCCACCCTATTTTAATTTTTTCTTTTTACCCCTGATGGGATTGTTGTGTCTGTTGATGGCATTTGGTCCTGCTTCCAATTGGAAAAAAACTTCTGCCAAGCAATTAGTGAATATGCTCTGGAAGCCGTGGGTGAGCAGTGCCGTTTTTGCCTTGGCATTTCCGTGGTTTTATCATGACGAATATAGTATTCCCGCGGCGATTGCGGTGTTTATTGGCAGCTGGATTTTTACCGGGTTAATTGCTGATATCGCGTATAGATTGCGACACAGTGAATCAGTTATGGCTGGAGTTAAAAAATTAAGTCTAAGTTACTATGCCATGGCCATTGCGCACTTGGGCATAGCCGTAACATTAATTGGTGTCAGTCTAACAAGCATCTACACCATTGAACGTGATTTGCGCATGCAAGAGCATCAAACGGTTGACCTCAATGGCTACGAATTTACATTGCAATCCCTGAAAAAAGTGCAGGGTCCCAACTACACTGCTGACGAAGCCTATATCACCGTAAATTATCGTGGCAAACCCTTAAATGACATGCATCCACAGAAACGTCGCTACAAAGCAACCGGGACCTCAATGACTGAAGTTGCCTTGGACGTTGGTCTATTTCGCGATATTTATGTCGCTATGGGTGAGCCAGTTAGCGAAGACGCATGGGCGATGCGAGTACATGTGAAGCCTTTTGTACGTTGGATTTGGTTGGGGGCTTTAATGATGGCCTTTGGTGCTTTCTTATCGGTTACCGATAAACGTTATCGCAAACAAAAAGCAATTATTACTGAATCGATTGAGCAACCAGCGCCAGCGATGCTTAAGGGCAAGGTGCTTGTGAATGATTAAACAACGCCTGATGTTATTTGTGCCGCTGATTATTTTTTCACTTCTGGCAATATTATTTTGGCGTGGGCTGTCGCTTGACCCTAATAGCATGCCTTCAGCTTTACTGGATAAGCCTGTGCCAAAATTTTCTTTGCCGCGCTTGGAAGACGTACAACAAACTCGCGATGAAAGTATGTTCAAAGGCCGCGTAACCTTGTTAAATGTATGGGCAACCTGGTGCGATACATGCCATATCGAACATGCATTTCTAAATGAATTAAAGCAACAAGGTGTACATATTATTGGTGTAGATCACAAAGATAATACGATTGATGCGCAGCGTTGGATAGCACAGTTAGGTAATCCGTACGCAGATATAATCCTGGATGAAGACGGGCGCTTTGGGTTGGACCTGGGCGTATTCGGGCTTCCTGAAACCTATGTGGTCGACAAGCAAGGTATTATTCGCTACAAACATATCGGCAATGTAAATCAGGAGGTGTGGAACAGTACCTTATCGCCACTTATCAAACAACTTGAGATGTAATCTTGATTGTTTATTAAAAAATAACGTTTTAACACAATAAAAATGCGGGAAGAGTGAAGGAAAAGCGAGGGAAAAAGTTTGATTTTTTTGTTGTTAATCAATTTACTTGATTTTAATCAAGCTGGTTGTAGTCTATGTTTTGTACACTGAAAATGTTCCTATTATGTTTTATTTGTAATGGAGGTTTTTATGTACATAGATTCGGTAGTGGCGTCATGTTTACTGATTGTTTTGTTGTCTTGCACCATAATTACTTATGTAGGTATCTACGCGTACAAACATATTAAGCAGGACAGCCTAAAGGCGGATAAAACCAAAAACCTTAAATAAGCCGACAGTTAATCCACGATGATTTCATGCACGATAGCTGGTGCGCTTGAATAATAGCGAAAAAATAATGAATATTCTGGTGAAAGCGAAAACCCGTTTTTCTCACCATCCGTATAGTGCTATTCCAGCAGACTTGCGTACTGAGCTTCTCCAACTTACAGGCATAAAAAAAGCCCCTTTGCGGAGCTTCTTAAAATAAGTGGCGGACCGGACGGGGCTCGAACCCGCGACCTCCGGCGTGACAGGCCGGCATTCTAACCGGCTGAACTACCGGTCCGCAAAAACTAAAACACCTGTGGCAAATAACACTTTTTGGAAAAGTGGTGGGCGGTACAAGACTCGAACTTGTGACCCATGCCTTGTAAGGGCATTGCTCTACCAACTGAGCTAACCGCCCCATCAGGTGAGGCGCATTCTAAAGATATGCATAGGTAGGTCAATAGCTAGAGCAACTTATTTTTAGGGATTTTTATGTTTTGTCTAAAAAACGTAGATATTGGCTAAATAACAATCGCCGATACTGTTTTATTTTTAGACCAGTTAAATTTTTACCAGACTTCGCTACAGTTGGTATACTTCCCGTCTAAATTTTATGAGGTGAGCTATGCGTGCTCAAGTTAAATTAATAGCTGAATTACAGGCCAAGTTTATTGCTGTTGTATTAATGTGTTTTACACTCAGCTTGCCCGCTTTTTCGGCAATCGAAGCTCATACCTTTGATACTGACCTCGAGCGCCAACGCTATCAAAGTTTTATTGAAGAAATGCGTTGCCCAAAATGTCAAAATCAAAATTTAGCAGGGAGTGATTCATCTATTTCAAATGATCTTCGTCAGGAGATTTATAATTTGATTAAGGCGGGGAAGGCAGATCAGGAAATCGTCGATTTTATGGTAAAGCGTTATGGTGATTTTATTTTGTATCGCCCTCGTGTATCGCCCGTCACTTATATACTTTGGGGGGCTCCCGTCGTGCTGTTAATAGGGGGAATCGTTGTATTGCTGATTATGTTACGCCAACGGCGGCGATTAGCATTGGTTGATTCGCAAACTAATCTCACTGATGAAGAACAAGCACGCTTAGCCGCTTTATTAACACCTGCGGTAAATAAAGATCAATTGAAGCCCGGCAAAAATAAACCAAATAACAATAAATCTAAAAATAATTAGGAGCCACACGAATGCTATCGCTTTGGTTAGGTATTACCGTTTTATTGTTATTAGCCGTTATATTTATGGCTTGGCCGTTGTGGCGTTATCGTAATACGGTCACAAAAGGTTCTAACGTGAGCGATGCAGAATTAAACGCACGGCTTGCTGAAAATGTGCGATTGTTTCGCGAACATCTTACCGAATTGGAAAATAGTTTAGCCGCGCAAACGATAGGCGCTGAACAATTTGCCCAACTTAAATTGGAATTAGAACGTAATTTGCTGGAGGACGAAGCCAACCTGCGCGGCGGCGATACCAAAGTTTCCTCGCTGATAGGAATTAAAACAATGGCACTTTTCTGTGCGGTTGTTTTAATTTTTGGCATCTGGACTTATCACAAAATTGGCAGTGCTGATGATGTGGCAGTGCACAAATTACAGCAAGAAAAAGCTCAGCAAGATTATCAGGATATGGTGCAAAATCGCAACCCGGATCCAATGCGTGCGCACGCTCTGATTGTCGAATATAAAGCGCGTGTGAAAGCCAAGCCTGATGATGCGCAATATTGGTTTTTATTGGCGCGAACACAAATGGAAGTGTCGAGTTATACGGATGCTGTGCAGTCTTATCAGAAAGTGTTAGCGAGTGACCCAAAGTCATCCATGATTATGGCTGAGTTAGCCCAGGCAATGTTTTTGCGTGATGGAAGTAAAATCAGTGCTCCTATTGCCGAGCTGGCAAAAAATGCGTTAACGCTGGATCCGAAAAATACCATGGCGTTGGGTTTAGCGGGCATTGATGCTTTTAGTAAAAACAACTACCGCGAAGCCATAAATTATTGGCAAAGAACGATTAATTTAATCGGGGTCGAATCGTCTGGTGGGCAAGCCTATGTGGTTGGCATCGAGCGCGCCAAGCAAGAATATATTGCGGCAGGAGGTAAGCTGGAAGACTTAACTATGAAGTCTCCTTATGCAGTACAGCTCTCGGTGAGTTTGGGTGATAAAGCGAAAACAAGAGCTGATCAAATCGTATTTATTTATGCGCGCGCCTGGAAAGGCTCACCTATGCCGTTAGCGATTGCGCGAGTCAGAGTGTCTGATTTACCCACCTCCGTTATGCTTGATGAAACCATGGCAATGTCGCCTATGGCAACGCTTGCAAATACGCCTGAGATTGAAGTTGTCGCGCGAGTTTCGACGGATGGTACTGCGCAAACAAAACCGGGCGATTGGCAAGTAACGCAAGGGCCAATTTCTATGAAAGCCATCCCGGAAAAAATTGAATTACTGATTAATGAACAATACCGGCCCGCCCAGACGAAGCCATAAGTGATTGAGAGATTATTGCTACAGAAATATTGATGAAGGACCCTTGGTAAAGAAACATTGGCAATAGTATTTATAAAATTGATAAGAAAAGCTGAGTGTGGTGGTGATCTTTTTGTAAGTTAAGATTTCATCCGCTCGGCTCCGCTTAAAAACTATCCAAATCACCCCTGGTTGTATCTCTTAACGCTTGTTTTGCATGCAAATGCCGTTATCAAGCCCGCGCAAAACGTGTAGAATCCTGCCTTTTACGGATTTGCTGAGTCCTAATGTGCTGGCCTTGCTCAGGTCGAAACAATAATGAAATCAAATAGCTAGCTAAATTCGGTTTAGCTGCTTATTTCGCCCTTATGCTCAGCGCCTTTATTATTTCAGAGTGACATCTAACATGCGGCTAAAGTGTATCAAGCTGGCAGGCTTTAAATCTTTTGTTGACCCTACAACGGTCAATTTTCCAAGCAATCTGTGTGCGGTTGTCGGGCCGAACGGTTGTGGTAAGTCCAATATTATTGATGCCGTGCGTTGGGTGATGGGTGAGTCATCCGCGAAAAACCTTCGCGGCGAAAACATGACCGATGTTATTTTTAACGGTTCAAGTGGCCGTAAACCTGTCGGCCAAGCGTCTATTGAACTGATATTTGATAATAGTGACGGCACACTGTTGGGCGAATACGCCGGTTTCGGCGAAATCTCGATCAAACGTAAAGTCACCCGCGATGCGCAAAACCATTACTACCTTAACGGCACCAAATGCCGTCGCCGTGATATTACTGACATCTTTTTAGGGACAGGTTTAGGGCCGCGCAGTTATGCCATTATCGAACAGGGCATGATCTCGAAATTGATTGAGGCCAAGCCGGAAGATTTGCGTGTTTACATCGAAGAAGCTGCAGGTATTTCCAAATACAAAGAGCGCCGTCGCGATACCGAAGCCCGCATGCGCCGCACCAAAGAAAACCTTGAGCGTTTAACTGATATTCGCGATGAGTTAGAACGCCAGTTATCGCGCTTGCAACGCCAAGCGCAATCTGCAGAAAAATACACTGAATTTAAAAAAGAAGAGCGCTTATTCAGAGCGCAGCTGCAAGCTCTGAAATATCAACAGTTGGATGACCAAGCCAAAGCCAAGCAATTAGGCATTCGCGATTTAGAATTGCGGATGGAATCTTTTATTACTGATCAAGTCAATAAAGACACTCAAATCGAAAAATATCGCAGTCAATACACTGAAATGGGCGATAAGTTTAATGAAGTGCAGGGCCGTTATTATGCGATAGGTGCTGATATCGCGCGCATTGAACAAACTATTCATCACGTGCAAGAGCGTGCGCGGCAATTGCAAACTGACTTGGATCAAACCAATCGTGATTGTAAAGAGGCCGAACAAAATTTATTAGTTGATGCGCAAAAATCGGAAGCTTGGCAAGAAGAAGTATTGGAAATTGAACCAGAGCTGGAATTGGTTAAAACTGCCGAAGAAGGTTCTAACGATATTTTAATCAATGCTGAAGAGGCCATGCAACGCTGGCAAAATGAATGGGATAGTTTTAATCAACGCGCCGCAGAACCGCGTCAAAAAGCTGAGGTTCAGCAATCCCGGATTCAACATTTAGAGCAAGTGCAACAACGCTTATCGCAGCGTATTGAAAAATTAAAAGACGAAAAAACGAATTTGCAAGATGACGGTATCGATGAGGAAATCGCTCAGCTTACCGAACAATTAGCCGAGCTTGATTTAGTGGCCGATGAAAAGCGGGACCATGTAGAAGGCATAAGTCTGCAATTGGATCAAGGTCGCAACGACAATGCACGCGTTAGTAATGAACTCGATCAAGCGCGTAATCAATTGCAAACTATGCGTGGCCGCCACGCTTCCCTGGAAGCATTGCAGCAAGCTGCGCTGGGCGAAAAAAATAAAGCAGTCACTACCTGGTTAGCAGCGCAATCTTTAACAAATAATTTACGTTTAGCGGAATCGATTAAGGTTAATGAAGGTTGGGATAAAGCCCTCGAAACCGTTCTGGGTAATACGCTGCAAGCGGTTTGTGTGAAAGGTTTGGATGCAGTTACCAGTGTTATAGGTAATTTAACTCAGGGAGAGTTGGTGCTTTTTGATACTTCAGCAAAATCATCCCACAGTGATTCACACAAAGCGGTATTGTTGAGTAGCAAAGTGAGTGCCGATTGGGATGCCGTTGGTTTATTAAACGGTATTTATGTTGCGGAGGATTTGCCAAGTGCACTGCGTCTGCGCAGTGAATTAGCAGTGCATGAATCGGTTATTACGAAAGATGGTATTTGGCTTGGCGTACATTGGTTGCGTGTTGCGCGCGATTCAGATGCAAGTTCTGGAATCATAGCGCGCAAGCAAGAAGTCGAAGAGCTCAGCGCAAAAATTTTTGCTGTGGAAGAAAAAGTTGAGGACTTAAATGCTGCCCTGGAAGCAGGCCGCCAACTGATTAAAGATTTGGAACAAACACGTGAAACTTTGCGTCGCGAAGCCGACGAACAAAACCGTCGCTACGGAGAATTACGTTCGCAGTTGAGTGCGAAACAAGTGCGCGTAGAGCAAGTCTCAATGCGTCGCGATCGCGCTGAAGCGGAAATTCGTGAAGCGCGTGAGCAGTTTGAACAAGAAGCAGAACATCTTTCTGAAGCGCGCATGATTTTAAGTGAAGCCATCGAAATGATGGGCCAAGACACCGATTTACGTGAAAACCTATTACAACAACGCGATGATATTCGCACGGGTTTGGATCAGGCACGCCAGCGCGCGCGGCATGATAAAGATAAGGCCCATGAAATTGCTATGCGCTATCAGTCGTTAAAAACGCAGTTAGATAGCATCCGCTTGGGAATGAGTCGTTTGCGTGAACAAACTTCTCGCTTGCAAGAGCGTCGTGAACAATTAATGTTGTCGCTCAGTGAAAATCGCGATCCCATTGAAGAATATAAATTGGAACTTGAAGCTAATTTATCCAAACGTTTAGCGGTTGAAGGCTCATTAACCGAAGCGCGTCGTTCACTGGAAGCGGTTGAGCATGAATTGCGTAATTCAGAACAAGCGCGCAATCGCGCGGAGCAAGATGTGCAAGCAGTGCGCTCACATCTTGAACAAGAGCGTATGGCGGGAAAAGTATTTGAAGTACAGCGTGCCGCCATTGCCCAACAATTGGAAGAAGATGATTTGAATTTACAAACCATTTTGGCGGAAATGCCAGAGGGTACGGAAATCAAACCACTGGAAAACGAGTTGGAAATTGTTGCCGGTAAAATTACCCGTCTGGGTCCAATTAACCTTGCGGCCATTGATGAATACAAAATTGAATCGGAACGAAAAAATTATTTAGATGCGCAGAATGCCGATCTGAATGAAGCTCTGGAAACCCTTGAAAATGCAATTCGTCGTATTGATCGTGAAACTCGCACGCGTTTTAAAGAAACCTTTGATCAAGTGAATAAAAGTTTACAAGAATTGTTTCCTAAAGTATTTGGTGGTGGCCACGCCTATTTGGAATTAACCGGAGAAGATTTGTTGGATACGGGTATTACGATTATGGCGCGTCCGCCAGGTAAACGTAATAGCACTATTCATTTGCTATCCGGTGGTGAAAAAGCCTTAACAGCCATTGCCTTGGTATTTTCGATTTTCCGTTTGAACCCAGCACCTTTTTGTATGTTAGATGAAGTAGATGCACCGCTTGATGATGCCAACGTGGGGCGTTATGCGCGCATGGTAGAAGAGATGTCAGAACACGTTCAATTTATTTATATAACACACAATAAAAATGCAATGGAAATGGCTCACCAGTTGTTGGGTGTAACCATGCATGAGCCCGGTGTTTCGCGTTTGGTTACGGTGGATGTCGATGAGGCTGCCGAGTTGGCGGCATCATAATTCAGTATGAAAAAAGGCGTGTTGACGCAATCTACATTGGCTCAACGCAAGAAAAATTATTAGAGTCCTAAACCATAATTTTTTAGTGGATAACATTATGAGCAATTGGCTAACTGGCATTATTGTGCTTCTTATCATCGCAATTTTAGCGGATGGATTTCGCCGCACTTATAATTTGCGCCGCAATAGTATTCATTTGTCACCCAAGATGAAAAAACGCTCAAAAGAAGTTATAGAAGATGCGGCAGAGGATGCTCCAGTTGAAAGTTTTAAAAACGAACTACCCAACGGTGGGGCGCGTGTTATTGGGTATCGCGATCCGCTTGAGGTCCGCCAGCCTAGGAAAAAAGTGAGTGCGTTAGAGTTGCGCGAAGCGCGTCGCAAAGAAGCTGCAGCAAAGCGGCCGCCTGAACAAACACGTTTAAATTTGGATGAATCCGTACCTATTTTAATGGAATCGGTGGAGCATGATTTAACTCCGCAGCAGCAAACAAAATTACAGCAAACACCAGTGCAGCAAACATCACTCCAGCAGCAAGCATTTTCAGATGTTAAGAGTGAGCGGAGCGATCCTGCTTTTGTTTCTGATGGGCTTCGCAAGCAGGAAGTTTCCGACATCGAAGAAGATGATGACAACACTGTTTACGATGAAGAAGACGATTATGAAGACGGTGATTATGATGAAGAACCCGATGAAGATGAGTTAGAAGATGGCGAAGACGATGATGAATATGAAGATGAAAAATGGGAAGAAGAAACAGAGGAAGAGCAAGCAGTAGTAGCCTCAGCGCCACAACCGGAAGAAGTTATTATTATTAACGTAATGGCTTTTAAAGGTGAATCCTTCAGCGGTAATGACTTACTCGATGTTATTTTAAAATGTGGTCTGCGTTACGGCAGCATGGATATTTTCCATCGCTACAGCGACACCAAAGGTGAGGGCGCCCTGTTATTTAGTATGGCCAACATGGTGAAGCCAGGAACTTTTGATTTAGATTTAATGGATGAGTTTGAAACGCCCGGAGTTAGTTTGTTTATGACTTTGCCCATTGATGCGGATTCAATGCAATCATTCGAGTTAATGGTCAAGACCGCTAATACGATTGCGGACGCCCTGGACGGTGAATTAAAAGATGAGCAGCGCTCAGCCATGACTCGTCAAACAATTGAGCATTGTCGCCAGCGCATTAGCGATTTTGAACGTAAAAAATTATTTCGCCGTCCACGTTAATTTATTACGTAAGGATGCGTGGCGATACCTTAAAAATTATTTCTAAAAACATTTTCAGGGAGATGGTGTTCACGGAAGTAATTATGTGTAGGGAGGCAATTTTTTTATTTAAGTTCTATTCGGAATTGTCCTATGTCTAGTCTCCCGTCTCTTACTGATATCGCTGCTGAGCTAGAACAATTACGTTCCGACATTAATCAACACAACTACCGCTACCATACGCTTGATAATCCGGAAATAAGTGATGCTGAGTACGACCGTTTATTGCAACGATTAAAAACCCTCGAAAGCCAATATCCAACGTTGATTACCCCTGATTCACCGACACAACGAGTAGGTGCCACACCTCTCAGTGAATTTACCACTGTTGTGCATGAAACACCTATGCTGTCCCTGGATAACGCTTTTAGCGATGAAGATGTCATTGCTTTTAATAAACGTATACAAGACCGTTTAAAATCAACTGATGACATTGAGTATGCTTGCGAGGTAAAGCTCGATGGGATTGCGGTGAGTTTGATGTATCGCAAGGGTGTATTGGTGCGCGGCGCTACTCGTGGCGACGGCGCGCAAGGTGAAGATATTACCCAGAATGTACGTACTATCGCCTCGATTCCCTTAAAATTAATCGGTGATAATTTTCCCGATGTTTTAGAAGTGCGCGGTGAGATTTATATGCCGCGAGCAGGATTTAATGCATTTAATGAAAAGGCGCTCGCGCTCGGTGAAAAATTATTTGTTAATCCGCGCAATGCGGCCGCTGGTAGTTTACGTCAATTAGATTCACGCATTACGGCTAATCGCACCCTGGAAATGTGTGCCTACAATACCGGTTTGGTGGAGGGTGGCGAGTTACCAGATAGACACACTGATATTTTAGTTGCATTGCGCAATTGGGGTTTTTTAATCAATCGCGAATTGCACGTTGCTAAAAATATTACTGAGTGCCTTGTTTATTATCGGCGGATTCAGGCAATACGTAATGAGCTCGCTTACGATATCGATGGCATAGTCTTCAAAGTCAATTCGCGAATCTTACAAGAAAAATTAGGTTTTATTTCCCGTGCCCCACGCTGGGCTATTGCTTATAAATTTCCCGCCCAAGAAGAAACTACAGTCTTGCTCGATGTTGAATTCCAGGTAGGTCGTACCGGTGCGGTAACGCCTGTAGCACGCCTTCAGCCGGTATTTGTCGGCGGCGTCACTGTATCTAATGCAACCTTGCATAATCGCGATGAAATAAATCGTTTGGGTGTGAAAATTGGCGATACCGTGATTGTGTTGCGCGCGGGCGACGTTATTCCAAAAATTGTTGCTGTGGTTGAAGTAAAGCGCCCGGAGAATGCGCGCGATATTATTTTTCCAGAGACTTGCCCGGTGTGCGGTTCAAAGGTTGAAACAGCTCCGGGTGAAGCCGTGGCGCGCTGTGATGGCGGGCTAATCTGTGCAGCACAACGCAAAGAAGCTATCAAACATTTTGTATCGCGCAAGGCCATGAATGTCGAAGGCTTGGGCGATAAGTTGGTTGAGCAATTGGTGGAGTTAAAACTCATTACCAATGTAGCCGATATATATTCATTAACCCGCGAGCAGCTTGCTAATCTGGATCGCATGGGGGAAAAGTCTGCTGATAATATTTTAGCTGCATTAGACACAAGTAAAAAAACTACCTTGGCAAAATTTATTTATGCCCTTAGTATTCGCGAAGTTGGTGAGGCCACTGCGCGTAATTTTGCAAGATCCTATGGTACCTTTGAAGCCTTTGCCGCAGCAGATGAATTAGGTTTGCAGCAAGTGCCTGATGTTGGCCCGGTGGTGGCGCATTTTGTCTATCAGTTTTTCCAACAGGAAAATAATCGCGCAGCTATTGAACAATTAAAAGCTGCGGGCATTCATTGGCCAGATGAAGTTGCCGCTATGGTGGATTTGCCATTAACTGGATTAACCTATGTTTTAACGGGAACTCTTGAAACACTTAATCGCGATGATGCAAAGGCACACTTGTTAGCCTTGGGGGCAAAAGTTTCAGGTAGCGTTTCGGCAAAAACGGATTATGTGGTGGCTGGTACCAGTGCGGGTTCAAAACTGCAAAAAGCGGAAGAGTTAGGCATTAAAGTTTTAAGTGAAGCTGACTTAATGGATTTATTAACCCGGCATGGGCAAATGTCATAATGCACAGGAAAATGCCATAATGAAAAATGCAATATTTTTGCTGCTGGCAGTTATGATTTTTTTAACCGGATGCGCAACAAAGCCGCCAAATAATCCGAACGACATTTGTGATATTTTTGACGACAAGCCAGATTGGTATAAGGCTGCCAAAAAATCTGAAAACAAATGGGGATCCAGTGTTTCAATTATGATGTCCATCATGTTTCAGGAATCACAATTTAAGCAAAAAGCAAAACCGGCACGCACTAAAATTTTGTGGATTTTTCCTGGTCCCCGAGCTAGCAATGCTTATGGTTTTGCGCAGGTGAAGTCAGAAACCTGGGATGGTTACGAAGATAGTACTGGTAACAGTTGGGCGCGGCGCGATAATTTTGCCGATGCGGTAGACTTCATTGGTTGGTACAATGTCCAGAGCCAAACGCGCAATAAAATTAAGCTCAATGATGCCTACAATTTGTATCTTGCGTATCACGAGGGGCACGGTGGTTACACTAAACAAACTTATAAGAATAAAGGCTGGTTAAAATCAACTGCGCAACAGGTATCAGCGCGGGCAGTGAAGTACACTGCACAATTAGCGCAATGTGAAGAGCGTTTTCAGTCGAGTTGGTGGTGGCCTTTCTAAATCAATTAGTTTTTATAAGCTATTTTTTTAATAATTTTTTATTATGGTTTTACTCAATTAATATTTTTATTGTATTTTAGTTTTTATTTTAGGCTAGTTTCTTTAATCTCAATATTTTGCGGAGTCACTATGGATCAAGAATCAATTGTTTATGGTTGCATAAAAGATATTCCTGATAACACCCGACATGCAGATAGAATTATTGCAAATCGCGAAGCCATGCTGAGTTTACCCAACGCTGACGAATGGCCATTTATTTGCCAGGAGATGTTTTCTATCCCACAAAATAATGTCTTAAACAATAATTATCAGACGGAAGTTATGCACTTTGGTGCGTCCTATAAAGCCGTTGAACATGAGTGGGATCAATGGATCGCACAATTTGAGGCATTGCTCAGTAAAATGTATTGGGTCTCGGCGACAGTGCATTTGGAAACAGAATTATCGGGTACCCATACCTTTACCTGGGAAGCGAGTGGCAATAGTCATGTGCCCGGTTCAGGTAAAATGCAAGTGCGCTGCGAGTGGAGCCATGAAGGTTCTCTAGGGCTCTGATGTATTATTGATATCTTCGTTTAGGATTGCACTTGTGCATTCGCAGTGAAGAGTAAAGATAGCGGTTTTAATGTTATAAATATTTTTGGTAATTATTATGTCTAATTCATGGGCAACGCCTGATTTTCGTTTTCGCCGCCTGCGCAGAACCACCGCTTTGCGTGAATTAGTCCGCGAAACACATTTGCGCATGACTGACTTTATTTTGCCCATTTTTGTGGAAGAGGGTATTAGTGAACCTGTAGTTATTAAAAGTATGCCCGATGTTTTTCGCTATCCTGAAACGCAGCTCGCTGCAGTGGTACAGCGGGCCTGGAGTAAAGGTGTGCGGGCTATCATTTTATTTGGTGTATCTACGCATAAAGATGAAATAGGCTCGGATACTTTTGCTAAGGATGGTTTGCTGGCACGCATGATCCGTATTGCAAAAGCTGCGCAGCCAGAGATGCTAGTGATTAGTGATAATTGTTTTTGCGAGTACACCACCCATGGCCACTGCGGCGTAGTGGAAAGCAATGATGTGGATAATGATGCAACCCTAAAAAATCTCCAAAAACAAGTTGTGCTTGCCGCGCAGGCCGGTGCAGATATGATTGCGCCCTCGGGCATGATGGATGGCATGATCAGCGCAATTCGCCAAGCCTTGGATACTGCTGGCTTCACTCATATTCCGGTGATGTCTTACTCCACCAAATTCGCTTCAGCTTTTTACGGACCCTTTAGAGACGCAGTCGATAGCACATTCAAAGGCACCCGCAATACCTATCAAATGGATCCGGCAAACGCTCGTGAAGCCCTGGCAGAATCATTACAAGATGAAACTGAAGGGGCAGATATATTAATGGTAAAACCCGGCCTCGCTTATTTAGATGTGCTTGCTGAAATCCGCGCGCACTCATCGCGTCCGCTGGCGGTTTATCAAGTGAGCGGTGAGTACGCCATGATAAAAGCCGGTGCAGCAGCAGGTGTCATTGATGAAAAAGCAATCGTGGTGGAAACTATGATCGCTTTTAAACGCGCCGGTGCGGATTTGATCATTACTTACTATGCGGAAAAAATGGCGGATTGGATTAATTAATTTAATCCGTATTTTTACCTTTAAGCGAACGTGTGTAGGTTGGGCCGGGCCACGCTGGGCTGAGGAACGAAGCCCAACAACTTTCTCTTCGGATAAATTCAAATATTCTTTAATATTGTCATGTTGGGCTTCGTTCCTCAGCCTCGCGGCCCGGCCTACGCGGCCCAACCTACATTCAGGTTAAATAATCCAGTAACGATTTTGAGTTTAAAAATCCTCCATGTTTTTTAGCGATTCACGTCAGCATTTCTTTAACCCACTCACCGGAAAATACCGTGAGTTAGTTTCTGAGTGTCTTAATCTTTTATACCAACGTCTGTACACCGACTTGCGTGACTATGGCAATGCCTTAAGCCGCGAGCAGCTGGTAGATATTTTTAAAGAGGCTATAGCGCGCTCACCCATTTTGGACGCGGATAAGGATGATGGAAGTGATGATGATTTTGAAAAGAATGATCTACTCGAACAGGAGGGTCGTTTTAAAACCCAACAGGGTTTAGCCAATTTTGTCATTAATCGTTTGGTCGAGCATGGCTGGTTGGAAAAACATTTTGATGAAGCTAATCTACAAAGCACTTATGGCTTTACCCGCATTGGACGTTTATTTACCCAGCCATTTGTGGACAATCAGGCCGGTCAATTTCGCACCCGCAATCGCAATACCCGCAACACCCGCAATAGTTTGAGCGCATTTTATGAGCGCGGCGAAATTCACGATTTATTGGATGCTTACGGTTATTCCGAACGTATTATTAGCGATTTCACCGATGTGATTTCCGAGCTGGAAGAGCGCAAACGGCAATTGGTGCGCGAGGTGGAGTCGCGCGAGCTAATCCAACAGGCTAGCGATGAATTTTTTAATTTTATGGAGCGTAACTTCAGGCCAGATTTGGAGGTGCGTTTTTCTGCGGATAGCGTGGAAAAATATCGCGAAGAAATTAGCGAAATTATTAAAGATATTCGCAGAAAACGTAAATATGCCAAAGGTGATGCGGAAACTGCTGGCAAGGATTGGCGCGCGGTAATGGAAATACGTTTGCGCAAAGCCCTCCCCGACAAAGTAGTGCAGGGTACATCCTTACTGGAAACTTTATTGCAAGGTATAGAGCTGCGTTTGCGCAATGCCTGCGATGTGATGTTGCCAGCATTGCGCAGAGCCTTAAACACCTTTACCCAGCGCGCCGATATTATTATTCGTCAATTAAGCTATATACACACGCAAGGTAC
Source organism: Pseudomonadota bacterium (assembly GCA_040385335.1). Lineage (GTDB taxonomy): Bacteria > Pseudomonadota > Gammaproteobacteria > Pseudomonadales > Cellvibrionaceae > Cellvibrio. Next base: position 24,839 of record JAZKHP010000064.1, read on the forward strand.
CGATGATGTAGTGGCACTCTGCCGTGAATTATCGCAATTAAATGAACCGCAACAAAACCTTGTTTTGCTCGCTAACAGTGAACCCTTCAACGCTATGCAATTGGCTTTTGTTGACCCTGCACAAATTCAATTGCGTACGCCCTGGCAAAAAAATATTGTCAGTAACATTGTGCAACAAACGCAAACGCTTGATGCAGAAGCGCACAAAGCATTGTTTATTCAGCAGGCTTTGGATCAAGCATTTATTGTGCAGGGCAGTGCCGTGCGCGATTATGTGTATTCTGCATTAACCGAAACCGGACGCGTCAACAGTAAACATTTGACGGCGACAACCATGCCGGAATTATTAAATCTGGCCCACGCCATTGAAGTGGGCGCGCTGGAAAATTTATCGTCGCGTTATAGTTTTAGGGTTGAACAAGACCCGCACTTATTAGAGCAACCACCAGCCATAGTGCAAGACCATTATTTTACTCGTCGCGATGAGTTTGCCATTATTTTGCTGGAGGCTAAAAATGAATAGTTTATCCGAGACATTGGAAAAACAATTGCTGGTTCATAATCTCGATTTAAATGATTGGCGCAGCTTGCTGCAACGCTTATTAGATTACGGTGTGCTATGTCGCGATGAAAGTCAGGTAGAGGCAGAGTTTTACGATCAGTTTGTGCGTGTTAAAACTTTGGTGGATGATTATTTAGCCTTAATCGGTGTGCGTTTTCAGCATGATGCACATTTTCATTTTGTTCGTATTCTGCCACCGGGAGCGCGCGTACCAGGTGTCGATGATGAAAGCGATGAGCCTTATAAAGGCGGCTTTCGCCAGCGTTTAACGCAACATGAAATTGCTTTGATTTTAGTGTTGCGCGCCGAATACGATAAAGCTTTGCGTGAAGGTGCCATTGATGAACAAGGTTGTGTTGCGCTGCCTTTAGAAGTTGTTGCGCTTGCCATGAAAAATTTATTGCGCCGCGCCTTGCCCGATAATATTGGCGAGCGTAAACAATTATTTCAGCGCTTGCGCCAGTTGCGTTTAATCCATTTCTTGCAAGATGCAGATTTTGAGCAGAGTGAAAGCTGGTTAAAAATACGACCCCTCATCGTCAGTCTGGTTACCAATGAATGGCTGGAAAAAATTCGCACCGACCTGGCCAGTCAGTCGGCATTACTCGTTGAGTCAGATGCTGTGCAAGTTGAAACTGATTAGCTAGTGTATAAAAAGTGACGCAATAGCAATACCCAAGTAAAGAATAGGTTAACGGAATCATCTTATGCATTTGAAGAAATTTATTTACGTCAATTGGGGTAATGTACCCAATAGTGAATTTGAATTTGGCAGTATCAATTTATTTTCTGGTGGAAATGGTTCGGGTAAAACTACCGCAGCGGATGCTGTGCAGACCATTATGACGGCGGCTCATGAAAATTTATTTCATTTTAACCCCGGTCAGGACGAATCCAGTCAGCGCGGTAGAGGCGGCAAACAAGTGCGCACTTTGCCCTCTTATGTGTTGGGCTGCGATGATGGTTCCTACGCGCGCCCCCATGCTTGTGACGGTTATTTGGCTGCTTATTTTATTCCTGACCAACATGAACAAGCGGAACCTTTTACCGCATTAATTGGTATGCGCGCTTCGCTGGAAACTGCGGGCTCGCAAAAAATTGCACGCCTGGATGAAATCCAATTTTACATATTGCCCAATATTGAGTTGGCCTTAAGCGATTTAATAAAAGACGATAAAGGCAATCGTAGTATCGCCAATTTAGAAAAAATATATGCCAATTTACGCCGTCAGTTCGGCAAAGAAGCGGTCGAAAAATACGATAAGAAGAAAGATTACCTTGCACGTTTGTATGGAGCCTTGCGCGGTAAAAAAGATGCGGTAAATCAGCGCGAAGCAATGAATGCGGCGCGGGCTTTTTCCCGCTTTATGGCCTATAAGCCCATTAAAGGCATTGACGAATTTGTCGCCACAGAAGTGTTGGAGCATCGCGATCTTGGCGAGGCCATTCGCAATGTGTCGGCCATGTTAAAACGTATTTACACAATGGATGCCGATGCCAAACAATTGTGTGAAGCCATAGCACGCATGGCGCAAGGGCGTGACACGGCGGATAGTTTTATTAGCAGTTGGGTAGAGCAGCAGGTGTTGCTTTACAGTCTTGCTAAACGCCGCTATAGGGATTGTCAAAAAGATTATATAAAAGAAAAGCAGCGGCAACAATTGTTGCGCGAAAATGTCGTGATTGCTGAACAAAAAATGGGGCTCTGTGAACAGCGCCGCACTGACTTAACACAGCAAATTATTGATGTGAATACGCGTCGCATGGGAATACCTGCCTTGCGCGATAAAGATCAACTGCTGGCAGATAAGCAATCCCTTGAAAAAAATATTCACAACACAGTGCCTAATCTGTTGCTGCAAGCACAACAACTTGAGCACAACTTTCACGCCGCAACGCATGTTCTTCAAGCTCTGCGAAAAACCTCCATCGCGCTTGAATTGCAGGGATTAGACGATAAATTTTTACAAAAAAATATTCAGCGCGTAGTGGACGAATATGAAGTCTTAGAGCTTCAAGCGTTATTAAATCGCGACTGGGTGGATATTAGCCCATTGGAGCAAAAGCTTGATAAAGCTGTAGAGCTGCAACAGTTACACAATCAATTTGCAGTTGCCTGGTTTGCAACGCCGATTGAAAATAAAAATTCCTTGCGCGATCAATTAGCACAGGAAGCGACCCGGCGTTTGCAATTAGTCGAGCGTTTACAAAAGAATATCAATCACAAGCAAAATGAAATTCAGGCACTGGATATTAACAAGGTGACTTATCCCGGGTTTGTGCGCAGTGCGCTGGATGTATTGCAGCAACATTGTCCGCAAGCGGATGCGCGTGTGCTCTGCGATTATGTCGACATTGTTGATCGCGATTGGCAATCGGCGATTGAAGGCTATATAGGCGCGGCGCGTTTCGGCATTATTGTCAGTGAAGAGCATGAAGCAGAAGCGATTCGGTTAGTGCGCGCCATGTCTGGTAGCGGTAAAAGTGCGCGGGTTATTCAAGGTGAGAAAGCCAGACGCGATATGGAAAAAATGACCAGTGTGCCGGCAAATTCGATCACTCATTTAATGCGTTTTAGTCATGCCACCGCTGAATATTATCTTAAAGCCAGCTACGGCAATGTTGAGCGCGTCAGTGATGCCAATAGCTTGCGTAATAGTCGCCGCGGCCTCACTAAAGAAGCTATGGGTTCTGGCAACTACGCTATGTTTCGCTGTGATATAGCCGATAGCGATTTGGTGTTTGGCCGCGAAGCTCGCGAGCGAGCGCGCCAGGAAAAACAACATGAGTTAGAGGCGTTGCGCAAAGAGTGGCAGCAGGCAACTGATCATGCCAATGAAAGCCAACAGTTATTGCGCAGCGTCGATAAAGTAAAACCTGTGAGCTATGCCGATTACCTGCAAACCATGTTGGATGCACAGCGCCGTGTGCAAACCATAGAATATAAATTGCAACAACTTGATCTGACGGATTCTCAGGCGCTGGATTTTGAACTGGAAAAATTAAAGCTTTCCGAGAAAGACTTAACGCTGGAATTTGCATCGCTCAACAATGAGCGTATTGAAAATGCGGCCACCTTAAAAAATGTGGACGATAAATGTAAAGACTTGAATATCGCTCAGGAAAAAACTCAAACTGCCGCTGAGCAAACGGAAGATAATGTGCGCAGTATCACTGCACTCTGGCCCGAATTCGATCCTGAGTTGCGGTTAGATCAAGCAGATAGTGATAGTCAACAACATGACCTTGGCTATTTTGAAACTCATGTGAAATCAGTTTCAACCGAAATTAAAATTTATTTGCACCGTTTGCAGCAAGCGGTATTGCAGCATAACCTCTATTGTAAAACTGCCGATGGCGTACTGCTTGACATTGATCAAGCCGACGATTTTAGTAAGAGTAATTTTTCGGCAATCTGTGAGCTGCGTCGGCAGTTTGACAAGTTTTATAATCGCGATAAAAACCATATTCTCGCGCAGCGGCAGCAAGAGATTGAAGCTTTACGTTTAAGTTTTAATAACGCGTTTGTGACTAACCTTTGCCATTCGATTTATCAGGCCATTAACGATGGTAAGAAAATTCTGGAAGAATTGAACAGCGAATTGAAGCACCATCGTTTTGGTGCGGATCGCGAGAGCTTTCGCTTTGATTGGGAATGGGTGCCTGAATTTAAAGAGTATTGGCAGTTTTTTAAAGCGGTCATTGATAATCCGAGTCTCGGTGATGGTGAAACCTTATTTGATATGCAACTTGATCCAAAGCATAAGCAGATACGCGAACGCATAATGACTATGTTGCTTGATGAAGATGAGCACAAAGCGCTGCGTGATTTAACGCGTATTGCGGATTATCGCAATTATCGCCGCTATGAAATTTACAAAGAACCGGAAGGCAAAGCACCTATTGCCTTAAGTCAATACGGCACAGGTTCCGGTGGCCAATTGGAAACCCCCGCCTATATCATTCGCGCCGCCGCGATTACCTCGGCTTTCCGTTTCAACGAAGGCCACAATCATTTACGCATGGTGCTGGTCGATGAAGCTTTTTCAAAAATGGATGAACACCGTTCGCGGGAAGTGATTAATTATTTAACGGAAAGTTTGGGCTTGCAGTTACTGTTTATTATGCCCAGCAGTAAATCTGGCCCTTTTATGGATTTAATTTCTCATCAATTTGTATTTAGCAAGTGCCCAACTGCTGAACCTGTTGGCGAATTAAAAAGTCGGGTCGTATTAGATAGGCAAGTGTGCAATCCGGAAAAAATCCAACAGCTAATGGAGTTGCATCGCACTACAGTGCGCTATCAATCCAGTTTAGATTTTATGCAAGAGGTGGAGAAGCAATAATCGTGGATCGCCCCGGAATGGCTTAATGATGTCGATGCGCAAGATGTTATTAAATATTGCGCAGTTTTGTTGCCGTATTGAATAAGCCTGATGCTCATTAGCGCAACAAAACTATACAGATCTATTTGCAGTTACTCAGCCGAATCTTCTTCAGGCGTAGCTAAGTCAGTCGAATCCATGGTGTCGGGATTAGATTTAGGTAGAGTAGAAGTCGCTATGTTAGGAAAGTGCCGTGCAATTTTTTTGATTATTTTTTCTTCTTCAATCGGTTTAACTATGTAATCGTCCACGCCGACTTCAATGGCTGCGCGAATTTGTGCAGCTTCAGTTACCGCAGTGACTAGCATAAAGCAGGTGTCAAGATAGCGATCAGATGCACGCATGGCGTTGTGTACATCCAGTCCGGTTTTAATCGGCATACTCCAATCGCACAATACTAAATCGTAGGGTGGATTTGCAGCGTAAAGCACATTAATAGCTTGTAAGCCATCGTTTACTGTATCTACTTTTAATATGCCCGCAGAATTTAGCATCGCTGCAAGAAATTCGGTAATTAAACTTTCGTCATCAACGACCAGGACTTTCATTTTCTCCGGAGAAAGTTGGCTGCGTTTTTGTGCTTTGGTGAGTTTTGGTATTTTACTGCTTGACGCTGCTGTTGAGGTTGTCTCATCGGCGATTTGTGCTGGTTTTGGTTTAAAGCCAATTTTTACCAGCACGCTATCAATAAGTTCAAGGGCTTCCTGGTTTTGCATTTTTACTGCATTCATGTCCGGATTATTAATATTTTTATTTAGCCAATCACGTCTTGAGAGCAGGGTTTTGCCGATTATTTGAAGCTCTAAACTGGTAAACATAGGTTTCCTTTGCATAACAATACCTGACTTACAATCTGACTTGATAGGGTAAACACAGTGTTGTCAGTTTGTATAAGGGTTCTCAGCTGGGTTATTCGGGTGGTGCCGCTGTTTTTGTTTTGGCTTTAAAATACTGTTAAAAACTATAGACCAACTCTGTCAAAATCTCTAAGGTGCCTTACAATTTATCTCAAGGCTGTTTAGTGAGATATTTTCCGCAATTCAATTCGTTAGCCAAATGAAGTGGTTGTAATTTAATCAGTTTCAGTTTTTTAGGCTCTCTTATTGACATTTTCTGTAGATTTCAATGCCATTGGGGCTGGGTCTAACCAACAAAATAGATCTATTTTGTTGGCGAAAACGTAGGAATGTAACAAAATGCGTTTAGATAACTCTATAACAACCCATGACTATAGTTTTTACGCTCAGGGTAACCCTATGAACTCAAGCCAATGTTTAGATCGCAAGGAAGGCATGTCAGCGGATGTTCAATCGCGTACTACACAGCAGTCATTATTTGCTCGTACACCCAATTTACAGCTTAATAATTCGCTCGCCATGCGTCAGCAATTGCGCGATTATTTTACGAATACCTTTGATCGCTATGAGTCGTTATTTGAAACTTTGGCGAATGATCAGGCGTACTATGAAAAGTCCATTCCCTTGCGCCATCCATTAATTTTTTATTTTGGTCACACCGCTACTTTTTTTATCAATAAATTATTGCTAACGGGTTTAGCAGCTACGCGGATCAATCCCTATTTTGAGTCTGTTTTTGCGGTGGGTGTGGACGAGATGAGTTGGGATGATCTCAACGATTCGCACTATAATTGGCCGCGTGTAGCGGAGGTAAAAACCTACCGCAATCAAGTGCGTGCATTAGTGATTCAGTTGATTGACAGTGCGCCACTGCAATTGCCCATCGACTGGAATAACCCCTGGTGGGCTATCATCATGGGCATTGAACATGAGCGCATTCATCTCGAAACTTCTTCGGTGTTAATTCGCCAACATAAATTGGCTTATGTAAAAAATCATTCTGCCTGGAAGCCCTGGCGGACTACTGCTGCTGCACCGCGAAATGAATTGTGTAAGGTGCCAGCGGGCGAAGTGGTATTGGGTAAAACTAAAACCAATCCCTATTATGGCTGGGACAATGAATACGGCGCGTACAGCGCTGAAATTAAAGAATTCCAAGCCAGCAAATATTTAGTGAGCAATCAGGAATTTTTAGAATTCGTTGCAGCTGGTGGCTATCAGGATCTTTCCTGGTGGGAGGAGGAGGGCCACAATTGGCTTATTTTTTCACGCGCGCAGCAACCGACGTTCTGGTTGAAAAAATCTCATCAATGGTATTTGCGCCTGATGACGGAAGAGATTGCAATGCCTTGGGATTGGCCAGTGGATGTGAATTATCACGAGGCAAAAGCATTTTGCAATTGGAAAAAATTTGTTACTGGGTTAGCCGTGCGTTTACCGACAGAAGATGAGTGGTATCGTCTTTACGATCATACCCATGTTGGTGAAGTACGTGCGACAAAAGCCAGTGCCAATCTGCATTTGGATTATTGTGCTTCATCGTGTCCGGTAAATGTTTTTGCTCATGGCGATTTTTATGATGTGGTTGGCAATGTGTGGCAATGGACAGAAACACCTATATATCCCTTTGCCGGTTTCGATGTTCATACCACTTATGATGATTTCACCACACCCACTTTCGATGAACGCCATAATTTAATGAAAGGCGGCTCATGGATTTCTTCCGGTAACGAAACGCTACGTGAAGCACGCTATGCATTTCGTCGCCATTTTTTCCAGCATGCGGGTTTCCGCTATGTTGTTTCCGAGGATGTAAAACCCGTGCCAGGCTCACATTACGAAACTGATAAATTATTATCTGAATACGCTGAATTTCACTACGGTGATGAATATTTTGGTGTGCCAAACTTTTCCAAAAATTTAGTCGATATGGCTGTGGACGTGCTGGTCGATAGACCTAAACGCAAGGCGCTGGATCTCGGTTGTGCTTCGGGCCGAGCTACCTTTGAGTTGGCCAACTATTTTGACAAGGTCACCGGTATTGATTTTTCGGCACGATTTATTGGTCAAGGTACGCAGCTTGCTGATAATGGCACGCTGCGTTATACGCTTGTTGATGAGGGTGAATTGGTGCAGTACAAGTCCCGTAGCCTTGCCGATATTAAGTTGAGTCATGTAAGCCCTAAGGTAGAATTTTTTCAAGGCGACGCCTGCAATCTTAAACCACAATTTAGCGATTATGATTTTATTCTCGCCGCTAATTTAATTGATCGTCTTTATAATCCAGCTGCGTTTTTGCACGCTATTCACGAGCGTTTAACGATCGGCGGCATTTTAATGTTGACATCGCCTTACACCTGGCTAATAGACCATACTCCGCGTGCAGAATGGCTTGGTGGTTTTAAAAAGGATGGTGAGAGCTTTACTACTTTCGACGGTTTAAAGGCGCATTTAAGTGCGCATTTTGAATTGGTGCAACAGCCTGTGGAAGTGCCTTTTGTTATTCGCGAAACCAAACGAAAGTTTCAACACTCCTTGTCGGAAGTTACCTTTTGGCAGCGTGTTTCTTAATGGAGCTTTTTTTCGATGGAATTTGATTTCGATAAACCAATTGTGCGTGAAGGAACCTGCGCAGTAAAATTTGATGGTCGCCAACATTATTTTGGTACGGCAGATGTAGCGCCATTGTGGGTTGCCGATATGGATTTTGCTGTACCTGAATGCGTTACCCGTGCATTGCAGCAGCGAATCCAGCATCCTGTTTTTGGTTACACGCTTTATCCCGAGAGTTTATATCAAGCGATTATTGACTGGTTCGAGCGTCGCCATCATTGGTCGATTGAGCGCGAATGGATTGTCATGGCTCCTGGTGTAGTGCCTTCGTTGTTCGCTGCGGTACAGGCATTCAGCAAGGAGGGTGAGGGTGTTATAGTCCAGCCCCCGGTTTATTTTCCGTTTTTTTCTGCGGTGACTACTGGCAAACGAAATTTACTATTGAATCCACTGCAATTGATTGATGGTAAATACACCATAGATTTTGCACATCTGGAAACTTGTGCACAACAAGGTGCAAAATTACTCATGCTGTGCACGCCCCACAATCCCGTTGGCCGCGTGTGGTTAGAGCAAGAATTACAAGAAATTTTACGCATTGCCCGCAAGTATGATTTAACGATTTTATCCGATGATATTCACGCCGATTTAACCTATTCCGGTGTAACCCACACCATGCTTGGGCGTCTAGCGCAGGCTGACGATAAAATTATCACGGCAATTGCACCGAATAAAACTTTTAATATTCCTGGCTTGGGTTTATCCGCATTAATTATTCCGCATGTTCAACAGCGCGTAGCAATCAAACAAGTATTTGAGTCACTTCACGTTAGCAACACTAATCCGCTGAGCATAGTCGCTTTCGAGGCCGCTTATGCTGGCGGTGACGCCTGGTTAAATGCGCTCTTAAAATATTTGGAAAACACGCGAGATTTTGCGGAAAATTATATTGCACAACACTTGCCAAAAATTAAACTGATAAAACCGGAAGCTACCTACTTGTTATGGCTGGATTGTCGTGAGCTGGGCATGACTAATCCACAGCTGCGCGATTTTTTTGTCAAACAATGTAAGGTAGGAATGAATCCTGGAAACGTTTTTGGTGAGGCGGGCAATGGCTTTATGAGGATGAATATTGGCACGAAAAAATTAAATATTGAACGTGCGTTGACAGTGATCAAAGAAAATTTCTAGATATTCTTTCACGGGGTGTTGGCGTAGCGCAGTTATATTTTATAAATAAATCTTTTATTACGTTTTAGCGCTAGGTTTTAGTGCTATGTTCGAAAAAGAGTTGTGGTTTTTGAATAAGGTAACCCTGCGCATAATCTACACCTATGTCCCTTAATGCATTGAGAACCTGATCGTTTTCAACAAATTCTGCGATTGTCTGAATATCCATTACGTGGCCAATATGATTGATGGATTCGACCATGGCGCGATCAATAGTGTTTTCGATCATATCCTTGACAAAACTGCCGTCTATTTTTAAAAAATTGACCGGTAAATGTTTTAAGTAAGTGAAGGATGACATGCCGCTGCCGAAATCATCCAATGCGAACAGACAGCCAATAGATTGCAAATCTTGAATAAATTTTATTGCCTGCGTCAGGTTGGCAATGGCTGCTGTCTCGGTAATTTCAAAACAAAAGTTCGCTGGTGATACGCCATATTTTTCGAATTGCTCATGGACAAAACTCAAAAAATCTTCATCGCACAGCGTAGTGCCCGACAAATTGATCGCTAGAATTTGTTGCTGCTCAGGATTTCTATTTAAGATTGCTGACCGTGAAAAAGCGGTGCTTACCACCCAACGATCTATTTGTGGCATTAGGCCGTAGCGTTCCGCTGCAGGAATAAAAGCCATGGGTGGCACCAGGTTGCCGTTGTCATCTTTCATACGTATCAGCAATTCGTGATGGCATGCCGTGGAGTTGTTGGCATTGATTGCATAAAATTGCTGAGAATATAAAACAAAACGGTTTTCATCCAGTGCTTGTTTTATCCGTGCAACCCATCCCATTTGCCCATGGCGATTCGCAAACTCTTGCTCTTCCGGTAAATAAACCTGGACACGATTGCGGCCTTTTTCTTTGGCAACATAGCAAGCCGAATCAGCCATTTGCAAAACATCAGTAAGCGTTATGCCATCATTGCTAAAAGTGACAAGGCCAATAGAAACACCCACTGAGAAACTTTTATCAGTCCACGCGAAAAGAAAATCACTGACGGTTACGCGTAAAACTTCAGCAATTTTCAAGGCGGCGGCGGTTGGACAGCTGTCTAGCAAAACGCCAAACTCATCGCCTCCGAGGCGCGCCAAGGTATCCGTTTGGCGGAGTTTTAATAAAAGCGCACTGGTGAGCTGTCGCAAAAGTTGATCACCGGCAATATGGCCACAGGTGTCGTTAACAATTTTAAATTGATCCAAATCCAGATATAGCAATGAATGTTCTTTGTGCTGCATCTTGCCCGTTTGCAATGCCAACTCAACTCGCCGTTCAAATTCACGACGGTTAATAAGGCCGGTAAGCGAATCGTGGGTAGCCTGATAGGTCATCTCGGCTGCCATTTTTTTTGCCTGGCTAACATCATGGAAAACTAAAACCACTCCGATAATGTCGCCTTTCTTGCCGCGAATAGGTGCAGCAGAATCTTCGATGGGAAAGTATGCACCGCTGTAGCGTTGAACTAATATGGTGTTTTCTGCAAGCCCGGCTGTTGCTCGGCTCTCCAGTACCGCTTTGACCGGGTTCAGTGCGGGCTGCTGGGTTTTTTCATCAATGATATTAAAGACTTCGGGCAGAGGCTTACCGGTCGCTTCCCTATTGCTCCAGCCTGTCATGATTTCTGCAACGGGGTTAAGGTAAGTGATCAGACCTTGGGTGTCAGTTGTTATTACCGCATCACCGATGGACTTCAGTGTTACGAGCAAGCGTTCCTTTTCTTCGAACAATTCCAATTCCGCTTTTTTGCGCTCGGTAATATCGCGCACTATGCCTACGAATAAACGTTGGTCGTTGGCATACATCTCGTTAATACTCAGCTCTAATTGAAACGTCGAACCGTCGCTGCGCAGCCCCGGCAACTCGACATTTTTTTTGCCAATGACTCGTGCTGTTCCGCCTTGGGTGTAGCGATGCATACCCGCCTCATGACTTTCACGCATATCAGGTGGCATTAGCATTTTGATATTTTTGCCAAGCACTTGATCATCTGAATAGCCAAATATTAATGCTGCCGCAGGATTGAAAGATTGGATGATTCCAGCATCGTCTATGGTTAATATTCCTTCACCTACGCTGCTTAATAGTGTGCGAATTTGTTGTTCTTTTTCGCCGGCTGTTGCTTCCGATGTTATCAATTTATGGGCGAGGGGTTTTAATTGCGAGCGCAGCAATATCACACCCACCACCACTAATAATATTAATAGGGGCACGACAATTTTTAGTTGCTCGCGAATATCGGTGTAGAGTTCAACCGCATCTTGCTTATTGACCATGCCGAGGGTTGGCGCTAGCAAGCCATAAGCGGCCACGACATTATTGCCGTGATAATCCAATGATTCGATGATGCCTGCTTTGCCACCCAGAGCGATCTTCATGGGTAGGGGTTTGCCGTATTTGCTAAAAGGTTTAATACGGTAAAGTTCGCCGGTGTTCTGGTATCGCGGGAGGCATAGCAGGTTGGCAAGCTCATCTACGCAGATCGCAACTTCACCCGTTTTCCCCAACTCCTGAGAAGCAAATAATTGTGTATACAGGGAGTCCAGCGAATGCTCTATCACCAGCACGCCTACTTGCGTATCACCAGTGAAAATGGGCGATGTGGTTTGCAAATACAAGCCACCACTCCATAACAATTTGCTCGGAGTTGATGTACCCAAAGCAGCTGTAAAAACAGCATTCTGGGTGAACTTGCCGATGCGTAAAAGATCATTTCCCACGGTGTTTTGTAATGTCGCGCTGTGGAATTTATTGGCCGCGAATAGGGTGGAGAATTCCGCGGCCAGGTCTGCTTTATCTCTGTTTGGATAAATTAAGAGGAGTTGCGTAAGCGCTAGTATATCGGCGCGTTCGGCAAGGTGGCGGGTAGTGTTTGCCGCGTCTTCAACGCTTTGCTGAAACAGCTCCATGCGATTGTTGAAAGTTGTCTGAATTTGCCGTTGCAAAGATTTTTTAAGGATTGTTTGCTGCGCTACAAAGCCCGTCAATCCGGCGGTAAGAACCACCACAACGAGAATGGCAGCACCCAGAAAAGTTATTTTTTCATCTGCTCTAAAATGAGCGTTTGAACTATTCCAGTCGGCATTAACCCAGCTTAACCAAAGTGCTATGCCGGTGAAAATCATACCAAAGGCAGTTTGTACCGCCATGCGCGCGGAGCGTGTCCAACCGAAGAGAAGATCTGGCCCTAACATGTAGCCCGCTAAGCCAGTCAACCCTAAAGCAATAATACTAAATGTTAATATTTGTACACATCCTGATTGTCGCTTCGTCGAAACGCGCGGTATCAGAACAAAGCTAAAGCCGATACAGATGAAACCGAGTGCGGTGTTGGGAGCCATACGCCCGGGGCGAATATTGCCGTCGCCAATCCAGGTGTGGAGCGCAGGCCAGTCAATGCCAAGGTTAAGATCAAAGAGTATTTCGCTAAAAGTCAGGCCGCATAAAATAATTAGAAAGCCGCCTGCGACAGTCTGGAAGTGGGGAAATAATTTGCCGGTTAATCCGGGCAGAGCGAGTACTATTCCGGTGAGGACAAAACACATTCCGGTATTGAATTGCATGGGTACAAAGCCGATTTTGAATTGCACCATCAAAGGAATATGTAATAGCCATCCCAGGAGAACAATTCCGCCCATCACCAATAACGCTATGCCAATTACTGTTTGCATTATTTTATTCATAGGCAAGGCATTTAAAGGGAATTGAAGGTTGATGTTTTATCAATATTGACTCTTAAAATTGTCAAATTTTTATGACTGATTTCACTAGGAAGCCTAGTTCAAAAAAATGAATTCGCCAATGCAGAGCCGTATTTCCGCGAGTGCTCCGGGTTGAGTGCAGGGTATTTTTATAGGCATGATTATGGTCTGGCGGTGATTCCTAAGGTGGTGTGCGGATATAACACGCTTCCCTGCTATCTTCCCATGCAAAATGTCCGTTAAACCCCTACAATAGCAGCCTTTTCTAGCATCTCTATTTCTGGCCTTATTCTATGACTTCCAACTCTACTGGCAATCCCACCATCGGTTTCGTATCACTCGGCTGTCCGAAAAATCTTGTTGATTCTGAACGTATTCTTACTCAGCTGCGCACTGAGGGTTACAACATTGTGCCCAGCTATAACGATGCCGATATGGTGATAGTCAACACCTGCGGGTTTATTGATAGCGCAGTACAAGAATCCCTCGGGGCCATTGGTGAAGCATTGAGTGAGAATGGCAAGGTTCTCGTGACGGGTTGTTTAGGTGCGCGAGCAGACGAAATTCGCAGCGCGCATCCCAATGTACTAGGCATTACCGGTGCCCATGCTTACGAAGAAATTCTGACGCAGGTACATGAGCATTTGCCACCCAATCCCAATCACAACCCCTTTTTGGATTTGGTACCGCCCCAAGGTATTAAGCTCACGCCGCGCCATTATGCTTATTTGAAGATTTCTGAAGGTTGTAATCACACCTGTAGTTTTTGCATTATTCCGGATATGCGCGGCAAGTTAGTCAGTCGTCCCATTGGTCAGGTGATGGGCGAAGCCGAGCGTTTGGTAAAAGCTGGCGTAAAAGAGCTGCTGGTGATTTCGCAAGATACTTCAGCCTACGGAGTGGATATTAAACACCGCACCGATTTCTGGGATGGCCGTCCCCTGAAAACCGATATGTACCAGCTTGCTGCTGCCTTGGGCGAGTTGGGTGTTTGGGTACGCTTACACTATGTTTACCCTTATCCTCACGTGGACAACATTATTCCGTTGATGGCGCAAGGCAAGGTTCTGCCGTATCTGGATATTCCATTCCAGCATGCCAGCCCAACCTTATTGCGTAAAATGCGCCGTCCGGGTCAAGTCGAAAGAACTCTGGAACGTATTAAAGAATGGCGTGAGCAGGTACCTAACCTAACTATTCGCTCTACGTTTATTGTGGGTTTTCCCGGTGAAACGGAAGATGATTTCCAACAGTTGCTTGATTTTTTGACCGAGGCACAACTTGATCGCGTCGGTTGTTTCCAGTATTCACCGGTTGAAGGAGCGAAAGCAAACGAGTTGCCGGATCATGTTCCGGATGAGATTAAGCAGGAACGTTACGACCGTTTTATGCAATTGCAGCAAGGTATTTCTACCGAGCGTTTGAAGCTAAAAGTAGGGCAGACATTACAGGTGTTAATCGACGAAGTCGATGACGAAGGTGCAATTGGCCGCAGCTTTGCCGATGCACCAGAGATCGATGGTTGTGTCTATTTAAATGGCGAAGAAAATGTGAAGCCGGGTGATGTGGTGAGCGTGCTTATTGAACACTCTGACGAGTATGATTTATGGGGAACGAAAGTAGCTTCATAATGCTCTACATAGTTGTTTAATTAATCAGGAGTTAGTTCGGCGTGAGTATTGTTAATTCCAGCAAGGCGTTTCTGCTTAAGCTTTATCGCGTGAAATTGCTGCGTTTTGTTATTATTTTTTTTGCAGCATTGTTTTTATTGTACGTGATACTGGCTTACACGCTGGTGCCATTTTTTTTAACAAAAGCAATAAAAGATAATTACTTGCAGGCAACCGGGCATCACTTGCAAAGTGATGCGGTGCTATTTAGTCCGTTTAAATCCAGACTGGCTATTCATAACTTAAAGGATTCAGCCAACTTATGGCAAAGCGACAGTGTTGTCATTAATCTGCGTTTGCTGGAATCCATTCGTCTATCAGCACTGGTGATTGATGAGGTCAATATTGGTCAGCTTGTGGCTAATCCCCGTCAATTAGAAAACGGCTCGTGGAACTTTGACGATGTGGCAAAACATATTGATGCCGTGAATAAAAAAGCAAGGGTTAAAAAATCTGCTACCTCTAATAACGCACCAGTTATAGTTAAAAAAATTGTCATTCATAATGCCGCAATAAATTCCAATTCATTGGAGTTGAATAATTTAGCGCTGGTGATTTCACCGCTCAATATCACCGTAAAAAATATTGATTTACGTGGGAAAAATCTTGCAACAATAGCGCTTAAAGCGAATGTTAATGAAATGACACCGCTGGAAATTAAAGGCAATGTAGATCTGCAAAGCTTACACGCGGAATTGGATATTGATATTAGCGCTATTCCTTTTGTGTGGTTTAACAGTGCACTTAAACCTTACGCTGCACTAGAGGTGCTGGATGGGTCAATCGAAACTCGTTCGCATATTTCAATCAGCGACGGTGCAGTAAAAAATATTGTCACTAGCGGTAAGTTAACAGATTTTAAATTGCGCCCGGTTAAAATTGAAGAAGATATCATTAAATGGAAAAATCTCGCGTGGCAAGATGCGGTCATCTCACTCAATGAAAAGTCTGCCAAGGTTCCTCTGCTCAGTCTGGATGAATTTGATGGCCAATTTATTATTCATAAAGATCGTACCAATAACATTCAAGCAATGATTGTTAATTCTGAAGCGGCTAATACAGCCCCGATAAATTCTTCTGTCGCTGCTGCACCTGAGCCTGCTGCAGCGCCCTGGAAATTCGCCATTGATAGGTTAGCTATCAACAATGCTGCCATAGGTTTCAACGATCAATCCTTAACGCCATCTTTTCTCGTCATAGTTCAACAATTCAGTGGTGACATTACCAATATTGCCAATGATGACCAGGTAACTGCAAAAATTAATTTGGCTGGAAATGTAGATGGCACAGCGCCAGTAAGTTTAAGCGGAGAAGCAAAGCCGTTTATGGCAATACCCCAAGCGGATGTCCTCTTTAGTTTTGAAAAGATAGATATGGGGGCATTGTCTCCCTATTCAGCAGAGTACGCGGGTTGGAGAATTAAGAAGGGTTTGTTAAGTGTGGATTTGCATTATCGTTATGATAAAGGACTTATCGTTGGCAAAAATCACGTGGTTATTGAACACTTGGTATTCGGTGAAAAAGTTCGCAGCCCGCGCGCCCTGGATATCCCGTTGCGCCTTGGCCTTGCGCTGCTGACCGATGAAAATGGTGTTGCTGTATTGGACGCCGAAATTTCTGGCGATCCCAAAAATCCTGCATTTAACGTCGGTGAGGTTTTGACGCGTGCGTTGCGTAATACCTTCAAAAAAATTATTTCTTCGCCATTTCGATTTTTGAGTAAATTGATTAATAGCAATGAAGATTTGGGGCGCATTGAATTTACTCCCGGAGAATCGCAGCTCAGTGAGCAGGCAATTAGTAAATTAAAACTTTTGCAAGAAGCTTTAAAAAAACGTCCACAAATGCGTTTAAGTGTTCAGGGTATTTACGATGCAAAAATGGATGTGGCGGCTCTCAAAGAAGAGCAAGTAAAAAGCGAATTACAAAAGCAGGGCGCTACTAGCGAAGACAATCGCAGCCGCAATGCCAGTTGGGAGCAGGCAGTCGCTCGCTTTTATCAGGCTCAAGGTTTAATAAATACAAGCGCTGCTGCTAATGAAAAGTTTGTTGAGCTAACATCATTGCAGCTCGTTTCTCCAGAACGTTTAAGCCGGCTTGCGCATGAGCGTGCTCTAGCGGTTAAGCAGCACTTCGTGCTACAGCTGAATATGCCTAGCGACGCAATATTGCTAAATTCTGATGTTAGTTGTGTGCTTGAGAATAAATGTTCGGGCAGTGCGGTTGTTTTTACGCTGGAACATTAGTGCGGTGGTTTTTACTTTGAAAGTTAACGAAGTTGTTCTGGTTTACATTGTGGAGCCTGGCTATGGAAAAAATTGTACATAATCCATCGGAAAAACGATTCACGTTAATGGTGGAAAATGCCCAAGCCGTTTTGCAATATCGATTGTTTAAAAATGAAAGTAACAGTAATACGGTCATCGATTTTACCAGTACTTTTGTACCGCCTGAATTCAGAGGTAAGGGATTGGCAGAAAAGCTGGTGCGCGCAGGGTTAATATGGGCAAAAGAGCAGGGCTATGAATTACAGGCTAGCTGCTGGTATGTCGCAAAATTTATTCGTTAATTTATGTTTTTTCATTAAGGAAATATTGCGATGCTTGCATTAAAAAATGATCGTGGTTTTACGCTTATTGAAATGCTGGTGGTGCTCGCCATTATCGCCATACTGAGTGTAATGGCGTTGCCATCCGCGGAGCCCACGGTGGCGCGCAAGCAGGTTTTAGAGTCGCTCGATTTAATTGAGGATTACAAAAAAGGTGTGGTAGTTTATTTCAAGGCCTCACTCAATTTCCCTCAAGATAATCTTGAGGCAGGTATTCCAAAGCCTGAATTTTTAATTGGCAATTTCGTCAATAAGATTGAACTGCAACAAGGTGCATTCCATATTTATTTTGGTAGCAAAGCCCATCCGGCGATTAAAGATAAAATCCTGACTGTGAGACCTGTTGTTGTTAAAGGTTCGCCTGAAAGCCCTATGTCGTGGATCTGTGGTTACTCTGCAGTTCCTGAAGGAATGCTGGCGGCGAGTGCCAATAAGACAACCGTTGAATTTAAATATTTACCCTTATCCTGTCGAATTTAGGCGAGCTATGAAAAAAATTATTTTTTTACTTTTGGCGTTACTGGTGTATCAAAATCGCCATTACCTTATTGATACATTTAGTCCGCCACCTGATTTTTCCGCAATGCATCCCGAAGGTGTTGTGCTTTACGCAACTTCCTGGTGTGGTTACTGTAAATTAGCGCGTGAATTTTTTGTTAAACATAAAGTCCCTTATGTCGAATATGACATAGAAACTTCAGCAGAAGGAAAGGCGCAATACCAACGCTTACACGGCAGTGGTATTCCCTTGGTGGTGATTCGCGGCACCGTCATTGGTGGCTACGATCCTGATGAAATGAAAAGCTTATTAAAGCTGAATTGAAGAACTTTTTAAGTTCGAATTGATTGAACGTCTAAGCGCTCATCTTATTGTGAGCGCTATTGAATAAACGTTCTTCTGCACTTAATTATTTGTACGCACTTATTCGTATAAACATTTATTCGTATAAGCAAAGATAAGAGGTTTCAACATCAGCGCGCACTTTGAAGCGTTGATTAGCTGCTACAACAAATGTTTGGCCTTGCTTAAAAGTTTCTGCGGTATCTTTACCGGGTAATATAACGGTCAAACTACCGCTTACCACTGTCATATATTCCTTTTGGCTAGTACCGAACTCATATTCACCTTGTGCCATCACACCTATAGTGGCGGGCAGGGTTTCAGTTTGGAAGGCAATAGATTTAACCGTGCCGTTGAAGTATTCGTTAACTTTAAACATGGGGAATCTCCACCAATAGGTTAGGGAATTTGACTGACCTGTGCCAAAAACTGATTAACGTAAAAAGCATAGGCACATAAAAAAGGCCGCATTTTCATGCAGCCTTTACTTATTTTGGCTCCGCCTGCTGGACTCGAACCAGCGACCCAATGATTAACAGTCATTTGCTCTACCGACTGAGCTAAGGCGGAACGGTAACTTCCTCATCGGAAGAGGTGCGCATCATATAGGTGAGGGTATGGTTGGTCAACCCTTTAGGTTAAAAAAAACGTTCAAATCGCGTCAGTTGGCTATTAAATCCACAAGCAGTATTGGTTGTGTTCGGTTTGTTGGTTATGGCAAATTCTTATGCGAGTGATTGCATAACTCTACGACTTTAAAACTTTTATTCTGTGCAATAACCGAGACCAGTTTAAAGTGTGGCTGTGCTTTTTTTTCTAGAGGAATAAATTGATTTACCACAAAGTAAGCTACACCTTTAGCAGCAAGTAATTGTTTGGTACTGAGTAAAAATTTATCGGTTAAGTCGCCGTCGATATTGAAGCCTTGATGAAAAGGCGGATTGCACAAAATCAAATCGAATTTGTCTTTAATCGTTGCGCCTGCGTCGCTGGCAATAATCTCAGCATTTAACTCAAGGTATGCGCAATTACGTTGAGCACTGATAAGAGCTGCGGCATTGTTATCGGTTAATACGCGTTGCTTAATGGGTAGGTGTTGACTGGCGATAGTCAGGAAGCCATAACCGCAGCCCAAATCTAAACAGCGCTCGATGTTAATAGATCTATCGGTAACTATTTTGTTTATTTCGCTGATTAAGAATTCACTGCCCTGATCTATTTTATCCCAGCCGAACTGACCTGGCTTGCTGTAAATAACATGCTCATTAAAGCTCAGGCACGCGCGCAGCTCCCCGTAATTGTTGTCTTCCAGAAAGCTATTGGCTGATGTGAGAGAATTTTTATTTTTAGATAACTGACTGGAATAGTTTGGACCATCCTTTTGAATTTTTTTCTCACTGCCGAGCAATAGGCTGGCTTTCTCGATATAGGTTTTTATTCCTTCATTTTTTTGGCCGCTTAAAAATAAAATACCTTGCGGTTTGAGCACTCGTAAAGCTTCGTTAAGCAGGTGATGAACTATCGCTTTTTCTTTGGATATGCGATAAAAAAAATGATCGACGCTGTGATCGGCAATGCTGCTCAGATCAAAATCACTAAAGTGGCTTTCAAAGCCTAATTTTTTTGCTTGCTGGGCTATATCGTAGCGGTTGCTAATAAAAAGTGGTTTGTGTGGCCACAGCTGTGCGTCCGCTATTTGATGCAATGCATTTTCGTCGCAACACCATAGGTCAGTACCTTGGGTGCAATGTTGAATTTGTTGGATAATCCATTGGCTTGGGAGATCGATCATTGCTGCAACTCTTTAGCGAAAACTGGAAATTTCAATATCTGTTAAATAGCGATATTTACCGGGCGCCAGCTGTGGATCAAGAAGAATATTGCCAATGCGCTCGCGATGCAAAGCCACCACATTATTGCCAACAGCAGCAAACATTCGTTTTACCTGATGATATTTTCCTTCTTGAATTTCCAGCCGCGCTTCATGGGAGCTGATTAAGGCTAGCTGCGCCGGGAGTGTTAATTTGGTTTCGCCATGCAATAAAACGCCCTCAGTAAAGGTTGCGGCAGTGGTAGCATCAATAGGGTTGCTGGTAGTGACAAGATAACTTTTATAACATGCTTTTTTAGGTGAAGTTAGCAGATGATTCCACTGTCCATCCTCAGTTAATAATACTAGGCCGGTAGTATCTAAATCCAGGCGGCCTGCAATTTGTAAGCTTTCCTTGCGGGGAATATCAATTAAATCTAAAACTGTTGGGTGCTCGCTGTCGGTGTTGGAGCAAACATAACCCGTAGGTTTATGAAGCATAATATAGCGAGTTTGGATGGCAGTAATTATTTCTCCGCTTAAGGTAATGGTGTCCGTGATATTCATGGTTGCATTGGTTTTATTGATCACTTCGCCATTGCGTGTAACCTGGCCCCTTTTAATTGCAACGTGAATCAAGGTTCGGCTTAAACTGGAATTGTTGCCGATAAATTTATCGATACGCATAGGTATTGTTTCTGATATTGAATATGAGTAAAAAAAACAGGCGCTAATAAGCACCCGTTTTTTGTTTTTTTGGTTTTTCTACTTTTCTATTCTGATCAATTTGGAATTCAATTCAATTTTAATTTTTTTTCACCGGAATCAACTGTCTGATAAATTAATGTATTAATTGTCATGGGTCCAACACCGCCAGGCACCGGCGTATAAGCGGCAACACGATTAAGTAGCGGCGCTAACTCTATATCGCCTACACCGCCGGGATGGTAGCCTGCATCTACAACAACTGCGCCATCTTTAATCCACTCCGCTTTAATAAATTCCGGTTTGCCGACCGCGCCAACGATGATGTCTGCTTGCTTTATAAGATCCGGTAAATTTTTAGTGCGAGAGTGACAAATAGTCACAGTAGCATTTGCGTTTAACAGCATAAGTGCCATAGGTTTGCCGAGAATAGGGCTGCGCCCTACAACAACAGCATGTTTACCGCTGAGCTCAATATTATAGGCTTCTAATAAACGCATAATACCTTTGGGTGTTGCGCAGCCATAAGCTTCTTCGCCCATACTCATGCGACCAAAGCCTAAGCAAGTCACACCGTCCACATCTTTTGCTGCGCTAATGGCATCAAAGCATAAGCGCTCATCAATTTGTTCTGGTACAGGGTGCTGCAAAAGAATGCCATGAACATTAGGGTTATTATTTAATTCTTCAATTTTGATGAGTAATTCTGCTGTGGTTGTTACCGCAGGCATTTCGATTTTTAGTGAAACCATTCCTATGCGCGTACAGGCATTACCTTTCATTTTTACGTAAGTCGCTGAAGCCGGATCATCGCCTACAAGAATGGTTGCTAATATTGGAGTTTGACCCGTGCTTTGTTTCAGTGATGCTACCCGCAGCGTCAATTCCTGTTCAGTTTTTGCGGCTATAGCTTTGCCATCAAGTACAAGCGCAGTGGTAGAGGGGGTTTTGTCGGTCACAGACGGCTCCAGGCAGAAAATAAAATGAATGGCATTTTTACACAGGGATTGACGGTATCCAAGTGTTAAACAAGTAAGAAGGAATAAATTACTGGGTAATTAATGCTGAAGCGCCATTGCGGTTAATGCCTAATATTTAAAGCTTTTGAGGTGTAATGTTGGCAGTTCCTTAAGGTATGCAATTTAGATGTGTGCGAGAGGCGTGCTGCTGAATTATTGAGGCGTAATGTTTTAAATAATGGGGTGGCTGATGGGGATCGAACCCACGACCACTGGAATCACAATCCAGGGCTCTACCGACTGAGCTACAGCCACCGTAGCGTTTAAAACTTTTTGAATTGGGCAATGAAGTAGCCCTGAATGGTGCGCCCGGCAGGGCTCGAACCTGCGACCACCCGCTTAGAAGGCGGGTGCTCTATCCAGCTGAGCTACGGGCGCTGTACTGGAGTGAACCCAAAAATTATATAAAAATGGTCGGAGTGGAGGGATTCGAACCCCCGACATTCTGCTCCCAAAGCAGACGCGCTACCGG
>JAZKHP010000065.1:0-1528 GCA_040385335.1 Pseudomonadota bacterium
TCTTGAGGGGGTAGTGACGAAAGTCGTGAGAGTTCGAGTCTCTCCGTCGGCACCAGTAGTTTTAAGTAGCATCATCATCAAGCCTCATCTCTCGTTTTTCATCCAGCAGTCGCCATAAATACTTTCACCCGCTTAGCACTAATAGCCAGGTTTTAAATCTAAAGCTTTGTTAAGCCTTGTGATAAGCGCATTGGCGCGCCATTAATTTAATTTTTAAGTGATTAAGTCCGCTAAGGGCGGTATTTATTCGGTTATAATAATCACAATAGAAGTAGAACTTAGTGAGTTCGATGTTGCTCATATGGGCTGTATTGAATGGCGATGATCATTTGTACGACGCTGAAGTCTATAAAATATCGCTGTAACACAGGCGTAGTTAAATAATTTAGTTCAAAAGCCAAAAGCGGAAGAATTAAAATCTGTTTTAAAACCTTGTTAGGATGTTTCTGTGCTGGAAAATTACTTTCCAATTTTGTTGTTTATCTTAGTAGGCCTTGCCATAGGTCTTGGGCCGCTCATCCTCGGTAAAATCGTCTCCCCAAACAAGCCGGACTCTGAAAAAAATTCGCCTTATGAATGCGGCTTTGAAGCATTTGAAGATGCGCGCATGAAATTTGACGTGCGCTACTACCTGGTGGCCATCCTGTTTATTCTGTTTGATCTGGAAATTGCATTCTTATTCCCATGGGCGGTTGTGCTGCAAGAAATCGGCTTGGCAGGCTTTTTGGCGATGATGCTGTTTTTGTTTGTGCTGGTTGTTGGCTTTGTGTATGAGTGGATGAAGGGTGCCCTGGAATGGGATTGATTCCATTTGAATATTTCGCCTTGCTGCGTCAACTGCGCCTCGCCGTACTGTTCGTACTGTATTCGGCTAGTTTTCTTGCCATGCATCATGTTGAAATGGAAGTTGTACGATGAGTATTGAGGGCGTTTTAGAAAAAGGCTTTGTCACCACCACACTGGATACGGTGATCAATTACACGCGTACCGGTTCCTTGTGGCCAATGACTTTTGGCCTGGCCTGCTGTGCGGTCGAGATGATGCATGCAGGTGCTTCGCGTTACGACCTGGATCGATTCGGTATCGTGTTCAGGCCCAGCCCAAGGCAGTCCGATGTCATGATCGTGGCAGGTACCTTGGTGAATAAAATGGCACCAGCCTTACGCAAGGTTTATGACCAAATGGCAGAGCCGCGCTGGGTAATCTCTATGGGTAGCTGTGCTAACGGTGGTGGCTATTATCATTACTCTTACGCCGTTGTGCGCGGTTGTGACCGCATTGTGCCGGTTGACGTGTATGTACCGGGATGCCCACCAACAGCTGAGGCTTTGCTTTACGGCATTATTCAGCTGCAGAAAAAAATCAGACGCACCAATACGATTGCTAGATAAGTCCTATGTCACTCAAACTCGATCAGTTATCGGCTCAGCTCAAACTTGCCTTAAGCGAAAAAATCACGCAATTAACCGTTGCTCTGGATGAAATTACCATTGAATGCCATGCCGATCAGTACATTGCGGTTTGCACA
>JAZKHP010000066.1:0-2510 GCA_040385335.1 Pseudomonadota bacterium
TTTCTACAGCTTGAACGTGAAGGTAAACGGCGCCGCTTGCGGCGTCCAATGGAGCGAAGCGGAGTGTGTTTCACCGCCTTGTTATGAGTTTTTTAGGTAACGCTACACGTAATGGCGTAAATCTAATCATGATACACATTACAAAAAATAAATATATCTCAGAAATAATACATGCAATATTGATGTCATCCCCGATAAACGCAGATAGTAGAAAAACGCCAAAACAGGAAAGAAACAAGAAAGCAGGCCAATATTTCAATTTGACTAACTTCTTGCAACCGCTGCATTTACAGGACCCAGGAAGATTAGGGTTCATTTTTAGCCTGCGAGCAACATTCCAAGTTTTTTGATTACAATGTGGGCATTTACTAACACCAAATATTTTGTCTCTCAAATTAGTTGTGTGAATAGCTACAATGCCAAAAATCAAATAAAAAATACTATTCATAAGAATATGCATGTCATACAAATAATTTTCAGCATCGTTTTCTTTAATGAATATTCCATGGATACTTATTAGTATAAAAGTACCAGTAAGAAAATAAAAAAACCTTCTATTTAATTGAGACGTTGGACTTATGTACATAGGGCCTCATAACGCCGAGTTCAGCGGCAGTTTTTAAGTTGTGGTTTTATGGAATACTTTTGCGCAGCAAAACCATAAAACCGCGACTTAAAAACTGTCCAGTGCAGCGAAGCGAAACGGTGCTGCAACGACTTGTTATGAAAAGTTCTAACCAATAAAGTCAAAAAATTACGAATTAAAAATTAGCTATTAAATATTTTTCCAAAACAAAATAAATAACCATTTAAAATTACTTGCGATAAACCAATGGTAGTAAAAAATTACTGTGGAAACCAAAAATAGCGTGACAGCTACGATAGATTATCAAATATTATTTCAGTGTACCATTCATGCGAAATACCTAACGTATACTTTCCGAACTCCAACTGAGAAGAATCATTTATTTCAACCCAGATTCTTTGAGCCGATAACAGACAGCAAAGATCTTCGGTTTCTCTAATGCCACGAGCAGAAACAACCTGCGTCAAATTATCGGATGAAAACTCGAAGTGTAAATCAAAAGATTCACCATTTCTGCTTACGCGAAATTCGTTGACTTTAACGTCTTTATAAATCTTTCCGAGCTCCACTTATCTTGCTCCTTCTATTCATAACGTCGTGCTCATTTGCGCAGCGGTTGTAGTGGATTTTTGTGCAACAATGAGCGCAGCGAATGCACAAAAAGGAACGTAGACCGCTGCGTCAAATGGAGCACTTTGTTATGCATTTTGATATGCCGATAATTTAGTTAAAACTGCACATATACAAGTGACGCTTAGATATACACCTGATTTAGAAACGAATTTAACCGAAAGCAGGCCATCTGGCTCCGTTTTGGTAAACCTGAATTCACCTATATTGTCAGGCGACCAATGCTTAAGATCAGTTTCCACACACCCAGCCAACACAACTTGACAATGCACGGTATTGAAAGCCTGGTCAGTCCATTTCTTTGGTGGAGTTGAAGGCCAATTCGATAAATCGAATCCGAGCATCACGGTAGAATTTTCAAAAATTACGGACCGAAGGTTGATATGGTTATCGATCCTCTCTCCTTTGAATATTGATTCTAGACCTTCGATATCTTGAAAATTATTTATCCACATACGACATTCTTGATTTTTGCTTAACGTTAATGTAATGCGCGCAACGTCAGGAGCGTCGCACTGACACTTTTTGTTAGAGATTTTTCTTGAGATAAATACTACGCCATAAATTTTTAATTATTCCCTTGCCATTCACCACGTGCACTACTTGTAAACAATGACCAATTTAGAAATTCAGGAACACCAAAATGTATAAAATCAACAGTAATAGGGCTTTAATCGACCACATAAAAATTATCTCCGTTATTGGAATTGCTTGCTGCACCCCACCGCAACATTCTCGGCCCTAAGGCTCTTGTGCTCTGTTAGCATTACTCTAATCTCTATGTGTTTAAATAATCCCCCGTTTTTGGGCCGGCTTGATTTTTAATTATGTATTATCACTTAATGGTTGCTCAAAATTTGCAATCTTCTCCTTACACAACATTTCTGTTAATTCCTGCAAATGCCTAACTCGCTCCCCCAGCCACGTAAGTTCTTCTAGAGATATTTTATA
Source organism: Pseudomonadota bacterium (assembly GCA_040385335.1). Lineage (GTDB taxonomy): Bacteria > Pseudomonadota > Gammaproteobacteria > Pseudomonadales > Cellvibrionaceae > Cellvibrio. The sequence goes on from JAZKHP010000066.1 coordinate 2,168, forward strand.
ATGCATTGAATAGCGCGCTTCCACATAAGCTTTTTTCAATAATTGAAAACGGCTGCGATACATTTTGGTATCTTGTGGGAAAACCTCGGCAATGCGCGCATTTTGTGAAATGGTTAAAGAGTTAAGCCGGATTAAGTTGTGGGTATAGGGTTTGTAGTTGGTTAATACCAATAGCAAGGATGCAAAGCAATGCTCCGTCGCCTGGTGAAGTTGGAAGGCAGCATTTCTATAATCAGGAATATTTATTGAGGTTTCATAGTTAATATAAAACGATTTCGAACTTCTATACCAAACATCGAAATGTTCCTCCGCAATAGCTTTGTATTCCTGCGGCGTTAAATTG
>JAZKHP010000067.1:0-32375 GCA_040385335.1 Pseudomonadota bacterium
TTGCAAAAAGATCTGTTTGATACAGTCACTCAAAAAGCCAGAAGGCCTTTTTGAAATACGATCTTCTTGAACGGGTCACTATTGAGATTGATTTAGCTAACGGGTCTACTATTAATTTTGATGCCGGCTATACAGTACACCTTGAAAAGTTAATGGCATTAGAAAGTGACGCCGTGGTTGAGTTACACAAATCTGGTTTCCTATCGCTTGCGTACAACGTTGCTGATTCCGTGAATAATATACAGCGGTTGGTTGATATCAAAAATGCAAAAATGAAGTAAGTTAGCATACTTCCGATTGATTAATATGAGCCAGAAATGACCGAACATACAACAGTGAATTCTATTCGTAAAATCGTTATTGCCGGTGGTGGCACTTCAGGTTGGTTAGCTGCAGCAGCTATTTCCAAGATACTCGGAAAAAATCTGGATATCACCCTGGTTGAGTCACCAGACATTGGGCGAATTGGCGTGGGGGAAGCAACGATCCCCACCTTGCGAGTATTTCATAAGCTGTTAGGTATTAATGATCAGGAGCTCATGGCTCGTGTTCAGGGAACTTTTAAATTAGGCATTGAGTTTAGTAACTGGGCCAACAAAGGCGATAGATATTTCCATTCCTTCGGGCTTACTGGAAAAGATTGTTGGGCGTGCCAATTCCAGCATTTTTGGTTAGCGGGAAAAAAGTACGGCATAGATGTTCCATTTGGTGACTATTGTCCTGAGTCTAAAGCCGCGCGCTTGGAAAAGTGTAGTGGAGAAAATGATGGGGTCAATTACGCCTATCACTTCGATGCTAACTTATATGCAGATTACTTAAAAGATTTTTCCATAAAGCTCGGCGTTAACCATGTTGAAGGGTTAATCGATAGGGTAATACTTTCTCCGGAAAATGGTTTTATTAAGTCGTTGCTATTGAAAGATGGGCAAGAAATAGTAGGCGATTTATTTCTGGATTGCACAGGCTTCAAAGCAATGCTCATTGAGGGGGCTTTAAATACACCATGGTTACCCTATGGTCATTATCTTCCCTGTGATTCTGCGATTGCTATGCAAACCGAATTAGTGAAAGCACCAAGGCCCTACACCCAGGCAATAGCCCATGACTTTGGATGGCAGTGGCGTATCCCGCTGCAGCATAGAGCAGGGAATGGGTTGGTTTATTCCAGCCGACACGTTTCAGATGATGAAGCAATAAACACGCTATTGAACAATTTAGAAGGAAGACCTGTTACAGAGCCGCGAGTCATTAAATATAGAACCGGCCGTCGCATGAAAGTTTGGAATAAGAACTGCATCGCTGTGGGGCTTACGGCAAGTTTTATTGAGCCACTTGAATCTACATCCATCCATTTAGCCATGTCTGCGATTTATCGCTTAATGAGATATTTCCCACAAAATGAAATTGTGATGTCAAATGTGGATGAATTTAATAAGCAGTCGGCTGAAGAAATGGATCGTGCACGCAATTTTGTTATTTTGCATTACCACGCAACCCAAAGGGATGACACAGATTTTTGGCGCTATTGCAAAAATATGGAAATACCTGAAGCCTTAGCGCACCGCGTACAGTTATTTAAAGATACAGCAGCAATTGCGCTAGAAGAGAAAGAATTATTTCTAAATGATTCCTGGGTTCAGGTGATGATGGGGCAAGGTATTATGCCTACTGCATATCACCCTATTGCTGATGTGATGGGTGAAATGGAGCTGACAAGTTTCTTAAGATTTCTGAGCGGGAATGTCGGTGAAAAAGTAGCAGCAATGCCCACTCATCAACAATTTATCAATCAATACTGTAAGGCCAAGCCATTTTAATTAGCATTTAGCGTGTGCATGCAACATGTTGATGTGAAACATAGAGTGATTTTCGGCGGCGGCTCTCGAGGTTGGCTAACTGCAGGTTTAATAGCCCAAGAGCATTATGCCAATTTGGTTTTTGCGTCCAATTTGGTTTGCATAAAGTAAGAGAAATTGTATGGAACCGATTGTGTATGAGCTTTGCAAAGACGCAAATATTGAGTGCTACAGAGTAGGGAATGAACAACAAGAGGTATTGTTGGTTGATTCCTTCCTGCAAGGTTCATTGGCCTTGAAAGAATATGCTATCCAGAAAAATGAGTTCGCGCGAGCAGACTCTTTCTATCCAGGTGTGCGAATGGAGGTTCCACAGGAATATACCATTGCTCTTGTTAAAACTCTTGGCTTCTTTATGGAACAATTTTTTCAACTGGAAGTACGCCAGATTAAAAGTGCTGTATCTAAATTTTCGATTGTAACAACCGCCCCGAATGATCTGAATTTATTGCAACGCATCCCCCATTTTGATTCTCCGTCGCGCAAGGGTTTAGCTGTTTTGCATTATCTACAATCAATTCCCAGTATGGGGACTTCATTGTATCGCCACATACCAACAAATTTTGAGTATGTGGATGAGCAACGGTATTCGGGTTATATGGCCAACATACAAGAAAGGTTTCCCACGGAAGATAAATACCCGGAAGGCTACATAAACGGTTCTACAGACCAATTTGAAGAAGTGATGTCATTCGATGCGGTATTTAATCGACTGCTTATGTATCGAGGAACGAGCCTTCACTCAGGAAAAATTGGTAAAGATTATAATTTTGATCCCAGCCCTGCTACGGGTCGGCTCACGCTTACTTCGTTTCTTGAGTTCAAATAACTTGGTAATTGAGTTTGATATTGTAAGGTGCTGGGCCTGCGTTTGCGCACAGAATAAATTTTTTTTAGCGTAGTAACGCAATAAACAATAGGCAATATTTTCATGGATAACCTAATTCAACGCATAGTTATAGTAGGTGGCGGCTCAGCCGGCTGGCTAACGGCTGGCATTCTTGCTGCTGAACACAACAGTAAAAATGAGCAGGGCCTGCGGATTACTTTGGTGGAATCTCCTGACGTTCCCACTATTGGTGTAGGCGAGGGCACTTGGCCATCTATGCGCAGCACACTCAAAAAAATTGGTTTGTCTGAAACAGAATTCATTCAATTTTGCAGTGCTTCATTTAAACAAGGTTCAAAATTTGTGGGTTGGAAAAATGGGCGTAAAGACGATGTTTATTATCATCCTTTTACCGTTCCTAATGGCTACACTGAGTCAAATCTATTACTTGCCTGGCAAACACATTACAGCCACATGAGCTTTGCAGACGCACTGGTTGAGCAAGGCCAGGTTTGTGAAGCGGGTCGCGCACCCAAACAAAAAACAACACCAGAATATGCAGGTGTTGTTAATTATGGTTATCACTTAGACGCGGGAAGATTCTCCCAAATCTTGCAAAAACATTGTGTAGAAAAACTCGGTGTAAAGCATATTCTCGATCATGTATTACAAGTAAATTCTGCGGGAAATGGCGATATTGCATCGCTCGGTACCGCACAGTCTGGCGTTATAGCGGGCGATTTATTTATTGATTGTAGCGGGACAAATTGCTTGCTGCTCGGCCAACATTTTCAAATTCCATTTCTTGATAAGAAAGAATTATCGATAAATGATTGCGCGCTTGCTGCGCAAGTTCCGTATCTCGATGAGATGAGTCCAATTGCATCACCTACTATTTCAACCGCTCAGGAAGCGGGGTGGACGTGGGATATAGGATTATCGTCCCGCCGCGGTACAGGTTACGTCTATTCGAGCGCACATACGAGTGATGAGCAAGCGGAAAAAGTATTGCGCGCTTATATTGCACAATCTGTAGGTACAGAAAAAGCAGAAGCTGTCACTACACGGAAATTATCTATTCGCGCGGGCCATCGGCAGAAGTTTTGGCACAACAATTGTGTTGCCATAGGAATGTCGGCAGGATTTATTGAGCCGCTAGAAGCTACGGCCTTAGCACTCGTAGAATTATCTGCAGCCATGATTCGCGACGAAATGCCAGCAACTCGCTCCGTAATGGACATAGTTTCAAAGCGGTTCAATGATCGATTTGAATATCGCTGGGCTCGGGTGATTGATTTTTTACGTTTGCATTATGTGCTCACTCAGCGCACAGATACTGAATATTGGCGCGATGCTGCTCAAATCGAAAAAGCTCCACAGCACTTACGCGATCTTTTGGCACTGTGGAAATATCGCGCACCCAATTTTCACGATTTTGAACAGAATGAAGAAATATTTCCGTCGGCGAGTTACCAATATGTGCTTTATGGAATGGGTTTCGAGACATTGATTAGTAAATACGAAAAGCAATCTGATAATTTAGCAACAAGCTTATTCAATATAAAAGCAACCCAGCAAAAGGTGCAAAAACTGGTAGAAGTTCTACAGTCAAATCGTGACTTGTTAAATCATATTCAAAAATATGGAATTTCAAAAATATAATTTTCATTTGTTTTGTTTTAACATGAACCTAGCACATGCCTAACAACATACCGCCCCTACACCAATCCTCGTACAGGTCGCTTAACGTTCACCACTTTCATAAAATCAAATCGCTAAATTTTCTTCTGCTCAGCTTGAAAGCGCAAGGCAACTGATGGCTGTCATAGAATTGCTTTTTTCGATATAAATCCTCCTTCCCTTTGCTCCTTTTAAAAGTGACGAGACCCATGTTGTCTCGTTGAACAATGTGGGACGACAGGAATTCGGTGTTAACAGACTATTGTTACTAATTCAATTAGCGAATTATCGAACAGGGGCTAATGACTTATTAGCACGCGTGACTGTTGAAGAAAGGTTGGGCAAACCATACAGCCACAAATTTGCAGTATCAGTTTGGAAAGCATTAAAGGTACCACACAAGTACAGTTCTTAAGGGCGCTGGAGCTCGAAGTTTTGCGCCGATTATTGCCCTAGTTCGAGATAGCCGTTGGGGTTGTACTCATGAATCTTATTCCGAAGATCTCGCTTCTGTAAAAGTCCGTGCAATTAAAGCAGTAGAACGCTTGCTATGTGATGCCAACTTCACGGATTTCTTATCCGTAAATCCTGTCGCTAAACCGGATGTTAGTTGTCAATGAAGTAAGGATAGGATGGAAGAATTTAGAAAGATGAAGTACAAAGTTTAATCGTTGAATTTCGCAACATTAAACTAGGGCAATTTTCAAAATATTTATAGAAAGCATTTATAACAATAGAGAGGCTCAGACAATGAAAAAATATTTATTCATCCATATAATTTGTTTAATCATGATAGGTTGCGGCGGTGATTCAAAAAATCATTCAAGTTCTAGTGCGCCACAGGCTAGCAGTATAAATAGTTCAACCAATGCAAATAGCTCCAATAACTCAACGAATGTAAGTAGTTCCAATAGCTCAAACACTTCACATAGTTCAAGCAATGCAAGTAGTTTAGTAGAGAGCTCTTCCACTAGTTCCAGTTCTGCAATTGCCAGTAATTGGGAGTTGGTGTGGAACGACGAATTTGCTGGCACCGCCATTGATGTCAATAAATGGTCCTTTGAAAAAAATTGCACTGGCGGTGGTAATAACGAATTGCAGTGTTATACCGACCGCTTGGAAAATGCCAATGTAAGCGATGGAAAGTTACGTATTATCGCGCGCAAAGAAACCTTTCAGGGCCAGGCTAAAGGTGATGATGATCCAAGTTATGATGTTAATGATGTAAGCGTAGAGCGCGAATATACATCGGCACGTTTACGGACTAAAAATAAAGCTGACTGGAAATATGGTCGCGTAGAGATCAATGCAAAATTACCTCAGGGCCAAGGTGTGTGGCCAGCGATTTGGATGTTGCCGACCGAGTGGAAATACGGTGGTTGGCCACGTTCAGGTGAGATAGATATTATGGAGGCCGTTAATTCCAATACGGGTGATCATGGCAATAAAGTTCACGGCACCCTGCACTACGGTGATAGCTGGCCATACAATAAATATACCGGCACGTCGATTTCACCAACCACAAATATTTGGGACGAATTTCACACCTACGCAATTGAGTGGGAAGACGGAGAAATACGTTGGTATATTGATAGCGAGCATTTTGCAACGCAAACGAAAGATGGATGGTTTAATTACTATTGGGCAGGCCAGATAGAAGGCTTTAAAGTCGGTACTGGTGCAGCACCTTTTGATCAACTCTTTCATCTGATTCTAAATGTGGCTGTTGGTGGTCAGTGGCCTGGAAATCCAAATGACGCAACACAATTTCCGCAACAAATGGATGTGGATTATGTACGTGTGTATAACTGTAAACTCGATACAGTCACCGGCAAGGGTTGTGCTAGCAATATTAATCCGGCTATCACACCACTGGCAGGAGAACCTAAGCCAGCGCAAAAAACATTTTCATTATTTAACGATGGCGCGAGCACTTTAAGTTTTACTGTTGCGGGGAATAGTCTAACCAATACCTTGATTCCAGCTTTTTATGACAATAATACGGGTAATGTGCAATCCAACCCTGCATTGGTAAGTGGTGAAAATGTTTTGTGGGATTTAATAATTAGTGGAGCTCCAGGCAATGCATTTTTGACTTCGGATCCCATGACGTCATCGACAGTTGTCGATCCAGGTTTTAATTTGGTAAAAATGGAAACAAATGGTGAATTGAAATTTGATATGTATATCGAATCAATTGATAGCACCACCAAGCTAGCGGTTAAATTGGATAGCGGTTGGCCAAATGCTAGTTACAGGGAAATTACCAATCCTGAAGTGGGTGTGTGGACAAGTGTATCGGTTCCCTTTGAAAAATTATTGCCCAATAATATTCAAGCTGGCCAGGTTGATATGGAAAAGGTTACCAATCCATTCGTTATAGAACCGAGCAATGGTGCGGCCCATATCAAACTCAATAATATTCGGATTCACTGTATTTTGGATTGCAATGTTAAACCGGCACTCAAAGCGAGTAGTTCGATCTTAAGCGATTCCTTTGATGTTTACGTCAACAGTGTTGATCCTATCTGGGACTATGGTATTGGTGAATACGATCCTAATGGTCACGTGACCGCAACGGAAGTTGATGCTGTTGAGTTAGAACGCGGCAAAGTAATTGATGTTAGCTTTGACACCACTGCCAATAATGGGCTTGCATTTATTCAGGCTACTGGAACAAAAAATACCAGTGCATTTGCGACTTCAGGATATCTTTCATTTGATATTAAAGTGTTAGATTACGGCACCAACACTGGCGGTCTTGTAATTAAAGCTGACTGTGTAAATCCCTGTAGCTCCGGTGATATCAATATCGGCAAGCCAGGTGATGGCGTATGGGAAACAGTCACTATTCCGGTATCACAAATGGTTACGGGTGGCTTGAATCTTACTAAAGTTAATACGCCTTTTATTATCCTACCAAAATGGGATGATCAAAAAGGAGTGCATTTGCAATTGGATAATATTAAATGGGTTAAACCTTGATGATTGGGTTGTGAAATATTTTAAGTTATAAGATATAAAAAAATAGTCCGCCCTTATCAAGGCGGGCTATTTTTTTTACTCAAAGCAAGTTTTCGAAATTCAGTAGGGGATACACCAACTAAACGATTAAAGAAACGATGGAAAGCAGATTTACTGTTAAAACCCGCCTCTAATAAAATATCCAGGATGGTAACATTTGCATACTGCGCATCGCCTAATAAGCGTTTTGCTTCCTCAACGCGATACTTATTCATAAATTCAAAAAAGTTGGTGTTGTAGTGTTTATTGATAACCGCTGATACATCTTTTACCGGCAAGTCAATGCGTTTAGAAAACTGATCAATATTCAGGTTGTGTTTTAAAAATAACTTGTCAATTTCCATTCCATTTTGCACTTTTAAGATGGCAGAGCTTGGTAATTTTTCATCCGTTTTATCCTTGATCACCTCGATGACTGGTTTTGTTGTCAGTAACTGATGGGCATAAACAACACTGTAAATAAATAGGGCATTGATTAAAATAAAAACCACATAGTTTTCAACAATGCCGAAACTGTCAGCGATTTGTGGGCCAACAAACTGTGCGGTGATGTGCACGATAAGCGTTAAACTCCAGCTACAGAAAAACCCTATTATTAAAATATTCAGCCAACCTGGTTCAGTCGGAGAAAAATAAGAGTATTGGTTTTTTAGTTGGGTGCGATAGGTGTTTAATTCATTCATACAAATCGTAATATAAATTAAGGGTATTATTTTTACAAAATACCAGACTGCATTGACTAATTTAATACGCAGCTCATTATCGTAGGTCCCAAAACTTAAGTCGTAACTATTGAGCTGAAAAATGAATAGCCAGAGTGTGCAGAGCGCTAGTGGGATTAAATGGAGAAGATGTTGTTGTTGGAATTTAAAGGATTGTTGTGTAATAGCACATACGTATAAATAAAGTGTAGGACCCTTTATTAAAAGCGCAGCGCATAAAAAATAGGGTAATAGAGTCTCGTCAAAGAATTGTAGCGTGTGTACTGCATCATTCCATAAAATTAATAAGCAACCCGTGCTCACGGCAATGGACAATAAAAAAAGATTCAATAATATTCCCGAGCCCCGATGCTTATCAGGAAGAACCGCCTGAAAAATAGCGAGTAGTACACATTCTGCCACTGTCATTATTAGAACAACATCGTGGATGTTGAAAATGTGTTCTTTCATCTGTATATACTCTCAAGTGCGCAATCTCTGGAAAGTTGGCTGCAGAGTCACGTGTTATTCTGATTCATTGAGTATAGAGGAGGAAGCTCAGGCTGTCCCCATCAAGATACCAAGGGTATGATCACGCGCGCTGCACTATTAATTATCATTAAACGTTAATATTAAAGGCGCAGGTGACGTAAATAAATAGTAAGTCGCGTAAACTGGGGGACACCCAATGAATGCCCACGATTATGATTCTCACTAAACAACAGCAGCTCGAGCAGGCTAGGCAGCTGCAACATTTAGCTCGCCAATTACCGAAGCTGGAATTTGTTCTGGCAAAAGATTGCGAGTGGCCCAAAAACAATTTGCCCCAGTCCTACCTGGATTTTTATCGTATCAATTTTTCAGTGGATTTCGCGGATGTGGCACATGGCTTCGGCAGTATAAGTGCCGCAGGGTTTAACATTGCCACCCATTATTGGTTACCTAAAAATGCTCAGGGCACCCTGGTTGTTGTGCACGGATATTATGACCACGTGGGTATATTCAATCACGTTATTCGCTTTGCCTTGGAACGTAATTTGGCTGTACTTGCTTTTGATTTACCCGGTCATGGCTTAAGCAGTGGTAACCAGGTAGAAATAGATTCGTTTGATCAATATGCCGATGTGCTCAATGAGGTGTTAGAACAGAGCCGGGGTTTAATGCCACAACCTTTATTTGCACTGGGGCAGAGTACCGGTTGTGCTGTGTTATTAAATTATTTATGGCGTTATGCTGCTGCACACAATGCTATAGATCGGTTTGCAAAAATTGTTCTCTGTGCGCCGCTCATTTTGGCCCGCGGTTGGCGAATAGGCCGGTTTGTTTATGCGGTCGTACATCATTTTAAGCGGCATGTAAAACGTGGTCAGGCACGCAGTTCGCACGATAAGAATTTTAATAATTTCATTACTAAAGAAGACAGCTTGCAGGCAAAATATCTTTCCGTAAAGTGGGTAGGCGCAATGAAAGCCTGGAATCAACAATTTTGCACTTTTGCTCCGTTACAAAAAGAATTGCTCATTATTCAGGGCACTGGTGATATGACGGTGGATTGGCATTACAATCTGCCCACTATCCAGCGCAAACTGCCTAATGCTAAAATTTCAATGGTAGTTGATGCCGGGCATCAGTTAGTGAATGAAAGTGAAGACTACCGTAGTCAAGTATTTGCAGCAGTTGCGGAATATATAGCGCATTAAAACATTTATTTTATCAACCCATTATGTAGGAATTTTTTGTGGAATTTATTCAGACAGTAATCAGTTTCATTTTACACGTTGATGTGCACTTGCTCGAGTTGTTCAATCAATATGGTCTGTGGATTTATGGCATTTTATTTCTAATCATTTTTTGTGAAACCGGTTTGGTAGTAACGCCATTTTTACCTGGCGATTCGCTTCTATTTGCCACGGGCGCATTAGTAGCCGGGTCGACACTGGATGTGAATGTGATGGCATTGGTTGTCATAACGGCAGCGATACTCGGCAATATTGTCAATTACACTATTGGCCACTTCTTCGGTGAACAATTATTTCGCAATCCAAATTCCAAAATTTTTCGCCGGGATTACTTACAAAAGGCACAAGATTTTTATGCGCGCCACGGTGGTAAAACGATTGTAATGACACGCTTTGTTCCTATTGTTCGCACCTTCGCTCCGTTTGCTGCAGGTATGAGCGCTATGACATATAAACGCTTCCTGGTGTATAACGTGGTGGGTGCGTTGTTATGGGTAGGGTTATTTTTATATGCTGGATATTATTTTGGCAATTTACCTATAGTGCGGAAAAATTTTACGCTGTTAATTTTCGGCATTTTGATTTTATCCGTTTTGCCCATTGTCATTGAAGCCTGGAAAGCACGAAGCAAGAAATTAGCCGTGTGAACATATTTCAGCCATAAAAAAAGCCGCTGTAGAAATACAGCGGCTTTTTTTATGGTGTTTGGTGAACAACACTCCTCGATTAAAATAAAACCCGGGATCTAATGGTCCCTTCAATATTTTTCAGCTGCTCCAATGCCAGTTCATCATAAGGTGAATTGATATCCACTACTACATACCCAACTTTTTCATTGGTCTGTAAATATTGCGAAGCGATATTGATGTGGTTGTCCGAGAAAATTTTATTAATCTTGGATAAGACGCCGGGGACATTGGCGTGAACGTGCAACAATCTGTGCGCGTCTGGATGGCCGGGCAAGGCAACTTCGGGGAAATTGACTGAGCTGATGGTGGTGCCATTGTCAGAATATTTAATCAACTTCTCGGCCACCTCTATACCTATGTTAGCCTGCGCTTCCATAGTTGAACCGCCGATGTGCGGAGTTAAAATAACATTATCCAACCCGCGTAAAGGGCTAACAAATTCATCGTTATTGCCTTTGGGTTCTTCCGGAAATACATCGATTGCTGCCCCGGACAAATTGCCATTTTTAAGCGCTAGCGCAAGTGCATCTATATCGACAACAGTTCCGCGCGAAGCATTAATCAACACTGCACCTTTTTTCATTAGCGCAATTTCGCGAGCTCCAATCATATTTTGTGTGGAGTAGGTTTCCGGTACGTGTAGGCTCACTATGTCTGAAGTCGCAAGCAAATCATCAATATTGCGGACTTGGGTAGCATTGCCTAAAGGCAGCTTGGTAATAACATCATAAAATTGCACATGCATACCCAGTGCTTCGGCAAGCACGCTGGTTTGGCTGCCGATAGAACCGTAGCCGATTAAACCCAGGGTTTTTCCGCGGCATTCGAAAGATCCGACAGCGGCTTTGTCCCAACCGCCACGGTGGCACATAGCATTTTTTTGCGGAATATTGCGTAATAACAATATTGCTTCGGCGAGTACGAGCTCTGCTACTGAACGGGTATTGGAATAAGGGGCATTGAATACTGCTACACCAAATTCTTGCGCTGCTTTCAAATCCACTTGATTAGTGCCGATACAGAAACAACCTGCAGCAATTAATTTTGGTGCATTTTCAAATACGCGGCGGGTAAGTTGTGTCCGTGAGCGCAAGCCGACAAAGTGTGCATCCTGAATTTTTGCAATTAAGGTATCTTCATCCAGAGCTGTTTTAAGGTATTCAATATTGGTGTAACCCTGGGCATTCAGAGTTTCTACGGCGGACTGATGCACACCTTCTAACAACAAAAACTTGATTTTACTTTTAATTAACGAGGTCTTGCTCATGGTGGCTCCAGAGACGATTTACGTGTGCAATTGCGAGCTTGTCGCGGTGTGAGCTAAAAAATCTGGGCGGCATAATAGCACATGCTGCGTTTGCAAAAGTGGGCCTAGGTTAAGTAGATTTCGGGGAGTGCCGGAACAAAGTTTAGCCATCCTTAACACATCACCAGTGAACCAAGGACTCGTTCCCTGGTGATAGCTTAAAAACAGTTAATCAAAATATTTAAAATTCTGCGCGTGGAAATATTCTCCATTTGCGCCCGTATCCGCAACAATGAGCGGCGCCAACATTCCCGGCAATACCGACTCAACCGCGTCCCAGGCATCTGGTCCACCTAAATCTGTGCGTATCCAACCCGGATCAATGGCATTTACGCGCACGCTAGTATCTTTAAATTCAAATGCTAGATCGCGAGTGAACTTATCTATTGCGGCTTTAGAAACACTATAAGGAGCGTAGTGAGGTTGGTCCGCAATGCCTGAAGAGACATTGACAATTCGTCCCCAGTTACGCGCTTTCATCCCGGGGCCAAAGGCGTTGCACAGCTTAACTACCGCCAAAACATTGACTTGAAATATTTTTTGCCATGTCGCCATGTCAAATTCAAATATCGGGACAGGATCAGAATTAATGGCCGCGTTATTATATAAAATATCTATTTGCTGATTTATGGACCTAACGGATTCGATCAGAGCAGCGACGCCGGCTTCAGTATCTAATTCGCCGGCAACAGCTTTAACCCTCACGTTATAGCCTTGTAACAACGCACAGGTTTGTTGGGTATGGTCGAGTGTGCGGCCATGCACAATCACATTGCAGCCCAATTGCGCTAAACCTAGCGCAATTTGTTGGCCAATACCGCGGCTTGAACCAGTGATCAGGGCCCATTTATTGTCGAGTCTTTGTTTCATTTTTTATTTTCCTTCAGCATAACTTCGCGGAAATGCTTGCCCTGCATCGTTGGTTTGTAATCCCAATCTTCAATCATTTGTGGTGACCAGTCAGGGTCAAATACCCAGGCCACCCAGGAAATACCTTTGCTGCCCAGATAATCAGTGATGCGTTTTCCGTAGCTGCCATCGTCAATCACGGGAATGTGGGCACCTTTATCGGTAGCTAATTGATAGCCAATTTCAGTGGTGATAACCGGATATTTATCAGCAACGTAACCCCAATCGCGGTCCCAATTTTTTTCAAACGGAGCTTTCACTTTCATGGGGTAAGGGTGGCTTACATAAGCTACATTTTCACGTTCAATGGGCGCGGTAGCGATAGGCGTTAAATCGTAGGCCCAGTTAAATCCCGCTACTAAGGAAATTGCGGTGGGGTTATTGGCTTGAATGATGGTGATAGCTTCTTCATTGATGGCTTTCCATTCTGCCCAGCTCACAACGCCGAGCTGACCATTGTAGACTGTGGGTTCGTTGAATATTTCATAAAATGCCACCGCATTAACACCTTTATAGCGAGCGGCAACGGTACGAAAAAAATCAAATGTTTCGGCTTTGGTGGTGTGATACATAGGGGTTTGAAACATTTCTGATTTCAAATTACCAATGGAATGCCAATCGATAATAACGTGCAAACCCATTTCATTGGACCAAATGATCGCTTGATCAAGAATCCCAAGGTAGTCTTTTTTGCCGCGTTTTTGCCACGCGGAAGGATGTACCGGAATGCGCACGACATTTGCGCCCCAGGCTTTAATAACTTCAAAATGTTTGCGCTCAAAATGTTTATCCTTCACCAGCTTATCCGGATCAGAAATATTCACACCGCGAAATACCATCACGTCACCTTTGTCAGTAACGAACTTATTACCTTGAACTTTGATCAAGGATAATTGTTTGGTAATTTTGTTAAGCTCAAAAGCGGGAATATCGGTAGCGTTCCACCACCCCTGGGTATTTTGCCAGGCATCGCTATGCTGTTGCTTGTCGTCGGCAAAAGTTATGCTGCTTGAAAATAAAACAAATGAAATAAGAAAAAAGTAGGTGAATAGTCGTTTCATCTTTGTACCGTATTTTAATAATTTATGATGTTTGAAAAGGGTAGTGAGAATAAGTAGATTAAGGTTCAGGTGGGGATAACTTAACCATAATTTACCATGTAATGAGCAATATCAGTGAATCACATTTTTATATTTCAGTTGGCCTGGCTATTTTTTATCATTGGTAACATCAACAACAAGAATTGAATGAACGTAGATACCGTAGTTTTCTCCAGCTGTCATATAGCCCCAGCGTAAATCGAGATTAAGTAATTTCATCCCATATATCCTGTCGGCTGTTGCGGTTTGATATTGTGGACGCGGGTCCTGTTGTAGTATTTGGGTAATTAATTCAATCAGGTTAGTGCCGGTTTGCTGTTGAAAAGCGCTGCAAAATAGCTGTTGTTCCCGGCCTAAGGTGACGGGCATAAAAACGGGAGCGGCCGGGGCAAATTCATTGATTGCCTCACACACTTTATCGACATAGGGGATATAGGGTTTGATATCCAACACTGGAGTGCCATCTAGCAAATCTACCCCGGAAAGATTTAATAAAAGTTTACCTTCCTGCTGCTCGATACTTTCAAGTTTAACTACCGATAGACCAATTGGCGCTGGCCGATTGGGGGAGCGTGTTGCAAATACACCGATGCTCTTATTACCGCCTAGCCGCGGCGGTTTTACTCTGGGTTTCCAACCTTCATTATGACTATTCGCATGAAAAACAAATTGTAGCCAAATATGGCTGCATCCTTCCAACCCCGCCACTGCGGTGGGATTGTTATAAGGAGGCAAGAATTCTAATTGAGCTGTGGCCAAGGGCACCAATCCAGGTTGGCGAGGAATGCCAAATTTTTCTTTAAAGCAAGAATGAATAATAGCAATGGCAGGAAAGGTGAAATCCATAAATGGTAAGACGCAATAATTAAAGTGCCTAGAGTAACAGCGTGGATGCTGGCCTAACAGCAGATTGAATAAGGAGAATGTCGGCAAAATTTACATTGAAAGGTGACGGAGTTGGCATTAATAGATAAAATCCATATATATTAGATAGTTACAACTTTGGCACATAGTCTGCATTAAGCTGCCAAGATCGAAAGATCGTTCATCTATGTAAAAAAGGAACATTATATGAAACCAACAATCAGTAAAATATTTGCTGTTGTGTTATTAACCTTGGGCTGTGTTGTGGTAAGTGCTAGTTCATTGATTAACTACACTATTTTCACAGAGCCATCGTTTTTATTGTTAAGTCTTTTGGGATTAGGCATGATCGCTCTGGGATGGCTGCGACGCGCGTAGTTGCTGTTTTGAGACAAAAACCGGGCAAGCGCCCGGTTTTTTTGCGATCTTAAAACCTAATTTTAAAAAAGATTAATTTTCTTGTGTTGGGCTATCGCAACACGAATCGTTTACCTGATTTGATAGTGCTTGAACAGGTTACACGGAGAACTTTGCAATTTGCTGCTCAAGCTCACATGAACCCTTATCCAGGGTGTTGGCAATTTGGATAGTTTGCTGTGCTTCTCTATTAGTGATATCCACCATATCAACAACCCTGATTACATTGCGATTAATCTCCTCAGCCGCGTAAGTTTGCTCTTCTGCAGCAGTCGCTATTTGGGTATTCATGGTTTGAATTTTTGCCACAGCCTTAGAAATGGCATCAATTGATAGGCTTGCTTGTCCAGCCATTTCCTGAGTACTCCGGGCCTTACTCTGGCTGTTGCGCATTGCTTGCATTGCCAAATTCGCGCCATTTTGTACAGCTTCAATAATCTGTTGAATTTCAGAAGTTGACTCCTGGGTGCGTTTAGCGAGTGAGCGAACTTCGTCAGCTACTACCGCAAAACCGCGACCCTGTTCGCCGGCGCGTGCTGCCTCTATGGCAGCATTGAGTGCGAGGAGGTTAGTTTGATCGGCAACGCTTTTAATCACATCCAATACACTGCCAATACGAGTTGTCTCTGCATCCAATTTAGTCATGGCACTACTTACATTTTCTACTTCATTGCCAAGTTGGCTGATGGCATTAATAGTTTGGTTCATTACGATTAATCCTTGCCGGGCACTCTCGTCTGCGACATTGGCCGCGTCTGCTGCGCTTGACGCATTATTTGCTACCTCTTGTACTGTGCTCGCCATTTCGTGCAACGCAGTTGCCATTTGGTCGGTTGATGAATGTGTATCATGGGTGGCATGAGCAATAGTATTGGCGAGTTCGTTTAATTGCCTGGAAGAATGACTCAGGATTGCTGAAGAGCTTTTCAAAGTATTCAGAGTTGACACAATCGTCACCTGCAGACGATTGATATTATTATTTAATTCTCCCATTTCTCCATGCTGATCCAGCGCCAAAACGTTTTTGAAGTTGCCTTGGGCCAGCATTTTTAAATGGTTGTTTATAATCAGTAATGGCGCCAGTAAACCAGCACGCAGGGTCAGCCAAACGATAAACAGAGCCACCAGCCCGACAGAAATAACCAAGAGTTGCGACCAAAAAATAACCCGAGCGCTACTTTCATTTATTTCTACATCTGTTGTTTTGGCTAAATTACTAATGAAGTCAGAGGTTGTTAAAAGTATTCGGCTGGGCTCCCGGTCAATACCGGTAACTGCTTCATCGCCTACTGCGGGGTCAAAGTTGGCGTCAGAAAATGCTTTGAAGCCAATTTGGTATTTAGTGTAAGCAGTATTGTGTGCGCGCAAAAAAACTTCTAGCTGGGTATGACTTTCATCGTTCGGCAATTTGGTCAATAAGTCACGACCTTGCTGCTGGATTTCAATTTGCAGCCTTTCAAATTCGTTTGCATACTTCTTGTATTTTTCGGGGTCTTTACCGCGCAATAATACGTTTTTCCATTCTTGAACTTGTATCTTGAAATTAAAATTCAGGTCTTTGATCTGCCGCTCGTTATCCATAGTAGTGGCTATAAGTTGGTTATATTCTTCTATGTGGGTTTTCAGTCGCGATATGGCCATCGACGCCGCAAGTAGTACAAATAAAATGCCGCCACCAACAATAATGATAAGACGCAATTGCAGGCTACTAAAAATTCTACTCATAATATTCCCACTCATATCGCAACAGCTGAAATAAGAGTTTAGTAGAGTTTAAGAGCTTATCGAGAAAAGCGCAGGTTAATTCAGGAATTCAAAGCGGGTGAGGCATTTAAGAGATTGAGCGCGACAAAATCGCGCTTCGAAGGAATAATTCAGGCTTTGATAGTTTTCACGCCTTCATCTGTCCCTAGTAACAACACATCAGCTGGGCGAATAGCAAACAAACCATTGGTCACCACGCCAGTAATTTGGTTAAGAGCCGTTTCTATTGTTACCGGATCCATGATTTGAAAATTATGCACATCGAGAATAACGTTACCATTATCAGTGACCACACCTTCGCGATAGACAGGTGCGCCGCCAAGTTTTACCAGTTCCCTCGCCACATAGGAACGAGCCATGGGAATAACTTCAATCGGAAGTGGAAATTCGCCCAATATACCTACCCATTTGCTGTCATCGGCAATGCAGATAAATTCTTTCGCAATTGCGCGTACGATTTTTTCCTGCGTTAAAGCTGCACCGCCGCCTTTGATAAGTTGCAAGTGCGCATTACATTCATCTGCCCCGTCTACGTAAACCACCAATTCGCTAACTGAATTGCAGTCCAGTACCTCAATGCCATGTTTTTTCAAGCGTGTTGCTGAAGTATCCGAGCTGGCTACAGTTCCCGCAAATAAGTGTTTAATTTCTATTAGATAATCAATAAAAAAGTTAGCGGTAGAGCCGGTGCCAACCCCAATAATGGAATCGCTATAAAGCTTGGGGGTGATGTAATCAATAGCTGCACGGGCTACGGCTTGTTTAAGTTGATCTTGGGTCATGTGAGGTCCTCAAAAAATGTCTCGAAAAAGATCGCTGCATTATACGAAATTTACTATGCATGCGTATTTGATGTGTGCGAGTCGCGTTAAATTTGTTTACTATGCAGCTCACTATTTTATATTGAAAAAATAAGAATCCTTATGCCTGAATCCTACATTAAACGTATCCTCAACGCTCGTATCTATGACCTGGCGATAGAAACTCCGCTCGACGAAGTGCGGTTACTCTCACAGCGCACGGGCAACAAGGTGCTGCTAAAGCGCGAAGACTTGCAGCCTGTGTTTTCATTCAAGTTGCGCGGTGCTTACAACAAGCTCTTGCAACTCAGTGAGGAAGAGCGTAACCGCGGTGTTATTTGTGCCTCAGCGGGCAACCATGCGCAAGGCGTGGCCTTGGGCTCACAACACCTCGGCATTAAAGCTACCATCGTGATGCCGCGAACTACGCCCGCGATTAAAGTGGATGCGGTAAAAGCTCGCGGTGCGAAAGTTGTATTGCATGGCGACAGTTACGATGAAGCTTCTACCCACGCGCAAAAGTTGAAGGAAGAAAAAGGCCTGACTTATATTCATCCTTTCGATGATCCGGATGTCATTGCTGGCCAAGGTACTATCGGCATGGAAATTTTGCGTCAATATCCTGGCCATATTGATGCGATTTTTATCGCTGTCGGTGGTGGTGGTTTAGCGGCTGGCATAGGTGCTTATGTAAAATATTTACGCCCCGAAACAAAAATTATTGCGGTGGAGTCGGAAGAGTCCGCATGTTTCACTGCGGCAATGGAAAAGAAAAAGCGCGTGATACTGCCGCAAGTGGGTATTTTTGCTGATGGTATTGCGGTAGCACAAATTGGCGAAGAAACTTTCCGCGTCTTGCGTAAAGTAGTGGACGAATGCATTACTGTATCCACCGATGAAATTTGCGCAGGCATTAAAGATATTTTTGAAGATACTCGCTCAATTGCAGAGCCCGCTGGTGCAACCGGTATTGCCGGTTTAAAAAAATATGTAGCGCAATATGGCATTACCGGGCAAACATTTGTGGCGATAGATTGCGGGGCCAATATTAATTTTGATCGCTTGCGTTATATTTCTGAACGCACGGAAATTGGCGAGCAACGTGAAGCAATTCTTGCGGTAACAATTCCCGAGCGTCCTGGCGCATACAAAGCTTTTTGCAAAGCGCTTGGTAAGCGCAACATCACGGAATTTAACTATCGCTATGCCGACAGCAAAGTAGCAAAAATTTTCGTGGGTGTGCAAGTCAGCGCGGGTGGGAAAGATCGAGCTGAGTTAGTGGCGGAATTAAAAGATCAGGGTTATGAGTTAGTCGACATGACTGACAATGAATTAGCGAAACTTCATATTCGCCATCTCGTCGGCGGCCATGCGCCCCAGGCAACAGATGAAGTATTGTATCGCTTTGAATTTCCAGAACGCCCCGGTGCGCTTTATACCTTTTTAAATAAAGTTGCAGGACGTTGGAATATTTCCTTGTTTCATTATCGTAATCACGGTTCTGCTTCTGCGCGGGTGTTAGTGGGTATGCAAGTGCCAAAAGCAGATTACGCAGAGTTAAAATTATTTTTAAATGATTTGAATTATCCCTATTGGGATGAAACGAAAAATGAAGCCTATAAGTTTTTTCTGGGGTAATTGATTAATATTTTGTAGCGTTAAAAAGGACGGAGAAGTTTTATGCATATAAAAGTTGATGATTTAAGCTGTGCAGCGGTGGCGACACTGTTAAGTGAGCATCTTAAAGATATGCATTTAACCTCACCACCGGAAAGTGTACATGCCCTCGACCTGGATGCGTTGCGTGACCCAAAAATTACATTCTGGACTATTTGGCAGGACAATATATTGGCTGGCTGCGGTGCTATCAAAGAGTTAACTGCAGAGCATGCAGAAATTAAATCTATGCGTACCGCAGTGGAATTTCGTTGCAAAGGAGTTGCTACGCAATTATTGCAGCACATATTGGAGCAGGCTAAACAACGGCACTATGTGAGGTTGAGCCTGGAAACTGGCTCGATGCAATATTTTGCGCCAGCACGTAAATTATATGAACGTTTTGGTTTTACACTCTGCGCACCATTCGCGGATTATAAGGAAGATCCCAATAGTATTTTTATGACCAGGAAACTATAAAATGCGCAGGACTCTATAAAAATCGATGTGACTTACAGCGACTTTACGGAACCTCCTTTTGTTGTCGTCAAATATAGTAAAAAAGTGGCAGTACTTGGCATAAATGACTGTTTAGATCTTGTGGTTATAGCTTTTATAAATTGCTAGTTCTATGATGCTTTCCCCGCATCTTTTTTTATGTGGTGATAAATCGCAAGGATCGTCTTGAAACAAAGAATGCCTTGCTACCATCATAATCACAGGTGCGTCATGAAGCTTGATCTAATTTCCGCTGTTGTTTTAATTTTTTGTTTAGGTGTTTGTATTAGTTTGTTTATAGAAGTGAAAGCTGTATTCAACGCATCAGGTACCGAAACCGTCATCGCAGAATCTCATTAATGTCCTTTTGTTTTGGATGCTCGTTAATTGAATACCACCAAATTCTTCAATTCCACAAAAATAATTCTGATGTGTTGTGATGCCATTATTATTTGGTACACAGAAAAATAGCTTCATCTGTTACTACCCCATGCAAAGCAATATCCCATTCTGCAGTTTCCAATTTGTCCATTTGTTGACACGCATGGGCTACACCCAATAGCCAGGGTTTGCTAATGGTTTTTTGCTTTTGTTTAAAGGCAAAGGTTGTGTCGTAAAAACCACCACCCATACCCAAGCGGGCACCGGTCGCATCGAATCCGACCAAGGGTACCAACACTATATCCAGTAAATGTGCTGGTAATTTTTGCGCATTGCGATGATCGGGTTCGGGAATTTTAAAACGATTGAGTTTTAATTGCGTGTTTGGCAAATATTCTGCAAACCAAAGTTGTCGTTTGTGTTGTGGATGGAGCATAGGCAGATAACAATGTTTACCCATCTTCCATAGTTGTGTAGCTACAGGAGCAAGGTCAATTTCACCGTCCATCGCCCAATAGAGCGCAACATGTTGGCTGCGCAGAAATAATGGCAGTGACATGAGTTTGCGCAGCAACCACTGTGAAGCCTGAGCTTGTTGGTCAGGTGTAAGGGAGCGTCGGCGAGCGCGAAGCTCGGTGCGAAGTTGTTGGCGCGAGTCAGTTGTTTGCATAAGTTAGATGATTGCGCTGGAATGGTGTGGATGTACGGCCATTGCGCTGGTTTTCGACAGGTTACTAAAATCTGAATGATTGTTTCTCGATTGAAAACGAGAAACCCCAGAGATGCCGCAACCAAGCTGGCCTTGAACCCAATGGTTCAAGGTGGCGATACCTGTGATTTTTTAGGCTTTCCGTCAGGCGGACATGCACACCAAATACAACGAGATACTGCCGGGCTAACATTTATCGGCTCAAGGACATGTCGGTTTGCAAGCATCCTAGGGCAGCCTCAGTATAACCCACAGTACCGGGGCAGCGGCAAATGAAATTAAACCTGGTTTAGTTGATTGTTTAGTAAAAATTATTCTTAAATTAAATTGGACATAAACGATTTACTTGGTTCTGGCCAAAATTTTATGTCAGACCGGAGCTATATAAATAGCTGAAAGCTTAATGGCCTGCTAACACGCGTTCAATTTTGTCACTCAAGCGTTGTAGATCGGAGCTGTCCGCAGTGGAAGCGCTGCGCGGTACTTTAGCTTGTAATAATTCATGGCTTAAGTTGAGTGCTGCCATCACTGCGATACGTTCCAGGCCTATAACCGCACCTGAACCGCGAATCGCTCGCATACGGTCATCCAATAGTTGCGCTGACTCAATCAGTGCCTGACGTTCTTCACGTGGGCAAGCCACTTGATATTCTTTATCGAGGATTTTTACAAAAACGGTTTCATTGCTCATAGTCTGCTCCCTGATTATTCAGTGTCTAAACTTTTAAGATGAGTAATCATGGCTTCAACGCGGGTGCGCGCTAACTCATTTTTTTCGATTAAACGCACGCGTTCGCGCTGCCACTCGCTTTCGCGGGCTTTTAGCTCAGCATTTTCTTGCTGTAGGCGATGAGTGAGAAGAATCAAGCGATCCAGCTTGGTTTCTAAAGCGAGTAAAAATTCGTCAGACATGATGATTGGTGACCAATAACGAGGCAAAGTATACAAGTCGCCCACTATATTGTGCGAGTTGCGAGGGGTCAATCGTTGTGGCTCGATAAGGCAATGATTTGCCATGGAAAAATTCGGATTCTCCGCTCAGATTCCACAACTCTGTGTCTATCGAGCTACCTTGGCATGATAACATTCACCCTCACGCACGAAGTTGTTTCTATTTTCTATACTCTTTCTGACAGACCTTTATTTATGATTGAACCCTTTATGACCGAAGAACCTTCATCGACAAACACACCGCTTACATTCGATGAGCTATGTACTATGCTTGCCCCCTTAGGCACCATCAATAGCCCTGCCGAATTGCATGGTTTGCTCTGCGGAAAACTCAGCGGCGGTGCGCAATTGAACGAAACCCGGTGGTTGCTTGATGCGGTGGAATTCTTGGATTTCAACCAGGCGCCGAATGAGTATATCCGGATCGCCTTGACCAATCTTTATCACACCAGTGTTATGCAATTGCGCGATGGCTTCGGCCTTAAACTGCTATTACCTGACGATGATACCGAGCTTAGCCAACGCACAGCCAATTTAGGTCAGTGGTGTTATGGCTTTCTTACCGGTTTTGGTTCCGCCGGAAAAACTGGCCGTGTCATGACTGAAGAAGCTGAAGATGGTTTGCGCGATTTAGCTGCTATAGCTCATATTGCAGTAGAAGATAGCGAAGACGAGTCAGACGAAGCGGACTACATGGAAGTGAGCGAATACGTGCGAATGCTGGCCGCATCACTTTATTTGGAATATGCAGCTGATGACATTAAAGCGATAGATGCCGCCAGCCGTGTCCCGGCATCCGGTCAAGTACATTAAATTTTGACCCGTAGGGGCGCCGCTTGCTGCGCCCGCATTTTTTTGGCGCGGCATGACCAAAGCGCCCCACCGATTGCAGCCACGAGGATTTTATGAGCATCAGTAAATTGGAATTCGCCCGCCGTCGTAAAGAACTAATGGCGATGATGGAGCCTAATAGTATTGCCATTGTTCCCGCCGCACCGGAACGCATCCGCAGTCGTGACACCGAACATCATTACCGCCAGGATAGCGATTTACTTTACCTCTCCGGCTTTGCCGAACCAAAAACGGTATTGGTGCTGATTCCCGGGCGTGACCATGGTGAATATGTATTATTTGTCCGCGAACGCAATCGCGAGCGTGAGATTTGGGATGGCTATCGCGCTGGTCCCGATGGCGCATGTAATGAATATGGTGCAGACGACGCATTCCCCATCGACGACATCGACGATATTTTGCCAGGCTTGATTGAAGGGCGCGAGCGCGTCTACTACGCCATGGGCAAAGACAGCGAATTCGATAAACAAGTCATGGACTGGGTAAACACTATTCGCGCTAAAGTTCGCTCCGGCGCTACGCCACCCGGGGAGTTCCTCGACCTCAGTCACTTCTTGCACGAACAACGCTTATTTAAAAGCGCCGCAGAATTACGGGTGATGAAAGATGCTGGTGAAATCTCTTGCCGTGCGCACGTAAGGGCAATGAAATTATGTAAACCTGGTGTGATGGAATATCAACTCGAAGCAGAAATTATGCATGAGTTTGGTAAAAGCGGCGCACGCTTTCCCGCCTACAATACGATTGTTGGCGGTGGAAAAAATGGTTGTATCTTGCATTACATCGAAAACAGCGCAGCGCTTAAAAACGGCGATTTAGTCTTGATCGACGCTGGCTGTGAACTTGATTACTACGCAGCTGATATCACCAGAACCTTTCCAGTGAATGGAAAGTTTTCTCCAGAACAAAAAGCTCTCTATGAAATTTGCCTGAAAGCACAACTTGAAGCCATTGCGGTTGCCAAGCCCGGCAATCATTGGAACGATCCTCATGAAACAACCGTGCGCGTTATCACGCAAGGTTTGGTTGATATAGGTTTGCTAGAAGGCGATGTGAAAGAGCTAATAAAAACCGAAGCCTATAAAGAATTTTATATGCATCGCGCGGGTCATTGGTTAGGTATGGATGTCCACGATGTTGGTGATTACAAAGTAGGTGGTGAATGGCGAGTACTTGAGCCTGGTATGGTACTGACTGTTGAGCCTGGAATTTATGTTGCGCCAGATAATGAACGTGTGGCAAAAAAATGGCGCGGCATTGGTATTCGTATTGAAGATGATGTCTTGATTACCAAAGAAGGAAATGAAGTTCTCACGAAAGATGCACCGAAAACAATAGAAGAAATCGAAAATCTGATGGCCAATTAATGTTATTACAACTGAAATTTTCAAAATGAATCACATCCAAAATGTTGACATCGCCATCATTGGCGGCGGCATGGTTGGGGCCAGTTTGGCCTTGTTGCTTGCTCGACAAAACCCTGCATGGCAAATTGCATTGCTGGAAGCGCAACCTTTTGCGGGGCCAGATACCGCATCCTATCAGCCCAGTTTTGATGCTCGCTCAACCGCGATTGCTCAGGGTAGCGTAGAAATTTTGCGTGAGTTGGGGGTGTGGGAAAAATTTGCAGAGCATGCAACCAGGATTCAACAGGTTCACGTCAGTGATGCGGGACATTTTATGGGAGGATTAATTGATGCAGACTCTTATGATTTGGATGCGGTTGGATATGTAGTCGCAAATGTGTGGATGGGCAATGTTTTGTTTTCGGAGTTACAAAGCCAAAACAATATTCAATGCTTTGCTCCCGTGCGTGTAGAAAAATTAATTTCGCAACAACTGGGCACGCAGTTAATTTTAAAATCGAGCGAAAATATTTTTGGATTAAATTGCAAACTGGCAGTTGTTGCCGATGGTGGTGATTCCCCTTTGCGCACCACTTTAGGTATCCATTCCACCATCAAAGATTATGGCCAAACTGCACTGATTGCCAATGTTGCGTACAGTAAATCCCATAATGGCGTCGCCTATGAGCGGTTTACTGCGCAAGGTCCACTTGCCCTTTTGCCACTGGGTGAATCTGTGGATGCAAAGGAATCTGCATTAGTGTTAACCCTGGCCAATGACCAAGCGAATGAAATTATAGCGCTTAACGATAAAGATTTTTTACAGCATTTGCAGCAGCGTTTTGGTTATCGTTTGGGAATTTTTTTACGTCTGGGTAAACGTTTTGCATATCCGCTAAAATTAGTGACTGCCAATGAACAGATACGTTCTCACATAGCGCTTGTTGGCAATGCAGCACATTTTCTTCATCCTGTTGCAGGCCAGGGATTTAATTTATCGTTACGCGATTGTGTATGTTTAGTCGATGCATTAATTCAAGGTGAGGCTGCTGGAAAGCCACTGGGTGAATTAAGTACCTTGCAGGATTATTTAAATCGCCAGCAATTTGACCAACGATTAACAATTGAATTTAGCGATAAATTAGTACGGCTATTTTCAAGCACATCATTGCCACTAATTATGTTGCGCCATTTAGGTTTTGTGGGTTTAGATTTAATGCCTGTGGTTAAAAATCAATTTGCTGCACAAACTATGGGTACCGCTGGAACAAAATTATTATGACGCAAGATTACGATATCATCATCGTCGGTGCTGGCCTAGTAGGTGCCGCGCTTGCTTGTGCGATTGCCCAGCAAAATTCTGCTGCATCCGTGCGTATCGCTTTAATTGAGGCCGGCGGCGTTCCCCAGCATTTTAGTGGCGAAAATTTTGATCCGCGCGTAGTTGCTCTCACCCAGGCATCACAACAATTATTAACTAAAATTGGCGTGTGGGAAAAAATTATTCATCAGCGTGCGTGTGCATACCGTGAAATGGAAGTGTGGGATGGTGAAGGAAACGCTAACATTCATTTTAGTGCCGCAGAAGTGCGCCAGGATTATTTGGGGCACATTATTGAAAATTCGGTGATAGTTACTGCATTGCGTGAGCAATTATTACATCATTCCCAAATTACTTTAATTCAGCCAGCTGCGGTTGTTGGGTTAAATAGAAACGAAACCACACAAGTTGTATTGGATAGTGGGGCGACACTCACTACAAAATTATTAATTGCCGCTGATGGTGCGCAATCTAAAGTACGCGAACTTGCAGAATTCTCAACACGTGAATGGGATTACGGGCAGACCGCAATTATTACTACAGTACAAACTGAATATCCGCATCAAGCAACCGCATGGCAGCGATTTATGCGGAGGGGACCTTTAGCCTTTTTGCCACTTCCCAGCACCAATAGCAGAAATTTTTGTTCAATAGTTTGGTCGGCAGAGCATGACTTAGCTCATGAGTTAATGGTTCTTAATGATGCGGATTTTTGCGTGCGTTTAGGTTTTGCATTTGAGCACAAGCTGGGAAAAATTTTGCATACTGCAACACGTCTTGCAATACCTTTGCGGCAGCGCCACGCAAAAGATTACATTCAATCGCAGATAGTGTTAGTCGGTGATTCTGCGCACAATATTCATCCGCTCGCAGGGCAGGGAGTGAATCTTGGTTTGCTCGATGTTGCTGCGCTGGCGCAAGAAATTGAGCGTGCTGGTGATCGCGGTGTTCCACTAAATGATTTTTCTATTCTGCGCCGTTATCAGCGCCAACGCCTGGCCAGCAATTTAATAATGATGAGCGCAATGGAAGCTTTTAAACAATTGTTTGGCAATAATTCTTTAATGTTGAATTGGTTGCGCAATAATGGTATGCGTCAACTAAACTCTTTAACAAGCCTAAAAAAATTCATTGTCAATGTGGCGATGGGGTTACATTAATAAAATTTCATTAGTAGGAATGATTATGAATTTTATAGAAATTTTTTCCATTTCGCCGTTTGATTGGAAAGCTGTAGGCACGGCTATTATGTGCGGAACCATTATTGGGCTAGAGCGTCAGCTGCGGGGCAAACCCGTGGGAATTCGCACCTCGGCATTGATCACGCTCGGGACCTATATTTTTATCGCAGCCTCGATGCTGGTTTCCACTGGTGCTACAGATCCAACGCGTATCATTGGTCAGGTTATTACCGGTATTGGTTTTATTGGTGCAGGGGTAATGCTCGCGCGTGATGGTACGGTTCTGGGCGTCACATCTGCAGCTACCATTTGGACCTTGGCCTCGATTGGTGTTTGCATCGCAATTGGCTATCAAATTATTGCAATAAAGTTATCGATTGTGGTTGTGTTTGTTTTAGCAGGTGTCGATGTTATGGAGGATTATTCGCAAGCTTTGACTCGCGGTGTCCATAAAAAATATCAAGACTGGATGGATAAAACCAGATCTCATGATGGCCTTGAATAAATCAAGTTTCAAAAAGTAACACATCCAATTGAATAAATTCTAATGTCAAAAATTATTGTTTGTGCCCATATGTTGCAGTGGACGTTGATCATTTTATTAATGGCTTCGACCTTGGGCTTTTTATCATTTACAAATATTTACGGGTTGTTTTTGGCGTCAATTACCGCATTTATTGCATGGGGCACGCATAAAAATAAGCAATGGGCATATTTCTCAGCTGCAGCCTGGGGTTTAGCGTGCTACCAACTTGCGAAACAAGGTTACGAATTTCAAACAGTAAAATATTTGGTAATGATTTTCGGAATACTTGTTATCCCTGCCGCACTCTTTTTGCACGAAATTTTAGGTGGGCAAAAAGCTGTAAGTGCGCCTAAAAGTGTCAAAAGAACTGTAAGCGACAATGATTTGCCCCAATAAATGAGTCTTAGCGACACAACAAAATAAAAAAGTGAGATATTACTTAAATTATTGGATTACTGCTTGAACTAGGCGGTCACAAGTGCTTTAATTTTTAACTGCACAGATTGAGATTCGAGCCAAGCTAACTTTGTAAGACATCCGCTTGCTGGAGACCCTTGGACGTACCACGACCTGAGCAATAGCTTTATTAACAAGCTATTTCACCCTGGCTTTTAGTAAAGTCGGTTTTTTTGTTCGGTCAGCTTCGCTGACGTTTTTATGTAAGTCGAGGAAAGTATGTCAGATGTAGTCTCTGGTGTTGTTAAGTGGTTCAATGATGATAAAG
This sequence comes from Pseudomonadota bacterium, assembly GCA_040385335.1. Classification (GTDB taxonomy): domain Bacteria; phylum Pseudomonadota; class Gammaproteobacteria; order Pseudomonadales; family Cellvibrionaceae; genus Cellvibrio. The sequence goes on from JAZKHP010000067.1 coordinate 27,824, forward strand.
GTTACGGTTTTATTGAGCGTGAAGGCGGTGCTGATGTATTCGTTCACTTCCGTGCAATTAACGGTAATGGCCGTAAAACGTTGAAAGAAGGTCAGAAAGTGACTTTTGAAGTGACCTCAGGTCAAAAAGGTCCGCAGGCGGAAAACGTAACTCCTCTGTAAGTTGAGTTAGGTTTCAAGGGGCGAGAGAGTAATCAATCGCCCCTTGCTGTATCTGGCATTTGTATCTTATTGCAAACTTTTTTAAAGCTAGAGCCCGTTCGTTGCCCTTCCTAATAGATACTTTTATGTTTGATCTCACTCATGCTTGATATTACTGCCATTCTTTGGCTTACCTTCCTTTCATTTATAGCTTTTTATTGGATGCATGCCCTGCGAGCTAAGGAAATTGCGCTTAAAATCGCGGAGAAGCACTGTGAAGACATGCAAGTACAGTTTCTCGATCAAACCGTATATTTGAAACGGATATGGTTTAAGCGTAGTGAACTTGGCCAGTTAAATTTATGGCGAGAATTTTATTTTGAATTTACGGTAAGTGGGGACGACCGTTATTTGGGCCGCGTTGCCTTGCTGGGCAAAAAAATCTTAACAGTGCAACTTGACCCCCATAGGTTTCATTAACGTTTATGAATATTTTCTATCGCGATGATGCGCTATTTACCGTTGAACAGGTTATTGAGTTATATAAGAAATCTACGCTTGGGGAGCGTCGCCCAATAGATCGACCTGATGTTTTTTTGGGTATGATTGCTAATGCGGACATTATTATTAGTGCATGGCACGATGAAAAATTAATCGGTATTTCGCGCGCGCTCACAGATTACACCTACGTTACCTATCTCGCTGATTTGGCTGTGGATGAGGAGTACCAGCATCGAGGAATTGGCAAGCAACTTATTAACGAAACCCGGCAACGTACCGAACCAGAATGTATGATGGTGTTATTAGCATCACCCAAAGCCAATGATTATTATCCAAAATTGGGCTTCACTCATAATCCTCGCGCGTGGATGTTTAAAAGTAATTACTAGTTTCCAGGATTGTTTTATATGAGCGAGCAAAACTATCCGATTGAAAAAATTGGTGGCTGGAAAACTAAAAACTCAACAATAACCTATGAAAACCCATGGATTAAAATAACCCACGACGAAGTTATTACTACTAAAGGTACAGACGGCATTTACGGTGTAGTGCATTTTAAAAATACTGCGATCGGCATAATACCTCTTGACGATGAGGGCAATACTTGGCTAGTTAAGCAAAGCCGTTATACGTTGAATCAGTACACATGGGAAATTCCGGAAGGCGGTTGTCCCTTTAGCGAAAATCCCCTGGATGCTGCAAAACGGGAATTGGAAGAAGAGGTTGGTTTACAAGCTAACCAATGGCAACAATTAATGAATTTACATTTATCAAATTCGGTGACCGACGAGTTTGGTATAGTGTTTATAGCGCGGGATTTGTTTGCTGGCAAGCAAGATTTAGAAGCGACAGAGGATATAGAAATAAAAAAATTACCTCTCACCGAAGCTATTGAAATGGTAAAGCGTGGAGAGATTACCGATGGAATGTCAGTTGCAGCTTTGTTGCGATTAGCATTGGAACTTTAATTTTCCCGTCTACCGGGAGAGATTTTAAAAAATGGACTATTCTCAATCTTTAAAGGTAAAAACGGTTTAACAAAAAGCTGGCACGACAAAACCAAGAATTAAACTAGGCTTAAATAATAATAAGCGTACCTAGGCTTTAAGACATGCATAAACATTGGCTCATTATTCTATTGTTGTTCAGCGCAGCAAACTACTCACTAGCCCAAAATCAACAGGATGGCAGAACAGCCACGCCCGCGATTCCTATGGTCGTTCGTTATCCAGATCCGCCGGCTTTACATTCAATACAAATCTATAAATTTGAACTTATTCATCGCGCGCTTGAAGTCACCCGCAAAGAGTTTGGCGATTATAAAGAAATTCCCTATGCTGGCGCGGGTGGTGGTCAGCAACGCTGGGCCAAGTTAATCAATAAAGCAGATTTATTAAATGTTGTTTGGACATCGCCGGGAACCCCGGTTGCCAAAGCTGAGGTGATACCTATACCCATTGATATTAAGCGTGGTCAATTGGGTTATCGCGTTTGTCTTATTAATAGCAATTCCCCCTTTAAACTTGACGAAGCATTTAATACGGGCTCTTTAGGTTCCCTTAAGATTGCACAAGAGGAGTCGTGGTCTGATGTTGAAATATATCGCAATAATAAAATAGAGCCTATGTTAGGTCCCAACTTCCTTAGTCTGTTTGATATGCTGGGTTTCAAACGCTTCGACTGTTTACCCTTAGGGGTAGATGAAGTGGATTTGATCTATAATGAAAAAAAGGCACGTTATCCCTTTTTGAGCATAGACACGCGGTTGCTCATTTATTACGATTTCCCTCTATATTTATACGTGAGTAAGACCCACCCTTTACTGGCAAAGCGTTTGCAAATGGGGCTCACAAAAATGCAAAAAAGTGGTGAATTCGATCAACTGTTCAAGCTGTATCATCCACAGGATATATCTTCACTCAATTTACGCTCACGGAGAGTTATTTGTTTAAAATCGCCGTTTTTGGATCAATCAACACAGTGCACACAGCCTTTGAAATATCCCGAGATAAACTAACTAAATAAGATAAACATCTGGGTTCTGATATGTATAACACTTGGATCGCTAGTTTTGCGGGGGTCTTGTTGCTCTTGAGTGGAGCAAATTACGCCAGTTCACAACCGCAAAAGCAACTAACAGCTTCATCTACCCTTGCGCCCATAACAGTTCGTTATCTTGCAACAGGCGATTTGCACTCTATTGAAATTTATAAATATGAACTGATTCATCGTGCACTTGAGCTTACTCGTGCTGAATTTGGCGATTATAAAAATATCCCTTATCAAGGGGCAAATGCCAGTCAGCAACGCAGGGCCAATTTAATCAGTGAAGGAAAAATTCTTAATCTTGATTGGGCTTCGCCAGGAACTCCAGTTGCCAAAGCTGAAGTTATTCCTATACCCATTGATATTCTGAACGGCTTGCTGGGCTATCGCATTTGTCTAATTAACACTAATGCTCCGCTTAAAATTAATGATGTCAGTGGAATGGGCTCATTGACCACTTTAAAAATTGGTCAAAGCGAATTATGGTCAGATATAGAAATTTATCGTAACAATAATATAAACCCCATCCTCGGCCCCACGTTTTCAAGTCTGTTCGACATGTTGGGCTTTAAGCGTTTTGATTGTTTACCTTTAGGCGTAAATGAAATTATTTTGCTGTTCAATGAGAAAAAAGTGCCTTACCCTTTTTTGGCTATAGATACGCAACTGCTCATTTATTATGATTTCCCCATGTATTTTTATGTGAGCAAAACGCAACCTTTACTTGCCAAGCGCTTGCAGTTAGGGTTTACCAAAATGCAACAAAGTGGTGAGTTCAACCAATTGTTTAAGCAATACCATCCGCAAGACTTATCCCCATTAAATTTGCGATCAAGAAAGGTTATTTGTTTAAAGTCACCTTTTATGGATCAAACAAAGCAGTGTATGCAGCCGTTAAAATATCCTGATTAAATAATTAAATCTTAATAGTAAAAACAATAAATTATTTTAAGTAAACTAGTAAGTTTTAAATTAGCTATTCATTTCAGAAAAGTATGACGAATAAATAAAATTATTTACTATCCCCACTTTCTGTTTTGTAAATATATTTTTCCCAATCTTTAGATAAGTTTTTAAGTAATGGGTTTTCAAGCAAAAATACTTTACGTTGGGGCAAATTAGCGACGTCCACGCTTTCCCTAAAATGTTTCTGCCATAGTTTTAGCAGTGACCGATCACCATAGGCTAGCTTCAGCCCAGATTCGATGCGTTTTTTTAGTTCGCGATTTTTTGAATTTAAATAAAAGAATCTCGGTAAAAGATATTGAAGTTCAAAGCTCTCGTCGTACACCAAATTCATTTGATTTTTACGGTTAGTGTATTCACTCAGGAATTGACTGCTACCATGACAAAACAAATCTATACGTCCTCCGACTAACATCTTAAAAATATTTTCAAAGCCATCTATTTCCCTCACTACTAGTCCGTTATGACGAAGAATTATCGTATCGACCCAATTAATACCTTGCCCAATGGTGTACTTAGACAAATCGGCGAGTGTTTTTGCTTGTTTAATGGTCTCTTTTATTGATGGATTTACAAAACAAACGCGTCGTCCCATTATTCCTAAATCAACCGGAAATGGGATAAAGTCTATTCCCGGACTAGCGTCATACTCTGCATCATACGCCATTTCAAACACCAGATTAGGATATAAATCCTGTTCAGCAGCAGCTATTGAGCGCTTGGGTGTCAACAAGCCCGGCGCAGCAATTATTTTATAGTTGCCAAAAGTATCACGAGTTTTTTCAAGAGAGAGTTGCAATAACTCCGAAAAATAATTGTGATAATGGTGTATGTCGACTGTTCTAATATGGCCCTTCCCCAAATCAAGTGGGTGTCATTTTCGGATATAAATCCAATCC
>JAZKHP010000068.1:0-8443 GCA_040385335.1 Pseudomonadota bacterium
AGCGAACCTCAGATGAGGCTCGCTTTGTGAGATTTAACTGTGGGACAGCAGTGGCTTAGCAGCGGGCTTTTTTTTGGGCGGGGAAATCGTTACATTTGTTAACATTTAATTTTATGGCATGCCTCCTATTTATGGAAAGCCATTTTGATTTTGAACAGTACTTGGGCTGCAATAACGACATACTAAATGGATCGTAACGCATTGAGGGATATTTGTTATACATTGTAGCGCTTCGAAGTTATGACTAAAAATGTCATTTTTTGCAGTTTTTTGTCATTTAGAATATTTAACTCAATAGAAGTATGTGATTATAAATATGATGAATGTCGTATTTTAAGTTAGAGTGCCCATGTAATAGCTACATTATTACTGGTTTTGAAGCAAATGACGTATAAAAAATTAACAAAAAATGATAATTGGTATGCCGCTTGCTGTGTACATAATGAATTGAGTTTTTAAGCAAGTCCTTTAATTAACCTCTTGGAGATTTACCATGAAAAAAATATTACAAAAGGGTTTTACCTTGATTGAATTAATGATCGTAGTAGCGATTATTGGTATTTTGGCGGCTATTGCTTTGCCTGCATATCAAGATTACACCGTGCGTGCAAAAATCGGCGAAGCTATTATTGCCGGATCCGCTGTTAAAGGGTTGATGAGTGAGGCCTTCCAGACAGATGGTATTACTGGGATGACCGCTGCGGCAACTGGTTTTAATGCTACCGCATTAGTGGAAAGACAATCAAAGTATGTTACTAACGTATCGGTTGTTGCGGCCAGTCCTTGGACGATTACCGTTGCCATTGGTGCTACAGCTGCGAATGGTATTCCAACAACATTGAATGGCGGGACCCTTACTTATTCACCCAATGTCCAACGTGTAACACCAACAGCCGCTTCAGTAGGCGCAATTGATTGGGCTTGTGGTAGTGTTACCACGCAAACTGCAACTGCTCGTGGTTTAGCTAATGTTGCACTGGGCACTTTGCCGGCTAAATATGCTCCGTCAGAATGCCGTTAATTTGTTATGTCGTAGATTTAAAATGTAGAATGCCCGCTGAGTAGCGGGCTTTTTTTTGGAATAATTATTATGCTAATACATTCCTTTAATCGATATAATGCTTTTTTTTTACATTTGCTGTTGTCTGCTGTCGTGGTGGGGATTTCTGCAGCTATAGTATTTTTATGCTGGTATCCAGGATTGCTTGCTTATGCAAGTGGCGTAGCGGATATATTTTTAATTTTGGCATCAGTTGATGTTGTGCTTGGGCCATTAATTACACTGATTGTATTTAATGTAAAAAAGAAGGAATTAAAGCGAGATTTAAGTATTATTATTTTTGTTCAGATTGCTGCATTACTTTATGGTGTGAATACTTTATTTTCTGCGCGCCCAGTGTTTATTGTTTTTAATGCAGATCGATTTGATGTTGTGTATGCGAATGAAATATCAGACGATGCAAAGTTGCAATCCAAGTATGAAGAATTGTGGCGTGGATTGTATTTTGGTCCAAAATTTGTTGGAGCGCGGTTACCTAAGGATGAACAGCTCGCAAAAAAAATCATGATAGATGCTGTATCAGGTGGTAAAGATATTCAGCTAATGCCGCAATTCTATGTACCCTTCGATGAGATGAAAGAGGAAAGAAGGCGGGCGGCTAGATCGCTTGATGAGCTCAAGGTCTATAACAAAGAAAATATTTTAGAAGTTAATAATATAATTAATCAATTTACGTCAAAAAGTGACAAATTTGGTTATGTCCCGTTGATCGGAAAAACTAAAAATTTGGTTACTGTTGTCAATATTGACACAGCGGAAATTATAATAATGAATAAATTAAAGCCTTTGGATGATTCCTATGGCGCCAGTGCAGTAGATTTGCAAGCAATACTAAAGAAAAATAAATGACATAGTAATTGGTATTTTTTTTGCTTATGTAACGTTGTATTGAATGCAACATTATGGAGTAAACAAGCATGAAAAATATCAATCAAGGTTTTACGCTTATTGAGTTAATGATTGTGGTTGCTATTATAGGAATTCTTGCGGCCATAGCACTCCCTGCCTATCAGGATTACACAGTTAGAGCGAAAACTTCGGAAGCTTTGACAGCAGTAGCAGGGGCTAAGAATGCACTTAGCGAAGCCTTTCAAACGGATGGAATCACTGGAATGACGAATACTGCCAATGTATATAATGGGATATCAATTAATGAAAAGCGCTCTAAATATTTGTCTAATATCGTTATAACAGCTGGAAGCCCCTGGAGTATTTTGGTGACTTTATCCGCTACAGCGGGCAATGGTATTCCTACGATATTAGATGGAGCTACAATAACGTTTTCACCAAATGTGCAGGGTATAACTCCAACGGCGGTCTCCAATGGCGCAGTTGATTGGGCGTGTGGTTCTGCTTCGCAAACTACCGCCGCTAGCCGGGGATTGACTAACGTTGCAGCGGGAACATTACCTGCCAAATACGCACCCAGTGAATGTCGTTAAGTTGCATTTATTATTTTATAATCCGCATCGACAAATCCACCGCCCGACAATGTTTAGTTAGCGCTCCAAGCGAAATATAATCAACCCCGGTTCCTGCAATATCTTTTATCGTTTGCTCCGTAACATTTCCGGACGCTTCGATTTTTGCTTTTCCGTTATTAACTGCAACAGCTGTGTACATATCTTCCAATGTGAAATTATCCAACATAATAATATTCGCATTCGCATTCAGTGCTTCATCTAATTCTTTTAAATTTTCCACTTCCACTTCAACAGGTTTGTTCGGCGCAATATTGCGTGCAGCAGCAATTGCATTCGCGATTCCACCACTCGCTGCGATATGGTTTTCTTTGATAAGAAAAGCATCGTACAAACCAATGCGGTGATTGTGACAACCGCCGCAAGCCACAGCGTATTTTTGCGCTTCGCGTAAGCCAGGTATGGTTTTGCGTGTGTCTAGAAGTTTGACGGAGGTGTGCGCAACGAGTTGAGTGTAGTAATGGCTAACGGTGGCTGTACCCGAGAGAGTTTGTACAAAATTAAGGGCGGTGCGTTCGCCGGTTAGTAAACTGCGCGCTGAACCGCTCAATTGAAATAATATTGTGTTGGCCGTTACGGCTTCGCCATCATTTACAAACCATTCTATGGTAACGCCGGGATCGAGTTGCTTAAAAACTTCGGTCACCCAATCGCGACCGCAAAAAATACAATCTTCGCGCGTGATAACGCCGGCTGTCGCTTGTTGATGAGCGGGAATTAATTGGGCCGTTATATCACCAGAGCCTATATCTTCACTTAATGCAGCTTTAACGTTATTAGTGATGCTAGTAGCAAGATGGGGAATGTTGTGAGTGAATGCGTGAATCATAGCTATGTCTTTGTGTCGAGGGTTGCGCATAATACCTTATTGCGTTTTTTAAGGCGAAATGATTATTTCGGTGAAGTGGCTTGCGCCAAGGGAATTTTTATATCGCTTAGTTAAGGTCAAAGAAAAAAATGTCGTCAAATGATATAAGAAAAAATACTTGCTATTCCTAATTGTGATATGGCTCTCGCATTGAACATTTACCTCTAGAGAGTGCAAAAGCTTTGGTTATACTCAAGTCGTAAAGGTTTCTTTTGGATGGGCAATATCATGTCAGAACAACCCCGCGAACGCTCTGAGCCAAATAATGTTGTGCAGCTGAATCCTGATAGGGGTTCAAATAATCCTGCACAAATTGTGTTAGCTCGCCTGCCGGCAGCAATGCATTCTTTACGCGACAAAGCGCGCCAACAGCTGCAGGGGATGTTGCGTGATTTGTTTGATAAAGTTGATGATGCGATGTTTGAATTGGCTGATAAGGCCAATAATAATCATGAACAAAATTTATATTTTGATTCCATGCGCGAAGTGCGTTTACGCCGTAGGGCGATGGAGATTGCTTTTTTCCGCAGTATTGATATTCGCTTTGCCCAGCTTTTGGACCACACCGCTTATCGCGATGACGCGGCCGCAGATAATAAAGAATTTTCACTGGATAATTTATCGCTCGTTCAACATGATGATCTTGAGCAACTCGTTGCCGTTGAAGCTATGACTAATAAAGCAAATGAGCAATTTGCCGAGGCTATTCAGCATTTAACATTGCGCATCGACCATTTAGTTCCGGTTAAAGTTTACCAAAAAAATAATCCGCTCGGTGTTGATGTTATTTGCAATGCTTTTAATGAAGCGTCCAAAAGTTTGGATATAGATGTTAAAGCTAAATTAGTGTTGTTTAAATTATTCGACAACATGGTAATGACCAAGCTGGGAGATTTATTTGCAGCGCTTAATCAGTTATTGATTGATGCCAATATAATGACTTCATTAAAGTCTGATAGTCGACCAAAGCGTTCTGACTCATCGACTGATAATCATTACGGCGCGGGCATTTCTGCCAGTTACACCGGCTCTCACGCAAATGCTGGCGTTTCGCCAGGTCTTCAGCAAGGTGGACCAAGTGCTTATGATGATCAAACAGCGCAGGTGTTACATACATTGCGCGATTTGTTGGGATCGCGTAACGCTGTACCTACGCAGCGTAATATGGGCGAAGAAATTGCTACTCAGGAATTGGTAAAAATTCTCTCGCTTGCGCAACATCAAAATAGTTTTAATGCAGCTGCAGCTGCGAATTCAGCACAATTGAATGTGCGTGAATTGTTGAAAAATTTATTGAGTAATTCAGCACCAAATCAGCCTGCACCAGCGATTAATCAAGTTGATGACGATATTATTAATCTGGTTAGCATGATGTTTGATTTTATTTTGGACGATCGTAATTTGGCGGCGCCCATGAAAGCTTTGATTGGCCGTTTGCAGCTTCCGATGGTTAAAGTTGCTATTGCGGATAAATCTTTTTTCAGTAAAGGTGGTCATCCTGCACGGCGTTTACTAAACGAAATGGCAATGGCGGCATTGGGTTGGCAAGAAAGTAGCGAAGAGAACCAGCGTAAAGATAGTTTGTTCAACAAAATGGAAATGACGGTACAAGCTATATTGTCGGATTTTGAAACCGACATGGGTATTTTTAATAATTTATTAACAGATTTTCGTGCCTTTCTTGAAAAAGATAAACGGCGCGCACAGATTCTCGAACAGCGCACTATAGATGCGGAAGATGGCAAAGCGAAATCCGAATATGCTCGCGGACAAGTGGATGGAATTTTAAATCGCATTACGTCTGGTCATGATTTACCTGCACCTGCACAAAAATTATTGCGTGACGCCTGGGGTAATGTTTTGTTTATTACCGTTTTAAAGCAAGGCATAGACAGTGAAGAGTGGCAGGCCGCTGTGCGCACTGCGCAACAATTAGTGTGGAGTTTGACGGCGCCGTTAAATAAAGAGAATCGTCAGGGTTTATTAAAATTAGTCCCGGAGTTGTTACAAAAATTACGTCATGGTTTGGAAGATATTTCTTTCAGCCCTTTTGAGACCACGCAATTATTTAAACAATTGGAGGCGTTACATTTAACGCGTTTGCGCGCTGTACCTAAAGTGCCGGATGTGGTGCCGCCGACAAGTCTTTCCGCTGGCGAGCCAATCGTTAGTAAACACCTTGGCAGCGCACCGGTAAGCAGTGCGAAACCCGAAATTAAGGCTTCAGTAGAACCTGTTATAGCTAGTCGTCCGGAGATAACTGCTCCTGCAAAAACTAATGTTCCAGTGCTGGCACCTTCGCCTTCCAATGCAGTGAGTGCCGAAACTAAATCTGCAATAACTACTCCCCCCGCAGTAACTCCTCCGGTCGTTGCTGCAGTGGCAAAACCGCAAATAGAGCCAGTTGTAGAAAAAGATACTTCACTCGCGTCACTTGAAACTTTTGTTGTTAGTAATGCACAGCAGCTAAGCGCTGCAGAAAATGAATTACCTGAAGGTGATCAGCATTTAGCACTAGTCAGCAATATCACTCAAGGAAGTTGGTTTGAAATGCAAAGTGATGATGGACAAAAGTTTCGCTGCCGTTTAGCGGCGATTATTCGCGCTACCGGAAAATATATTTTCGTCAACCGTTCAGGAATGAAAGTCGCAGAAGAGTCGCGCATGAGCCTGGCATTAGCGCTTAAATCAGGACGCTTACATTTATTGGATGACGGCATGTTATTTGATCGCGCCTTGGAAGCTGTGATAGGCAATTTGCGTGCAAATAGATAATAGGGATTAATAATAAAGAGTTTGTTGTCTGCTTGAGGTGCAAAGCGCTTTCTCAAGGTTTATCATGCCCGCTTTATTATAAAGCGGGTACTTTCCAGTGATTTCAATTGATGGTTGGTTGGCAAATGCGGCGCAATGCCCATCACCCAATGCAAACCAGCGTCCTTCAGGTCAAGAAATTAGCCTTCTTGTTATCCACAATATTAGTTTGCCGCCCGGTGAATTCGGCACAGGGTGTGTTGCGGCTTTGTTTTGTAATCAGCTGGACCCTTCGCTTCATCCCTATTTTGCAACTATTGCTGAGCTTCAGGTCTCAGCGCATCTTTTTATCGATCGCTTGGGTCAGGTTACACAATTTGTTGCTTTTGCTGAGCGTGCCTGGCATGCCGGAGCATCAAGTTTTAAGGGTGTTGAAAATTGCAATGATTATAGTATCGGCATTGAAATGGAAGGTTGCGATAATATTGCTTACACTCATAATCAGTACATCGCTTTAGCCGACGTCACTCGCCAGATATTGGCGGCTTACCCTAAAATTACACCTGAGCGTATAGTTGGCCATAGTGATATTGCCCCACAACGCAAAACTGACCCTGGCTCTGCGTTTGATTGGGCGCTTTTCCATTCTTTACTCACTAGCGAGTAGCATATGATTTTTTTGAGTTTGATTGCCGTATTGGCCATAGTTTACCTCACCGCTTATGGGTCTGTTTTGCACCATGATGGCTGGTTTATTGGGTTACTCAATAAGTTACGTGCCTTGCCATCCGCATCCTCTGCACCTTTGTTACCGATGATATTAGCCTTGGTGCTTCCCTTGGCCTTACTCGTTGTTTGTATTTTGGCCATTAGTATTTGGGATGAACGAGATCATGGTCCATCACCCTATTTGTTTTTTATTTATGTGCCGGTATTGCTCTACAGTTTGGGCCGCGGAAATTTCATCGCCGACGTAAATAATTATATTGCTACGGCAACTCGTGGTGACACAGTGATGGCAAGTAAAATCATAGCTGATATGCGTGGCCAGGTTGCTGTGGATGAAAACGATAACGATATTAGCGATTGGAAAACATTGCATACCCATGCACTTAAGGTCATTAGTTATCGGGGGTTTGAGCGCATTTTTGCCGTATTGTTTTGGTTTTTTATTGCCGGTGCTATAGGTGCATTGTTATATCGTTTAAGCGTAATTTACCGTGAGCAAACTGTATCCAATACGGTAGAGGCGCAACTAGCCGATAGATGGTTGTGGTTAATTGAATGGCCAGCGGTGCGGTTAATGGGTTTAACCTGGGCGTTTGTCGGTAATTTTGATAGTTGCCCCTGGCGCGATAGTTTATTGGATACCCAAAGCTCATCCATTACTATTTTAAATAGTAATCTTCGCGGTGCATTAAGTGCACCTACGGATCTATATCGCCAAGCTGACGAAATGAGCAGTGAACAAGCTCGACCTGACACAGCAGCAGAAGCCGCTGAAGTATTCGAAGCCGCTAACGAAAATGCGCAAGAGTCTATTGAAGATTTAGTGGGTGTTACCTTGAGCCCGCAAGTGGAGCCGGCTTATTCTTTTGCGCTGGTAAGATCCAGTGTTCCGCTTTATTCACGTTCGTTATTATTTTGTGTGGGCGTGATTGCCTTCGCAACCTTGTTTAATCTAACCAGTTTTTAAGTCTTAAAGATCCTGAGGTAAAACTATGCCATCGTTTGATATTGTTTCGGAAGTTGATAAACATGAACTGACTAACGCTATTGATCAAGCTTCACGCGTAATCACTAATCGTTATGATTTTAAAGGCGTGGATGCACGTTATGATCGCAAAGATTATGAAATTACTTTAATCGCTGATGCAGAATCCCAGCTCGATTCAATGTTGGATGCATTGCGCAGTTCGCTGCATAAAAATGGTATCGGCATTTCCTGTCTTGAAGTTAAAAATGTTAAAACTTTTGGCAAGCAAGTAAAGAAGGATATTGTGGTGCGCACCGGTGTAGAAACTGAACTTGCGAAAAAAATTGTCAAAATGATTAAAGACGAAAAAATGAAAGTGCAAGCGTCCATTCAAGGCGAACAAGTGCGCGTTACCGGAAAAAAGCGTGATGACTTGCAAGAATGTATGGCTATGCTACGCGCTTCAGATATTGAAATCCCTCTGCAATACACTAATTTCCGCGATTGATTTTTATTTTCTACGGGCATCGCTTGTGGCATTTATTTTCGTAGGGGCGCTGCTTGCTGCGCCCTGATAAATCGCA
>JAZKHP010000069.1:0-65633 GCA_040385335.1 Pseudomonadota bacterium
AGCGAACCTCAAATGAGGCTCGCTTTGTGAAGTTTAACTGTGGGACAGCAGTGGCTGCTAAGCGGCTTGATTGACTTACATTCGCAGACTATTTTTTTAACAAACGGTTTAAGGTAGGCGCCATCGCCTTCGCCCAAATTTCGTAGCCTTGTTCATTAGGGTGAAGGAAATCAGGCATTATATCTTTTGGTAAAACACCATTTTCGTCGAGAAAAGATTTGTTAATATCCAGATAAAAGATTTTTTTGTTATCAGCGAAACCAGAAATCATAGCGTTTACACCATTATTAACCTGGCGCATCTGACCGTCGGGTTTTTCATCCCGCGGAAAAACTGCCAGCAATAAAATTTTGGTATTGGGCAAGCGCTGTTGCAACTCTTCGATATTGCGCTTAATACCCAGCGCTGTGGCTTTTGGGTCGTCCATGCGTTGCCCGGTATTATTAGTCCCGAACATTAGCACCGCGACTTTTGGATTAATTCCATCAACTTCGCCATGCTGTAAACGCCACAATATATTCTCAGTACGATCACCACTAAAACCTAGATCTACAGCATTGTATTTTTTATAATTTTTATTCCATACATTAAAGCCGTCATTCTCCCAACCGTGAGTAATAGAATCACCAATAAAAATAAGCTGGGTGTCTTTATGAGACTTTACTTCTTCCAATTTTTGTAAGTGACGCGGCAACCACCAGCTTGTAGACCACCATTCATTTAACATTGATGGCGTTACTGACAGGGTTTTATAGTCAGCGCAAGTAATATTCGCTGTGCCCAATTTTTCGATATGGACATTTGCAATCGCAACCTTACCTTCACCCCCTGTTTCAAACGCAAAAGGCATACGAACTGCAGAGAAATTATCGCCTTCCTGCATAAAACATTTCAGCGGCACACTCAAATGCTGCCAACCTTTACCCGCTAATTCACGACCTTCCAGCAAATAAGGAATTTTACGTTCGCAAGCACCACCGCAGCTGGATTTAAAAGCCAAACCACCTTTGCCTAGATCAATCACATTTAAATCAAATTCAATAACGCCAGCTAACATATAATCGCGAAGATCAAGCGGCGTAACTGTTTCAAATTTTAATGCTGCACGCCATGAGTCTTTCCACGAAAAAGTTAAGGCATCACCACTTGTATTCTTATCTGCTTTCACCACAGTGACATCAGCATTGGGCGCTGAAGAATCCGCTACCCTCGCCACATGAGCCTGTGCCCCCTCAAGCACTTGTTGTGCAGCCGGACTTTCGATGACTACCCGAACATTTTGATTAGGTTGACCCGAATACAGACTCAGACCATGAGCAGCTGATTTACTTTTTACTGATTCATTTGCTGCGGAATTGGTTTCCAGCGATTTTTTAGTTGGATGACTGCAAGCTACCAAAACCAGACTTAAGCTGGTGACAATGATCGAACGGATTAAATAAGATTTTTTTATCATCATTTATTTTCCAATTATTTAATTTTAAGGGACAGGAAAAAATCCACAACATAATTCAATTCGACTCAAAACAAATGGTACCGACAATGAAATCGCTAACCTCAATGAGCACGCGCCTTAGCGCCCTTCATTACTCAATGCATCCGCAATTTTTCGGGCGGCAATTTTTAACTTCTCGATCACCTGTTCCTGGGTAACCGCATGGGCTTTGATGGCAATAAAAGGCACGATAATAACGGCCGTAGCTCCATTTAATCCCAATATTGGAATACAAATATCAGTAACACCATCGACGAAATCACTCGGTGATTGCACGTAACCACGAGCGGCGGCCGCGGTGGATTTCTGGATAAATTTTTCAATCTGCTCAGGGTCGGCCGAAGCACGCAATTGCGGTAACCAACGCGTTTGACTCTCTTCAGGCGCATAACCATAGAGCAGTGCACCTGAGTGAGTATCTATCAGACGACGACGATAGCCAACACGCACCGAGAATCCCAGATCCATCGGGCTTTCAATGCGCCCAACCACAACAATTTGGTCGCCGGAAGGCACTGTCAAATGACATGATTGACCAAGTTCACGCGCTAGCTCTTTCATCACCGGCAGCGCCGTTTCAAGCAATGAGCGCGCCGAGCCCTGGGCAATTCCCAAGGTGAACAACTTATTGGTAAGCGTATAACCATCGCGGCCATCGGGCGATGACTCTATATAACCGCGATATTCCAGAGCCAATACCATACGAAACAATTCGCTGACCGAACGACTCAAGGTAACGGCCATTTGCGACGTTGTCATAGGTGCGCCGTGGCGCGCTAAAAGCTCCAGGATGTCCAAGCCTTTTTCAAGCGCCGGGGCGCGATATTTGCGATCGTTTTCATCGCCTGCCAAGTCAAGATTGTTATCGATGTTAGCCATAAGAGTGTTTTTATATATGAATGATTAAGTTATACGTAAAAGTTTAACAAAGTATCAGACGGACAGTTTTTCAACAAGCCCAAGAGTGCACGCCAGCCATGACAACCGATAAAAATGTTTGGTCGATAGACCTCATGTTCGCCCGTTCACCAGAAGTGTTGATGCGCAGCGATCAAAATGAAACGTGCTAATGTGCCAGACGCGAGCAACTTCGCGCGTAAGCCGCTATAACGACAAAACACCCCAATGGCACAATCAAGGCAACATGAATAGAGGAAAGATCTGAGATAAAGCCCATAAGCGCAGTAAGCACTGCGCCTCCGATAATCGCCATAATCACCAGCGATGAACCCGCTTTGCTCTGCTCCCCCAACCCTTTAATACTCAGCGCAAAAATCGTAGGAAACATAAGCGACATAAAAAAGCTGGTAGCCACTAACGCTAACATGCCCCAATAGCTGGGGGAAACAATGGCGACACCACACAAGATTACGTTAACGAGAGCATAAATCATCATCAGCACACTAGGTCTAATCCTGGCCATAAGCGCGGTGGACACAAACCGACCCACCATAAAAATCACTAGTGCGGCGAGTAAATAGTTTGCCAACACTTTTTCTCCCGTTCCCGGCATTGCCTCTTGGCCGTAACGAATGGTGAAGCTCCACAAACACACCTGCCCACCCACGTAAAAAAATTGTGCAGCTACGCCAAACATAAAACGGCCATTGCCCAACAAGCTTTTGTAATCGGACCAACTACCCGCACCAGCGGTAGCTTCAGTAGCAATTTTCGGAAACTTGACCAGGAGCACAAGCAGTGCCCAACAGAAAACAATTGCACACACAACCAAATAAGGGCCCTGCACAGCTTGGGATTCAGTTTGATAAAACTGTTCCAGCGCTGCCGGTGCCATAGCCGCTAGCTCAGCTGCAGTTGGCTCACGACCAGAAAGAATAAATTCGCGGCCAATCAAAATACCAGAGATACAACCAAAAGGATTAAAGGATTGCGCAAAGTTCAAACGCCGCTCGGCGGTGGCGGGATCACCCATGGCAAGAATAAGCGGGTTGGCAGAAGTTTCGAGAAAAGCCAGGCCGCTGGCGATAATGAACAAGGCCGCCAAAAATAAATTGTACTCACGCACAGCGGCAGCGGGATAAAACAACAGTGCACCCAAGGCATAGAGAAGCAACCCCGTGACCACCGCCCCCTTGTAGCCAAAACGCTTAACAAAAAGCGCGGCGGGAATCGCAAACACGAAGTAACCGGTGTAGAAAGCGGATTGCACCAAGCCCGATTTCAAATCCGATAGTGCGAATATTTTTTTGAATTGAGTAAGTAGAATATCGTTGAGGTTATTGGCCATTCCCCACAAAAAGAAGAGACTCACAATCAGGATCAGCGGTAAAAAATTTGCGACACTTTTATCTTTATTACTCATAAAGCTCCATTAGCTACTACTCCCATTTCGGGAAAATGGTTATTCGATTTTGGCCCTCCATTCTGGTATGGAGACGACGGCAATAAACTCCCGCCTGCTGGCGCAAGCGGAAGGTTTTTCAGGTGAATGCAATTTATTTAGCACGTTTCACCTGAACAGGTGCGCCAGTGTAGTCTACCGACGCATCAACTGCTGCATCAAAATTGGCCGCGTGCTTATTAAGACCTGATATCCAGCGCACGCTGATTTTGCGCGCTTTGTTCATACCAGGGAATTCACCTGTGCGCGCCCCTATAGTCAACGTGCCAGAAACCTCTTCATAGATCATCGGAATGCGGGAGTACTGACCTCTTAAATAATTGTTTGAACGTCCGTCATCCTCATAAATAGCAAAGGAACCATTGGCCCCTGTGTAAACAAAAAGGGTGATGGGTGCATTAAGCCCCTGATCGGTGTATTGAATCGCAGGGCCGGTTGGCACAATGGACCCAGCCTTTACAAACAAAGGCATTTGCGTCAATGGTGCCTTAGCCGTAATTGTTTGGCCGCCTTTGAGCAGCTCACCGGTCCAAAAGTTGTGCCAATCAGCCCCTTCTGGCAAGTAAACTTCGCGACTACGGGCTTTGAAACGGGTCACCGGGTTTACCAGGAACGCCGGGCCAAACATAAACTGGGAATTGATATCCCATACCTTTTTATCCTCGGGGAAATCCATCACCAGGCCGCGCATCATAGTACTGTCGTTGTGATAGGTATCTGCCGCAAGGGTGTAGATGTAGGGCATCAGGCGGTAGCGCAGCTTGATGGTATTCTCCATACCTTTATAAACTTCCGTGCCTTTGCCAGCGATGCTGAAAATTTCCCGATAGGGAAACTGGCCGTGGGCGCGGAATAAAGGTACAAAACCACCGAATTGCCACCAGCGCAGATTCTGCTCTCGCCATTCGGGTAAATGCGCAGGGTTCATTTGCTCCCAGGTTAAAGCATCCCCTTTGGGACCCTTGTTGTATTTGCTCTCGGTAGTGAAGCCGCCGATATCAAAAGTCCAATTGGGCATACCTGCCAGACCAGTATTCACACCCGCTGCAATTTGGTCGTGCATATTTCCCCAATTCGCTGCGGTGTCGCCGCTCCAAATCGCAGAACCCGTACGTTGGATACCACCAAAACCCGAGCGAGTTAAAATAAACTGACGCACATTCGGCTTTTCATTTTGCGAACCTTCATGTACTCCACTCGCATGCGGAACTGCATAAGAATTGAAATATTCTGCCCCTGAACCAATGCCACCTTCGCGACTCATTAATTCTTTGCGCTTCATAAAATTCAAGTTGGAATGAATGTCTGGTTCGGAGGCATCTAACCAATAGGCATCAAAACCTTTTGCATTAATCTTAGCGCTAATTTGCTTCCAGAAAATCGCTTGCGATTCTGTTGGATAAGGATCGTAAAACGCATTTAAAAAACCGCCCGGCCAAATCCAGTCTTTATTTTTCTCGTCCAGGTTTTTATTAAACATATAACCTTTCGCATTCAACTCTTGGTAATTTTCAGTAGTAGGATAAAATTTTGGCCACACCGAAATCATAATATTGCCGTGCATGGCATGAATCTTATCGGTCAAGGCTTGCGGATCCGGGAAAAATTTTGGATCAAAATCATGGCTGCCCCAGGCATCGACCGGCCAGTAGGACCAATCCAGCACAATATTGTCGATAGGAATTTTACGATCGCGATATTCTTTAAATGTGTTAATCATTTCATCCGAGGTTTTATAACGCTCGCGACTTTGCCAAAAACCGTATACCCACTTTGGCAGCATAACCGCTTTGCCCGTAAGATAACGGTAGCCTGCAATCACTTCATCTTTGTTTTCACCGACAACAAAATAATAGTCAATGGCTTTACCCGTTTCAGAAAATAAAGATAATTCCTTTTGCTCGGCGGTTGGCATTGGGTCCAAATGAACCAACCGGAAAAATCCACCATCCACTTTCCAGTTTGCTTTAATCGTTTTTCTGACACCGGCTTTCATTTCAGCATTGTAATTGTGAAACCAGGGGTTCCAGTTCATGCGCCAGCGATCCAATACTTTTTCGCCATCCAAATATAATTGCGCATAGCCCGACGAATACATTCTAAAATAATGCGTGCCATCTGCTTTTGTCTCAAGACTACCTTCAATTTCAACTCGCAAAGTTTGCTTCTTTTCTGCTTCAGCAACTTCTGCAGGAAAATCTTTTTCACGGTTGTTATTATCTTTGTAGAATTGATAATCCACATCTTTCTCTACGCGCGTAACTTTCAAGGTGTCGCCATCGTAATAGCGAACGGTTAGACCGCCTTCTTTACCTTCGGCATCATAGAGTTTCAGATTTGCGTCTAACCCCTGAGCTTCACGCGGATCGCCGAAACGAGTAATGGAATTGTTATCCCAGAGCACACCATAATTATTAGTGGAAACCAGAAATGGAATTGCGATAACAAGATTATGCGTGGTGAGCTCAACATTCTCGCCAGCGTAATTTACTTTGTCATTATTTTGCTGGCCTAAACCAAAGAAACCTTCCTCACTACCGCGATTAAATTCCTGACGCAGGGTGAAAGAATTTGCTGCAGGTTTAATCGGATCTGCGATTACCGGACCAAAACTACCGCGATTTTCCTCTTTTAATAATTGTGTGCCTTGCGCATCAAAGAAAGTTACTTGCCCCGTCGCCAATGCAACTTCAGCAATAACCTGTGCAGTTTTTAACACCACTTTATCGCTTTGCTGATCGAGCGTGAAAGGAATCGCCGCAGGTTTAGCAACAACTTGAATGCTCTGTGGAATCACACCAAAATCATCGCCAGGCAGAGCGGTAACGCGAATAATGTTATCCGAGATTACTTGCAGGCGAACTTTTTTTGCCGGGCCCTGTACGAGGGTTAATACAATACCATCTGACGTTTTTTCTACCTGCGTAGCAGTTTTTGTTGTAGCTTTTATTGTACTGGTAGATTCAATTGCATTCTTATTTGAACAAGCTTCTAGCAGGCAAATAGAGGCGAGACCTATCAGACCAAATTTCATAATATGCTTTGCAGCTATCATGCTCTTTTCCTCATTGTTTTAATTAATTAGTTTTATAGGTTGCCATGCGTACTTTTAACCAATGTACACGCGTTGCAAAATTCAATCCCCAATCTGTTTGGTCACCATTCCACACTCGCTCCATAATCCATTCACCCTTTTCATAATGGCCTTCTTCAACGCGATCAATCATAAATTTTGCATCTTTAATTTCAGTAGAAGGTTTGAACTCTACGCGCGCTTTGTAAGCGGTAACTAAATATTCATTTTCACTTAGCTGCGCGATAAGCGCACCGCCACTGGCGACATCGTTGCCAACCGGTGGTGACGTAAAAAACATGGGGCGACCATAAGTCACTTCTGCATTCCATTTACCTAAATCCAGCGTTTGCGTTAAAGCTTCAGCAATTTTTTTGCTGGCAGCATCTTTAGCTTCTTTAGTAGCGTCGGGATTTGCGGTCATTTTTTTAACAGCATTGCTATCCAAAGGTTCAGACACACCCCATACATTACTTTCAAAACTTAATTTGGCCCATTCACGCATCATGGGTGCCACTGCACGATAATGCCGGGCAAAATGTTCAATGGTTTCATCATCGTATTTATTAGCGCCCAAGGGATAATTTACATAATCACTATCGTCCATGCCAAAAGGTGAAAAACCAATTCCGCCATGCCCCAGTGTGTCAAAGAAATAACGCGCGTAAGGCTGACTGTTGCCAATTTCAGGAACGAAGAGTGGGTTATTTTTTCCACTATATTGTTCAAGCCACTTCATCACAGTTTTATGATCTGGATTATAAATGTCCGGAGCAATAGCGTCTAAATGCGGCGCCGCCGCTTGCCAAATATGAATCACATTATCAGTGGCACCGCCCTTCTCCCAATAAGTAGGATTAAACGGATCGCGCAAGGCAACATTAATAAACATAGGTAAGGCTTTAATCGCTTTGCCCGCTACCGCTAAGTCTTCGCAGAACCTTGCAATGTGGTAGGCATGAAAAAATTCATCTGCATCCTTGCCAAACACTTCTGGCCAGGTACCGGCAGCCGAGCCAATTTTTTTAACCAACTCAGCGGGAACCGCTGAGTTAAATAGTTTATTGGCCATTACCGAAAAATCGCGGTCCGAGCCCCAGGTACCCGGCTCATTTTGAATTTGTACCATGATCACAGTGTGCTGTTCATCCACTTTTTTTAGATGCGTCATTAACGCCAAAAAAGCTTTTTTATCCGCAGCAAGGGTATTTTTTCCCAAAGGCGATAAGGAATTTAAAGTATCTCCCGTTTTAGTAACCACACGCGGAAAACGCTCGTTATTTAATTTCACCCAGGCTGGGGTGTAATGCGGTGCGTTATTTTTCCAGGTACCAAACCATAGTAAAACTAAACGCGCATTATGTTCACGGGCCTCTTGCAATAAAACATCGACATAGGAAAAATCGAACTTGCCTTCGGTTGGCTCAATCTGTTCCCAAGCCACAGGAATTTCTAAAGTATTCGCGTGCATTTTTTTAAATGATGGCCACACATGCTTTAACGCAGCAGGATAATTGCTGGAGTTATTCGCCTGAATGCCCAGCATTAAAAAAGGCGCACCGTCTACCATAAGTGCATGGCGACCGTTTTTAGATACCAGTTCTGGCAACTCATTCGCTACAGCCACGCAGAAACCACTTACAAAAAATAAAGCAGTAACCACTGCGATTTTTCTAAAAAACAATGTTGACAAACACTGAACCAATACTGACCCTTGACGCATAAGTAGCCTCTGCAGTTAAATTTTTTATTGCCATTTTATTTATCAAATATTCCTCATCACTATCGCCACAGATTTAACTTTAAAAGGAAAATAAGTGTCAGGATGAAATAAACCCTGCACCACTTTCGCAATGCAAGGTTTATTGATTTACATTTTGAAATTTTTAATTAAAAGCTAGCTCGTAAAGTCAATGCATAACGTCTGTCATACACAAAATACGAGGTGTAGTGCTCGCCAGCTGCTAATTGTTTCATAATAGTACGAGTTTCTGAATTGGTAATGTTGTTAACTTCCAAAGACAACTTAAGGTTTTCAGTAAACGCATAGGCCACCGAACCATCTAACTGTCCGCTTGCATCAGCGTACACCGGCAACTTCCAAAGAATATTCTTATCTGTTCCGTTAAAGCCATTAGCGCCTACCGACATCAAGAACTCGCTGCGCCAGCTATAAGCCAAACGAGCTGACCAATCACCTTTCTCATACATCGCAGTAAAGTTGTAAGCATTTTTTGACAAGCCCGTATAGGGAAGCTTACCGTAAGCTTTATTGCCATCAGTATCTACTGGCAATGTATCGGAACGCAGTTTGGTTGAGCTATCAATAAAGGTGTAGTTAGCCTCTATACCAAATCCATCAAATGGCGCAGGAAGCTTGTCAAAGAATTGTTTATAACCAAGCTCAAAACCTTGAATCTCTGCACTACCACCATTGATGGGGCGCGATGATTCAAAGTCATAGCCAAGATACTGCTCAACTACTTTTTGCGTGGCAATATAATTATCAACTTCTTTTCTAAACAAATTCATGTGCGCCATGCCACCACGATCATCGAAGTACCACTCCAGTGATAAGTCGTATGATGTTGCCTCCATGGGTTTTAACCAAGGGTTTGAGGTAGAAGACAAAGTGAAATTCACTTGATCTTTAGTTAAGGGCATTGGATTTCCATTCGCGTCCAATACCGGAGTTATGCCATCTTTCGCCGAAACATTTAGCACCTCGTAAGCCTGCATTTGACTAAAGGCCGGACGGGCCATTGATTTACCTGCAGCAAACCGCAAGAACAAATCATCTTGAATTTTTAACCGCGCATTGATAGTTGGCAACACGTTAGTGTAAGCATTCTCTGCAGTAAATTCTGCGGACTGGCCAGAACCAAAACTTAACTGGTTTGGATAAATTAAATGGCCTGAAGATACAGAACCAGTTTGCACAATACGCACACCAAGGTTCCCGTCAATTGGCATGGCTACATCGTCAAAACCATAACTGACAGTTACATAGGCAGCCGCAGTTTTTTCTGATTGGATGTTGCCATATTTAGGATCCTTAATATCCGTTGGAGTATAAGTAATGCAACAATCGTACACCGCCGAATCATGTAACTGCTGAAAGGAATTAGGAAAATTTAATGCTAACGCTAATGCCGGTGCATAAACACCGGCTGGCTTCCCTGTTTCACCTTTAAAGAAATTATCAAATGTATTTAAACTTAGTTGTGATGTATCAGAAATAGTGGGCATTGCACCGCCAGGGATAGCCCAGCCTTGCATCCATGTTTGATAAACCGCTTTCCAGTTATAGCCAGTATCGATATTGTCCGCATCGCGCGCGGTAACGCGCGCACCCATTTTCATGGATTTAATAATCAAATCATTATCAAACGTATATTTCGCATCAACTTTAAATGATTTTTGATCCGCAAGATTGTCATCCTGATGATCCATGGTGAAGCCCATGTAGTAGTTGTTTGGATCAGCAAGAAAAGCATTGTCAGAAGTTACCAAAGGATGATCGCCGCGCAGATCCACATCAATGTAAGGAACATTTACCCCGGTTGCGACAGTTGAATCCAGGCTGTCCGTTTTTGCCTTGGTGTATTGCAAATCTGCAACAAATTCCCAATATTCATCGGGAGTCCATTTTGCATTAAGCGAATAATCTGTCGTTGCGGATTCCCGAGTTGCGTAGCGAACATCTGAACCCATCGGAATACCGCTATCTGCTGTCAAACGACCTGCCTGGAACACGCCCTTTTCATCATAAATAGAATCGGCCGAAGGCTGTACGCCGTAAGGATCGTTGGAAACGAAAATTGCATCTTCATTCCACTGCATAGTGTAAGCACTGCGAAAAGCAGTTAAAGAAATAACCGTATCGTCATTTGGTGCCCACTGCAAAGCACCATAGGTACCCAAGCGATCACGATTGAATTCCATTTGCCGCCAATCGGCGCCGCGCGGCACTTGTACAGTTGAACCAAGATGACCGGCTGCATCAGTGCGTGGGAAAAATGGACGAGTAAACATACCGTCTGTACGAGTAGAGATTTCAGAAGAGGCTACATCAAGTAAAAAGCCCACCTCACCTATGTTGGTGTCCCAACGATTGCTGTACAAACCAGAATAAGCAGGTTTAAATTCTTTGCTAAAATCACCGTAACTTGTGCCAATAGAACCGGCGATCAATTGCCCGGGAGCATCAAAGGGCATACGCGTGCGCAGATTTACCGAACCCGCCAAACCGCCTTCAATCATTTCGGCAGAAGGGTTTTTATAAACATCTACACCCGCCATCAACTCTGCAGGAACATCTTCAAAACTAAGGTTGCGACCGCCATTTGCCGTGAAGCTATCGCGGCCGTTCAATTCAGAGCGAACTTCCGTTAAACCGCGCACTGCAACACCACTACCTTCAGCAGAAAAATGTTCCGGGTCACCTAGCGACATAAAGTGATCAATAGTAACGCCGGGCACACGCTGCAAAGCTTCGGTCACACTCCGGTCAGGAAGCTTACCTATATCGTCGGCGACGATTGAATCAACAATTTGCGCTGAATTTTTCTTAATGCCTTGCGCAGACTCAATGGCTTTACGCTGACCAGTAACCACAACTTCAGATACAGCTTCTGCATCTGCAGCATAAACTTGAGTGCTTACCCCCATTGGGCTGACAATCAACGCTAAACCAGAAGCCATTTTTATGTATAACACTAATTTCCTTTGCAGAATTTTTTTCCCATTTTTATTTATCATTATCATTATTTTTCTCCACTTAAAAAATTAAACCCACCCAAAAACTATTGTTTACCACTTATTTATTATGTGTGGCGATAAAGCGCTCGCATTAACCTAGAAAAGTAAAATTTACTCAAGAAAGCCGCTCAAAAAACCAGCCTAACTATATTTTTTTCGTAAGCAGATAAGTTTTTCCGCCCTGCGCCGCAAAGGTTCCAGTATCTCGGTTAAGTTTTATAACAACAGCTTTTCCACTGGATTTCTCAACCAATAAAAATGCTTTTGCCAACAAAGAATTTTTTATTTTTATTTCACCGCTATGGCCAACATGTAATGCAGCTTCCTGTAGTTCTTTATTGCTCCAACTTAAATCCACTACCACATCACCACGCGCACGCAGACCTTTAACCGATCCAACTGGCCAGGAACCTGGTAGCGCTGGCAACAATGCAATTTGATTGTTTTGGCTTTGCACCAACATTTCCGCAATACCTGCAGTTGCTCCGAAATTTCCATCAATTTGAAAGGGTGGATGGTTGTCCCATAAATTCGGCAAGGTACTAATAGTTAATTGTTCAGATAAAACTTTGTGCGCTCGGTCGCCATCTAACAAACGAGCCCATAAGTTTACTTTCCAGGCTTGCGACCAACCCGTACCGCCATCGCCGCGAGCATTTAAAGTCGTGCGTGCTGCCTGTAATAATTCTGGTGTTTGGGTAGCATCAATCTGACGACCGGGATGTAGCGCAAATAAATGGGATACATGGCGATGTTGATTTTTAGGATCATCAATATCTTGCTTCCACTCCTGCAATTGCCCCCACTTGCCGACACGCAAACCTGAATCTAAATTCGCCAATACTGCAGCGGTTTGTTGTGCAAATTTTTTATCGCCCACAAGGTCTGCAGCCTCTGTAACATTGCGCAACAAATCAAAGACAATTTGTTGCGACATAGCTGCACCTATCACAAAAGGGCCCTGCTCTGGTGAGAAACTTGGCGAGACTACCCACTTGCCATCACGCGCATCTTTTACCAAAACATCCAACCAAAACTGCGCAGCGCCTTTCATCACGGGATAAGCGCGTTCGCGCAAAAAATTTTTATCCTGCGTAAATAAATAGTGCTCGTAATAATGTTGCGCCATCCACGCGCCTGCTTCCGGTTGCCAAAACGCAGTGGGCCATGCAATAACTCCGGCAAAGCCCCAAATATTCGTATTGAGAAAAAGCGTCCAACCATTTGCACCCAACAGCTTTTTGGCAGCAACCTGTCCCGGTGCAACCAGAGAATCAACAAAATCAAATAAGGGAGGCAGGGTCTCTTGCAAGTTGGTGGTTTCGGCTAACCAATAATTCATTTGCAAATTAATATTCACGTGGTAGTCGGCGTTCCATGGCGGTGTGTTGCTGTGATTCCAAACGCCCTGTAAATTGGCGGGCAAGGAACCTTTGCGTGAAGATGAAATAAGTAAGTAACGACCAAATTGAAAATAAGTTGCTTCTAAGGTGCGATCTACAACTGCATCGCCTTTACCATAAGCGGCCAGTAATTGCGGTGTTGTAAATACATTTGCCTGTTGACCGATGTTTAATGCCACACGATTAAATAATGTTTTATAGTCAACCTGATGGCTTGCCAACAAAGCCTGAAAGGATTTTTCACTCGCTTTATCTAACGCATTGCGCACTATTGCGTGTGGATTTTTACCGCGATAATCAGGGTAGTGCTGCGCGTAGTTTGTACCGGCACTTAATACAATAAGAGCAGAGTCAGCTGCCACTACGCTGACCGATTTAGCACTATTAGTTAACTGACCTTTGACAGCAAGAAGTTGTGCAGCTGCTTCATAATTTAAACCGTTATCTTGCAGTAAACCTTGCACGCTAATGCGACCGTTATTGACCTGGGTGCGTGGACTGCGATTATCGGGAATAGTTAGCGCGGCAGTAAAATGTACTTTTTTTGGTTGATCCGCGCTAATGCGAACAACAATTACGCCGTCGGGATAGCTCGCAAAATATTCGCGCAAATAACTCACGCCATCCTGCTCGTAACTCACACGCACCATGCCGTTATCCAAATCCAATTCGCGGCGATAGTGAGTCACTACAGAGCCTGCGGGGAAACTAAGCACTAGCTCACCAAAATTTTGATAATCACCGTAGCCAATAGTTTTACGGCCCAACTCTTTCGCTACTGCGTCCGGCTCCATCGCGCCTTTTTCAACGAGCGTGTTACGCACAGCGATTAACTTCGCTTGTTGTGATTCAGCAGGTATACCAAAGTCATAACCTTGCTTTGAACCTGGCCCACCCGTCCAAAGCGTTTTTTCATTAAATTGCAAATGTTCACGATCCACCCCTCCCATTACCACCGCACCCAATGCGCCATTACCTATAGGCAGGCCTTCGCGCTCCCAATCTGCAGCCGGCCTATCAAAGGAAATTTTTAATCCAGAGGATGGCAATTCGAAATCCGACACGGCTGCCAAGCCAATCACTGGAACAGCCGAAAGCAGCAGCACAGCAAACTGCCCGACTTTTAGAAGGTGTAATAGCGCTAAAGATCTATTCCACATAGATGCACCTTTATATTTTTGTATGTGTTGTGGAATGCCATAGAACCCGTCTGGGATATGGTTTGAGTGACCAGATGGGCGATGGGGCAGATACTAAAATACTATTTTTATATATGCAATAATTATTATTTATAAGATATATGTGCAAATACGATTTCATCTATGAAATGAAAACTGCTATTAAACGGCTTTATTGCCATAAAATAACGCTTTAATGAAGTTCCAGGATAAGTAGGTAGAAATAACTGACAGAAGAATCGAGTCCTTTTTACGGAAAGATGCTAAACGAGTGCAATGCCGTAAACCTCAAACCATGACGTAGGGGCGCCGCTTGCTGCGCCCAAAACCTGCAAGCAAGGGCGCAGCAAGCGGCGCCCCTACAACCGGAGCATCGTTCGATGTCGGAGCACAGGCCATTACACAAGTCATATAACATCGGTTGTACTGGCATACGAAGGATACGAGTTAGAGGAAAAGCAAACCGGGGAGCTGGTCATAAGTCGACCTGGAGCTGCAACCAAAACCCTTGTTTTGACTGAGCCAATTGTACCCCCTTGTTTAATCGCTAGTTAGTGGTGTACCTGAGTTAGTACAGGATCAACTACGAAGGTTTTCAGTACCTGAGGGAGCTCGACTTTACTGCGCTAAAACAAAATTTCTTAAACCCAGTGCTTCAGGATAGGGAGTCCAAAATGTTTGTTGTTTTAGATAGGGATCATCTAAGGTCATTAAATGATGCTTAAGTAATGTCAGCGGAACAATAATAGGTGTTAAACCCTGCGCATAGGATTCAATACTATTACTTAACTCCTCTTTATCTAACTTACTAATATGTAGTTTTAAATAGCCACGCAGATGCATTAGCGCGTTTGCATTACTTTTACGTGTCGTTTGATGGCCAAGTGCAGACATCAACAAGGTAATAAATTCATTACACAATTCTTCGATCGGCCTACCCGCCAAATTTGCTAAAAGTTTTCCGATTAAAAAATAACTGGGGACATGATGTGCCATCACTTGATATTTGTAGCGCGAATAAAATGCGATTAATTTTTTTGCACTGGGTTCGACGGCAACTGATTGACGCCAGTCGTGTAATGCGAAAATTCTCGTAATAAAGTTTTCGCGCAAGCCGGCATCACTTAGACGTCCAGCTTCCTCAACCGGGATCAGCGGCATTAATTCCATAAAGCGTTTTGCAAATGCACCGCGGCCACGGCTGTCAATACCGTAACCATTTTCGCCATAACGTTTTACGCCATAAACACCACAGCTCGGAGAGTTTTGCGTAAATACATAGCCGCATATTTCCGGCATTTTTTGCACAACTCGGTCAGCTTCTTGCGCGAGCGCGTCAGTCACATCCAACGATGGATCTTCTACTCCACGAATTCGCTCCTGGCCATCGGTCACAATTAAGCGAATAGGTTTGCGCGGCACGCCTAAACCTATAGCAAGCTCAGGGCATATCGGCAAAAAATTCACGTATTTAGCGAGCACGTCCATTAAATAGGTATTTCGTTTATGACTGCCATCATAACGAACTGGCTTCCCTAACAGACATTCACTGACGCCGAGATAAATCTTTTCCATAAAGCACCTGGATTTGTGATTTTTTTTGTAACCACCAATAGAATCTTACGCCAAGTAGCGCAAGCGTTAACAACCCAAATAGAACGGCATCGGCATAGCTAGATCGTACTTGTAGCAATACATGCACCCAAGCCAATAGCGCCACAAGATAAATACTGCGATGCAGTTTAACCCAATTTTTACCGAGTTTACGCATCATTGCTTTGGTTGATGTGATGCCCAGGATGATTAATAAAATAATTGCGGGGATTGTCAGCAATATGTAAGGACGCTTGATTAATTCAGCCCCAAAACTGGAAAAATCCAGGGCTAAAATAAAAACGAAATAGGCAATCATGTGCAGAAGCGCATAAAACAATGTAAATAAACCAAGCATCCGCCTATGGGGCATTAGCCAAGCCTGTCTGGCTATTTTTTTCGACGGGCTAACTGACAAAGTGATCAGTAAAAAATAAAATGCCCAGGTTCCTACAAATAACACCACAGCTTTTTGTGGATCTACACCCAAGTGATTCGTTGCAGCTTTATAAAACAACACAGCCAACGGCACTAAGCTTACAAAAAAAATAACCACACGCCGCCATATCACTGGCATACAAAAAACCTCAATAATATTTTTTCAAATCCATGTCTTTATAGAGATTCGCTACCTGATCCGCGTAACCATTAAACATTTGCGTCGCAATAATATTAGGATTAAACAATCCGCTCGGTAAACGCCGCTCTCTTGCCTGAGTCCAACGTGGATGGTCCACAGCCGGATTCACGTTAGCGTAAAAACCATACTCACTGGCCGCTATTTGATTCCACGTAGTTTTAGGTTGCCGCTCGGTTAATTCTATTTTCACGATGGATTTAATACTTTTAAAACCATACTTCCAGGGCACCACCAAACGCAATGGCGCACCGTTTTGATTGGGCAAGGCTTTACCATACAAGCCAACGGCCAATATCGTCAGCGGGTGCATTGCTTCATCAATTCGCAGGCCTTCACGATAGGGCCAATCAATCGTACTTAATACACTTTTTTGTTCGGGAAATTGTTTAGTATCTTTCAGAGTAACGAAAGATACATATTTTGCTTTACTGGCGGGTTCAAAGCGTTTTAATAAACTGGCCAATGAAAAACCTACCCAGGGAATGACCATTGACCAGGCCTCAACACAACGCAAACGATAAACCCGCTCTTCTAAATCAATGCCTTTTAATAAATCTTCCAAATTATATTTTCCTGGCTTACCGACCTCACCCGCTATCTCAACTTGCCAGGGGTGGGGTTTGAAGTTTTGCGATTTTTTTGCGGGATCGGTTTTGTCATAGCCAAACTCGTAGAAATTATTATGGCCTGTCACGCTATCGTAAGGTGTTAATGCTTCAGTCAGTTTTTGTGTATCTGCCTTGGCATGTGCGAGCTGTTGATTCAACCACTCCGGGCCCTTGTTGTTAGCTTCAGCAGCGGTATAGCTGGGGTCGGCTAATAAGTCTCGCGAATGAAATGTTGCAGAACTTAGCAGACCGGTCGCGAGTGTGCCGCGCATAAAATCGCGACGGGCGCGGTAAATATGTTCGGGGGTAATCTCGGACGGAGATATATCAGGAGAATTTTTGGTGATCATATTAACCTCAGTTTAGGTAGCTAATCTATTGATGCGCAAACTGTCAATTTGTTACAAGCCTCATGCTTGCAACAATTCAATAATCAGATGGCTAACTGTTATTATTGTTCAATTTATTAATATCCAAACCTTCTAATTAACATTCCAACTTTTCAATAATATCTTAACTTTCCAATTAGCATCTCTACTGACTAATCTTCCAGCTCAAAAATATAATTTTGCCCTTGTGTTGCACAAATGTAGAGCTTTTCGGTCATAAGATCACAATAGTGTATAGCCAGCTGTGAATTGACAGGAATTTTTTCACTTATCCACATGGACGCTTTATCTTTTTTAAGATAGCTATACATAATTTCAAAACGGTTCACAAAATTTACGTTTTTGGATTGTAGATCTTCATAGAGGTAAGCAAAACGAGCATAAGTCATAGTGACAGCGCCCAAACCAATGGTACACATTTTTTCAATATATTGAACGTAAGCTGAAGTTACATAAGCATTGAGCGATTGGCCTTGCTGAATCAGAGGCAAAGCCATTTTATTTTCGTCGAGTAACGCCCCTCGAGGCAAATTTTTATTGGCTTTATTACCCAACAAACGATAGTGCTTTGAATCACATCGAATTTCAGAAGCACTCAATTGGCAATTGGCATTTGCTGTGACGCCAGATGGCTTATCAAATTTTCTTGCAACATAATCGTCTTTAAATATTTCTTGTTGCCCCGATGAAGCCTTAGTTGATTCTTTTTTAACTATTTCCTTTTTTCCCATTGTCTTTTTTTCACCGTCAGGAATATTGCTGACAGAAATATCCTCGGTAGCCGATTTCGCTCTTTTAGGCGGTGGTAATGTAATCCGATTGCGCTCTGCCGGTAGCTTTAATAAGGATGCTTGCACCACCTCATTATTGCGTTTGAATTGATCAAATGATGGCAAGCCTTTAGTTTTCCCTTTAGCCTCTAGTTCACAATAAACTTGCTCATAAAATGTTTTAGCAGATGCAAAACAAAATTGACTAGCTTGCGCCCAAGTGCCATTTAATAAAATGAAACTTGTCACCATAGGTAAAATCAATTTTTTCATAAATGCATTACCTCTAAAGTATTCATCCTTGAATTTCTTGAGTGCCGGGCCATTGAAAATAGCTTTAATGTGAAATTAACCAACACTGATGAATTTTTGAGTTTCGCTTGAAATCCTCATCGATTGTTTGAGCGCTAATATCTTTAATAGTGTAGGCACTAAGTGCCTCTAAATCTAATTTAAAAGTACGCAGATTATTAGAAAATATTAAAGTGCCATCTTCCGCCAGCGCGCGCATACACTGATGAATCATTGCAGCATGATCACGCTGCACATCGAGATCATCCTCCATGCGTTTCGAGTTTGAAAAACTGGGCGGGTCCAGCAAGATCACGTCAAATTGCTGATCGTTAGCTTCCAACCATTTTAAACAGTCTGCCTGCTCCAGCCGATTGCGAGATTCACTCAAACCATTGAGGGCAAAATTTTTCCGCGCCCAATTCAAATATGTATTAGACATATCCACACTCACGGTGTAACGCGCCCCTGCCATAGCGGCGCGCACGCTAGCGGAAGCGGTGTAACAAAACAAATTTAAAAAGCGCGCATCTTTGGCATTTTCAGCAATCATATCGCGCACCATGCGATGATCCAAAAACAAACCCGTATCCAAATACTGCCACATATTAATGTGCAGTTTTGACTCACCTTCTATCACACTAAACAATTCGCCCGTAGGGATTTCAGTAAGCTTCTCGTATTGCATGGTGCCTTTATTGCGGCGGCGCTGTTTGTAACTTATGTTTTCTGCAGGTACATCTAACGCATAAGGAATAGCAGCTTCAATCTCAGCAAAACGCTGCGCAGCACGATCTTCATCAACCGATTTTGGCGCGGCGTATTCTTGTACATTGATATACATTTTTTCGCTATGCCCATGTGCGGGAACTCCGCGATAAATATCAATAGCAGCAGAATATTCCGGCATATCCGCATCGTACAAACGGTAACAACTGATATTATTTTTCTTAACCCATTTCGCCAATTGTTTGAGATTTTTTTGCAGTCGATTAACCAACATCTGCGAACCGTTTGAAAGTGCAGCCGCTTGTTCCCGTTTATTAGTTTCTTGCACTAATTTTTCGGCGGCCACACGCTCTTCCTGGTTATGACTGAAACGGCCATCTTGCTCAATACGGCTTTGCACAAAAGCATCACCATCAATACTGAACATCAAAAGTTCACTGGGAATAGTACCGTTGAATAATTTATATTTTTTATCGGAACGCAAACCCATTTGCTTACCCAATTCTGGATTGCCGGTAAACACCCCGGCACGCCAACCCTGAAATTCATTCCTTAATCGTTCACCTAAATGGGCATATAACATTTTTAAAGATTCGACTTCCCCTAAACGCTCACCATAAGGCGGGTTGCTTAAAATCAAACCATTTTTTATTTGTGCATGGGTTGGCTTTTTAAATTCCGCTAACTCTTTGCGACTGACACGTAACCAATGATCTAATTCCGCACTTACAATATTATCCTCTGCAGCGCGAATCACTTTTAAATCGGCATCATAACCGCGAATTTCCGGCAACTCTTTTGCAAGACCAATTCTGCGGCGCTCATGGGCCTCATCGCGTAATGCTAACCAGATCGCATTATCATGCTTAAGCCAGCGTTCAAAACCAAAACCAACCCGACCTAAACCTGGGGCTATATCCGCGGCCATTAACGCTGCTTCAATCAATATAGTGCCCGAGCCACACATAGGGTCCAATAAGGCACCGCCGTCAGCGGCAATTTGCGGCCAGCCAGCACGCAATAGAATTCCTGCCGCGAGATTCTCCTTCATAGGCGCACTGCCCTGTTTCAACCGATAACCACGGCGATGCAAGCTTTCTCCAGAAAGATCAATGCTGATAACCACTTTATCTTTACTTAAACGCGTATTGATCCGTAAATCAGGATCGCGCTTGGCCACCGAGGGCCGCTCACCCGTTAAATCACGCAGCGTATCGACAATCGCGTCTTTAACTTTCACCGCGCCAAACTGCGTATTGCGAATGGCATCGCTAGTCCCAACAAAGTCTACCAACAAGGTGCCTGTAGGGCTGAGATGGTCTTGCCAAGGGATAGACCGGGTTCCATTGTATAGATCTTCCTGGCTATTCACGTCGAAGCTGGTAAGCGGTAAAAGAACCTTATTTGCCAGCCGCGACCAAAGGCAGACCCGATAAGCAGTTTCGATACTGCCACTAAAATACACACCCGCTACGGTTTCACGCACATCGGTTGCGCCTAATTGTAAAATTTCCGTTAACAAAAGCCCTTCAAGGCTTTTGGGACAGGTAGCAAAAAATTGATATTCAATCATTAAAAAGGCCAGTTCAAAGTCAAAATTGCCCCAAATCGGGTGCAATAACATGTAAATAAGAGAAACTCATCTTTGCTGAGGTTAGTCGCTAGAGCTTAACGAGATAATAAAAAGAATAACTAGAAGAATTTAATCGTTCACAAACGGAACCTTTATTTGATGTACTACACCAACTACTTACGTGCTGGCAAAAACCAAAGGAGGTATTGTACCAAGCTCGTAAGTAGTTGTACGTAATAGATGTCTTTGTAGATGTACCATTGTAGATATCCAAATAACTTTAGCTATTTGAAATCTTATAAAAGAGGTGCTTTATCGGATGAAACGTCAAAAACGAGACCCAATAGAACGCGCGTTTACAAAAGGCTACCAAGCCGGGATACAAGGCCGATCGCGAAGCGGTTGCCCTCATGAGGCGGGTGTAGTTCGACAGCAGTGGCTAAGCGGCTGGCGAGAATCGCGAATCGACCAATGGGATGGTTTGAACCGAATGGCGCAAATCCAAAAACTCAGCAATCTTCAACCTCTGGCCGCAGCCAGTTAGCATTCAACCAAACATCGCAAATAAACCATACTTTTTAGTATAAAATTTATTCGCTCATCAGCGAATTCAGTAACAACGAAAAAAGCCTCAGTCATGAGGCTTTTTTTATGGATGCTTAATTTTTTTAAAATTGTCTAGCAGAAAACAGACAGGCGTGGCCTTCCATTGCCAGAACTTCCATTTACGCCGTCTGACTCGACTCTGGCAGGACTCCATGCGCGCTCATCTAATAAGGCTATCCTTGGCCACATTGGATTGGGGGATTTCCTTGAGCAATGCCTCCTACATCAGTAAGACAAAGCAGAACTATTACCCCTCCATTTTTTTACGAAAATAATTCAATTAGTTTTTAGATGCTGGTAAAAAAAACGTAACGCTGTGATCTGAAGGATTGAACTTCGCTTCCAAACCGAGCGATTGGCACAGCGTTTGAAGTGTGGTCTTTAAGTCTGAAAGTTGAATAACCGCCGTAATTTCCCTCTCTCCCAACTCGGGCGTCCCTAACCGAATTGTTTCAGGAAAATACCGGCCCAACTCAACCATCACTTCACTTAGACGCTCCCCTTTAAAAACTAACTGGTTTTTTCGCCACGCCATAGCAGCATTGGCATTGACCATTTCGGGAGCCCTACCCGAGCGAGCATTCTGTAGACTCAATCGTTGGTTAGCTTGCAGGACAATCGCGGGTACAAACTCGTTGTCAAGTTTCAGGGACTTACTTAAAGCAACGCGCCCCTCCGCCACTGTAACAATCGCGTCTGTAACGGATTGATAGATTGAAAAACGCGTGCCCACAACCTGAACCACGCCATATTGCGTCACTATCTCAAACGAACGCCCATCTTTTTTAACATCAAAGAAAACCTCGCCCTGCGTTAAGTACAAGATGCGTTTTTTCCGACCGAATTCGCCTTTCAACTGGCTGTTGGTGTTGATAGTAATACGACTACCATCGAGCAACTGAATATCGCGCACTTCGCCGATTGCAGTTTGGTAGGTGAAATCATCTGTCCTGGTCAAAAATGAAAACAATCCCACAGCTGCAAACAAAAAACACGAACATACAGCCGCAAAACCTGCGGTGGAAATATTCCAATAAGCAAATTGCCAAATCTTTTTTTCCGATGCTTCCGATAAACGGGATAACACAGCACCACGTTCCCACAGCTGTTCTATTTTTATATAAGCTGCTTGATGCAGAGGCGAAGATTCCAGCCAGTGCATAAATTCTTGCTCTTGTTTTTGTGTAAGCCGCGAAGAATTTAATGTCGTTAACCAAGCTATTGCATCATTTTCTGTTGCGTATTGCGGAGGGATTTTGGTTTTCATAGCTCCACCTCTTCAATATTTAAGTGATCGCGCAAGTATTTCAAGGTCTTGATTTTCCTTGTGTGCATCAATTATTTACTTGAACAAATGACATGACACTTAAGAGATGACAATGCTATAACTAGAATATCTTTCCACACAATAAATTACTTTGACAGAAGTCCATGCAAACTCACAAAAGTTGTTTGGTTTTTTCCATCAATAATATTGTCTGCATAAGTACAATAAAACAGAAAAATAACACCTCAGTTTTGTAAGATTTACAAATATATAAAAAACTTAATGCTATGAATTGATGAATTTTAAGCACTCAATCAGGCGACAATCCTTAGCCTAACACCTGCCAAATTTGCAGCGCTAATCATCACTGACAGGCGCCGCTGTTAAGAAAAAAATTTCAATTATTTATTGCGAAGGTTGAAATATGCCACTTATGCCCTTTCGCCACTCAATACCATTATCGGAGGACCATACACCACTGCTTTCATCAGGGGAACCGCTGACAACCATCAACGCACTGTTGAAAACTACCGAATTGAAATTCACAGAAAAGGGAGTATTTGAATTGACCTGAACCCAGGAAATTCCATCTACCGATGTCCAAACATCCTTTTTGGATACCCCATCGTTTCCTCCTAGCAACCACAATTTATTAGCGAAGGAAAGAACTTGATGACCCGATCGAGGAGAAAAGCTAGCGTTAGCGGTCAACAAAGTCCAACTAACACCATCAGCGGACGACCAAACATCGTTTTTCTTACCTGTAAAGGAGGTACCGCCGACTAAATAAAGCTTACCATTATGCTCCACAACTTCATGAGTAGAACGACCAGAAAACTGCGAGCTCGATGCCCTCTGAATCCAACTAAAACCATCGAGTGATGACCAAATATCGTTAAAAAAGCTATTCGGCCAACTATATTCACCACCAATTATCCACAACATATTATTAAAAACTATATTTTTCGAACTGAAACGATACGAGGTAGGAATTAAACCATGATAATTCCAAATCTTTCCATCATTCGAAGACCAAACATCTCGATCATAAAGATGAGTGCCATTTGATATTACGCCGAACAACCAAAGCTGGTTATTCAAAACAAGAAGATCGGCGCTGCTATGTTCAAATGCAGACCCATATTGATTTATCAAACTAATGGATGTAGATTCCTCTGACCAGTTAATGCCATCTATGGACGATCGAAGATCGTAAGAAAATTTTCCATTTGGGTTCAACAACCAAAGCTTATTTTTGTAAACAACAACTTTATTAGTTGATTTAAGTTGAGCTGAAGTATTTAGCTCCAAATCTAAAGTTAATGGATGACTACCATTTTTCAGCACATAATATCCCGCTCGAGCAAGTGTTGCAGCAGTATCCGTTACAACTGAACCCGTCAAAACACTCATTTGACCGTCAAGACAATTCAGGTAATTCGTAAAATCACAATTACTCTCACTACTACGATAAAACTCAAAACCATTCATCTCAGTAGGAAAGTTAACAAGCGTATCCTGACTACCAACCCAGGCAGTTATGGCTACCCCGACATTCACGGTATAACTTGCCATAGCCGAAAGATATCTTGTATCTTCCGCTTTGTTAGCTGTAATGACAGCACGTCCCACCCCGACAACTGTTACCAAACCTGAGCTATCTACTGTGGCGACATTGGTATCGCTAGAACTATAAGTAGCTCCACCCGTACCCTGACCCATTGCTTGATTAACTAAACTACCACCTAATGGCAAGTCAATTTGTCCCGATTGAGTAAAGCTAAGAGTTTGGCTAGCAAGGCTTGCAGTAATGCTATAACTCGCCTCAGCTGCAAGATAGTGCGCATCAGCAGCAATATTGGCGGTAATAACCACATTACCTGGCGCCACAAAATCGACCTGCCCACTACCGCTATCAACTGTGGCAACTGCATTATTATTAGAGCTGTAGACCACCGCACCATTACCCTGCCCCTCGGCCTGGTTTGTTAAAACATCTCCTGCCAATAAGACCAGCGGGCCCACTTGTGCAAAGGAAAAACTTTGGGATATGGGTTCGACCGTAGTTGAAGATACGCTGGACGCACTCAAATTTACCTCTGAAGCACTGCTATAGGCTGCAGAAATCAAAGTAGAAGATTGACTTAAGGCCGCAGAACTCGACTTAGATGATTCACTGGTATTGCTAGTCGCCGATGATAAATTTAACCCACCGATGGGATTTTCTCCTTCTGCATAACCACCGCCACACCCACTAACCGCTGCAACAACCAGCAATGACAAAAACAACTCTTTGAATTTCATTGGATATCCATTAATTTTAATGATTAATACGCCACTATTGGCAAAGCCGAACTGTACAGAAAACAGACAGGCGCGGCAACTCCATTGCCAAAAGTTCCATTTACGCCGTCTGGCTCAACTCTGGCAGGACTCCATGCGCGCTCATCTAATAGGGCTCAGTTTGGCCACATTGGATTGGGGGGATTTTCCTTGAGCAATGCCTCCTACATGAGTAAGACACAGCAAAATCATCACCCCTCCATTTTTTTTCGAAAATAATTACATCAATTTTTAGGCTCAGTTGAAAAAAGCGTAACGCTGTGATCTGAAGGATTGAACTTCGCATCCAAACCGAGTGATTGGTACAGCGCTTGAAGTGTGGCTTTTAGTCAAAGAAAACCTCGCCCTGCGTTAAGTACAAGATGCCTTTTTTTAGACCGAACTCTCCTTTCAACTAGCTGTTGGTGTTGATAGTAATACGACTAACATCCAGCACCTGGATATCGCGTACTTCACCCAGAATATTATGAAAGGCATCCTGTACTATGTCTTTTGCTTCGTGATGGGATTTTTAAAACTTGAGTACGATTAATCGCCGTAAACCTAATTGATGCTTCTCAAATAGTGCACTTAATATTTATGTCGCTTTCATTTAAAACTCCAGCTTAAGCGAGCCAACCATTGACCTTCCTTCACTCACGTTGGTACGTACAGGACCCACAATCGCTGTATAGTAATCTTTATCCAATGCATTTTTTATTGACAATTGGAACTGTGGCTTAAATGAAAATGAATTAAATTTATAGACCCAATCGAGTTCCAAAGTTGAGTAAGATGGAAGTGGGTAAGTTTTTTGATTGTCAACAGTTAAGTCCGCACCAATGGTCGGCAGACTCCCACTATATCCAAAACGCTGGCTCACATATTTATAACCCCCGCTTACCTCAACAGCATCATTTACGACATAGTGCGCAAACAAACTAGCCGTTTTATTGGCGACTAAAGCAGGTTGTTTTCCCTTATTTTTACCAGAAATATTATCCGGCTTAAGTACAGACACAGCCCCCATCAAATTCAATTTAGAAGATGCTTGCCAGGTAAAATCAAAATCTATACCCCGCATATTTTGTTGATGACCAACCAAGGACGTGCGCACTCCGTCAATCACTTTAAGATTTGTAATATTTTTTTTGTGAATATCAAAAAATGCTACGCTGGATAAAAAGCGCCCCTCAAATAGCAACGACTTAAAACCAATTTCAAACTGGTCGGATAGCTCTGGCTGAGCTATCCGCGAACCCAAATCGTCGATATGATAATTTGCGCGCAACGCTTCACTGTAGTTCACAAAATAAGAAATGTTATCTGCTGGTTTATAGACCAACCCTAACTGAGACGAAAACTTTCGGTAGGTTTGTAAATTTGAAACAAGCCAACGAGTGATATCTACATATTGGCCTCTAGTTTCTGTATAGCGAGTGCCACCCGACAAAATCCAGCGCTCATTAAGGTCAATATTATCCTGTAAATAATACCCATAATCGTCGTACAACAAGCGCTGTTCATCATCGGCAAGAATACCCAATGAGCGGGAAGAACTGGTAATGGTATCCGTAATATACGGTACCAAATTATTGAACTCTGAAACACCCCAAAATTGCGATGCAAATAAATCACGCTCTTCTACGGTGTAGGTTTTGTATATATCCTGGCGATGCCAGCCGCCTCCCAAAGCTACCCTATGAGTGTAATTTCCGGTAGTGAAAGAACCATCCAAATTAACAGTGGCATTATTGGCAGTTTCTTCAGCCTTTTCGTCATATAAATTACGAATTTTTCCAATTGAAAACAAAGCTTCTGGAGCTGCTGGAGTAAAAACTATAGGCACAGTTTCATTTCCGCCGAGCACCAATAGAATGAAAAGATTTCCGAGTTCACTTTTTTTAAACAAAAGATCCGATTTTAATAGTGTTTCCGTGTCCGTACGAATACCAATGCGGTCTTCTTGTTGCCAAAAATAATTTGCTCGAATCTTCCAGTCAGAGGAAAAATTATGGCTAACTTCAATATTATAGAGATTAAAATTTGTATTAAAATCCGGGCGTGCTGATTTCGACACCTGATCGAGATTCACACCGGGAAAAATATTTTGATACGGGCCCAACACTTGAAACCCACGACCCCAAATGTGCTGGGCATACTGATATTGGTAATTCACGTCTATGTTGGTATCGTCACTAATTTTCCAGTTTATTGAAGGTGCAATTAACTGCTTTTGAATATCATTTATCTCGCCCGATGTCTTTTGTGAGTCATCAACGAGAATTAGCCTAAAATCTATTTCTGAAATTGTAGGTATTTGAGTATTAACATCAAGATTAATGTACTGTTTACCTAACGAACCTGTTCCCAATTCTGCATGTAAAAATGTATCTGCGCGCGGTCTTTTTCTAATAACATTAATAATTCCGCCGGGCTCAGCCTGACCAAATAATAATGTGGAGGGACCTTTTAATATTTCAACTCGCTCGGTATTCGCAGGAAATATTTTAACGCCAGTACTATCACTTAAGCGAAATCCATCTACATAAATGGCATGACGTCGGAACCCGCGAACAAAAACATCATCATTAGTATCCGATACACCATCGCCTGGAGTGACACCACTTGCATATTTAAGCAAATCACCTAACTCAGTCGCTTTTTGATCTTGAATAAGCTCCTGAGGGAGCACATTTAAAAAACGTGAGGAGTCAAAATAACTCTCACCGCCATGAAGCTGGGTATTAACAACGGTACTGTAACGAAAAGGAAACCTAATTCCTGTTACCAATATTTCTTCAATTTTTTGAGTACCATCGACGATCTCAATTAAAGGTTCTATCGGAGAATTATCTGCTGAAAACGTTGCTGTCTTTTTGGCTTGAATAATATAGGAGGCTGAGCTTGGATAATATTCATAGCTCAGGGGGGACTTAGAGATTAACGAGGATAAAGCTTCATCAATTGTAAGCGGACCAGAAACTGCGCGCGATCTATTGCCTTTAATAAGGTCATTGTCCGCAATAATGGTAATATTTGCTTGCAAGGCAAACTCAATCAAGCTGCTTTCAAGAGGTTGCTCTGGAAGATCAAAGCTGATTATCTTCTGACTTGCTTCACCGGCTGCAACCCCACTCAGCGAAATAAATAGATTTATGCAAGTCAGTAATAAATAAAAAGCAAACGATCGAATGGGTCTCATTATATATTAAAGCATCCAACTCAAGGTAATAGATAGCATTATGCGACATATATATTTAGCGAATGAAAAATAACAGCCTATCTATAGCTATTTTCTTCATCCAAAATAAGGAGAGTATTATCATATTTAGCATTAGAAATTTATATTTGTACCTGCTTTACAATACTAAGAAAAAATAACAAAAAAAATTATTTCCCCATCACCGAAATTGCCGCAGCAGCTTCACTAATTAACGCAGGCCCACGATAAATAAATCCACTGTAAATTTGCACTAATTTTGCACCGGCGCGAATTTTTTCTGCAGCACTTTCACCATCTAAAATACCGCCCACACCAATGATAGGTAATTTATCCCCCAGCTCAGCATACAAAGCCTTGATAACCTCAGTGCTCTTATTGCGTACTGGTAAGCCACTCAACCCCCCAGACTCCTGACTATTAGCATAATGCTCAACGCTTTCACGCCCAACGGTAGTGTTAGTGGCAATAACACCGTCCATACCTTGTTCTAGCAATGTTGTAGCCACCTGCTGAATTGCAAAGCTATCCATGTCGGGTGCAATTTTAACGGTAACAGGTACGTAACGACCTGCTTCTTTCTGCAGGACTAACTGTTCTTTTTTTAAGGTTTCGAGCAAACGATTTAATGAATCACCAAATTGCAAATCGCGCAAACCCTGGGTATTTGGTGATGAAACATTTACCGTAATATAATCCGCATGCGCATAAACTTTACGCAGACCAATAATATAATCTAATGCGGAATCCTCAACGGGCGTAGTGGCATTCTTGCCAATATTAATTCCCAATACGCCTTCATAACGCCGACGCTTAACTTGTTCAACAAGATGCTCCACACCTTTATTATTAAATCCCATTCGATTAATAATGGCCTCTGCTTCCGGGATACGAAATAAGCGCGGTTGCGGATTGCCTGCTTGTGGTCTGGGTGTAACAGTTCCGATTTCAACAAAGCCAAAGCCCATCGCACCCAAGGCATTAAAATAATCGCCATTTTTATCGAGCCCAGCAGCTAAACCAACAGGGTTAGGAAAGGTAATTCCCATAACCTCAACCGGATTAGGGGGAACGTCAGATAAAAATAGACTTAACAATTTTAAACGTTCAGCGGCACCCAGCAAATCCAAACTAAATTCATGTGATGTTTCGGCATCTAATTTAAACAGTAAATCGCGGAAGAAAGAGTACATAAATCTTGCTCGTATTAACCAATTCGGAGGTAATTTACCCGGTAAATAATGCGCGCAGGATACTGGAATTATTGCCTTTAGTCGATTTTTTCTATCTGCTGAAAACGATTATCATCACTAAATTGAATACGAAATAAGCCGGAAATACCTATGTGGGTAACAAACGGGCGCAAAATATTTGCTGGAAAACGCACACGGCGGCCATCAATACTTCGCGCCGAGACTACTTTGGCCGTACCTTCATATAACCGCTGGAACTCATCCGGACTAATGTGGAGTTGCATAACAATAGATTGCAAAGATTTTTCCCTAGGTTGTAAATTTCATTGAATTTTCCAGTAAGGACAATGCGCTTTTACGCAAACTTGAAGTGTAACGTACAGTTTCTTCTACTTGCTCTAGAATATTTTCAGCAGAATCACTCAAGTGCTGCGTATTGCGGGACATTTGTTCTGCAACGGCAGATTGCTGCTCTGCTGCTGCTGCAATTTGAATATTTAAATCACGCAAGGTTTCCACGCCCAAAACAATTTTATCAAGCGAAGCGCCCGCACTTGCAGCGCTACTTACCGATTCATTGGCACCAACAAAACCTTGTTGAATAATACTTACAGCATTTGCTGCGCGCCCCTGCAACGTTTCAATCACAGTACGAATTTCCGCAGTCGAATCCTGCGTGCGTTTCGCCAAAGAACGTACCTCATCGGCAACAACCGCAAAACCGCGTCCCTGCTCACCAGCGCGAGCAGCTTCAATAGCCGCATTCAAAGCCAACAAATTAGTTTGATCTGCAATGCTGCGAATAACCTCTAATACCGCTCCTATATCTGTCACATCTGCCTGTAAATCACCAATGATATCTCTGGCCCGCTCAACATCAGCACCGAGAGTATTAATCTTTGTAATAGCTTCGTTGACCTTATATTGTCCGTCCAGAGCATAGGCTCGCGCAGACTCCGTAGCACTAGCGGCATCAACGCAGTTTCTTGCCACATCCCGAACAGTGGCAGCCATTTCGGTTGCAGCAGATGCTGACTGCTGGGTTTGTGAATTTTGTTGATCTAATTCGTCTTTACTTGCATCGGTAACCAATTGTAATTGCATTGATAATGTATTTACATCATGCGCAGAATTTTTAATTCCATTCAGTAACTCAGCAACGCTGGCAATCATAGTAGTTAAACTTTTTGCCGCATCACCTAAAGTATCTTGACTGTCCACCATAATGGCAACAGCAAAGTTACCCTTTTGTAACTGATGCGATGCATTATTAAGTTGGCTCGCATTCTCTGTTAGTGAAGACAAAATACCTAAGGCCAAATATAAACCTATTAATATGCATACCAACCCCGTCATCAGGAAACCATTTCGATTAGCCACCTTTTCTGCTTTTAACGAATTAATATTAGCGACGAATTCCTGCGTTGTAGTCTTATCAAAATCCGCGAGCGATGCAATTGCTTTAGTGCCCTGATCAAAATAATTGCTATTACTAATTTGTGGCTCTTCCGGCGCAAGGACCTGATTACCCAACATATCAAAGAAATCTTGAATACTAACCAAAGCTGACTTCACGGATGCATTTAACTTATTTTTAATATCATTATCTTTATATAACAGCAGAATATTTTGGCTAAGGTTTTCATGTTGAACTTGAGAAGATGACAACAATCCACCCAGCGTAATGCGATCAGCAACATTGATGCTTTTATCCGCTAGAGCAGCAGCGCCTTTGCCTCGCAACTTCCCTAACCCCTCTTGCAGTTCAGGGCCTTTAAATAGCACCGCATCCATTAGGTAATAACTAATATTATCCTGTTGCAAAGTGAGCTGAAAATCATTTGCAACAAGCGCAATAGTACGATGAATAAGTTCAATTAAAGTAGAATGCTTAGCAAAACTTTCCAACGCATTCGTATTATTACTGTCTGAAATTTTTAATTTTTTCCATTTAACGCCAATATCGGCCAAGTCACTTAATGAATAACTATGCTTTTCAGCCAGATGGTTAATCATTAATAGCTGGTCATCAATAGCTAACTCTATTGTCTTAATGATTTGATCTTTACCCACGGCCCCTGCAAGATGCTGTGCCATATTGCCACGATGCTTCGCAACCTCCAGGGCGAGCGGCTTTAACTTCAATATAAAGTCCATCCCTTTAAGTTCATGATCAACGCTTTGTATTTTTTTATTAGCGCTTGCAACATTAATGCCTAAAACAACCAGCAATGGAATTAAAAATATTAAAACCATTGTTGACAATTTTGCAGAAAATGACATTCGATTAGCAATTGCAACAGCAGGAGATATAAAAAGTGACATAAGTGACCCTTAACAGATAACAACACCTAAAAATAAATAAAATAACTAATTAATGATCATCAGCAGCTAATCTACACATACGATTTCGGAGTGTTGCGTAGCTTGC
Organism: Pseudomonadota bacterium; assembly: GCA_040385335.1. GTDB lineage: Bacteria > Pseudomonadota > Gammaproteobacteria > Pseudomonadales > Cellvibrionaceae > Cellvibrio. The sequence continues at coordinate 31,908 of JAZKHP010000069.1, forward strand.
GCTAAATCTAATAAATCACGCAAGGCGACAGAAAAAACGGCAAAGTCTGTACCACTGCTGGCTTGCAACTCATTTACCATTAGCTTCCAACGCTGGATTAAATTTGCCTGCTGAATACTCCATTGCTGCACAACAGCGTCAATCGAAACGCTATCATTAACGAAATGAATTAAAGAAATAGTCAGTGCGCGCAATTGCGATTCCAAATCATCCATATAGGTTTCGCGAGCCATTGCTTGCCAAAATGTTTCCACGTGCAAATCAGCAATTTGTGTAGCAAACCAGGATAAACTTAAATACTCACCCAGGAAAAAATACATAGTGGTTACTAATTCCAGTGGCTTTTCACTGCGTCGCGCCGCTTCAGCCACACTCAACCCGGAATATAAATAGGAAATTTCCGTTGCTTGCAAAATAAGCTGCTCAGGTATGCCATTTTTTTGTAAAAATTCAATATTTGTAGTCCACATACTAAGCGAGTCGCCTTGCAATAACTGCGGCAATTGTTCAGTAATTTTTGTGGCAACAGGAGCAAAAAAAGCAACCTCATTCGCAGGTTCAATATTGCTGCGACGATTGCGCAGAAACCATCGCGTCGCGCGTCGTACACGGCGGATCATGCCGATCAACAATTCAATTTGTAATTTAGCGGGTACTTTATAATCCAGATCCTGTATGCCCAGAATAAAACTTTCCATTTGATAAATATCACGTGCAACTATATAAGCCTTAGCGACTTCACCCACTTTAGCACCGGTAGATTCCATTAGACGCTGGGCAAAACTAATGCCCATATTGTTAACCATATCATTAGCAATTTGCGTGGCGACAATTTCACGGCGCAAGCGATGTTGATAAAGTGGCTGAGAATAGAGTTGCATAACTTTTTGCGGAAATGCGGTTTCAATAGCAGCGGCCATATAAGTATCGTCCGCAATGTTAGACGCTGTTAAATCCTCTTTTAAAACTGCTTTAGCATAAGATATTAGTATGGCTAATTCAGGGCGAGTTAAGCCTCGATTATGAGTTTGCCGCTCCAATAAAACATCATCGGTCGGCAGAAACTCCAGCCTGCGACTCAGACGTTTTTGATTTTCCAAATTGCTCATAAAGCGACGATATTCAGCGCCGCGCGCAAGCGACTCGGTTTCCGCAATACTGATTGCCTGAGTTTGCCGATAGGTATTTTTTAATACCAAGTGGGCAACGTTATCAGTCATTTCAACCAGCAATGTATTGCGTTGTTTTGCCGTTAAATCGCCACTGCTCATAATTTCGTTGAGCAGGATTTTTATATTAACTTCGTGATCGCTACAATCTACGCCGCCAGCATTATCAATAAAATCGGTGTTACAGGCACCACCCGCTAAACAGTATTCAATGCGGCCGCGTTGGGTCATACCCAGATTTCCGCCCTCACCAAATACTTTGCAACCTAACTGATTGCCATTGATGCGCACACTATCATTAGCTTTATCGCCAACATCGGCGTGAGTTTCACTACTGGATTTTACATAGGTGCCAATGCCACCATTCCAAATTAAATCCACGGGTGCCTTTAATAAACAGCTTATCAATTCAGCCGGTGTTAGGCTGTCTTCAGGGATAGCAAACCGTTGTTTCATTTCAGGAGTAATAATAATAAATTTTGCGTCACGACTAAAAACTCCGCCACCAGCACTCATCAGCGCTTTATCGTAATCGTTCCAGCCGGTTTTTGGTGTGGTAAATAAACGTTTCCGCTCGACGAAACTAATCGCTGCGTTTGGGTTAGGATCAATAAAAATATGCAGATGATTAAATGCAGCAACTAAACAACTATGATCTGATAACAGCATACCGTTGCCAAATACATCGCCCGCCATATCGCCAATACCCACAACCGTAAAATCCTGCTGTTGAATATTGATATTTTTTTCTTTGAAATGCCGCATCACAGCAATCCAGGCGCCGCGCGCAGTAATGCCCATGCCTTTGTGATCGTAACCCTGACTGCCACCTGAGGCAAATGCGTCTCCCAGCCAATGTTTATATTCACCAGAAATAGTATTAGCAATATCAGAAAAAGTTGCAGTGCCCTTATCCGCTGCGACAACCAAATAGGGATCGTCCTCGTCATAGCGCACCACATTAGGCGGTGCAAGAACTTTTCCCTCGACGATATTGTCAGTTAAATCCAACAAGCCGCGAATAAAAATTTTATAGCACTCAATACCTTCCACTTGAATCGCTTCGCGCGTGTTCGTTGCTGATGATTGTAGTTGGGGCAACTGCTTGCAGACGAAGCCACCTTTAGCACCATTGGGTACAATCACAGCATTTTTAACTTGCTGCGCCTTTACCAGCCCCAATACTTCAGTGCGATAATCTTGCATGCGGTCTGACCAGCGCAAGCCACCGCGCGCAACTTTACCGCCGCGTAAATGTACGCCTTCAACGCGCAAGGAATAAACAAATATTTCATACAAAGGGCGCGGTTCGGGAATGTCGGCAATGGTGCGCGGGCTTAATTTTAGCGATAAATAATTTTTTGCTGCACCATTTACTTGCTGAAAATAATTCGTGCGCAGGCTGCCATTTATAAGCAGTAAAAAACGTCGTAAAATTCTATCCTCATTTAAATTTTGCACGGCATTGAGGCTGGTAACAATGGTTTCACTTAGCGCATCCAGCGCTTTAATTTTTTGTTCCAGACTATTAAAAAATGCAGGGTTAAATTTTTGATTAAAGAAGGTTATTAGCTGCCGGGTTATATCCCGGTTATTCACCAGGGCATTGGCAATATATTGTTCGCTAAAATTAAATAGGGTTTGTCGCATATAACTTGCATAGGCACGCAATACAAAGACTTCACGCCAATTTAATTCCGCACTTAATACCAGCTTATTAAAAGCATCGTTCTCGGTTTGCTTGTGCCATATGGCCGAAAAAGCTTCCTGAAATAGTGATTTAACCCCCAGCACATCTAAAACGTAAGGTAAGTTATAGCTTAATTGGAAATCGTGTAACCAAATGGCGCCATGGCTTTGGGTTTGAATAAGGTAAGGGTTTTCCGATAATACACGCAGCCCTAAATGCTCCAGAATCGGAATGATATCCGAGAGTTCAATCGTTGCTTCCTTCCGAAAAATTTTAAATCTAACCACATTCGTCTCGGCGCCTACAGGCTGATAAAAGCTCATGGCAATATCATTCGCCGTTTTCAGTTCAGCAATGGAAATAATGTCGTGTACAGCAGTACGTGATTCAAAGTGCTCTTTATAAGATGATGAAAAGGCATTGCGATATTCTGCCAGCACGCGCATGGCTTTTTCTTCGCCCAATGATTCAATTAAGGATGTATGTAAATGATCCTCCCAGGAGCGGGTCATCTCGCGGATGCGGCTTTGCAATTTCACTTGATCATATTCTATGGGCAAAAGTTGATCTATTTTAAATACTACGTGCACACGCGCTAATATTGAATCCGAAAAATAGGTAGTAAATTCGCTTTCAGTCGCATGAATTGTTTGGCCAATGAGTTCTTGAATACTTATGCGAACCTGTGTTGTAAAAACATCGCGGGGAATATAAATCAAACAGCTGATAAATTTTCCGAACGCATCGCGCCGCATAAACAAGCGCACTTGATAGCGCTCATTAATTTGCGCAACACCGGTTACGGTTTCATAAAGCTCAGAACTATTACTTAAAAACAACTCATCGCGCGGGAAGGTTTCGAGAATTTGCAACAGGCTTTTACCATCGTGACTATTCCGACTTAGGCCCGAGCGATCAAACACTTTACTAACTTTATCGCGCACTAAAGGTATTTTACCGGGGTTCATAGTGTAAACATGGGAAGTATACAAACCCAGGAAACGCGCCTCACCAATCATTTCACCTTTAGCATTAAACCGCTTTACCACAACATAATCCGAATAGGCCTGGCGATGAATGCGTGAACGCACCGATGATTTGGAGAAAGTGAGAACTTGTGGGGCGAGATGAAAACGTGCGATACCTGAGTTCAAATCAGTTATTTCTGAATAGTCTTCCGCACCGCCTTTGTGTGCAAATACTCCGAGACGTTTTTGCGCATTTTCGCGTAAAGAATTTTTACTACCCTGCTTAACAAAATCGTATTCCTTGTAACCTAAAAAAGTAAAATTGTTATCACACAACCAGGTTAGAAATTTTTTACTTTCGGTAATATTGGCCGCCGCGACTGACTCTTTGGCATACTCTAAATTAGCTTCAGTCGCTTGCACGGCTTGCAACATGGGTTGGAAATCATTCACTACCGTGACTAACTCTGCCAGGACTGATAATAAACTTTGCGCAATGCTCTTTAACTCGTCCTCTTGCGTTGATAAATTGATTTCCAAATGCACCAATGCTTCTTTACGGGTGGATTGTTCTTCTCCACCTACATCAAGCAATTTAATGAGTTGATTTTTCGCATCGCGCTGCACAGTTAACACCGTGCTCTTAATCGTGTGAATGGCGATATTGCGACGATTTAATTCAATGCGAATTGAATCGACAAGAAACGGCATATCCTTTTGCAAGATGATTAATACAGTGTGCGGACAAACCCAACCGTCCACATCCAATCTGGGATTAAAGAGCTGTAATTTGGGTTTGTCACCGTCAAAGTTGCCGAGGTAATGCCACCACTGATATACGCTGCCGAACATATCGGTTAGATGTCGGCCCACAAAATCTTCTATGGGGTAACGTGAAAAATAAAGTTCAGCAAATTGCATAAACTCTGGCAGTTCTTCAGCGGCTAATTTTTCACCAGCAAAGTGTCGTAGATCTTGTAAAAAACTGGTCAATTCATGCGTTAAGATTAATGGGGTTTTCACCGTAAAACTCCTCTGCATGCATTTTTGGAACTTAAGATTAGCTTAAGCCTAGCTCATAAAATGAACTCAGCTTAATTGAGTACAGCAAAACGACTATCCCTATTGCTAAACTTCTGTCCTACTACCAACTTCTTTCCCTACCACTACTAAATGTCTACTGGTAAACGCCCCGGACTTTAAGTTGAAATACAAGGAACCGCCCCCAGATATCACAGTCTATTCGCAGCTTGGGTCGGCATCAGCCATAACTCACAGTCCCCAATCAGAATAAATAGCAATATGTTTAATGAATTAATAAAAAAAAGGCAAAGTTATTTATGAGTACATTCCAACAGATTCAAGCATTAAACCTATGGCTCAACGAGCAGATTATTGGCCAGGAGCATTTAATCGAACGCTTGTTGATTGCGCTGCTGGCGGATGGTCACTTGTTAGTAGAAGGCGCTCCCGGTCTCGCCAAAACCAAAGCAATCAAAACGCTGGCGCAAGCCATTGAAGGCGACTTTCACCGCATTCAATTCACGCCCGACTTACTTCCCGCAGACGTTACGGGTACCGATATTTATCGTCCACAACAAGGCACTTTTGAATTTCAGGCAGGTCCCATATTTCACAACCTGGTGCTCGCGGATGAGATTAACCGCGCACCCGCAAAAGTTCAGTCAGCTTTATTAGAAGCTATGGCTGAGCGCCAGGTCAGCGTGGGCAGTAAAACTTATCCACTCCCTGCGCTGTTCATGGTAATGGCTACCCAAAACCCTATCGAACAAGAAGGTACTTACCCGCTTCCCGAAGCACAACTTGATCGCTTTTTAATCCACGTAAAAGTTGATTACCCTGAGGTTGCCGCTGAGCGCCGCATTTTGCAGTTGGTTCGCAATGAGGCGGCCGCCATTGCACCGACAGCACCGGTGAGCCTTTCCCAAACTACGTTGTTTGCCGCACGTCAGGAAATTCTTGGGCTTCACATGGCTGACAGCGTTGAAGAATACATAGTTCAATTGATCAACGCATCGCGGCGCCCGGCGCAATACAGCCAGGATTTGGTTCACTTATTGGAGTACGGTGCTAGCCCACGCGGCACTATTGCCATCGACCGCTGTGCACGCGCCCATGCCTGGTTACGCGGCAAAGATTTTGTCAGCCCGGACGATGTTCAGGCGGTCATTCACGATTGTTTACGCCATCGTTTAATTCTTAGTTTTGAAGCGGAAGCGAACGGAATTAATAGCGACCAGGTTATCGATAAGCTGCTTGCCGCTGTCCCTGTCGCCTAAGCGGAACCAACTCACGCATAGCCATTTGACTCATAGCTAATTTGCTCATACAAGCCAACTTATGAATAGTCAGTTTACTAACACAAACCCATTGGTTCACCCGAGTGTGAACAAGCTTCATGCAAGTGCAACGCTAGAGAACCTCAACCCAAAAGGTGCTTACACCGATTTGGCCAGCTTGCTGCGGGTACGTTTTGCTGCGCAGGATTTGCGTTTATTTGTACCGCGCCCGGTAAAAAGCTTATTGAATGGTGGCGAACGAACACGCTTTCGCGGCCGTGGTATGGACTTTGAAGAAGTGCGGCTGTATCAGGCAGGCGATGATGTACGCAGCATTGATTGGCGAGTCACAGCACGCACCCAGGTACCCCACACCAAAGTCTATCGCGAAGAGCGCGAGCGCCCGGTGTTTATTTTAGTAGACCAACGCTCGCCACTTTTTTTTGGTAGCCAGCAATGTTTTAAATCCGTACTCGCTGCACATGTGGGTGCAAACCTCGCTTGGGCCGCGCTGAATAACGGTGATCGCGTTGGCGGCTTAATTTTTGGCGACGATCATCAGCGCGATGTCCGCCCACGCCGCAGCAAACATGCAGTGCTGGAATTACTTCACCACATGCAAGATTTTAATCAGCAATTGCGCTCACCCATTGCACCCACCGGCAGTAAAACGTTTCGCGATATTTTGAAAGACGCACGGCGCATCGCAAAACCAGGCTGTGCGCTATTTATCGTCAGCGATTTTCACGATTACAATAATGAATGCGAACAACAATTATTTGAGCTGGCACGCCATACCGACGTGACGCTGATTCATGTTTTTGATCCGCTGGAAAAAAAATTGATTAGTAATACGCGTTTGACGGTGAGCGATGGGCAAACACGTTTGCAATTACCCACCGATGAAAATGCATTTCAGCACGCTTATCAAACCGCTTACGAAGAACGTTTGAACAATGTTATTCATAGTAGTAAACGCTTGGGTATTACCTTGATGAGTTTTGCAACGACCGATAATGTGCAGCAAGCCCTGCGCGAACGATTTTCAACGAAAAAATAGCCTGCTATGAATCCACAAACGCCATCATCTACACCAGACCCACTTGCCGCACTTCAGGACATTCATCTACCTGAGGCCGTCGGCTTATGGCCGCCAGCCTGGGGCTGGTGGCTACTCTTATTTGTTGTTGTAGCCACAGTAGCCAGCATTATTTATTTCGTGCGCCGCAACAAATCGCGCAATGCCTATCGCGCACTCGCGCTTAAAGAGTTAGCAACCATAAAACAACAATATGATGAAAATAAAAATGCAGAGTACTTACAAGCCATCAGTATTTTATTACGTCGTACAGCGCTCAGTGGTTTCGGAATAACATTTAATGCCAGCATCAAAGGTGAAGAATGGTTGCGTTGGCTGGATACCAAAAATAGCAAGCCGGGCACAGGGTTTAGCCAAGGGGCGGGGCGCGCTTTGCTGATTGGGCCTTATCAAAAGAATCCGGAATTTGATCGCAACGCATTGCATAAAATAGTTGAAACATGGATTCAACACCATCGCAATCAATGGCAAAAAAAATCTGCGCCAACGCCTGATGTGAAAATCGATAACATGAAAAACGACAGTATAAAAAGTGAGGCCAGCGCAAATGTTTGAAATACAATGGCCCTGGCTGCTTGCGCTTGCCCCACTGCCGCTTTTAATGATGTTGATACCTGCACAAAAAAAAGAAGAGGCCGCCTTACGCGTACCTTTTTTTAATCGCGTGCAGCACATACAAACTCACGATCATCACATTCGTATCAAAAATCGCAGTCGCTCACTATGTTTGTGGACCATATGGTTACTGGCTTTATTAGCCGCCGCTAATCCACAATGGATTGGCGAACCCATTAGTATGCCGAACAGTGGGCGCGATTTATTAATTGCCGTTGATATATCTGGCAGTATGAAAATTGAAGATATGAAAGATAACGGGCAAACAATCAACCGTCTGATGGCAATGAAAAAAGTCGTTGGCAACTTTGTTGAAACACGCAAAAGTGATCGCTTGGGTTTGGTATTATTTGGCACCCAAGCGTATTTGCAAGCACCGCTTACTTACGACCGGGAAACAGTGAATACTTTATTGCAAGAAACTGAAATTGGTTTTGCCGGAGAAAACACCGCCATCGGCGATGCCATAGGTTTAGCCGTAAAACGTTTACGCGCGCGCCCTGATGCGCAACGCGTATTAGTATTATTAACAGACGGTGCTAATACAGCAGGTGAATTGCAACCCTTGCGCGCTGCCGAATTAGCACAACAAGAACACGTAAAAATTTACACCATAGGTTTTGGTGCAGATGAAATGATTGTCGACAATGGATTTTTTGGTCAGCGCCGAGTCAATCCTTCACAAGATTTGGACGAACCCACCATGCGCGGCATCGCTGAAAAAACCAATGGCCGCTATTTTCGTGCGCGCAACCTGGAAGAGTTAGCTGAAATTCATCACGAATTAAATCGTTTGGAACCGATTGAATCAGAGCAAGAAATGTTTAGGCCAGTAAAAGATCTATTTTATTGGCCACTCGCACTTGCCATGTTGCTCAGCTTTGCCTGGCCGACTATTAACATGTTAAAAAACCGAAACATGTTAGCAAAGGGAAAAGTCTCAGCACCACTTTCCAAATCCGGATCAACTCCTCTTACTAAATCGGGAGTTGCGCAGTGATAGCTTTGCAAGAACAACTCGCGCTCATCAGCACCCAATTTCATTGGCTGCGCCCCTGGTGGCTACTCACCTTTATTCCCATGGTAATACTGGGTATTTTATTGTGGCGACAAAAACATCAAGCCCATCAATGGCAACAACTTATCGCACCTGAGCTTTTACCTTTTTTACTAGACGGTAAAACCATCACCACTAAAAAATCGTTACTCTGGGGTTTAATTCTCGCCTGGTTTATTGCCACTATTGCATTGGCGGGCCCAAGCTGGGTTAAACGCCCTACTCCCGTTGAAAAAAATCAAAATGCATTAATTATTTTACTTGACCTCTCGCTATCAATGCTCAGCGAAGATGTAAAACCATCACGCATAGTGCGCGCACGTTTAAAAATTGCTGACATATTACGTGAACGTAAAGATGGCCAAACCGCACTGGTCGTTTACGCAGGCGAAGCCCACACAGTAACGCCATTAAGTGATGATAACGCGACTATTGTAAGTTTATTGCCCGCACTGCAGCCTAGCATAATGCCGTTGCAAGGCAGCAATACGGAAGCAGCAGTGGAGCGTGGTATTCGCCTGTTACACGATGCGGGCGCAACCCGGGGCGATTTATTGTTAATCACTGACGGAGTAGTGCCGGAAGCCTTTGCTAAAATTCAGGAATTATTAGCGAACAAAAAAATTCGTCTGAATATTCTCGGTGTTGGCACCAGTCAACCGGCACCTATCGCCAGCGGCAACGGTGGTTTTCTTCGCGACAACCAGGGCGCTATTATTACCACACAGCTCAATAGCAGTGAACTCAAAACCCTAGCGCAAAAAATTCAGGGGCGTTATAGCGATATTGCAAACACCGATGCTGACATTGATATGTTATTGCCTTCAGAAGAAAAAACTGATGAAAATAATCCCACCCTTGAGCGGGATTTTGATCAATGGTTTGATCAGGGCCACTGGTTAGTGTTTTTATTATTACCGATTATTTTATTTAGTTTTAGACGCGGTTTTATTTTGATGCTGGTCTGCATTCCATTATTAGGCTTAACACCAAGGCCAGCCTATGCTATTGGTTTGGATGATCTTGGTCTAAGTAACATGTGGCTTACCAAAGATCAGCAGGCGCAACGGGCACTCGCTGCGGGCGATGCAAAAAAAGCTGCGGAACAATTTAAATCACCGGATTGGAAAGCTTCAGCGCAATATCGCGCCGGTGATTACGCCGCTGCGGCGGAAGGTTTTGCAAAAAGCGATACGGCTACAGCACATTACAATCGTGGTAACGCCCTGGCAAAAGCGGGAAAACTGGAAGACGCTATTAAAGCCTACGATGAGTCCTTAAAACGCGATGCCACTGCAGAAGATACAAAAAAGAACCGCGCGTTGGTCGAAGAATTGTTGAAACAACAAAAAGACCAAGATAAACAAAAAAATGATCAGAAGAAAGATTCTGACAAAAAAGATCAAGATAAAAAAGATCAGGAAAAACAGGATCAAGACAAGCAAGATCAAGAAAAGCAGGATCAGAAACAATCTCAAGACCAAGAGAACCAGGACCAAAAAGATCAACAAAATAAAGAACAACAAGAGCAAGAGCAGAAAGATAAAGAACAGCAAGACCAGCAACAGAAAGAACAGGAACAACAAGGTCAGGCATCCAGCGCAGCGCAACAATCTGCAGCCGCCCAAGGCCAAGCTTCCTCTGCTGCTGCATCCGATAATTCCCAACAAATGGGGCAAACCAGTTCGCAATCACAAAGCGAACAAAGTGCTGAACAAAAAGCACAAGCTGCCCTGAATCAAGACAATTTAACTGAAGAACAAAAACAGGCACTGGAGCAATGGTTGCGTCGCGTGCCGGATGATCCGGGCGGCCTGCTACGCAATAAATTTAAATATCAATATTTACAAAATCGCCAAAAAAGAGCCGATGGCGAATTTGAAGCACCCAAAAATAATGCTGATCAACGCTGGTAAATTAAATGCCTCACCGTAAACAGCGAGGCATATTTTTGTTTAAAAAATCTATTCCGTGGCAAGCCACGGAGAATTTAGCCCTCGCTAGCGATTAACCATCACGAAAGATGAAGACTATGTTTAAAAAAACTAACCATTTGCCACACAAAATATATCGCATGCTGCTTACGCTGGCGCTGTTGGGCATGGCTGCATTAGTGCAAGCCAACACCCTAACCGCGAATGTCGACAGAAATACGATTGCGCTAAACGAAACCCTGACGCTGATCGTTACAGCAGACGAGCAAACCAAAGACTCACCGGATTTTTCGGCGCTCAAAAATGACTTTGAAGTGTTGAGTACTTCGCGCAGCTCATCTTTTAGAATTATCAATGGCAACGCTGAATCCAGTACGGATTGGCACATCACACTTGCACCCAAACATGCGGGTACCTTACTTATACCTTCATTTAATGTTGATAACGCAGTCAGTGATGCCATTGAAATTAATGTGGTTGAACAAAACCAAAACCAGACCAACAGCAATGAACAGGTGCGCGTAGTCGTCGAAGCCAATAAAACCTCGGCCTATGTGCAAGAGCAAATTTTAGTGAAAGTAAAATTGATAACAGAAATCAGCTTAGCCCAGGCAGAGATGCAACCGCTGGAATTAAAAAATGCATTAGTCGTCAACACGGATCAAACCCAATATCAAACTACCATTGATGGCAAACCCCATTTAATTGTTGAAACCAGCTTCGCCATTTTTCCACAAGAAAGCGGTGAAATTATTATTCCCAGCCTCAGTTACAACGTTTCAATTAATGATGCACGCAATGGCTGGGGTGACCCCTTTAACCGCGGTCGCAATAATGTTTTGCGTTTACGTTCGGCTGAAAAGCGTATCCAGGTCAACCCTGTACCGACACACTACGATACAAAAAACTGGCAACCTGCAAATCAATTAAGCATCAGTGAAAGTTGGAGCAGCAGCCTTGATCAATTAAAAGTGGGCGAACCTGTAACGCGAACCATCACTATTAATGCTGATGGCTTAACCGGCGGACAAATAGCACCGCTTGCGAATACCAGCCTTGACGGTTTAACTTTTTATCCCGATCAAGCGCAAACCAAAGACAATAAAAGTGCCCAAGGTGTGCAGGGTTCACGGGTAGAAACTACGGCTATAGTGCCGAATCGCGGTGGCGATTTTACCTTGCCAGAAATCAATGTTAACTGGTGGGATAACAATACCCAAACCATGAGAACAGCCACCCTACCCGCCAAAACAATTCATGTTGCAGGCGATGCAGCACTGCAACCCTTGTCGAACTTACAAAATATTCCAACCAACAATACAACTACTAGTGCTAATACCATCACTGCACCAACGCCCACCATCCAGACAACCAGCGCAGCAACACCCTGGCTGTGGGCAACCAGCATTTTCTTTGCATTGCTATCCCTTGGTTTAGCTATTTACGTCTGGCAATTAAAATCGCGCTTGGCACAATGGCAAACATCACAAGCGTTTAATGAAAGTGAAATGGCACAAAGAGAAAAAGATGTATGGAGTGTGTTGAAACATGCTGCAGGCAATAGAGATGCACCCGCGCTACGTAAAGCCGTTTTGAATTGGGCACAATTTCAATGGCCCACACAACACATTCATACGCTGGATGAAATTGCCAAGCTGGCAGTGAACGAAAAATTAACGGCAGCATTAAAACAACTCGATGAGTTGCTCTACAGCAACCATTTATCAACCGAATGGAATCCAGATACTTTGCTAAGTTTATTGAAAGAGTGTCAAAAGGAAAGCAAAAATAAAATGGCTGCACCAGAATTAAAACCCTTATATGCAAGCAGATAATATTATTTTATTTCACAAATAAAAATCATATTTCATTTTGGATTCAGCATGCGAGACTAAACCACCTCGCCTGCTGCAATTATCCCTGCAATTAAAACTGTCTCGACTTCCTTTCTAAAAAATATATAAAATGAACAGTTTATCCGCCCAGTTTTTTATATAGACAATCACAGATTTTACAATTTCTTATAATGATATTTATTCAATATTGTCGGTTTTGTTAGTTTCATGTGATTAAGTAAACTATTGGGTATATCAAAAATTTACCAGGATTTTGTTTAAATTATTCCATCTTGTCATTTTCATCATAAAAATAATTTCTTTATGGTTTTTATAACCTGCTAAAAACTGAAAAACGTGTCGCATGTCCCATTTTGTAACCCATCAATGTAACTTTACGTGCCACACCTAACTAAAATATTTGCTCTTGCGGAAGTCCGTTGAAAATATAAATTTTTTTATCTACGATGGACTTGTCGTCAAAATGACTTTTTGATTAGGCTCAGCAGTACTTATCTAGCGGGATAAGAACATTCGTCAGTTCAAGATTGAAGGAGAGTGCGTAAAGAGCGGCGATGTTAGTGATAAACCAGACAACAGTGATACGTGGTATGCGGTTAACGCAATGTGTCTGTAAACGTAGTTCGGATATATCAACCAATAGAGAGAATAATGATGAAAAGATCGCTAATAAGTATGTGCAACAAAGTTATTGGTTTTGCTTTGCTTGCGATAGCTGCGGCTCTCTGCGCAACATCTGCTAACGCGCAAACGATCACCTCAAATTTAACCGGTACTAGCGGCGGTTATTACTGGTCATTCTGGACTGACAAACCTGGTTCAGCTTCCTTAACCCTCGGTTCGGGTGGCAACTACAGTACATCCTGGAGCAACACAGGAAACTTTACTGCGGGAAAAGGTTGGGCAACGGGCGGGCGCAAAAATATTTCCTTTTCAGGCAGCTTCAACGGTGGCAGCAACGGGTTCCTGGCGGTTTATGGCTGGACTAAGAACCCATTGATCGAATATTACATTGTTGAAAATTACGGTAGTTGGACTCCACCCGGTAGCACCTCTCTCGGTACATTCACATCTGACGGCGGTACCTACAATATTTACAAAACCCTACGGACCAACCAGCCTTCCATCATCGGCACTGCAACTTTCAATCAATATTGGAGCGTTCGTACCACCAAGAGATCGAGCGGTACAGTCACTTCAGGTAATCACTTTGATGCCTGGGCATCCAAAGGTATGTACATGGGTAGCACCTGGGACTACATGATTGTGGAAACCGAAGGTTACCAAAGTAGCGGTAACTCAAATATCACTGTAAGCGAGGGTACTTCCGGTGGTGGTGGCAGCTCAAGTTCAGCAGCTAGCGGTGGTAAAACTATTGTAGTTCGCGCAAGAGGCGCTGCTGGTGGCGAAAGTATTACGCTGAAAGTAAACGGCACAGCAGTTAAAACCTGGACTTTATCTACCACTATGACTAACTACACAACAAGCACCAGCTTAAGCGGTGGCTCACTGGTTGAATATACTAACGATTCTGGCAGTCGCGATGCGCAAATTGATTACATCAGCGTGAATGGTTCTGTTCGTCAATCTGAAGCGCAATCTTATAACACCGGCGTTTACCAAAACAACGCCTGTGGTGGTGGTAATGGTATGAGCGAGTGGATGAACTGTAACGGCGCTATTGGTTACGGTAACCTTTAAGCTTTATCACTTTGTCGTGAAGGAAATAAATAAAAAAGGGGTGAATGATTTGCCCCTTTTTTATTTCAGTTACCAGCGCGCAAGCTAGTGCAAAAAAACTTTATGCGATTTCATGATTTTAAAAACCCGCAAAAGTAACAGTCAAAAAGTAGCGATCTTAAAAATACGAGACATACGACTATGGCAATCAACCATTCAAAGAAAAATCCTCTGTTTGCTGGAATCCTCGGCGCTGTGATTTTTTCGGGAGCTGGCTATTTGGCAGCAGGAAACTCGGATCAAAGCCAAACTATATCCTCACTCGAAGATAAAATAAAAACTTTAGAGGCATCACTTGCGCAAAATGAAGAAAATTTAAAAAGCTTGGGGATGCTAGCCTTACGCCAAAATGGCAAAGGTGATTTAACCGCAGCAAATACAGTTAATCAAATTTGTAACAAAACGAAAGAAGATAGCAACAAGTATCAACCAGAAGAAAGCGTTCAAGCATTTGCTAGTGAAGCACCTGGCAGCATTCAAGTGTTAAAAGATTTGGGAACAAATTCAGTCAATGACCCGAGATCATTTGCAGAAAAAGCCAATGATCTCTTAGCCAATAATCCAACCAAGGAGAAGGTTGCCATTGTTAGCAAAAGCATTTTTGACATGGCAAATGATCGCGAACGCTTATCGGATTACACGCTGCAATCTATGTACAACAATCAAACAGACCCTGATTTAAAACGTGTTATCGCACAGGTGCTATCGAATCGCGGCAATAACGTTTTAATTGATAGCCACATCACTGAAGCGCAATCACATTTAAAAAGTGCTAACCCTACTGAGCGTCAAAGTGCGCTGACAAACCTCGCTAAAACCCGCAGCTCTAATGCGGTAAACGCAATAGCACCGCTACTTAATGATCCAAATATTGATGTGCAACTGGATGCATTACTTGCGTTGCGTGCCACTGGAAATCAAACCCACCTGGTTTTGGTTGAAAACTTATTGGATGATCCAGATCCCTCGGTGAGTTCTTTGGCAAAAGAAGTCGCTGGAGATTTAAGAAACCTGAGTGATAGCTCAAGAACCATGCTTTCGATAGCAGATATAGCGGCTGAATTACCGATGATGCAAAATCCCTAGCAAAGTAAGATTATCTAAAATATTTATTTATCAACTTAACCATGTAAAAAATACACACAGAAACATTTGGCAAAATATTCGTTATTTTTCTATTAAAACAGCTGGCGGTAGTGAACTACCGCCAGCTGCTATTACACTTTCTTTAACTAATCCGAAACTAAAGCTGTTTCATAAATGCCACAATGTCTTTCTTCTCTGGTTCAGTCAGATTGACTTCAAGCACCAGATTAAAAAACTCTACAGTATCTTCTAATGTTAACAACCTGCCATCATGCAGATAAGGTGGTGAATCTTTTATACCGCGCAACGGGAAAGTTTTGATGGGACCTTCAGCAGTGGCCATTTGCCCGTTAATCATGCGCGGTTTATAAAAGCGCTCTACTTTTAAATTATGCATATTGTTATCAGTGTAATAAGGAGCTTGATGGCAACTGCCACACTTCCCCTTGCCGAAAAATAACTCTTGCCCACGCATCTCTGACTCAGTGCTCTTTCTTGGATCCAGCTTGCCATCAATGCCTAACTTGGGAGCCGGTGGAAAATCTAACAGTGCTTGAAACTCAGCCATAAAATGTACCTGGCTACCGCGCTCAAGAACGTTGACACCTTTCTTGGTAGCAATCACCGGGTCGCCGTCAAAATACGCAGCACGCTGTTCAAATTCAGTAAAATCTTCCACGGTTTTTAACGCGCGTTGCGATCCAAACAACCGCTGAATATTAACTCCCCTTAGCGTTGGCGTATCTATACGATGACGAAACTCCTGCGGGCGAATATCCCCGACCAGATGAGTCGCCGCATTGGTATGGCCATTAGCATGGCAATCTAAACAGGCAACTCCACGGCTCGGGCGCTCCGAGCGGCGGTCTTCCACCTGATTAAATTGTTGCTGTGGGAACGGCGTTACCAGCAAACGCAAACCTTCAATTTGTTTGGGATTCAAAATGCCGTTAAATAACTCAAAAAAGTTATTGATAGTAACCAGCTTACCTTGCGACACATCACCCAGATCTGGCCGCGTCGTCAGATAAATCGGTGCGGGAAACTCGGGCAAAAAATGCGTTGGTACATCAAAATCCAAATCAAAGCGTGTTAAATCCCGCGCTTCTTGTTTGTTAAGCTCATCAATTTCAAATTTGGGGAAAGTCATACCTCCTTCAGGATGATTCGGATGCGGTAAAGGAAATAGTCCAGCAGGAAAAACATCTTTTTCACGAATCGCATCTGGCCCCATCTCCGCCAGTTTTTCCCAGGTCATACCCGCAGGTAATTTCACTCTTACTCCTTCCTGAAGCGCTTTACCTCGCGACATAGTGACGCCTGGTGCCCGGCGATCGCTCAAATCATAACGCTGATTAAGCAAATCCATTTGTCGTTTCATTACCTTCGGTTTAGCAGCCTTCATTCGCGCCATAGTTGTCGCAAAATCCTCTTTGATAACTACCGGACTGTAACTCGTCGGCTTTTCTTCGGCGGGTTTGGCGTAAGCTACGCTTTGCACACCGACCATTGTGGCCAATGTCATGCACAGCACCCCACCAAACTTATTTAGTTTATTTTTCATATCTAAATCCCCTGTGGTTATTTTTTCTTAAATGCGGTCTCTTCACTGCGATATTGATTTACGCACACGAAGATAAACAATCGGCTGAAGTATCTTTTACACAACTCATAATTATTAACGTTTTTATAATTTTTCAAACGATCAGGCACCAGGTGCTTAATAATTTTTTGATTTTCCATAGCCTGTTTATTATTTTCCATTAAATGTTTTTAACCACATGACGAGAAAGCGGCGCAAAACACCATACGTGAAAATCGTAGATTTAAATCAGAAGGGAGTCTGTACGCTAGCCCACCGTATAAATCTGGAGGCGTAACAGAATGTGGCATCAAAGTTTATATTTATTAACCTTGGCATTTTATTTTATATGCATTGCAGATACTTGATGACTAAATGTCAGCTAAATAATGATTGATATTAATTTTTGAAATGGTTAAATAATTGAGCATTAAAAAAACATCTAAAGATTAGTCACATAATTAATAGCACTATAAAAATTGAATAATTATTAAATTATTCAATAATAAAATCGATTGGACGCTATTTAAACCACTTTCTTATTTTCTTTATACAATTTAAAAAAGAAATAACCAATGCAAACAATGCCAAGCAGCGAAGGCAAAAGTTGTGACCAGGGTTGCCCAAAACGAACTACATTACCCACGAATGCCGACAGCATACTGAAAAGAGCAGATAGCAATTTATAAGTATGTTCATAACGCCATAAAAAATGGTGCCAATTGCGCGGAAATAACCAACGAACTGAGTCATAGAGTAAAACGCAGGACAGTGCGCCAAACGTAGAATAAACAACCATGTTTTGTTGCGATAATGATTGTAAAACCACAGGAGCTAAAAATATGCTTAACATTACTGCAAAAAAAGTTAAGGCTGCATCTACTGCAGTAGGGCCAGAGTTTCTTGTATAGATGACCCGCCATCCGCTCAAAAGTTGATAGGATACAAGCACAGTGATAACAGCAAAAATCGGCAAGAAGCGAAATAAAATTAAACCTGTTGCAGCCGCAGCACAAACAACAAGCACAAAATAACAAAATATTTTCCCTAGCTTACGGTGTAACGTCGTGCCTTTTTCTCTTGCAAGAATAAAGAAGCCAATAGCCATAGCAACAACGCCAGCAAACACATGAATGTCAATATTTAATAAATGTGGAATAGTCATAATTTTTCAATTTACGTTTTTAGAGTTCAGCTTCCGATTGGTATGAAAGGCGCTGCAAATCAATAATTTCAATTGCATCCTTCAATTCAGCAGCAATAATTTCAACCATAACCCTGCCTGTTCCTCTGCAAATTGATATTTTTGATATGTACATCTAGCGCTGAAGCATGAAGGAAAAATTTGTAAAGCTTATTATTTTAAAATGTAACCTTAATTTTTGCGTTGGGCTTTACCTTATTAACAACCAGGTTTTCCAGGTGAGTTTTCCTTATACCACTCCAGAGTATCGGGCATATATTTCCCAAAATTTTCTGATGAGGAGAAGTTAAGAATTCCAGCCCGTACAGAGCCGCGATTTTCGAAGACATGAGACACGCTTGCGGGAACAAACACCAATGAAGTTTTGGGTGCATCAATCCATTCTTCACCAATCAAAAAACTCATAACACCTCCCAGCACATAAAAAACATCACCGTCATTTTGCGAACGCGTTTCGGGGCCTTGGGTATTAGCTTCTAACCAATACTCTGACACGCCATTGGTTTCCGCTGTGTCAGTTTTAAATAACGCAGACATAGGCCCCACTGCGTAAGGTTTTCCAGTGTCAGAAGCCAGAAAGGACTTGCGTGACATAGAATTCATAAATATCTCCAAAAATTTCTAACTCAAGCAAGATTGCATAAAGTTAATATTGAATGGGAGCCACTACTAAGCTATTGCGGGCACACAAGGTACAGCATGCGGGAGCCGGTTACTATACTTTATAAACCGCCCGCTGGATCAATGAAACTACCCGTTACAAATGAAGACTTTTCACTGGCGAGCCACCATATAGCTTCAGCAACTTCTATAGGCTGACCACCGCGCTGTAAAGGTATTTTTGCTTTAAGTCGCTCAACGCGATGAGGTTCACCGCCTGATGCATGCATTTCTGTATAGATGAGGCCGGGGCGAACGGCATTTACGCGAATGCCCTCAGCTGCAACTTCTAAAGCCAGGCCTCTTGTTAATGTATCAACAGCGCCTTTAGATGCTGCGTAATCGACGTATTCATTAGGCGAGCCACATTTAGATGCACCGGAAGAAATATTTACAATAACGCCGCCTACACCACCATTTTTTATAGCCATGCGCTTAACCGCTTCCTTACAACATAGAAAACAACTCATAACATTTGTTCGCAAAACATCACTAAACCGTTCTTCCGATATTTCTTCCAATCGACATTGGGACTTCAGAATACCGACATTGTTCACTAAAACAGATACGCAACCTAATTCACGGTCCACGGTTGCAAATAATCTGGCAACTTCACTACCGATTGAAACATCGGCCTTTACTGTTATGCAATAACCGCCGCTCGCCAATATGTCGTATTTAACCTTTTCAGCAGCGGCGTCATTTGCAATGTAATTAATGCAAACAGCATAACCATTTTTAGCAAATAGCTTCGCAGTTTCGGCACCAATGCCTCTACTTGCACCGGTAATAATGACAATCTTAGTATAGGTCATAATTTTTCCTTTGCGTAATACGGTGTTCAATAACCAGACGAACAAGTCAATTTTCAAACAATGGTTTTGTGAATATTTTTTGCACAACAAACGATAAATGCGCATCTTAGTAAAAAAATTATATTCAAAAGCATAAAGAACGGTTGATGAAAAATATAGCTATAAACTATTTTGTGACAGGCACAACGGAACTGCGGACAGCAATGGCCAGGAATACAGAAAATATAATTTCAATAAATGCACCGACAAATCCACCCATCAAAAAGCTGGCCTGAGTCATTACCAATATGATGGCTGCCACAACCAGGCTAATTGCAAATGCCCAATAGGTTATCAAGCCATATAGCGTTGAAAAAAGAAGATATCTTCCGCCAATAATTAATAACAATGCCGGAAAAAACCACTCCATTTTATAAAGTGAAGCCACAAACGCCAGTGGCAAACACACTAGCATTAGAACCGTACTTTCAAGGGCTAACTTACCTAAAGGATTATTTGCAGAATGCTTCCCACTTCTACCCATTAGTTTAGAAAAAACAACACTCACAGGAAAAATAAACATTCCACCAACATACATGGCAACAATCGCTTTATCGGGGGAATAAAAAAATCCAACAAGTGCAGCTAACAGCCACGCCAAACCCGAGGCTAAGGCACCCGTAGCACCGCCATAATAGGCTTTACACATATCTTTTTGTGCGTCTACTATATCCATCGAACAACTCCCACTCTGCCACTTAAAATTTACTACAATTTGTAAGTTTTTTTGTCCACGAACGTCTGCATTTTTGTTACAACTTTAATTGACTTCATCAACAACAAGGCGATGCTCATTGTCAAAAATCCACGTCTCTTCAAAATCCACCTCAAATAAATGGCCATCAATATCCGTGAAATAACCGGCAATGCCCCAATGGGTTCGCGTTGCAGGCTTCACAATTTTCCCACCCGCACTTTCAGCTTTCGCTAATATTTGCGGAACCTCTGCAGCAGATTTTGCTAGATACACCAAGGCTACCCCAGGAAAACCAGATGATTGGGATGTTTCATATAATGCGTCTTTGGCAAAATCTGTTCGCGAGATAAGACAGAGTGCGTAGCCACCAAGATCAATTTTAACAAAGCCTTCGTTGCCGGTGGACGATTTACTCCAGCCCAAAGCCTCGTAAAACTCAGCGGATTTTTTTACGTTTTCAACACCCAGTAAGATTAAGTGTAAGCGTTGACTTGGAGAAAGTTGCTCAAAAGAGTTTGAAGGGTAGACATGACCTACAGGTTTACTTAACATTGTTTTCTAATACTCCGTTTTAATTTTAAATACGAAACCACTTAAATTTTTACACCTTAATTAAAATCTATTTTTACATGTTGATAAAAATCACCCGTCGAATACAATAAATCATCTGGATTAAATTGATTCTTAATTTTCTTATTCAACGTATTGTATTGCTTTTTATAATCTTCCGTTTTGGTATATCGCTCAAACATCCGGCGTTTAAATTTCTTGTATTCGTTAAGGTTATATTTTTTAATTGCCATTAATTTTCCCTCTACAATATGAAAAAGAAAATAACTTTCATCCGCAAAAGAAATATTTTTTTCACCGATTGGTATAACCAACAAACCATTATACCAACGCAATTGCCGGTCCTTCACATCCGGGAACACTGTGTCAATAACGGACCTTTCAATGCGTTCTTTTTGACTCCAATCGGGGATAATCAATTTATTTAAGGTCAGAAAGTTATCCTTAAATTCAAATGTTGCTATATAGCCACGCCTTAGGGCCGTTGACATAATGTTATGATTCGATTTCTTTTCAGGATATTTTTCGAAATAGCTTTCCAAAGGATATATATCGAGTGTCAGTTCCTTTCCATCATACAACAATAGATCTGGTATTTGCTCACTGGCTAATAGGCTATTAATGCAAAACAATAAAACCAATATCATTATGTGTTTCATAGACAACTACTCAAATGACGAAAAAATATTCGCTACAACCAGCGAACTTAACGCTACACATAAATTAAATTGTTGGTACCGAAGACAATTTAGCTCACAGCCTTCTAGTTCGCACCCTCTTCATTTCCAGCGGTTTCAAAATAGGCTATTGGAAAGACAGCCACACTTCCCCAGTAAGCTAATTTTGCATCCTTCCCTTTAATTTCTTTTAGGAAAAAAACGCCAGTATCGCCAACTTTTAACACAGGATCGAAGCCTTTGACGCCGCGCGGGATTAAAGTAAGACGCAATTCATTTTGCTTAATGCTGCCTTTGAGCACTAACGCCACTTTAATAGTCACTTCGTCCGATGATTCGGTCTTACTTTCCACTTTCACCACGCTAGCTAAAGCTACAGCTTCGGTGCGTTGTGACAGGTCTGTTAGTGGCAGAGGTTGAATTTGCGAAGCCTGAGCTGTTGCGCCAAACATTACCAATATCATAATCAGTAAAAACTTTCGATAGGTCATTTTTTCTCCCGGACATCCTGGGTTAAGTAAACAAAGGACGAGGTACCTTATACCTATATCAGCAAAACCGATGAGCCATATAAATATTATGAGCTTTACTGATGCAACGCCACAGCTTACCTTAGCTAACCTAAAGATTGCTTGCGAGACTGACAATGCCATACGTAGTAACAGAAAACTGCATTAATTGTAAACACACTACCTGCGTAGCAGTATGCCCAACGGATGCCTTCCGAGAAGGGCCAAATTTTTTGGTTATTGATCCTGAATCCTGCGTGGATTGTGATTTATGCCCTGCCGAATGCCCAGTAGGCGCAATATTTGAAGAAGACAATCTACCCGAAGATCAAAAGCAATTTATTAAAATTAATGCTGACCTGGCGCAATTGTGGCCCGAGATCTCCATCGAAAAAGCACCGCTACCTGACCATGAAAAATGGGATAAGGTAGAAGGGAAAATAAAACTTTTACAGCAGCTATAGGAATAACATATTCGAAGTACCTAAACTCCCACTTAAAATCAGTAATCATCACAAGAATTTGAGGAGCTGTCTTAAGTAAGTAGCATTCACCTTTGCTTTTGATTTTTTTCGAATTGATAACTTGCAAAACTCTTATTCCCACAAGGAAGGATTTTTTTCAAGAAAGTCGATAAACAAGCTAGCTACTTTCTTATGATCCTCTACCGAAGCATGCCAGGCACATCCCGTTAACCCCAATGTAATATCAGTTACTTGTAACAAAACCTTATGCTCCCCTTTTATCTTGAGATTGTCGGCAACACGGGAAATTTGCGCCGTGACTTCACTGGTTGAATTATCCGGCGAAACCAAAAAAATATTTGCAGTGGGATGCTGCTTACGTAAAGACAATACAAATTTTTCATAAGTGGCCACAAAATCTTTTTGTAAAGTTTCGCGGGTTTTCCACCGTTCATGTGGCTCTAAAGGAGTATTAAAATCATTAGTGCCTAAAATTATCGCGATTATTTGCGGAGACCAATCGTCTTTATAAACAATATCACCATAGTTAAATACATAGGGATATTTCAAAATCAAGGATGTTTCAGGGTCACTGCCTTTATAATTACGCACAATGCCCTGCCCCGAAAAAGCATTAATTTGGTATTGGGCATTAAAGTGCTTTGCAACCAACGATCCAAAGGCAACCTGGGTATCTGTAGTTAAAAACACTTGCTCATTGCTGCACTGACGGCTTGTTGAAGTATTGCCATAACCCAGAGTGAATGAATCACCAATAAATTCTATTTTACGTTTTGGTTTCTCAGTCGTTAACACCTTTTGTGATTCCGGTATAAAGAAGCCATGGAAAGTTGCTGTGCGCGAATAAGATTCCGTACGCTTTTCAACGCGAACTTTATGTATGCCTTCACCCAGATTTTTCAATGAATAATTTATTTTCCCCGGCTTGTTTAACACAATGGGAGCTTTTTTATCCACAACAATATGCAGCATATTGACCGAATCATCCAAGTGAATATCGACACTGGCACCCGTAAAACTCGCTTCAAAATAAGTCCCAGGCCATGAATAGATATATTGAGCCCGATTATTTTCGTTTGTAATAGCGACTCGACCACCCACAATCATAGGTAATGGTTTTACTACTTGAGAAGCTAAAGAGCTTACCGCCAAAAAGCAAATAACGAATACAGCAATTAATTTTAGAAATAGTTTTAGCAAGTCACTCGGCATACATATTCCACAATATGAAATTTTAAAAAAATCCGAAACCACACCAACTTTTTCAAAGCGCATTCCTAACTCCCTCCCCTGCCAAGGAGAGGGCCGGGGCGCCCGGCTAGGGGTGGGGTCGCTCTTATATTCTAAACCACCCGAATAACCAAACACCCCTCACTCACCTCAACACTAACATTTGTTCCAATAGTAAACCCCGCCCTCTTAAGCCAATAACCTTTGAGCAACATATAGGGAACAGGCGGTGGTGCTCGGTAAGTGCTGGGACTACTGCTTAAAACATAATCGTAAAAGCCCAAGCGGACTTTAAGTTTGCGGGTGGGGAAAGATTTTTCTTGGGCCGAGCGAAGCTCTGGCGTTATAGTACGTTTAGCCATGATTGATAATCACCTTATCGATTGTGGTTAGCTGCCTCTGGGTGTTTCGACCACTCAGGGGTAGCGCCTAATTAAGTTTAGAATTTACAGCTTGAATTACCTCCAATTGAGTGAAAACTGCACGCCTATAAAACACTAAACGGCTGGATGAATCAACAGATTTTTTAAAAAACTTTAAAAATTTTGTGGCGAGATGTTATTGGATATTGTTCAAACTCAAAAAAATCGTTGACCGTTGGAGCGGGCCACGTTGGCTAAAGCGAACGCCGCACCCCAACACAACCCTCTAGCAGCAATAATAAAAAATTGAAAAATGCTCACCAATAAAAATTCGACATATTCAGTATTTGAACGATACATTAGCCTAATTCTATTTTGGAATGAAGACAAACCTCACCACTTTCCGCAGAACAAGCAAACGGTTTAATTTCTTTGCCCATAATTTCTTTGGCCTTTTCAAGATTACCTTTAAAAGGTTGGTTAGGCTCAAGTAACATTTCGCCTGTCTGCGCATCTATTATTCCAAAGTTACCCATATCAGCACAGCCACTACCTCCGCAGAAGTGGTTAACTAATATAACGAAAACACCTTTTGAATTTTTTTCACAGCGAATATTTATATAGTCTTTTTGAATTTCAAACTGATAACTTTTGCTAAGTGAACTATTCTTAATTGTTAATTTGAAAAACGGATCGATTGCAGATGTTGCGTCAGCAATAACGAAATTTGTTTCACCGCACGACAATGAACTTGAAGTTGCAAGCGAAGAAAAAGCCACTAAAGAAAAACATGCGATATATTTAAACAAAATAGATTCTCCAATTTTTATAGGCCAAAAATCAAGTTTAGGTGAATGTTTGAATTTTTTATAGTTGTTAATTTAAGTCCATTTTCAGTTTACCCTTCTTACTATCCAATTCCCGCTGAATATTATCCATCATCTTCTCACTATCGTTCTTGCCACAACTAACAAATGACCAAGTGGTGCCACGCTCCTGCGAATCAAGTTTTTTATTTGCGCGCATACAATTACCGTTCCCAGTTTCATACATCGAATTTCCATTTGAGTCGTAGCGAAATTGACCGTCACCAGAGGATTGGCGAGTTGTTACAGAATGTTCTTGCAGCCTCTTTCGCACACGGGGGTCAAATATGGTATCCGGGCTAATTTCGTTTTTAATCCTGGCGCTGCCTGCGGAAGTTTCCAGTGAATCGGGAGCGTCCGACTTAATCACAAAAGCATCAGGAGCAGGCACTATAGGTTGAACGCCTATGTTTATATCAACATTAAAGATGGGTGTAACTTCTTTTTTAATATTTTTAGGAAGGTTAATAAAAGTTACTACCGACTCTTTGTGTAACCATTCCGATGGGCCGACTTTCAATAGGCTAAAGATTACAACAACGTGCCCCATAAATATACACAGCAGGGCTCCCCATTTTTGTCGCCCCAAAGTCAGGTTTTTATTTATACCATTCTGTAACATTCCAAGGCGATCCTATCCAAATAAAGAATGACTCTATTACTGCCGCGATTGAGACATACATAAACCTGAAAAGTTACACGGCCTTGCACACTGAAATAGTATAAATTTATACGAGGTGTGACGACGCTTGCAATAAAGACTGCGGTGATCGGATTATATTTTTAAGGTGAGCAATGAAACTTTAAATAATCTGTAGAGAACAACCATGAATATTTAACGCGCAATTATATACTTTGCAGATTCGCATAATAAGTAACTTATTAAACCCTTCTTAACATCTGCATTTAAAGTTTTTTAGCGAAAAAATCTACCCGACTAAAGTGCTCCGAAAAAGCCTTAATAAAAAGCCCCTTTCGGGGCTAAAAACTAGGGCGCACTTTTAATCCAATCGATGGCTGTATTCAAACCACTATCATAACCACCGTTACGCTCTTGAAGTGTTGCAAAAGGCACGGCGATATCGGCAGGTATACCAATGCCTTCATAGTTATTTCCTTGAACATCCAGATAGGTTTCATTGCTCACACCAAATAGGATATCGCTGGTAAGGCGTTTAACGAGAATATCGGAAAACTCACCAGCTGTTGGCTCACCGATAATGGTGACGTGGGGTAAAGAGCCCATGGCTATAGTAAATAACTCGGCAGCACTCGCAGTATCCCCGCTCACTAATACAGCTGTGGGTTTTAAATAAAGATTATCGGTCTGCGGGTCAAGGACTACCTCTTTCTTCGGTGTTGCCCAGGCACCACGACCGGCCGACTTGGAGTACACCACTTGTGACTGATTCATAAAATGGCGAACAAACGTGAGTGCCACCCGATCATCCCCTCCTCCGTTAAAGCGAACATCGATAATAAGGCCCTCCGTATCTTCCAGATCTTTCAAGGCCTCACTGATAGCAGCTTCTGCTATAGCAACATCAGAAGCGATGTCAGAAATGATCGTAGATTTACCTTCGGTGTAGTCAGCCATTGACCCTATAATTAAATAACCAATATTTTCGTTAGTTTTAAACCAGACGATTTCGCCCGCAGCACTCTCTTTAATATTAAAATTTTCATCCGCATAATCGAAAATTATATCGAATATTTTTAAATAATTATTTAAAAAATAGTCATTTACAGCTTCCATTTGTGCAGCAGTTAATTCCTTTTCGGGCTCCAGATTCTGTATATATTCATTCGTTAGTTTTTGATACAGGGTTAATTGTGTCGATGCGCCAAAAAATGTGGTTTCGTCACTTTCAAAAGCTGCGGTTATGCTTTGATCCAAATCTTGAGTCAGCGGAGCCATCATCAATTGTGCATGACCATCGCCAAGAGGGGCGATAAGTGTACTGAGAAACTCAAACAATTCTTCTTCGCTTTTAATTTTGTCTACAGACTTTATAGCATCCTCATAAACTTCACTCCAAATCATTCCTCTTAATGAAAAATTGATGTACAACTCATCAAATGCTTGCCAGAAAATCTCAAAGTCTTTTTTAGCATCAAAGGTATAACCGGTATCCGCTTTTACCTTTTGTAAATTTTCATCACAAGCCTTTGGAAGTTGTTCCACTTTCTCATACTCAATGCCGGGCGGATATTCTCCTTTACTTTCAAGCAATGTCTCCTTCATAGGATTAGAATAAACGTATTCACGCTTAAGTTCATCCAATGGTAAATTAGAGGCGACATCCTGTAGCAAACAATAGCTTTTCGAAACGCTGTATGTTTTAACCTTATAAAGATTATTCTCAACACTTACCGATAGGACGTAACCATATGCTGGCGCATACCATTGCCCCACTTCGGGAGAATTAGTCAGAGAAGAGCCGGATGAAGAAGAGTGAGATGAGGAAGAACTGGATGTAGCAACGCTAGATGACGAGCCAGATACTTTCTTGTGATTATCGTCAGAGCAGGCCGTTAATAATGCCAAGCAAAACCAAGCGGTAGCTATTGCATATTGTGTTGCAAAATATTTCTTTTTTGTGAAGTACATGTTTGGTATCCCTTTAAGTTATTTGGAAGGGATAGGTTAATTCATCATGTAATTTATAACTGTACCAAATCTTATCAATGTGTGTCTGTGTTTAGGTTACGCGAATAGTAACGTAAATTTTGCGCCGCCCAAGGCTTCTGATGTTGTAATGGAAATTTCGACATTGTGTAAATCAGCAATGCGCTTAACCAGCGCCATGCCAAGGCCATAACCTTTTTGAGATACGCCATGTATTCCAACCTCATTCTTATTTTTTTCGCCACGAATAAAAGGTTTAAATATATCCTGTTTAAAATTCTCTTCTATTCCCGGGCCGTTATCTTGAATTGCAAACAAGATTCCATTTTCATCTTGACTAAAGCTAATCAGTATTTTCCCCCTGCCATATTTGACAGCATTGGAGATCAAGTTTTCTATAAGCAAATTTAGATAAAATACATCGCCTTTTACGATATAAAATTGATTACTGGCGTTTATACTAATTTCTTGTTTTACCGATTCCGAATTATTTTCACGACCACCTTGCGCTACAGACGCCACTAAGTTAGTGCACAACTCCAGTAGATCAACCTCATCTTTTGGCAGTTGCGCAATATTTTTATCCAAGCGCGCATACTTCAACAAAGTCTCAATGAGGTTTGTCATATCGGTTATTACCTTATCAAGGCGATCTTGGTAGACTCGACGCGTCTCCTCGTCGTCTTCCTCCCGCAGTGCATCTAAACCAAACTGTAATTTTGCCAAGGGAGCGCGCATTTCGTGAGATATGGCTGAACTCAACAAACTTATATCAGACACTAAGTCTTCAATACGTTGCGCCATGCGATTAAATTCGAGTTCAATATCTTTTATATGAGAAACCACACTGGGGGTAATACGTGCGCTCAAGTTACCTTCACCCAATTTTTTGGCTGATGACTGCATAGTTTGCAAGCGGCGGATTAAGGGGAATGCCCACGCGAACATAATGAGTATTAACAGCGTATAAAAAATAACGGTGAACAGAATAGGAAGCCAATTAGGTTGCTTGTGATTACTTGCCAATGGGGAGCGTATGACTAAATAATTATTTCCTTCTTTTAAAAAAGAATAGAAACTGAGATTCGTCGAGGAAGATAAAACGATATGGCCCGTATTTTCTAACTCCTGCAAAAGCTCTTGCGGAATTCTAATATCGTCTCGGTCTATTACTTCGAGAGAAAGCGGTGAGTTTTCTTCCTGCCATGCTTGTATAAATTCTTCCTTATTTTCAAGCTTCCGTAAGATTGCTGAAAGCTGCACACCTATAGCGTTCAATTGTGATTGTGTTAAACCCTTATTCGTCTGTTCGCTTAAATATAGCTCGGCATAGAGTTTATCTAACAACAAACCCGAGCCAACAGACGCAACCACAATCGTAAGCAAGAGTGACAGAGTAAGCGTGCGTAATGTCAGCATAGATCGGCTACCAAGCGTCTTTTACAAAGAGGTAGCCCTTTCCCCAAATCGTTTTTATGCGATAAGGGTCATCGGTACGATCTTCAAGTTTTTTTCTTACGCGCGAAATGCGCAAATCAATTGACCTATCGAGACCGTCAAATTCGTAGCCCCGCAATTCTTTGAGCAGCGCGTCTCGTGTGACAATTTCACCCGGGTGCGAAGCCAAAACCCACAAAACCTCGAACTCCTTTGATGTGAGCTTTACGTCATTACCCGACAAAAGAACACGTTGAGAATGCGGATCGATAACGAGACTATCAAAGGTAAGTGCGTTTGAAGAAGTTGTATTCTTCTTTTCAAGTAACTTTTGAATTCGAGTCAACAATGCCCTGGCTCTTATCGGCTTTATCAGGTAATCGTCTGCCCCAACTTCCAAGCCCAACACTTCATCTATTTCTTCATCTCTCGCTGTGATCATAATGATGACGCCTTTATAAAAGGATCGCACCGCTTTGCAGACTTCAAAACCATCAAGCCCCGGTAGTGCACCATCCAACAAAACCACATCCGGTTGAATATCAGAAATTAATGTCACAGCGTGTTTGCCATTTTCCGTACAGACGCAAGTAAAACCTTTTCTTGTCAGATAATCGGCTATCCACTGCTGGAGGTCTGTGTCATCCTCCACAATGAGTATTGTTTTATTCGATTGATTCATCATGTATTTTTAAAAGATCCGCCAAGTGTGCTCAGGTCTACTCGATTTCTTATTGACCCACGCTAAGGTTATTTTTTCCCGGCTAAGAATTTCAGAGCTGTCAGCCTGAACTAAATAATAGTCGACCTGTTCATCCATCACCAAATCTTCCGTAAATCGGCCTTCGTTAATATCTTTCCAGCACTTCATTTTAATGTCACCAGGCCTGCGAAATAAACAAAACGAGCCAGGCTCATTTGCCTTCCATTGAGCCTTAACGCTGGCATAACACTTATCTCCCTCTTTCAATACAACGCATTCTTTTGGTTTAAGTGATAGCCTTATTGAATCCTTATAACTCTGCTCAACGGCAACAACTGATTGCACATTAGAAAGAAGATATATGGCAAAAATGAACGGATATTTATTTTTCATTTTAGCCCGCTCTTAAAATACATAATGTACAAGAACACCAAACACCTGTTCCTTTGCGGGGCGATTGTCCCATTTGCGAGCGAGCTCTATGATTGGGCTATGCAGCGTTTCGTCAGAAAATTGAGTGTGGCTAGAGTAAATTTGAAACAGCAGGTTTTTTCTGATGGGATAAGTCAAATCAATCTGTGCAGTGTAATCAACGCCTGAAGCTGGCTCATAGGCGCTAACCACCTTGTCGGCCTCACTTTCAGTGACTCCGAATTGGTAGTTCATCAAACTGCTTGAACGATATTTGGCGCCCACCAATCCATTAAGACTCCAGTTTTTAATTTGCCAGCGATGGCCAAGCCACAAAGCAGCATAACCTACGTCAGCATCTGGTCGGAATTCGGAATTGAAAGAATGCAATCCAACTAACTGCAAAGTTGTATTCCCCCAGGAACCTAGCGCTCTGAATCCAACACCACTCATTGGTAGAGCAGATATCTGCCGGGCCTTACCATCCACTTTGTAATTAAATTCGACAGCGACGTCAGTGATGGCATAAAGTGCATCAAAACTCCAATGCTCAGTGCCATAAAAGTTATAACCTAGAGTAGTAAGACTGGGGGGGCCGAATGAGCCGGATGAACCGATCCCCATCTCTGCGAAAAAACCCTTCCACTGGTAGCGGCCATTAATAACCAACACCAAACCATTTTGCTCTTCTCGCAAAGGAGATTCGTAGCTCCCCAACCCAGTTCCGATAGAAAGGTAATAGCCGTCTCGGCTATTAATATCAGTTTCTTGCGACTTGTCTTCAGGTTGAGTTTCTTCAGCGAAACTGAAAGCTGTGCAGGTTGTGAAGATTGCAGTCAATAAAAATGCGATTATTTTGTTGTGTAAGTAATTCATGAAGCCTCCTATCCAAATTGTGATTTTGTTTGGTGGAGTGTAGGGGAGCACAAACCAAAACTGTTTACCAAATAGAGTCAAATTGTACCAAAGTGTATCTGGTTTCACTTTCAAGAGCGATTCACAATTCCTTCAGGTATGGCCGCCTATTATCCTGCACGCCAACCACCTGTGCTCGCCCCAATACTTAATCTTGCGAACATCAAATCCCCTCCCCTGCTAAGGGGAGGGCCGGGGCGCCCGGCTAGGGTGGGGGTTAGCTCTTTAATTCCAACAGCCACTCAACCGCCCTAATAACCAAACAACCGTAACTCACCTCAACACAAACAGCAGCACCAACAGTTTGAAAACTATTCAGTGGGATTTTATTCAATTTTGTCCTAACGTCAGATGTCCAGGAATTTAATGCTAAGGATTTACATCTCTTTCACAACATCGGGATTTATCTGATCAATAATTGTTTTTGCATCTGATTCAGTTAAGTGTAAAATTATTAACGTTATTTCTTATTTGTATCATGTAGAAGTTTATCGGAAATAGAGTCGAAATAATTCAGGGCTGTTTTATTTGCGCAAGACTCCGTATAAACAATTATATTTACCGCATCAACATTCACAATGACATATTGCGTTAATATTTTAGTATTTTCAAAAAAATCTTTTCCCACATGTGATATAGCCTCTTCCGCCTTATCAACTATCGTGCCTTACATACCCCCGCCCTTCCCTGCTCAATTTTAGCCAACAAATAAAGCAGTACTTTGGACCACCCATCAACCAAGGGGCATGCCATAGCCCCTCTGTACATCTTAGCCAATGTCGTTGAGGCCAACCGTGCGCCGATTGGATGACATCAATCTCCGCTGAATACCACGAGGAAACCGTCCCTGGATTAGGAAATTTATAGGTGCTTTATCGGAATTTTATTGGAAAGTTATCGGAATGTGGCTAGAGTGGAGAAAACAACCAAAAAGGCACGAATAGTCGTGTTCTCTCCTATTTTCCAGATAACCGCCGCACTCACAGTGTTGATGGATTAGAGAATCTTATAAGATGGATGCAATCTATTTATGAAAGACCGGCAGTGCAAGGAGGAATTAAAATCCCTTGTGAATCGCTAGGGGGTAACTTAGAGAATAATATGAAAGAAACGATTGCTGCGGGAAAAAGTATTTTAGTTTAATGAGAGATATATATGATACCAACTAACGTTTTTATTCACTATTTGAATCAGTTAAATCAGCTGTTAATTAAAATTGAGTCTTATGAGAAGGATCTTTCTTCCGAAAGACTATACTTTAATATGTTTCCACTTTTGCAACAGGCCAAAACCGCAATTAGCTTTTCGCTAAGATGTAGCTGCCCTCTTGCGGACAGGGAAATAGTTTCGTTTTCCGATAATAACTATACTTTTGCAAGTGTTTTCGCCGAATTAGAAAAGACACAAAACTATCTGTCTTCAATTCCTGATGCCGAATTCCGGCATATGGAAATAGCGCGAGTAAGCACCGCAGCTGGGTTTGCTGATTTGAAATTTAATGCTGAAGATTACTTCATCATGTATGGGCTGCCCAATTTTTTCTTTCATTACAGTATGGTTTACGCAATAGCAAGGCAGGCTGGAGTCGAGATAGGAAAATCTGATTTCGATGGTTTTCACAAATATCCACTTGGATTCACCTTTACAGATGAATGCGATTAGCAAAACTGAGTTTTGAATTTTATCCGTTTTACGCTAGGGAATACGAATGGATTATGCTGTTTTTTACCAATATAGGCATTTGTTATCAAATGCCTCCGACATCAATGAAATAAAATCAATATGTGCGGATTTGTGCACGCATGTACATTTTGATTTTTTTGTGTGCAAATTTCTGCGAGTGGCTAAAAAGATGAAGAGCTCCCAAGCTGGAGCTTGGGAGCAAGGAAATATAAGGGCGCAGCAAGCAGCGCCCCTACGGGAATTTTGAATTGTAGGGGCGCTGCTTGCTGCGCCCAGGACTTTTTTTTACTACTTTTATTATTTCAGATAATCTCACTAGAGAATCTTGTGATCAAGAACCCATAGTTCCGCTGCTGCCAATGTAGATATAAAATCTATTTCCAGACAATTCAACGCTTCACTCAGCACGGTGATGGAGGCTTTATCATGAATCAGCATTTCTAAATTTAGTGCGCTTTCAGAAAATTTTGTTGCACCAATTACCCCTAAACTTCCTCTCAGGCTGTGTAAAATAGTTGTTGCGTCTTCATATCTTTCTTCACCCATTGCAGCCTTAGCAAATTCAAAAGATGCCCTACTATTTTTTACCAACCTGTCTATGATAGGAACTGTTTTATTTATATAGCCTGGAATATCTTTACCAATTTCAAGCAGATTCGTTATGTTAAATATTCCATCTTCGCTTGTAGTGGCATAGTAATTTTGGCCACCTAATTAGAAGTGATATTATCACTTCAT
>JAZKHP010000070.1:0-73560 GCA_040385335.1 Pseudomonadota bacterium
TTTGTTTAAATCAAAAGCGGGTGTTGGCAAAACGGAGGAGTCCATATATGGGCTGCAAAGCCCAACATGACCATCTCTAATTACAATTTATATCGTTAAATTGATGCTTCAAAAAAATAAAATTCATTTAATCCGCCAATTTTTCAATTCAATTTATCCTTTAATGTGCGGAATCTTTAGCCCCTTAATCACGGCGGGGCGATTCAGAAAATGATTTAACGAACGAATCACATTTGGAAAATTTTCAATACCAACCAAATCACCCGCTTCATAAAAGCCGATTAAATTACGCACCCAAGGAAAAGTGGCAATATCTGCAATGCTATAGGTTTCCCCCATAATCCAATTGCTTGTTTCAAGTTGTTTGTCCAGTACACTCAGCAAACGTTTTGTTTCTGTCACGTAGCGATCAAGCGGGCGCTTGTCTTCATAGTGTTTACCTGCAAATTTATGAAAAAATCCCACTTGCCCAAACATAGGTCCAATGCCACCCATTTGAAACATCAGCCACTGAATAGTGTGGTAGCGGCTGGCCACATCTGCAGGTATAAGTTGCTGAGTTTTATCGGCAAGATAAAGCAAAATAGCGCCTGATTCGAACAGCGCGAGCGGTTGGTTATTGGGGCCATTAGGATCAATAATGGCAGGAATTTTATTGTTAGGATTTAGCGATAAAAATTCCGGTGACAATTGATCATTGTTGTCAAAGTTAACCAAGTGCGGCTCGTAAGCTAATCCAATCTCCTCCAGCATAATTGAAACCTTAACACCATTGGGTGTGGGTAATGAATAGAGTTGCAGCCGATCCGGATGTAGTGCAGGCCATTTTTGAGTGATGGGAAATGCAGATAAGTTATTCATAATTCCTCTAATTACTTTATCTCTATCGAAATCTTTGAATATAACCAGTAACGCAAATAGTTGTTACATCCGCTGGAAATAAATTTGGAATACATTCAGTCATAAAATGGTAGGGGTATGCCACGCGATATTTTTAATCCAGCTCCAATACTTCAATTTGTAATGAGCATTCATTCTTGTCAGGTTAATTTGATTGAGTGCAAAATTTCCTCTTCCAATAATTATTTGTCCTTAATCCAATTTTCCAGGCGTAACCCTTTGACCCTTTTAAACTCACGTTGATTGTTGGTAATCAGTATTAATCCTGCACTTCGCGCATGGCCAGCAATCATCATGTCGTAGGAGCCAATAGGCTGTCCTGATAACTCCAGCTCAGCCTTTACCTGACCGAATTGACGCGCTTCATGACCGCCAAACCCTAGAATTTCCAGCCTAGCAGAAAAACCCTCTAACTGTTCCAGATTGCGTGTAGCTGCGCTCGACTTTTCCGCACCGCAAATAAGTTCACCCCAGGTCACTGAGGATATACACAATTGACCAATATGAGCATTAAAGAGTCTTTTCAAGTGGGCAGGTTTGCGGTTGATTGTGTAAATGCAGATATCAGTATCGAGCATGTATTTAAGCATCGAGTGGATCTCGACTTTGGGCTGTTGGCTGTGACCTATCTTTCATAAAATCAGATGATGCAGAGCCATTTTCAAACCACTCATCCCAAGCCGTGCCAGCGGGGCTAATAATACGCCTATTGCCCACTGCAACTATATCTACCAGTTTCACACTTTCAGGTAAGGCAACGTCTTTAGGCAATCTTACGGCCTGTGAAGTGTTGCTTTTAAAAATTGTTGTTTGAACCATGATAATTACCTATACATATACAAGATGTATATCACTGTACCGCAAGTGTCAGGACATGTCTATCGTATAGCTTCTGTTCGTGATAATTCATGTAATTTCCTGTAATTGACCTCGCGGTATCTTTTAAATAATATTTTGACAGCGTCGTTAGACTTTTCAATTTAATTGATAAAAGGGTGCATAACATGAATTTACAATTTGGTGACGGGTGGGGTAGGGATGGCAATAACGAGCCGGCATATGGGGACGGGCGTAAGTTAAGCGCACGTGAAGTCTACGTAGCGGTTGACAAGATCACGCGATCAGATATCTGGGCTGATAGAGATGAGCGAATCAAAGTTGAAGAATTTATTGACGATTTAAAAAGTGGCGTACGCATCGATGTACGTAAAGGTGCTCACGGCGATAAGTATAGGTACAGTTATGGTCGCCATATAACTGTTGTGATTTCATCGGGTTGTAGAACGGGAAATACTTTTCATTTGTATGGCCGCGTTGCGCAAAATGGCGCTTGGGAAATAGACTTTATTAGTACTTACGATCCGAGAATTGCTTACCATAGATCGCGTGAAGTTAAAGTACATTGGGCCGTGGCACCAGCTGCTGTGGTTGTTGCCTTCCAAGGTTCTATGCCTTTGACGCGTCAAGAAAGGCAATCTGGTCTTGCAGTAGTTCGTGAACGGGTTTAGCAAAGTTTTTGTATAAATTTGTTTTTTTAAAATTGTTAAGTATTTAATTCGCGTTAGCCCGAAGGTGTTAGGGCCTGCGGGCTACATGCATTTCGCGAGTCGGTATTACCTGGAAAATGTTTTCTGTTGGGATAGTTTTACGATGAATGCTAATGGAATGCCTACCAAAAAAATATGAGGGAAAAGCGCTTTGATAATTTGCATAGGATCTGTTTGTGGGAATACCGCGGGCCAGCGTAAGCTCAATACAACCCAATACATAATGATATAAAGTAGGCAGCCGTAAATCGTTCCCAATACCAGCGTATTAATGGATGATAATCTGCGAATGGTTTTAACGAGCAATACAAAAAATGCAACCATAATGAGCATAATTGTAAAATGCACGGCAAGCCCGATTGTCCCGCCCATCCAACCCCAGGATTTTACAGCAGCACCAAAAGGCCCTGATGCAACAGAAAGTAAAACATTCAAGGCCGAGCCGCCACTGAGCATTGCCACGATAATGGCGTATACAATATCCAAAGTCCCACAAATTAATGTTGCTTGAACAATAGTATTTTTCATTTGCTGATCCCCTTGGTTTTACTTTTAGCTAATTTATTCAAGTGTAACGCAATACGAAATTATTGCATAAAATCCTGGTAGTGGATTTCATTGCATACATTCTACCGTTTTCACGCAAAAATTTTCTTGCGCTGTCCGACAGCGAAAAATCCGTTATCGGGATTGCAACCTTCTGCCCTGACGCATCCTCAGTGCTATCTAGAGAGATAAATCAACACCTTTCCTGCATTGTCATCCTTGAATCCAAAACGCAATTTTTGGTGTCCAATCAATTACAGCAAAATTATTGGGCCTAACGGCTTGTGGAAACACTTAATCCATACATTTATTCGCTATGCACTTTCGCGCTAAATGCCCTAGCTAAACCTTCTAATAACAACTGCGTGATATCGCTGAATCATTATGCATGGCTCATATTTTGAGCTGGGATTTATATAAATAATTTTCAAAAAACCATTTTAAGGGAAAACATTATGTACAAAGCATTACGCATTTTTCTCGTTATAACTTTCGCATTTAAATGTTCACTTTTAAAAGCAGAAATTATTGCGTTTGAAAACGTTAATGTGATTACGATGGAGGACGATAAGCTTCTTCACCAATATAGAGTGGTTACGGCTGACGACAAGATTGTGGATATTAGTTCTATGGCAAAGCCTGGGACAGTAACAGCAAACCGCACCATCAATTGTGCTGGCAAATATTTAATGCCAGGTTTTACCGATGCGCACTTTCATCCCCGTGGCGCAAAAACGATTCAAGATTTGCAAATATTTTATAAGTTGTT
Organism: Pseudomonadota bacterium; assembly: GCA_040385335.1. GTDB lineage: Bacteria > Pseudomonadota > Gammaproteobacteria > Pseudomonadales > Cellvibrionaceae > Cellvibrio. The sequence continues at coordinate 3,763 of JAZKHP010000070.1, forward strand.
GATTGCCAATGGCATCACCACTGTGGTCAGTATGGGCGAGGATTCCGGGCAGGATGCTATTGCCACTAGGGAGTATGCCAACAATAAAAGAAATCTTGCGCCGTTTTATTTTACTGCAGGCCTCTTGCTTGGCAGTGAGGATTTAAAAACACCCGAGGACGCTATAGCCACCATTAAATATCATAAAAAACGTGGTTACGATTTTATTAAAGTACACGAAGATTTTCCTAAACAAGTTTATTTCACTTTATTGCGTGAAGCACAGCAAGCGGGTATTCCAGTAATCGGTCACGCGCAGCGGTCATTGCCATTGGAATATAGTCTGCGTCTGAATCTGATTGCTCATATGGAAGAGATTGTTGATATTTATTCAGATATGAAAAATTTTACAATTACCGACATCACTACGCAACAATCCACAGGGATATTGCCCAACAAGTAAAAGCTAGCGGTATTTATATATCACCAACGCTGACCGTATTAGCAAAGATTCAGGATTATCGTGATGATGTGCGTTTTGAAGCACTGAAAATCCGAGCTGAATCGCGCTATTTAACAAGACAGGAATTTAAAAATTACACAACGGAAGGCAAAGAATATCGTCAGGAATTATTTAAAATACCCGACATAATTACCGCAGTCGATCTTCTAGTAACAGGAACGCAAACCTTAACCAAAGCCTTTTACGAAGCAGGTGTCCCCATGTTAGTTGGCTCAGACAATATTGGCTTGCAAGTGACCGGCTTTTCTATTCATGAAGAAATGGAAGCTATGAATAAAGCAGGCATGTCCACTTTTGCCGTATTAAATTCAGCAACGCTAACAAGTGCGCGATATTTAAAGCGGGAAGCAATTGCAGGTACCATTAGTGCAGGAAAAAACGCGGAATTTATTTTACTTGCGAAAAATCCCTTGTTAGATATTAAACATACCCGCAATCTGCAAGGGGTTATGTTGAAGGGGAAATGGTTTGATAAAAAAGCTCTTGATCAAATGCTGATGGATGTTGAAAGCGGGGGAAAAGAAAAATAATGCGCGGTATCAGCAGCCTTGGAATAGTGAATCATTGAGTAGGTTACAGCCCCTATGAAGTGCAGCATAATACGGGGTTAGTGCCACCAACTTCCCGTATTGCATTGTACTTCATATGGGCTACCGGGTTCTGTTACTAGCGTGAAAAAGCGCTAGCAACAGAACTTCAGTGAATTGCAAATTTTCAATTTACAACGCTAGATCATTTTTAAATATTCTAACAGCGCTAGCTTCTCTTCTGCCGTAAAACCCGTACCAAAATTATGTCCGCAACGACTATTGCCAGAGTCGCGTTTGCTGCAATCGGTGGTGTTTAACGTAAAATTAAATTTAGATTGCTGAGTATTTAAACCAACATTTTTTACATCATACTCGGGGCCTACTTTGAAACTGGCTATGCGTTGCGTATCGGGTTTTAATAGCTCAGCCAAGGTTGGCACCGAGCCATTGTGAAGGTAAGGCGCGGCGGCCCAAATTCCCTGAAGCACACGCGATTCATATTTGAATGCGGTGATAGGCGCGTCGTGTTTAATCAAACTTTGTTTAAGATCATCCAATGTGCCTATATGCCCTTTTTTATCCAGCTCGCCTTCAATTTCAGTTTCTACTCTCTCTATGCCCACTTTAAATTTTGCTTCCAGGCGTTCTGCTTCAGTCAGTACGGCGTGCTCTACACCATCTATCTTGCCCGCTAAATAGTGTTGGAGAATCGAACCAATAACGACAGTGCCTAATACGGAGCTTGCAGTATCCACTGCCTTAAGTGGGGTTCCGCCAGGGTAGGGAATTGCGCCTTCAAGCACACCGGTTTTGACGGTTGAATTTAGCAGTTTCGCTTCACGTGAGTCAGTACCGACATCCATAATCGGCGTGGCCCAGGATTCCGCTGCGAAAGAGCGAAATTTGCCTTTCTTAATGCCGTGACAGTCAGCGCAGCTGCTATTCCCCTGCGCCACGTCTTTCTTGTTAAATACGGCTTCGCCTTTGCTCGCTAAGGTTTTATCCAGAGCCCATGGCCAAACCGGTGGGCCTAATTTCATAATCAAATTTTCAAGCGTATTCAAACCTTTAAAGTTTGCCGAGTTATTTTTGGTGTAATTAATTTTCAGTATGTCATTGCTATCTTTCACCGGTGCGAAGTGCGCGAAAACGCCAAACACTTCACCGAGATTACGGGTCAAGCCAAAAATGAGGTTGCCGTTCGGTGAGAAGCCCGGCCACTGAGTAAAATCTTGAGTCGAGGCATTCCAAAGAAATGGATAGCGAACGGGAGCATCGGCAAGCTTAATATTTTCTTTGATGATGCGATCCGGGCCAGTACCTATATCCAGACCGGAGACGCGATTGAAAATCATCGCAATAGCGTCCAGACGAGCAGGTCCCCAAGGCGATAGCGCAGAGAAGGAACCTTTGACAATTGTGTTGTAAGGTAAAAACCAGGCGGCTAGCTCTTCGCGGAGCTTGGCTTTGTCAGCTGGCGTGGCAGTGGCACCCAGTACTGATTTTGCAAAATCGGCAAATGCTTTCGGGTCAGTAAGAACCGTGTTCACGGCGGCATCAAGGTCCGTCATAAAGTCCTGGAAGTCGCTAATAGCGGGGCCTCCATCAATGCGATAGGATTTATCGCCAACATCAATTTGGCGCGTGTGGCAGGCAGAGCAGGTCATGCCTAACATTTTGCCTCCCGCGTAACTGTTAGTAGTAAACCCAACCGCTAAGCCTGGTTCTGGACTTTTGGGGTTGGGCAAATAACCGTACCTTTGCAAACTATCCGCCATAAAAGCACTGCCATTTTCTTGCTTCAGTGCCATAGCCCACGCTAACGGAATCAGTTGTGACCCTTGATCCTGAGTGTAAAACTGAGTTCGTGTTGTCTCTGTCCACTTACTGCCTTGATTAGTCAGAATGGGTGATGGTGCTGTTGCAGAAGATGCTGTCACAGATGTCGCTGCCACAGATAGTTGCGCAGCAGCTAAAAAAACAGTGGTAAGAACAGCACGCGAAAAAAATTGCAGTGTTGATATGTGTTTGATTTTTTTCATTTTAAATACTCAAAAAAATAATTAATGAATAGTCATTGTTTTAAATTGGAAAACCGGTTAACACCCAGGCGGCAATCGGTAAGCGCAAAGCATCACTGACATATTCGATGCGGCCACCTATAGCATCTGGCTCGGTAATAATGGCAATGATGGGCCCGTTTTCTTCTTCGCGCATGATCGCGGCTACACCAACACCTTCTTCGCGTAAACTGGTGAGCCGTTGATTCATATCGGATTCCCACATACCAAAATAAAAAATTTGATTGGTATTTTTTGCTGAGAAAATGCCATCGCCACCCGCTTGAATAAGCTCATAGTAGGGCTCTTCGGATCTGGAATAACAGGCGACCACGTTTTGTTGGTAAGACAAATTGTTGGGTCCCTCAATGTAGGCTTTCATGTTGGAAGGGCGTGTAAATTCCACACCAAGATATTTGGAGTAGTAACTTATCGCTGCATCAAGGTCGGCGACAACTATGCCGATATGAAAAAAAGTTTTGATAGACATGGAGTAGGGTTCCTTACAAAGTTTTCATAAATTCAATCAGGTCGAAACGTTGTTGGTCACTCAATGAGACGCCATACTCGTGACCAGAATTGCTATTGCCGTAAAGGCTGGTATCAAACTTAAATAATCCTGTTTGCTTACCACTGAATTGGCCGACATTTTTTGGATCGAAGCTTCTATTTCCTGTGTAAAAAATCTTATCGCGTTTAACGCTAGGTAAAAGCAACTGATAAAGATTCGGCACAGAACCATTATGTAAATAAGGCGAGGTTGCCCATATCCCTGTCAGGGGGCGCGCTTTGTAAGAGTAGAGATCATCAACGCTGCGCCCTTTGGTTCCGGTAAAATCGCGCAGACCTTGTTGAATAGTTTCTTCCGGGTGGCGAAACATCACGCCGATACTGGTGATGTTCAATAAATTTTTTGCAGGAGTAGTAGGGCCGAGTTTATCCCCAGCGATATAAAACATTTTGGTGCCTTCCAGAATTCCTGTTTTTTGCACAGGCTCTTCAATCAAAACCAGCTCAGCTCTATCGGTACCCACTTTGGTTTGCGGTACCATCACGGCACTGTAAGGTTGCATTTGCTCAGCGCGGGTCAGCGTCAATTGATGGCAGCTGACACATTGGCTTTCATATAATTGGCGGCCCCTGACGGCTTTGTCTCTATCGATCTTCGGCAAAATAGTTTCTGGCCATTGCGGTGACTGAAGCACCTTGACCCATGCCAACATATCTCCCAAGCCTTTGAAATTAGCGGTAGATTCATAACCAATCGGCCAAATCTTTGCGTGTAAATGTGCTCGACCGCCACCGCCCCAGACATCACCCAGCACGCGGAAAATGGGCGCTATAGGCGGTGTATTGGGAGCGCTGCCATTCCACTGAAGTACGTCAGATTGGGCGGTTCCCCAGATAAAGTTGTAATTTGCAGGTGCAATGCCGTCCACATGATTTTCCGGAATGCCGAGAAAAGTCACACCAATATTATTGTAAGCATAAGCAAATGCATCAACGCGCCCAAACCCGAATTTCGAGGGAGTGCGATTGTTGTAATTAAAATTTATTTGGATATCCGTTTTTTCTTGCAGGTCAGCGCGCAATTGCGCGCTAGTTTCAGCATTGTAGTTTTTGCCTAACAGTGTTTTTGCAAAACGTGTAAATTTATCCGTTTGTTTCAGTGTGGCAACCATAGCGCTTTCGAGATCCAACATCATTTGTTGGAAGTCGCCCATGGTCGCGGCACCATTGATAATCATCGACGTATCTTTATAAGAAATCTTGGTGGTGTGGCAGCCGCCGCAACTCAAAGCCATAAATGTTTCATTGTTAGTAGGATCGACATTTTTAGCAAAACCCGCAGGCATTCCATCCGGATTCCACTGTGATTTAGGCACAGGAATATAGCGCAAGCGCTCAATGTTAGCGTCGGAGCGAAACAGCTCTGTGCTTTGGGCTTGTTCGAGAATTAGAAACCAATCGTAAGGAATAATTAAGGATCCATCGCCGCCATACCAATAACCCGATTGCGTGGCCTGGCTCCACCCCTGATTGAGATTAACCAGTTTGGTAGAACTGCCAGGTACGGGTGTACCATCTTGAATAATAGCGTCGAGTGATTTTTCTTCTGCGCCAACAACAGCTGAGGCGAACAAACATAGGATAGTGATGCAAGTGAAAATAGGTGATGTCATTGTTGTACCTCAGGAATTCCTTTAAGTGATTGTCGTTTTAAACAAATTAAAAAAGCAAAGGTGCTCCACTTCTGAAAATCCATCTAAAATCGCCTGCCTTTGCAGAGCAAGCATAGTTGAGTTTTGTAGAATGCAAAGTTCAATGCACGTAAAAATAATTTAATTGTTTAAAACGAGATGGAAAATTAAAAACGAAATAAAAAAATGTGTATTTAAAAATAAAAATCATCTACTGTCGCTAAAATCACCAAGCGAATTATTTTTAATCAATCACATTTTTAGTTAAGCGTGGATCAGTATAAGCCTGCTTATTTGGGTGTTCCCATTACAGGCTATTACATGGGAGTTGTGTATGGAATTGACGCAGTGGCTAGGCCGCTAAAAGAGAGAGTAAAAGGCAAATTTTTATTTGCAGAAATTTATTATTCAAATGTTCTGGTAATGTGTTTGACTTTTTTAAGTTGCCGTCCCACATTCAGAATATTGTGGGTTGAGGTAGGTCACGAGTTCACGAGCGATACGTCACAATACGACCCTGTACCCGCATAACCGTAAAACAAAATGTACGACAATTTTCTAGTTATATATTTTTAAATTTAATAGAGTACCCCTAATGAGTCAGATATTTTGGGTTGCGCAAGCTTAGCCAACGTGGTCCGACACATTTGTAGACTCCTTCTTTTTGCCAACACCCGTTTTTGATCTAAACAAAGAAAAGACTGCAATCATATATTCGGTTTTTTTCATGCCGTTAACCTACGACGTTAGCGTAAAAAAACAGTAGGCACTTTATATTTTTAGTTTGGCGGGTAAAGCTCGATATTATAAGTTCTTCATTCAAGTGACAAAGTAATTCTGCAAAGACTAATGCAAAATGTTTTTCAGCTTTTAAAATATTTATTACGTTAAATAAGGTGCCATTCTCTAGATATAATTCAACAATTTGCTTGGAGTAGTGGATTTATTCTCAATTAATTGGGAAACTGATGCCTCAAAAAAATTTATAAATTATCGACTATTGAATAGAAAATCGTTTCTTCAATTATTCATAGAGAAGGAAATATAAATATGCGCGACAAATTGCATTTTTTTTATCGTTATCAATATTACTTACTGGCCGCAACGGTCATTTTTTTCTTTTTAATCATACTTGATTACTATTTTTCGGGCTCGGTATCCGATAAAGTTTTTTTCGGGTCGGCGGGGCTGGAAAAATTTGGCGGTTGGATTGATGGTCTGTTAAATCCATTGTTGGGGTGCATCATAATTTTTCTCTTGTTGCGATCCCTTTCTATTCAGCAAGATGAGCTCAAGCATCATGACTCTATCCGCAATGTGGAGTCACTTAAAAAGTTGATTGAAGAGATGGAAGCAGATTTTAGCGGAAAATTAAATGAGAATTTTTTCGTTGGCAAAAACGAGAAAAAATTTAGTTTTATATCCTGCTACAAAAATTCCGCTGCTGCTGAATCTTATGAAAGAAAAAAATTAGAGAGCATAGTGAGTTGTGTGCAAAGTAATAAACTTGTGCAGCGCATTAAGGCAGACCTCGAATACAATTTCGTGCAAGAGCTAATTGCACAAAGCAGTTTGATTATTCGCCACAAAGTTAAATTGGTCGATATTGAGCAAGCTCCACATGCTCGCACCTACAGCCATTCAAAGTTGCTGGATTTTTTTATGCAGTCGAAAACAATGGGGCTGGTTCCCGAAGTGGCAGCGTTGAGCTACTCACCTTGGTATAGAAATTCTTGTGAAGAACAAATTGAGCGGATGAAAGAAAAAATGCAAATGTCGCTCGATTAATGCCGCACCCCAACATAATCATGTATATGTACCCGCCTAAATTTTTAAAAAAATGTGATAACTTTTAATTAAATATTTTCGTGGTTCAAGAATCTGCAATTCACAAGTCAGCCCTGTTGGGTTGCGCAGGTTTATAGTCTAGAATTTCGACTTACCCAACATGCGCAGCAGGGTTTGATCTTTATCCAGAAAGTGATGTTTGCACGCTCCTATAATGTGCAGTGCTATGGCTATACCAACCTATATCCGAAGACTTCATGTGCTTGCTCACCGATTGCCAAGAGTGGCTCGCTGTAGGGAATAACCCGCGTGGGATTATTGGGGTCATCCTTCTTTTAACTGGTTTCCACCCAAAGATACCTAAACCGTGGCCGCTCATAGCGGAATACAGCATTCTCGTAAGGGTAAAGTCTGTGCCATCTGCTGGTTGAGTGGCCAACTCCAGCAAGCCTATGCGTAAAAGCAATTCCCAAATGATCACTATAAATCCTAAAATAATTAACATTAAGATAATTTAGGCGACATAAAATCATATTTTGTTTTTAATTAATACTTTTTAGTCGCAACTAATAGGGAGTAATAAAACGACACTGGTTTAGCCTATAGGCTTGCTGTTACTATTAATTCACTCAAGGATAATTATCTATAAAGATTTTAGGACTCACACGAATGACTACAATAGCAACTATCTCTTTCTTGAAAAACGTATCAAACAATTTCAGCTGAATACGCTGATAAGTTGGCTCGACATGCAAAGTTAACATTATTTAACCGACGGGTTTTGCTGGCAGGAATCGCGCATGAGCCAAATTGAATTAGCAGTTCCCTGTTTCGCATCGCAACTCGTCGCTCGTATTCAATGCGGTGATCGTCTGGCGGAACAACAACTCATACAACATTATCAGCAGGGACTTACGCTTGTCATACGTCGACAAACTACCGCTGAGATTACCAAGGATGTTATCCAGGAAACCTGGCGTGCTGTGATTGAAAATATCCGCAATGGTGCACTTCGAGAACCCGAAAAACTCCCCAGCTATTTGGTACAAACCGCCCGTAATCAAGTCATTATGTACTACCGTCGAAATAAGAATTCCGGGGTAGATGGTGACAACATTCCTGAACCGCTTGATCATCGCGGGCCACTTGAGTTGTTGGAGACCGAGCAGGCACAACACCTGGCTCACCAGTTGATCAAGGGATTGAATACGCCGCGCGATAGGGAGGTTCTGTATCGTTATTATCTGCAAGAGGAAGAAAAGGATTCTATCTGTAAAGACATGAACCTAACCGATTTACATTTTAATAGAGTTATTCACCGCGCCAAGCAGCGACTGAAACAAGTCGCTGAATCGCTTGGGCTATAAATCTTTATCAATTTAGTGAGATAGATTCACTTTACTCTGCACAACTAACATAAAGGTAACCTGGTTACCGAGAGATGAAACCATGTCCAACATAGAATCTGATGACCTAGATGCTCGCATAGATCGCTATGTCCGAAGAAAAATGTCAATTGAAGAAGAGTTGGAATTTGAAGCTACCTATTTAGACAAGCCAGAAATACTTGCAAAGATTGAAGAGGTTCAGCTGCTTAGAGGGCTTCTTAAAGAGACACAAAAAAATAGTAAAAATCCATCCTATGGATTGCGCGAGCGCTGGGAAAAAATATTGCATTACATGGCGGTTCCGCAAACGGGTTGGGGGGCACTTGCCGCAACTTTGCTCATTGTTCCCCTGCTGCTGGTGACAAATACCAGTCAAAGAGAAGGTCCCATAGGGACCACATCGGTATATTTATTAAAATCTATAACTGTCAGAAGTGATGAAAATACCGAAAAGAAAGAATTTTCTCTCACCCTGGAGAAAGACAAAAAGAACATAGTTCTAGGTTTTGTTGTGATGCCCAATTTGGGGGAGCCTTTTATCTGGACGCTGGAAATACTGGATGAGCACAATCAGTCTGTTTGGCGTGAGGAGAAGCTTCGTCCTGATGTTGAATCAGTGATTTACGTCAGTATTAAAATGTATTTTTTGCCGGAAAATCGTTACACCTATCACCTTCGGTCAGACGGTAACACTATGGTTGAAGGAACCATTTTAATTAAACGGGAATGAACCCATAACTATTATGAACAGAATGCTTTCGCAATTTATATTTATCATTCTTGTTAGCATAATCTTCCCTATTTCTGTCGTTGCGAAGACTATTTCGCTTAATCTGGATGCTATTCCGGATAGCATTCCACTTAACAACGGCGATGAGATTATTGTCCCTATGGCAATAGATTCTGAACATTTTGTTGTTGTTTCGCTCACAGAAAATTACCTGTCAGCCCGATTAATTTTGCAAACCAGCAGTGGAAAAGCGCTGCAAGAAAGTAGTTTTAGAGATCTATTCCAGCGCAGGAAGTTATTGCTCGATAAAAAAAATTGCAACCAGTGTCGCATTAAGGTGATTGGTTGGAGTGAAGCGAAGAATGCGTCTGTTACATTAAAAATACGTCAATACTCTTATCAAACTGATAGCAATCGTTACCACGCTGAGACATTGTCAGCGCAGGCTTTTGCGAAAATAGATTCGGAAAGTCAAAACGCATTTCAATCCGCAACATCTCTTCTCAAACAAAGCTTGCCATTGTGGAAAAAAATGGGCGATGTCGAGGAACTGGCAAATACCTATTTTACGCTAGGTGAAACAAAGGATGATGAAGTCAATGAAGACCCAACTCTGAATGATTATTTGCAACTCAAACAACTTGCTAAAGAGCACGAAGATTTTTTTATTGAAGTTCGCGCTGAACTTGCATTAGGGCGCCTGGATTTTATAAAGAGTAATTACGAGGATGCAAAAACACACTATCAAATAGCCAGGCAAAGCAAGCTTCTGGAAGCGAACGCCGAGGTGAATCATAAAACCTATTTTCTGCGTGGGCTGTTAGATCATGAGTTAGCGCAGGTAGCCATTAAGTTAGAAGACTGGCCGCTCGCAGAAAAAACGCTTGGCAGCGCCTATAAAGATTTCTCTGTAATAAGTGATGCTGCAAATATGGCTGGCGTGCTCAGTAGTATGGGTTACTTATATCGAAGTCAAAATAAGCTGGACCTTGCCGCTGCCAAGCACAGTGTCGCCTATCTTATTGGCAAGCACTCGTCAGACACTCATGGATTTAACATGAAAGCCCTCTATTACATGGGCGTTATCAGTGGAAAACGTGGGCGCTATTTTCACGCGTTGGAGCTGCTCGAAAAAGCTGAAGTAGATGCATTTAGGCTGCAAACTTTACATTGGCATGCACACATTAAGGCTTCACAAGGAAGATTCAATTTGGAGCTGGATAGAACTTCACTTAGCAAAAACCAACTTGAGGAAGCGGCAAGTATGTACTTGAAACTCGGTGCAGAAGCAGATCTAAGAACAATTTATTTAAACCTGGGTAGGCTCTATTCGCAAGCTGGAGATTTTCAAACATCGGAGTCCTTCTTGAACAAAGCCAAATCTTTAAAGCCTGAAATTACTGGCGATGATCACAAACAAAATGTTGTCAGCGCGCAAATAGCAGCACTAGTCAAACAAAAAAAATATACAGAGGCACTCATCCCTCAGCAACAACTCTTAAATTCGTCGGTCGCTGGTGAGAATATCTATTTTAAGGGGCGAAATTATTGGCAGCTTGCGGAAATTCTGTTTGCGTTAGGGCGATACAGTGAATCGCTTGATTATGCTAAACGAGCTGCCGAAGGCCAACGAGATAATGGTGACGATTTATTTTTTATCAAATCCACCTATCTGATCGCAAAAAATTTAAAGCAGTTAAAGGGTACATCGGAAATCATTAACCTGTACCTTAATGAAGGAATCGGAAAAATTGAAGAAATTAGAGCATCTCTTGTCGATGACGGCTTGCGTCGCGAGTATTTTGGCTTACAAAAAGCACTGTTTGAACTGCAGATAGATATCAATTTATCAGCAAGAGTATTCAGCAAAGATGAAATCATAAACGCCTTAACAATTGCCGAGTCTTTTAAAGCTAGAACACTTTATGAAGCGCTTATACAAAAGAGCACCAATACCTGGGAAAATCTCGATCAGGATAAAGCGAGCTTTAGTGGGATGAGCACAGAAAACTTACTTAAATCTGCAACTGAAGCATTTTCAAAAAAAGATGTAAATTCTGGGTCACTGTATGAAAAACCGTTAAATCGGTTGCAGATTGAGAAGTATTTGTCTGATATGCCAAAAAATGAAGCAGCGCTTTATTACTTTGCGGGTAGTGATAGCACTTACGCTTGGCTGCTGAGTTCAAGTGAAATAATATTTTTCCGTTTGTCAGGCGATGGCATTATAAGTCCTTTAATTAATGCGGTTTTTACAGCGCTTTCAGCTCCACCTTTAGGGCGAATGACAACGACCTCGTCAAATGAGTTGTACTTTAATTTGAAAAAATTAAGTGATCTTATGTTGGGTGGCAACGCAAAAAAACTGGAATCTTATAGCCATCTAACCATATTTCCTGATGGCCCTATTCATCGTATCCCTTTTGCGGTGTTACCCGTAGTTGCCGAGAAAATGCCGCTTCTTTCTTCGCATACTATTTCCTGGGGATTGTCTCTCACTACTAACCAACTACTAAGCAATGCAAGTCCTTTAAGTCATACAAGAGAATCTCTACTGTTGGTTGCACCCTATGCCAATAAAAGATTAGCTGAAACAAATGCTATTACTTTGCGGCATACAAAAGAAGAAGCAGATACGGTTTCCCAAATATGGCCAAATAAAAGCAGTATTAACTTGCTGATTGACGAGAATGCAACGCGAACAAAAGTAGTAGAAGAAATTAATAAAAATTTTTCAATTCTCCATTTTGCATCACACACACGAATTGATTGGGAATTTCCCGAGCTCACCGCAATCGGTCTTTATCCGGCAGAAAATACCAATGGATCTACTGCAAGCTTGAGAATTTCCGATATTTCAAGTTGGAAAATATCGCCTGAGCTGGTTGTGTTAAGTGCCTGTGAAACAGTCTCAGGGAAAAACATATTAGGTGAGGGCCCTATGGGCCTGGCGCGGGCATTTATCGAATCTGGTGCGCTGCGGGTCGTCGCTTCTTTTTGGCCAGTAGGCGATGAAGCTACTGCGATATTAATGAAATATTTTTATATTGCATTGCTGGAAAAAAAATTAAGTCCGACGAGTGCGTTGCGTTACGCTCAACTAGAGCTCAGCAAAACGCCCAAATGGAACCACCCCTTTTATTGGTCAGGCATAGGTATTTTTGGCAATAAGAATACTTGGCTCGAAAAATAAAAAACTGTAATTCTGAATTTACCTCTATTAAAAATTGCTTTAAGGAGCATGCGATGAAAACAAAACCTTATAAAATTAAGTATTATTATGGAATGGACAAGAGACCAAAAAATTCCACTATTCAAATAGAAGAATATCCGAATGCAGGAAATGATGTATATGGAGAGATAGTATTGAATATTGAAGGTGATAAGCAAGAGTTTTTTATCAAAAAGGAACCGGAAAAAATTCCAACTAATGCTGGAGTAGATTTATCGGCCACATCTCGATATAGTCTAATTTTAAAAGGTACAAAAAATGAACATGCGCTAACTTTTATTAGAGAAGGAAATAATTTTATTTATTTAATTAACCATATCCATGGGGCCAGAGATTTTGCCAATACGTTAAATCATAAAAGTGGTGTCGGTGGCGGAAGTACAACTCAAAGCATGTAGCAACTTGTGCTGGTAACAACCTAAGCCAAGGATGGTGGCCTTCAATGACAGCTTAATCCCACTTGGTTTTTACTGCTCCTTTTTTCCTCGCTAATTAAATAATACTTTCAACTTTTTTCCGTAAATTTTAACTCACTTCATAAAAAAACTTATTTTCCGGTGAGATAAATTCAATCGAATGATCACTAGATTAATGTGTGCAAAATTTTTGCATTCGTAGTAATAGCACTTAGATATTCTTGAGATTAATAATAAGAATATCTTTGCACTATTTAGCTTATTAACTGCCAACATTAATTGGGGAAAATCTATGAGTATTAATATAACTTCAGAAATATTTTTAAAAACAGGCAAGGTTATTCTCGCAACTTTAATTCTTGCTTTTACAGGATGTACGGTAGCTCCAAAAGTACAATATAACAAAATCACAAAAGCTGAGGATGTGACGGGTAAGGAGTTTGATGCTTTTGCTTTACAGCGTTCCTTTATTCAAATAACACTATCGGATGATGGATCAACATTAGTCGCAAAGTCTATTCCCACTGAATATACTGATTTTAAGCTAGGCGTAATTCACGCGGATTCCTGGGGAGTTAGCACTAATTTAAACATTGCTAAGGTGGCAAACACTGATTTGATTCAAGAGGCTGGTGTTGAGGTCTCAGATCAGCGTGTTGAGCTTATAGGTAAGGTGGGTAGTGTAATTACCAAAATTGCAGGTAATATTTTATTATCAGAGCCCGGTGAAAAAAAAGCAAAATTTTTGCTTAACATTGATACTAAAAAGGAAATGGCAGCTCAAAATGTAGGTTCGACACAAGGGGAAATATCACTTGCAGCAGAAATGGAAAAATATTTTGAGGGTAACAATATTCCCGCTAGTGAACTCCCGGTCGGGCAGGTTATTGTTGGACCAATCCCTAAAGATGCGCGCCCAATTAGTGATTTGCCAGCCAACCAAAAAGTAAGCGCACTCTATTATTCCGCTTGTCGCAGCGCCTTGGTAACCATAACTTTCGGTAAAGAAAAATTTGAGCAGCTGGTGAAAATCTCCGATCCCAGATACTTCCAATCAGTAGGCTTCCCCTTAAAAGGAAAAATCACCATGCATTCCGAATGTGGTGCATCGGTGGTATCCGAAAAAAATACCAGCGTGAAATCAAGCATTGATCTTATTGACGCATTGGTAGCGCAAATTAATGTGATTACGGCGGAGAAGAGCAAAGAAGAATAAAAATGCAATTTTATTCCTTGGTATTTTTCATTTCTACTGAAAGGAGGGCGCCTTGTTTAGAGCCAACCATCCAATCGCCTTTATCATTTTTCTTGAACTACAAGCGTTATTAAATCTGGATGCGGTTAATAATTCTTAGCGCACTCAGCCAGAAATTACGACAAACAACTTATCCAATTCCTAAACGGAGAATTTAAAATGAGTAACGATATTAGCCTCCCTGAAGCAAAACTGGAACACGCTCTCGACGAATATTATAACTTCCTACATAACATCGTTAAAAATAGTTCGGGTGCTGTTGGCCCAGGCCAGCGGCTTGTGACCATGAACACCATCACTCCTTATTCAATCGTAAAAGGGAAGCCCCTTTATAATATGTTTGTCTTGCGTGCCTACGCAGATCTTGTTGTTAGACGAACATCTGCAATTGAAGGAGGGTCACCCAAGGCTCCACCCGGGGACATTATTGAAAATGCGAATAGCGGTGACTCCTGGACTTCCGAATATTACCGATTTGCTTACCCCAACCTCATTGTCGAAATGCGTAAATACATTAAAGACCCGGCAGTTCTCGCAGAGCTTAATGCGAAACGTGCAACTTATAATGGTGCCTATGAAGCTTATATTAATGAGTTGGATAGGCTGGAACTTGCGTGGGGCGAATATGTTAAAAACACTGGTTTATCCGAAGCGGCAGATCCTGAAATCTATTTTCGTGCAAAAAATGCCTGGTGGCGTAAACGCCAAAATAAGCTGCAGCAATTGTATAACGTGCAATTTGAAATGTTGATTGAAATTTCAGATCTTGAAGTGGCGCATCTGGATGCGAGAGGGCTTTTATTAAAAGATTTGAAAGATAACCTTTCAAGCTGGAATCAAGTGAAACTTCCAGTGCGCCCTGAACTTGAAAATGACACTTCGTCCGACCCCACAAAAAGTCCTGTCGATTATGACCAAAGGCCTGCGGTTCAGCCCATTGGAACACAAGTATTTAATGATTTGTTAGACCAGGCTAACGATGGAACTGAACTTCAGCAATTGCAACGCGGTTATGAAATCAAGCGCGTAAAAACTACAACTTATTCCCATGACACAGATTGGAACGCGAGTGGAAGTGCTAGCAAATTCTTCTTTCTCAAAGCTAATTTATCCGTATCCGAGAAAACCCATTTTGAACAACAAATCAAGCAGGTGGGATTAATTCAGGTGGGTTTTAGAGCCATTCAAGATGTCGTCATCATCAGAGGTAAATGGTACTCGGGAAGTTTTCTCAAAAGTGCAGAATTTCAAAAATGGCTAGATGCTCAGCCTGAGTTTAGAGAAAAGCTTCGGCAAATAATAACCTCAGTTATTGTCGCGCGAGGTTTGACCGTAAAACTTAGCTTCGGCACTGATATACATCAAGCCAGTTGGCGAGATCTTAAAATTAAAGCCTCAGGAGGGCTTTCGATTGCGGGGTGGAATTTTGGTATGAACGGGCAATATAGTTCGCGCACTGAGTGGGATATGAAAGATATAACCAATAACTCAGTAACCTTTGCTGATGGTGCCAACGTTTGCAGAGTGCTGGGGTTGAAAGTGGAAGACGTAATCGGTGCTTCTCCGAAGGCGGCAGTAACATCAGAGTTTATGGTGGATTCGCCAATCTCTCCCGCATTGTTAGCAGAATACGCTTCGGGAGTAATTAGTTATGGTGAGTTCATCGATAAGGTGCATCAAAGATGAAAGCTCATTCTTGTGTTGTGTTTTCCATTTTAATGGGAACACTAAATTGTTCGTGCACCACGGTGCACGATTACCCAAGATGTTACCTTTTCCGGGCTCCTGAAGTTTCAGACATAGCGAAAGCTAACGACGAAACGGTTAAGTTGATGAATGCACTTAAGATTAAAAAGTTTGCCGTTGCGAAAGACGTAGTTACCGTAGAATCGCGTTCTGATCTTCAGTTCAAGCTGGAAGGTATTTGGCCCGCCTATGGGTGTGTAAATCTCAGGCATCCACCGCCGGAAACGGGGGATATCAATGACAAATGGGTTGTTGCAAGATGCCAGGATTTTTTGGACGAAGTTCTAAAAAGAAACTCGCTTTCTAAAGAAGTGCCGCGAACCAATATTGCAGGAAAATATGTTGAATTTACCTGCCACTAAATCATCGCGTTATCTTTAACCATTATTTAGGCTGCCAATGGTGGCCTTTATTCATTGTAGGTTGATGGTAAATCGCGAGTTTACTCGCGATGCACCCCAACACGACCATACCTCTGCACGAACCATAAAACAAAATTTGTGATATTTTCTGATTAATATTTTTGTGATTTCATAATATTTCGTTAATGAGCCCAGTGTATACGCAGGCTTCTCCCAACCTTTTCATAATTCTGAAATATCAATCGCTTAGCTTTAAAAAGATTGCCAGCACAAGCGCACGCTGCGAACTAAATGGAAAACAAAAAACCTAAATTTTGGAATCACACTGAGATTTCTTTACATTTCTTAACAATTTAATTTGCCACAGAATGCAACTTAAAACGCCTTCACACAACAAATACATTGTTCGGCTCGTACCACATAATTCAGTAAAGGCATATGTTAGCCATCAAACGGACGGGACTTTAGTGATAGCGGATTATTTAAAACCCACTTATCCAGTCTGCGAAGAGTTGATTATGACAAGAATACATTCATCAATGAGTATCGAAACCACACAAAACATATTCCATGCCGATGATGGTCAGGATATTAATCATTTAACAGGTAAAGAAAAGCTGCTGAATTTTTTAAATGAAGCATTCACAACTGCAATGATTTCCATGTTACGTTTCAGGCAACACTATTTTTTAGGTCAGAGGTTTAAGATGAAGCACATTACGGACAGCTTTATGCATTGCTCCAATGACGAGCAAGAGCATGCTGATTGGCTTGCGATTCGGATGGTACAGCTTGGCGGTGCACCGGATTACTCGTTGAATAATATATTCAACATAAACAACAAAACCTTTGCCGTTGATCATTCATTGATGGAAATGATGATGGAAAATTTATTAGCGAGCCGCTTAGCAATTACTAGCTATCGCAACCTTATTAAATTCACTGATAAAGAAGATCCCATTACCAGTGTGATGCTAAACATTGTTCTTCTGGACGAAGAGAGGCATGCAGAAGCATTGGCAGAGTTTATCGAAAGTGCTTCCACGCAACACTGAGTTATTCTTTATCCTCAAAAAGTATTGAGGCAGGATATGGAACAGAGATTCAATCAACGCATCGCCGTTGATATTAAAATTTTGATTTATAAATATTGTATTCCTATGGCCGTAGGGCGAATAAAAAATGGAACACAGTATGGCTTGTACATAGAATCTGATTTTATGGGTGTAAGGGCATTTCAGTTGTTATGCCTGGAAGTCTTGTTTTATAGTCCGTTGCATATACTTCAGCGTTTTAAATTTAATACCATAGTGACGCACACAACGGATAAGGGATTTGGCGTGGAGCTTGATGACTTGGAAGGTATTAACGCTCAACTTTGTGAATTGTTACGCGATATACCCCTAACACCGCAAGAAAGTGAATTAAATAAAATAGTTGCAGCGGCCTAGAATCTATTACGGATAAAATACGGCTATCGCGAAAACATTTTTTTTAAAAAAAGCGAGTCATTAACTCGCCTTTGCAAAAGATAATATTGCTTAATTTTGCCCGAAAAATTAAACCGGAAAATAATTGAAATTTTTTTAGCCTGCCCTGGCATAAATAGAATTCATTCGTGCAACGCTAAGCTATGAGCACATTACTGTCATATCGCCTACATATAACCAAGAATATTCTGCGCCACCTATAATGCCTATTCGAACAAAAATATCCTTGGAGGTGGGGACCCAACTAGGTGTGACAATAACAGATTTTGTCGGTGTTCGATATTCGACTCGTTTCGTCTTCACATATGTCCAGCTGGCTGCGTCAATCACTTCGAGTTGAGCAATGAGAGTGTAATCCACTCCCGGTAATACAGTCATTCGCGCCGTGCACCGCGTCGTTGTCCCGGGGTAAAACGGCGTTATGCTAACGGGTCTACCAAGATCTGACCAACCGCTTCCGACAGTTAATTCAACAGAATCAGTCAATGAAACTGGCGACCATCTATCATTAAAAACATGTGTGCCTGGGTGATACGTACAATGACTTAAATATGAGTCACCCGTTGCCCAGCAGCTCCATTTAGCGATGCTGCTGGGACTCAAAAAATCGTTGAAACCCCAGATTCCAGCCTTGGCACTAGGCGCAATAGTCAACATTGTTGTGATAAAGGCCAGCGTGAAAATGCGACCGACGTTATAAAATATTTTTTTCATAGTACACTCACTCCAAATTTATTATTAAATTAATGTTGAAATTATTTCGCACTAAAATTAAACGCCGGCGTTAAAACTCGGCACAATAAATAAATTTTCGATTCATAATAATAGTGCGACGCTCAGCTAATAAGTACAAGTCACTATCAATTCGTCCAAAGAGAAAGAAGCATATTCACCACCTCCTATAATACCGAGCCGAACAAAAATTTCCTTGGTGTAGGGTCTCCAATAAGGTGTATTAATAACCGATTCTGTTGATGGTACCGGGTTCCTTGGAAGGAACTTCTTTCGCGCTGTTGTTATATATGTCCAGCTAGCAGAGTCAATCACTTCGAGCTGGGTATCGACACTGAATCGATTATAGGGCACTCCATATATTGTTGCCCTGCACGACATTGCCGGACGGTTCGAAACGGGATAGTAAAATGGCGCTATGCTTACCGGTCTACCTACATCCGACCAGCCGCTCACGCCAAACAGCCAATAAGAATCACCCACGTAAAGCGACGATCCTTCATTACGAATATAAAGACCTGGGTAATATTCGCAAGTATTGTATTCTCCATCATATTCCGATGCCCAGCAGCTCCAATTATCTATGCTGCTAGGAGCTAAGCCATCGACAAAGCGCCACCATCCAGCCTGGGCGCTGGGCGCCATAGCCAACATTGTAGTGATAAAAGCCAGCGTGAAAACGCGGCCAACGTTATAAAATATTTTTTTCATATTACGCACTCCAAATTTATTAAGGTCATTAAATTAATGTTGAAAATTATTTCGCACTAAAAATACATTTAAAGTTGCAGCTACTACTCACAGCTGTCTACTTATTACAGCTACTTACCCGATAGAAGTTGAAACCTAAAACTCAAAAACTATTAGAGTGGAAGGCTTTCTTTGTGCTCTTTTTTATTATTTTTTTCCGACATCTTCCCTGCTTAACTTAAGTTCCTTCATTCGTTGGGTTGGAATCTACCGCGCTCATATTATTTTCCGTAGGTTTATTTACCTCGAGGTCAGGCACCAAACCTTGAGCAGGAAATCCCGGTTGAACAAGGCGCTCTTGAAGACTTAGCCGCTCATTAGTATTTTTTTCCCAAAGTGCATCCATAGTGAGTTGAGCCGCCTGTTTAACATCTGCATTCCCATCACTTAATAAAGGTTCAACGCTAGCAATATTGGCGTTGGTACCAAATTGCGACAAAAGTTCTAACGCATTCAGTTTTACTTGCGGGTCCTTATCACGCAGGTTATTAACAACGTAAGGCACAGCGCTAAAAAAACCAACCGAAGCAATGTCTTCTAACGCGCTCATCCTTTCAGCCGGATTTGTGCTGCGCAAGCCTGCCGACTTCGTTTCAATATATTGTTTGACAAGCGAACTGTCGCCGCGGTCTTCCAAAATTAGTGCGGATATTTTTTGTGCGTTGGGATCACTTAAGGTAAAAATTGCTTTTAAATTTTCATCTAATAAATAATCTTTAGACTGGGACAAGCCGACCATACCATGAGAGACAAGCGCAGCCGCTGATGGGTCAGTTTTCGCTTGAATAACCAACGCTCGCAATATTTCAGCGGCTTCTGCTGGTGCAATGCCCGTGAGTAAATGAAGCGCTTGAATTTTCTGTGGCATATTGCCGCTACGCATAGTTTCACGCGCTCTAGCGATGCGTTCCGAAATGTTAGTAGTAGTGTGATTTGAATTTACCGATGGCTGCATTAATTCACTCGAATGCACGCTGGGAGAAGATAAATCTTTCGCAACCGTTTTTACTTGCTGATTTACAGGTGTATTCGGGTTAGCGTTACTGCTTTGGGTTAAATTTTCCACTGCTTTTCCAGGGCTGCTATTTGTGTCTTGCAAATGCCAATAGGCAAGGCCAGTACTCACTGCAACAATGGCAGAAATGGTTAAAATTTTAGTATTTGTTTTCACGTTCTTATCTCATCTCGTTTAGTGATTCTTCAGAAAATAAAATCTAGCCAGTATTTTTCTGAAGATGAGTAAAATAAATTTTTGTTCTTGAAGGACAAACTAATTCGTTATTAGCGTGCCATTGACGAAAGCGTATTTTTTTGTTGTTTTAGACGACAAAAAACCTCAGGCGTCCTTGATACGTAATCCTAAGGCATTCATTTAGTAGGGAGTAATATTGCTAATGAGAATATTCGTTCGTTGGAAATTCTATTATGTTTGTTGTTTTTATTGTTTTCACGGCTACGGAGCATCTTACATATCCTTTGCGCATCAGCATACTGCTTGTATAAAAATTTAGCCTATTAGTTAAGGCCGCCGCATTATGGCTGTGAACTATCTCTCTTTTTTTTGTCCCTGAAGATTCTTTTCATTATTTCATGCTGACATTAGTACTAATTTGTGAAAGTCTCATGACTGTATGTAACAGTTTTAATTTATTTGCATAACCCACAGAATCTTACCCATTTAATTCTGCGATTCCTTCTCAGCTAAGGCGATTTTTTCGCGTTCAGCTTTTGAAATGTATTTAGGCTTATTTTTTACATGTGATTTGGCGTTGTGCTGCTTCATTCTTTTATTTAAAGCATCGTTGATTTTTTTCTGACGGTTCATAATGTTTATTTCCTCATTAGCTTGCAGGTTTTATTTTACCAACCTGCAAGGCTACCGAGCCTACGCGCTAGCTGGTTATTTAAAAAATACTCCGATCCACTTTGGTTCGGAGCAAGAATAGTAAGTCTTTAGGTCAAGATTACATGACCGAGTTAAAAAACTTGCATACAAAACGCCTGTTTTAGTGCAAGAAGAAATAGTAGCCTTAGCTGTTTAAACAGTTATGAACTTCGCGATTGAATCCGTTTGAGACTCGACCCCACCTTTCGTGCGCGAGCAGACCCCAATCTATTTTTATCGCTCTAATGATTAAGTTCTGTTTTTACTTTCCAGCCTTGGGTTCTTAATTGAAGGTCCGATAGGCGTACGCGAATTAAGGTACCCAAGGTTTCAAACTCAATAGCACTGGTTAATGATATGTTAGTGGATAAAGCTACTTTAGTAATTTCATCGTTTATTGCTGAATCACTTAACTGCGACATATTACGCCAAATTTTTTGATATTGTGCGGCAGCGAGGTGATACCTAGCCATTTTAAATTCCATTAAATCAAGTGCTCGTTTTGCATAGCGTTCAGCGTTATCAAAGTCTGCTTCGAACCCGTTTAGAAATATTGAAAAATTAACGTTACCCCACGCACTGTCAGGACTAAATTTTAAATTCTGTTCATAAGCAGTTCTAGCCAGTGCAAGAAGTGATTTTCTCTCTGCCTCTTCGCAATAATAAGTGGCATCACTATGCATCTTCGCGATCCAATAATATGCATTGGCCTTTCTTTGGGGGTTGGGATTGGAATTAATAAATTGTAGGTAATATTTATGAGCTTCGGTGATATTTTTGGTTCGACGAAATATGTCGGCACGAAGAAAGATCCCTGCACTAATTGTAGGATCTATCGCTAATGCTAAATCTATTTCAGTGTTAGCATTTTCATACATTGATGCGCGGACGAAAGCACGACCTTTGGCAACATGTGGGTAAGCAAAAGAGGGATTTAATTTAATCGCCTTGTCTGCCAGCTCAATAATATGTTCGCGCAGCGATACTGGTTCGCCATTCTGGCTAAGTTTTTGAGTGGAGAGCATTTCTGCTGTTATGGTTTCGGAATACCCTGATTTGGAATGTGATTTTGCCAATGCTTCAGATAATGATTTTACTTGTTGAGGTGCATCTTTGTATTTTGGATTACTGGCATCCATGTGTATCAATTCTATTGCTTCAAGAAAGCTTGGCTCTAACTCCTCAGTATTTTTAGTCTGTTGCGATCCGCATGACATTAATAGAACGGTGAATATCGCTAAAGTGTAATAATAAAAATTCCGCATAAAAATCCTTTATCTCTGATGTTTAAAATAGGTCCGCTTAAGGGTAACCCGCGCAGATACGTAAAATTGCTTACATAATAAAATGTAAATCAAACAACTCTTGAAGCTACATTTATCATCTTTGAAAAGTTCCGTTAATGATTCCGATGTGTTGCATGCGCAGGCTTTTCCAAGCGCTTCTTCATGATTTCCGAATCGCATTAAGATATTTTAAAGTAAAGTCATTTGTCAGAGGCGGCAAGGATCTAAACCAATCATTCATTTCACCCTTTGAAATACCTGCGGCTGGAAACGTAACTCCCATTGTCGACAAAACAGTTTTTGACTGAGTCAGGGTCACCGATATTTCTACATGGTTAAGGAACTCTATCGGCTTCATATTCAGAACAACTTCAGATTCGAGGTCAGCGAAACAGTTAACATCCACATGCATCATAGCTTTAGGGATTTTAATTTGTGATGCTATAAGAATAACTCCTGATCCAAAGCGAGAAGATTCTATTGCAAAAAGTGTGGCCTTGCGTGGATCTGTACTAACACAGGTAACACCCAAGCGTTGACTTGTCCCGTTACCGGGGTAACCTTTTGTTGTACCTCTAAAATAATGACTCATATAATTATCCTTGGTGATCTAATATTATTCATTGGTAGCATCTCTGCTCACCACGCTGTATGACGATAGTTGATAGTTACCAATCAAACCATAAGCACCATTCACTCCGCCCCCCTTTTAATTGGCGACCATGGCAACTACTTTATGTGCTTTTTTTGTCCATGGACAGTCAGCAGACAAGTATGTACGATATCCTGTACATGACCAACTTTGGAGATTACCATGAACGCAATTTCATATACTACCGCGAGAGCTAACCTGGCAGCTACAATGACGCGCGTTTGCCAAGACCACGAGCCACTAATTATTACGAGAAGTAATGCAGACTCTGTAGTAATGCTCTCTTTAGAAGACTACAAGGCCCTTGAGGAAACAGCGTATTTGCTGAGAGCGCCAAAAAACGCTCGCCGCTTACTTGCTTCTATTGCTGAGCTTGATTCCGGGCAGGGTGCAGAAAAGGAACTTACAGAATGAAGTTGATTTTCTCAGAGCAAGCATGGGAAGACTATTTGTACTGGCAAAAAAATGATTCCAAACTACTTAAGCGAGTTAATACATTAATTAAAGAAGCCGTCAGACAGCCCTTTACAGGAATAGGTAAACCGGAACCTTTAAAGCACGCCCTCTCAGGCTATTGGTCTCGCAGAATCAATGATGAACATAGATTTATCTACAAGATTGCTGAAGGTTCTATGCTCATTGCACAGTTGCGCTACCACTACGACACATAACGCCGTCTTCATCGTCATGATAAATATCTGCTCGCGCATTGCCTCACGACGTCACATGGTAAACCTCCAGAAAACTCTATACGTAAGCGAGTAGATATTTCTCAGCATCATAAACTGCCTTGTAACGCCCCTCCCATAACATTCGCCCAAGCGGTGATACTTGATGGCACAATATAGAAGAAAAATCCCATTGCTATGATTATTGTTTTTCCGGGAGCGAATAACGCAAGAACCAATCATAGAGTGATTCATTTTGCACTGTGTATTTTGCATCACCCTGGCCAATGAAGCTATCGTCCCATATTCGATTTGAAATAACGTGATCACCATTGGGAACAACGGTAAGCAAAGGCGTAGGTGAGGGTGGTGTTGGGCATTCGTTGTTTAAAATATTGAGCGTATATGTTGTGTGGTCTAAGGGCACTGTTCGATCTGTATCTCCATGAAAAGCCCAAATGGGCATGTGTTCCATAGCTTTACAGAAACTTGCAATTTCGTATGAAGCTGAAACCGGGCCGCCTGCGGACATGGGTGCAATTGCTGCCAGACGATTAGGAAATAATACGGGGAAACGATAGGTAAAATAACCGCCTGCACTCATGCCTGTTAAATAGATTCTGCTGGAATCTATTGGGTAAGTTGCTAATGCCCAGTCAATTAATTGATCGACTTGCTGCCATTCAATATCGCCTACCTCTAAACAGCGTTGTGGTTCTAAGACAATAAATGGTCTGGAATCCGGCCATAAATTTTCATCAAATACGCGATAAATATTTGCCCCATAAGTTAGTGTGAGTAGCCTATCGTTCGCGGGTGATTGTTGCACAAAATGTTCCCAGCCATGTGCGACAAGCAACAGCGGATAGCGCGCATCGGGATCTTCTGCAATATAAGTCGGTAAATGTTCTAAAAAGCCCATGGGTGCAGAGGTGCTATTAAACGGGCGCAGGCTGTATTTTTTTGGACGATCTGAAAAAACTCGTACTATGCGATGGACTGATTGGGCTTTTTTATTTTCACTGTCGCTAACATCGTAACGAATTAAGTAATCACCTGCCAAAACAGGATCAACTTTGTTGAGTCCAGTCACTTGAATTTCGGCCGTTAAATCATTGTTGTTGGCATCTTTCGCAAATGCTCGTGCGTCCACATAGGTTGAGCCAAGTGGTAAATTGATAATGCGCTCACCGTTAAGTGTGATTTGTGGGGCCTGCGGGTCAATAATTATTTTCGGTTTAAGTTCACATTCGGGAATTACGTTAGCTGTAGCAGGAACCGAATGGTTGATAGAGCTCGCTGTGGAATTTGTGGTAGAAGACGATCCACCACCGCAGGCAGCCAGCAGCATTGAAAATACAGCCAAGAGTATTGAATAAAGTTTCATTGATACTTCCTTAATTATATGGGTGTTACAAGCTCTAATTTCTTCAATTCATCTTTTAACCATTGTTCTGTATCTGCTATCAGTGGATTTAGATCTCCATTGGCATTAAAAGATTGAAGAACGGCAAAAGTTTTTTCGGATTCATTTTTAAGCTCGTCTGCAGTAATTGATTTTTTTAATGCAAAATCCCCGAGTTCATCAAGTGCATTTTGAATTGCTTTTTGCATGGCAACATTTCTATCATTAATTTCGGCCATTAATCTATTTGCACGATATTTATTAAATATTGCAATAGAAAGCAACATACCCAGAAAAAGTATTATGTAAATGACCATTTTAACTCCAGAGTACTCATTGCAGACTAGTGGCTAGGCGCTGCGGCAGTTTAAAAATGTGAACCACCGTAAATGCAGTCCGAATTTTATGCTGACTATTCCGCCCGTTAAGTTGTATGAAGTGTAACGCAATACTGGAAATTATTGCGCGAATCCCCCGTAATCCGTTTCACTGCTCGCGGCCCACTTATTATTAAATTTACTTAGTGCGAATTTTTCAGGCTAGGTTTAAGGCCTGTCCTTGAATAAATCATCGCAAGTTTTACAGGCATAAAGTTTAACTTCTTTATTGCAAGCTAGCTCTGCAGTTCCACCCCCGCGAACGCTAAACGTGCAGCTATGTAAGTTCGAGGGGGCATCCATACGCGCAATGGTGCCATTGACATAACATGGCAAATAATCATATTGGTCGTGCAATTCCTTTGCGGTTATTTCTGTAGCTTTGGTAAAAAAGGTTAGAGCTTCCTGGTTTGTCAGCTTAAAATTGTGGCATAGGCTATTAGGTTCGTCACTACCTCGTGTTGTTACATTTGCGTCGCTAAATTTATTTGTTTGGCTCGCGCATGCGGCGACACTAAATAATGCGATACATAGGAATATTTTTTTCATACTATTTACCATTTTGCGGAAGATGCTTCAGTAGGTTGCTTATAGGATATATCTGGATGACGATATATGTCTCCCGCCTGCAGCGAAAGGTGATTGCTTAATTCAGCTACTAGCCATTTGAGAGAAGCATTTTGTTTAGCATTCACCGGTTCATAGGATTGTGTTTTCGTAAGGAATTGTCCAGCAATTTCGATTCCTATTGAATCATTATTACTTGGATATTTGTCTGGGTAGTTTTTTTTCCGTATAAAACTAATTTATTTGGTTTAGTATATTCAAACAGACCAGCTTTATTGATGGCTATATAAGGTCTGGCGAGAAGATAATTCTGTATTGCATTTTTAGGTGATTTGGCCTTTAGCAGAACTTTTATTTCATCAAAATATATATTCTTTTTATAGGCTAACGTGAAAGCCTCCTCAAATAATACCTTGTATTTTTGTTGGCTTAAAGGGCGGTCTAATTCGAGGACTGATATTAATAATTCAATTTTTCTTTTGATATTGTATCTCTGTCCCCCGTTAAATTGAAAAGATGATTTATTACTTTCAATAAAAATGCAACTAATAGGGGTAGGGATGCGATTACTATTTTATCCAAATAATCCATTTTTGTTTCCTTGATGGCTTCGCTCGCAAGCTGCAGCTTGGGGCATGGTATGGTCTGTTTGAAGTGTAGTGCAATGCGGGAAATTTATTGTACGAATTTTCCGTAATAGGTTTCACTCCTTACGGACTACAGCTCCCACAGGCAAGTTGCATGTTAATCCCTGCACCAACCTTCACCCAAGCGCACTCTTAAACAATTCGCTTTATCAGCAAGCCATTTCATTCCAGTATCGGCACCGGTACTGGCCTCTATAATTTCAGCGGTGCCATTGCGATCAAACATTATTTGGTTGTCTTTATGTGTTCCTTGGTATTGCTTGGGGCCATCAAGATCTTGAATAGTGATTATGTAGCTTCCGTTACCGCCGGAGATTTCGATAAATGTACCCTCAGGGCCATTCCATTTGCCGAGCCATGAATCGGTTACCGTTGAGGCGGTTGTCTTTTCTGTATTTGATTCTGTGTTGGTGGCTGAGACGACGGCTTTATCGCTACACGCTGCCAGCAATATTATGGATATTGATAGGATTATGAATAGCATTGAAGTGTTCATGTTTTTCTCACAGAGTTTCTGGTTGCACAATCCCCGGGCCCTTATACATTTCAATCCTGCGATTGATTCTTAGCTTAGGGGATTTTTTTACGTTCAGAATTTTAAATGTATTTAAGCTTATTGTTAATGTGTGATTTGGCATTGTACTGTTTCATTCTCTTTTTTTGCAGGCAATCAATAGTGAGGCACCACACATGGCGAGCGCTTCAAAGAAAGCGGTAGTTTCGTTAGCATCGTGCAAATCGGCGAGTGCGCGTGGCGCATGTAGGAGTATCACCCACAAAAAAATCATCAGCGCCGATAAGGCGGCTGCGTAAAATTCGGTTTTCGGAATAAACATGCCCACAGCTCCGGCAATGAGGGCAATGGCTGCAAAGTAAGTCCAAAACAAACGCGCGGGAATCCAGGTTGGAATGAGTGTGGCAACGAAGTCGGCGTATAAAAAATGCATGATCGCAGCAAGAATAAAGAATCCGGCAAGAAAGATTTTCCCGAAGGGGATCAGGGGTTTCAGAAGTGTAAAGGAGCCTGTGCGCGCATCATTCGCAAGGCTTCCCGCCACAATTAAATTAGCGCCTGCCAGCACCAAGGCCTTGCCTGCGTTGGTCCAGATCATGGGGTTGCTCAAATTGCCGATTAAACCGGGCAACTGAAAAATCGCGAACATCAACAAAATTGCACTAGCGAGTGCCAGGCTAAAGTTGAACGCATTTTTTTTGAGGATAATCGCAGCACCTGTCAGGCACAACAAAATACCTGCGATTACAGCAAATACTGCATGAGCGGGCATCCACGCGGGCAGGGGGGCAAAAATGCGGGTCATAAAGTTGAGATAAATAAAATGTTGTATGCCAAAGGCGATCATGGCAACGGCAATAAAAATCTGTCCAGCGAGGCGAAGCTCTTTCATTGTATTTTTCCTATTGTTGTAAGTCTTAAAAAACAGTTAATCGACCAGAAATTGCAACCTTGATATTACTCTATTGCTGATTAGATTAACCGCTCCCCATTTACCGTTTGCTTACCATTCATTTACTTTTCATTGACCATCTGCCCATCTAACAGAAATAAAAATATTATCACTGGCTGTAGAATATTGGGCGGCTGCTAGCCGCCCAATATTCAAAATTGTTGGTTGGACCGAGCCACGTTGGAGCGAGTCATGTTGGCTGAATACGAAGCCCAATACTTCGTCCTTACAAGTCATGTTTGATAGGGTTTGTGTGTGTATTCAATATGGTTTAGATAATCTTGCTCATCGCGAATCATAAACTCCCAAAAGCGTCGTTGCCAAATTCCTTGTTCAGGTCTTTTTACAGGTGTTGTATTTATAGTGCCAGTGCGATAGCTTTTGTATTTTTATTTTAAAATTGTACTCTGTTAATTTGTAAGGGCGAAGTGTTGGGCTTCGTGCCTCAGCCCAATCTAGATGCTATTTTTTACGAGTAGCGCGTTCTTGACGTATAGGTGAATTCATTCTGTTTTTTTTACGGGTAATAACTAGCTCAAGGATTTTCAGTGTTCTGTCTAGCTTCATAATTGACATATGTGCGGTAGCTCCCATAATGTAGAGAAGTGGTAGCGCGAAGGAGAGTATGAAGATTAGCTGGTATTCGAAAGGTTGGTCTTTTAACTGCAGACTACCAGCTGGGATTAACTTCTGTAGCGAAATTAATGCAGCGAGTAAGCCGGGCGCGATTCCCAATTTATCTATAGCACCAACAACAATTCCTACCCTTTTTTCGAAAGAATCACGTTCGACCTTTATTTCTAAATATGCTATTTCGAGATCTAGTAGTGGATTTTTTCCTAAAATTGTTAAAAATAATATATCTGCATTAATGCATGTTGCAGCAATATTTAGTTGTGGGATTAATGGATTTTTAATTATTTTTTTGATTGATTCTCTAAATATCCAAGCTGAAATAAATGGGTATAGTATTGCACCTAGATAAGATAAGAGCAATGCCGTAATGCTTGTTGTATAGAGCCATTGTTGGTTCCATAAGTAACTGAAAACTGCGACAGATATGGACAGCAATGCTGGTAAAATGATTATTAACCAAAGAAGGTGAGTCACTTGAATATATTTAAGATTGTTTTCACCCCCTTTTCTTAAATCCTTCTCATATTCAAACAACTCACTAATTGTAGTGATAATTGGATTGGTGTTCTTGGGTGCTGGTGCTTCCATTAAATGGGTCTTCCTCATGAGTTGTGGGTGTTAAAAAATGAATATTTTCTTGCGTTATATTAATCCGTTTTGATGTTAATGGTTCACTCGTTGAAGGCGTAAAATCGCCGAGTGAAAAAGGGCAAGCTGCGGCCTTGCCATTTTTATAGTTGTAACCCTGCGCAGGTAGATATGGCACTAATCACGCAGCTAGCACTTTCTTTGGAATAACCACCAACATCAATAAAGGAGACATCGAAATTGTTTAAAAAATATTTTCATATTTGACCCAGCCGAACACCATTTCCATAAGTTAATGAGAGTATATCAACATTAGTAATAGCACAGAATAATTTTGGTTTATGAGTCATTATTTTGATACTGGTGATTCTAGTAAATCCGCCCATAGCACCGCTTTCAAAAACTACAAAAGCATTTTGTGTAGAATTGCGATAGCAAACCTCTAGCGAAGCCGCATCACTTTTGTTTTCCTTGTTTTTTCCATACAGCTTATAAATATTATCTAGAGTTGTAACGTCAATCTCTGTGGTATCTAAGACAAAAATACTTTTTGATAACTCATGTGCACTTGTAGGGAGTGCAATAACGTAAATAATGAAGGATAAAATATAAGCATAAATACAGATTTTCTTCACTGATAGGAAATTAATTTTCATCACAGCTTTTATCCCAAATATCGTCAAAACCTTGATTGCTTAAATATAGACTAACTTCATAGTCTAGGTCGGGCATCATATCGCTATTATCTGTGCGACCTAATACCTGAGTGTTGTTTTCGCAGTCAATGGCCATTTGGTCGATCATCTGCCAGATAAAGTTGGCAAACTTGATTGCTTCGTCTTCAGTTGTTACGCCGTTTTCCAGGATATTTAATACACGGCTATCTTCCAGCGAATTAGCATAGTGGAATATCAGGTCACGTACATAGGGGTGGCGAGTAAAGATAATCATCTGGACTCGCTTGTATTTATTATTCTGTATCCCATTCGGCTTCATATCCGTTACTGACTAAATAGCCGTTGATGGTATGGAATATATATTCCATCCAGAATTCAACTCCTTCATTGGTCATTATTTCTAACCCCGCGCCTTGGTCTTTTACCGATTGATCTACCATAGCCCAATAAAATTCTGTTAATGCCAAAGCTTGTTTTCGATCACTAACAAAGCCATTTTCAATAATTGTTTTTGCTTCTTCGTTACCCATTACATTGCATAATGTAATGCTACTACTTTTTCTTCTGGAAATTTAAACTCAATCATAGTGCTACTTACGAATCATTAACTTGAAACTAAATTGGTTTCGAAGCTTAAGCCTTTTAACTTATTGGTTGTTACTAGTTGGTTAAATTTCTCTGTGCAGTATAAAGCCGCTAATTTATCTGCATTTGTTTTGAAGACTAACTGATCTCTCGTTTTTTCTGGGATAAACTGCAAGCTTTCAAGGCCCATATTTATCCCTGATTCAATAATACTTTTAGTGTTCTCTTGATCTATGGCTTCATCAACAATGATGTTTAGCGCATTAAAAATATAATATTTAATACCTTCGCTGTCTACTGGCAAAAATTCGCCTAATTTTAACAAATGGGTATGCAATAGGCTGTAAGCATTTTCATTTAACACTAAATTCCCTAATAACCAAGTTGTTATGTCGGGGATATTAACTCCTTTAGCGCGGTAATTTTCACTTTGAAAGAAGCTGCCATGGGGTTCCACCCAGTCTTTAAGTCTTGGTTTGGCTTTAAACTTTGCTGAAAAGCTTGGCATTTTGTTAAAAAGCCCAGTATTTTCAATAATGAAAGAATAGAAATTTTCATAATCAGACTTTAATTTATAAGCATTCATTTTTTTGATTTCCACCACGCTTTGTATTCTGCCGCGTCAATTTCATTTTGTAGAAGCTCGTTTTTAATATTGCCCTCAATGCCCATTTTAATTTCTTCATCTGCTAGGAGTGCTCGGGTGGCTGAGGCTTCCTTCATTACTGGCTAATTGCTAAATTTGTTAGGTGGTCATCAGAAAAAGGGAAGTTCAATCCGACCGCTTAGTTTCGTTCAACATTTAGAGCTCCAGCGATAAATTTGTATATAAATAGGCCGTTGTGCGACTCTTTAGGGCATGCTCTAAATTCTTTATTACTCCAATAATACTGCGCGTAAGCTACAAGATGACCATCATTTCTTCTGCGTATCTCAATGCGTGCACCGCCCAATCCTAGTTCTGCCCCTCGCTCAAGAGTTAATTTCTCCGAATGAATTTCATATTCTGCGGTAATTTCATTTATTGGCTCGTATACATATTTTGTTTGGGCATTTGAGCCGGGCTTTGATCGTAAAATTCTTTCGCCAATTGTGCTAACTCTTTCATACTCAGTTGTGCCTGCGATACCAGTTTCCTTCGTTGCGGGGCGCTCGATAAAGTCCAATAAACTTTGATTTAACAAGTAAGCAGTCCATGATCCTCTCTCAGTTTGCCGCCCCTGAGCCATTACTGAAAATGAATCTGGCATTAATACAATACTTTTTGCACCTTTAACAGGCTCAAGGATTTTAATTTCCGCACTGTCGCACAATCGTGAGTATTCAGTTGAAAGCATCATTACTTTTCTGACAGGTAACGTCATTAAAAACACGGCTGGGATTGATAAAGCAAATAAAATTAAAACTAAATCAGATAAAGCAAATCGTTGCGTTAAATTGGATGCGTACTGAATATGTGTAAATTGGCGCGATCTTTTATAAAGTACAATGAATCCTAACGCAAGCAGAGCCTAAGCAGGAAAGATAATTAAAGGACGATATAATGCAACAGCAAAACTTACACCGCCTCCTTGAACAGTAGAGGCAAGTGTGCGAGCAACAATATATAAAATAAAAAGAAGGTTACCAATCAAAATAGTTAAATGAACGGAGGTGCTGAGTCGCAAACAAGCACTTATCTTTGACAGTCGTAATGTACTGTAGATAAAAATTGCGGGAAGCCAGTAGTTTGCGAATGCAAGAAAGATGAGCAGTTGATAGTTCTGAAGAATCTTGAGCCCCGAGTTTAGACCGAGCGTGCTGAGAATGATTCCGGTAGTAGGCAGTATGGCAGAGAGCGCGAAGGCGGCACCGAGTGATAGATTGGCTAATGATAGGTTAGGCAGTCGAGTTCCTTCGTTAGTGATTGTAGATTCAGACATTGCAGATTCCTTATGAAAATTTTTCAAGTTCCAGCTTGGAAGTAAGGGTAATGCTTTTTGTAGACTGTCTGAAGTGTAGCCTAATGCATGAAGTTAATGGCAAGAATCCTCATAATACATTGCACTCCTTACGAGCTACGGGGTCCTCACAATTTTACCCGTTGACAGTGAAAAGTCCTTCTACTACTCTGCCCGAGCAGCGGCAAAATCCGCTGTCGGGATTCGTACCCCGGGTTGCTCTCTAACTGGCACAAGACTTTGTCTTGGTGTTCCATTCAGTTGCACCTTTATTCTGGTGTCTGGGTGGGGCTACCTTTTGGTATAAATCCCTATTGTGAGAACTTATTATGGATAAAATCCCTCCTTCCGAACACAACCAAAACGTCAGTGGTGTTCCTTTTGTAATTTTACTTAATGCCACTCAATACGAATTTTATAAAACCGCTTCTGTTGAAATCCTCGCGCCCGATAGTGAATATCTTGAAAGCATTGGTCGCACTGTTCAAAAAGATAATGCTGACATTGATGCTTATCAATTGCATAATCAAGTTGCATTACTCGATTCCTTATTCAGCACTATCAATCAAGATCTTGATTTGCCAGCACGTGCAGTATCAGGTTTAGCAGATGTGTTTAGTAAGATTTATGATCATTTTGTGAAATGTGCTAGATAAAAAATAGGGCGGCTGAATGGCCGCCCTGTGTTCAGAATATTGTAGTTGGTGGTAAATCGCGAGTTTACGAGCGAGGCACTCCAACACGACCATGTATCCACACAAACCATAAAATAAAATGTGCGACCGCTTCTAAATAAATATTTTTGTAATTAACAATGTTCTATTAATTAGTCAGATATGTTGGGGTGCGTAAACTTACCCAATCAACGCGCTACTCTAATTATTTCGCCGGTTTTAATTCAATAAACCCGGCAGCTGGGCGTGTTTCAATATAGTTAGCATGGTACATGTCTAAAAAAACGTCATGTTTAACAACGCCCTTATTGGTGTCGCAGATAACTTCGTAAACATCCATGGTGGTTCCAAAGGGTCCCCTGCCAACGCTACCTTTACGATTAAATGCAGATACAGTTTCATTGTTTTCACATACTAAGCGAGAAAGATAATTGCGTTGGCCTTTTGGGCCATTTACACGTATTGGGTTTTCTTTGGAGCCTAGCGAAAATTTATCCAAAATCTTTGGATCAACTTTTTTAGGCTCACCGATTAGCGATGACAATGAAGCTGCAAGATTCACATCCTCAGTTTTTTTAATTTTTTCAGGTTTGCTGGCGCACGCGATTAGCGTGAAAATGGTTGTTAATATAATTAGTGTTTTAATCATGATTTTTGATTACCCATTTTAATAATTTTGCAGTTTAGGTTTTAAGCGTGGTTTGTAAGCGATATGCCAAAGCCCGAGTGTTACTGCCCATTTACTTCTGCGCTTGGACGCCGACCTCAATAGTGTGACTATTGCTCTTCATTATTTTCCGTACAGTCTTCCGGTGATTCTAAATTATCTTCAATTTTTTTATGGCTAATTTAATCCGTTGTATGTTGCTATAGGTATCTACAATCAAAATCGTATGTGCGTTTCTATATGAGCTAAGGTGACCGTATTGAGGTACAAGTGGTCTTAGTAAGCCTAGTACTTTTAACGTACAAGATTTTTCTGTTTTTAAAAAATCTGTTACGTACTCATCATTTAAATAAGTTTTACCTTCTTCTGCAACAGGGATTGAATATTGGCGTGCATCTCTAGTGGCAACTATCTGAATGTAGTCTTTTGATCTATAGGCAGTAAAACCATTGATATTAAGCTGAGTCAATAATTGATCGTAGCTCAATGACCCTTTGCTTAAGTTTATCAAAACCTCTTTATCTGCATAGTTTCTTCCGACTATTATTTTTGCTTTTAAGCCGCGTTCTACGTAGTTTGCCACATCATTCAATGTCATAGTTGTGTTGAATTTATTTTTTGATTTGGGTGCGGTGGCTGATTGAGTAGATGCTTGATCGGCTGCCTGTGAAAATGATGTTGATACGGTTGCTAAAAATATTGTTGTAAAAAATATAATTTTATTGATAGTTATCATTTTAAGTTCCATATTTGGTTGACCTATTTTTAGTGTGTTAATAATGGCTTCTAAAAAGCGCATTTTTAGTCATTCATTATCGGAACAAACTTCAGGTGTAGCGATATTTTTTTCTATTGCATTGATGATTAACTTCAAGCGCTGAACATTTTTGTAAGTATCGACAACAACCAGCATATGTGCGTTCTGATGAGCAGCAAGGCTGCTGTACTGAGGCACCAGTGGGCGTGTTGTGATTAGCATGGTACGTGCGCAGGCTTTTTCGGTTTTTATATAATCGGTTACGTATTCATCATCAAAATAGCTTTTACCTTGTTCTACCACTGGAATTGGTGCGCTGCGTATCCCCCTAAGATCAATTACTTGGATATAGTCGTTTGATTTGTACGCAGTAAATCCGTTGATGTTAAGTTGCGTTAGAAATTGCCCATAATTTAATGACTGATTGTGAATGTTGACAGAAATTTTTGTGCCTCCAAGATCCCTTCCAATTAATATTGTTGAGTCTAGCCAGCGTTCAGAGCTATTTGTAAAATCCCGCAAAGTGGTGATTTCCGAAGAGCTTTTGCATTGTTCTTGGATAAGAGAAGGGTCTCCAGCATTCTCAGCAGAAAGCACTGATGTAGTTACCATTAACGCTGACAGAATAAATATTGCTGTTTTAGTGTTTTTCATTTCTATTCCTTTGTGAGCTTATTGTTTTTAATATTGGATTTGCTGCTTATTTATAGTTCAAGCATATCTAACGCTCCGCCGTCTGGCAGCGAAGCCCTCCAAAGGAGAAATTATTTTTTTAAATCATCGACGGATTTAAACTGATTTAATTCATCCATAAATTTTCCTTCGTTTTTAATAGTGGCTATTGGGGCAGCGCCTGATTATATCTTTACATGTGGCTCGCATGAAGTGTAACGCAATGTGAAAGTTTATTGTATGAATCTCTCCGTAAAACCTTTTACTTCTTACGGACCTTACTCTCATAAGCTTTCTCCCAACATTTTTCGTTGACAGTCAAAAGTCGTTCTAATATTCTGCTCCGGCAGCGGCAAAATCCGCTGTCGGGATTCGTACCTCGGGTTGAACTCAAACTGGCACAAGACTTTGTCTTGGTGCCCCTTCAGTACATCTTTGTTATGGTGGCTGGATGGGCTACCTTTTGGTATAAATCCCTATTGTGAGAACCTATTATGGATAAAATCCCTCCTTCCGAACACAACCAGAACGTCAGTGGTGTTCCTTTCGTAATTTTACTCAATACTACTCAATACGAATTTTATAAAAACGCTTCTGTTGAAATCCTCGCGCCCGATAGTCAATATCTTGAAAGTATTGGTCACGCTGTTCAAAAAGATATTGCTGAAAATGATGCTTATCAATTGCACAATCAAGTTGCATTACTCGATTCTTTGTTCAGCACCATCAATCAAGATCTTGACTTGCCTGCACGTGCGGTATCAGGTTTGGCGGATGTGTTTAGTAAGATTTATGATCATTTTGTAAAGTGTGCTGATTAAAAAGTAGGGCGGCTGAGTGGCCGCCCTAAATTGAAAATACAGTAAGAGCTTATTTATGTGAGTAGGTAAAGGGTAAGCTTGCGCAGCCCAATGCGACGCGGTATCTGCATAACCGTGAAATGTTGGCGTGCGTAGGCTTACTCCATCTTACTATTAATTTTAGAGTCGTAGGCTTGTTCTGATCCACGGATTATCTTGGACAACTTAGACACCCTATTTATTTTGAAAAAGGAAAATAGGTAGAGAAAAAAAGCAATTGAAAAAATAGGACATATAGATGCGGCCATCCAGATGCTCCTCTTTAGAGTTTTTTCTTGATATTTTTTTGCCGACTCTTCGTCGCTGAAATATTTACAAAGGTAAGTAATTTCAACTTCTGTTAAAGCGTAAGCTTCAGAAAATGGTTGCGCGCAGTTTTCTTTGAGGAGTACTGGAGGCTTTGGTTCGCTAGCTGTGATCCGGCGTGCGCTTTCTGTACCCTCAACCCATACGTAATGATTGGCCTCGTTCATTCTCAGCCAAATCCCTCCGAATACACCGCTTAAAAAGGGAGTAGACCCAGCTAAGATAGTTGTTGCACCACAAATTACAATAAAAGCAAATGTTGCTATTTTGTCAATCAAAATACCTTTATCGTTTAATCGAACTTTAGGTGACTCATTTTCATTGTAAATTACTTTTGTACTTAAGCCGCTAATATCATCTATACCAATCCTTAATTTATTGCACCATTTTATAATAGCTTTGGCATGGTAAATGTTTCTAAAGTGAAACTGTGGATACATTAATCTTATGTTCGCCAAATCAAGTTGCTGCTCTGCTATTTTTCGTATGGTTTTATTTTTAATTGTTAACGGTTTTCCGATGAATTTCTTCCATAGAAAATTTAATACAAGAACATGTTGCTTATATAGCTTAAATAAAAGTGGGGTGGCTAGCACAGGGAATAAAATTTTAATAATGTCTGTAATATCAAAAATTTCCATAATTGTTCCTTAAAAACCTATTGAGTGAAAAATTCTATTTGATTTTATGCTTCAGGCAAGCATACTTGCTTAGTTAGCCGTTGCCAGCAGTTTTTGCCCACTCTCTTACATGAGCATTTATATTTTCGTTACCTACTTTGCCTGGATAATCTTCAATAGATTCCCTAGAGATGTTTTTGAAGATGCATGGCAATCCATTGATGTAGATAATCAAATCATGTTTTTGCGCCATCGATTCAATAATTGGTTTCCATTCAAATGATTGAATAGCTTTTCCTTGTTTAAGGAACTCTTCTGAAACAAATTCTTGTATAAGCAGTGCGCCATTAAGTTTTTCTGCGTAGTCCATAATTATCTCGATAATTCTTAAATTAGGGGTTGTGAGCGGCTTGTTCTATTGGTGGCGCATAAAGTCTGACCGGATGTTTTAATGTAATATAAATTCCGTACTTATGATTCGTTTGGTTAATTGAAATTTAATTACCTAGCTCCGCTCTCCTAAAAGAATTAATTTGTAAGGCAAAACGCAATGACCCCTTTCGTTCGTTATCCTCCTCGCGAAGTGGGAGCCGTTCGGGTCAGGCTCACTGCTGTCGCATAAAACATCAATGCGTATTTGATTCTTTTAATTCCATTATTGGCAGTTTATTTGCAGCGATTTACAGCTGATAAAATAATTTTTCCCTTTTCAGGAAAGTCTTTATTTATACTCAATAAACTACCCACTATTTGCTCTAGAATATTCTAATTCAATACAGAAATGAACAATTTTGGCGCATAAGATTTTAGTCATGTAAAAATGTGTTGTGAGAATTAAAGAAATATTTTAGTTGAAGCAATTGTTCTCAGAGATTTTATATCGTCTACTTTTAACATAAAAAAAGGGGTTTAATTATGACCAGAATGCGGAATAAGTTACTCATCGCCATGCAAACTGCCACATTGGGTGCAACAGGATTATTGCAATTTTTTTCGCCGACAGTATTGGCTCAAGTCAATCAAAATGACACGACTGTGGAAGAACTTGTAGTCACTGGTTCGCGCATTAAGCGCAGCGAGTATCAAAGTGGTGGGCAAGTAATACAAATAGATCAGCAACTCATTGAAGCCACAGGCGCACTTACGATCGCTGATGTATTGCGTGGCTCGCCCTTAAATGCCTTTGGTTCTTTTAGCGAGCGCTCAGGCAGCAGCGCGCAATCCAATGCAACCATTAATTTGCGCGGTCTCGAAGACACTCGAACTCTGGTAATGATTGACGGGAGACGCATGGTTGGCTCGCCAAACCTGGGCGCATCGACCACCAATATTAATATGATTCCCATGGCCGCAGTCGAACGCGTCGAAGTACTTGCCGATGGGGCTTCCGCTGTTTATGGCTCAGATGCAGTGGCGGGTGTGATTAACATTCACTTGCACGAGAACTTCGATGGGCTTAAATTTAATCTTAGACAAGGTAATCGCGCCAATGATGATGGAAGCGATTTCAGCGCGAGCATGCTCGCCGGTATAACTACTGAACAAGGCAACCTTACTTTTGCCATAGAAAAAAGTCATAGGGACGCTATTTACGATTCTGCTCGCGGCTATACCAAAGCCAGCGCAAAGGACGTTGATGGCGACGGTGTAATAGACGCCTACATTGATACAGTCGGCTATTCAATTTACGGATCCTCAATTGCGATTTATGATCCGGATACAGGTTATGATCGAATCAGAGCAGCCACAGGCTGCACAACAAGCAATAATTTTTTGGGCCCTGTAGATGCAGATATAGATTGGGGAGCGCCATCTGATCTCAATGAAAATACCTACTGCATGTACGGTTTCGCGAATACTTCCACAAACAAGGCTGAACTGGATAAAACCAATATCTACCTAAATTACAACCGCAACTTAAATGAAGATACAGAGTTTTATGCGCGCTCGATTCTTTCTCGTGTTGAATCTTTCGGCCGTTTTGCGCCAGCTGCTGCAACCTGGGACAACATGCCCGCCGACTATAAAGATGTGCCTTTTGATATTCCTGCCCTACAAACGGCGGGGCTAATTGGTAATAACTACGAGCTGACGGGGTACTATCGTTGGACCAATGTTGGTCCCAGAGACAATGTTATTACCGACACCCAACTGGACACCACTTTTGGCCTGCGTGGAAAACTTACCGGGGACATAAGTTACGAAGTTTATTTACAAAAAAGTCGCTATGACACAAAAGAATTTGGTTACTACTACCTATCCTATCCTGGCCTTGAATACGTTCTTAACAAAAACATAGATCCTTTTTCTGCAGAGGGATCACTTGCGATGAGTGCCGTTACAACACAAGATAATTTGAGTGATATGGATAAGATCTATGGCCAGTTACAATTTGGCCTGGGCGACTGGTTTGGCTCTGGCGACGTGCTGGCACTTGTCGGTGCAGAGCGCATCTCCCTGAACTATATAAACAAATATGACCGCTCATCAGAAGGAGGATTTGTTGGCGGCAGCTCCGGCAATTCAGCAGCGGGCGACCGCGACATCAATGCAGCTTTTGGAGAAGCCGTCATTCCTCTCGTCAACAAGGTAGAACTTAATGCCGCAATCCGCTACGACTCATACAGCGATTTTGGTTCAGCGACATCCCCATCGCTAAGCGCGACATGGGCAGTTACCGATACCGTCAAGCTACGCAGCCGAGTGGGTAAAGGATTTCGCGCACCAAGCCTGGATCAAGTTTATGGCGCTACAGCATTTTCAGCAGAACCAGCATCTGATCAATTTACCTGCAATAAAAATGGAATTGCACCAGAGGATTGCAGCACTACGCAAATAGATACCTATTTTTATAGTAATAAGGATCTCGACGCAGAAAAATCTACGTCATTTAGCATCGGTGGAAACTGGGCAATTTTTAGCGACTTATCGGTTGATCTTAGTTATTGGAAGGTCAATATTAAAGACGTGATAGTACAGCCCCAAACGCAAGATGTATTCTACGCAGAAATTGCCGGATACCAGTTTGTGCCCACGACTAATACTTATATTGATAGATCGAAAACCAAACCCATTGTGCACAGTAGCTATGTTAACAACGGTGAATTATCTGCATCAGGTCTAGATCTGCAAATTAATGCTGGCCTTGATACAGGCATCGGTAGATTTACCAGCAATTTGTTTATGACTCATACGCTAACTTATGAACAACCGGGATATTTTAGTGGTCGATTGCAGGACACTGCAGGTTTTAATTTACAGCCCGAAATCAGAATGCAATTAACCTTAGGCTGGCAACTGGCGCAACATTCGGTGGATTTAGTCGTTGACTATATCGGACCCTCTTCACAACAAGACTTCATTGCATTTGATGATTCCGCTACAGCCTTTTTAGACACCAGCGACAAGGATTTGAAAAGTTGGACGACCATGAACCTATCCTACTCTTTCGATGCTGACAGATGGGGCAAGTGGAAGATCGGCGCCACAAATATTACCAATGAAGATCCCGTATTTGATCGCAATGGTCAATATGAACAAACGCACTACGATCTATATGACAACACTGGGCGCGTGATGTACCTTGAGTACAGCATCAAAATGTAAATTAATGTATCCCATAGCGTACAATTTAAATTTAAAAAGCCGCAATTGAACGCGGCTTTTTAAATTTCCGGCTCAATACTGATATTCATTCGTTAATTTTTATAGTTCGACCCAATTAAACTACAAGCCTTATTTTATTGGTGAGTAAAGCTGCTCTAAAACCTTACCTAAGTGTTTTAACAATAATATGAATTCACCCGCTGAAGATTTTTTAGGCCACCCCAAAGGTTTGTATGTTTGCTTCACTACCGAGATGTGGGAGCGCTTTTCATTTTATGGAATGAAATATTTATTATTGTTGTACCTTACCAAACATCATCTTTTTAGCGATGGCCAGGGGTTAGATGTGTTAGGAGCCTATGCGGGCCTGGTCTATGCATTACCTGTAGTGGGGGGGTTGTTTGCAGACAGATATTTAGGTGCGCGCAAAGCGGTTATTTTTGGCGGCATTCTTTTAGTTATAGGCCATTCATTAATGACCGTTGAAGGCATGCAAGCCATTTACT
The DNA here is from genome assembly GCA_040385335.1 of Pseudomonadota bacterium. Classification (GTDB taxonomy): domain Bacteria; phylum Pseudomonadota; class Gammaproteobacteria; order Pseudomonadales; family Cellvibrionaceae; genus Cellvibrio. Next base: position 44,992 of record JAZKHP010000070.1, read on the forward strand.
ATGCAGCGGGCACAGTTTTAACACAGGATATTTCTTTACCCGGTGGAACGCTAATTACTGCGGGCACAACGCTCACCAATGCACTTACGCATCAGGATACTACTGCCGTCAATATATTTTATTTAGCGCTCGCATTTATAGTGGCAGGCGTCGGATTTTTAAAACCCAACATCTCGGTTATTGTTGGCAACCTTTATCCGGAAAATGATCCGCGACGCGATTCCGGTTTCACCATTTTTTATATGGGCATTAATATCGGCTCAGTGGTGGCAACCCTGGCATGCGGTTGGCTCGGCGAAACCTATGGCTGGCGTTACGGCTTTGGCCTTGCCGGAATTGGTATGATGATAGGTCTCCTCACATTTACTTATGGCCAAAAATATTTACAAGGTTTCGCAGAAGCGCCAAATCCGGCGGCCCTGCGCGAAAAATTTTTAACTTTACTGAGCCGCGAACACATCATTTATCTTGCGACTATTCCCACCATTATTCTTTTTTGGTTTTTAGTGCAAAGCGAACCTATAGTTCATATCACACAAAATATTTTCCTGCTGGTGGGAATTATTGGCATAGTTGCTTATTCAATGCTGCATAACAATATTACGATTACGGCAAACAGTAACACTGTTTTACTCTTTTCCGGATTCGTGCTTCTCATGGGACTGGGCGCAATTTTAACTCAGAACCAGATTATCGAAGTCTCACCCCTTGTGAATGAACTCGTGCTATACACAACCTTATTATTCTTTGTCGGCTTTATCGGTTGGGGTTATAAATTTTATTTCTCGCCGGAATTTTCACGCACAGTGGTACTAATGGTTCTTATAGTCTCATCCATTATATTTTGGTCCCTGTTTGAACAATCTGCTGGCTCAATGATGCTTTATGCCGATCGTGTCGTCGATCGGGAAGTCAATGGCTTTACCTTTGTTGCCAGTCAATTTGCAGCGCTCAATCCCGCCTTCGTGGTTATTTTTGCTATCCCATTTGCACTGCTATGGCCATGGTTGAGTAAGCGCAACTTAAACCCCAGCACACCAGTTAAATTTGCGATGGGAATTATTCAGGTGGGGCTCGGCTTTGCCGCATTGGTGATTGGCGCAAAATTTCCTGACTCATCGGGTAAAGTTGCAGCAATCTGGCTGGTGCTAGCCAATTTATTGCACAGCACCGGCGAGCTTTGCCTTTCACCCATTGGCCTATCAGCGGTAACCAAATTATCCATAAGCAAAGTAGTTAGTGTCACTATGGGCACCTGGTTTGTCGCAACCGCTTTATCAGAAACCCTGGCATTTCGTTTATCTAAACTAGCAGCCATAGATACAAAAATTGGCGGCAGCACGCCGCTGGAAATGTTGGCAAATTACACATCACTGTTTGAGTATTTAATGTGGATAGGAATAGGTTTCGGGATAATAATATTAATTATTTCACCCTTGCTGAAAAAAGGCATGCACGGCGTGCATTGATTTCTATCCGGGCAAACATTAATTTTTTTGATTGACATTAAATTTCTATCGCCATCAACAAGCTTTATATGCTGCTCAACAAAAGCATCATCACCCAAAAAAATCTGGTTTTTCAATTGCTGCCAAGGCGAAGGCTGGCCCTTTCCATCTGCAACAAATAATTTATACGCTTCAATAGCTTTGCTTTTTTGACGATCAAATGCCGCAAGCAGCCAATGAATATCCAGCCATTCCGGTGCAACAACCAAACCTGCCGTTGCCCGGTAACTACTCCATCGCCAGTCGCGAATAGAACGTATCATTTGTGCTCGTACAGGGTTTAACACTATATAACGCGCGACTTCTAACAAATAATTATTTTTATCCACCAAGATAGCTTTATAGCGACCTTGAAAAACATGGCCAACTCGATTGTGCGCACGATTAAATTTTTGCGTGTATACACCATTAAGCTGACGCATACCTTTTGCAAGATTCGCATCGGGTGTTTCGATTAACAGATGGTAATGATTGGACATCAAGCAGTAGGCGTGACACACCCAATTGTGATCGCAACATATATCGCCAAGAATTGCTAAAAAGGTTTCCCTGTCGTTGTCATCTTCAAAAATATCTTCGCGCCTGTCGCCGCGCGAAGTCACATGATACAGCGCACCCGCAAATTCCAAACGTAATGGCCTTGCCATAACACTCCTCCTTTTTGATAAATTAACTTAAAAGCTAGCCTAATTTATCAAAAGGCAAAACGCAATGTATGACTCGCCTCCCTTTTGCAACACTTTATGACGAATAGTTTACGGTAATGTATCCGAGGTCTAGATGGAATTTAATATTCCGCCCCACTATGTGATCCGCTCACCGTTATCCTAATAAGACCTACAGCATTAAATACTTTTGCGTTTTACAGGCTTTAACGGTGTTGTGAACTTTTTGTCATAAATTATGCAAACTGAAGATTTACTCTAAAATAAATTGCGATGTGTAATTTGTTTCTTTTGTCAAAACAGCCCAGACAATTCTTGCCATTTTATTTGCCATAGCAACGACTGCAACTGTCTTTGGTTTTCTTTGAATTAAATCACTTATCCACTTTGACCAACTATGATTTTCTTTCAGCTTCCACTGAATTGCCGATCTCGCTCCGTGTATAAGATATTCACGTAGTCCACCATTGCCTCGCTTACTAATCCCCAACAATCGCGTTACACCACCAGTACCATATTGTCTTGGCACAAGGCCGATCCAGGCAGCAAACTCTCGACCACTTTTAAATTGCTTACCATCACCTACCCACGCAAGAATGTAGCATGCAGTAATAACACCCACACCAGGAATTGACATTAACCTTTTGGTAGCTTCATTGCCTGCGGCAATGGATTCCAGCTCAACCATCAGACTTTCAATTTGTTCATTTAATCTTAAATATTGATCAACCACTTCTGACAACACGCGACGCAACAGTGGAGGTATCGGTGTTTCTGGATCGGTATACAATTCTGTGACCTTCCTAATAAATCCACGTCCTTTAATAATGGGGGATGCCAAACTCCAATAAAAAAGCATGCCCTCTGTTAATGCACGCAGTTCGTTCTGTGATAAGGCCATCGCGTAATTTCAGTAGGCAACCGAGCGACTGTTGTTCTTCACTACGAACATTTGCAAAACGCATGTTAGGTCTTTGCCCTGTTTCACAAATAGCTTCTGCATCGAGCATGTCATTTTTATTGGACTTAACAAATGGTTTTACAAATTGCGCGGGAATCATCACAGCATCATGTCCCCACTTTTTGGCTAACCTAGCCCAATAGTGCGCACCACCACATGCCTCAAATACAACTCGGCAAGGTAGAATCTTACAAAGAAATACAGCAAACTGTTTGTTGGTTAGTTGCTTACCAATCAGTTTCTTTCCGTCAGTATCTTGTCCAAAAATATGTACGCCATGTTTACCTAAATCAACACCTAATGTTTTGATATTCATGATAATCCGCCTTTTTTGGTTTTGACGTATTCATCTTACTTTAGGGTGAGAGGCGAGTCATCTCATTAGACCTAATTGTCTAATGGGTGACTAATTGTCTAATGGGTGACCCCGCGTTCTCTTGCGGGTGTAGGTTTGGTAGGGTTTACGTTTCTGTTTCATGGGACACTCCTCCTGCGACTATTGTCGCTGATTAAATGTATCCGTCAAACTGGGGGAGGTTCACTCGACCCCTTTAGTTCTAATTTTTCGCCGTAAAAACTAATAGATGATTCCTGCTTAAGTAATTTAATAAAGCTATTAAAATTTTCTATTTCATTAAAAGGTATAAGTTTTTTTGGTATTTCTAATTGGGTAACGACTTCTGCTTTACCTGAATTGATTTTACGTATGGTTCTAGTCATTGAGCCATATTTATGAATAAGGTTTGTGGTCGCTGGCAATATCTTAATTGTCCAATTTCGGGAGATATCGAAGGTAATTGTCGAGGAAACTTTAAGGCCTTTAGTGTTGTATTCATATACTTTATTTGGAATAAGTGCACCACCTAGCTCCGACAAAATCCATGCATCACTTTCAATGTAGTCAAGGTCGGCTTCAACATCGACGAATGGTTCAAATTCAGCTTTGCTCGTCACTATTATTTTTTTATCTACATCGCTAATTCCGTCAATAGTAAATTCTGGCTTCGGTTTATTCGCAACATTTTCGTGATAATTATCCAAAAGCCAATCATTGATTTCTTTAGCGCTTTTTACAGCAAAAAATGATCGATATCTACTGGCATACTCATCAATATATTCTCTTTTTTGAAATTCCGTTTGTCTGCCATCTTTCAAAAAAGTAAAATCTGAGTGAGTCGTCAAGGTATAAAAGTAAGTACTGCTAGGGATGTTAATAAGTGAGCTTCCGGCAATCAATGGCAGCGCCACTTTTCCTTGTATTCCTGGCGAAATATATTTCCAATCACTGTAGGAATTTGTTGCATCAATACAATAATTTTTCTTAACCGCATCAAAACATATAATCATATGATCAAATAGATTCATAGATGGCTGTAAATTATTTGTTATTTTCTCCCTATCAGTTACTACTAATACTGGGTAAGGTTTAAGGCCAATTGACGTTAGCATACTAAATAGGAGTGCTGACTTATCTTTACAGTCACCCATCCGCTTTTCCAGTGTTCTAGATACTGCATGGGGCGTAAATGCATTCCCATGTTCAGACAAGGATATGTATTGTACTTCCTGTGAAACAAACCTTTGAATGGCAGATATTTTTTCTTCCATATTGTTTTTATTGCTAACTAGTTTTTTAGTAAATGAATCTATAACTGGCAGGTCTATTTGTGATTTCTGAAATTTTTCCAGTACATGGCTAATGGTTTCATTCCAACTTTTGTGCTGGCCAATTTGGAGGGAGTTTAGTTGGTCAGCCCAAAAGAAGGTGTCATCTGAGAGCGCTTTTGGTATTTTCTTTCCATGACATTTTATTGAATTGTTACTTTCCAGGCACTCAACGAATGTACTTGTGTTATGCCATTGAATAGCCATATTTTCTTGCCAGTGAATCTTTATCGAATAATTCTCTCGAGGGTAATAGGTTTGTGGGTAAGCTTCTCTAGACCAATCGGATTCGCGATGTTCAATGTTTTTGGTTATGACATAACTTAATATGACAAAGCTTTGTACGGTCAGCCCTGGATAGGAAAAAACAGCATTTTTCATGCTTGAGAACGTGTTGTAAGAATTTGAGTCATTAATTTTTAAATCTTCTTTAGAAAAATATTTTTCTTCACCATTTTTATTGATAGTTGTAATAGAAATAAACTTAATCTTATCCAATTCATTGTTAAATGGCACCCTATCAATGCCATTATTTTGGATTGCACCTATATCAGGAAAGTAAAGCACCTTAGTGATTTTTTCAACGACCGTATTTTTGCTAATTGAAATATCGACCTTAGCCACGATCTCAGTAAATTCTTTATGGTCTTCCAGCTTGACCTGGCTTATTACAGTTTTAATATCATTCCATTCATTAGAGGATGGTGATCCCCAGCTAATTGATTGGTTTTGTTGGGCGATAGCTAAATGACTAATAAATATTAACAAGTATAAAAATTTCATAATGGTGAGAATCCTGCAGCCATAGCTTTAAAGTTTTTTTCATGCTCTGCGTAGCTTTTTGCTGTGCTTGACATATGACCATAGAGTTCAAAGAATCCTTCTTTTGTTTCAATGATCGTAGCGGTATCAATTACTTTTTCATTAACAAACGTGCCCGTGCAAAAGGCCTTAGCTATAACAGTTTCTGCGTTTCGGCTGAACTCTCGGGTCTGGTTACAATTTGCATTGCTGAGATTATCTATAATCGCATTGAGACGGGAGGTCATAATAGAATTGATTGATTCATCGCGAGCGTATTGAAATGCAATGAAATACATATCATGCAAAGGGCCGTGTAACTCTAAAATGGCATCACCGTTGGAGTGAGTACCATTTTTTACTATGACCCAACCATTTTCTAAGATGGGTAATGTAAATTTATTTTTTGTATTTGTGTAAATACTGCTATCAGATAACTTTTGAATGGTATTTATATCTGGGGCAACAAGGGTATAGGTTAGGAAAAGTGTAAATGGTAAAGCTATTAATAGCGTTAAGCACTCAATTTTCGATATACGATATTTGTATTTTTTATATTCATATTGCGTCAGCACTTTTTTGGCTTGTGCTATGCGTTGATCAATGACTGTAAAGAGCAATGACCATAAGACTAAAAAGGGAAAAAAAGACCAACGTGGTAATTCAATTTTATCTGTAAGATTAAAGATAATAGTTAATATAATAACTAAAGCATACCAAGCGCCGTGCCATGCATTCCATGTTGGTAAATTAGCCTCGAGTTCGATCTTATTTAGGTCTTTAACAAAACGAGGCAGGGCAAATAACTGTGGAAGTGCAGCAAGAGGTACAAAAATCCATAACCATGGCTTGAGCGAATTTTTTAAAATAAATTTAAATTCTCTGGTTCTATAAAACAGCCAGGTAATGGGGTAAAGCCCGCAGCTGCCAAACATTAATGAGAAAACCAGCCACGCCGGCCTGGGTGGCGCAATTTTTATTTGCTTGCATGACTTCTCACTAACCTCAGGGCCAATAGTTAATACTTCAGTTGGTTGGTTTGCTATCTGCACGTCAGAGGTTCTCATATAGTTTTATATATTGTGTGTGAATGGCTAGTCTAGATATTTTTGGATATGTATTCGATCATTATATTTATATTCGATTATAGCGATAAGGTGTATAGGAACTAATTTGCATCACAGCTTTATCTCAAATTTCGCATAGCCAAAGACATGATCCTGCGATTCAAGTTGTTTAATACCATTAACCTACATGCTTTGGTTTTTAATAAAGGTTGGCTCTTTAAATTTGTAATTGGTTCAGCCATTTATTTGATCCTTAGTTTTTTGTAAGGTGTGCTACTCAAAAATGTAACCAAAAAAATATTAAGTTGTTTAATTAATAGATTCATAGTCTTCAATAAAATTTTTGGCGCACAATCTGACTAAAGGAATCAATCTTTTTATTTCACGGCTTGAGAATTTTATGACTTGGTTAACCTTAACTGTTTTATCGTCAGTGTTATCAATATATTCTTGATCGATTCGCCCCCCATTATGTGTAAATATGTGACGCCGATTAAACATTATATTTAAAAATATTTTATCTGCTTCAGAAATATTTTTAAATAAATCGATATCAAACCAGTTGCTTAGACAAGATTGTGCTTTTCCAATCCGCTGAAAGCTCAATTTGTTTATATCGGATTTTCGTTTTCTTGTTGCTGGTATAGTGATCAGCTGTCTTCTTAGTATATTAGCTAACGCTTCAAACTCTGATATACAACGAGTTAACTTCTCCCATTCAATTTCCCTATTCAGTCGGTCGGTAATATTTTCGTCAGCTATATTGAATTGTTGTTCGAATAAGTTAAATTTTAACTCCATAACATCTTTAAAATTAGACTTTCCGCATGCTGGACACCGGCCATAATCTCCAGTATGTCGAAGGTACACCTGCAGCTACATTTCTTTTTTGTTTGCTGTCTTTCTTCAGGGTATACCCACGCGGGTTTGTTTTCATCCAAATTATCGAGTAGTGCATCAAGGTCAATTTCTACGTTTTGCTTATCGTTAAACGTTTGAATAATTGAACCACAGTACATACCAAGAAAACTTAACTGATTTTTTGTTAAAAACTCAATCCCTCTAGACTTAATGCCGCAGTATGGGCAAATACTATTTCCCGAAATGGCGTCACTTCTAAAATATGAATGGCATTTTGGGCATACCTGACCAAATAGTCCTTCTCGATCGGAAAGTAAGCAAACGGGGATTGATGGTTGTGGGTATGGAATGTCGTACCCATATCCACCAGTAGCCATAAAGGCCAATATTTTTCCTTCTAAAGAAACGCATAATTGGACGATAGTAGAAGCGTAGGGCGTTTGATGGGTAATTCTTGAAGATACGGAATTCGTTTCTTCGTCATAAAGAAATTCTATCTTCCCGCCAGTGTGTACGATTTCTTCGAATTCGTTCATGTTGTGTGTTTTTACTCTAACAGTTTATTAAACTGTTCCTATAATATTCCACTTATATTTCGCATTAAAGAATGGTTGCTAGCTCTAATTCATCACATTGTTTCAAAAGATTTAGTACTTCTTCTCGAGTGTTTATAGATATTTCAGTATCCAATAATCGCATAAGAGATTTCCGCGTATTATTAATGCCCGTAATAATTAGATCGCTTGGGAACTTCATTTTTATTAGTTCTCTTGTTTCATTAAATTGTGCCATAACATCTTTTATTATTCGATTGGAATATTTTTTGTTTTCCTCAATAAATCCAATGGGTTTGTTTTTTTCAATTGTTAATATCGCACTCCGGAAGTCTGAGCGCATTTCACTCATTTCAGCTCTGATCAGATGAAGAAGGCCCGATGCATCTCCTTCTTGAGTCTCTTTTAATGTCGCGGGTCTGGAAAGGGATAATATGCGGATTATTGAATTTATGCCCTCTCCTTTATCAGTGGCACTTTGTGTTGAGCGAATGGCTTCTGAAATTGAGGCTTGATCTTTTAGTACGTCTCTATAACCTAATTCTTTTCTATACTCTGTATAACGAAGAGGTGCGATATCAAAGATTTTAGGTGTACCTACTTCTTGAACTAATACTGTAGGTTTATCAAATGCTTGCCTAAGTCCTAACTCAAATAAAACATTTGGGTTTCTAGAACTTAAATCACAAATCGCCATTGGTGATTCAATAAGTTTTTGAAGAATATCTAAATGAATCAAATTGGTTTGAGTTACTTCATCTGCCCTAATGGGTTTGTAGCCTGCTGAGGTGCAAGCGGGTTTGAAAATATCTTCGTAGACTTTTGTAAAATGTCCAGTGGTGTATCCTTCTGAGTCTGCTATAGGCATAATAACAAAACATTCGGGAACATTACCTTTTTCTTTATTTTCAATTTGTTTTGTCATTTTTTCCCATCAATTATATTCAAAAAAACATTAATAAAAAAACCGCTACCAAGCCCCACCAGAAAACCTGATTCACTCAATAGCGGTTTTAATTATTCACTCCGGAATTTTGTTTCCCATTTTCGTCTTATTCAGCACTTACTGGAATGACGTCGTATTACAGCATCAATCCCAGCTAAGTGCTCTGGTTTTGGGGGTCTTACATACTTCACTGTGCTAACTGAATCAACTCAATATCTTTTTTCAGCAAATCATTTACAAATGCAGAATAATCTTTGCCTTTAGCAGCGGCTAGGCTAATGGGAGTTTCTTGTACATCGTCATCGAGATACAAAGGCAAATGTACTTTTGCATTGGGTCGGTAAAATCCACCGCGTTCACCTTTGCTAAAATCGTAGCCATCACGCATACATATTACCCTTTGAATTAAATCAATCCCAGCTAAGCGCTCCGCCAGTTTGGTATTCGATTACGCGTGTTTCGAAAAAGTTTTTCTCTTTCCGCAAATCCATAATCTCACTCATCCACGGAAACGGATTCTGCGCACCTGGATATTGCTCTTTCAAACCAACCTGAGCACAACGACGATTCGCAATAAAGTGCAAATACTCTTCCATCATCACCGCATTCATTCCCAAAATTCCGCGTGGCATGGAATCGCGAGCGTATTGAATTTCCAGCTCGGTGCCTTGCAGAATCATTTGGATTACTTCTTGTTGGAATTCAGCAGTCCAGAGGTGTGGGTTTTCTAATTTGATTTGGTTGATCACATCAATACCAAAATTCAAATGCATGGATTCGTCGCGCAAGATGTATTGGAACTGCTCGGCCACGCCGGTCATTTTATTGCGGCGGCCCATGCTGAGGATTTGGCTAAAACCGCAGTAGAAGAAAATACCTTCGGTGACTACGTAAAACGCAACCAGGTTGCGCAGCAATTCCTGATCGGTTTCCGGTGTGCCGGTGGTGAAGGTTGGGTCGCTCAATGCTTGAGTGTGTTTCAAACTCCAGGCGGCTTTGTTGGCTACCGATGGCAACTCGCGGTACATGTTGAAGACTTCGCCTTCGTCCATGCCGAGGGATTCAATGCAATATTGGTAGGCGTGAGTGTGGATCGCTTCTTCAAAAGATTGACGCAAAATATATTGGCGACATTCGGGGTTGGTAATCAGGCGATAAATCGCGAGTGCGAGGTTGTTGGCAACCAGCGAGTCGGCGGTAGAGAAGTAGCCGAGGCTGCGCATAATGACGCGGCGTTCGTCTTCGGTAAGGCCGTCTTTGTTTTTCCAGAGTGCGATATCCGCCGTCATGTTAACTTCTTGCGGCATCCAGTGGTTGGAGCAGCCGTCGAGGTATTTTTGCCAGGCCCAGTCGTATTTGAAAGGCACGAGTTGGTTGAGGTCCGCGCGGCAGTTGATCATCATTTTGTCATCAACTTGAATACGCGTTGCGCTGCTTTCCAATTCGGCAATACCCGGTGCCGGGTCTAGTGCGGCGAGGGCGGCGCGGGCTTTGGCCAGCTCGGGGCTGATGCCGGCTTCGTTGCTGCTTGCGGCAAAGGTGGTATCCGGCGCTTCGGTTTGTGCGATTTGCATAACCGGTGCTTGCGCTACGGGTGCAGCGTTGAGTACGTCTTGGCGGGCAGCTTCTTTGCCCGCTTCTTTAATTACTTCTTCGGTGTCGAAATCGTCCCAACTAAGCATTGGTTTTCCTCTTATTTAATTCATTCAGTCTTTGCAATAACAGCGTTATTTATGGCGATCAGGCTTGGCTATTCTTGTGCTTCCACCTTTGCGTCGATTCGTTGTTGCTGGTTATTGCTCGTTTAAAAAATGGTTTTTTGCAGCTTTATTGCCCGTGGGCTAATAATTGTGATTGGTCGCTAAAGGTTTTGTTCCCACCGTGGTTCTTCATGGGGCTTTCCATCTAGCCATCTAGCTATTCCAATGTGGTAGGGCTTTGTTCATAAAAGGCAGCTAAATATAGGATTGATTGCCTAAGCTATGACGCTAGCCAGTGGGGTGAACTATAGGCCAGAGCGGTGCCGGACACAATATGTAGTGGAAAATATAATGGCCGGCACAAGATGTACACCGTCAAAACACAGACTTATCCACAGCGATATGCCTTTATACCAAGGTAGGGCTAGGCCGGTTATGCCGAATATTGCAGTTTGGGTACAAGACTTGGCGGCTCGCTTTAAAAAGCGGCGATACCAATAACACTAAAAAGCCAGGCTGGCTTGCTTCTTATCCTCCTTAGGTTTTTTTGTTTCTTTGGGTTTCTTTGTTTCTTTAGGCTTCTTTGCCTCTGTGGGCTTCTTGATATCTTTAGGCAGCTTTCCCGGTTCCTCTTCTAATGTGTCGGCAAGGTTAAATTTTTCGAGAATCTTGCGGGCGTCGTAGGGTGCCCATAGTTTGTCGGTGTTATCGAAGTAGCAATAAATATCTCTTGAGGTGTTCTTGCTATCGTTATCTTTTTTAGCCTCTGCGTTGTCCTTGGGCGAGTTAATGAGCTTGGCATCATCCGGTTGTTTACCTTCACTCCAAGCTTTCATACGTTGATACCAGCGCTCCAGCGCTGCATCAGAATAGCCACTGCGATACAGTTCTGCGTCGCCATGCAGGCGCATATAAACGAAGTCGCTGGTGATGTCTTCCATTTGTGGCCAGCGGCCTGCGGTGTCGGCAACTACGAGCGCTATTTTGTATTTGCGCAGAAGCTCTACGAATTCTTCATTTCTAAAACTTTCATTGCGAATTTCTACGCTGTAACGCAGGCGGCTTTTTTTGGGCGGGGTTTCCCAATCAATATTTTTTTGGTCGGGATTGCAGTTTTTTGCGCAGTCGGCGGCGGCCAGCGTATCTCTGGGCAAGAGTTTTAAAAAGTTTTCAAATTTTTCTTTATCAAATTTAAAGCTGGGTGGAAATTGCCAGAGGATAGCGCCGAGTTTTTCTTTGAGTTGCAATACGCCTGAAGCAAAAAAATTGGCGATGGGTTCTTCTACGTCACGCAGCCGCTTAATGTGAGTAATGAAGCGGGGCGCCTTTACGCTAAAGACAAAATTTTCGGGAGTGTCTGCATACCACGCTTGATAACTTTTTGGGCTTTGCAGTGCGTAAAACGAGCCATTGATTTCAATGCTGTTAACGGTGCGCGAGGCGAAGTGGAGTTCATTTTTTTGCAGCAGGCCTTTGGGATAAAAGGTGCCACGCCAGGGTGTGTAGCGCCAGCCAGAAATTCCCACGCGGATATCGACTATTTTATTCGTCATTCTAAAATCCCCCAATGATGAGTTTTATCGTTAAGGTGTATTCATTTTTTTCTTAAACCAAACATTTTTCTCAAGCCACATTTTTATCAAAGCTCAAATTTTTTAAGCCAAACGTTATCACCGCCAATTCGCTTCAACTCTCAATTGAGCCGGGTGCATAGGGCCGTCTATCGCCGTTTTGTTGCGGTAATAATTTTACTTTTATCCAACCGCTTTCACGCCGGTCGAATGCTTTAAAAGCTTCTATAGCGTTATGCATAGGTGTGACCTTGGTGAGTATTCGGGAAGGATCAATGCGACGGTTTAGGATAAGCTCGATTAACTTAGGAATGTATTTGCGGTGATGGCAATTGCCCATGTTAATGGTCAAATTTTTATTCATGGCCAAGCCAATGGGAAAGCTGTGCGCTTGCTCGGGGTAAACGCCGACAATGGCTAGGGTGCCCGCTTTGGCCAAGGCTTTAACGGCCCATTGCAACGCTTGGCTCGGGCCATCTCCGGGTTGCCAGTTGTTGCCATCGGGGTGAATTTTTGGTGCTATTTCGGCGAGCTCTTTTTGAAAACGGTTTTCATCTTCTGTGTCTATCGCGTAAGAGTGAGAATGTTGGGCATCGACTCCTACAGCGTCTATCGCACGATCAACACCGATTCCGCGTGTCATGCGCTGCAATACTTCTACGGGATGTTCGTCTTCAAAATTAATGGTTTCCGCTCCTTGATGGCGTGCCATGTGTAAGCGGTCGGAATATTTATCAATCGCAAAAACACGTGAGGCACCCAGCAGTTTAGCGCTGGCAATCGCAAATTGGCCGACGGGCCCGCAACCAAAAACAGCCACTGTATTGCCGGGTTGTACTTCTGCTAATTTTGCGCCGAAATAACCGGTGGGAAAAATATCTGAAAGTAATATGGTCTGGTCGTCGGTAATTTCACTGGGCAATTTTATTAAGCCAATATTCGCGTAAGGGATGCGCGCTTTTTCTGCTTGCAGGCCGGGGAAGGGGCCGCTATTTTCCGGGCCGCCGAAAAAGCAGTGCCTGCTTGTTTACCATTGGGGTTTGCGTAATCACATTGTGCGTAGTAACCCGAGCGACAATAAGAGCAGTTGCCGCAGGCAATACTCGAAGGAATCACAACGCGATCGCCTACTTGAAAGTTGCGCACGTCGTCGCCCAAGGCTTCAATAACACCCACGCCTTCGTGACCGAGGATGGTGCCTGGTTTCATATTGCCGCCGGTGCCGCGAACAAAATGTAAATCAGTGCCGCAGATGGCTGACGCAGTTAAGCGCACTATGGCATCGGTTGGCTCTTGCAAGGTGGGTTCAGGTACATCTTCCAGGCGAATGTCGCCCACATCATAAAAAACAACGGCTTTCATAGTAAGTCCTCTTTGTAAATCCTCTGATTCTCCGGCAGGGCTGTAAGGCACTGCAAGCCGAATAGGTGTACCTAATATTGCTTAGATAAAATGTTTACATTTTTGTGTTAATGAGCCCTCGATTTAAAAATTTTCGCTTCGAATAAATAAAACTTACTGCATTTTTACATGGAAGATAATGGGTTGATCCCGTTCCAGTGCTTTGGTTTCTTAATTAAATAAATAAAATCATTGTTTAGCTTCGCTAGGTTTTTGTTTGGTTGGCGTTGAAAGATTTTTTGTTGCCTTAACAGAATTTTGCTTTTCCTTGTAAGATTTTGGCATGGTGCAATATTTATTGTGGTGTTATAAAAAGTCTGTATTCCAGGTAACGTTTCTTGCTATTTATTTTTTCACGTCAACGCGTAAAAATTTAATTGGTTTTTAAAATAAATAAAATTAATTTTTCGTTAAAAAAATTTAATTTGTATTTTTCGTGATATTGCTAACGCAAAAAAATCTACTTTAAAATCAATTATTTAATGCTTCGCTTGTAGTAGTGTTTCAATCCACAATTTTTTATTTTTAGTAGTTTTATTTTATAAATAATTATTTTTTAATATAAAAGTAATTTAAAAATGTATTTGATTATTTTAATTTATATGTAAAATCAAGCTGTGTGCATTTCGCACATTACATTAACTTTATTCATGTGAGGTCTTCAAAATGGCACAGTCAAAACAAGGTGGCGATAGCCAACAACATTCGGAAGCAGGCAAGAAAGGTGGGCAAACGAGTGGAGGAAATTTTAAGAATGATCCGGGGCGCGCTTCGGAAGCCGGTAAAAAAGGCGGACAAATGAGCGGCGGAAATTTCAAGAATGACCCCCAGCGCGCGTCAGAAGCTGGTAAAAAAGGTGGAGAGAACAGCCATGGTGGCGGACGTTCTGCGTCTTAATATGTTTGGCTTGAAAAATAAATGTGGGGGCTTGGCAGTCCCCACATTTATTTTAATCAGATTAAAGTTGCGCAGAGGTGCCAATACCCTATTAAATTTGCAAGCGTTAGGCTACCAAAGATAAGTAAAAATAATTATGGCTTCGTGTGTTATCGCACCTAAAAAATCCCAATTCCTATTTAAGATTTATTTCAATCTGATTTTTCCATGCCTATATGATCGACAAGATAATCTAAAAAGGTAACCCAATAATGGCACGAGCAATTTGGAAAGGCGCTATTAGTTTTGGTTTGGTCCACATTCCTGTGGCCCTGGTTTCGGCTACCTCTTCGGAAAATATTAATTTTGATTGGCTCGATGACCGCAGCATGGAACCGGTGGGTTATAAACGCATTAATAAAGTGACCGGTAAAGAAGTTTCTAAAGAGCATATCGTAAAAGGCGTTGAATATGAAAAAGGCCGTTACGTTGTGCTTAGCGAAGAAGAAATTCGCAAAGCTCACCCCAAGTCAACGCAAACCATTGATATTTTTTCATTTGTAGATAGCGATCAAATCCCGCTTGCACATATAGAAACTCCTTATTTTTTAGCGCCGGACAAGCGCGGCGAAAAAGTTTACGCGCTCTTGCGCGAAACACTTATTGAAACTAACAAGGTAGCTTTGGCGAATGTCATTTTGCATACCCGCCAACATCTAGCTGCGCTTATGCCGCTCGAATCTGCATTGGTGCTGGTGTTATTGCGTTGGCCCAGCGAAGTGCGCAGCCTGGCAACGCTGGAGTTAAGTAGCGCAACGACTGATGCGGAACTCACGAAAAGTGAAAAAGATATGGCGCGCCGCTTGGTAGCTGATATGACGGGGAAATGGCAGCCAAAAGATTATCACGATAGTTTTCAGGAAAAGATTATGCAATTAGTTGAGAAAAAAGCACGCGAAGGAAAAATTGAAAATGTTGAAAAAGATACGGGTGGAGCAGAGCGTAAGAGCGCAGATATTATTGATTTAACGGAATTATTAAAGCGTAGTTTAAGTGAAAAGGGTGGGCGAAAATCCAATGCGTCTACATCAGCGAAAACTGCGTCCAGGTCGGCGGCATCCAAGCCAACCGTAGCTAAACCGACCGCTTCTAAATCGGCTCCAGCCAAGGCGGCAGCTCCCAAGCGAAAAACTTCTACCAAAACATCGCAAAAGTGAAATAGGTGAATAGGTAATTAGCATGACCAAGTCGCTTAGCGAATATAACCGCAAACGTAATTTCGATGTTACCTCTGAGCCGCAGCACCAGGAACTTACCAAAAAAAGTAAGGGTGCTCATGCTTTGCATTTTGTTATTCAAAAACATGATGCGCGCCGCTTGCATTACGATTTTCGTTTAGAGCTGGACGGCACCTTAAAAAGTTGGGCAGTGCCTAAGGGGCCTAGCCTTGATCCAAAAGATAAACGTCTGGCAGTGCATGTTGAAGATCACCCCATAAGTTATGCAAATTTTGAGGGCAGTATTCCCGAAGGGCAATATGGTGCCGGGGAGGTTATTGTTTGGGATCGCGGTGTGTGGCAACCCCATGGCGACCCGGAAGAAACCTATAAAGCAGGTAAATTAAAATTTACGTTGATTGGTGAAAAACTTACCGGTGATTGGGCCTTAGTGCGTACTCGCTTAACAGGTAGTGGTGAAAAGGAACAGTGGCTATTGATTAAAGAGCGCGATCAGGTGGCGCGCTCTGCTGAAGAATATGACATTACTACTGAGCAGCCACAGAGTGTTATCACGGGTGCGGTTATTAACACTGAAAAAGTAAATAGTAAAAAAAAAGTACCTGAGGCAAAAAAGCAATTAGCTGTAAAAAATGAGTCTGCTGCTAAAAAATCCTCAATTGTTAAAAAAGAATCAGCTTTTAAAAAAGACTCTGCTGTAAAAATCCTGCCTGAAGAAAAACTTACTGCGCCAAAAGCAAAAAAAAAATTAACTGACTCAATTCCACTAGCAGCGAAGCAGGCTGAGATCCCCGAAAGTTTTTCACCGGAATTGGCGACACTGGTAAGTGAGGCACCGGAGGGCGATTGGTTATATGAAATTAAATTTGATGGTTATCGTATTCTGGCGCGTATTCTTGATGGTGAGGTGACCTTATTCACTCGCAATCAAAATGATTGGACGGCACGTTTGCCTTTACAAGCTAAAGCAATTGCAGCACTAAATTTAAAAGACGCATGGTTGGATGGCGAAATCGTTGTGCTAGACGATGACGGTTTGCCGAGTTTTCAGGCGTTGCAACAAGCGTTTGAAATTGGTAAGAGCCACAATATTATCTACTATTTATTTGATGCGCCTTATCTTCATGGCTGTGATATGCGTGGGGTGCCGGTCGAGGAGCGCCGCGCCGAATTGAAAAAAGTTTTGTCTGGCTCCAAAAAAGAGTTACTACGATTTTCGGAAGCGTTTGCGGTTAGTTCGGAAAATATTCTCGCCAGCGCCTGTGCCATGTCACTTGAAGGGGTAATTGGTAAGCGAGTGGGCAGCACTTATGTTTCGCGGCGTAGTGGTGATTGGATCAAACTAAAATGTCGCTTGCGCCAGGAGTTTGTGATTGTAGGTTATACGCAACCACAAGGTAATCGCAGTGGCTTCGGTGCGCTTTTGTTAGCGGTACACGATCAAGCGGGTCAATCGGCATTGCGTTATGCGGGGCGCGTGGGCACGGGTTTTAACGAAATCAGTTTGCACCACCTTTATGAACAACTGAAAAAATTGCAGCGCAATAAATCGCCTGTTACGCATAATTTGCAAAGCGCAAGTTTACGCGGTGTTTCCTGGGTTGAGCCAACACTGGTATGCGAAGTCGAATTTGCAGCATGGACTAGCGATGGCGTTTTGCGACAAGCTGCTTTTATTGCTTTGCGCAGCGATAAGCCTGCGCGGGATATTATTCGTGAACAAGCCATTTCACCTGAGGATTTAACATCAGCATCCCCTGTGGAGGAAAAAATGTCTGTTACTCAACGCAAACCCAAAACCAATGAAAGTGAACCTACGAAAGAAAAAATAAAAGCAACAACAAAGGCGACGGCAACAGAAACAAAAAGCCAAACGGTAAAATCATCCGCAAAAAAAACAACGCAACCGAAAGAAGGTTGGGAATCCAAGATAGCCATAACGCATCCGGATCGCATTATCGACCCGGACACTGGTGCAACAAAAAAAGATTTAGCGATTTATTATGCTGAAATTTCTGATTGGATGTTACCGCATTTAAAACAGCGCCCCGTTTCTATTTTGCGTGCACCTGAAGGCATAGGTGGCGAACAATTTTTTCAAAAACACACTGAGCATTTGGATATTCCCAATATCAAACATCTCGACCCCGCGCTTGACCCGGGCCATGCAGCGCTTATGGAAATTGATAATAGGCTAGCCCTGGTAGGGGCCGTACAAATGGGCACGATTGAACTGCACACTTGGGGGTCCAAAAGCGACAAAATAGAAATGCCCGATCGCATTACGCTGGACCTGGACCCGGACCCGGCATTGCCATGGCGCAGCATGATTGAAGCAACACAACTCACTTTGTCAGTGCTGGATGAATTAAAACTGGACGCTTTTTTAAAAACCAGCGGTGGCAAGGGTCTGCATATTATTATCCCGTTGGCGCCACGCGCAGATTGGGAATACGTAAAAGAATTTTCGAAAGCGATTTCACAATTTATGGCGAATGAAATTCCCGAACGATTTGTTGCCAAAATGGGGCCGAAAAATCGTATTGGAAAAATCTTTGTTGATTATCTGCGTAACCAACGTGGTGCCAGCACTATCGCGGCTTATTCGGCGCGCGCTCGCGCGGGTTTACCCGTGTCTGTTCCTATCGCAAGAGATGAGCTGTTGACGCTGACGGCTTCTTCGCAATGGAATATTGGCAATTTACATGAACGTCTTGATGGGCTTAAAACAGATCCTTGGCAAGGTTACAAAAATCGCCAACGCATTACGTCGGCGATGTGGAAACAGCTTGATGCTGAAGCGCCTCGGAAAGATTAACTCATAAAATTTTTGATATTGGTATAAACGTGAAATGAAATGCACACTTTGCGTAAGTCATTTAATGCGGAGTTGTTGCTGTAAGTCGTTAATTTTATAAATGGTTTTTAAATAGTATCTCAATCGGGAATGCGAAAAAAACATTAATTATCTCTAAAGTGAAAAATTAAAATCACCTCCATCACACAATTTATATTTTATGCGTTTTATAATTATTCAATTCAAAATTATTGTATTTATCGGCGTCGCTTAAATTATCAGGCGTTAAATCATATTTGCGGACTACGACATACTTTTAAATAATTTTTAAAAATATTAAAAAAAATATTGACAAATATTATGATAGGTATAGATACTCTATTCGAAATTTTTATCAGCTACTAGTAACATGGAGTCAAAACAAGCTCAAGTTATGTCAACCAATGACATAAGAAAGAGCTTGAGTTTGACAGGAAAGTATTTATGGCGAATGGATTATTTAGACCCCAAGCATTAGGGCACCGTCAACCAGGTTTGTACGGCTCTATTCTGCTACTGCCGCAGTTATCACACACACTTCCCAAAAAATTATTACTACCTACGGAGTTACTCCATTCGTCCATTGCAGTGCGTAAACCCATGTGTCCTGTTACCGCTTTATTAGTACAACCGGTGGTACACGCCTATGGTAAAGAATTTTCATTGAAACCAGGGATGACATTATCCGTCGACATCACCGTAAAAAGGATTTAAAAATGGATCGACCAAAGCAACTATTACATGTTGATAGCGGTAAACGCTTACCTGTAGTGCAAGCCGAACTGGCCGAATGTGGTTTGGCTTGTCTGGTAATGATTGCTGGTTACCACGGCTTTACAACGGACCTGACCAGTTTGCGCCGTAAGTTTTCTATCTCCAGCCAGGGCACTGGCTTAAAGTATCTTATGGAAATGGCAACGCAATTGCATTTATCGCCGCGTGCATTGCGCAGTGAAATTGGCGAGCTGTCCAGTGTGCAATTGCCGTGCATTTTGCACTGGGGTGTAAATCACTTTGTGGTTTTAAAATCTATCCAAAAAAATCGTTATACCTTGCACGACCCGGCGTTTGGCGAGCGTGTTTTGGATACTAAAAATTTTAGTAAGGAATTTACGGGTGTGGTGTTGGAGCTCACACCTACCAAAGACTTTAAACAAGGAGCACAAAAGGAGATACTTAAAATTAATCATTTTGTGTCCAGCATTGTCGGCTTGGCGCGCAGTCTTACGCAGGTGTTGTTGTTATCGTTGTTGTTGCAATTATTTGCCATTGCTACTCCCTTTTATATGCAGACTGTCGTAGATGATGTGTTGTTGCGGCAAGATAGTCAGCTGCTGCTGGTACTGGCACTCGGCTTTGGTTTGTTTATGCTAATTCAAACCGGCACTACCGCCTTACGTGAATTTGTCATTCTGCATGTGTCCAATCGCTTGCGTATGCAAATGTCGGCTAATTTACTTCACCATTTAATTCGCTTGCCCATGAATTATTTTACCAAACGCCACATGGGCGATATTGCCTTACGGGCTGATGTGCTAAGGGTTGCGCGCAGCCGATTAACACAAGGTTTGGTAGCCGCTGTGGTGGATGGGGCGTTGGCACTTATCACATTGGCTGCTATGTTTTTTTATGATGTCCATTTGTCATTCATGGTTATGGGAGTAGTCATCCTTTATGGTTTGTTGCGTTGGCTGATGTATCGCCCGGATTGCAAGCTTACCGAAGAAAGCATTATCGCTGGCACCAACGAAAGTTCGCACGCTATGGAATCCATCCGGACAATACAAACGCAAAAACTATTTCAGCGTGAAAATGATGGCCAGTACCAGTGGCAACATACATTAGCGGATGTGATGCATAAAAATATTCACATCGCGCGCTGGGGTATCGGCTATAAAACCCTCAATGGTTTGCTATTCGGTGTAGAAAATATTCTGGTGATTTATTTCGCGGCAACAGCGGTGATGGGAGATGTTATATCGCTGGGTATGCTTTACGCTTTTATGAGTTACAAAATTCGTTTTGTCAGCTCTATGGATAGCTTAATTGCACAGTGCATTGAATTTAAAATGCTCGGAATTTATTTAAATCATCTTGCAGATATCGCATTTGCTGAGCCAGAAAATATTGATGCACATAGTCTTGGCGACAGGGATGAGCTTTCAAAAAAATAATTAAACAGTCGAAATGAATAATTGAGAAGGCCCTGATTCTTCAAGGCACGCTACTCTCTAGCGCGCCGCTCAACATTAACCCACCCCTCGTAACCGAGCAATGGCATAGATGCCTATTGCCAATAATATCAACGTCAAACCTTTAGGCTCAGGAACATCGGTGACGCGATTGAGCGAATCGATTCTAAATGTATATTCATAACCTTCATTAGGTGCCGTGTAGTAAGACACGTAACCGATATTGCCATGATTAGCAAATTGCGGTTGGATCATAACCTCGTTGTAATTGGCGCTACTGATTAGAGATGCGGCACTTTCACCAAGTGATGATAATTCGAGTGACATACTTAGCTGAGGATAAGTAAGCTTATTATCGAGCGTGCGTTGCGCATAAAACCGACTGTATGGATTCTCGTACCATGGCTCCCATAAATAATGCAAATCAGCATAAGCATCATTGCCTTCGAGTATTGGGGTTGGAATGGGTGCGGCGGAACCAGGGATATCCAGAATCGTGCTGTCCGGTTGAGTAATATTAAATGTCATCCAGCCTGGGTATTCCCCGCTGTATTGTGAAAAATTAGTGTTATTGAGCCAGCTCGGGCTTGCTTCATCGAGACGGAATACCACACTACCTCTGACCAGATTTCCGCTCCATTCCGGGTGAGTTGTGTAGGTTGGTTCTAT
The DNA here is from genome assembly GCA_040385335.1 of Pseudomonadota bacterium. Lineage (GTDB taxonomy): Bacteria > Pseudomonadota > Gammaproteobacteria > Pseudomonadales > Cellvibrionaceae > Cellvibrio. The sequence goes on from JAZKHP010000070.1 coordinate 66,503, forward strand.
CCAGATACCGTTGCTGAGTATGGGCACATTGATGGTTCCAGTGAATTCAAAAGTGATGGGGAGTGCCCAAGAGGGTCGTGATATCAATAATAAAAACACACACGCGTAAACTATGCGGTAGTGTGAAATGGAGTGAATTAATGTGTTTCGGGCTTGCATGCAATTGATCATTTCAGGGCTCCTTGAATTTTTGTGAATAACGTTGTTGGATAACCTCATCATCATTGTCAAACAGTTTTATCATGTGCTTTTTTTACACACAAAATAAACGCTATTTAAGCTGGCAATATCTGAACCAAGTTTTTATTGTGAAGCAAAATCATTAGCTTGCTGGGTTCGCAAATGCACTTGGCATTCATTCCGTAAAAATAAAAAGTAAAAATGTAAAATGCATCGACGCGTTTTAAGTGCCTTGACGAATTCACTCCTCTATTGATAATAAAAAATGTTTGTGAAGTCTGCGTATTAAAAACGTCTATGTTGTTTGGCGCACAATCTTAATTTTTACTTTAAGGTATAACACACTTTAAAAATAGCGCCAGCTTGCAAGTTGATTCGTGCGCTGCTGTTGGCTGACATTCCCTTACTCATAAATTTATTTATCCTTTTGCTTAAAGGAAAGGTATTTCATGACGAAAAAAAATAAAAACAATGCCCTGCTGAAAGAAGCTTTTCTTAAAGATCCGACCTGGTATAAAGATGCCGTTATCTATCAAGTGCATGTTAAATCTTATTTTGATGCAAATAATGATGGCGTTGGGGATTTTGCGGGCTTAATCGACAAGCTGGATTACATTGCCGGGCTGGGTGTCAATGCTATTTGGTTGTTACCTTTTTATCCATCGCCGATGCGCGATGATGGCTACGATATTGCGGAATATCGCGATGTCCATCCGGCTTACGGCACCATGGCGGATGCGCGCCGTTTTATTAGCGAAGCCCATAAACGCGGCTTGCGCATTATTACCGAGATGGTCATTAACCATACTTCTGATCAACATCCCTGGTTTCAAAAATCACGGCTTGCTAAAAAGGGTTCGAAGGCCAGAAATTTTTATGTGTGGTCTGACACCAATCAAAAATATGAAGGCACGCGGATTATTTTTTCTGATACCGAAAATTCCAATTGGACGTGGGACCCGGTTGCTGGCCAATATTTTTGGCATCGTTTTTATAGCAATCAACCGGATTTGAATTTTGATAACCCGGACGTGTTAAAAGAAATTTTGAGCATTATGCATTTCTGGTTTGATATAGGCGTTGATGGGTTGCGGTTGGATGCTATCCCTTATCTGGTTGAACGCGAAGGAACTTCTAACGAAAATTTGCCAGAAACTCATGCTGTGCTAAAACAAATTCGCGCTGATCTCGAAGCTAATTATCCTGACCGTATGTTATTAGCCGAGGCTAATCTTTGGCCTGAAGATATCCAGCAATATTTTGGCAATGGCGACGAATGTCATATGGCGTTCCACTTTCCGCTAATGCCGCGTATGTATATGGCCATTGCGCAGGAAGATCGTTTCCCGATTATTGATATTTTGCGGCAGATGCCGGAGATTCCGCAAAATTGCCAATGGGCAATTTTTTTGCGCAACCACGACGAATTAACCCTGGAAATGGTGACCGATCAAGAGCGTGATTATTTGTGGAGTTATTACGCTGCTGACAAGCGAGCACGTATTAATCTCGGCATACGTCGCCGTTTGGCGCCTTTGGTAGAGCGCGACCGGCGGCGTATTGAATTGTTGGAAAGTTTATTGTTATCCATGCCGGGTACACCGACACTTTATTACGGTGATGAAATCGGTATGGGCGACAATATTTTTCTCGGAGATCGCCACGGTGTTCGCACGCCTATGCAATGGTCCGATGATCGCAATGGTGGGTTTTCACGCGCTGACCCGGCCAGCCTGATATCGCCCGCCATTATGGACCCACTCTACGGTTTTCAAGCGGTTAATGTGGAAGCCCAGACGCGTGATACACATTCGTTATTGAATTGGACTCGGCGTTTATTGGCAGTGCGCAAGCAACAAAAAGCCTTTGGCCGCGGCAATTTGAAAATTCTTGGATCAGCTAATCGGAGAATTTTGGCTTATTTGCGTGAGTACACAAGTCCCGATGGTGCGTCAGAAATTATTCTCTGCGTTGCCAATATGTCGCGTGCAGCGCAAGCCGGTGAGTTAGATCTTTCACTCTATGCCGGAAAAATTCCGGTAGAGATGGTGGGCGGGACCTCATTCCCGCCCATCACCAAACTTAATTATTTATTGACCTTACCACCCTATGGCTTTTATTGGTTTTTGCTTGCGGATGAAAAGCAAATGCCAAGCTGGTACGTAGCGCCTATTGAGCGTATGCCGGAACTGCGGACCTTCATTATTAAACAAGGGATGGCTGATCTTATGCAGCCACCGGCGAGCAATATTCTCGAACAAGAAGTATTGCCTGCTTATTTATCAAAATGTCCCTGGGTATGCTTTCCCGGTGGACCCATCCGTGAGGCGAAATTGCTTTATACGATTCCGATTGGTGAACCTGGAGATCTTTTGGTTTTGACAGAAATTAGAGTGGCCTTGAAAGAAACGCATGAAAATTATTTTCTACCCTTAGGTTTCGTGGCGGACCATTTAGCAGGTACGACATCACAACAACTCGCGTTGGGACGAATCCGCCAGAAGCGCACTGTAGGTTTACTAACGGATGCGTTTACCTTGCCCGAATTCAATCGCAAGATCATCAGTAATTTACGTGAACAAGTGACTTTGCAGTTCGACGGTGGACAACTACAATTTATTGCGGGTCCCTTGTTGCATAAGTACGAAGAAAAAATCGGTCATCAAATCGATTTGGTGGCCACCAAAGATGCCCATGGCTCAGTGGTCGTGGGTGAAACTATGTTGCTGAAACCGGTGCGTAAGGTGACTGCGGGAATCCACCCCGATACTGAAATTAATGGCTATTTAAGCGAGCTCGGTTTTACCAATATTGCCCCCGTGCTGGGCGAAGTGAAGCGTGTCGATCAAGGGGGTGAGGAATATACATTGATGTTGTTGCAGGCCTATATCGATAATCAGGGTGACGCCTGGCAATGGACGCAGAATACCCTTGAGCGCGCCTTGCGCGACTGCTTAACGGCGGGAACATCTTCCATGGATATGGAATACCCGGCCATGATTGAGCTGGAAGGCTTCGCACAAATATTGGGTCGTCGTCTTGGCGAGATGCACGTTTTGTTGGCCAAACCTACAACAAATTTGCGTTTTGGTTATTCTGAAAATAACCAGGCTGATACCAGTGAGTGGCTGCGGATGCTGAGCGTTCGCTTGCAGAAAATGTTAACTCTTTTACGTGAAAAAAATATTAAAGATTCAAATTGGCTGGTATCCCAGTCGGAACAAATTCTTGAGCTGGTTGAAAATCTCGCTGCGCGCGCTTTTGGCGGCATACGTATACGCATTCATGGCAATTTACATTTAGCGCAAGTCATGGTGGTGCGAGGCGATGCTTATTTTATGAATTTTACCGATGGTGTGGCGGACAATCTTGTTGACTCGGATCTTCGCAATAGTCCATTAAAAGACGTTGCCGATATGTTGTGCTCTTTCGATGACGCCGCTGCTGTGGCAGTTCGCAATGCGTTGAATACCGATGTCTCTTCAGAAAAAAGTCAGGTTCGCCATCTCGCTACTACTTATAAAACTCAGGTGCGTACATTATTTTACGAAGCTTATCGCTTGGAAACAGATGAGTTATCGCGCACCTGGGATAAGCGTGGAAACGAAGGGGCAGCTCTGACGCTCTTTTGTATTGATAATCGTGTGCGTGAAATCCTCAAAGCATTTTATCGCCCTGATTGGTTGGAGATACCTTTGCAAGGGTTGGTTGAAATGATCAAGTTATTAATGGAAAGTAAATAACCACCAATAATAAGTAACTGTTTCGCGTTTATAAAAAATGTAGTTTTTTCTACAGGATGTTTTCTTTTGCACGCTAGTGTTTGTCTAAAAGGTGAGTGTCTTTTCTAAAACCTTAGTATTTTTCTAAAAATAATTTTAAAAGTTATATTTTCGAAAAATAGTTTCCTTCCAAAAAATAGATGCTTTTCAAAAATAGATACTTTCCAAAAATAGATACTTTCCAAAAATAGATGCTTTCCAAAAGAAAGTGTCTGGTAGTAGAAAGTAGTGATCTAACTGATCTGTTCTTTATCAATTTCTATAAACATTTTTAATGATGAGGAGAATTCGTATGTTAAATTTTTTAAGAAAAATCTGCCTGACGGCTGCACTTGGGTTGGTGGCAAGTTTTGCCCAAGCCCAAACGGTTTCATGGACCGCTTGCGCGAATGAAAATAGCACCTGTACATTTTCCGGTACCAAGGTTGTGCGCTATGGTGCGGGCACAAATTGGAATCAAGGTTTATATCTCAATTCCGTGGCCTGCAACAATGCCACTTTTGGCGATCCTATTGCTGGAACCTTCAAGCGCTGCCAAACCACAGAGCCACAATGGACTACATGCGCCAGGGAAGGAGGGGTGTGCACGTTTACTGGCAAAAAATTCGTTCGCTACGGCGTTGGCACACGCTGGAACCACCGGGAAGCGACCGGGCAAATCGCATGTAATAACAGTACCTTTGGTGACCCTGCGGTAGGCACTGGAAAAAGCTGCCAAATTGCTAGTGTCTTAGCCGTAACTGATACGGTTGCGCCCACACCACCGGCTAATGTTGCAATGGGTAGTCTGGCATGTACATCGGGCACTCTGTCATGGAGTGCGTCGAGTGATAATGTCGGTGTAACTGCCTACGACATTTACCATGATGGTCAACACATGACTCGCGTTGCTGGAACTGCGCGAAGCACAGTGCTCACGCTGGTGCCGGGTGTTAATTGGGGCTTTTATGTGAACGCCGTTGATGCGGCAGGCAATGTTTCTCAGGCAAGCACAACGCTATACGTAAGCGTACCGCAATGCCAGCTTGACACTATTCCCCCGACCATACCTACCGATCTTAAAGGTACTGCCACCGGAACATCGGCCACTATAAGCTGGATGGCTTCTACCGATAACGTCCGTGTTACGGCTTACGACATCTATCGCAACGACCTGAAGATAAGCTCGACACCTGACCTGACCTACACAGATTCGGGGTTAACGGCGAATACTACTTATTTGTATTCTGTGGCCGCGCGGGATGCTCAGCAAAATGTTTCCGCGCGTACTGCAAATATATCGCTGACGACTGGTAATACTTGCTCCACTCCCGTTTGTTCAGTGGATGAAGTTGCGACCGACACCGATATTCCCTGGGGCTTGGTAAGTCTGCCTGATGGATCGATCTTTTATAGTCGGCGCGATGCCCATGATATTGTTCTACTCGATGTGGCCAATGGGGTTCAGAAAATAATAGGTTCTGTGCCTAATGTGCGCAGCACCGACGGCGAAGGTGGTCTGTTAGGCTTGGCCATTACCCCGCAATTTCCGACGACTGACCCCTGGCTTTATATTCACCACACCAGCCCTACAGACAACCGGGTAGTGCGCATCCAATATAGAGACGGTGTATTAGTTCCTGCGACTCATCAAGTGTTGCTCTCGGGTATTGGTCGCAACAAATACCACGACGGTGGCCGTCTACGCTTTGGCCCGGACGGCAAGCTCTATGTAGCTACGGGTGACGCACAAGCGGCTGAAAGTGCGCAGAATTTAAATAGCTTGAATGGCAAAATTCTGCGGATGAATGCTGATGGCAGTGTGCCCTCCGATAATCCTTACAATAATTACGTGTGGAGTTACGGTCATCGCAATCCTCAGGGGTTAGCCTTCGATTCCAGAGGCCGGTTATGGCAGCAGGAATTTGGCAACGCCGTAATGGATGAAACGAATCTGGTGGAGAAGGGTGGCAATTACGGTTGGCCCGCGTGCGAAGGAACTGTTTCGCATTCTGGTAGCGGTTGTGCAACACCTGGATTTAAAGCGCCCAAGCAAACTTATAGTAATGCTCTGGCTTCATGTAGCGGCATCGCGATTGTTAGAGATGTGCTTTACATCGCCTGCTTACGTGGAAATCGTGTCTACCGCGAAGTGATTAGTGGTGACTCCCTAACCAACGTGCAGCAGTTATTTGTCGGTACCTACGGACGGCTGCGTACCGTTGAACCGACTATCGATGGTGACCTGTGGTTAACATCATCCAATACCGGTGATAAAGACAGCATCGCTAACAACAGTAATGAAAAAATCTTTAAGGTGTTTTTAAGTAGATAAGTTAATAATTTGCAGAGCCGCTTTAGTAGCGGCCTGGCAATAAAAAAGCAGCCAACAGGAGAGCCCTGTTGGCTGCTTTTGTTATAGCCCATCTATTTTTACAGTTAATCAATCGACTCCAAATACCAGCGCGCGCTATGCCAACCAGGGGAAATGGTAGATGCTTGCAGCTGGAGGTTTTCCATATTGATGTAGATATTTGGCTGCCAACGGTTTTGTAATAAAAACACTTTTCCTTTTTGTTCAACGGGAACATCAGTCACTTCAACCAATGTCCATTGTGCGCTCCACCATCCTCGAATGGCCGGACCTACGACTAAGGGGCCGTTTTCAATATTCAAAAACTCTCTTGGTTTCCAATAATTTTTAATAAAATAATATCCTTCATCATTTTTTTCGAAGGACCAAAGTGCACTGTGCCAATAGGGCTGAATCGTAGTGGCTGCGAGGGCTCCTTGTTCATTATTCAAATATTTGTCCCATGCTTGATTCCATCCATTGTGTAAGCGATATTTCTTTTTGAGCGAAATTTTATCCAAAGGATTTTGTTCATAGAATTGGTGGAAATTTGTTTGACCCCATTCAACTGGCATAGCGCCGCTAGCAATAGTGCCGTTGGTAATAAAGTTTGCGGTTGTAGCCGCTTTGCGATGGCAGGCGTTGGCGCAATTGTTGGATTGGTTGACGGTGGTTTGCGCATCCCAATTGAAAAAGTGACTGTTCGGGTCACTGCTGTCCCACAGTTTTAAATAAAAGAAAAGCCTGTCTCCTAAGTTGATACA
>JAZKHP010000071.1:0-21418 GCA_040385335.1 Pseudomonadota bacterium
AGTCCTTCAGGGTCTTGAAGCGCGACTCCACCGGTACGGCGATGCCGAAGGTCTGGCCCGAGGTGCGCGCCAGGTAGGTGAAGTCCTTGCGTGGGTCGGCCTGCAAGGTGCCCAGCTGCGAAAAGCGCGTGACCGAGATCGGGATCTGGCCGATGGTGTAGCCGTCAGGCCTGGCCGAGGCCAGGGCCTTGGAGCCGATCATGCCCGAGGCGCCCGCACGGTTTTCCACCGCGATGGGCTGGCCCAGGATGCGCCCGGCCACGGTGCACAGCGTGCGCATCGACTGGTCGGCCGTGCCGCCCGCGGGCCAGGGGCAGATGAAGGTGATGGGGCGGTCGGGGTAGCTTGCCTGCGCGAAGAGCGTGCCGGGCGTGGCTGCGAGTGCGCTGGCGCCCAATGCGCCCAGGACGAACTGCCGCCGGTCGCTGCGTGGGGTGTGGTGCATGTTGCTTGTCTCCATCATTTTCGGTGTCGGGAGCCGCGATTGTTCAGAACCTGTGCATAACAATCCAATGAAAATATCGGCTAGCGATATTTTGGCGGTAGTGGAGTTGCCCAGCGGTGAACTACTTGCCGCCTCGGCGGTGGGTTTATTTATTGTAGACCCGGCTACCCGTAAGTACACTTCCATAGCAGCGGACCCAAAAAATCCAAATTGGCTGCAGAGTCCGCGTGTTAATGCCATTTATCTGGATGGCACTGATGACATTTGGTTGGGCACCAGGGAGGGGTTGGAAAAACTCAATTGGAAAACAAAAACCTTCACGCTTTATAAAGTGAATCCCGAGCACCCCGAGTTAATTCCTGACAATCATGTTACCGATATTATTTCAGATCGCGCGGGTAAATTTTGGTTGGCGACGGATAATGGCGTAGTTCATTACGACCCCCGTACTCATACCGCAACACGCTACAGTCACGATCGTAAAGATCGCTTTAGCATGGGAAGCAATAATGTTTGGAAAGTGCTGCTGGATTCTCAGGGTGTGTTGTGGGTGGCCTCCGATGGCGGTGGCATATCCGTGTTTGATAAAGAAAAAGATCGATTTATTAATCACAAGTTTGACGCAGGCCGTATCGGCTCTCTGAGTACCAATAAGGTACGTGCTGTTTTTGAAGATAGAAACGGTGATATTTGGGTCGGTAATTATCCCGTCGGCATTAACTTTTTTGATCGTTCAAGTGCACCTATTGTCACTTACACCCACGATAAAGAAGATCCTTCCAGTATCAGCCATAGCATGACCCAGCACATGCAAGAGGATAAAAATGGCAATTTATGGATAGGCACCGACGGCGGCGGTTTAAACTTTTTTGATCGCGAAAAAAACGAATTTGTCAGTTACAAACATGACCCTGAAGATCTCACGACCATTGGTGGCGATGCAGTAATAGCAACTTTTATCGATTCTACGGGATTGGTGTGGACCGGTACCTGGGGCAGAGGTTTGGCAAGCTTTAATCCGGTAGATAAAAAATTCACTCGTTACCCTTATGATAGGGAGCGCAAAAATACTGCAAGAGTTAGCACGTCAACCCGACTTAATAGTTCTACCGTCTGGTCCATTCGCGAAGATAAAAATAATGATTTGTGGCTCTCTACGCACTCCGGTGGTATCAGTAAATACAACCGCGAAACAAAAATATTTACTCATTACAAGCACATCGACGGTGATCCCGAATCCTTAAGTTCGAATTTGGTGTGGAGCACCCTTGAAGATTCAAAAGGCAATTTTTGGGCCGCCACTGTATCGGGCTTGGGTTTGATGGATCAGGAAAATGGTACCTTCACCACGTTTTTTTCCGATCCTAAAAACCCTGAAAGTCTTAGTAATAACTCTATTCTTTCAATGCTTGAAGACAGTAAAAAAAGGCTTTGGCTGGGTACCGATGTAGGCTTAAATTTATTTCATCCAGAAACAAAAACCTTCACCGTTTACAATAAAAAGAGTGGCTTTGTTGACGATGGCATCCGCAACATTTTAGAAGATTCCGATGGCAACTTGTGGCTAACCACCAACAACGGATTTATCTTGTTTAATCCCGAGACCAAAAAGATTAAAAATTATAATCGTATTGGGGGTCGGCTCACCGGCGGTTTTTTAACGGATTCCGGTTTGGTCAGTCAAGATGGTGAAATTATTTTAGGCGGCATTGAAGGAATGCGAATCTTTAATCCTAAAGAACTTAGCGAAAACAAAAAAATACCACCGGTAGTGCTAACAGATTTTAAAATATTTGCGGATAGCATAATAGTCGATGCACCCGATGGGATTTTAAGCAAAGCGATTAATCAAACTGAGACTATCGTCCTGGATTACAAAAAATCCATGTTTGTGTTTAGTTTTTCCGCACTCAATTTTCGTGACTCGGCTAAAAATAACTATTCGTATAAATTAGAAGGGTTTGATCAAAATTGGTTGGATAGCGGCAATCAGCGTACCGCAAAATACACCAACCTGAATGCCGGAACCTACGTCTTTAAAGTGAAGGGTAGCAACAACGATGGTGTGTGGAATGAAGAAGGCAAATCCATCACCATTATCCAATTACCGCCGCCGTGGAAAACCTGGTGGGCCTATACACTCTATGCGTTAACGATCCTGAGTTTGCTAGGCGGGTTTGTTTTTAGCCAGCGCAGAAAGCGCCAACTCGTTGAAGAGCAAAATAAACTTCTGGAAATTAAAGTCAGAGAACAAACTGCTGAGGTCAGGGAAAAAAGTAAAGATATTGAGGCTATGCTCAGTAATATTCCGCAAGGTTTATTTACGGTACAAGCCGACAGCACTATTCATCCGGAATACTCGCAATTTTTGGAAGTGATCTTTGACACTTCGGATATTGCTGGTCGCAGTGTCAATGAATTTCTGTTTAATCGCGCGGATATCGGCAGTGATACTCTGGACTCAATTAGAGCTGCCATTTTTACGATTGTAGGTGAAGATAAAATTAATTTCGAGTTCAATCAGTTTTTACTACCTAATGAATATGGCATTGCGATGGATCATAAGAAAAAAATTCTATCGCTGGATTGGAATCCCATTATCACCGGAAATATTATTACTAAATTAATGGTATCGGTTCGCGATGTGACGCAACTGCGGCAAATGGAACATGCCGCACGTGAACAAAAACGGCAACTGGATATTGTCAGTCAATTATTGAATTTGTCGGCAGAAAAATATCTCGCGTTTGAAGATTCGGCCAGCCGCTACGTGCAAGAAAATCGCACCGCAATTCAATCCTGTGCGAGCCACAATCAGGATATTATTGCATTGCTATTTAGAAATATGCACACCGTTAAAGGTAATTCCCGAACCTTCGGTTTTAGTTATTTGAGCAATACAGTGCATGAAGTGGAGTCCACTTATAGCGCATTAAAATTGCCAGATAATGCTGCGACCTGGGAGCCCTCAAAATTATTAAATGATTTGGATCTGGTGGAAAAAGCCGTGGCGGAATATGCGCATGTGTATCGCGCTGTGTTGGGCAGAAGTCATAACGCCGGCACTGACAGACGCGGCGGATTTTGGATTAACAATGAGGTCGCTTGCAATATTAAAAGCTATGTTGATCATTGCAAAGTGAATGAATTTGAAACTTACATGAGTCGTTTAAATGCGATCACGCTTGAACAAAATCTTGCCGACATTATTGCTTCATTGGCTTCCATTGCGGCACAGCTGGACAAGCGCGCACCTATGGTCGAAATTACCGCCAACAAAATATTGATAAAAGATTCAGCGCAGGAATTAATGCGCGATGTTTTTTCCCATCTTCTGCGCAACTGTATGGATCACGGCTTAGAACATACCGAAGAGCGTATTCGTGCCGGTAAAAGTGAATCAGGTTCTATTATGATTGCTGCACAGCTAAAACAGGATGGGTTAAGCATCTCAGTACAGGATGATGGCCGCGGTTTAAATATTCAGAGCCTATTTAATAAAGGGATACAACTGGGCAGATGGAACGAAAAGGATACCCCTGCTATTGCCGACATTGCCGCATTAATTTTTGCTTCCGGCATTACTACCAAAGAAACGGTTAGCGATATCTCCGGTCGCGGTGTTGGTCTGGATGCGGTTAAACAATTTTTGCAGGAGCAAGGAGGCAGTGTATCCTTGCAACTTCATACAGAACAAGTCGACAGTCAAGGATTTATCCCCTTCGAACTTATTGTCACCTTGCCGGAGGCGTTGTTTCTTATTTCCGAATAAAAGGTAATTATCTATTTGCGATTTATGCTATTTCGAAATTTATAACGACTCGCACCCCAATAATTTATTTTTGCGCGCGCATTATAAAAATTATCACTGTAAGGCAGTGTGCAAGTGCTACTGGTTCACGCACACAAGTTGATCTGGTTGACCGCTTTCATAATCACTTCTATCCTTTTCCATTATGTTGAAATTAAACATAGCAAATGAGGTGCTTACTACTACACTTTAATCGTAGTATTTGTCACCTTAATGCAGTTAAGTCCTTGCAATATTTTTTCTTAAAAAGCAGTGAGATAGCGATGCTACCGGCGCTAGTCGGTATCTATTGGCTGAATTATTTTTTAAAACATTTGTGCATATCTTACGGATTTCCTGGCATGCGAAAAAATACCTTAACTAATAAACTATCACTAGTTCGCTGCATTGCCAGAAACTTATTGTTGGTTTTCGTATTGCTTTTCCTCCTCATGGTACAGCCTGCTACAGCTGCCAGTATTCCCGAAAAAATCACCTTTCAAAATATTCTAGAAAACAAAGATATCGCCATGGGTGAAGTACACGGAATCTTTCAAGACAGTGAAGGATTTATGTGGCTGGGCGGTGCGAATGCGCTGTTTCGTTATGATGGCTACGAATTTCGCCAAGTCTATATTAGCCTGGACGATAAATCAGACCGCAAAGAGTCAATGCATTTTGCCGAAAATATTTTTCAAGATAGTCACCACAATATTTGGGTTGCTTCTCGCGGCGGATTATTAAAATATGATCCCGGCACGGAGCGGCTAATCAGAATTGCGGATGATGATAACAACCCCATGAAAATATCCACCAGTGATATCCTCGACGTAGCAGAGCTAAACACGGGTGAAATACTTGCAGGCTCTGCTATAGGTTTATTTATTGTAGACCCGGTCACGTCCAAATATACTAGTATAGCGACGGACCCGCAAAAACAAAATTGGCTGCATAGCTCGCGTGTTAATGCTATTCATTTAGGCAGCGCTGATGACATTTGGTTGGGCACGGAAGAAGGTTTGGAAAAACTCAATTGGAAAACCAAAACTTTTACGCTTTATAACTTAACCCCTGAAAATCCCACTTTGATGCCTGACAATCGCGTTGTCGATATTGTCGCGGATGGCGAGGGAAAATTTTGGTTGGCCACCTATAATGGTGTAGTTCATTATGACCCCCTCACGCAAAAATCTATACGTTACAGTCACGATCGCAATGATCGTTTTAGTATAGGTAGCAATGATGTCATGCGCTTATTGTTTGATTCCCAGGGTATTCTTTGGACTGCGTCTGACGGTGGTGGTGTATCCGTTTTCGATAAGGAAAAAAACCGTTTTATTAATCACAAGTTTGACGCAGGTCGCCCTGGCTCGCTCAGTACCGATAAAGCGCGCACCCTATATGAAGATAGGAATGGCGATATGTGGGTTGGCAATTATCCGATGGGCATCAATTTTTTTGATCGCTCAAGCGCACCCATTGCCACTTATACCCACGATAAAACTGACCCGAGCAGTGTCAGCCATAGCATGATCCAACACATGACGGAAGCTAAGGATGGCAATTTGTGGATAGGCACCGACGGTGGCGGATTGAATTTTTTTGATCGCGAAAAAAATGAATTTACGAGTTACCAGCACGACCCTGAAGATCCCACGACCATTGGTGCCAACGCAGTATTAGCCACTTATATAGATTCCACTGGATTGGTCTGGACGGGTACCTGGGCCGGGGGGGTGGCAAGCTTTGATCCAGCCAGTAAAAAATTTACCCGTTACCCGTTTGATAGAAAACGCAAGATGACTGAAAGAGTCAGCACCTCTGCCCGGCTTAATAGTGAATCTATCTGGTCTATTCGCGAAGATAAAAATCATGACATGTGGATTTCTACTCATGGCGGAGGCTTCAGTAAATACAACCGCGACACAAAACTGTTTACCCATTACGCCCATCTTGATAGCGATCCTGAATCCCTAAGCAGTGAACTGGTTTGGAGTACGTTCGAAGATTCGAAAGGCAACTTTTGGGTTTGCACTGTCGATGGCTTGAATCTAATGGATCGCGAAAATGCTACCTTCACTAAATTTACTCACGACCCTAAAGATCCCAAAAGCATCAGCCATCCCTCTATCATTTCCATTCTCGAAGACAGCAAGCAACGACTATGGCTAGGCACCAATATTGGGTTGAATTTATTTAATCCCGAGACGAAAGACTTTACTGCTTATAGTAAAAAAGATGGTTTTATTGACGATGGTATACGCAATATTATTGAAGATGGCGATGGCAATTTGTGGCTAACCACTAATAATGGATTTTCATCTTTTAATCCCGAAACCAAAAAAATTAAAAATTATAATCGGATTGGCGGGCGGTTAGTCGGTGGTTTTTCAACCGATTCCGGTTTGCTCAGTAAAAGTGGCGAAATCATTCTGGGTGGCATCGAAGGCATGCGAATTTTTCATCCCGAAGATCTGAGTGAAAACAAACAAATTCCGCCCGTGGTGTTAACGGATTTCAAAATATTTGCGGATAGTATTAAGGTCAATGGACCCGATAGGATTCTAACTAAAGCGATCAACCAGACCGATACCATCACGCTGGATTATACAAAATCCATGTTTGTATTTGGCTTTTCTGCACTTAATTTCAGGGATTCGGCCAAGAACGACTATGCGTACAAACTAGAAGGGTTTGATAAGGATTGGCTGGATAGCGGCAAGCAGCGAACTGCAAAATACACCAACCTGAATGCTGGAACCTATGTCTTTAAAGTGAAAGCTAGCAACAACGATGGCGTTTGGAATGAAGCCGGTAAATCCATCACCGTAATTCAATTACCACCGCCGTGGAAAACCTGGTGGGCCTATACGCTTTATGCAATTATTATTCTAGGTTTGCTTGGCGGGTTTGTTTACAGTCAGCGTAGAAAACGTCAATTCGTTGAAGAGCAAAATAAATTATTAGAAATTAAAGTCAGCGAACGCACCGCTGAAGTTATCGAAAAAAGTAAAGATATTGAAGCCATGCTCAGTAATATTCCGCAAGGTTTATTTACGGTACAACCTAATGGCACTATTCACCCGGAATACTCGCAATTTTTAGAAGTGATCTTCGCCACCGCGAATATTGCCGGCCGCAAGGTGAGTGAATTTCTGTTTGCTCATGCAGATATCGGCAGCGATACGCTGGATTCTGTGCGGACTGCTATTTTTACCATTGTCGGTGAAGATAAAATCAATTTCGAATTCAATCAGTATTTATTGCCTAATGAATATGAGATTGAAATAAGTGATAAGAAAAAAACCTTATCGCTGGATTGGAACCCGATTCTTGTCGAAGATATTATTACCAAATTAATGGTGTCGGTGCGCGATGTCACGCAACTGCGGCAAATGGAGCATGCGGCACGGGAACAAAAACGGCAACTGGATATTGTCAGTCAATTATTAAATCTGTCGGCTGAAAAATATTTGGCATTTGAAGAATCCACCAACCGCTACGTGCAAGAAAACCGCAAAGCGATTCAATCCGCTGCGCACCATGATCCAGATACTATTGCGCTGCTATTTAGAAATATGCACACCGTTAAAGGCAATTGCCGAACCTTTGGTTTTAGTTACTTGAGCAACACCGTACACGAAGTGGAATCTACTTACAGCGCATTAAAATCGGTAGAAAATATTGCGCCTTGGGAGCCCGAAAAATTATTAAGTGAATTGGAACTGGTTGCAAAAGCCCTGGTGGAATATGGGCATGTGTATCGTGCTGTGTTGGGAAGAAGTCGTTCTGGTACAGAAGAGCGCGGCAGATTTCGGATGCCGAAGGACGTTGTTAACAAAATCAGAAACTATGTCGTAAATCGCACTGTGGATGAGTTTGACACTTATGTAAGCCGCCTGAACGGCATTACGCTTGAACAAAACCTTGCCGATATTATTGCTTCACTGGCTTCTATTGCTGCGCAGCTGGGCAAGCGCACGCCGGTGGTAGAGCTGATGGCCAACAACATATTGATAAAAGATTCAGCGCAAGAATTAGTACGCAACGTTTTTTCGCATGTTTTACGCAATGCTGTGGATCACGGTATAGAAACTACCGAAGAGCGTATTGCCGCGGGTAAAAACGAATCGGGTGCTATTGCGATTGCGACAAATGTTAATCAGAAAACATTAATGATTTCGGTACAGGATGATGGCCGCGGTTTAAATATGCAGAGCTTATTTAACAAAGGGATACAACTGGGAAAATGGAACGAGCATGACACGCCCGCTACGGCCGAGATTGCCGCATTAATTTTTGCTTCCGGTGTTTCTACCAAAGCCATGGTGAGCCATATTTCCGGTCGCGGTGTGGGGTTGGATGCGGTCAAACAATTTTTGCAAGAACAAGGCGGCGACGCATTCTTAATTCTTCATCCTGAAAAATCGGTCAAGCAACACTATCTTCCCTTTGAACTTATGGTTGCCTTGCCTGCCGACTTATTCGTTGCAGCTGAATAATAGTTTTAGGTTTTAAAAATATTTTTTTGTCTTCTATCCCAGCTGCCTTCTATCCGAACTGCCTTTTATACCCTTGTTGGTGAAGATAAATCATATTCGCTTTAGGTCAATTTCTTCTGCTTAATGAATCCGCTATTAACTTCGTCCACAAGAAAAATTCTGTCTCTCGATTACTGTCCCCTATGTCCGGCACCGCACCATTGATGCTGCTTCCAGTGTTTTTACCAAAAGCCTGGTGAGTTATATTTCCAGTTGGGGCCCATGTCTGGGTGGGGTAAAAATTTTTACAAGAGCAAGCCGGTAGCGTAGCATTGGCACTGTGTCGCGAACTTGCCGTTGATCATCTTTTCAATAGCCGAGCACCTTCGCATTTATTTTTTGCAGTAGCAATGATGAATATGGGGCCCTACGATTGAATAAGTTGATTCGATGAATACAGGTAATACGAGATGAGTCACAATCAAGTTACTCAGCGTATTGCTGGGTTATTTGCGGACGCCTGTGTGGAATTGTTCCAGAGCCTTAACTATGACATTAACCCCATAGACGAAACTGAGTTTGACGTTACTGATGTACCTCACGGGAAAATAGCTGCTGGTTGTAAGGATTTTGCCATCAACATTCATTTGCATTTGCCTTTCCCTGCCCTGGCAATGACTTATCCGGTGTTCAGTCATATTCTCATTATCGATCAAGCCGCGTTAGAGGATTGGCTCTGCGAATTAAGTAATCGTTTAATGGGAAAATTAAAAAGGAAATTGTTTGCTTGTAATGCCAATATTGCCATTGGTTTGCCAAGCCACTCTATGGGTGATGCTGACAAGTATTCGACAGCTGCGGCCGATTATGTCGCTTTCAAGTACAAGATCGATCAGCAAGTATTTATCTGCGGCATTGCAATTGAAGTTTTCCACGACCCCTTGTTATTGACTTCCCAACCCATGAGCGACAACGGGATTCCCGACGGTAATATTGACCTTTTTTAAAGCCGCTCCCGGTTAAAGAGTTGGCATGCTTAGTGTCCTTCCGTCATTTAAAAATTTAATAGCTATGCAGCATTTCGCTTTTACCTGTTGTCCTTCTAATGATATTCAGGCACAGCATAATAATTTTTTGCTACTACACTTAGGCGGTAATAGCTGCGTGGCAATTGTTATTCTTCAGTTGGCATTCTCTATTTGCTATTCCATAGTTCCCGCGCCTATCTTTTTTACTCATAACGTTATGCGCGGTACCACACTTATCTTTGTTGCTTGATGTATAGAGATAAGTAATGGTTTATACCTGAACAACGATGAGTACCCAGAGTATCGTTTAAAAAATTTACTTGGCTGCTGCGGATTCTGTTATGAAAAATGCTTGCAAACGTTTGCCATTATCGGGTTATTTTTCTCATAAAATAGTCATGGTGATTGCGCTGCTATTGTGTAGTGTTTTGTTTAGTGCAATGCCTGTGGTTGCCAGTGTTCCCGAACAAATTAGTTTCCAAAATATTCTCGAAAACGAAGATATCGCCATGGGCGAGGGGCGCGTGCTGTTTCAGGATAGCGAAGGATTTATGTGGTTGGGTGGGGCCAATGCGCTGATTCGCTACGACGGTTACGAATTTCGTCAATTTTACCTCAATGCCAGTGGCGATAAAAACACGGAAAAAGAACCTGTAAAATTCGTTCAGCATATTTTCGAAGACAGTCACAAAACAATTTGGATTGGCACGCGCACGGGCATTTTACAATTTGATTCCAATAAAGAAAAACTTATCCAAATCCGCAATGATGATAGTCAGGAAATACAAATTTCCACTAGTGATGTGATGGACATTATTGAGTTGCCTAGTGGCGAAATTCTGGCGTGCTCTATGTCTGGCCTTATTATCATTGACCCACACTCACTTAAGTACTCCGTCATAGTCCCCGATAACACCAAGCAAAACTGGCTCAAAAGCAGACGGCTATTTAGCGCGTACCTGGACGGCAAGGATATTTGGTTAGGTACGGAAGAAGGTCTGCAAAAAGTCGATTGGCAAACTAAAATATTTACACTTTATAAACCTAATGCTGAAAACCCCGATTCTGTTCCTGACAATCGTGTGCGAGATATTGTTGCTGGCGGTGAGGGAAAATTTTGGTTGGCAACCGCGAATGGCGTAGTTCACTACGACCCCGTCACTCGTGACGCTAAGCGCTATATCAATATTCCTAACGATCGTTTTAGTTTAAGTGGCAATGATGTCTGGGGCTTACTCACAGATTCTAAAGGTGTTTTGTGGATTGCTTCCGATGGCGGCGGCCTCTCCCTTTTTGATAAAGATAAAAATCGTTTTGCGAATCATCAATACGAAGCCGGTCGTGCGGGATCGATTAATTCGAATCAGGTGCGTACTGTGTTTGAAGATAAAAATGGCGATATTTGGGTAGGTAACTATCCCTCCGGCATTAACTTTTTTGATCGCTCCAGCGCGTCGATTATGTCCTATGCCCGGGACATCTCTAATCCCAACAGCCTCAGTCACAGTACGGTGTTGTCCGCGCAGGAAGATAAGGATGGCAACTTGTGGTTGGGAACTGATGGGGGCGGTTTAAACTTTTTTAATCGTGAAACGGGAGAGTTTACCCATTTTAAGCATGATCCTAATGATCCCTCCAGCATTAACGGCGACGCCGTATTAACAACCTATATTGATTCTACAGGCTTGATTTGGGTGGGAGTCTGGGGCGGTGGCTTCGCCAGTTTTGATCCGGTTGAAAAAAAATTCACGCGTTACCCTTTTGATTTACAGCGCAAAGCTACTGCCAGGGTGAGCACCTCAAGCAAACTTAACAGTGCACCCGTCTGGTCTATTCGCGAAGATAAAAATCATGAGCTGTGGATTACGACTCACTCGGGCGGCGTTAGCAAATACAATCGCGCAACAAAAATATTTACCCATTACACCTACATTGATAATGACCCGGATTCTTTATCTAACGACTTAGCCTGGAATACCTTTGAAGATTCCAAAGGCAATATCTGGGTGGGAACGAGTTCAGGATTAAATCTTCTGAATCGCGAGCAAGGTAGTTTTACCCGATTTATGCGCGACGCGAAAGATCCCACCAGTCTGAGCAATCAATCGGCGCTGGTCATTTTTGAAGATACTAAACATAGGTTGTGGATTGGTACCGATGCCGGGCTTAACCTATTTAACTACGATAGTAAAAGCTTTACCGCATTTACCAAAAAAAATGGTTTTATCGATGACACCATTCGCAATATTGTAGAGGATGCCCAGGGTAATTTATGGGTAAGTACCAATAACGGATTTGCTTCATTTAATCCGGAAACAAAAAAAATAAAAAATTATAATCGCATCAGTGGGCGATTAGTCGGCGGCTTTGCCACTCACTCTGGCATAGTCAGTAGTCGCGGCGAAATTATTTTCGGCGGGACTGACGGCTTACGTATTTTCAAACCAACAGAGCTAACCGAAAATAAACAAGTGCCGCCGGTGGTGTTAACCGATTTTAAAATATTTTCTGACAGTGTGGTGGTGGGTGGGGCCGATGGCATCTTAACAGAATCCATTAATCATACTGAGAGCCTGCAACTTGACTACACAAAATCTATGTTTGTGTTTAGTTTTGCGGCCTTGAATTTTAGAGACACCGCAAAAAATAGATACGCTTATAAATTGGAAGGCTTTGATAAAGATTGGCTGGATGTTGGCAATCAACGTTTAGCTAAATACACCAATATCAATGCGGGAAAATATGTGTTTAAAGTGAAAGGCAGCAACAACGATGGCATTTGGAATGAAACCGGCAAGTCAGTTACCATCATTCAATTGCCACCGCCCTGGAAAACCTGGTGGGCTTACACACTCTATATTTTAGCCGTATTGAGCCTGTTAAGCTGGCTTGCTTTTATCCAGCGCAGAAAGCAACAACGCATTGAAGAACAAAATAAACTGCTGGAAATTAAAGTCAGCGAGCGCACCGCTGAGGTAAGAGAAAAAAGCAAAGATATTGAAGCTATGCTCGGCAATATTCCGCAGGGTTTATTTACGGTGCAAGCTGATGGCACTATTCATCCGGAGTACTCGCAGTTTTTGGAAGTGATCTTCGCCACACAAAATATTGCCGGGCGCAATGTCGGTGAGTTTTTATTTGCCGGAGCTGCCATTGGCAGTGATGCCTTGTCTTCGGCCCAGGCTGCTATTTTTGCCATTATCGGCGAAGATCAAATGAATTTCGATTTCAATCAATTTTTATTGCCTACAGAATACGAGATTAACATCGATCATAAACATAAATCTCTCTCGCTGGATTGGAATCCTATTGTTGCCGAGGATGTAGTTAACAAACTCATGGTTTCTGTTCGTGATGTAACCCAATTGCGGCAAATGGAAAATGCCGCACGTGAGCAAAAGCGGCAACTGGATATTGTCAGCCAGTTATTGAATCTGTCGGCGGAAAAATATCTTGCGTTTGAAGAGTCGACCACGCGCTATGTGCAAGTCAATCGCATAGCGATTCAATCTTGTTCTTACAAGGACAAAGCAGTTGTTGCGCTGTTGTTTAGAAATATGCACACCGTTAAAGGCAATTGTCGAACCTTTGGCTTTACCTATCTGAGCGATACCGTTCATGAAGTAGAAACGATTTACAGCTCGCTCAGCGTGTCAGAGGATGACAGCTGGGAGCCCTTAGTCTTGTTAAATGATTTGGTTTTGGTTGAAAAAGTCCTGGCTGAATATGCGCATGTGTATCGCGCCGTATTGGGTAGAAGCAATAGTACCGGCAGCGAAAGGCGCGGTGGATTTTGGATAACAAATGAAATCATCAAAAAAATCAGAAACCATGTAGTAAATCGCACAGTCGATGAGTTTGACAATTATGTTGGGCGGCTCAATGCCAGCACTCTTGAACAAAATCTTGCCGATATTATTGCTTCACTGGCTTCTATTGCGGCTCAGTTAGGTAAGCGTGCGCCGGTGGTGAAAATTATTGTCAATAAAATATTTATAAAAGATTCAGCGCAAGAATTAATGCGCGATGTCTTCGCCCATATCCTGCGAAATTGTGTGGATCACGGTTTGGAGAGTAGTGAAGAGCGCACTGATGCAGGTAAAAGTGAAACGGGCACGATTGTAATTAAGCCAAGGTTGAATCAGAAAACATTAACAATTTCGGTACAGGATGATGGTCGTGGTTTAAATATTGATAGTTTATTTAAGAAAGGGAGACAGCTGGGCAAATGGAATGAGCATGACACGCCCGCAATTGCCGACATTGCCGCATTAATTTTTGCTTCGGGTGTTTCTACTAAAGATGTGGTGAGCGATATTTCCGGGCGGGGCGTTGGTCTGGATGCGGTAAAACAGTTTCTGGAAAAGCAAGGCGGAGGCGTAACTCTGGTTCTTTCCGGTGAACCTAAAGCTGATTCTGCATTTCTACCTGCTTCATCGCCGGCATTTGTACCGTTTTCATTAATAGTGGATTTACCTGCGCATTTATTTTTTGAGGCAGAAATTAGCAATGCGGAGTAAGGCTACAGATGATGGCTCCTAACCTTTAGGAACCATTCCTATTGCTTCAAAATCGCTATAACTTCGGTAATATGTAGTTTGTTATATATTGTTGGTATGTTGAATTTAGACGCAGCATATTATTCTTTTCCTACTACACTTTAAAAAGCCATTCACATGCGTCTGATGCGTCAGTTGCCATGCTTTTAGCGGCACCTATTTCTAACGAAATTCGTCCAGCTTAGCGGATTTTCATTTATGAATTATGTTTTTAAAGGTTTACTATTGCCAGGCTATTTCGCTTATAAAAAATCTGTTTTTAGCGCGTTATTATTGCTGGGCATTTTATCCACCACGCCGAGCTGGGCTGCTAATCTTCCCGAACAAATCAGTTTCCAGAATGTACTTGAAAATAAAGATATTACCTTGGGTGAGGTTGATTCATTCTTGCAGGATAGCGACGGATTTATGTGGTTTGGCGGAGCAAACGCACTGATTCGTTACGACGGCTACGAATTTCGCCAAATTTATATCACCTCCGCTGATAAACCTGGAGAAAAACAGAGTGTCTATTTTGCTGATAACATCTTTGAAGATAGTCAGCGCAATATTTGGATTTCCTCACGATCGGGCTTGCTAAAATACGAACCAGGTAAAGAAAAGTTAATTAAAATTGCTGACGATCCCAGCCAGAAAATAAAAATCTCGAGCAATAATGTGTCGGACGTAGTCGAGTTGCCCAGCGGTGAAATACTGGCCAGCTCAAACGCAGGCTTATTCGTCGTAGATCCTAAAACACTTGGCTACACCTGCATAACCGGCGATCAAAAAAAACCAAATGGGCCGACAAATTTTAGTGTTAATGCCATTTATTTGGCGGGCGCGGATGACATTTGGTTAGGTACCGAAACTGGCCTGGAAAAACTCAGCTGGCAAACAAAAACCTTTACCACTTATAACTTAATGACCGAACAGCCGGGTTCGGGTTTGGGCAATCGGGTTTTGGATATAGTGGCCGATGGTGAAGCCAAGCTTTGGTTAGCCACCTCCCATGGCGTGGTTCATTATGATCCCGGTACGCAACAGGCGAAGCGCTACCTGAACAAATTCAATGATCGTTACAGTTTGGGAAGTAATGATGTATGGCGATTACTGGTAGATTCCCAGGGCGTGTTATGGGTAGCCTCCGACGGCGGCGGCGTATCGGTTTTTGATAAGGAAAAAAATCGCTTTATTAATCACAAGTTTGAGTCGGGCCGCCCTGGCTCACTGAATACTAATAAACCACGCAGTCTGTTTGAGGATAAAAATGGCGATATATGGGTCGGTAATTATCCCGTCGGTATTAATTTTTTTGATCGTTCCAGTGCTTCGATTACGACTTATACCCGCGATACTGCCAACCCCAACAGCCTCAGTCACAGTGCCGTCTTGTCAGTTCAGGAAGATAAAAATGGCAACTTATGGATAGGTACCGATGGCGGTGGTTTAAATTTTCTTAATCGCGAAACCGGAGAGTTTACGCATTATAAACATGATCCTAATGATCCCTCTACCATTAACGGCAACGCCGTACTCACGACTTATATTGATTCCGCGGGTTTGATTTGGGTCGGTGTGTGGGGCGGCGGTTTTGCCAGCTTCAATCCAGTCGACAAAAAATTTACGCGTTATCCGTTTGATAATCAACGCAAGGACACAAAAAGGGCGAGCACCTCAACCAGCCTTAACAGTGCCCCCGTCTGGTCCATTCGCGAAGATAAAAATTTTGATCTATGGATCGGTACTCACACCGGCGGTATCAGCAAATACAATCGCAAAACAAAAATATTCACTCATTACACTTATATCGTCGGTGACAATGAATCCTTAAGCAGCGACTTGGCGTGGAATAGCTTTGAGGATTCGCGTGGAAATTTTTGGGTGGGTACCAGCTCAAGTCTGAATCTTTTTGATCGTGAAAAAGAATCATTTTTGCGTTTTCCTGCAGACTCTACCGGGCTTGCCAACCTCACCGGATTAAGTAATGGATCTATCATTTCAATTTTTGAAGATAGCAAAAAAAGACTTTGGGTAGGAACGGATGCAGGGCTGCATTTGTTTAATCAGGACACAAAAAAATTTACTGTTTATGACAAAAAAAACGGTTTTATTGACGACACTATTCGCACTATCGTGGAAGATTTAGACGGTATTTTATGGGTAAATACCAACAACGGATTTGCTTCATTTGATCCCGAAACGAAAAAAATTAAAAACTATAATCGTATTAATGGCCGCTTGGTGGGTGGCTTTGCCACCCACTCGGGCATTCTTAGCAGCCGTGGCGAGGTTATCTTTGGTGGCACCAATGGCTTGCGTATTTTCAAGCCAACCGAGCTCACGGAAAATAAAATCATACCGCCGGTGGTGTTAACCGATTTTAAAATATTTTCCGACTCTGTGACGGTGGGTGGCGCCGATGGCATTTTAAAAAAATCCATCAACCATACCGATATTATTGCCCTGGATTATAAAAAATCTATGTTTACCTTTAGCTTTTCCGCGCTGAACTTTAAGGATACCGCGAAAAATAAATATGTATACAAATTGGAAGGGTTTGATAAGGATTGGCAGGATGCGGGAAATCAACATCTCGCGAAATACACCAATCTAAATGCCGGGACCTATGTGTTCAAAGTAAAAGGCAGTAACAATCATGGTGTTTGGAATGAAAAAGGTAGAGCCATCACCATCATTCAATTGCCGCCGCCCTGGAAAACCTGGTGGGCCTATACACTTTATGTAATAACAGCACTGAGTTTGGTGAGCTGGCTTGCTTTTATTCAGCGCAGAAAACGCCAATTTGTTGAACAACAACACAAACTGTTGGAAATTAAAGTCAGCGAACGAACCGCCGAGGTAAGAGAAAAAAGTAAAGATATTGAAACCCTGTTGAGTCATATTCCACAGGGTTTATTCACAGTACAAACCGATGGCACTATTCACCCGGAATATTCCCAGTTTTTGGAAACTATATTTGACACCCGGGATATTGCCGGGCGCAATGTCAGTGAATTTTTGTTCGCGGGAGCCGCGCTGGGTAGTGATGCGTTGGACTCGGTCAGATCGGCCATTTTTTCCATTATCGGTGAAGATGAAATTAATTTTCATTTCAATAAACCTTTGTTGCTTGAAGAATATGATATTGATATTAGCCAGCAGAAAAAAACCTTGTCGCTGGATTGGAATCCTATTATCGCCGATAGTATTGTTAACAAGCTTATGGTATCGGTACGCGATGTTACGCAGCTGCGGCAAATGGAACATGCCGCACGTGAACAAAAACGGCAAC
The DNA here is from genome assembly GCA_040385335.1 of Pseudomonadota bacterium. Taxonomy (GTDB): domain Bacteria; phylum Pseudomonadota; class Gammaproteobacteria; order Pseudomonadales; family Cellvibrionaceae; genus Cellvibrio. The sequence goes on from JAZKHP010000071.1 coordinate 17,578, forward strand.
TGGATATTGTCAGTCAGCTACTCAACCTGGCTGCTGAAAAATATCTCGCGTTTGAAGAGTCCACCACTCGCTATTTGCAAGCAAACCGCACAGCCATTCAATCCTGTTCACGCAAAGATAAAGATATTATTGCGTTACTATTTCGGAATATGCACACCATTAAAGGTAACTGTAGAACTTTTGGCTTTACTTATCTAAGCGATATCGTGCATGAGGTGGAGTCAACTTACAGCGCGCTAAAGTCTGAAGAAAATGCTGTGAACTGGGAACCCTTGGCCTTATTAAATGCTCTGGATCTGGTTGAAAAAGTACTGGTCGAATACGCCCATGTATATCGCGCAGTGTTGGGTAGAAGCCATAGTTCCGACACAGCGCAGCGCGGCGGATTCTGGATAACCAATGAAATTGTCCACAACATAAAAGCCTATGTGAAAACTCGCAAATTGGATGAGCTGGATATTTTTATGGATCGGCTTAATGCCATTACGCTTGAACAAAATCTTGCCGATATTATTGCTTCACTGGCTTCCATTGCGGAGCAGTTAGGCAAGCGCGCACCGGTGGTAGAGATTATCGCCAACAAAATATTTATCAAAGATTCAGCTCAGGAATTAATGCGCAATATCTTTTCGCATATTCTGCGTAATAGTATGGATCACGGTTTGGAAAGTACCGAAGAGCGCCTTGCTATGGGTAAAAGTGAATCAAGCTCCATTGTTATTGATGCAACATTAGATCAGAAAACATTAAAGATTTCGGTACAGGATGATGGCCGCGGTTTAAATATCGAAAGTTTATTTAAGAAAGGAATAGAGCTGGGCAAATGGAATGCACATGATCACCCAGATCTATCCGACATCACACAACTGGTTTTTGCTTCAGGCGTTTCTACCAAAGACGTGGTGAGCGATATTTCCGGTCGCGGCGTTGGGCTGGATGCAGTAAAGCAATTTTTGCAAGAGCAAGGTGGTAGCGCTTCACTGGTGCTGCATCGCGAGCTGGCTGTTGATCAAACCTTTATACCTTTTGCGTTAATGATCAGCTTGCCTGCGCATTTATTTTTTGTAGCAGACGCTATGAATACGGATTGCCATTTATGAAATCCTTTGCAAAACATTCCCCATGTTATGGCTATTATTCTTATACCGCATTGATTTTTACTTTGTTGTTATGGTTTTTTTTTCCTATAAGTTCATTTGCTGCTGCCACTGGTATCAGCAAACAAATTAGCTTTCAAAATATTTTGGAGAACAAAGATATCGCCATGGGCGAGAGCCGCGTGATATTTCAGGATAGCGAAGGATTTATGTGGTTTGGTGGTTACAATACCCTTATTCGCTATGATGGCTACGAGTTTCGCCAAATCTACGTTAGTGCAAGTGGTAACAATCCAGGTAGTGACAGTCCCAATAGTGATAGTCCCGATGAAAAAGAAACTGTTAAATTCGTTCAGGATATTTTTGAGGATAGTCACCATACCATATGGATTGGAACCCGATCAGGGATTTTACAATTTGATCCCAATACCGAAAAACTTACGCGAATTAAAGATGACGACAATCAGCCAATAAAAATTTCTAGCGATATTATGATCTTTGCCGAATTGTCCAGCGGAGAAATTCTTGCTGGTTCCATGTCTGGCCTTTTTGTCATTGATCCGAAAACCCTGCAGTACACTGTGATGCTACCCGATGCTAGCAAACAAAGCTGGCTTAAAAGCAAGCGTGTAACCGCTATCTATATTGATGGGAAAAATATTTGGTTAGGTACGGAAGAGGGCCTTGAAAAAGTCGATTGGCAAACCAAAACCTTTACGCTTTACAAACCCAATGCCGAAAAGCCCGACTCCATTCCTGATAATCGCGTTGGCGGTATTGTTGCTGATGGCGAGGGTAAATTTTGGTTGGCAACCGCCAATGGTTTAGTTCACTACAATCCCGCTACTCGTGAAGCAAAGCGCTACCGCAACATACCCGGAGATCCGTATAGTTTAAGCGCGAACGATACCTGGAAATTAATGCTGGATTCTCAAGATGTGTTATGGATAACATCTGATGGCGGCGGCGTATCGGTTTTTGATAAAGAGAACAATCGGTTTATTAATTATCAATATGAAGCCGGTCGTGTGGGATCGATTAATTCAAATCAGGTGCGCACTGTATTTGAAGATCAAAGCGGGGATATTTGGGTGGGAACCTACCCTGAGGGCATTAATTTTTTTGATCGCTCAAGCGCTCCCATTGTCACTTATACAAGCGATAAAACAAATCCCAATAGTCTAAGTTTTAATACAGTCCAGCACATGCAGGAAGATAAGGATGGCAACTTATGGTTGGGAACTGATGGTGGCGGTTTAAACTTTTTTAATCGCGAGACGGGAGTGTTTACGCATTTTAAACATGATCCCAATGATCCCACCACTATTGGCGCTGATGCCGTATTAGCAACCTATATAGATTCTACCGGATTGATATGGACGGGTACCTGGAACGGTGGTGTTGCCAGTTATAATCCAGTGGATAAAAAATTTACGCGTTATCCTTTTGATCGGGAGCGCAAGATTACAGAAAGAGTTAGTAGCTCATCCACGCTTAACAGTGGCTCTGCCTGGTCCATTCGTGAAGATAAAAATCATGATATGTGGATTGCTACCCATAACGGTGGTATCAGCAAATACAATCGCGAAACAAAAATATTTACTCATTATATCCATATTGAAGGCGATCCTGAATCCTTAAGCAGCAACATAGTCTGGAATACCTTCGAGGATTCTAAAGGTAATTTTTGGGTGGGTACTGTATCTGGTTTAAATTTAATGGATCAGGAAAAAGGCACCTTCACTAATTTTACGGTCAATCCTAATGACCCTAAAAGCCTGAGCAATGCTTCAATACTTTCACTGTTTGAAGACAGCAAAAAAAGACTTTGGTTGGGTACAGATGCGGGCTTGAATTTATTTCATCCGGAAACAAAAGATTTCACTGCTTACACTAAAATCAGTGGTTTTATTGACGATGGTATTCGCAATATTTTGGAAGATTCTGAAGGTAATCTATGGTTAAGCACCAATAATGGATTTTCTTCGTTTAATCCCGAAACTAAAAAGATCAAAAATTATAATCGTATCAGCGGGCGATTAGTGGGCGGTTTTGCAAGCGATTCCGGACTGCTGAGTAGTCGCGGTGAAGTAATTTTAGGCGGTGTCGAGGGGCTGCGAATATTTCAACCAAAAGAGCTTAGTGAAAATAAAAAAGTACCGCCGGTGGTGTTGACAGACTTTAAAATATTTTCTGATAGCCTGGTTGTGGGGGGGGGCGATGGTATCTTAAAAAAATCTATTAACCATACCGAACGTCTGGTACTTGATTACACCAAGTCTATGTTTGTGTTTAGCTTTGCCGCGCTGAATTTTAGAGATTCGGAAAAAAATAGATACGCGTATAAATTGGAAGGGTTTGATAAGGATTGGCTGGATGTCGGCAATCAGCGTTTGGCCAAATACACCAATATCAGTGCTGGCGAATATGTCTTTAAAGTGCGAGGCAGCAATAACGATGGTGTTTGGAATGAAGTCGGTAAAGCCATCACCATTATCCAATTGCCACCGCCGTGGAAAACCTGGTGGGCCTATACGCTTTATGCGCTAACTATTCTCAGCTTGCTTGGCGGGTTTGTTTATAGTCAGCGCAGAAAACGCCAGCTCATTGAAGAACAAAATAAATTGCTGGAAATTAAAGTGAGTGAGCGCACTGCCGAGGTAAGAGAAAAAACTAAAGATATTGAAGCCATGCTGAGTAATATTCCACAAGGTTTATTCACAGTACAAACCGATGGCACTATT
>JAZKHP010000072.1:0-27458 GCA_040385335.1 Pseudomonadota bacterium
AATGAATCTGGAAGCCTTCATCGAGCACTTGACCGCCGATATCGCGCGTCGAGGCAGAGTTCTTTCTGTTTAAAAAAAGAAATCTGTTGAGAGAGTATAGGTAAGTAAGGTTTGTTTTTATTCATTAATTGGAGATACAACTATCAAACGAGATAACGCTCCCGCAGCTAAAGGCAACTCTAAAAAAGCGCGGATCAACGATCAGATCGAAGCTAAACAGGTTCGTTTAATCAATGCAGAGGGGGAACAGGTAGGTATAGTTCCTCTCGCTGATGCCTTGGCGCAAGCTCTGGCCGCTACCCTCGATTTAGTCGAGATTGTTAGCGATAGCGATCCTATTGTTTGCAAGATCATGGATTATGGCAAGCATCTGTTTGAAATCAAGAAAACTAAAGCGGCTGCCAAAAAGAAACAAAAGCAGCAGCAAATTAAAGAAATGAAATTTCGTCCAGGAACGGAGGATGGGGACTATCAGGTTAAGCTTAAAGCGCTGATACGTTTCTTAGAAAATGGGGACAAAGCCAAGGTAACCTTAAAGTTCCGCGGCCGCGAACTAGCCCATCAAGAGCTCGGTATGGAAGTAATGCAACGTATCGAGAAAGACTTGTTGGAACTAGGTACTGTAGAGCAGGTTGCGAAGATGGAAGGTAAGCAACTTACTATGGTTATAGCCCCTAAAAAGAGAAAATAGTCGGGCTTTTAGCTGCCTTGATTATTTATATTATTTACCGAAATGTGTGGAGTTTTATCCCATGGCAACTAAAGCTAAAGTACACAGTGGTGCTGCAAAGCGCTTCAAAAAAACTGGCGCTGGCTACAAGTTCAAGCACGCTAACAAGAGCCACATCCTGACCAAAATGACGACTAAACGTAAACGTCAATTGCGCGGAACCAGCATCGTCGATCCGACTGATGTACCACGCGTTAAACGTATGTTCCGTGCCAATTAATCATTGTCACATTACCGTTTTAAAAGTTAGTTAATTTGAGAGGATTAAGGTATGGCTCGTGTTAAACGTGGTGTAGAGGCGCGTCGTCGTCACAAGAAAATATTAAAACAAGCTAAAGGTTATTACGGTGCACGCTCGCGTACATTCCGTGTGGCTAAACAAGCTGTTATCAAAGCTGGTCAATACGCTTACCGCGATCGCCGCGTTAAGAAACGTAACTTCCGCGCTTTGTGGATTACGCGTATCAATGCCCAATCTCGTGCTGAAGGCATGTCGTACAGCCAATTGATTGCCGGCTTGAAAAAAGCCAGCATCGTATTGGACCGTCGTGTTTTGGCTGACTTGGCAGTACATGATAAAGCAGCTTTTGCAGCTGTTGTTGCGATGGCTAAATCAGCTCTGGCTGCTTAATCATCCAACACTGGCGTTAGCTATTTAACGCTGTTGTGAAGGCGATGAAAGGGGAGGAGCTGCAGAGTTCCTCCCCTTTTTTATTGTTCTATTGTTCGTATCGAATGGCTTGCGATATTTTTTCCGGGACGCTTTTATATGCCGGTGCAAAAGTTGGTCTTGAATTTTTACTTGATAGCGGCCAGAAAAAATATCCCAACCCATTTATTGGTGTATGGCTCTAAAATCTCTTACTGGAAAAGCAGATGGAAAATCTCTCTGCGCTTACTGAAGAAGCGCTCAAATTAGTATCCGAAGCTCAGGATTTAACAACGCTGGACAATGTTCGCGTGGATTACCTTGGTAAAAAAGGCAGCATTACTTCGCTGATGAAAAACCTTGGCGCGCTTACGCCAGAAGAGCGCCCGGCTGTGGGTGCTGAAATTAATAAAGCTAAAGATCTAGTGCAAGATGCCTTGGCTGAACGCAAAGATGCGTTGGAGCAAGCTGCGATTGCGGACAAGCTTGCGAATGATGTGATTGACGTAACCCTTCCCGGGCGGGGTGAGCATACCGGTGGTTTACACCCGGTTACGCGAACCTTGCAACGCATTGAGGAAATTTTTGCTGCGGTGGGTTACAAGGTGGAAGTTGGGCCAGAAATTGAGGACGATTACCACAATTTTGAAGCGCTGAATATTCCCTCACACCACCCCGCGCGTGCCATGCATGATACTTTTTATGTAGATGATACCCATGTGCTACGCACTCATACGTCACCAGTACAGGTGCGTACTATGGAAAACCAGGAACCACCGATTCGCGTGATTTGTCCTGGTCGTGTTTACCGTTGTGATTCTGATGTTACTCACTCGCCTATGTTTCACCAGGTAGAAGGTTTGGTGGTGGATAAGGACATAAGTTTTGCCGACCTCAAAGGCACTATGGACCAATTCCTGAAAACATTTTTTGAGGCCGATGTGCCGGTGCGCTTTCGCCCGTCTTATTTCCCGTTTACTGAGCCCTCCGCAGAAATGGATATTCAATGCAGCCAATGTCGCGGCAAAGGCTGTCGCATGTGTAAAAACAGTGGCTGGCTGGAAGTTGGCGGTTGCGGCATGGTGCATCCGGAAGTGTTTAAAGCGAGTGGTGTAGATCCGGAGACCTATACTGGTTTCGCCTTTGGTATGGGCGTAGAGCGTCTGGCAATGCTGCGGTATGGCGTAAACGATTTGCGATTGTTCTTTGAGAATGATCTACGCTTTTTGAAGCAATTTTAATTTGACTGTAGATTGGGCTGGAAAGCCCAACACGGCAATGCTGCAAACCAAACGCCAATACTTGTGGCACAGATAACGGTGAAATTTTGGGCTTTACAGCCAAGCGTGGCCCGGCCCAAACAACGGAATAATGAAATATGAAAGTAAGTGAATCCTGGTTGCGTGAATGGGTGAATCCAGCCGTAACAACCGATGAGTTGGTAGCTCAGCTCACCATGGCGGGTCTTGAAGTAGACGCAATCGAAAAGGTGGCGGGTGATTTTACCGGTGTTATCGTTGGTGAGATTGTTGCCTGTGAGCAACATCCTGATGCTGATAAGCTGCGCGTAACCCAGGTTACTGGTTTGCCGGACGGTCCAACTCAAGTGGTATGCGGTGCAGCTAATGCGCGCATAGGTATCAAGATCCCATTTGCGACTATAGGTGCGCATTTACCTGAAGATTTTCATATCAAAAAAGCCAAACTGCGCGGAGTAGAATCCTTCGGCATGTTGTGTGGTCAAATCGAGCTGCAAGCAGGGAGTGATGACAGCGGCTTATGGGAGTTGGCAGCAGATGCTCCGGTAGGCACGGATATTCGCCAATATTTAAACCTGGATGACAAGCTTATTGAAGTTGATTTAACGCCTAACCGCAGCGATTGCCTTAGTGTTAAAGGGATTGCGCGTGAAGTGGGTGTGTTAAATCGAGCCCCTGTCCGGTCGCCGGAAATTAATACTATCAAGTCAACCATTTCTGATTCATTCAAAGTTACGCTCAGCGCAGGCGCTGCTTGTAGTCGCTATGTCGGCCGTGTAATCCGCAATATTGATATCACTAAACCCAGCCCCGCCTGGTTACAAGACAAACTGGCTCGTGCTGGATTACGCAGCATTGATGCGGTAGTAGACGTGACTAATTATGTCTTGGTTGAGCTTGGTCAACCCATGCATGCATTTGATTTAAATAAGTTAACGGGTGCGATTAACGTGCGTTTGGCAGCGCAGGGCGAAACAATAATACTACTGGATGGACAAGAACTAAAACTCAATGCCGATACTATGGTCATTGCCGATGCGCAGCAGGCTGTAGCGGTAGCCGGGATTATGGGCGGTAAAACTAGCGCCGTGAGTGAAGCTACCCGCAATTTATTTCTCGAAAGTGCTTTCTTTAATCCTTTGGCAATTGCTGGTCGCGCGCGGAGTTATGGTTTGCATACAGATTCATCGCACCGCTTTGAGCGAGGTGTTGATTATAATTTGCAAGTTGAGGCCATAGAGCGCGCCACTGCTTTGTTGTTAGAGATAGTTGGTGGTGAGGCTGGTCCATTAACTGCAGTTACTAATGAGCATTTGCCAGCTGAACGTCAGGTTACTTTACGTAAATCACGCATACTTAGTGGCTTAAGTCTTGAGATGGCTGATACAGAAGTTGTTGATATATTGACTCGTCTAGGGCTATTACTTGTTTCGCAAAATGCCGAAGGGTGGACATTTACTGTTCCCAGCTATCGTTTTGATATTTCGATAGAGGCGGATTTGCTGGAAGAATTAGCACGGGTGTATGGCTATAACCATTTGCCTACCCGCAGTTTGGCTACACCTATTACGATTGCTGAACGACCTGAGGCAGATTTGGCTTTATCCTCTGTGCGTAATCAATTGGTGGCACGGGGATATCAAGAGGCGATTACCTATAGTTTTATTGAGCCGAAAATATCTGCCATGTTTGAACCAGCGATAGAGCCGGTAATTTTGCGTAATCCGATTAGTGCAGATATGGCTGCTATGCGCACGAGTTTGTTTCCCGGTTTAGTAAATGTGCTGTGCCATAACCTTAATCGTCAGCAAGACCGGGTGCGCTTGTTTGAAACGGGTATGCGTTTTGTGCCTGGTCCGTCAGGCTTGCAGCAGGAGCAAATGCTAGCGGGCTTGATGTACGGTAATCGCTTACCTGAATCCTGGGGCAACCAAGTGGAGGCCGCGGATTTCTTTGACCTCAAAGGTGATTTAGAGTCACTTTTAGCTATTACGAATGATGAAGCTGGTTTTAGCTTTCAATCAGCAACGCATTCAGCTCTACATCCCGGGCAAACTGCGGCAATTTATCGCAACGGTGAGTTGCAAGGCTATATTGGTGCTTTGCATCCAACCCTGTTGCAGCAGTTAGATATCTCTAAGCCCGTATATTTATTTGAGGTAAAGCTAAGTGCTGTCACCCAAGCACGTGTTCCTGCCTTTTCAGCATTATCCAGGTTTCCTGAGGTGCGCCGTGACCTGGCACTTCTAATTGCGCGCAACCTAAGTGTTAAAACCCTAACTGACACGGTAAGAGCGCATGCCGGGGAATTCCTCACAGACTTAAAGGTGTTTGACCTTTATATCGGCAAAGGTATTGATCCACAAAGAAAAAGTGTCGCTTTGGGGTTGACCTTTCAGCATCCATCACGCACTCTTAACGAGGATGAAATCAATGCTTCCATTGATACTGTTATTAAATCTTTGGAGGTGAATTTTGCTGCCTCCCTCAGATAGGAATAATAACTATGGCGGATGGTGCTCTTACCAAGGCTGACTTAGCTGAAAAGTTGTATGAAGATCTCGGCTTAAACAAACGTGAAGCAAAAGAGCTTGTTGAACTTTTTTTTGAAGAGATTCGGCATGCTTTGGAAAACAACGAGCAAGTAAAGTTATCGGGATTTGGTAACTTTGATTTGCGCGATAAAAGCCAGCGACCTGGGCGCAACCCGAAAACTGGTGAAGAAATCCCTATTAGTGCGCGAAGAGTAGTTACTTTCCGCCCCGGACAAAAGCTTAAGGCTCGAGTAGAAGCTTATGTTGGAACCCAGTCATAACGACGAACTCCCGGTAATTCCAGGGAAACGCTACTTTGCTATTGGCGAAGTCAGTGAGCTATGTGCTGTCAAGCCGCATGTGCTGCGCTATTGGGAGCAGGAGTTCCCACAGCTAAAGCCCGTTAAGCGTCGTGGTAACCGCCGTTATTATCAGCGTCAAGATGTTATGACTATTCGTCAAATTCGGTCGCTGTTATATGATCAGGGCTTCACTATTGGTGGAGCTCGCTTGCAAATGAGCAATGAAGTCTCGCAATCGGACAATAATCAATTCACACAATTAGTTGCACAAATGATTGGCGAGCTTGAACAAGTTTTAAAATTATTAAAAGCCAAATAAATTCGGCACTGAATAAAGATGATTTGTTGCAATCCCCTTTAATTGCGGTATTATGCCGGTCCCTCACGGCGCTGGATTCTTATCGAGTGTCGGGCACGCAATGCGTGCAAAAGTTTTAAAAATCGGAGCGTAGCGCAGCCAGGTAGCGCACTATACTGGGGGTGTAGGGGTCGTGGGTTCAAATCCCGCCGTTCCGACCATTTTTTTATTCAGTCGTTCGGCCGGGCTGATTACACCCTATACCCGCTAGCACTTTATTGATAATGAAGCTAGAAATATGCAGCATCTATGAGGTCACGTCCGCCTCCACCTTCGTTGAGCCCGAATAACTAATTCGCTTCGCGCGGCAACGTATGAATACTTTGTGAGTTTCGGACATTGCTGTTTACGTTGTCAACCCCTTTCATCGTGCTGCTTGGCTCTTGCCCTAGCGGACTCAGCGTTTTCAAGATCTTCCCTATACTGTGAATGCGTGTCTGTACATAGATTCTTGTCGTATTCATATTGGCGTGGCCCAGCAGCGTCTGCGCGGAAAAAAGAACCGGTGAAGAATCGTCTTCCGGATTGCATAAGCCGTCGCTAGCGTGTGTCTGAATCGTAACCGCAGCGTGGAAATATCCCTAGTTTCATACACATTTCTGACGGCAAGCTGCATGATGTTAACGCGCTCGACATACTTATTCCCGAAGCCGGAGTCTTCTATGTAATGGACAAAGGCTATGTCAATTTTTCGCGTTTATATACTTTGCATTTAGCCGGTAGTTTTTTTGTTACCCGCGCAAAATCAAACCTTTCTTCGCATCGTGTATATTCAGCAACAATTGATCGCACTACTGGACTTGTATGTGATCAAACCATTTTGTTAAATGGATTTTATGCACTGCAAGATTACCCGGAGCAATTGCGACGCATTCGTTTTAAAGATTCGGCAACAGGCCAAACCTATATTTTTATCACCAATAATATGACACTACCCGCGTTAACCATTTGCGCACTTTATAAAAGTCGCTGGCAGGTTGAATTATTTTTCAAATGGATCAAGCAACATCTGCGTATTAAAAATTTTTACGGCACATCAGAAAATGCTGTTAAGTCACAAATATGGGTAGCCGTTTCCGTTTATGTGTTGGTCGCAATTATCAAGAAAAAACTGGCTACGGATGTTTCGCTCTACACTTTATTACAGATATTTTCACTGACTCTTTTCGAAAAAACACTGTTAATACAGCTTATTCCTGATATAGACTACAAAGAGCCGCTCAACAAAAGCGATAACCAATTGAATTTGTTTGAGTTTTTAACCGGACACTAGTAATGTTCTTTATAATTTTAAAGAATTAATCACTTTTTCATGGATTGTCTCCCAAATTCTTTTAATGTATTTGTCGGGCTTTGGTATTGGATAATCATTTTCGTAAATTACATTGAACGGGAGCAGCCAGCCGTTAATTTTGGAAGCTCAGTTGGCGGAACTTACCCAATAAGGATGGATATTCACATCGCTGTTGCGAATGTGTTTACGTAAATTCGCAAATCGCTTTGAAGATTTTATGTTTGTCTTCGTCAATGCCGTGTAATCGAAGAAATGTTTTGAAAATGGCGGGAGCGAGCAGAAACACACCTTCTTGTACGATGCGCACCTCGGTATTAATATTGTTGATCAAAATGGTTTTTTCGATTAATCCGCGCTGTAACCAGGGCAGAATTTTTTGCGCAGTATCCGGCGCCTCAGTTCAATTGATAAATTACCGGCAGAATACTTTTATCATTTTTTGTGTTACGCGTGTTTGTGCGTAGGCTCGTTGCTAAATATAATTCGATGCATTCTGACTGAGCCGCTTATCAACTCAATCGCTGCAAGGTCACAAGCTCTTCCATGGTATTTTGTACCAACTGAATTTTTCGCAGTACTATCCAAAGTTTTGCAGCAATGCCATCGTCTCCCTTACGCATTAAAATGCCTTTTAAAGCCATGCGCCGCGATAACCGTATTAGTATGTTGCGAATAATTCATTATTCCTGCTGCCTGTAAAGCCATACTATTCATACATTTGGTTTTATAAATCAGTAATCAATTTTTTGTAGATTTTTTTCGGCTGAAATATTTTTTCTGTAGATCAACGTTTTTTTATTATCCTCTTACGTATTACGTGATATTGAAATTAGGTGTCAGGGACGCACGACCTGTATCTGATAGGCATCATTGTTGACGATTGAACGATTATCGAGAGGTGGGTACGTTTCTATTTACATTTTTTCTTGTTCGTCAGGTTTTGATTGCATACACACTCCCACAAAATTTGGTGTAAGTCATAACATTAGAGTTAGACACCCTGTCTAACTTAAAACAATATTTCCTGCTTTCCGCAAACTCAATGTTTGAAGTAGGGTTATTGCGAGTTGCCTGTTTAAAAGTCCAAAGCTAATCTGCCCGTATAACGAATCTAGTGGTTAACCCACTCACAAGTTGGTTAAATCGCTGATGGCAATCAATACAATGAGTGGAGGGAAGTCCAGTCTGAAGTTAAAAAAGAGGTCTGGGACGAAATTTGTTTCTGAAAGTTTTGAAGCTGCACCGCATGTCACGCCGCCTTTGTCTTTATTCAATAGGACTATGGACTTGCGATGAAAAATTAGGTAAGTTGTCTAAAAATACTGTGCTCGGTTAGTGGTTTTTAAATGCTGCTAGGCGTGCGATGGATAATTTAGGCGCCATCACGGAAAATTATGATGCATACATTGGATATTAATCACTACAATAATTCGTTATCCTCTTGCAGTAATCTTGAACAAGCTAAATCGATATGCTTGGATTTTTGTGCTCAGATAGGGTGGTCTTATTATCTATTTGGAGTTATTGATGCAACGTCTTTGAGTGCCCCAAAAATTACGACTATTACCAATTATCCTGATGGGTGGTGGGCCTTGTATTTTAAGGAAAATATGCAGAAATGTGATCCTGTGGTCAACTACTGCTTTGAAAAGACGTCGCCAATCCGTTGGGATCATCTTATGAAAATGGAGAAATATAATTCTCCCGCTTCAGCGCAGATGATGTCCACGGCTGCAACGTTTGGCTTGACTCATGGCTTTTCAGTACCCATTAAATCTCCCTCCGGTGAAGTTGCTATTTTTAGTTTGGTTGCTCCTGAGATGGAAAGCCTAGATGAGCAATTTATTCAGGTGCTTCCTTATGCACAATCGCTTAGCTATTCATTGCTAGATACCTATATTCGCCTTAAAGGTGAAGTTATTAATGCAGACTTTAAAATTACTCCACGGGAGAAAGAATGCCTATTTTGGGCTTGCGAAGGCAAAACGGCTTGGGAAATTGCACAAATCATCGGTATAACTGAACGAACAGTTATTTTCCATATGACCGGCGCTACCAAAAAATTGGGTGCTGCTAATCGTCAACATGCAGTGGCCAAGGCAATTATGCATGGTTTAATTAAGCCTGTTCCTTAAGCTCTCATCGAGTTGGGGAATATTATCGTTACGCTTTATATTCATCCTGATAGAATTGCCCACGACATCGCTGGATATTATTGTCCAGTTATCGAGTTTTAAAAACTCGTGTGTGTTGGCCATTTTGCCAGGTTCTGCATTCGTTATGGCAATGTGATGATAAATTTCATCCACCATATTTTGTTCTGCATAGTCGGATAATTTATTTGGATCGCACAATATGAGCACGCTGTAATATTGTTTGCGCGCACATTCTTTAAGAATAGTATCTATGTGCGTTGACTCTTCCGCTGTATAAAAATCTATGGCCTGTCCGGCCCAGTTTATCGCCGGGAGTTGTTCAATAATTTTTTTTTGAGTTTGATTGAAGATAATTGCACTATTTTGTTTGGCCAGATTGTCCAGATAAACGTTAAAACCAAATTCATGCTGTAAATTGTATAAAGGCAGAGTTTGGTTTTCCATTGTTGAAGCGCAGACAGCAGATACCCAAGGACGCCTCACTCTCAAGACACTACGAATACCTGCCGTCAAGTTTTCTGCAAAGCCAGAATATCCTGCATAATCCACGTTTCCTTCCCAATCTTTTACCCACTTAAGCCAATGGGTATCTCGTAGTTCCTGCGGCATTTGGTATGCAATAGTTATTTTTAGGCAGTTGGATGATTCGATATGGCGCGTTAGTTCCTGAGGGTCACAATAGCTGGTGCCAGGTTCGACGCTAAGTATCAAATGGTTGAGCGTGGCGGCGTACTCTTTAACTGTATTGGATAATTTAGTTGGGCTCGTGCCCGCCATTACGCTGCTATAAATCAAAAGATTATTCGCGTCATCTAACAAGGCCCATCCGATGCTGGCTCTTTTGGCGATTCGATAGGCATTGAATAGCACTAGATTCAATGTATGTTTGGTTAATTCGTTTGTTTCAGTTTTTATCATGAAGTTTCTACCAATATGTGGAATCGCTTTGGTACCCATACTAATAACATGCTGTGTGCGAAATCGTCATTTGCAATGGCCAGATGTTCCAGATGCTTACATATAATAGCTTTTAAAGATGTTTTTTTAACCTGTCATTTCTTATATGAAAATGCGTGAAAAAATCTTGACTTGTCGTCTCGTTTGTCGGCGCGAACGCATGCTATTTCTTAAAGGTATTCAGTCTGTGCAGTTTCTTATAAGCTCTAAATTATGGAGGATTACTATCTGATTTTTTGGTTATTTTGATGCCAACTTCAAGCCGAAATTTAAATCTAAAATCAAAAAGTTTGATAGCTGTAATTTCTGGCAGGAGAGGTATGAATTTAGCTAAGTATTTAATTCTAATTAGAATTATTGGGTCATTATCCTAAGTGTCTTATCTGTCAGCTACAGATATTAAAAATTTAAAAATAACGTTGGCCCCGAATTTAATAACTATTCGGGGCCGGCTAATGAAAACTATGATTCTTAATCAAAAAGATAAAAATTTTTCTCACTACGAAAAAATAGTAAATGGTGTCTATGAATTGCGATATGAAACTTTTAAAAATCGCTTGAATTGGGATATTGAAACTAAGGACGGCAAAGAAAAAGACCAGTTTGATGACCTCGATTTTTGGTATATCGCAATTACTAATCAGGAAAATCGTGTGGATGGTTGTTGGCGTGCGTTACCAACAACAGGTAATTATATGCTGGAGTCTATTTTTCCAGAATTGATGCAAGGAGAAAAAGTTCCTAAGGCAGAAAATGTATGGGAAATTAGCCGGTTTGCTGTTCGTAAAGGATCCGCAACTGAAATTCAAGGATATTGGAATACGCTCACTATCGATCTCATCGCATCATTTTATAAATTTGCACAAGAACAAGGAATAGAACATTACGTCACTGTAACCACCGTTGCGTGTGAGAGAATCCTTCGTCAATTAAATGTAAAAGTGCGTCGCATGGGTGAAGGGCGTGAAATGAAAATTGGCAAAGAACGCTCTGTTGCATTATGGATTGAAGTTAATGACAAACTGAATATAGCTACACATTAAAAGTTATTTTCTGGAGAGAAAATATGTCAAATTTTTTTGAGGCGACCAGCGATGTGCAGGTACGGCATTTAATAAACAAGGACGCTGTCATTGATATTGCCTCGCGACAAAAATGGAATGATTTGCAAAAAATCGAGCAACAATCGTTAATGTTAGCCAAATGGAATGACACAGCTATTGAGTATCCTCTGGCACAGTGTATCCATCAACTGTTTGAGCATCAGGTAAGTATTGCACCAAACGCTCCGGCATTAGTATTTGAGGAGGTTATTATGACCTATGATGAACTCAATGCCGCCGCTAACAAATTGGCCCGTCATTTACGTAGTATAGGTGTGGGGCCTGATCAACGAGTGGCCTTGTGCGTAGACCGCGGTTTTGCAATGGTCATTGGTATTTTATCTATTATAAAAGCGGGAGGGGCTTATGTACCGCTTGACCCTGCATATCCGCAGGAGCGGCTGACCTACCAGGTATCAGATTCTGCGCCCAAGGTGTTACTTGTTGATAAGCGTGGAAAAATTGCATTGGCTGGGCAGAAATTATCTGTTGCGGTAGTTGATGTGGATGATGACAAACCTTGGGCTAGTAATCCTTCTGCCAATATACCTCCTGACGAGCTAGGGCTCACTCCAAATCATCTTGCCTATGTGATTTATACGTCAGGCTCTACCGGTCAACCAAAAGGGGTTATGAATGAGCATAGCGGTTTAGTTAACCGTTTATTGTGGATGCAGGACACTTTTAAGTTGGATAAAAATGACTGCGTGCTTCAGAAAACCCCTTTTAGCTTTGATGTTTCGGTTTGGGAATTTTTTTGGCCTTTGCTTGCGGGCGCAAAATTAGCAATAGCTCGTCCTAATGGTCACAAATCTCCAGAATATTTAGCAGACTTGATTGAGCAAGAAGGTATTACTACTCTGCATTTTGTACCTTCGATGCTGCAGGTATATCTTGCTGCAACAGGTAGGGTTCATAAGAGTTTACGACAAGTGTTTTGCAGTGGAGAGGTTTTGCTCCCGAGTGCGCGCGATGATTTTTTTGCGCACTTTCCTCTGGTCAAATTACATAACTTGTATGGACCAACCGAGGCGGCTGTTGATGTTACTTGGTATCCCTGTAAAAACGGTCAATATTTGGACAAAGTGCCTATTGGTCGTCCTATTGCGAATACTAGAATTTATTTACTTGATTCGCAGGGCGAATCAACACCGGTAGGTGAGATAGGAGAAATATATATCGCCGGAGTTCAGGTGGCGCGCGGTTATTTGAATCGTCCTGAATTAACTGCTGAACGTTTCCTGCCAGATATTTACGCTAGTGATCAGTATGGCCGTATGTATCGTACGGGCGACTTAGGTCGGTGGTTGGCAGATGGCAATATAGAATATCTCGGCAGAAATGATTTTCAGGTAAAACTGCATGGGCTTCGTATTGAGCTTGGTGAAATTGAGATGCAACTTGTTCAACATCCAGACATTATTTTGGCGGCAGTTAAAAAAATTGAACATGCTGGTGAAGCTATACTTGCAGCTTGGTATATGTCAAAAAACAATGTGCATATATCAGCAGCAGAGTTACGATCATTCTTAAAACAAATGTTGCCGCAGTACATGATTCCTTCGCTATTTATAGAAACTTCCGTTATGCCTTTGAATAATTCTGGAAAAATAGATAGAAATAAACTTGCGATATAGTTGCTAAATCATAGTTATAAAAAAATGCTAGTCAGGTAAATGAAACTGACTGGCATTTTTACTTTCTGATTTTTTTGCAGAACTGTTGTTGCTTAAATCGATAAGCTGTTCAATACATCCATGATTTGTTTACTAACACTAACCTTGTGGCTATCAATGAAAAAGTGGTTTCCCTCAAACCAATGAACACCGGTATTATGTGAAAAAATATCATGCCATGGTGAGATTTGCTCAATTGTTGCTTCCTCATCCCGTTTTCCGGCAAACACACTTACGCCGCAGCGGAGCTTGGTTATAGTATTGCACCGGTAAGTCTCTACAATTTCAAAATCCGCTCTTAGTGAAGGCAATAGCAGGTTCGCAAGTTCTTCATTTGCCAATACCTCCTTTGAAGAAGAATTCATATTGCCAAGCGCACGAATAAATTTTTCATTTGACAATTGATGAATAGGTCTCTTTTTTCGTTCGCGCATTGGCGCAATGCTACCGGAAGCGAAAAAATGCAAGGGCAATGGAAAACCATGGTTTTCCATATGTACCATAAGTTCGTAAGCAACCCTGGCCCCCATACTGTGCCCATAAAACATGTAAGGAATTGTAGGAGGAGTTTCCTGAAACGCGTCAAATAGATTTTTAACGATTTCGGACATGGAGGTGAATGCTGGTTCAATTAATCGGCTACCGCGACCAGGAAGCGTTACCATGGCGATCTCAATGTGTGCTGGCAGGAGTTGATTCCAGGGAATAAAAGTGGAAATACCTCCGCCAGCATAGGGGAAACAAAATAGTCTTACACGAGGCAGTTTTCGTCGTACGGGAATGGACATTAGCTTGGAGTTGCCAATATCTTTTTCTACTGCGAGATGAGTATTGATTGCATGTTGTGGACGCATATTATCCGTAGTTCAAAGCGCTGAGAAAATAAATATCATTTAGTAGCTGGGCAGCTTTGTTATCAGCAATTTCACCGTTCATGATGGACTCTAATAATTTCCCCTGTTCTTCAGGTAATTTATGCGCATATTGAAATAAAGAGTCGAAGTGATAATCGCCACAGGTGTTTTGACCTGTATAGCTATATACGTATAATTGCGGTTTTACTATAGGAAAGATCGCAGTTGCATCTTTAAGTTTTTCGATAAAGGGACTGTCTTCACGTTTATTGAGTGATGGATAACTTATACCGAATGTTTTCAGTATATTTTTACTACACATATAACTATTTTCCCAGTCCCGTCTATGGGTAATGTAAGCATTTTTGCGCTTATGGTCATACATTAATAAATAAAGCAGAATGGATGCTTCCTTACCGTTATCTTTAATTGCTGCTATCTGTGTAGCAATGCGCTCATTGTGATACCAGTCATCGTCATCCCAATTGCAGATATACGATCCTTTTGCTTCTTGAATAGCACGATTGCGAACATCGCCAAGGGTTTCGTGTTCATAATCGTCTACAGCAATTACTCTAATGTTATCGTCTGACAAGCTTCTGCCATATTCTGTGGTTGCTTCATCAGATTCCAAGTGAACAATAACCAATTCCTTGTTTTGATAAGTTTGGCTGCGAAAGCATTTGATAGCAGATGCCAAATAATGGGTACGATTATGTGTCACACACAAGCATGAAACTAATGGGTATTCGTTATTCATAAGTCGTAATCTCTTTAAGCATTAGGCACAATCTTTTCTGTGATCTTTGAAATGTTTTCTTGCAATATCAATGTTCTTTTTATCCAGATAATGTTTAAACCAATCTGACAATAAGAATCGGGTATCGGCCCTACGATGATAGGCTGCCCATTTATAATTGTCAGCATCATTGGGAGTGAGTGAAGATTGCTCAAGAGAATCTACAGCGCAATGAAAACTCATATGGTGAATACCGCTATCTAAATTTTCAAGATATTGCCCCACCGTGGTTTGTGATTTCGATGAAATACTGAGTGCACTATCGAAATGCACCAATGACTCATTTCTGGTTTCATAAGCATAAGGAAGGCCATATTTTTGCGCTATTTCGGAAACAATTTTCATGAGCCGAAGCTCATGACTTTGATTTGGCATAACTCCGCTTATTGAAGGCAGGCACATATGTAAATCAATATAGTTAATATTCACTCGTTTATTTAACGCTATATCTATTTGCGCCTCGCACTCCCGCACTATGTCGACTTCCTTAGCTTTTTGCATGAGCGTGGCGATATCCTGATAAAGGTAGCCGTTCTCATCAGTTAAGCTGGATTTGCCGGTGATTGGTCTCCAACGATAGAGGTCCCACTCACCGGTGAGGGTGAGATGCACACCCAGATCTATTTCCATATTTTTCGATAATGCGATGGCATGTTCAAACCATGGACAAGGCACCATGAAATTCGCGCTGGACAACAAGCCGTGCTGGTAAGCTAATAAGATGCCCTCATTAATTGATGAGGTCATGCCAAAATCATCGCTAGTTAGGTAGAGATATTTTTTGTTCATAATATTTGCTTCCTGTTGTTCCGTTTTATGTACCAGAAAGCGGGGACCGCCAGGCACAGCTGGATAAGAATAATTGAAGTTAATGTATAAATTGTGGCGACACTTGAAAGGAGTTGTGTAGATTGGACGGTAAAATACAACGACAAATTGCTAATGCTAAACGTACTAATAATAGGCAAGCGCGTTTTAATGAGCTTAAATATTTTTCTGGATACTAGTTGATTTGAAGTTTCCGTTGCCTCCAAACCTTTAGTACCCCAACTGGTATTATGTGAATTAAAAATAGAATAGGTTGTTAAAAATGCTTTAACAGAAAGGCGACTGATGCTGTACTGGAATATTGTCCAAAAAAGATCTGTTGAAAGCTTTCGAGAGTAGAGTCTGGCTATGCCGACATACGCGAGATTTATGACAAGTAAAATTCCCCCAACAGCGAGAGCATCGGTGTTGGACAGGCTGGAAAATACCATTGCAAGTAAACCTGCAAACATACAAAATAATTGTGTATTTAATGTGTGGCGGATAATTGTTTCGCTACGATCAAATAATCGTTTGTTTAATGATATTGCTACTTGCAAGCCGAGGCTAATTAAAACCGCCCCCCATAATATTTTATGAACAACTAGTAGTGCAGGGCTAGTAGCGGCCGCTTGGTTTAAATTATTAACAGTCGCCTGCGCGACCATATGAAATCCAGGTACAAGCCATTCAAACAAGGAGTAGATGAGAAAGTAGGTAGTGGCAATCAGCTTGTGTGCTTTATCTTTCAGTGTGCGGCAGGAGTTGTTGAATAATTGTGGAAGCTTACCAAACATTGCAATTCGACAGGCTGTGGAGCTGCAGATCCAACGTCGTCTTTGTCTGCATAATTCACCCCAGGATTCACAAGAGTCCACTTGTGCTTCTGCACTTATGGCATAGCTTAAATCCCATTTGTTATTATTTTCAAAGATCATTTCCAAGCCCAGGACGCGATCTTCGGCCAGATACATATTGGCTTCAAATAAACCAAGCTTGTCGAGGCCTTTATAATAATTATTGAGTATGCCGGAATTCTGTTTGTTGTTGCGTTCAGGCATAATCGACGCTATGCGAGTAAGGCTTAGTTGACCAGGCAGTACACTCAGATTTCCGGCAAAAATTTCTGTGGGCCAGTTTATGATACGCTCCAGCGCGATATCACAAAATTGCCATAATGATAATAAATCAGCTTTATTTTTTGGCGCGGCTAGGTGTGACCGTGCTGCAACAGCAGAGATATTTGGCTTGTCTTGCAGCTCAGCCCACATATGGTAAATGGCTTCTTTGTCGGGGACTGTACCAACATCTATTTGAACGAAATACGAAGAATGATAAAGGCCACAAATAGTATCAAAGAAACATCTATGTGAATCCAGCTTGCCTCGATTGTGTGTTTTAACCAGCATGAGAATGCGTTGTAAGGATTTTCGTGAGTCAATGTCAGTAACGCTATTTAAAGATGTGTCTTGGTTGTTATGATTCCAATGACGTAAACTGGCCAACAAACGAGATCTAGGTAAATTGGATTCAAAAATGTGCATATCGGCACTATCTTCCAACACTGTCTCGTCGTAGATTCCATTAGACTTGGCCCATGTTGCAAAGTCGTTTGACATCATGTCAATGCCATCAATAATGATGCAAATTACGAACTCCCTCGATACCCGGTCTTCACCTTTTTTCCTGATATATTCAGCGCATTCCAGCAGTGAAGTAAGTGTGTCCTGATAGGCAGAAAAGGCTTCGTTGTAAGCTGTCAAACAACAGGAGATATTATTCGCACAGCTTTCAATACCTGCGTCAGGAAACATGTTGTAACCATTGGCAAAGCGGGATACTTGACGATAGTCAACGTGATCGGTGTCAAATATTGGTGTATACGAAAATTGGGAACCCATTTTTGTTATATCCCAATAGGGCTTGCCAAAAGTATCCTGCAAACTTTGCTCAAATTTTTCAATCCTTCCGTTTCTCATCCGGGCCGCCATTTCTGCTATCAGTTATTGATTATCATGTGTTTAATTTAGAGTTTGACGCTATGCTGTAGTTAACTCATCCCTAAGCTCATCAATGAGTTTTCAGAAATTATTCCGCTAAGAATGGCGTTGCCCATCCCCATCATTTTTCCAATCAGTCTGCCACCGTTCATGTTGAGCATTAAATCACCGACACCCATAGACATGACCTGCGGGTTGGTGACGCAGCTATCTTTCAGGTCTATACGACCCGAGCCTGCTTTCTCTAGATGCAGATTTATATAAGCGGAATTGCTGCCGCGTAAATCAAATGCTCCAGTGCATTTGATTGCAAATTCCTCATCATAAAAACTGTCAAAAAATACAGTTGATCCACCGTATAACTCCAATACTTGTAATTTTTTCAGGGATACTTTGGCTTTTACACGATCCTTCGATTTAAATCCAAATAAACCGAAATGCTTTTTTAATTCCAACTCACATGTATGGTCAACCAAATTGTAACGAATGTTGTTTTCTTCCTTCTCGCTGCAGTCAACAAGGAGTTCCTCTTTGTAGTCACGAACAAATAGCAAATCCCAGCGCCCGGAAATTTTAAGTTTGGAGATATTAGTGAAATTAACGTGCAACATTGCGATTACCTAAATATGGATTGCAGTAGCAATCCTCTGTGAATTAATTTTTGGTTTTTATTTATTCGTAATGTAATCGCTCGCTTGGATTAGCTTTGGCAATATTCATGGTTTGAACCGCAATCGTGGTCCATGCAAGTCCAATAGTAATTAGGATGGCTACTATGTAAAAGCCAGCATTCGATGTTGCTTGTTCAGGAAAGCGAGCTAACAATTTACCGATCAAAAACCAAGCCACTGGAATCGATAAAGCTATGGCAATCATAATGGGTTTGAAAAAATCTTTAATAATAAGATTTATGATGTGATGCACTTCAGCGCCGAGAATTTTTCTGATTACAATTTCTTTGCTGCGTCTGTCAGTGACAAAATGGGAGATTGCGTACAATCCCATGCATGAAATAAATACCGCCAGGATGGCAATTGTGGAGAAGGCATCCAGGATTCGTTTGAATAGGTCACGTTGCGTTGAATAAAGATTATCTACTTTGGTGATATTTAAAGGATAATCCGGAACCAAATTTTTCCAAGTGTTTTCGATATGTGAGAATGCTTCCTGATGTGTACCTTCATTAAGCTTTACTGCAAGAGTATTTAAGCTATTCGAGTTGATTAATATATCTAAATAGAGATCACGATAACCACCACCTGCTGCTACTTTGTCTACTACGCCAACAATTGTTAGTATATTGTTACGCCAATGTAAGCGCTTCCCAATGGCCTCTTCTGCGCTGCTAAATCCCAATTTGCCCAGACCCTTGGCGGTTAATATAGCTGCGGCAGTACCGTTATTTAGTTTATCGGTAGCCATGTCTTTACTGAAATCGCGTCCTGTTTTAAGAGGTATGCTGAAAACTTGCAAATAACCATCGTCAACTTCATTACCTTCCAGACGAATCATTTCCCGTGTTTGTGTATTTTCTTTACGAACTGGATAAAATCCGGATTTAAAATTAACAGAAAGCGAACCGCTAGCATTTTCTATGGCTGGATGGCTTTTGATTTCATTTTTAAGTGTTTCATAATTATCGCCAAGCTCATTAATGTAGCGAAACTCGCTGGCGTCAATCCGCATTGGCGATAATAAAACTACATCTTTCCCTTTGTATCCCAAATCAATATTTTTAATTTTATTAAGTTGATAGTGCCCAGCCAGGGAAACAGTAATTAAAGTGGCAACTAGAAAGAATTGAATTGTCAACAATGCTTTGCTCGTCAGGTTTTTTCCACCAGTACCTAAAACTTCCCCTTTTAATGCTTTGTAAGCTGGCAATTGTGCCAGGATTAGAGAAGGGTAGAGTCCAGCGATCAATCCTGATAGTCCTACGAGTGCAAAAGTAAATGCTATGAGCGCAGGGTCAAGATAAAACTCATTTGAAAGATCACGTCCGATGTGGTTTCCAATGGTTGGCAGTATAAGCCAAACGACTGTAAGGGAAATTAATAATGCTACAAGAAGGAGTAAGTAGGTCTCTGTCATGAGTTGCACTGCAATATCGCGCGTACTGGCTCCCATAGTTTTTTTAACACCAATTTCACGGGTACGTTGACTCAGTTTTGCATTACAGAGATTGGCAAAATTGATGCAGGCGGTAATTAATACTAAAGCGCCGAGGATAAATCCTGCATAAATAAAAGCTATATGACCTACTTTCCCTGCAGAAGGTTCGTCACTACCTGGATTCAAATGAATGTCTCTCAGTCTCTGTATATTTAATTTGAATTCAAAAAATTCTAGAATTTTCCCTGCGTTTCGCTTGAGCATGCCATCAAGACCAGCATTGATTTGATCTATGTTGCTGCCTTTTACAAGTTTGATGTAACCATAAGCAGATTCGCGCGGCTCCCAGGAGAAATCGCGTTCCAGATAATCCTCTCCCAGCAGGTTGGCAATTGATGATGATGAAACTGTTATGCCAAGGGTAAAATGTACATTCGGCGGAGTGTCTTTAATAATCCCGGTAATATTCATGAGTTTATTGTTTTCAAATAACAGTGTTTTACCGAGGACATTTATTTCGCCGAAATATTTTTTTGCCATGGACTCTGTTAGTACTACGGAGTTAGGTGTAGTGATGGCTGAATCGGAACTTCCCTGAATAAATTCAAAATCAAAAATTTTAAAAAAATCTGGATCTACAAAGTAAATATTTTCAGAAAAAGTATCACTTCCCGATTTTACGGAAAGCATATTGGATTCAAGCCGAGAGTAACTTTTGACGGTATCTGGATATTCAAGTTGCAATTGTTTTAGAGCAGGGACGACTGTACCGGCAACATGAATAAACTCCCCTTTTTCAGGCGGCCTTATTTCTGTATCGAGTCGGTAAATATTTTCTGCTTCATTAAACATTTTGTCAAAGCTGAGCTCATGCCTTGTAATCATGAAAACCAATATACAACAGCTCAAACCCATCGCTAGCCCAATTATATTAATGAGCGAGAGCTGTAGGTGTTTCAGTAGATAACGTTTTGAATGGTGTAAGTGTTCTTTAATCATGGCTAGACCTATTCCCGTAAGCAGTATTAGCTTGCAATAGCAAGCAATGGCTGGTTGGTGCTTTCGTCTTGCAATTTTCCATTGAAAATTTGTCCATCTCGGAGTGTAACTATTCGATCTGCTATTTCGGCTTGCTCGGCCGAGTGGGTAACCATCACAATTGAAGTGCCTCTATTGTGCAATTCCGAAAGAAGGCTCATAACTTCTTTGCCACTTTTGGAATCCAGGTTGCCAGTGGGTTCGTCAGCAAGGATAATGGATGGATCACAGACCGTTGCGCGTGCAATTGCAACACGTTGTTGCTGTCCGCCAGATAATTGCTTTGGAAAATGTGATGCACGATGTGCGATGCTAAGCCGCTCCATCACCTGTTTAACTTTTCTATTTTTTTCTGCATTGTCTATATCTATATATTGCAGAGCCAATTGAATATTTTCTCCCACCGTTAACTCGTCAATAAGGTTAAAGCTCTGGAAGATAAAACCAATATTATTTTTACGAATGGCCGCGCGTTTTCTCTCGTTCAAGCCCGCTATTTCCTGACCTTTGAATAAGTAGCTTCCTGATGCAGGTGTATCAAGCATTCCGAGGATATTTAATAATGTGGATTTTCCACAGCCGGAAGGACCCATAATGGCAATGAACTCACCTTGGTGAATGTTAAGATCCACTCCATTAAGAGCTGTTGTTTCAATTTCTTCCGTAAGGTATTTTTTGTATATCGAATTTAAAGTAATCATATTGATACCCTGTGTTAGTGTTTAATAATAAGTTCTTCTACATCGAGCAGATTTGCGTAATTGGAAGTAACGACCCAATCACCTTGTTTAAGTTGGCTCAGAATTTCCATATAGGTAGAATTAGTTCGTCCAGGATTGATCAATGTTTTATGGGCGCGAGTCTTGTCTTTATTCAACACAAATGCCCATTTGCCAGCCGTGTATTGATAGAAGCCGCTCTTATCTACAATAAGTGATCTTTCACTTGCTCCCAGTTCAAGTTCTGCAGATGTACTTAACCCCGGTCTTGCTTCCGGTGGGGTACTTCCTTCAATTACGAGTTTTACTATGAATTTTCCGTCTTTCACTTGTGGAAAAATTCTTTCAATATGGGACTTGTATTGTTTACCTGAAAATTCAAAAGTAGCAATTTGCCCTTGTTGAACTCTACTGCTGTAATATTCGTCGATTTCAGCTTCGAGAATAGGGTTGTGGACATCATTTATTTGGCCAATACGATAGCCGCTGGGAATAATTTGTCCGATTTCTACATTGAGGTCGGTAATCAAACCTTTAATCGGGGCTTTCACCATAAGATGATCAAGACTATTTTTAATGGTGAATAAATGTTTTTGTAACCTGTCAGCAGTTTCTGTCAACTGAATAATTTTGTCTTTCCTGATATTTTCTTCATGCTCCATGTTTATTTTTGTAATTTTTTTGTTTTCTAATTGATAAGATAATTCTTCCTTAATTGCATCGATAGCATCTACGGATATGTATTTATCTTTTAACAGCTTTTCTTTTCTTGAGAAATCTCGCTGGAGTCGATCAATAGCATAATCAATATCATTTAATTGCTTTTTTAAATTGTATTGGTTTTGATCAAGCTGCAGCCGAATTTGGCTATTGATATCAAGTTGTTCGGATATCGCTGCTTCCTGTGCAAATACTTGTAACTGGAAATTAACATTACTTAATTTAATTAATAAATATCCTGCATCAGCGACATCACCTTGCTTAATATTAATTTCCTCTACTGTGCCACCTTGTACGGCATCTATATATACCGTCTTTGAAGGTTCGAACTTCACCCGAATTGGTATGACATTTTTAAAATTATCATATTTTACTTCGGAAAAACGTAAGTCATCGGCTTTAATTTTTAAACTTTTTTCTGTGTGTGATAATGCGTAAATAGCGCTTACCACTACAATAAAAAAAGCGACAGAAGTACCCATAAGGGCTTTCTTTTGATAAAATTTTGGCTTATCTATATGTCTATCCATCGTTGATTCTTCACGGTTGCTATAAGTTTGATAACACAAAATTTCTGTGAAAAAATTCGGATCAACTATCTAACCAGTTAATCCGCCAATATATGATTCACTACTTTAGTGTACCCAGAAATATTTTCTTTGTATGCTGTAAAATCTTACGGGTATTTCCAAATATCTAAGTCAAGTAGCGTTTGGTTATGCCCAGAATGCGCAATCGCCATCGCCATCTTGTAAATAGGCGTCTCGTTTTGGCAGGTTGTACATATCAGGTGAAAAAAGCGTAGTGCGTTGTACATTAATATGCGCGATAACTGGTGGTCCGGCAATTTTCATACTGGCAATTAAATATTCGTTATAAGTACGGAAGTGTGTTATGCCAAGATGAAAAATAAGTTTTCCTATTGTTGAGCATATTAGTGGTAATGAGTCTTCGTTGTAATAGATATAGGGAACGCTAAGTCGATCATTACAAACCATTAGCATCATTACCGCTGTAACATTATTTTTGTTATCTAGGATTTTTATAAAGACATTGAAAAATCTCGAGTATTTTAAGTCAAAAAAATAGGATTGCTGTAACATTGCTAACTTGCAATCTGGCTCTTGTGAACACCAAGGATATAATTTGATCCAATTTAATTCATTACTACTTCGTCTAAAAATTTCATGAATATTATTTTGATCTATAAATTTTCGTGCTTGAGTATCTAATTGCGAAAGATATTCGATTCGATAGCCAGGAGGAAGGTGGGTATTTTTATCCCAATCGGACATATCGCTATACTTGTTTGCATTCAATGTGCCATATTGAAACTGGAAATCGATTCCGTTTTCTTTTTTAAATGCTTTTGCCAATCCGGATTTTGTCATTGATCGTAGCGCGTCAGGTGATACATCTCTTGACGCGAATCGCTGCTGCCAGCAAGTAATAAGTTTTTCTTTCAACAGAGAGCCTATGCGTTGGCCGCGCAATGCATCGTCCACCCACCAGCAACTTCCCCATGCAAAACGGTGCGGCTCGTTATCTACATATATTGTGTCTGGTAGTGCACCGTGATAGCCAACGAGCTTGTCGCCTTCAAAAGCTGCTGCCAACACCACATCATCTTTCTGTGCGCGTGGATTATGAATAGCTGAAATTGCACGATTTTTGGAAATGGCAATACGTTGTGTTTGCCAGAGTTCATCATGATCTAATGACTCTTTTAAGCGATTAATACTATATGTTTCAATGCGCATGTTTGTCCTGATTCAAAATATTGATTGAATGTTGTGATCGTAAACGGTGTGGTTTATAGCATTAATTTTCAGAGTGTCTAACTGGCAAATCTTACAAGGTCCCGATTTATTACAGCTCATTTACTATGTCTACTCAAATCACTATGGGTTGTTCATGATCCTTGGGTAGTTCTATGCCAGGTAAAAATAGTTCCTTTGAAATATCTCGAATTTCAGATTCGTTTCCAAAAAAAATAGCGACTATCGATTATTTCGGTAAAGGTGCATCGCTACGTGAAATAACTTTCGTCGAGTTGGAGCGCGGTGTTCGTGCAATGCATGCACTATTTGAATTTTTTGGTGTGGGACAAGGCAGTTATGTTGCAGTTGTAGCCCGGAATCGCAGTGAAGTTCTTGAAGTATTTTTAGCCGCGTTTCGTGTTGGCGCAATTCCTTACGCAATAAATCCAAATCTTACAGAAGCTGCCATTAGCAACATGTTTGAAGAGTTGTCACCAGATTTTATTTTTCTTGAGGTAGAAGATATTGAACGTATGAGATTGCTGCTTAATGACGATGTCTCTCCTCAATTTGTTATTTTTGGAGAACATGTTTCGGACGCAGTTATAAAAGCTTCAGGGGTAATCTGTCAGTCCTATGATGTCTGTCGTGCTAGCGCTTGGAACATCCCGACAGTTAAGAATGAGGATGTACCGCAATTTGTGATGTTTACCTCGGGCTCCACTGGAATTCCAAAGGCAATTTTGCGCGATTTTTCAGCTCCAGATTTTATACCACTTGACGTTGCCGGTATAAAAGTACACGAGGATGAAGAGACCTTTTTAAGTACACCACAGGTTGGTGCCACTCCCCTTTTCCATTCTATTGGCGATACTTTAAAACTGTTGCAAGCTGGTATTTGCGTCACCATGTTGCGCTCCTTTGACGCCAAATTATATTTGACACTCATCGAAAAGTATCAGCCTTCTTTCCTGTGGTTATTACCTTCGCATTTAACATTGTGCAACCGTCTTAAAGATAATTGGAAAGGTAAATTTCCCCGTCTTAAAGCGATTGCCGTTGGTGGTGCGCCCTGTAACGAAATGCAGTTGCGCGAGGCCCGTGAATTATTTCAGTGCCCGGTTATTTCGTTTTATGGTCTTACTGAAGGTGGTCCACAATTTACTTTTTCAGGTTTGGATGTAAGTACATTGCCTGCAAATTGTGTGGGACGTAGTGGGCCAGGGTCACAAGTAAAACTGATAGATCTTGCAGGTAACGAAACGGATTACGGTGAGTTATGTTTTCAAAATAAATCTCTTTTCAAAGAATATTTAGGAAATCAGGAGCTGACGCAACAGAAATTGAGAGATGGTTGGTTCTTCACTGGAGATATTTTCAAGAGAGATGAGGGAAATTTATTTTATTACCAGGGAAGAATCGACGACATGTTTGTCTGCGGTGGAGAAAATATTTATCCGCTGGCGGTTGAAAAGCTTTTGCTGACTCATCCTTCTATTGAAGCAGCCTGTGTGGTGCCTGTTGACGATGAGGTTAGTGGCATGGTTCCCGTTGCGATGGTGGTAGGCGTTATAAATAAGGAACCTGTAAGTGGTAAACAATTACAGGATTATTGCCTTGAGCATAAGGTCGGTTTGGGATATCCGCGGCGGATTTCTGTTGTGGATGCCTTACCTATCACCGGCCCAGGAAAAATAGATCGAAAAAAAGTAAAGGCCCTTTTATCAGACGCTTATCTGGAAGGGTTAAAAGACGTGGATGTTAATGAATTAAACGAAAGTAATGAATTGGATTCTGCATTGGTAGCAACTATTAAATCGCTTGTAGCGGAGATATGTGGGCTTAAGTTGGTCGTGCTTGGGGATAACGTGTTTCGAATCGGAATGAGCTCTTTCCATGTCACCCTTTTTTGTTCTCGCGTCCAGGAAGCTTATGGGATTCGTATCTCGATGGAAGATGTATTTCGATTAGAAACGGTCGATGCCATTGTGGCCAGAATTCAATACGAATTAAATGCGAAGAAAGTGCTCGATGCAAATCTTGATGAGCAATTAGACACGGGCATCATTCTTTAATAATAACAGGTCACATTTACGTAGATAATGGGATAATTCTATGAACGAATCAATGGTGATTGCAACGCTTGCCAGAGAGGGAATTTCTCTTGCACTGGATGCTGACGAAAATATTAAAGTAGCTTCTAAAACGGGCAAGGTAGATACTGCGATTTTGACATTACTGAAATCGCATAAAACTTTTTTAATAACTTGGTTAAAGGGACAAGTTGCTAAAAACGATTTTCTTAATCGAATTGATTCGACTACTGAATTGCCTCCATCAGCAGCTCAAGAACGTTTTTTCTGGGTTGAAAAGATGAATGCCGAAAATTTTTCGGCATTCAATCTGTCATTGGTTTATTTGTTTCGCGGGAAGTTAAACCGAAATGCTTTGATTCATGGATGGCAATCGCTAGTTAATCGCCATGATGTATTGCGCAGTTTATTTTTTGAGACACAGGAAGGACTACGAGTTCGGATATCTAATGTCACTGCAGAAAACCAGTTGAAATTGATTAAAGAAATCGATGTGTCTTTTAATGATGAGTTAGCGCTTAAAAAATTATTTTCCGCTAATGCTGAAAAAAAATTTAACCTAATAAACTCACCTCTTTATCGTGTTTTTCTTATAAGAGTTGATGACGATACGCATTATTTACAGATTGTTTTGCATCATGCCATTTTTGATGGTTGGTCAGGCCAAGTATTGATCCAGGATTTGGCCAATTTTTATAATGGCTTCTGTAATAAAACCAGTGTCAATCTGCCAGATTTATCACTGAATTATTATGAGTGTATATATCAATCCTTACTTTCTGATGAGAAAAAAATAAACCAATCATCACAATATTGGCAGGAAAAATTAAAAAATGCACCAGCGCATACAACTCTCCCCCATGAAGGTATATCAAATTCGCAGCTGACGGGAGCTTGCATTGATTTTTCATTTTCTGCAGATGTCCGACTGGCTATCCGCAGTTTGGCTATGCAGTGTGGTGTTACTCCTTACTTATTATTGCTATCAGTATTCAAATTATGTTTGGCGCGTTTTATTGGTGTTGATGATATTGTCGTTGGGTCGCCAGTTGCTAACCGCGATGATGATGGGCGACAAAATTTGATTGGTTTATTTGTTAACACACTGGTGTTACGTACTCAATTAGGAGCAGAAGATGATATCGCTCAGTTTGCTCAAAAAGTTAAATCTACCTATTTGGATGCCTTGACTCATCAGTGTGTGACTTTTGAAAAAATCGTAGAAATTGTTAATCCTGATCGTAATGCGCATACATCACCGATTTTTCAAACGCTGTTTATTTATCATGATTTTGCCGAATCCTTTGATGGTTTTGACGGGCTTAAATTGGCACCGGTTGAACAGGAACTACAGTCTGCTTTTTATGATCTGACGCTGCAGTTTCAAGATCGTGACGATATTTTTCAAGGCAGTATTTTATATCGCGCTGATCTCTATTCCAGAACTGTTATGGAGCAGTTTGTGAGGGTATACGAAACCCTACTGAAGCAAATTCTGTTGAGCCCGCAGGCAAGGTTGCAGGAGATTCCGTTGCTAT
>JAZKHP010000073.1:0-7106 GCA_040385335.1 Pseudomonadota bacterium
AATGCTTTTATTTGCCGCGTAGCGGCTTTGTTCAACAAAGCAATCAAACGGATGGCCTTTAAATTGTCCCATTAATTGAGAATTTCCTATGGTTGTAGAATATGTTGCAAGCATAAAAACGGCTTGGGAATTTGCTAAAGCTGTAAAAGTATCCGTTGATGCAATTGGTGATGCTCAAATAAAGCTTCAAGTTGCTGAGCTAATCGGAGCTTTAGCAGATGCAAGGATACAGGCAGCAGAAAGTGCAGAACTAATCGCCTCTTTGCAACAACAATTAAAATCTAAAT
The DNA here is from genome assembly GCA_040385335.1 of Pseudomonadota bacterium. Classification (GTDB taxonomy): domain Bacteria; phylum Pseudomonadota; class Gammaproteobacteria; order Pseudomonadales; family Cellvibrionaceae; genus Cellvibrio. Next base: position 288 of record JAZKHP010000073.1, read on the forward strand.
CGCAAATGAAATTTAATGGGCATGTTTATTACAAAACAACCGATAGCGGAGAGTCCGAAGGCCCATGGTGCCCTACTTGTTTTGACGCAAGAGCAATAGAAATTAGACTCCAATCAAATAACTTATCTAATCGTTCTTTTAATTGGTCTTGTAGAGAATGTAAAGGTTACTTCAAATAACCTAACAAGGTGTTCCAACACCGTTACGGCGCTTCGCGCCTCCACTCGACAGTTTGTAGGTAGCGCATTTAGCGATTTGCTGCGCAAAGTTTATCGCAATGCGCTACTTAAAAACTAAGGTTGAACACTACGTTAGGATAAAGGTATGAAATCACCTTCCGATCTAAAATTATTAAAAGTAATTTACGAAGAGTACTATGATGAGTTCACTTGTTTCGACAAAGATAATCCTAATAGGCAAGCAAAAATATTGATCCCTATTGACTGCAAAAGAATTGGAAAAAAATTAGGCGTGGATTCGGATATAGTTTTTGGACGGCTTTATTATCATATGGAGAAAGAGTACGGTTATAAAGATGAACGACGCAATAGAGTCGTTTTCTTTGCCAATAGCGCCGGAGACGAAATCCATTGTATTAATTTTCCTTATATGGCTTCGGTCCTTGGAAAATTACAACATGAAGATGAAAAGTTTAAAATAAGTACCTGGTTATCGATAATAGCTTTGATTGTTTCGATTGTTGCACTGTGCTTAAGTGCCTGAAAGCAACGGGATATAGATGGAAATATAGTGGTCGGCATTTTGTGGTAAATTTTCTAACACACTGTTCCAACACAGTTCCGGCACTTCGCGTTTCCACTCGACAGCTTGTAAATGGTACATTTAGCGAATTGCTGCGCAACGTTTATCGCAGTGCGCCACTTACAAACTGCGGTTGAGCAAAAAGTTAACCATCAGGAGAAAGCATGAGCTTCGATGACATTTTGTATCTTGATTTGGATTTTTTAGCAAATAAATATGAAGAAGTTACAGGGATTGCTCCAAGAACAGTAATTTCAAAAAATGAAGGTATGGACGCTCAAGCAGGGATTTCGTGGTTGAAATCAAAAATTCATAGCCAAATAACAAAACAATTTACATCTTCAAATTTGGTTATGCTGAAAGCCGTTGACTCTATTCTGAATCAATATCTTGCGCATGTGCCAAATTTGGAAGCGGGAGTTTCCCCAATCAATGCGTGGATTGAGGGAAGGCTAACAATCGGCCAGTGGGGTGATCAACCAAATTCAGAAGCAGCTACAAACATATTCTATGAAGTTAAAGTGGGCGAGTATCGTTATTCTTTGCTACCGCAAAATGAATATTTCTTGGCAAACTTGCAGGCTCTAGAAGTTATATCTCCGGCTTTGCGTCGCTTTATACAAATTCCGGTGAAAATGCTTTGTAAGGTTTTATATCCATTACCAGACATAAAAGCATTTGTTGTTACACCATACGTTATAAAGACAAAAGACTAACAAAACAATCAAACGCAACACACAATAAAGGAAAAATAAATGAATTTAGAAGCGTTAAAAGAAATTTGTAAAAACAACCCAGAAATTTTGGAGAAATCCGCATTAGACAATGGTTCCGATCCTGACACAGTTAAAGGTATTGCTCTTTTTGCTATTGGAAATGGATACGATTCTCTATCAGTTAATCAAAAATATCATTTTGATAAATCAATTAGAAAATTAATTGAAAATGTACAATGTGATGGTTATACGCATGAGCTTGAAGAGGAACATACAGATTGCCCGGCAATACTCAACGATGAAAATTTAGTTGAGTATTATCAAAATGACGGCGGCTATTGTGAACGCTGTCAAGGACAAGCTGATTCTGATGCGCATTCTAGAGCAGCTTTTTTCGAAGATTAAAAGTTGCTACAAACCGTTCCAGCTCGCACCTAAAACCAACGTCAGCGGTGAAATAAAATTGTATATTTCCAAATTTATCTAGTCGTATATTTCGAGTGTTATTTAGGGATAGCGACTAAACAATTGATACGACTAGATTTGAAAAGGATCAAGTATTTTTGGCTCATAAATATATGGCTTCGGCCGTTGAATAAACTGTTAGGTAAAAAAATGAAGGTAATTATTTTCGTTATTTTTTTAACAATATCTAAATGTATATTTGCGAATCAAATCATTGTGGAAAGTAATTGGAATCAATTTTGTTACAACTCTTTCTATTGGGACGCGACTTTTCTTAGTGGAGTTTCGGCGGTTGATTGTGGCCTTATAAGTGAAAACTCAACGAAGGAGCAGAGGTCTCAAATGGTAACGTGCTCCCTCAACGCAAAGAAATCAAAAATAGCTTTTAAATTTGCAGTGGTCTGGAGTGGAATTGATTCGATAGTTTGTGAGGCAGGCTTAAGGGATACGTTTGGGAGATATTGGTTAATTACATTTGATTAGTACACTCACAGAGATCCGAAAGAAAATAAGAGGCCTATTGTAAGAGTTATTCATTGCGCTAATCTTAATTTTGATACCGAAATCGATCAAAAAACATGAATATTCGAAGAAGAAAAATGTGTTTATCATGACGTTAATGAACTGATATTGAATGCTGTAACAAAATAGTACCTAACAGAGCGTTGCATCGGACAGGTTTTAAGCTGAGGAGCTATTAATGAATAAAGAAAAATTTTTTGCATTTTTGATTCTAATTGCAACGCTACTCTGTGGCTGCGTAGGCAACGTCCCATATAAAAACAGCCAAGGCCAAACGATTAATAAAGTTCCATCTGATAAGTCTCAAATTGTATTTTTGAGAAGCTCCTCAGCTATTGCCGGCGGAAAAGTACCGGCAGTATTATTTGACGTATCGGGAAAAGAAGAAATTTTAATTGGCGCAATACCAAATAGAGCAAAGGTTGTTCATTTAACTGAGCCCGGCCAGCATTACTTTATGGTTCACTCTAATGAAGCTGCAGATTTCGTTGCTGCGGAACTACTTCCCGGAAAAACCTACTATGTTTTAGTAAGGCCTTTTCCTGGCGCTGTAACATTTCGATTCAGTTTTGCGCCATTTAGAAACAATCCCTCTGAGGAATTCAGCTTGCAATCGGATCGTTTTAAAGAGTGGTTAAACTCAACGAGCGTTGTCGAATCTACAGCTGAAACTCAAACATGGTACCAAAATAATTTAATTGATATCGATAGAAAACGTGAAGCCTACTGGTCAATATGGTTAGGTAAAGATAAACAGCAGCGACTTAGTCAAACAATTAATGAAAATGACGGTATCTAGGTATGTAACAAGGCGCTCTCGGCGCCGCTATATTAAGGAATAAATGAATGATCAATGAGATAAGGTTATTACTGGCTGTACTGTTGTTTTGTCTTGGGATTTATCTTGTCTGGGATTTGTTCGCAGCGGGATTTGACGTTATTGTTTTGGTTTCGTCTCTCCTTTGTTTCGTCGGTGCTCATTATATAAAGCCAAAGTCTAGCGACAGGGATGATTCATCTGTAGTGTGGGATGTTTTAGATTTTATCGTCGATATTCCCTTCAGGGCAATTTCCATTTTTCTTAGGGCTATAAGCAAGCCAAAAGGCGATATTGATGGTTTCGATTTATAGAACATTAAAAGCTGCCATTTAAAAAATGAATTTAAATTACAATTGGCGGTGGGTTTTTCTACAGCCTCGAAGGGAAAAAATGAAAACCATACAAATTTTATTCATTCTATTTATTTCTGGTTGCTCTGCGAGCTGGCATGGGAAAAGCCAAGAAGTTGAATTCAAGTACATACTGAAATTTAAAAGCGGTTATCCTGCTAAAAATGTAAGCACATTGTGTGTCGGTAACGCCGGAGTTGATTCAATTAGTCAAATTCTGGCACAAGAAATAAATTCAAAAAAACCAACATCTAACGAAAATGGTCTTTTAGTACTAACGCGCCGCTCAAGCGAAATTTATGGTTCGTATAGTTACATTGGGCCGATTACCTTTAATAATTCCAGTACATCACTAAAAATAACGTGCGAACTAATCTATGAACGTCAATCAATTCACAAGTTAGAACTCACGTGGAATCTAGAGCCTCAAATAATTGTTTTAAACCAATAAAACTTAGCAAGGCGCAGCAACACACCGCTGCGCGGCTGGACAGTATGTAAGTCGCGCTTAACGTTAGAGCAGTTGAGTAACAAATATGAAACTAATTGCAATATTTTTAGCATTCTTAATCTCCTCATGTGCAACGCAAACAAAAGTTGTTAATTTTTAGGGGAATAAATTAATCGTTAAAAATGGTATAGGGTTAGAGAAAGCAAAAGTCATTATTGCCGAGTTTTTCAATCAAGAAAAAAGGTTTCATATTCAAGGGAAAATTACAATTGAATTATATGGTGAAAAATATCGTAAATCGTGTTTTGACTCAGCTTATATGCCGGCATCCAGTAAAGAGTTTTGTAACGCAAAGTATACAATTTCTCATTCTAGCGACCCATATTGCTTTGGAGGTGCAAGCGTAATAGAAAATTGTGATAAGGATGTATGCAGATATCGAATCAGTGCATATGAAGAAATCTGTGAGTAGCTCTAGTAATACTATTACTATGTAAAACCTACACCGAAAGATAAGAAGCTACCTTAGCTTCATCTACCGATGACCTTAATTCCTCATGCACCATCTCACCTTTTTCAATCACCAAAATTCTGTCGGCAATATCCAATGCAAAACTTAATACTTGTTCCGAAACAATAATTGACAAGCCGCGCTTATCGCGAATGGCTTTCAGCGTGCGCTTATTTCGCGAATAATGGAAGGTTGCATCCCCTCGGTTGGTTCATCCAGTAATAATAGTTTTGGATCACTTGCTATCGAAGTGTGTCGCGCTGGTGGTGAATTTATTTGCTAATTTTTTTTCGTTAGCTAAATAACTTATCAATCAGACGACGTAGTTCAGCCACCTGCTCTTCAATGACCATCCCGTAATGAAAACGCACATCGGTGTCCAGAATAGAATCGCCCGAATCCATCATGGTTTGCATGAAACACAATGCTTGCAACTTGTCGATGCGCAAATAAATATCATCTGCCAATGAGTAATCATTTAAAAAATTCAAATTTAATAAGTTGCTGCCTTGGTCACTCATAAAGCTCTCCTCCGACAGAGTTGGTACCGATCCGCTGAAATATATGCGCATGAAATTATTCATCAACATTGGCCCGAAGGTTAGCAGTGAGAACTATCGGTCATTGGTTTTGAATCCATATTAAATAAATAGAAGCGAAAAATTTATTCTGAATGCAGTTGAGTTAACACCACACTTTCAATGTTGGACTTATGCATGGCCGTAGCCGTGCTTTTGTAATCCACCGAATCAACACCCGCCATGATCAGCAAATTATCCACCGCTTGTAAATTTATGTTGCCATTGGCCGCCACATTGGTCGCGCAAGGGGTAATGTCGTTGCCTGTCAGTACATAGGCATAGTCAGCGTCTTTAACAGTCCGCTTCATATCAAAAATAAACGAACAAATTACTATCAATAAAGCCAGGCAACAAAAATCAGCGATAGTAAAGCGCTCATCCCATTTAGGTTTATGATCCACGAGGTCGCGCTGATACTTCAGGCAGACTTTGGATTTAATGGTTTGTTAAAGTGACATGCCCCACTCCATGTGAATCAATTAAGCTATAAAAAGAAGAAAAATATACAAATTAGTCCCAATAGGGCTAATTAAATACTAATAGGGCATTTAAAGTCAATAATCCATGATAAATAGCTGTGCCTTATTAAACTCTTTGCACAGACGCCCTCCCTATGAACAACAATAAGCAATTCGGTGAACGCCTGCGAATCGCACGCTTGCGTAAGAACATGACACAGGTAGAGGTTGCCGTTGCTTTGGAGGAATTTGACATTAGCCTTAGCCAAACTGCAGTAGGAAAAATTGAGCGAGGAGAACGAAACCTTTATGTGCATCAGCTTATCGCTCTTGCCAACATACTGGACGTTTCAACTCAATGGATTCTGGAAGGTGGCGACCTCAGCATTTCCTAAAGATTTTTCGTAAATAGAAGTTACCGGATATCAGGTTACCTTCACCGTGTATACCAAATGTGCTGAAAAAACTCTTTATTAAAAGCATCTTTCGGCACGTTGTTTTTCAGTAAGGTGTATAAAGCTTTAGTGAAAGTCTGCCGTGCGGCTAAAGCAAATGCAAGCGGTGAAAGTAAAGCCGTCTATCTCCAGATTTATCTAACCGTATAATTCAAGTTTTATTTTGGGGTAGCGGTTAAACAATTGATACGATTAGGTTTGATAAGGGCCAAGTATTTTTTGGTTCATAAATATATGGCTTCGGCCGTTGAATAAACTGTTAGGCTGGTACTTAATAGAATGTTTCGTGAAAATGTACAATGGTATAAAAGCGAAGGTGCAAGTGAATTTGAAATTACCAAATTAAGAATCTTGGTGAATTTTGAATTACCGCAAGCTTATATTGAGTTACTTCGTTTTTCTAACGGCGGTGAGGGTTCACTAAATGTGCAGCCTTTATACTTTGTGCTGGACTCAGTTGAGAATGCTATAAGCTATTTTGAATCTGAAGCTTCTAAGGTGTTTTCAAGCTATTTTGTTTTTGGCGGCAATGGCGGCGGTGAGTTTTTGGCAATAGAAAAGCAAACGGGCGCTGTAGTAAGTATTAATTCGTGCAATTCAAATACTGAAGAAGTAGGTCGCGTCGCAAGGTCATTCAGTAAATTCTTAGAGCTAGTTGGCTAAAAAGTAAAATCTAATAAATAAGGATAAATAGCGCGCAGCCGCTGTTTATCCGGCTTGTTGAATAA
>JAZKHP010000074.1:0-5845 GCA_040385335.1 Pseudomonadota bacterium
AGGTGTTGATCGCGTTGGTATTACGGATAACTTTTTTCGGTTGGGTGGGCATTCGATACTGTTGGTCAAACTCTTGGCAAAAGTAAAAAAATTATTGGACCATAAATTGATGATGCGAGATTTTTTTGAATTTGGAACAATTCAATTATTGGCAGAAAAAATAAATAAACAAAGCGGTTTGTCCGAAACCAATATTGCATTTGCGCAGGTGACGACTAAATTGGATGAGCAGACTGAGGAAATCGTACTGTGAACATAAATGCATTTATTACTTGGTGTATAGATAAATCTATCAGTTTTTCCCTTGATGGCAATGATCAGCTAAAAGTTAATGCAGCGCCTGGAGCTTTAACCCCAGCTATTATTAGTAAACTAAAAGAAAGAAAATTAGAAATCATTAGTTGGCTTAAAGAGCAAATGGCAAATCATGTTTTGCCAAGACCGGCATCTGATAAAACTCCAAGTTTATCCTATGCACAACAACGGCTCTGGCTATTGGATCAAATAGACGGCGGCGGCGCGCACTATAATATGCCTGGTGCATTAAAGTTGATTGGTTTATTAAATGAAGATGCCTTAAATAAAGCGTTTAATAGCATTTTTGAACGTCATGAAAGTCTGCGTACCTGTTTTGCGATAGGTGAAGATGAGCAGCCATATCAAGTCATTCAGACTGCGGTAAAAATTAACGTTCCTTTAATTGATTTATCGATGCTTAATGAAAGTGCCCGTCAGTTGCGTTTCTCAGAAATTATTAAGGAAGATGTAAATCATGTTTTTGATTTGAACAATGATTTGATGTTGCGAGCACAGCTCATAAAATTGGCAGACGAAGAACATGCATTGCTGGTAAACATGCATCATATCGCCTCCGATGGCTGGTCCATGTCGATTTTAATTAATGAATTCAGCGCGCTCTACAGTGCCAATGTTCAAGGTAAGGAGAATCCATTACCGCCACTGGCGATCCAATATGCAGATTATTCCTATTGGCAGCGCAACTGGTTAAAAGGTGAGGTACTCAATCAACAACTAAGCTATTGGACTACGCAGCTTACTGGTTTGCCTATTGTGCATAACCTACCTTCAGATCATCCTCGTCCACCACAAAAAACGTTTGCGGGTAAGACTTATGTATCGCAGATTAATAGTTCTATTCGGCACGGATTAACAGAGCTCTGCCAGCAGGAAGGCGGCACTTTATTCATGGGGTTACATGCAGCTTTTTCGGCATTTTTATCTCGCTACAGTAATGAGACAGATATAGTTATAGGCAGCCCAATTGCCAACAGAGAGCAAGCCGAAATAGCAGGATTGATAGGTTTTTTTGTTAATACATTGGTGTTGCGCAGTGACTTATCATCCAATCCAAGCTTTGCCGAGCTGTTACGCCAAAGCAAAAGCACCATGATAAATGCTTATGCGAATCAGCAAGTTCCTTTTGAACAAATTGTTGAGCGTTTACAGCCGGAGCGCAGCCTTAGTTACAGTTCACTATTTCAAATAATGTTAGTACTGCAAAATAATGAAAAAGGTGAGTTGACGCTGCCCGGTTTAACATTGAGTCCTGTAGCACAAAGTTATAACACGGCTAAATACGATATACGTTTAGACGTTACTGATACTCAAAACGGTCTGTTATTGCAATGGGAATACAGCACTGATTTATTTGAAGCAACAACAATTGCAAGAATGGCAGCTCATTTTGAGCTGCTGCTCAATGCTTTGGTAAAAGCGCCAAACGAGAATGTTTTCAATCTTGAGATGCTGAGTGCGCAAGAATGTCAGCAGTTGGTTGATTGGAACAATACCCAAGTCGATTACCCGAACGATAAATGTATCCACGAATTTTTTGAAGTGCAAGTTAAAAACAATCCAGATGCGATTGCAGTCACTTTTGAAAACCAGCAACTCACCTATCAGCAACTGAATCAAAAAGCGAATCAACTTGCGCATTATTTAGTAAACGAGAAACAGGTTAAGCCAGATACATTAGTCGGTATTTGTGTAGAGCGTTCATTAGAGATGGTAATCGGCATTCTCGCAATTTTGAAAGCCGGTGGTGCCTATGTACCCCTGGATCCCGAGTATTCAGAAGCGCGTTTAAAATACATGTTGGAGGATGCAAACCTCACCACGGTATTAACGCAACGTCATTTACGAGAAACCACACCGGTAACAGACCCACAAGCAGTATGTATGGATAATGTTGAGTTCCAACAACAATTAGAAATTTATCCCACAACCAATCCAGATTTAACTCAACAAGGTTTGCATTCAAACCATCTCGCCTATGTGATTTACACTTCCGGTTCTACCGGAAACCCCAAAGGTGTGATGGTTGAACACCAGGCATTAGTGAATCGCATCGATTGGATGAACCGTGAATACGGTTCATCACCGTCTGATCGCATTTTACAAAAAACACCTTTTAGTTTTGACGTATCCGTGTGGGAATTTGTCTGGCCTTTATCCGTGGGCGCAGGGATTGTGTTAGCAAAACCCGAAGGTCATAAAGACCCGGTGTATTTATCCGCACTGATTCGCGATCAGCAAATCACCAAATTGCATTTTGTGCCCTCGATGTTAGGCAGTATGTTGGCGCTGGGTGATCTGTCTCACTGCAAAACATTACGTCAAGTATTTTGCAGCGGTGAAGCCCTGGCGTTACATCATGTCAGCGAGTTCCAGGCGATGTGCCCCTGGGCAGAACTGCATAATTTATACGGTCCCACGGAAGCGGCAATTGATGTGAGTTATTGGGATTGTGCGCAGCTTACTCCAGATTTGCTGAGTGTGCCCATTGGTCGCCCGATCAGTAATATCCAGCTGGTTGTACTCGATCAACAATTACATCCGGTACCGGAAGGTGTCGCTGGTGAACTCCACATTGGCGGTGTCGGTTTAGCGCGTGGTTATTTGAACCGTGTTGATTTAACCGCTGAGAAATTTATTGCCAATCCGTTTTACGACAACACCAATTCATCAAGCAGTGAACGCTTGTATAAAACCGGTGATCTGGTTCGCTGGTTACCCGATGGTAATCTGGAGTATTTAGGCCGTATTGATCATCAAGTCAAAATTCGTGGCTTCAGGATTGAATTGGGTGAAATTGAAAATGCTCTCAACACTCATCCAGATGTTAAAGACTCCGTTGTTTTAACGAAAGAATCTGAAGCAGGTGATACGCAATTACTTGCTTATATTGTACCCAATGAGAATTTACAAAAAGTTGAACATGTTGTTGATGTAGATGCAACAACCTTTATGTTTGACGATATGTATAAAAATTCATTAGTGGAAAATAATGATGACCCCTACAGTAATTTTGTGGGTTGGAATAGTAGTTACGACAGTCAGCCTATTCCAATAGAAGAAATGGAAGCTTGGCGTACAGCAACTGTGGATCGTATTTTAGAATTGAAGCCAAAACGTGTATTGGAAATTGGTATAGGGAGTGGTTTGTTGTTTTGGAAAATAGTGCCCGAATGTGAAGCCTATTGGGGTACAGATCTCTCTAATACCACTTTACAAAAATTACAGGCAGCTTTAAATCATCAGTCAAATTTGGCTGGAAAAATCGAATTGCGGCAACAAGAAGCCTTGGATTTTTCAGGCTTGCCAAATAATTTCTTCGATACGGTTATTATTAATTCCGTTGTGCAGTATTTTCCCGATGTAAATTATTTGGTCCAGGTTTTACATTCTGCGGTTAATTTGCTTGTGCCCAATGGTAATGTTTTTATCGGCGATGTGCGTAATTTACGCTTGCTACCCATGTTCCAAACGGCAGTCCAGTTATCTCGGACACAAGATAATTCGTCACTAAATCTCATTAAAAAACTTATTAACACTTCTGTGAAGCGTGAAGAAGAATTGTTGTTGGACCCAGAATTTTTTGCCGGATTCACACACACAGAAGCCCGTGCGTGTGGCGTTGATTTGCAAGTAAAAACGCATTTTGGCAATAACGAGTTAACCTGTTATCGATACGATGTTGTATTGCGAGTTGATTCTTTTACTACTTTGTCAGCAAAAGAATTTAAAGTTTTAGTGTGGGGCAGGGATGTTCAGAACTTTACTGAGCTGCGTAAAATTTTATCCGGGAGTCATTCAAAGGGTCTGCGAATTCGCAATATACCTAACGAACGCATAGCCGCTCATAATGATGCCTGCCGCCAATTTGAAAAAGCGACTAACCTTGCTGAATTAAAAACCTTACTGACTACAGGTAAACAATCTGCGTTTGATATAGAAGCATTTGCACGTTGCGCATCGGAGTCGGGATATATCTTGCGCGTAACTTTGGGGAGCAAGGGGCACAACGATTTGCTCGATATTATTTTTATTCGTGCAGCGCATCTCTCTAAAGAAACCGCACTCGTTGATGTTTATGACAGCACATGGAGTGAAGGATCTTCGCTCCATCATTATGCAAATAATCCTCGCCTGGGTTCATTGCACATTAAATTAATTAAAGAATTGCGCGAATATGTTCAGCAACATTTGCCTGATTATATGGAGCCTAATAATTTTGTCATTCTCGATGCGTTACCGCTCACACCCAATGGCAAAGTTGATCGTAAAGGTTTAATCGCGAGTGATGTTGAATATTTGCAAACGACCTATATTGCACCGCGCACTGAAACCGAAAAAATGCTGTGTGAAATCTGGCAAGAAATGTTGGGTGTTGAGCGTGTAGGCTTGATGGATAATTTCTTCCACCTGGGTGGACATTCCTTATCTGCAACCCGTGTTATTGCGCGGATCAATCAAACATTGAATGTATCTCTGCCCTTAAAAGAATTGTTTAACACGCAAACGTTGGCGGGGTTAGCCCAGACACTTCACAGGCTTGATCCCAATCTGGCGCGCCCGGCACTGTTGGTTATTTCTCGCGATGAAGTGTTGTTGCCATCTTTTACCCAGCAGCGTTTGTGGTTACTTGATCAAATTGACCAAGGCAGTGCACATTACAATATGCCGAGTGCTCTTAAGCTTACAGGTAAGCTCGATTGCCAAGCGTTAAATCGAGCGCTTGACTCTATCATTGAGCGTCACGAAAGCCTGCGCACTTGTTTCGCGGTTGACGTAGAAGGTCAACCGATTCAGGTTATTCAAACGGTTGCACCTTTTATTGTTTCAATGACAGATTTGTCTACTGTGGAAGAAGGCGAGCGCCAGTTACAACTTGCGGAATTTGTGACAGATGAATCTCGTCGTGAATTCGATTTACGTCGTGATGTAATGTTGCGTGCACAATTAATCAAAATCGCAACTGACGAACATATTCTCTTGGTCACCATGCACCACATCGCCTCCGATGGCTGGTCCATGTCGATTTTGATTAATGAATTTAGTGCTCTGTATAGTGCTTATATCGAAGGAAAAGAAAATCCATTACCGCTGCTTGCGATTCAATATGCTGATTACGCTCACTGGCAACGCAACTGGTTGCAAGGCGAAGTGCTGGATCAACAGCTAGGTTATTGGACGAAGCAATTAGCAAGCTTGCCAGTAGTGCACAGTTTACCGCTGGATCATCCACGCCCTGCGATGCAAAGTTTTGCCGGTGCAATCTATAGTTCGCACCTTGATGCAAGCATCAGTAAATCGTTAAACAACTTGTGTCAATCACAAGGCGCAACCTTGTTTATGGGATTGCATGCCGCCTTCTCGGTGTTGCTATCACGTTACAGCAACGAAACAGATATTGTTGTCGGTAGCCCAATCGCTAACCGCGAACAAGAGGAAGTCGCAGGTTTGATTGGCTTCTTTGTAAACACTCTCGTCTTGCGTAGTGATTTATCAGAAAGTCCAAGCTTCACAAGTTTACTCAACCAAA
>JAZKHP010000075.1:0-15688 GCA_040385335.1 Pseudomonadota bacterium
ACCACCGACCGCTCGGTTCGTAGCCGAGTACTCTATCCAGCTGAGCTATGAGTGCTTTGTGGAGGCGCGCATTTTATTGGTCAGACAGCAATGCGTCAAGCACTAATTTTATAAATTTGAACAATCCCTTCGCGTTAATACTTTATAAATCAAAGAAATACGGAAACAACAATGGACTAACACCCCTAAAGCTTACGCCAGCCCACCCTTACTGGCGATAAATCGACGGACGAAACAAGTAGAAAAAAGCACGCTCAAAATTAAAGAATATACCTCTCTGGCACCGAACGTGTAATTATTTGGTAAGCATAAATAGTTAAGGTGCAACGCAATTAATGCGCCTTAACTACTTTCCTAATTTTGTGAATCACTTAATAACACAACGTGATAGGCGCCTGAAAACCCATCATCAAATAAAAATAATTTGATGATGGGTTTTACGGTTTATTTATCTCTGTAAAACTTTTTTCGTAGCAGCTAGGGTTTCATCACATCAAAAGAATTTACGCGCACTGAACCGCCTAATGATTGAGTTGCATAATTGAAAATACCAAAGCGATAACCCAGGAAATAATTCCATTCGCGCTTCATCGTGAAGGTACCACCCAGCTGCGTAAATTGGGTTCCATTGGTACTGTAATAAAAGCGTGCAGTACCACCACCGGACGTAGTGCGCACATCCGCATCAACTCGCAGCCAAATTTTTCCACCGCTAATATTCGCACTTGCCGCTTCCGCGCCGAGACCGTTGGTGTTCCAACTCGAATCGAGTGTGGCGCCATTAGTCATTACAATGCGAGTAGCGCCGTTGGCTTTTTTCACACCAATCCATGAGGATGAATCGCGCAACGCAGCCAGGCCACTCACGTCACCGTTTTGCATTGCGCTGTAATCCAATTCAATGGTGGCGATGGAGCGAGGGCCTTCAATGCGACGTGTGAGCGTATTGCGCGCTGCATATAGATCATTGGTGACGGTTGCGGTGCGTAATGTTAATCCGTTTCCGGTTGCCCATTTGGTATTGTCAGGATTGTGATTCCATTCCCAGGCGTGACCCAGTGTAGAAGTAGCAAACGTATCTTTCACATTGCGCGGTTTTACTTTGTCAGCACCACAGGGCAATTTCGGGAAGGGATAAGACGCACCCCACTGACCATTTACTAAGGTCACTGAAGGCCAACCATTGCTCCAGGTCATAGGTGCCATCACCGGTAAACGCCCAGCGGGAAATGCATCATTAAAGGCGATGTAATACCAATCGCCATTCTGTGTTTGCACAATTCCACCTTGATGCGGTGCACCACCAGAACCAACACCGGCATAAGGTAATTTCACCGCGAAGGGACGAATTTCGTAAGGGCCGAATGGACCAGTAGTGGAGCGCGCTACATATTCACCGTTCGCATATTGCGTCATGAAAATATAATAGTTGCCGTTGATTTTGTAGAAGCGTGAGCCTTCAAGTGGGCCTGAAATAGTGCTCGGGGTTTTAAACACTTCTTGCCGACGAACTTCGCGCATGCCATCGGCACTCAGCTCAGCAACATTGATGGAGTTATTTCCCCATGCTACGTACATTTTGTCAGTGTCTTTATCAACTAATAAACCCATATCGTAATAGCAGGCTTGACTGGCATTTTTTGTCCAGGGGCCTTCCGGTGATTTAGCGGTAAAGACATAACCACCGCCTTTGTTGTGCATACAGCCCATCCAATAAAATGTTTTATTGCTTTCGCGATACTGCAACGAAGAAGCCCAAATGCCATTTACGTATGAGCGACTACCACTGAGATTGTAAGAGCTGTCGAAATCCAGTACGGGAACCGAGTGCGAAATATATTCCCAATTCACCAAGTCATAAGAACGCAGCACAGGTGCGCCTGGAGAGTGGTGAAAAGTTGAGGCGGTATAGTAATAAGCATCGTCCACACGAATCACTTCAGAATCCGGTAAATCTTCCCAAATAAGTGGATTGGAATAAGTAGCAGGACAAGTTGATGCACTGCTGCTAGAAGAGCTACTAGTAGAAGAACTGCTGGATGATTTAGGATCTATAGGTCCGCTGTAATTGCCGATATAAATCCAATCGAGATCCAGATAATCAGTGCTGCCTACAGCCACACGAATTTTTTGGTAGCCAGGAACCAAATGAACTTTTCCTGCAGACCAGGTTTTAAATTCACCCCAGGTAGAAACGCTCGGAACAGAGAAAGACTCAATCAATGTGGTATTACATTGTGAAATTTTCAGAGTGCGACCATCACCTACAGCTCCTGAACGAATCGTTACATCGTAATCGCCTTCGGTTTCTACATAAATGGTGTACTCCAACCACTCTCCTGCTGCCATCCAGCCAACGGCATAACCGCCAGAGATGGATTTAACATCAACCGCTGTATCCGTTCTGTAAGCACCACCTTCGTTGGTAGTACTTGAGTCAGAATATCCAGCAGGATCAAAATCTTCTGTTTGCACAGCAACAGGAATTTTTGGAGCATAGGCTTGAAATGCATTCTGTACCTGGCTTGGGCAAGCATTTGTTGCAACGCTGGAAGATGACGAATTCGGTCTGATAGACGAAACTGAAGATACTGAAGAACGCACGGAGCTTGACGTTATCAAACTCGATACTTTGGAACTTGATGCAACACTTGAGCGAACAGAACTCGGCGCTGAGGTTGTAGTTCCGCTACAACCTGTTCCCGATACAGTGGGGCGTTCAGCCGAACCGCCATTTTTTTCGCCTTGAACGCCAAAAGAAATTGTTTGGCCGGCAGCAATACTGCCATTCCAATTTAAATTAGTTGCTGCGTAAGGGTTGGTGCCAGAAAAATTGGCATTCCAACCACTGGTCATGCGATTGCTTGCATATCGCCAGCTCACATTCCAATTGTTAATGGGTGTGCCCGTATCATTTTTAATAGCAATACTCGCGGTAAATCCCGTCGACCATTCACTGTCAATACTATAAGTACAGGCCGCCATAGTGGCTGATGAAGAGAGCGTGATGAGTGCACCGACTCCAAACATCATGCTCAGAAATTTCACATTAAATTTGCTTATGGTTAACGATTTTATTTTCATTATTGTTTCCTCATTGAGGGATGAGATAGCGTTTGAATATTTTCACAATAAAATTTACGTTGAATAACGCGTGAAATCGAGACTGAGCAAAAACAACGGCTAACACCCCGGCCAAAACCGGAGTGTTAGCAAGCAAAAACATCATTATTTTTTTAATTAAATTGCGGAATTATCTCTGCAGTCTCAACAAGCCTAATTTATAAGGAATGGTGTTGTAGTCTGAACTGGTGCCAGCTTGGCCTTGATAAAGGAACTCTAAATTACAAGGATCAACCGTTAGCCTTTCGTCGTAACCAGACCGAATCAGCTCACCGTGACTAATACCGTCAGCCCATTTACCGCTAGGCCAAGTAACATTATTATTGCCAGCAAACGGATTTGCGTCTGTGTCAGCAAGCGCTGTCCATGGACCATCCAAACTGCTTGAGGTCCATGAGCGGAACATGCGTGGACCACTTGGATAAGCCTCAACCATCAACAAATATTTATTTTGGCCATCCAACTTATAAACGTTGGGTGCTTCAAACAAATATTGGTTGCCATTGCCGCGATGATCTTCCATTGCTTTTGTATAGCCAGAAAAATTGGGGAAATTTCCGATTGTTGTTTTGGACAAGTACAAAACACCGTCGTCGCGCGAGAAGTATAAGTAGCAATGCGTGTCATTACAGATCACCCAGAAATCCAATGCATTAGTAGGTTCACCTTGCAGTAATTTCTTTTTAGCGGACCAATTAGGTCTACTAATATCATCTGTTGTTGCATAGGCGCCGCCCCACTGGGTAATCAAATACCACTTATTATGTGGACGGAAATAAAATACTTGCGGTGCAACGGTATTTCCCACAGTAGTTCCATTCATTGAAATATGTTGCGCACTTTGCGCGCTGTTCCAATCAGTGAAACTGGTGTACATAGATTTATACGCTGTGTCGTAGTAGCTCGCGTACACATGGTAAGTACCGTTGAACTTCACAACAGACGGATCTTTAATTGATTTCCAACCGGAATTTTTTGGACTGATTAAAGGCGCGGTAGATATCCACTTCAATGGCGCTTTCAATTCACACACTGGAGATTGCGAGCTTGATGAACTGCGGGTGGAAGAACTGCTGGCTGATTTAGGATCTATAGGTCCGCTGTAATTACCGATATAAATCCAATCGAGATCCAGATAAGCAGTGCTGCCTACAGTCACACGAATTTTTTGGTAGCCAGGCGCTAAATGAACTTTTCCTGCAGACCAGGTTTTAAATTCACCCCAGGTAGAAACGTTCGGAACAGAGAAAGATTCAATCAATGTGGTATTACATTGAGAAATTTTCAGAGTACGACCATCACCTACGGCACCTGAACGAATCGTTACATCGTAATCACCTTCGGTTTCTACATAGATGGTGTATTCCAACCACTCACCTGCTGTCATCCAACCAACGGCATAACCGCCAGAAATGGATTTAACATCAACCGCTGTATCCGTTCTGTAAGCACCACCTTCGTTGGTAGTACTTGAGTCAGAATATCCAGCAGGATCAAAATCTTCCGCTTGCACAGCAACAGGAATTTTTGGCGCATAGGCTTGAAATGCATTCTGTACCTGGCTTGGACAAGCATTTGTCGCAACACTGGAAGATGAAACCGCAACAGACGAGCTCGATCTGATAGACGACGCTGGAGATATTGAAGAACGCACAGAGCTTAATGCAGCACTTGAGCGAACAGAAGTCGACGCTGAGGTTGCAGTTCCGCTACAACCTGTTCCCGATACAGTTGGACGCTCAGCCGAACCGCCATTTTTTTCGCCTTGGAAACCGAAAGAAACCGATTGCCCAACGGGAATACTCGCATTCCAGGATAAATTCGTTGCGGTGTAAGGATTGGAACCAGAGGTTACAACATTCCAGGCACTGGACATACGATTAGCAGAGTACTGCCATTTCACATTCCAGCCATTAATAGCGGCTGAGGTATCATTTTTAATTGTGATGCTTGCGGTGAATCCTGTTCCCCACTCGCTATCGACCGAATACGTACAACTGGCAGATGCAGAATTTGCCATAAGTGCCATCAGTGCGCCCATGCCTAGCAAGCTGTAAATGTGTCTGAACCTATGAGGCTCAAGACCAGGAAAAACTTTCTGTCTGTTCATAATAAAAAATCTCCGATTATATTTATTGGAAAAGGAATCATTCGACAAGTTTAAAAACACCCGATCCAAGGATCGGGTAAAGCGTAAAAGTTGTTCTAGTTACACACACTTCCAGTGACTGACGGAACCTGCGCAGCACCATTATTTTTTGTACCCTGGAAACCAAACTCAGCGGTTTGCCTGGGCTGAATTGCAGAATTCCAGCTCAATCCTGTGGCTGAATAAGGATTGCTACCGATTAAATTTGCATTCCAACTACTGGTGACGCGCGTGGCATCGCTGTAATTCCAACTGACGTTCCAATTATTAATAACGCTGCTGCCATTATTTTTGATGCGAATAGCCGCGGTATAACCTGTTCCCCAATCGTTAGTGACAAGGTAACTACAGTTAGCAATGTTATTAGCTACTGAAGAACTACTGGAAGAGCGGGGTGTAGATGAGGCAATGCGTGAAGAACTGGAACGAATCACACTGGATGCAACAGAGCTTTTGAATGAAGAGCTGGAACTTTTTGAAGATAAAACCGAAGAAATACTGGATGACGAGGTGACATTCCCTTCACTGACAAACGTAGCAATACTCTGCGGCTCTACGAAAACTGTAGCCGCACTATTAGTAAGTTTAGTAGTACCTCCGTAGCCTACATTGAGTGTTGCAGATGTGCTGTATTTAACAAAATTGCCGATGCTGGCATTCTGCAAGGATAAATTCAGGCTGCGTGATGAAGTACCTGTGTTAACAACCACTAATACAATCTTATTGTTCGGGCCTTTGTAGGCGGTAACGGCAACATCTGAATAAGGCTTTTCAGTAACGCCAATCCGCTTAAAACCCGGGCGTACGTAGCGAGCGTACTGAGACATTATGTAACCGCGCTTGCTCACCTGGCTGTTTTCCTTGATTAAGCCATATGAGCGGCGGACATACCACCAAATGTAAGCATTGAAATTGGCAGCCATACTGCGATGTAACTCAGTACCTACATCCAGCGCCAGCGGCCATAGATCAGCATCATTTTTACTGTCAGTATAGTGCTCGGTCATCCAGACTTCTTTACCCTTGCTACGTGCTAAGGGGTAATCCTGCGGAACAGCACCATACAGATGGCCAGCAATAATGTCGGCATGCTGCACAGCAGTTGGGCTATTAAGCACTGGATCTGTAAAGGCTTTGCTAAAGCCTACCGATTCACCGACGGTAACTTTTAAATTGGAACCAAAGCGAGAGCCCTGGGAATTTAGAAAACTGACAAAATCATCACCCGACCAATCAGCCGACTCATAATCGGGATGCCAATCAGGTTCGTTTTGTACGGAAATGGTATAAAGAGGCGCTCCGGCACGGGAAATGAATTCAGCAAAGTTTAATAAATGAGTCGCATATTCATCATAATATTCAGGCTTTAATTTTCCGCCATTGATCAGGCTATTATTAGTCTTCATATAAGCCGGCGGTGTCCAAGGCGTTGCCAACAACTTGGCCCCTAGCCGGTAGGCGTGGACAGCTGATGGGGTTTGTATATTCCAATTGGCAGAATTCGGGTCAATACGGAACCGCATAATGCTTAAACCTAGTTGGCCTTCACCGCTTCCAAAAGCGGTTTCAACCTGCGACGAGGTTAAATCACCCACCCAACCAACACCGTTCATCCCACCAAAACCTGTCACAGTTTGATATTCGGTTGCAGCATTAATAATGACGGTTTGAGCAATTACCTGTGAACATGCCCAGCAGGCACCTACAATAGAACAGAGCAATTTTTTGTAGAAACTACTATTATTTTTATTCATGGGTTAGCTCCCCGATTTTTCATTAGGACTGGAGTTATCGTTGCAGCTTCGTTTTTTAGAGCGAATGTTGAAGCCGGAGCAGAAAATAGCGAAATTGTTAGGCGGGACTTTGTCTTTTTGAGCGTTTTTTTAAAAAACCAAAAAAAATTAAAGACTTCGTGTCATTAGTTAAAGACAATTTGTCGTGCAAAAATGCACTATGTGAATCAATTCACATAAAATATGGAAGAGTATTGGTTGGCTATTTTAAATGCAGAGGTTGTTAATGTGGCTAGCGAACACAACAAATGTGGTCCACGTTGCCCTTTGTGAAAGAAGTTATTTATTTCCAGATTTAAGCTATCTGTTGTGGTTGTAGTGACATATTATGTTATGCACTAGAGTGAGCAGACACCAATTTTTTGTTGATCAACATAATAATAACCAGATGAAGTCAATTATCCGTTTTCATCACAACATCTTCGTTTAACCGGTCTCCTTCAAGATGCTCACGTTTTATCGAAATGCATTTCTATCAATCCTGGCCTTAGTATTCATTACGGTGCTTATCCTCTATTTAGGGATTACTAAATCTCAATTGGATACATCGTTATTTCCTGGCCAAGATGCAGAGCTGTTATGGCGGTCATCTGTTGAGCCCAAAGCGCCTGTGGGCGCTACCACCTTAACCTTAAAAGATGAGGTAGGGGTAATAGAATATAATTTTATTCTTGATTCCACGACACCCTTTCCCTACACGCATTATTCGTTAAATTTTATAGATCCAATTCAACCTTATAAATTGATCGACCTTTCGCGCTACAAAAGCATTTCGTTTAAAATAATTTGCGACCCCAGGAATGTCCTCATTTTCACCTTATTTAGTTTCGACGATAAAGTGACTGATTTGAATGATGCAGTAACACGTCGCGTTTCTTCTAAAGCCTTTACCTGTAGCAATCGCTGGAACACAATTACCATTGCATTTGATGAAATATTTACTCCCGACTGGTGGCTAGGGAAATTTAATTACGAACTTGGTGATACGAGCTATCAATTAAATAAAGCCATGGGTATGGCCTGGACCAACTCATTATACAGCCCGTTGAATAAGTACTCTCATGTAAAACTTACCGATGTGAAATTACTGGGAAGTGATTATCGTTATATTTATGCGGCTAGTATATTAAGCCTTTGTCTCTGGGGGCTTGCGTTTATTTGGATGCTGCGCAAGTACACAGCTGTTTTAATCGATGATGTAAAAGAAAAATTAAAACAAGATCAGCCGTTTATTGCCTACAAAAAACTATCTATTGAACCGCAGAAAGATAAGCAAAAAATTTCCTTATTGCACTTTATTGCCACCGAATATGTAAACCCCAATTTAAGTATTGAACTAGCCTCCACCACACTAGGTATCAATCGAACCAAGATCAACGACATTTTAAAAGAAGAGTTGGGCCTGACCTTTAGCAATTACTTGAACAAGCTGAGATTAACAGAAGCCGCTCGATTGCTATCAGAAAGTAAAGAAGCAAACATTTCCGAAATAGCTTATGCAGTTGGTTACAACAACGTGAGTTACTTCAACAAACTTTTCAAAGCTACTTACAACTGCGCACCAACGACCTTTAAAGATTTGCCCCTGTCAGAAAACTAATCTTCCAGGCTCAATAATTTGGAGCATAAAAAAGCCCATATGATCATGGGCTTAATTAAGAAATATGGCGGTGAGAGAGGGAGTCGAACCCTCGATACCTTACGATATACACACTTTCCAGGCGTGCTCCTTCGGCCACTCGGACACCTCACCAAAACTTTTCACATTGCTAGTTATGCAATTCGAAGGCGCGCAATGTACACAAGCAGCCACGAAAACGCAACGTCATTCGACTAACCAGGGTTTATACAGTGCACTTACATCAATGTCCGGGGGTTGCGGTATTTGGGACGCTGGGGTACCGACATAAACAAAGCCAACAATTTCCTCGCCTTCAACCAAACCCAGTTCATGTTTTACATAGGCATCATATGCTAGTTCTCCGGTACGCCAGATAGCACCGAAACCTAAGGCAAAAAGCGCATTCAGTATATTTTGTACGGCTGCCCCACAGGCAATGATCTGCTCTTGTCTTGGAACTTTAGAATCTGAATGGCATACAGCTATGGCCACAATGATCAGGGGTGCCCGCTTCGGCATATTACGGCACTTTTCCAAGACCGCGGGTGAAACCTCCGGATTGGATTTTGTAGCAGCATTCACAAAAATTTCACCCAATTGCTGCAGCCCTGCCCCTGAAATAAGCAAAAACCGCCGGGGCTGGAGCATGCCATGATCTGCAGCTCTTGCCGCAGCCTTAAAAACTTCGTGCAAAACAAGACCGTCAGGAGCAGGCTCTTGAAGCTTAGAAACTGACACACGCTGCTGTAAAATATCTAATTTATCCATGCAAATCTCTTTATGTTTTTGTAAAGGGGGAAACTTATCAAACTAAAAGGACAACTTACGAAATAGGCCGACTTACCAAATAGGTATTAGGCAAAATTCGTATATGAGGAAACTATGTACCATAATATAGTTATTCGTGCAGGCACACGCTTTACATGATTAATAATTTTTACGCTGAGCCCAACAGATGCAAGCCCCCAACACCACACTTCTAATTGCCATAGAAATCTATGTCATCCTGTTAATAGGGGCGATTGTTCTCTTTGTTCATACTCGCAAACTGAAATCATTACTTAGACGACAACAGGAAAAGCTTCTAGGATTACTTCACGAGCGCCAACGTAATCAAAATTTAACAACTAGACCCGCACCCAATTTGCCGATTAAACCAATTCAAAATTACAAAAGCTACCTCAATGAGATACTTGCGGTAACATCCGAACAATACTCACGGATTTCTGCCAAGGGTGACATTGGCGCTAAACAAGCTGATGATAGCTCTCAACCCCAACGCATTCTTGCGCTGCGCTATGCTTTCTTACGCGCTGAGGAGTTAGGCACGACTGAAGTTGTAGGCTCTACGCAATACTGGAATATTTTTCAACAAGCATTAGAACCACTGTTAACATCAAGTAATATTCATGACAAAGAACTTAAAGAGGAACTGGCAACCTATAAAAAACATATCAGAAATTTAGAAAAATTTAAGCTTTTATTTTTTGATATGGAGAAGCAGTGGACTAAGGCACAAGCAAATGCAGAAAATTATTACGAACAATTAACATCCATGTCGAATGCGGTTGCTGAAACACAAGGCTTTAGCGAGATCCTTGAACAATATCATAGCGTTTATGATGATATTTATAAAACTATTATACAAACCACGAGCAACCCGGACTCAATTAACACAAAATCTATTATTAATGTAACCCGTCAAGACCCACGCGCCGCTGCAGAAATCCTTAAATTACGTAATGTTGCAGCAGAACAACATCGCACCATAAATCAACTGGAAAAAAAATTGGCGGAAGCTACAACAGCAATAGAAAAAGAAATGGTTTTTCAAGAACTGCAACAGCAATTACAGCGCCAAACACGATTCGTGCAAGAATCTGAAACCTGCATACAATTGCTGGAAGATGAATTGTCCAAAGCTCACGACGAATTATCACTACAAGGCGCTATGCTAGCCGAGCAATCTGCAATCAACGAAGAAAACCAACAAATGAAAGACACCTTGCATAGCCTCTCACTCGAAAACAAAGAATTAACCAGCAATCTCGCCACAGTTGAAAAAGAAAATGCAGCACTAAAAGCCAACACTCGGCCCGACACAACGAATACCTTACCAAATACGTCTGCGATGTCGCAATCACCCGAGCAAGAAAAATTGCAGGATGAATATATCGAGTTGAAAAAACAATATGCAGAGCTTGAAGAAAAATACCTGGATTTAAAAATGAAAAATTAAATGGATCAGGACAACATTTGTGATTAAATATTTTAGAATTTTGTAGCCAAACAATAAATTAAAACGCAGCCGTAGCGTAAGAATTATTAAGACATTTTATTTACTTTTAAGGTAAAAGGACGTCTAATAGAGAAGCAGCCAAATAGCCACTTCTAATAATTACGCACTTACTTATCATAGTAACAAGCATCAGGCTTTCTTAAAATGAACAATATGCAAGAATCCATGCAATCAGAATCTCCGTTACAGCAATACTACTTTCGTACATTAATTTGTTTTGCAACTGCTGGAACACTTGCCTCCCTTGCGAATTGGTCGAATATTAGCCTACTTCATGCCCTGACCATCCTTGGTCTATTGCTTTATGCATATGGCACTTATTTTTTTACCCATAAGCAGCCTGCTGAAACATTATTAAAAACCTCGCGCTGGCTGTCTTACGTGGATGCGGGACTCATTGGCATGGTCCTTGGCTTTATCAATTTTAGTATTCTGCCCTGCGTTTTATTTCTAACCATGATCCAATTTAATGCATTGATTAGTGGTGGCATACGTAAGCTAATGGAGGACAACACGGCATTTGCCGTAGGAGTATTAGTTAGCTTTGTGTTTCACTCCCCACAATTAGTGCTTTCAACCAACATAGAAATAAGCGTTGCAAGCCTGATTGGTATTGCCACCTATTTTCTGGTTTACGCAATCTATATGCATCAACGTTTTCACAAACTATCGCTGTCGCAAAAGCAGTTAGAGAATGAACAAAAATGGCATAAAATCCGCGCCTACAAATTATCCCGTTATTTGCCGCCGACGGTATGGAAAGCAATTAACCAGGGAAAAGATGAAACACTACAAGCAGAAAGAAAAAAGCTCAGCGTTTTCTTTTCAGACATTAAGGACTTTAGTCAATTAGCAGAAGAAATCGAGGCAGAAGCCCTAAACGAACTACTTAATCATTACCTAACCGAAATGTCGAAAATTGTCACTCAGCATGGCGGAACAATTGATAAGTTCATGGGCGATGCCATTATGGTTTTATTCGGCGATAGCAATAGCCAGGGGGTCAAGGCGGATTGTGTACGTTGCGTTTCCATGGCAATCGCCATGAAAAAGAAAATGCGTTCATTGCAACTGGAATGGTTTAACCAGGGCATAAAAAAACCGTTGCAAATTCGTATGGGCATCAATACGGGTTATTGCACTGTTGGTACATTTGGTACCTCCAGCCATTTGGATTACACGGTACTAGGCACGCAGGTAAATTTAGCGAGCCGACTTGAATCGGCAGCCGAACCCGATGAGATTTTAATTTCTCATGAAACCTGGTCATTAACAAAAGATCTGGTTATGTGCCGGGACAAAGGTGAAATTCACGTTAAAGGCTTTGCCCTACCGGTTAAGGTTTATCAAGTTGCCGACTTTCGTAAGGATCTTGGTAAAAATCAAAGTTATTTTGAAGATCGTGCTGAAGGTTTTTCCATGTATCTTGATCTTGATAAAATACGCAATTACGATAAAGAAAAAGTCATTGATTCTTTAGAGAAGGCCGCAGAGCGCTTACGTGACAAGGTCATAGTATAAAGCCCGACTCTGCTCTAGACTCTCTTTATAAACTCTCTACTGCCGCAACAGACGCCCTACACTCGGCCGCACACCTTCTTGCGTACTTCTAAAAGGATTAATATCAAGCCCTCCCCTACGCGTATAACGTGCGTAAACGGACAAGGAGTCAGGCTTACAACGATCTAAAATATCAACGAAAATTCTTTCTACGCAATGCTCATGAAAATCTTGATGTTCGCGAAATGAAATAATGTAACGCAATAAGTTTTCGTGATCTATTTTTTGGCCTGAATAGTTAATAAATAAACTAGCCCAGTCGGGCTGACCAGTTACAGGGCAATTACTTTTTAATAAATGACTATAAAGCTGCTCTTCTACCACACCATCAGTTACATCAACAGTTAGGAGAGTCGGATCAGGATGATAGTTATTTACAACAATATCCAAACTATCAAGGCATACGCCCATCACAATCTGATTTATCAACAACAAAGACTCATGCAGTTGTTGCAAATTTACACTAACCGCCACACCAGCAACTAATGATAAATCTCTCTTTAGGCATTCAGTTACCTCCGCATAAGAATTAAATACTGTTTGATTAAAAGAATTCAGATAAAGCTTAAAGGATTTTGATTCAACAATAAAATCACTATCGCAAGGAAAAATAAATTCCGCAGCGGCGACCTGAGGCATGCCCGATGGGTTCAACCAGGACAGTTCATACCCCGTCCAAATATCATAACCAAAAAAAGGTAAAGCTGATCTTATACCTAAGATTTCGCGTGATGTCTGCCGCAAAATGGGAAAGAGCAAACTAGCATCATAACTAGAAACATAATCGGTTTTATGCCCTAGTGGGCTAGCTAATACTGAAGGCCCCATAAATTACTCCGCTAATTATTGTCATGCACGCAAACGCTTACCCGTTTTCAACAAATGCAAACTCACCACAAATAAAATCACAACGCCGATCATTAAGCCTAAAATCGCATAGGTTATGTTGATATCACTCACACCAAGAATTCCGTACCTGAATGCATTTACCATATGCAAAATTGGGTTCAATAATGAAACATGCTGCCAAAATTCTGGCAATAAACTAATTGAATAAAACACTCCACCAAAATAAGTCAGCGGCGTTAAAATAAAAGTAGGCACTATAGATATTTCGTCAAAGGTATTGGCATACACAGCATTAATAAAACCTGCCAAAGAAAACAGCATTGAAGTCAATAACACAATAGTGAGAGTAATTAACCAACTGTGCATATGCAAATGCGTAAAAAATAGTGACATCACAGTAACTAATATTCCTACCGCCAAACCGCGCGCAACACCGCCCATAGTGTACCCCAACAAAATTACATAGTTGGGTGTTGGCGACACCAACACTTCTTCAATACTGCGCTGAAACTTTGCGCTAAAAAATGAAGAAACCACATTGGAGTAAGCATTGGTTAATACCGCCATCATTATCAAACCGGGGGCAACGAATTGAATATAACTAAAGCCTCCCATATCGCCAATACGACCTCCGATCAAAGTGCCAAAAATAACAAAGTACAATGCCATGGTAATAACCGGCGGCAATAAAGTTTGTATCCAGATACGCGAAAAACGCTTAATTTCTTTACGCAAAATTGTAAAAAACGCAATCCACTGCTCAACCATATTCATACTAACACCTCTACTTTTGCCGCTGCTTGCTGCGCAGATGACTGAGCTGTGGGTGATTGATTGATCATAGCAACAAACATTTCCTCTAATCGATTTGCCTTATTGCGCATGCTAAGGATGGTAATATTCTGTTGCGATAAGGCCACAAAAATGTCATTTAAGCTTTGCCCCTTCTCAACCTCCACCTCAAACGAATGGGAATCAATTCTTTGACAAGGAAAACCGGGCAAAGAGAGAGATTGCGGCAGATCTACTGCATCAAAAATAAACACTTCCTTAGTTAACCCCTGTAATAAATTTTTTATCGTTGTGTTCTTTATTAATACCCCATCATTAATAATGGCGACATTCCGACATAAGCTTTCTGCCTCCTCAAGATAATGAGTGGTCAAAATGATAGTAGTACCTGCCGCATTAATTTCGCGCAAAAATTCCCACATAGAACGTCGCAATTCAATATCGACGCCTGCTGTTGGCTCATCCAGAATTAATAATTTTGGTTCATGCACCAAGGCACGCGCTATCATCAGGCGGCGTTTCATACCCCCTGATAACATACGCGCAGAAGAGTTTCGCTTCTCCCATAAATTTAATTTTTTTAAATATTTTTCTGTTTGCGTTTTTGCAAAGGCTCTTGGCAAGCCATAGTAACCTGCTTGCTGCAAAACAATGTCCTCGACCTTTTCAAACATACTGAAATTAAATTCCTGCGGCACCACACCGAGAAATTTTTTCGCTTGCGAAAAATGAGTATCTATATTGTTACCAAATATTTCTACATCGCCAGATGTTTTACGGACCAGTGAGCTTATAATGCCGATTGTGGTAGACTTGCCCGCGCCATTTGGCCCTAATACCGCAAAAAAATCACCCGGCATAACATCTAAAGAAATACCCTTTAGAGCTTCTAATTTATTATTGTAAACTTTAGTTAAATTTCGAATCGAAAGTGCTACAGACATAAAGCCTCGACTTGATTAAAATTGTAAAAAAATAGAATAGGAAAGTGGAAATCCATAACATGAATAGCGATAAATACGAGCAAAACTACATTGAATATCACCTGCGGCTATTACACACTTTTGTCGAAAAAGCGTCCCATCAACCTCCATTTTGCAGAGAGAGTTGCGACCAGGATGACAAGGATTTTTTGGCTGCATTAACACAATTACCTACAATTGGGGGCGCAGCCTTATTAATTCAAGGGCAAGATTTACTCTGCAAAATTGTAGCCGGATATCCGCAGCTTATGCATGAGTTACCCAGGGATTTATTGTGGTTTTTTGGCGGGGACTGCTTACACTACATGCCTGACGAAGAAATTAGTTTATTCCAATTGCTTGATGAACAACGTCAAGCCGCACAGGAATCGAACAGCAACTTCTCTTACGAGAACGCTCGAGCTATGGTTTTCGGGTTACATTAGATTAGAAGCGGCGCAGGTTAAAAAAATTACAGAAGAAATAATGGAGCGGGAAACGAGACTCGAACTCGCGACCCCGACCTTGGCAAGGTCGTGC
>JAZKHP010000076.1:0-27797 GCA_040385335.1 Pseudomonadota bacterium
CTTGCGAATTTCTAACTCCCTCCCCTGCTAAGGGGAGGGCTGGGGTGGGGTCGCTTTTGACAAGGGAGAGTTGGAATACTTTATTTCAAATAACGATCCCCAGGAGAAGAAGGCGTAGTCGTTATTGCAAGATCAAAAATACAATTCATGTAAGGACGAACTGTTTCCCAGTCACTCTGTTTCTCATAATATTCGGCAAGCTTTCTGCCCACATCAACAACAGAAGGGCTCGTGGATACAAAATGATTTGCGAATGCTTCGCGAATATCATCTGCTTTATGCGCTTCAGCATCCTGATTGCGATAGGAATGAAACTCGGCAATTTTTCCTGGAGCTTTTACCTGCTCTGTCATTCCCTCGCATACCTTGCCTGATACAGGTAATTGTCGTTCAACGTGCGCGCGCGAAAATGAATCCTGCACCATGTGCAACAGACTTCCAAATGCAACGTCTGCTAAATATTTTGGTTTTCGTATATG
Organism: Pseudomonadota bacterium; assembly: GCA_040385335.1. Classification (GTDB taxonomy): domain Bacteria; phylum Pseudomonadota; class Gammaproteobacteria; order Pseudomonadales; family Cellvibrionaceae; genus Cellvibrio. The sequence continues at coordinate 480 of JAZKHP010000076.1, forward strand.
CGGATTTCCTTGCGCAAATAAATCTTGCACGCTCCATCCGTGTCCCAAAAATACTTGCTTTGCAACCGGGTTATCGGCTTCCGCGATTATATCGCCAGGGCCCATTTTTTTTGTGGCGATATTCCAGGTAAGCTCTGCCCACATTAAAATTTTGCGTTGTGTTTCGATGGTGGATTCTTTGTCTGCGCTCGCCATGCTGTGAAAAAATTGCAGATCGCCGAAGTGCGAGCGCAGCAATATGGGTGCAGTTGTGCGGTTGATCACTTCGTTTTTTTCAGCTTTCTTCTTGCCATCAGTAAAAACCCGTGCCCAGCATTCGGGGTATGTAGTAAGCCGAATAACATTGCCGGATTTACAACCAGAGTAACGTCCTTGATTATTGAGGAACTCGAAGGGTGGATCGTCATTCCAGCGGACGCCAGCGAGTATGTAAGCGAATGCCGGGTCCCAGTCCGGGTCGCTGCAAAATTTCGCATCGCCATTGCAGTCGAGAATACGATTGGTTATTTCTTCATGAACTGACTCGCCAAACTTTTCAATACCAAAATCCGCAATAAGCACCCCAACCTTGTCAAGCAGGCGCTGGTCTTTATTGGCTAAGGCCCTTTCTATCGCGGCGCCCTGTGGGGAGAGTTGAAACGATAATGCATTGCCGGAGCATAACAACATTAGCGTTACAACCAATGCATAGACTTTACACATACACTTTTCCTTTGTAGGGATTTTGACTGATTTGGAAGGAAAGGATTGTAATCAAGCCTAAGCAATATTCAACAACAACCTGCAATAGAGATTGAATATTTTCGCAACACTCCCAAGCTGGCGCCGGGGAGCGAGAGTTTACTTTATGCGAGCTGGAGCAGAGACGGAATTAATTCTTAACAAGATCAATATTCACACCGAGTAAGCCAAGAATTTTTTTATCGGGAAAACCATCGGCCACCATACCAATTTTATGTTGAAATTCGCTGATGGCGCGACGTGTGCCGGGGCCAAAAATACCATCGGGTGTACCGACATTGAATCCTTTTTGATTAAGTTGTTCTTGCAGTGTTAACACTTGGTCGCGATGCAAACGCGGTGCATCTAGCGGTGGTGGTTGCACCAACTTTCCCGCGCCGGCAATTCGATCGGCAAGATTGCCAACAGCGAGCGCATAAAATTCCGAACGATTCCATTGCATGATCGCATTAAAATTTTCGTAGACCAAAAAAGCAGGACCTTGATATCCCGACGGCACCAGCAATGAGGCATTCAAATCGGTTTGCGATAGCGGAATATTATCGGCCCGCGTAACGCCAAGCTTGCGCCATTCAGAAAGCGGTTTGGTATTTTTTAAACCCGCTTCAATAAAGGGAAAATTAATTGGCAATTTAACTTCGTGGGCCCAGGGGTTGTTAGTCTGCCAACCGAGGCTTTGCAAGTATTTCGCAGCCGATGCGGTAGCGTCCGCAATGCTGTTCCACAAATCGCGTTTGTTGTCGCCATCGTAATCCACGGCGTGCTGTAAAAATGCTGACGGCATAAATTGAAAATTGCCCATAGCACCCGCCCACGAACCTAGCATCTTGTCTTGCGTTACAGTGCCTCCATCAAGCATGCGCAATGCGGATATTAATTCGCCGGTGAAAAAAGTACTGCGCCGCGTATCGCACGCCAAAGTCGTCAGGGAATCAATAATAGACATCTTGCCAAAAAAACTTCCGTAGTTTGTTTCCAGCCCCCAAAAAGCTAAAAGATAAGGCGCAGGAACACCGTATTGTTTTACAACCTGAGCAAATAATACCTGATGTTTTAGCAAGAGGGCTTGACCCTGCGCCACGCGCTCATCGGTAACACGGCGATTAAAATAATCTGCAAATGTTGTTGAAAACTCTGGTTGCTGACGATCCAGCTCAATCACTCGTGAATTGAAATTAGCTTTAGCCAGCGTGCCAGTAATCGTGTTGTTAGAAATTCCTGCGGCTTTTGCTTTTTCTGACAAGGCACTAATGCATGTCGAAAATTCAGCTTGCGTCATCATGATTGGCGGCGTAATGAGTGGTGGTTGTGTTTGTTCAGAAGGTGTAGGAGTTATTTTCGCTGTAGTAGTTTCGGCGGGTAATTTTTCATTTGTAGAAGTTTGCGCGGTTGTAGTATTCGGCTCAACGTTTTCAGATTTGGGATTATGCGCACAGGAAACCAGGCCCATACAACAAGCCAAGCTTATACAATTAAAAAAAGGTGAAAAATTCTTTACGAATTTCATAACAACTCCGAACATTGGGTAGCCGCGTAGATGGCGCACTCGCGAAGGGCGCTATAGTGCATCATAGGTGGCTGTAGCACCAGTACAATAAATTTTTTAGAGAGGAGGGATGGAAACTCATCATGCAAAGTAGCTATCATCATCGGCATCAATAACAAAGATATTTTTTAGCAATTAATCCGGAACATTGTGTAAAAAATCAAGCATTAATAAAACCACCCGCTGGTGCCTCGTGCGGTACGGGCCAACCAAAATACACTTCGACCTCGACAATTTTTTGCTGACGTACAGTTAAAATTTCAGTGTTGCGAAAACCCTTGCCGTTGGTATGAGTACCCTCATAGGTTACAAATACCTTGTCTCCGTGAGGCAAGACGCTAATAAATTCGAATTTAACGATATGTTGGCTGTTTGGCCAGCAGCGTTCGAAGTAGGTCTTCCGGTCGATGCGGTTATCCAACGGGCTAGTGAAATGAAATGGTTCAGCAATCAACTCCTCCAATGCCGCGCGATCTTTACGAACATAAGCTTGGTAGCAGTCTCGCGCAATAGCGACTGAATCTTTCATATAAACTCCTCAAGGCTAAATTGAACGAGTGGTAATTGCAAACGTCTGAAAATTAGCAAATTTGAATAGGCTTTATCGTTCGCTAACGTACCGAGATCTTTAGAACTGTCGCTCAATCTAATAAACTATTTTTTCATGTTTTTTTATTAACTATTTTTTAACCATCTCATAGCCGTCTTTGGATTGCTTATTTGACATGGTGCGAGTGAAAATAAAATGCTTAAAGGCATTCCACTTCCAGCTGTGCTTGTTGATATTGAAACTACCGGCGGTCCAAGGTATGGCAGGATCACTGAAATCGCCATTATAGAAATCGACGAACATGAAATCCGGGAGTGGTCCACACTGGTTAACCCGGAAATTGATATACCCATCAACATTCAGCATCTCACTGGTATTACTAATGCGATGGTGGCAAGCGCACCGCGATTTGAAGATGTTTCTGAAGAAGTATTTTTAAGACTGAAAGACAAACTTTTTATCGCCCACAATGTAGGGTTTGATTACGGCTTTTTGCGCAAGGAGTTGGGTAATGTTGGTATTTCATTCAAAGCTCCGCTGATGTGCAGCGTAAAAATATCGCGGGTGTTATATCCCAACGCAGCAAGCCATAGTCTCGAAAATATCATCATACGTCACAGCATTTCAGTGCAGTATCGCCATAGAGCTTTGGATGATGCGCAAGCCACGTTTCGTTTTCTTCAACTTGCCGAAAACGAACATGGCGTTGAACAATTTCGCGCAGCTTTTCATAAGCAATTTCAATATGGCGACTTACCACTTGGAATTGATCCTGACATTATTAACAAGATACCGCGCACACCGGGTATTTATTATCTATGGGATAAAGATAATAAACTGCTCTATATCGGCAAAGGCAACAATATACGCGCAGAGGTGTTTGCACAATTTCTCAGCGGTGAAAAATCGCCGTTAGAAGCGAAGCTGGCTAACCTTACCGGCAGCATCACTTGGACAATAACGTCGGGCGAGCTCAGTGCAACCCTGCTTCATACGGAAAAAATAAATCAGTTAAAGCCAGCCCTGAATAAACGAACACAAACTGTAGAAAGTTTATGCAGTGTATTTCTTGAAGAAACTAAACCCGCCAGCCTTAAAACCGAAAGCGATCTATTCGCAAACAATACATTTTCAACGGATAACAACATAAAAGCATGGTTGTATCCCCGAATTGTATTCGCTGACGAGATAGCGGAAAGCAACCAACGGTTATATGGATTATTTACTGCTGAAAAACAGGCGTTAAAGGAAATTAAAAAAATATTTATAACGTACAATCTCTGCTTCAACAACCTGCCCCAACGCACTTCAAACGGTTTATTAAAGTGTGAAAACAATCAATGCAAAGTGTGTAACGCTGGTGAGAATTACTTAAAGCACAATATTCGTATGCTTGCAGCATTTGAACAACTGGCACTGCGCCGTTGGCCTTTTAAAACCCCCATCTCGATTGAAGAATCAGGGAAAGATTGCGAGCCAGTTCATATTCTTGTCAGCAACTGGTGTCTATTGGGTGTTGCTAAAAATATGGAGGACTATGAAGAACTCTTATCTTTCACCAACGGCTTTTACCAGGAGCGCTTTCACAAGGAGGGCTTTAGGCTCGATAGAAATGTTTACCGGTTTTTGGTTAAGTACCTCAATAACCCACACCATAGCTCTACAGTTAACATCATTCCCTCGTCATACCACTCACCAATAGCTTGATTTAGTCGTTAAAGATAGTTTGCGAACAGAACCCAACCACTAATTCCAGCACTCTGGGGAATAAATACCCACGCCAAAGAGAATCCTCGCTTATGGAAAACGGAAATTGGTTTTTGCTCGTTGGAATACTCATGCTCGGGCGCGGGCTAACCTCGACAATGCTGGCCCGGTCGCCTTTCAGTTCTTCGATTATTTACCTCATCGTGGGTCTTATCGCCGGGCCGATGGTATTGAATCTTTTTCATTTCGACCCAGTGAAAGAAGCTCCTCTGCTGGAAATCCTTACCGAAGTAGCAGTGTTGATATCATTGTTTTCTGCGGGAATAAAAATGCCGGTGCCGGTCACGGTTAAACGCTGGGGTAAACCGGTGTTGCTGGCATGGGTTTCCATGGCATTAACCGTCGGATTAGTCGCAGCCTTTACTTACTTTACATTTGATTTTCCGCTTGGCCTGGCCATTCTGCTGGGTGCGATTGTTGCACCAACAGACCCGGTGCTGGCAACCGACGTTCAATGCCGTCATGCAGGTGATAGTGATCACTTACGCTTCGACCTCACCTGTGAAGCAGGCATGAACGATGGTTCCGCCTTTCCATTTGTGATGTTAGGAATGGGTTTACTGGGCTTACATGAATTGGGCGATGCGGGATGGAAATGGATTACTTACGACGTACTCTGGGCAACGAGCGCAGCCATCATATTAGGGATTATAAGCGGCATGGTAGTAGCGCATATCGGATGGAAGTTACGCGCAACTCACTTGAAGCATGAAATTCTGGATGATTTGGTAGGGCTTGGATTAATCGCGTTAGTCTATGGCTTAAGCTTATCCATTAATGCCTGGGGCTTTTTAACTGTCTTTTTTGCAGGCGTTGCTTTACGTCAAAGTGAATTAAAACTCTCCAAACGCCGCAGACTAAAAAATGCGTTAATTAGCGATGAAGAAGAAAAAAGTAAACTTGACCCTGAGTTAACTAACCCTCTCAATATCAGCATTGAAGCCCTGGTTTTTGGTGAACACCTCGAGCGTCTATCAGAAATGATGCTCGTGCTTTTGCTCGGCGGAATGCTGGCGATCCAATTCTGGAATTGGGAAACTGTTGGCTTGGCCGCGTTTGTATTTTTTATCGCGCGGCCGTTGAGCGTTCATATAGGCTTGCTCGGAACCAACGCAGACTGGAAATTAAAAAATATGATCGGCTGGTTTGGTGTTCGCGGTATAGGTTCAATTTATTATCTGATGTATGCAATACAGCACGGGCTGAGTCAATCACACGCAGAACTGCTTACGCAATTCACACTTGTTATAGTTACCTTGTCGATTGTTGTTCACGGCACAAGCGTTAAACCCCTGATGGGTAAATTTTGGAGAAAAGCTTAATGAAGGGCAGGAAAGAACGCAGGACAATATTGCAAGAGACAATCGATAAAAAATAAGTTTGCGCCGGGCGATGTGACTGACCAAGACTTGGCTTGGCCATTCACATCGCACAAAATTTATTTTATATGAAAGTGAAAATAAACATGTAAATTAAAATCTGGTAGCGGCGCAGCAATAGCATTAAGGGCGGGCGCGTTCAGCGCGAACTTTATCGACTAAAAATTGCGCCACATTCACTACTTCATCGTGACTGTTTAACTTATTACTCACTTTATATTTACCCGCAACAATCAGTGTAGGTGTTGAGTCGACACCAAAACTTTTTAAACGCGCATCGGCTTGCTTCATTTGTGTGCTGATGCCAAACGAATCGTATTTACTCAGCACAGTTTGTTTATCGACACCATAAATTGCCAAAAAATCAGCCCATGCCTGGGCACTGGTCAATTGCTTTTTCTGCACATGTATTGCGCTAAAAATATCCAAATGAACATTTTCTTTTAAATTTAAACTTGCAAGTGTAAGGTAGCCGCGCTGATAGTTTCTCCATTCCGGCCGAAACGAAACGTGGACTTTCACAAAAGCAACGTCGGGTTGCTGCTTTTTAATCCAGCTCGCTAATGTGGGTTCAAAACTAAAACAGGCATGGCATGGGTACGCGAAGGCTTCCACTACTTCAATTTTGGTTGGATCAGCTGGCATAAGTGGTGAAGCTAAAACAACATAATCCTTACCTTCAGTATAGTTAGCTTTAGATGAAACCGCTGGTTCAGCAGCTAACACGTTGAGTGAAACTAAAATACTTATCATTGCCGCAAATATACGCATAATTAAACCTATGAAGTAAAAAGAAAAGTGAAATATATGAATAAAAAAATTTAACAATACTGTCATTTAACTAGCCGGGTATAAATAACGCTGTTCAAGATGTTGCTTAAAATAACTAGCATTAAGCGATTCCCCTGTCGCTGTAGCGATCAATTCATCCGTCGACAAGAGACTAGCCTTTGACCAGATATTATCCTTTAACCACACAAACAAAGGCGCAAGATCGCCAGTAGTAATTTTATTTTGCAATTGTGGTATCGCACGTTTAGCGGCAGCAAATTCCTGTGCTGCGTAGATTGCACCTAATGTATAAGAGGGGAAATAACCAAATGACCCGCCCGGCCAATGAATATCTTGCATGCAACCATCGCGATAGTTTCCTTCAGTAACTAACCCCAAATAGCGTTGCATTTTTTCATTCCAAAGCGCAGGAATATCCGCGACATTAATTTCGCCTTCAATCAATGCGCGCTCGATTTCATAACGCAAAATAACATGCGCAGGATAGGTTAATTCGTCGGCTTCCACGCGAATATAACCGCGTTTCATACGCGTATTAAATGCATAGAGATTTTGCTGGCTAAACGCGGGATCTTGCTCACGCCCTAGTAGCTGCGCCGCCATGGGTGCAATTAAATGTGTAAACTCTGGCGAGCGTGCTAATTGCATTTCAAAAAACAAACTTTGCGATTCATGAATACCCATGGAGCGCGCCTCACCCACTGGCAAGTTCGCCCAGTCTTTCGGTAAGTTTTGTTCGTAACAGGCATGGCCTGTTTCATGAACGACACCGAACAGGGCTTTCATAAAATCAGTTTCATCATAGCGCGTAGTGATACGTACATCGCTCGGCACACCACCACAAAATGGATGAGTACTGACATCTAACCGACCGTGATTAAAATCAAAACCTAATAAACGCATAACGGCCAGCCCCAGCTCTTTTTGTTGCACAGTTGCAAAGGGGCCTTGCGGAATAACAATAGATTTTTGCGCTTGAATGTTATCGGCACGCTGAATAAATTCGGGCAACCACCTTTTTACATCGCTAAATAAATTATCTATTTTTGCGCTGGTCATACCTGGCTCATACAATTCCAGCATGGCATCGTAGCGACTTAAGCTTGTACCACCAGCGCGTACGCTCGCTTCTTCGCGAGCCAATTCAACTACTTTTTCAAGATTGGGTTTAAACCCCGCCCAATCATTATTTTTGCGTTGTTCACGCCATGCATGTTCACAGGTGGAGGTAGCCAGTGATTGCGCCATGACTAAATCTTCTGGCAGTTGAACTGCTTGCTGCCAGCGGCGTTTTATTGCCGCCACACTCACGCGTTCCGGTTGCGATAAATTTTCTTGTTCTGCCCCGGCAATCCAATCGGCTAATTGCGGAGCCGTTGTGTGTTGGTGAATTAACACCGAAAATTCTGCCATGGCTTCACCGCGAGCTTGATTGCCGCCAGCGGGCATCATCGCTGCCTGATCCCAATGACAAATACTTGAAAGATGGTTGTAGCGAGCAATTTTTACAAAATGCTGTTGCAGTTTTTGGTAGAAAGACATAAGCGCTCCGCAGCTGAGCCACAATATAAAGACTCGATTAAAACATTTAACTTACAACTATTTCAAATTTTTTAATTCATTATGTAAACCATTTTGTGATTATTTTTATCATTTAGTAGATTTTATGGAATGCTTAATATCTACGGCTGCCATTAGTTATGTTAAGTAAATTCACATTATTTTTACGAGCGGATGCAATAAAATACCCATTCGCTAATGCATAGGCATTTCCATATTCGCAAATACAACATACAGTAAGATTGCCAACACAAGAACCAATGCGCCCATTATTTTCAACGCGACAATATATTTTCTTTTATCTTTAGCGCGATGCATAGCAGTAAAGAAAATAACTGCCGCGACTGTAGGTATCACCCCAATAATACGGGTTATTAAATAGCCTACCAATAAGATTATTGCTAATGCAAGGTAGAATAAAAACTTGTTAGCTTGCAAAAAATTCATAATTTTTACAAACATCAACGACTCCTTATGTTTTAAAATGCCTCAAGCAACTAAAAGCCAAGGCCCAGACCCTTGCGTAATTGTAATCTTAAGTTGGCTTTAGTGCATTAATCACAACCTATGACGACAATCAGCTAAGCGGTTTAAATCTAAACTCCAAGCCAAATAGTTCTGCCAAGCGCGTTCGGCAACCACCTATTTATTTAATGAAATGATAAAATTGCCACCAATTAGGTGTTTAAGCTTACTAAACCACTACAAAACAACATTTATTACAGCAAAAGCTAACATATATGAACAACTTATCTCTTATTTATATTCCTAAAATTAAACCAACCGCTCATGTACGCCTGATTTGCTTTTCTTATGCAGGCGGTAATGCCTCAACCTATATGTCATGGCAAAATTACCTGGACCCTGATGTAGAGCTCGCTGTAGTGCAATTGCCGGGCAGAGGTATACGCTTAACTGAAACACCGCTTCAAACCATGACAGAGTTAGTGAAAGCGATTTTCCTGGCGCTTGAAAAATTAAGCCCTAAGCCATTTATATTTTATGGGCATAGCATGGGAGCGCGAGTTGCATACGAACTAACACTTATGCTTGGCTACCTCCAACGTCGCTTGCCGATTCATTTTATTGCATCAGGAAGTGTGGCACCCTGCATCGAAAGAACAAAAGAAAATACTTACCACTTACCCGATGAAGACTTTATAAAAAAAATAGGCGAACTTAATGGTTCCTCTACAGAGGTGCTTGCCAACAATGAAATAATGCAAATGCTGTTACCCGCATTAAGAGCAGATTTTAAAATTATAGAAACCTACTGTAATAAGAGCCAGGTAATTATCCCAACTAAGATTAGTGTGTTAGCTGGAGATGAAGAAGAGGTCGAGCCAGCGGATGTAGAAGCATGGCTTAAACTATTTGCTTCTAACACGGGTATACATTGGATTTCCGGAGATCACTTTTTTGTTGATAAGAACAGATCAGATGTATTGCAGGTGTTAAATAATTTACTTGAAGAACATTTGGTGGGCACAATAAAAGCGTAAGTTTCATTAACCCGATGTAGTACTACGTCAACAACACGTTTATAAAATAGCCAATCAACAGGATTATACTAATGCAAGCTATAACAGAAACTTATTCGCTTTCACAAGGCTGACAATCCTCACCAACTTTAATGACTCCTTATGGTTTCCAAAATCTTAAGTGACTAAAAGCCAACTTTAAGACTACTGTAAGTGTAATCTTAAATTGGCTTTAATGAATTTAACCACAACCTATTATATAACCAGCTTAGGGGCTACCCTAATTTCTCACCGTGCGATCCGTTAGTTTTACCATATCATTCATAACGCCATCCAAGCCGCCGTAAACGTTAAGCGTGTTTATTCTCGCCGTAATCTTTTACAGCAACATCTGGTGCCTGCTTACTATAGATACGCAAATAGCCAGAGGCGATTGCGTCAGCCAGTGTTAACACTGAACCGCTGATAGTAAACAGTGTTGTTATTTTTCCATTCATAACAACGCACCAAATTTTTTTAATTGCTTCGTCCTGTAGCAATTTTTTAAATTAATTCTTACTAACTTATCATTAACCTTTTACACACAAAACCTGTTTAAGCGTATGAACTATTTCTACCAAATCAGCTTGTGCTTCCATCACTTTTTCGATGGGTTTATAAGCCGACGGCGTTTCGTCAATCACAGCTTCGTCTTTACGACATTCAACACCTGCAGTTGCCTGCAAATGCTCGGCGAGTGACACGCGGCGTTTTGCTTCAGTACGCGACATAACTCGACCAGCACCATGGCTACAGCTACAAAAACTTTCCTTGTTACCTAAACCGCGCACTATGTATGAACGAGCGCCCATGCTTCCCGGAATAATTCCCATCTCACCTTTTTTTTGCGCTTACTGCGCCTTTTCGTGTTACCCATACATCTTCACCGTAATGATTTTCGCGGCTGATATAGTTGTGATGGCAGTTCACTGCCTCCACATGCGCAGCAAAAGGTATTTGCAAAATATCGCGCATAGCTTGTAAGGTTCGCGCCATCATGACTTCGCGGTTAGTCTTGGCAAAATCTTGTGCCCACGCAACTGCTTCTACGTAATCGCGAAATTTATCGCTACCCTCGGGTATGTAAGCCAAATCTTTATCCGGTAAATTAATCAGCCAACGCTCCATATCTTTTTTTGCTTCCTCAATAAAATGCGTTCCAATTCTGTTACCAACTCCGCGCGATCCGCTATACAACATCACCCAGACCGCATTGCTTTCATCCAAACAAATTTCAATAAAATGATTTCCGGAGCCCAGGGTTCCCAAATGATTCATGTTGTTAGTGTTTTTTAAAAACGGATATTTTTCACAAAGTTTTGCGAAGCCATCAGCTAACGGACCCCAAGCTTTTAGTACGTCTTGTGGTGCATTTGTCCAGGTGCCTTTATCGCGTCCAGCACGCATGCTCGCCATGTAATTCACTTGTTGCTTTGCGTTTTCATCAAAGCTAACACCGCGCGTCCAGGACTTAACGGGCGCTTGTCCCTTGGTATGCATAACATCGTAATGGCTCATATCCGTACCTTCTCTATTTAATCTTGATGTAGTTTGTTTACTGAAAGATAAGTATAGGAAGCAATACCTACATAAATTTGGCTTAACTTTTCTTGAAATACAAAGCTTATGATCTTGAAATACAAAGCTTATGATTTTATTGGATGAAGAAATAGGATTGAAGCCTATGTTAAAAACTCGACCCAGGCTGTTTCAGGAATTCAATTTCTTCGTCGCTAGATATTCGCCCTAGAATTGCATTTCTATGAGGATAGCGGCCAAACCTATCGATGATTGCCTTATGTTTTAATTCAAATTCATAATTTCCTTTTGCAGCCAAATTGCGATAGAGAGGCTCAGCAATTTCGTGGATCTTTTTTGACTCGCTATGCATATATGGAAGCAGTAAAAAACCACGCTCAGTTTCAGATAAAAATTGCGGAATATTATTGTTGACAGCCTCTTGTGCCAACACCAGCGCCATAGGATCCTGTGCAAATGCAGCTGATGTATTGCGATAAATATTTCGTGAAAATTGATCTAAAACGATAATTTCTGCAAGCCTACCCTGGGGGTCATTACGCCAGCTATAAAATTCACCTTGAGAGGCTTGTTGTAAAAAAGCCAGAAAACGACTGTTAATTTGCGCATCGAAATCCTTATCAGAAGTCCACCACATGGCTGGATTAATTTCTTCAAACCAAAATTTTAAAATTTCGTTGTACATATAGCCTCCTGGAAAACGTCTATATTAAAAAACAAGTGGCCTTCCAGTTTCCAGAAACGATTTGAGACTGGATAAGACTAACGGCCAACCGAAGGAAATACCTTTTAACCCCTCTGGTGTCAGGTCATAGTGGTTTACGGTAAAACGTAATTTTTCGCCGACCATTTCTAAATCGATACTCACTTTCGAGTGCCTGGTTTTATCATCTGCATGGGCCGGAGTAATCCAGGTAAACACGAGGCGCTTATTGGGAATCGATTCCAGTACTGTGCCGATACGCTCCACCGTTTTGCCATCGTCGGAGACATGCTGCCAACTTGAACCCTGCTTCCAGTCAGATACCATTTCGCATCGCCACCACTGCCGAATTAAGTCGCCCTGAGTCAGTGCCTCCCAGGTTTTTTCAGGCGTAGTGGCGATATAAGTCACGTACACAAATTTTTCATTGTTCATTCTGATTTACCTTCAAGTTTGGATTTAAAGTCGTTAAGCGCATCGAGACGGTCCATTTCAAATTTTCGAATCCAGCGCGCATAAATTTCATGAATCGGCACAGGGTTAAAATAATGCAACTTTTCCCTTCCCTGCCGCTGCACCGAAATCAAATTGGCACCTTCAAGCAAATCAAGATGCTGCGTGACTGACTGGCGCGTCATATCCAACACACTGCATAACTCAGTCAACGTCTGCCCGTTTTTGGCGTGCAAGAGATCCAATAGCTTGCGCCGACTTGGATCGGCAAGGGCTTTAAACACCAGGTCTATTTCAGTCATTAATTCGTTCTAACATGAGGATCTAAAAATGCAGGCATTTACCTGCGTGACTGCATTGTAGGCAGGCGAATGACTGCATGTCAACGAAAATGAAATAGTTAATAATCGCTTTGAGTTACTTATTGAATTTATTCATTAGGGAAGAGTTAATCCTGTCAGGACTGAAAAGTAGATTTCGATAGGGTAGGCAAAAGAAATTATGGTTACGCAGTGAAGAAAAAACCAGCCTATTGAAAATTAATGAGCATTGAGAAGTATTAATGTACTTAGTCACGACATGTGGACAGAACACATAGCAACTATCAAAGTTTCCAATTCCGGGGTAATGCGAGGTTTACCTTCGGCATTGATAGGAGTGCCCGTAATTTTTGCTTTTATAATGGGAAGATTATCAGGCAATCGGAAAATATCTTGCGAGAACTCAAACCTTAATTTCGATACACGCCTGATAGAAGTTTTTACAACAAACTGATTTCCGCTTACCAACGAACGCACATAATCTACCTCAGCCCGCGTAACCACCAGGCCGATACGTTGACGAGCCAAATCCGCAAAATCTATTCCACCTGCTTTAAGCATGGAATGTCGGGCATGCTCTAGATAATTGAGATATACGGAATTATTGACTACACCTGCCATATCACATTCGTAATCACGAACGTCCATGTAACTTTCGTGGATTAACAAGGTTTAGGTATTTTCTTGATAGGTCATATTTTTTCCTCATGTATTTACAAATTTATTAATCATTGCCAAACGCCGCATCAAAAAAATTCAGCATCTTCCTGGTATATTCATCAGGCACAACAAGCTTACCGCCAATATGCCAGGCATTTTCTATAAACCAAATTTCTTTTTTATTATCCATTAAATTAACAAATCGTTCGTTAGTGTGTCTTTCTTCTTCATCTAGTCCGCTGGCTACCAGCATTAACTTTGGTTTGATTATTGTTGGGAAGAAGTATAGAAAAATTATTACTGACTAAACACCACACCATAAGTCTTTAGCGCGTTTTCGATTTGAGTTGGCTCAGTTGTTTCTGGATAAAGTATGTAGCTGGGCGCAAGTATTGGAAATAGCTGTTGCACTTCAACTTCGATAATACTTTTTATGGGAAAGCTTGGACCCGCCAACTTATAAAGAATATCAAACTTCTCCTTGTAGCCTTGTTCTGTAGGATATAAATTTTTTGCCCTGCCTTTAAATTTATAACCCTTTTGTTTAAATACGTTTACGCAACTAACACAGACAGCAGAGTTTTGACTAATATTTTTTACACTTCCTGGAGAGGCAATATTTGCAATTAAAATACGGTTGCCACCAAAGGTAGAAAATATTTCTTTAGGGGATACATTTGGTGAGCCGTCAGCATCAACGGTTGCGAGCCAGCAAAGCACGCACTCTCGAACTTCGGATACAATCTCAACACTAAACATTTACTACTCCGATTTAATAGCTAACAATACTCCGCACCCTAGCATAACCCAACCGGCGGATAGATTAAGTGTTTTATTAGCCCTTTGGCTATTGAAAACTTTACTTGCTTTACTTGCCGTATAAGCATAGCCAGCCATAACAGAACCTACCGCTACGGTGGCTAAAAATAACAGTTGGCTCACTTCAATAATCGTTACACGATGAACATTTACGAATGCAGGAAAGAAGCTCACATAAAAAAACATTGCTTTTGGATTGCTTAGCGTAGTAACAAGGCCAGCCATAAAATTTGTAACAAAAGATAACTCCAGAACTGGCTTCACTTCTACATTACTATGCTTTGCTAAAAGTAATTTAACGCCCAGCCAAATCAGATAAGCAGCTGCGCCATATTTTAAAAATGCAAAGAGACCACCCATCGCACTTGCTAATGTAGACAGGCCATAAAGCGACAGGATTATAAAAACGTAATCACCACAAACGATACCGAAAGTGGTGATTAAACCGTGAGAAAAACCAGAAGCCATAGATCGAGCAACAACAGTAAGAACTCCAGGACCAGGAATTGCTGCCAAAACAACCAAAGCTATAAATAGGGAGAGCATGCTGGATAATGTCATATGTTTCCTTGCCGTAACGAGACTAATATAAAATTCAGCGTTTCAAAAAATTGCTACGCTTCATGACTAGACACTAACTGATAGTGCTGCACCTCTGGAAATGGGTCGTAGTAATGATGCAACAAAGCCTTCCATTCCTGATATCCACTCGAACCTCGAAAGCCTTCAGTATGCGATTCCAGAGTTTGCCAATTTACCAAAAAAATATAACGATTTTCTTTTTCAACACAGCGCTGTAACTGATGGGAAATATAACCTTTCATTGAGCTGATAATTATTTTTGCCTTGGAAAAATCCATCTCAAAATCACTTTCTTTTCCTGGCTTAACATCGAGCACTGCAACTTCTAAAATCATGCTTTTTCTCCTGCGATTTAGTGATAAAGATTATTGCATTAGCCTTGGGGGAAGGGTTGAATCGTGCGAATATCTAGCTCCCTCCTCTGACAAGGGGAGGGTTGGGGCGCCCGGCTAGGGGTGGGGTCGCTTTTTGTTCGTATTATTCCCTAACAATTTTGCATTTTGTAAGGAGCACCCCCTCCCAGGCTCCCCCTTGGCAGGGGGAGGAGTTGAATCGTGCGAATATTTAGCTCCCTCCCCTGCTAAGGGGAGGGTCGGGGTGGGGTCGCCCTTTTTAGATCAAAGCTCTAAATAAACTTCAAATATTGAATTCTAATAAAGCTGCATTATGTAAATTATTTTTTCTGGAAAGTATCACCTGAGAAAGTACTGTTTTATAAAAGTGGCGCGCAAAAGACATCAATCACATCAAACCTTAAATCAGCTCATACAATACTTTAATACTGAACATGATTTTTAATTTATTATTTCACTTTTGCGAAATATGTAATTTTTTTCTAATAGCTTTCTTGTGAAAAGATATTCAGTAAATATAAAAATTTAGCTAATTGCAACAAAACAAATGATACCGAAAATAATCTGAGGCGACAATGTTGCATAATTTTGTCGGATATAAATCAATTTAAAGAAAATTGCATTTTCAGAAGAAAAACTATCCTCTAGTATTGGGTGGACGTTAGGCTTCGTGAGATCAGAAACATTTCAATTTCACTAAAGATCTCTTCAACGAGGTTGAACTCGAGTCGGCGCGGAGCTGGAAACTTACCGCGCCTCACTGTGAGGAGCGAGAGCCGATTGGAGATGTTATTGGCAAGTAGCGCTCTTCGTTAACGGATATATGCGAGGATAATAATATGAAAATCATTACATCATATTTATGCGGTTTAGCTTATCTTGCGATTGTTGTCTCTTCCCTCCACCTTAGCGCAGCAGAATTCACTTGTCAGCCGGGTCTGCACAATTGCCTTTATGACTCTGTCGCGGCTGCCAACCAAACCAATGAAGCTGACGTTATCCGATTCATTGCGGGAGTCCATCACTCCACAGCACTCGTCGGGACACGTTGCGCGCCGCATATTATGGGCGACATTACCATCATCGGCGCGGGCAACACTAATACCTATTTGGAGGCGCAAGGGTCCTGTCCCTTCTTTCATGTCAACCCAGGAAGCTCACTTACCCTGCGCGATATCGTAGTTGCCGATGGGCATCTTCAGGAGCTTGCCGAGGGAGAAATACTGTATGGGGCAGGTGTTTACAACGAAGGACTTCTTCGCGTCGAGCGGACTTTTTTTCGCGGCAATAGTATCAACGAAAATCTTGGCCCTTTATCCGCCGGTGGTGCCATCTACAATGCGCCTGGTGCCAGCACCTACGTGAGTGATTCACAGTTTTTCTACAACAGTGTCGGACGGGAAACTTACGGTGGGGCCGCGATACTCAACCAGGGTTACATGAGGGTAACCCGAAGCCGCTTTTACGAAAACAACAGCGCTGCTGGCATTATTGTCAATGGTATTCTGGGACTGTCCGACAGGGCCTCTCTAATCGTCACTGACTCCACCATTGAAAAAAATATCAGGGGTACCGGCATCAATAACGAGGCGAAGCTTTTGATCGAACGTACAGCCATACGTGACGGGAACGCGATTCAAGGAGGCGGCATTTATAACCACGGTAATATGACCGTGCGGCAAAGTATCCTTCTCCGCAATAAAGCCGTTCGAGGTGGTGGGATATATAACGCACAGGGCGCAAAGGCGACTTTTATTAACTCAACGATCAGCCAGAATCACGCTAGAGGTGAGCTTGAGGGCCAGGGCATCGGCGGTGGAGTCTTCAACGGTGACGGAACCGTGTATCTAGCTAACTCGACGATTGCCGAAAATACTGCGCAACGCTCAGGTGCGGCCATAGCTGTGTACTCCTATACCTTCGACTCAGCGTTCGTCTACGTCAAACGTTCTTTAATTGTGGCTCATTCGAACTCGGCGCAAGATCAATCCTGTTACGATTACGGCCCTTACGAGGCGCAGAAGCTATTCCTGGTGGAACACAACCTGATTACGAAGGAATCAAACTGCACACCCTCGGCAACCGACATTGTTGTCGATGAGGCGACCACTTTCACTGAAGTCATTGCCCCCTTATCAGGCTATGGCGGCCGCACTCCCACTTATGCGTTGCTGCCTGGTAGCCCGGCGATTGATGACGAAGGAAGTTCCTGCACGGATTTTGCGGGCGCGCCGATTGTGATCGATCAGCGCGGCAATGTCAGAACCGGTTGCGATATAGGTTCGCTCGACTCCACTGCCAAAGCTGCTCCGGTACAAATTCAATTGAAGCTAGCCGGCAACCCACCTGCTATCCAACCTAACTCCACCGGCACCGTCGATGTGGCCATACTGTCACGTGTCGATTCGATTAATCCTTTTCGCCCTGTTGTCGATGTCGACCGCACCTCGCTGCGATTGGGTTCTGCCGGTGCCCTGCCCTATAAATTCATCAGCCAAGACCTCAATGGCGATCGCATCGCCGACTTGGTGATGCGATTTAGAATCGCGGAAATCGGAATTGTTTGCGGAGACACGGTAATTGAACTGCAGGGCTCGATAATTAACAGAGCTGAATTTGTTGCCAGCACCGCTATCACGACTATCGGTTGCACCCTAAATTAACAACTTTTCATTTGAGCGGAATAGCGGGGCAACGAGAGCAAAAAATTTTAATCAAAAATTTTGAAAGCTCTCGTTGTCCTCTATTGAATTGAACCTAAATTAGATTCACTTTTCTTAAGTGCTTTTTCTTATGTGCCAACACGAATACCAACAGACTAATCAATATCAATGCGAGCGACGATGGTTCGGGAACAGAGACTTCACGTGTGGAAATCGAGTAATCTGTTATCGCCATTTCCAAGTGCGATGCATACCGATTATCCTCGTTGATGGACCCGTAAATATCAAAATACAATTCACTGTAATCATCCGGAGAATAAATCCACGTACTAGCGGATGTGGTGTGAAACCCTCCCCCAGAATCGCGTGTTGTGATCCCTTTATAAATACGAAACTCATTAGTATTGGTATCAATGAGCAGGTGCTCCGCCATTGAATAAACGTCCTGACCAAGCCCTGCTAATTTGGACATATCAATGGTCTTACCATCAATAAAAAGAATGAGATTTATCCAGGGATTTGTTTCGCTTTCATAATTGTAAAGGTAGGGGTTATGGGGGAAACCGGATTCCGGTGTTGGCCCCAATTCAGTGTCATACCAAAACTTTCCAGTCACTTCACTACCGCGCAGATCCCTGCTCCACATTCCTTCATCCGATTGGTCAAAGACAACCTGAGCGTTAAAGCTACCATCGATGATTACTGCATTTACACAGGTTGATACGATGAATAGAAACAGTGCAAAAGCGAATTTTATAGCCATCATGAGAAATCTCCTTACTGTTCGTTTTAGAAAAATGAGTATCGATGAAGAACGTGAGTGATCAATGATACTGAGTGAGGTTTGCTGTATAGCTGGGATGAATAGCGGTGTTCGTGAACGCTTGAAATATACGCTTCGCTTTCAGGTTGGTATACGGATCTTGACGAAGAAGAAAATAAATTTCAGACATTATAAAAAGTTTGAACCCCGCGAATGTAGCTCCCTCCCCTGCCAAGGGGAGGGCTGGGGCGCCCGGCTAGGGGTGGGGTTGTTTTTATATTTTCATTCCACGCTTATCCTTAACAATTTTGCATTTTTAAAAGCGACCCCCTCCCAACCTCCCCCTTGGCAGGGGGAGGAGCAGAACCGTGCGAATTTTTAACTCCCTCCCCTGCCAAGAGGAGGGTTGGGGCGCCCGGCTAGGCGTGGGGTAATTTTTTCCGTATTTTTAATCTGGGTTTATCCATCACAATTTTGCATTTTTTAAGAGCGACCCCCTCCCAGCCTCCCCCTTGGCAGGGGGAGGAGCAGAACCGTGCGAATTTTTAACTCCCTCCCCTGCAAAGGGGAGGGCTGGGGTGGGGTGCTTTACGTCCGCGATAAATTCAAATGGAAGTGCTGAAATATTGATTTACATGGACATTTAATTGGAAACAGTCCTTTCGCTGGGCTTGCAGTCATTTATACTCGCGCGCTTCAAATACAACACTTCACTGCAGGAACAGAACTTGAAATTTCGTAACCTTGATCTTAGCGACGACCCCGTCAATGCCGAACACAGTGAGCTTGGCATCCCCCCCGTTGAAGAAAGTGCGTTGCACCCGGGTGCGCATCCCATATTGAGGATGGCGATGTGGCTTGCGATTTTTATGCTGGTCAGCGCAATACTCTATCTGGGTACACGACTTTTTTATCAAAACGGTGCAGTCGGCGCCGAGCAAATTATTGTCGATACACTCCAAAGTAGAATCTTCTGGAGCGCTGTAGCCGTCGGCTTACTGGCTCAAGTTATCGATGGCGCGCTAGGAATGGCCTATGGGCTAACCTCCACGACATTTTTGTTAGCTTCAGGTGTAAGCCCTGCGGTTGCCAGCGCTAGCGTGCATATTGCTGAAGTGTTTACCACCGGTGTATCCGGAATCTCCCACGTCAAACTTGGCAACGTAAACAAGTCTTTATTTTTGCGATTGCTGCTTCCAGGTATTGCCGGTGCCGTGTTAGGCGCGATAGCACTTTCGAGCATAGACGGAAAAATACTTAAACCCTATATCTCCATTTACCTGCTGCTCATGGGTATCTACATCATCAGCAAGGTTTTTCGTAAGCTGAAATCGGCAAAACATGCTCCCAAGCACGTTGCCAAGCTAGCGTTGTTTGGTGGATTTGTCGATTCAGTGGGCGGCGGTGGTTGGGGTCCAGTGGTCACCACCACATTGGTTGGCTCCGGGCACGACCCCAGAGCTACGATAGGAACTGTAAATTTTGCTGAATTTTTTCTGACATTTGCCAGTGCCATTGCCTTCGCGGTGTTAGTGGGCGAAGGCCCTTGGCCGATCGTGGCTGGCTTAGTCCTGGGTGGCCTATTCGCTGCACCATTTGCCGCCTACTTATGCAGACGCTTGCATGCCCGTACGCTTTTGATTTTAGTCGGCGCATTGATCTCACTGGTGAGCATTTTCAATTTGTATAAATCTTTCTTTGCCTAGAGCGACCCCCTCCCGGCCTCCCCCTTTGCAGGGGGAGGAGTTTGAAGCGTGCGAATTTTTAACTCCCGCCCCTGACAAGGGGAGGGCTGGGGCGCCCGGCTAGGGGTGGGGTTGCTCTTTCCAAATAAGATTAGGTGTATTGAGGGTACTAACGATTTATTTTTTATATTGAAAGGGTAAACACAGCAAGATCACGTTGCGCAAATACTCAAACCTTCGCAACAGCATGACCTACATACAATCACAATACTACGAATTGCAGGGTGCGTTAATTACAGCCTCTACTGCTTTATGAATCTCCCCATCCTTATGTTTTTCCGTCTCAGTAACAATTGAATAGGATGTGATAACAGAATTCTCTGATTCGAACTCAATCGTTGATTTAATGCCTGTGCCAACCAATACAAGTGAACTTGCTGTTTCTGTTTCAGTCGACAAGTTTCCAATATTTATTAGATTAGATTTCATACACTCCAACTGAATTGATTTTCCCGAGGCTTTTGAAACATTTTTAGAGCCGGAATCAACGTCAACCTTACTACAGCTGCTTATTGCAAGGATCATTAATATAATGGGCAATTTTTTCATTTATTTTCTCCACTTAATTTATTGTTATAAGGTTAAAAAAAGCAAGCATAGATCATATCGGTATTTTTGGGTAATAACATTTATACCTTGGATCTATACGGTTTTGCGAAATAAAATTTGCATTGTGCATAACTGTACTCGCGTGTGAGCTGAAATAGAGCAGTTAGCTAGACATTGATTAAAGGGATCCTAATAAACCTGTTTTTTAATAAAAAGCAACCCCCTCCCGACCTCCCCTTGGCAGGGGGAGGAGCTTGAATCGCGCGAACTTCTAACTCCCTCCCCTGCGAAGGGGAGGGCTGGGGTGGGGTTATTTTTGTTCCTATTTTCACTCCACATTTGTGTCACCAATGGTTACACAAACATTTTTTACTACTTCACTATAAGCAAGATAATTACTACCCTCGCCCCATTGAGACTCATTCAACTCTTTTAACTTTCCTGATATTTTTCCAACCTGCACCGAAAGATCTGCAGCGTCATCAGAAATTTGTTCGTCCTCAGATGCTATTTGAATATGCAATTCAACTTCTTCTTTTTCTACCAGCCCAATTAACTAGCCCTGACAATCTGAAACTCATTTTAATTCTCCGATAGCAACATTTGCACCAGCTGATCCAAAAGCAAATTGCACCCAATTAAAATGTTGCGACAGCGTCTCAACATTTAAATTGGTCATTCACAGCAATATAGAATTTAGCCATGCGCGTAAAGCTGGTGTAGTAAAACCCCTACCAAAATTCAAATACTAGTTGATTCTAGGAACTACCTCGAATTGCCTTAATAACCAAGCACTCTCTATACACATTCACACGCAGAGCCGTGCCAGCAGTAAAGCCTGCTTTATTAAGCCAATAACCTCTGATATTTATCCAGGGAACGTAGGGCGGTGGATACAGTAATATCAGGTTGGCCAATTTTTTCCTACGCGATGTACTTTCATAAAACGAAACCTCTAATGGCTTCCAAACTGCAGCACAGGATTGTGGTGTTGGGTCAATATAAAATGAATATTCCTCACCAAATTTTTCGATAACCTCCGCCGGGGAAATGGCCATCAATTGGTCATGTATGCGGTCTGGATGAATAGGGTAAATATCGTCAGGGAATCACCGACCACTGCAGTATCGCAACCAAATGGTTGCATTAATCAAACATTAAATGCATAATGCCAATACGCAACCAATTTGTTGCCTATTGCTTGATTTATGATTGATGGTTATCTACCTCGAGCTAAGTCGGGATCCAAAATAGCGTGCGGAGCATTTATGAGAATAGGTATTGTGGGCGCTGGCGCGGTAGGAAGCTCACTTGCTCGATTGTGCATTCAGCATGGTCATCAGGTGTCCATTGCGAATTCCAGAGGGCCAAAAAGTTTGATGGCACTTGCGGCTGAGATTGGGGCGGCAGCTGTTGATATTGCAGATGCGGTAACCGCAGCAGACGTAGTCGTCATCGCAATACCAACGAAAGCAATCCCTCTCCTACCGAAAGCGTTTTTTGCCCAACTGTCGGAGCGAGTCGCGGTCATAGACACTTGTAATTATCATCCCGAGCTTCGTGATGGGCGTATCGACGCCATTGATAACGGAGAGGTAGAAAGCCACTGGGTCGCGAAGCAAATCGGACACCCCGTCGTAAAAGCCTTTAACAATATTCTGGCAACTAACCTCGTTCAAAAAGCGACAGCGAAAGGAGCGCAAGGCCGCATTGCGTTATCCGCTGCGGGTGATTCGTCAGAAACCAAAGCGATTGTATTTCACCTGATTGACGCACTCGGGTTTGACCCGGTAGATGCGGGTAGCCTGGAAAACTCATGGCGACAACAGACCGGAACGCCTTCGTATTGCACTGATCTGGATGCCGAATCACTTAAACGCGCGCTCGCCAGCGCAGATCGCAGTTTAATCGCTCAATACCGAGCTGATCGGGAAGCGAGTCTGCGGCGCATGATGGCCGCCAAACCCTAGATCGAAACAGCTGCAAACCAAATCGGATTCAATTAACCTTCATTCATTATCCAAGAGGCAACTATGCAAAACTCAGAAAACGTCATTGAAAGACAGATCGAAATTAACGCTCCTATTTCCAAGGTATGGGCAGCACTCACTGATGCAAAATTATTTGGTCAATGGTTTGGTGCAAATATGCATTCATCATTTATCGCAGGCAAAACGACCAAAGCGAAAAATACAGCCAAAGGCTTTGAAATGGACATGGAATTTTTTATCAAAGATATCAAGCCACAACATTATTTTTCCTACGCATGGCATCCGTTTCCATTGGATCAAACATTTGATTACAGCAAAGAAGAACCAACCCTAGTTGAGTTTCATCTCGAGGAAATCGCGAGCGGTACTCTGTTAAAAGTGAAAGAATCAGGATTTAATCTTGTCACCGCCAGTCGCCGTGCAGAAGCTTTCAAAATGCATTCAGGTGGATGGGAAGCTCAACTTAAAAATATCGAGGCATTTGTTGAAAAGCAATAACGCAGCTGTAATCGACACTGAATACCAAGCGACGATTTTTTCGGCGCTTGGTGATCCTACGCGCTTGTCATTAGTCACAAAATTGATTGATGGAAAATCTCATTCTATTACGACTCTTACAACTGACACGCATATCACTCGCCAAGCCATCACAAAACATTTGCGTATACTGGAAAACGTTGGGATAGTAACAAGCATTAAAGCGGGGCGGGAAAGTTTGTATGTGTTGGATCCCAAGCCGCTCGAATCTGTGCAGAAATACTTGGCGATCATTGCGAATGAATGGGATAGATCGTTGAATAATTTAAAAGCGTTTGTGGAAAAAAATCATTGAGGTTAATCGTCTGAGGTTTAAGGTGCATGAAAGTTAAAACTAATTACGCTGAAAAACATATAACATCAATTACACAACATAACAGCCAAAAGCAGGCATCTATAAGACATCAATCGACAAGCGCACCATCACATGATTAATTCACCTTGATGTCTTTCCAAGCCCAGGTAAGACCTTGGGCATAACTAGACGCTTTTGCACCTGCGTGCCCCATATTTTCTACGCTAAAATTCATTACTTTTAAATTACTACCTTTTCTATTCCCGACTTTATGTTGAAAATCAGACACAGCTGATATAAAGCTGGGATCCTCATTTTTTCCATAAGAAATAAATAGTCTCGCATTGAATTCTTTATTTAGCTTGAAGAAGTTATCATCGATTTGATGAATCATCCCTTTGTCCCACGGAACCGCTGGGCTGATTGCCACACAACGATTAAATAAATGAGGTTCCTTATACATAGCATATAACGCAAATAATCCACCGAATGACCAGCCAGCAATAGCACGTTGATTTTCTTCGGTGCGATACTCGCGTTCAATTTTTGGAACCACAGTTTTTTTAATAAAGCTCAAAAATGCTGCGCCACCACCAGAGTCGCGAACAAACGCAAGATCTTTCGTTGGGGTTAAATCTTTTGTGCGGAGAGCTGTGTAGTTAAGGTTATCGCCTGAATAAGAAAGGCCAACCATAATAAATTCCGGTACAGCCCTATCGAAAACCAAATCTAAATAAATTGAACTTAATAATGGAGCATCCCAATATGCATCTGTGTAATAAAGCACGGGATAGCGTTTACCGGGGGAGTCGTTGTAGCTAGAAGGTAGCGATATTATCAGTTCGTAGGGAATTCCTGAGGATGAGGCAAGCGAAACTCTTTGTGTATCTGGTAAATCATATTTTTTAACGGTATTTACTTCTTTGCCTAAAAGCATGGGTGAAAAAACTAAAAATAAAAACAATGAATTTACGACCCTTAACTTAATCATATCTTACCTTTGACGTATCCATATTTGAGTTGGTTTGCATGCCATATTGATACTTTTTAGTTTTCAAGTAAATCAGAATATAAAGAGCATCTATGGAATTGCTCGTCTCATTACTTAATAAAAGCAATACCGCTTAAAATTTATCTACAATCGCGTTCAAATAAAGTATTACATTTGGCTTTTTGTTACTTTCGGCCAAAAACTGACCTGCAAACTTTTGGCTGGAATTTACCATAGTCGCTTGTGAAGCTTTATTTTCCCAACTTATTTTGATTTGCCAGGTTTTCCGTTTTTTTCGAGCAAGATAAGCATTTCTTTCGCGACCAATGCAGCAGATGGCAGAAACATTGTCGACACAATACGATCATCAATAATGACATCATGTTTATCAGCAATGTTTTCTTTATTGATTGTTAGTGCACCATTTTTACGAAGCTGATCTTCAACGAAAAATGGTAGCAACCTACCCTGCTTAGCCCAATCTTTTTCCCTCTCTGTAAAATTTGGAAAGCCCGCCACTCGCTTTCCCTTAACCAAAAAATTGCCATTTTCAAGTTTTACATTGGCAAAAACGCCCGCTCCGTGCCCAGAACTCCCTATCACTCCACCTCGCTCATAAATATTGGCCATAATATCAAGCAGCTTTTGATTCGAAGCTACATCGAACAAGGTACCGTAGCCTCCACCTATAAAGACAGCAGCATAATCCCTTGGGTTAACCTGATTCGGTTTCAGTGAACTACGAGCTCGATCCAGAAATCCCTCGAATTTTATTGTGTAACTGCTAATACCCATTGGCTCCATCATAAACGGCACTGTTCCTCCAGCCGGAGAAGCGAAATCGACAGCGTAGCCATGAGAAACAAAGATATGATACGGAGGTGCGTATTCCCAAAGATTATTTCTAGCATCATGCTTATCAAGATCGCCCATGTCCTCCAGATTTGAAGCAATAATTAAAATCTTTTTGGTGTCGCTTGCGATTGCTGGCAGAGCAAAGCCGATAAATATAATGCTCAATGCCATAATTAAATTTTTCATATTCACCCATTGGTTTAACCTGTGCCCATAATTAGGCTTAACATTTTTAGGGATTCAATTTAGGTAATAGTAGTTGGACACTTAAGCCGGGATTTTGGATTCATTAGAAATTAAAAAGATAAAGGGTAAGAAAAGGATTAAGAGGGATCTATATTGATCATGAGATTTTCTTGTCCCGCTATTGTTGAAAACCCCGTTGATAATGGCTGCCAATAATTGAATTTACACCGACCCTTTTAAAAATAACCCCCCTCGCTCGCCGGGCGCCCCAACCTCCTCCCTAGCAAGTGGAGGAGGTTGAAACGTGCGAACTTCTAACTCCCTCCCCTGCCAAGGGGAGGGATGGGGTGGGGTAGCTCTTTTCACTGTTAATTTCCAGTTTTCTGAATTGGCTCTACTCAGAAAATGGGCTGAGAATATTTTTATCAAATATTACACCCTTCAAATCAAAAGACTCCACAGCCTCTTGAAATCGAGCAGTACAATAGATATCCAGACAATGCTGATAGGGAGTTTTAAATATTAATTTATCGCCAATACTATCCTCGTTAAACGAGAACTTTTCAGAATCCCCAGGCACGCTATTAATCTCAGCAACTGTTAAGCAATTAAATATTTGAAAGGTCTCTGATTCAATTTGGATGGGAAGAAATTCGCCAAACGGTGAAAGCAGATCACCTAAATAGCGATAGGCTTTTGGAGACAACAACAAAGTTGCACCAATCCAGTTAGCAATATCGGGTATGAGATTTTCTTGTCTCGCTATTGTTGAAAATCCTGTTGATAGTGGCTGCCAATAATTAGCTAGCGACAAATTATTTATACTAAAGTCCTGAATGGTGTTGTAGTCAAGCTCATCTCGAAAGATGTCAATGAAGTCATCAATTTCCAAATCTAACTCTTGGTATTTATAACCATCACGTCGAACAGCAAATATTTCCATCGCAACAAACCTTATTTCTCGAGCAGACTGTTTGTGTAGCCGCGAAGCCAATACATTACAGACTTGGCTTCGCGACTCAATATACCCAGCTTTAAAACTAAGAACTACTTTGAATTGCTTCGAATTGCCCTAATAACCAAGCAACCCCTATACACATTCACACGCAAAGGCGTGCCCGCAGTAAAGCCTGCTTTATTAAGCCAATAACCTCTGATATTTATCCAGGGAACGTAGGGCGGTGGGTAAGCTCTGAGCAATTGATAATCGTAAAAGCACTGGCGTACTTTAAGTTTGCGGGTGGGGAAAGATTTTTCTTGGGCCGAGCGAAGCTCTGGCGTTATAGTACGTTTAGCCATGATTGATACCTCTAGTATCGGTTGTGGTTAGCTGCCTCTGGGTGTTCGTGCACTCAGGGGTGGCGTCTATTTAAGTTTAGAATTTACAGTTAGTAATACCTCCGATTGAATAAAAACTGCACGCCTATAAAACACTAAAAAGCTGGGTGAATCAACAGGT
>JAZKHP010000077.1:0-37884 GCA_040385335.1 Pseudomonadota bacterium
CCATCCACTAGAGTTTGTACTGTTGCCGGGCTAATGCTACCGCCCGTGCCCGCGCTTGGTGTCACGCTGTAAGTTACGTCCCCATAAAGTGCAGTCACGGTTAAGGGGCCGGTAATCGCTGCAAAACTGGTGCTCCAACCGGTAAAGGTTTTACCGATGGGTGGAGTTAACGTCGGTGCTGTTGCTGCCGTGTTGTAAGCCACTGATTGGCTTAAACTGCCGCCACCGGTGCGGGTGCCACCATCCAAATCGAAGGTTACTGTGTAATTTAGATGGGTAAAACTCGCAACCACGGTACAGTTTGCAGTGATTACACTGGTTGTGTAAGTCGCGCCACTCAAGCTCCCACCACAAGTACCTGCCACTAAGTCAATGCTATAGCCCGTACCGGCACTGACGGTAAAGCTGGTGGTATTACCATGAACTATCGATTGAATGCTAGCCGGGCTAATACTGCCACCCGTACCTGCACTTGGTGTGACACTGTAGCTGGCATCCGCGTAAATGGCCGTGACAGTAAGAGGGCCCGTGATTGTGTTAAAGCTTGTGCTCCAGCTGGCAAAAACTTTACCCACGGGCGGTGTTAGGGTTGGGGCTGTTGCCGCTGTGTTGTAAGCCACTGATTGGCTTAAGCTGCCGCCGCCAGTGCGGGTGCCACCGTCTAAATCAAAGGTGACTGTGTAACTTGTGACGCTAAAACTGGCTGCAACCGTACAGTTAGCAGTAATGGTATTGGTCGTGTAGGTCGTGCCCACTAAGTTTCCACCGCAGGTGCCTGCCACTGAAGCAATACTGTACCCAGTATCCGCGCTGACGGTGAAGCCGGTGGTAGTGCCGTGAGTGACTGTCTGTACGCCGGACGGACTAATACTGCCGCCGGTTCCGGCACTGGGCGTTACGCTGTAGTTCGCATCTACATAAAGTGCAGTTACGGTTAAAGGGCCTGTAACGGAGGCAAAAGTGGTGCTCCAACTGGCAAAAGCCTTACCTGTTGGCGGCGTTAGGGTTGGTGCAGTTGCGCCGCTACCGTGAGCCACTGATTGACTCAGGATGCCTCCACCGGTACGCGTCCCACCATCCAAATCAAAGGTTACCGTGTAATTTGTCAAGCTGAAACTAGCCACTACAGTGCAGGCTGCGGTGACAGCATTAGTGGTATAGCTAGCGCCAGTCAAGTTGCCGCCGCAGGTTCCACCAACAGATGCAATGCTGTACCCCGTGTCTGGCGTTAGCGTGAAACCGGTAGTATTGCCGTGCACTACCGACTGAACGGTTGCTGGACTAATACTGCCACCGCTACCAGCGCTAGGGGTTACATTGTAGGTAGTATCTGTGTACAACGCCGTCACGGTTAAAGGGCCAGTCACCGAACTAAAAGTTGTGCTCCAGCCGGTAAACGTTTTACCCACTGGCGAAGTGAATAGTGGTGCTGTGGCAGCGGTGCTGTAAGCAACACTTTGACTGAGAAGACCCCCACCAGTGCGAGATCCACCCGCTAAATCAAAGGTTACGGTGTAATTGGTTAAGCTAAAGTTTGCGATGACAGTACATGCTGCGGTAATGGCATTAGTCGTATAAGTTGCACCACTTAAATTGCCGCCACAAGTGCCGGTCAAGGGTTCGATGCTGTAACCCGTATCCGCAGTAACAGTAAACGCCGTGGTATTGCCACTGACTACTGTGTGGCTCACTGGACTTATGCTTCCTCCCGTTCCTGCAGAAGCCGTGACCATATAACCAGTGACTAATTTGAAACCATTGTGATCCGTAACACTGCCTTGATCCGGTACCGAAACTTGAGTCGAGTTATTACCAACAACTTGATCCCAGGCCGAGCTCAAATCGCCAGTGTTAGTAACAACTTTTACATACCAGTCCTCAGCCGCCGTTACTTTTTGGAAATAGCCATTGCTGTCGCTAAAGACGACATAACATGTTGCGCTGTAAGGATCGGAGCAATCCGCCCCCAGCTTATAGATTTCAACGCGTACATCGGCCAAGGGCAGATCAGATCCCGGAATAAAACTACTGCTGCTACCACTGTTGCGGTAGAACACATAACCCTTCAACACACCGCGACTGGCGGCGAGAAGAGTCACATCTTCTGCGGTATTACTTAACGCATCGAATTGCAGCACACCCACACCTGCCGGGGCAGTTACCGCAACATCATTTTGATAAGTGCCTGCCCCTGTCGAACTGGCGGCATCCGCTTGGAAGGTGATCACTAAACTGCCATTTGCCGGTACTGTTAGCCCGCTCCATTGTGGCTGTTGTTGCCCCGTATCACTTCCCGCAAAGGTCGGTTCAGTGGGTGTTCCGCCGACTGTCGCAGAGCTGGTGTCATAGCTGAAGCCATCTGCCAAGGTATCGGTGACGCTAACTGCGGTTACCGGCGAACCCAGCGAATTGGTTAAAGTTATGCTGTATGTGGCAGTGCCGCTGGCGGCAATCAGTGGTGTAGTGGTGGTTTTACTGACCGTTAAACCGCCTATGGCCACTGTCGCATCGGCAGTTGCGCTGGTGGCATTTCCCGCACTCAATACGCCTTGGCTGGTCAAATTACCGGTAACTCCGGTAGGAAACACAATAATACTCACCGTACCACCGGCGTCCACGGCCAGGCTTCCCAATGCCCAGGTTACGGCGCCGCTCGCACCTATGGAAGGAGCACTGGTGGCCAGGGGCGACGAAGTGTAGAAACCCAATCCAGCGGGTAAAGTATCCGTCAGGCTGGTACTGGTAGCGGTGGCATTTCCAGTATTGCGATAGGCAAGACTTAGGGTAATTGCGCCAATCACACTGGCACCGCTTGAAGCAGTAACAGACGTATCCAGAGTTAAGGATTGCGTCCCCAAACTCAATATCCGACCCACCGTGCTGCCAACCTGCACGTACTGATTAATTTGGAATGCAGCCGTAGTGTCTACATAAATTGTTGTACTACTGGCGTTGGCCGTTAATGTTGCTGCCGGGTAACTGCCTGCTCCTGCCGCTATTTGGGTTAGCTCCAGAATCGGCGTCGCTGACGCGGCCGCAGTTCTACTAAAACTGATTTGTGGAGCATTGCTGGCGCTGGCGCTGGCGGTATTGGTGATGGTGGTGGGTCCGCTTGGCAGACCATTTACGGTGACTTCGTAGCTCAGGATGACACTGGCGCCAGCCGCCAGGGTTGCCATATCAAACACCACCCGGTTATTGACTGCATCAAAATTACCCGAACCCAATGAAACGGTGATCGCATCGTTAAAACTGGTATTGGCTGGAATCGGGTCACTAACGACGACATTACTAGCGGAAGCATTGCCGATATTTTGCAAAGTGATGGAATAGACAATGTTATCGCCTGGCACGAGCCCGGTATTGGGAGTTGCGGTCATTACGGCACTCAGCTCGGGATTGCCATTGAGCGTCACTGTCACCGTATTACTGGTCGCCGTTAAACCGCCGGTTGCTGCCACAGTCGCCGTGCTATTAACCAGCGTAACCCCGGAAGGAAGTCCACTGGAACCTGCAATCATGGTGTAGGTATAGGTTTTCGAAGCGCCCGCCGCGAGCGTTATCGCCGGCCAGGCAAGGGTAGTGGCGCCGGTACAGGAATCCGAGCAAACACCATAGGTGAAATAACTTTGAACCGGCAAAATGTTGCTGGTAATAACGTTGGTGGCGCTACTACCTCCCACGTTAGTTACAGTAACGCTGTAAGTTACAGTGTCACCCGGTGCGGCCGTGGTGGTACTGGCCGATAAGCTTTGCACAAGACTCGCCGCACCGCCGCCGCCCGGAGGCGCAACCAGCGTGACTGCAGTTGCTGATACGGTAGAAGTTTGGTCACTGCCAAGCGAAACTGTCTCCGTAAATGTTTCGCCACCTGTAGTGCCCGCTGGCACTGTACCGCGAACATACAGGGTACCGGATGAACCTCCCGTCACAGTACCCAAACTAAACGTATGGAAATCAGCACCTGAGCAGCTAAACCAGGTACTGTTGTTTAATGAATATTGGCAACTGGTAAACCCCGCGGTAGGGAGCGTAGCAACCAAACTGGAATTAGTCGCGCTGGCAGTACCCGTATTCGAATAGAGAATGGTGTAGGTTAATGTTGGTGTAGCAGCAGCTGAAATGCTGGTTTGATTGACACTGACCTGGGTGTTTAGGCTGGCAGGGGGTGTAATGCAATAAGTTGCATTTGAATTGGCGAAGGTTGTTGGTGAAGGCGATGCTGTATAGGTATTGGTAACCGTGCCCGCATATTGCAGCTGCACAGGAACGGTTGCGCTATTGTGATCAGCCTGTACATCGAAGACAAATAACAGTCTATGGTTTTTGGCCAAGGTTCCTGATGGAGTAACTGTTACGCTTGCCAAGCCTTTGGTGCTGCCACCAAAGTTTGTAATACTTTGGCCAAGTAGTGTCGTTGCGCCGGATGTTGAGTTGTAGTCATATATTTTTGTTCTAACGTTTATAGCCTGGCCGTTGTTTCTATCGATATAAATGTTTGACGTTATATTGCCATCGAAAGGAACATCAGCAACTGTCGCAGGATCTTGATAAAAACGCAGTGCCTCCAAAAAGACAGTTCTGCCCGCGCCTCCGGCAGGTGCAGTCACTGCCACCGAACTGCCGGTATCGCCGGAAACCGGTACTGGCGATATGGTTGCTAAACTTTTTGTACCATCAAAACCAACATTTCCCGTTGTTGCACGGAAGTAAAAGGTACTACAAGCCTGACCCGTCACCCCAACCGCGACATTGGTAGAGGTTACGGTTGATCCACCACTCCAGTTAATACTGGCCGAATTTGAGGATGGATTGGTATAGGCGGTAAAAGGGTTTGCTGCTGTAGCTGTGACAGTGACCGAACCTGAAGCTCCGGCGGCCACAGTGCCAATAGTCCAGGTCACAGTATTACTGGCGTTTACGCCACCGCCAGTGGAACTGCTGTAAGTCATACCTGCTGGCAATGCATCCGTAATCACCACACTGCTAGCAGATGTTCCACCATAATTTGCATAGGTGATGGTATAAGTCACTGTCCCGCCGGGAGCAATTTGTGTTGCGCTGGCAGTTTTAGTCAAGGTAAACGCTGCCGCGGTGATAGCGCTATAACCCGTCACTGCCACTGTGCTGGTTGCTGCCTTTGTCACTGGGCTGGAGTCAGGCGCTGTTGCGGCAAGAGTTGCTGATTCGGTTAGGGATGAGGTAGTCCAGCTGTTGGGAACTGTAAGAACAAGAGTTGCGCTGCCCGTAGCACCGCCAGCCAGGGTTCCTAAAGTCCAACTTAAGCTTCCGCTGGTGTTGCTGCAGGCACTGCCACCAGTGCAGGTTACGTAGGTGGAACCGCTGGGCAAACTACCGGTAATGTTTGCCCCTGTGACACTAACGGTTGAATCATTGGCGTAATGCAAGGTAAAGGTTAATTGCGTAGAACCATCAGCTGCGATTGAGTAAGCGCTCGGTGTTATGGTGAAAGATAGGCGTGCCGCATCTACCGCTACGGCCACGGGGCTACTTTGAATAAGCCCAAATGAAGTAGTAGATGCAGCAGTCGCATTGTAATTTCCGGCGGTGCTAGTCGCAGTTACATCAAAAACCAACGTCGCGGTGGCTCCGGGAGCCAAACTTATTGGTGAACCATAGGTCCAGGTCAACACTTGTCCTGCAATGCTCGGGTTAGTAGAACTCAAACCTCCCGTTCCCAGAGTAGTGCTGGTTTGGTAAGTGAACCCTGCCGGTAATGTTTGTGTTAATTCGGAAATGGTGATGGAGCTGCTATTGGTCACTGGATTAGTCAGCGTGATGGTGTAACCCACCGTACCTGCTGCGGCAACGTTGGCGGTATCAGCCGCTAACGCAATGGTCGGTGCCACCCCGCAGGTATTAATTGCAGTGCCTACCACGGCAACTAAAAGCCCCGTAACGTCTGGATTGCCATACCAGTTTTCGGAAGATGACGGCGTTTGGCTGGGCGACTGTGTAGGAAACAACGCTAATTGTCCGGTTTGCCATGCGCCACCAATATAAATCTTGTTAGTTACATCGCCCGCTAAATAGGAAAAGGTACGGTTATTGATGCCCGTTGCGGTCATGCCCGTATCGAGTTTGGTGTTGTCATCGAGTGCTTGGGTACCAACAAGATACTTGCCTTTTGGCAGCGCACTGGCATCCCAACTGGCAGTCCATTTATTTAAAGTACCTGTATCAAGCGTGGCTGTCGGAGTAATTTTGGTCCAGGCTCCGCCAATATCATCTGCCAAACCATTTCCGTCGTTGTCCCGCCAGTAAAAGAAATCAACACTTTGTACCGAAGGAACTACCACGCCGCTCTGCAAGGCAAGCGTATCCTGTATGGTCGCTTTCAATGTATAGCTTCCGGGACAAGAGTTTGGTGCTGTGGCCGTTACACTGGAAATAATGGGCTGGCTGTAAGGTTCTGTTTGATTAAATGAAATATAGTCGCCATAGGGTGCTGGCTTGGTGGCATCAGCCGTCCAGGATTTATTGATAGCGCAGTCTTTTTGAAACGGATTATTCAAACTATTGGCGGTACAAAACAGCATCGAAATAGGCGACGTTCGAGTAATTTTAGGGCCGTTAATACCGGATGCATCAAGCAATGCGATAGGAATTTGATAATCGATAAAGTATTCAGTACAAGAGTTTTGCGTAACGGTTAGTGCCCTTGTTGTACCGTAATCCCACACGGTTTCTGCTGACCCACTGGCCCAGGTCTCGTTAGGAGTTCCCGTGTTGTGAAAATTCATTATCTTGCCAGTTGGCCCGATAAAAGCGGTTGGGTTATGGCCGAGCGCATGGACATTCGCATCATTAATGTAATCCAGAGACTGCGAAGTTGTATTACTCCAAATACCAACAAGACGATCAATTGCAGCGGAGGGGGAACCCGTAGAACCATCCAGATGTGCCGCCAACGAACGATAACCACTGCCGTTAATATCAAACAATACTGTCCATAAAGCCGACGACCAGGGGTTACTCGAACCATAGCTTCCCGCACTTGGACCCGTCGCATAATTATGCGGCGCAGACTCTACCCGCCAGCGAAACATAAGCACGTCGTCAGCGGGGGCAGCGCCTTGGTGCAAATAATAATAAATACTTGGAAGCGTCTTATCAGAACAGGATGAAGTGACATTCACATAAGCTTGCGGAGAGGTTCCGCCATTGGAAGGATCCTGTGTGCGTGGATCATTCATATTTTGCTGAAAGCGGGTATAAGGTTTCCAATCGCCGCAGCTAGTACCACAGTTCACCGGGTTCACTGGTTCAGCCGGCCAACTCACCGGGTCGTAATGGATGGCGGCACCAGCACCAGCATCCCAAGTGGGTGGATAAGGAGCTGCAACAGAAGGGAGGTTAAAAAGAAAAGAGAGGCTACAGAGGAAAAAAGCAATTCCACGTTTAAACATAAGGGACTTCCAGAGAGCTTATGGGGATAACTGCATAAAAAGCCACGCATCCAGATGACCAAGCGCCGGCAAGACGCTATGGCCCAGACTATTTGTAAGCTTTTTATAGCGGTGGGGTCATAGTCAAAGGTATAGCCCACTAGCTTCGAAATCGCACATTTCATGGTGAAAAAAGACATCGAAGAATATTATTTTTTGTTAACCGCGATTTAACGCGACGCACAACAAATCTAAAAAAAATCATTGAACTACAGCGATCTCAACAAAAGGAATATGAAAGTTGTTTTCAATATTTTTAGGGAATTAGCGGGAAAGGGATTAAAGGAAGCAAGCCATAGCGGAGGCAACCACTATGGCAGCACTTGCCCTATAACGTCATTGACTTAAGACATTGAAATGCGCAGCACTATCAGCGTCCATTCATTAAAAAATGATTAAACGAACGGTTGATGGCAGCCAGGAAAACTTAACTTTGACAAGCTAGCTGTCCTACATACAAGTTTCTATGGGTAATGTTCTGGCCATCACAAATAGGAGTTATTTCCCTTGCAATGTATTGAATTAATATTTATTCCCTATAACCTCTACAGCGTCAGTAACCGATTACACCGCTATTCACTGATAGTCTGCAATTTTTGACTCTCCATAAAATAACTAATAACGAATTCAGTACCTAAAACGAGGCTTATATGTTTAATTTACCCAAGGTAAAAGGGGCAGGTTCCGCTCCCCCTCTCGCAGGACTATCAAAATTTTTCAGCAAAACACTAGGCACTTTAGTGGTTGCCTCCCTCTGCTGCTCCTTTGCCGAAGCTGCGCGTCAAGCAGAGTATTTAGACCGCGGTGTAGTCGCCTTGCCGTCGGGTAGCGGCGTCTACGTCGGTTGGCGAATGCTGGGCGATGACCCAAGCAATATTGCGTTTAACGTGTATCGTAACGGTACAAAAATTACCGCCAGCCCGGTCACTAACAGCACCAACTACCTGGATACCAGCGGAACTACCGGCGCCGCCTATACCGTCAAAGCCGTCATTAATGGTACTGAATTAGGCGCTAACGCAGCCAAGGCCACCTGGACTAATCCTTATCTGTTGCTGAATTTGCAAAAACCCGCAAACGGCAGTACGCCAGCAGGCGAGGCTTACAGCTATGCGCCCAACGATTTAAGCGTGGGCGATCTGGACGGCGATGGACACTACGAAATTATCGTTAAGTGGGACCCCTCTAACGCTAAAGACAATTCGCAAAGCGGTTATACCGGCAATGTTTTTATCGATGCCTATCGCACCAATGGTACCCAGCTGTGGCGTATTGATCTCGGCAAAAATATCCGCGCCGGTGCGCATTACACACAATTTATGGTGTACGACCTGGACGGCGATGGCAAAGCTGAAGTCGCCATGAAAACCGCCCCAGGCACCCGCGATAGCAGCGGCCTTGTGCTTGGCGGCAGTAATGCCAACGCTGATTACCGCAGTTCAGCGGGCTATGTTCTCACCGGCCCGGAATACCTTACCGTGTTTAACGGTGAAACTGGTGCCGCCATGGCGACTACTGATTACGTACCCGCGCGCGGCACTGTAAGTTCCTGGGGCGACAACTACGGCAATCGCGTCGACCGTTTTCTCGCCGCCGTTGCCTATCTGGATGGCAGTCGCCCAAGCCTGGTGATGGCGCGTGGTTACTACACCCGCGCGGTATTGGCAGCCTGGGATTGGCGCGACGGCAGACTCAGCCAACGCTGGGTCTTTGATACCAACACCAGCGGTAACGCGGTAGCAGGTCAGGGCGCGCACAGCCTGAGCGTGGGCGATGCCGATGGCGATGGCAAAGACGAAATTATCTACGGTGCCGCCACCATTGATGACAATGGCCAGATGCTTTACAGCACCAGGCTCTGCCACGGTGACGCCTTACACTTTGGCGACTTTGATCCTACGCGCTTGGGGTTGGAAGTGTTTATGGTGCATGAAAGCCCGAGTTGTTATGGCAACCACGGCGTCGAAATGCATGATGCCAAAACCGGCGCAATTTTATGGAGCCTAGTGGGCGGCGGTGATATTGGCCGTGGTGTCACTATGGATATAGACCCGCGTCATGCTGGCAATGAAAGTTGGGGATCAGCCGGTGGTGTATACAGCGCTAAAGGTGCCCTGATTTCCAGTACCAAACCCAATTCCATCAACTTCCGCGTGTTATGGGATGCCGACCTCCTCAGCGAGCAACTTAATAACACCATGATTAACAAGTGGAATTACACGGATAGCACTGACACCCGCTTGCTCACCGCCTATAACTATGGCGCGGCCTCCAATAACGGCACCAAATCTACCCCGGGTTTATCGGCCGATATCCTCGGTGACTGGCGCGAAGAAGTTATCTGGCGCAATGAAAACAACACTCAGCTGTTAATCTTTACAACCACTAACGTCACGACTTACAAGTTGCCAACGCTGATGCATGACATTCAGTACCGGGAAGCCATTGCCTGGCAAAACGTAGCTTACAATCAACCACCGCACCCTGGCTTCTTCATCGGCGCTGGCATGGCAACTCCACCAAAAGCTGACCTGCGCTTTGTGGGTAAAAACCCCAATGACACTATCACTTCAAGCAGCTCTTCCAGCAGTTCCTTAACCAGCTCGTTAAGGAGTTCAGTAAACAGCTCTGCCAATTCTTCTGCGATCACTTCAGCGGTTAATCTCAATGGCGTAGTGGGCAATGGGCAGATAGCGCTTACCTGGACGGTCAGCGGCAATATCACTGCGTTGGAGATCTATCAGGACACGGATTCGAATCCTTCCGGGCGCATTCGTATTGCTGCACTCGACACCAGCGCACGGGGCTATACAGTCAACGGCCTCAGCAACGGAACAACCTATTGGTATTGGGTAAAATACACGCTCGACGGTGTGTCCTATAACTCCAACGCGTTTAGTGGCACGCCTGCAGGTTACAGCGCTTCGGCACAATCATCCTCGACATCCTCCGTGCTCAGATCATCGGTCCCCAGTTCGGTGCGCAGTAGCCAGGCAGCTTCCAGTACTCCGGCTTCAAGCGTGGCTGCAAGTGTCGCTTCGAGCACAGCTTCCAGCGTAGCAACAGGCAGCAACTGTACTTACGTGGTGAGTAACCAATGGGGCAGTGGCTTTACCGGCGCCATTCGTATCACCAACAAAGGCACCAGCAATATCAATGGTTGGGCGGTGAGTTGGGCTTACAGCAACGGCAGTAAAGTCACTAGCAGCTGGAACGTCAATATCACTGGCAGCAACCCCTACAGCGCCACGGGTGTGAGCTGGAATTCCAATATCGCACCAGGTCAGACGGTAGAGTTTGGCTTCCAGGGTACGCAAACTGCCGGCACCGCTGAAATACCAAAGGTGACTGGAAGCGCTTGTAATTAAAAATAAGCATCGCGTTTCGTCTTATTGATAAACAAAAAAACCGGCCACATTGCTGTGGCCGGTTTTTTTGTATCAAAGATATAGGATCGGTAAGGCACCATACCCCATTTAAAAATAGTATTTCCCCCTGATCTTTTTAAAAAAAATTTAAAATTAATTAAAAAATTTATCTCGGCAACATATTATTTATTTTCTGATATTTAAAAATTTTTGAAAAACACCTATGAAAATATTCAATATTTTTAAAGCATAGGAAACAAGCTCACCACGCAATCTTATGTGCTTATTTACCTGTTAAAGATATTATACAGCCTTCCTATCTCACGTTAACCATACAACGCTAAGAGAAAGATCAACGCTGAGTAGTGTCGTATAAATATTCATTTCAGCATTGAATTGCTAACAAAATAAATCATTCGCCAAGCCAAGCTGCAGCTGCAATATTTTGAACTACACTTCAATAAAATAAAAAATCGATACCCGTGCCTGCGAATAATAGTTTTAAAACAATAATTTTTAATAGCAAGCGAGAAGGATTATGAATACACATTCAAGGATCAAAAGCGCCACGCACTTTGTCGCAATCCTGATCACAACCTATCTAGGCTGCTCGGTTTGCCGGGCACAAAGCTTGAGTGAAAAAACGGATATCTTTTCACTATCCATTGAAGACTTGCTGAATATCAAGGTCGTTTCCGTTTCCAAGCAAAGCCAGCCGCTGTCGACGGCCGCAGCATCAATTTATGTTATTACGCAAAAAGATATTCGCAACTCCGGCGCAACCACGATTCCCGAAGTGCTGCGCCTCGCCCCGCAATTGCACGTCACCCAAATTAATGCATCCCAATATGCTATCAGCACCCGCGGCTTTAATAGCGCAGCCAGTAATAAGCTACTGGTGCTAATGGATGGCCGCACCATTTACAGTCCACTATTTTCCGGTGTTTTTTGGGACCAACAGGACCTCATGCTGGAAGATGTAGAGCGCATTGAAGTTATCAGCGGGCCCGGCGCTACGCTCTGGGGCTCCAATGCCGTTAACGGTGTGATCAATATTATTACCCGCCGCGCTGCGGATAGCAGCGGTTGGTTGGCCGCAGCTCACGCCGGTAATTTCGAGCGCGGAGTTCGCACCCGCTACGGTGGGTCATTTGGCGATACAGGTCATTTCAAGGTTTACGGAAAAGTGCGGGATACAGACAACAGCCTGCGCTTTGACGGCGGCAATCCCCACGATGCTTTCCGCAATGTGCAAGCGGGGTTTCGCACCGACTGGGGTGCCGGGCGTGACTTCTTTACCCTGCAGGGTGATACCTACGATGGCCACACTGAAGATCGTGGTGTTTTCGCCAATGTTCTTGCCCTCGGTGATATTAGCGTTTCCGGTACGAATTTATTAACGCGCTGGCAAAGGCGCTACGAGGACGGTTCCAATCTGCAGGTACAAGCCTACTGGGACTATACGAAACGCCGCGATGTAGTTCTATTTCAACCGCGTGCCGATATATTTGATATTGAGCTGCAACACAGTTTGCCTTTGGGTCAGCACCGCGTTGTATGGGGCGGTGGATATCGTCACGGTCGGGACGATGTAAACCCCGGATTATTCGCCGTATTTGTTCCGGATAGTCGCACCCTGGAGTGGAAGAATCTTTTTATTCAGGATGAGTTCGCACTCATAGACAAAGTGAAAGCCACCCTCGGCATTAAGCTTGAGCATAACGATTACACGGGCCTTGAATACCTACCGACTGCACGCCTCGCCTGGAGCCCTTCCGAGAAATCGCTGTTATGGACCGCCTATTCCCGAGCCGTACGCGCTCCCTCGCGTTATGACCGGGACGTCTATTATCCGGCCCCACCGAATTCGATCGTCATCGGCGGTCCGAATTTTGAATCTGAAGTCGCCAATGTATTTGCCTTGGGTTACCGCGGTCAGGCATGGAATCGTTTGGTCTATTCCGCCACCGCCTACTACCACGACTGGGACAAGCTGCGCAGCGGTACACCCATCCTGCCACTGGAGATCGAAAACAATATCGAAGCCAAGGTTTACGGTATCGAGTTATGGGCCACCTATGAATTGCTGCCCGGATGGCGAATCAGCAGTGGCGGGGCGCGATTCAATAATGAATTGCGTGTAAAACCGGGCACTAATGCCCTTGGCCTGCGCAGCGATATACTGTCCAACGATCCCAAATATCAAGCCCAGCTGCGCTCCAGCTGGCAAGCGACCGACAACAGTTTGCTTGAAGTGAGTGTGCGTCACGTCGCGAAATTATCCAATCAACCCATACCGGCTTACACCGCGCTCGATATGCACTATGCGTGGCA
This sequence comes from Pseudomonadota bacterium, assembly GCA_040385335.1. Classification (GTDB taxonomy): domain Bacteria; phylum Pseudomonadota; class Gammaproteobacteria; order Pseudomonadales; family Cellvibrionaceae; genus Cellvibrio. The sequence goes on from JAZKHP010000077.1 coordinate 13,172, forward strand.
AGTGGCCAAACAATTAGAGTTATCAATCACCGGACGAAATTTAGCGGATAAGCGCCATCGCGAATTTGGCAATTCTACTTCCGTTAACGACATTCAACGCATGGCGTGGTTGGCAATTACCTGGCGGCAGTGATGTAGTCTAAAAGCAAACTCTTTATCTTCCCAAGCGGCGAGCCCTTGGTTACAACTTTTAGCGGAGCTGAAAATGGTAGTGACGCTACTTTGGAAGCTATGGGGATGCTGTACGTTCTTTTTCAAGAATCAACATCAATAAATTTTCTTCACTGGAGAATTGCTTGTCGATGATTTTATCCCCAACTTTCTTTAAGTACGGCGATAAGGTATTTTTTTCATAAAGATCGATAATCAGCGGATGAACATAATATTTTCTACAGACAGTCGGCGTATTCCCTAAATGCTTTGCCACCTGATCAAGCATAGTTACAATATTCTTTTTAACTATCTTCTGTATTTCAGCTGCAGTGGCTTCCGCTAATATCAATGAAGCCTGTGAAGCAGATTCATTGCCGGCTGCGCCAATCAACATCGCTTTAAATTCGCTAATAGCATGCACTGTTCCAGCCCAGGTTCTAAAATCCTTCGCGGTAAAATCTTGTCCCGTAATATTTTTTATATAGTTGTTAACCATCCCCGAATCAATACACTTGTGATCACCATTGCTATCATAATATTGGAAAAGTTCTTTGCCAGGAATGTCTCTACAACTTTGTACAATTTTTGCCAGGCGTTTACTTTTAATGTTGATGTTATGAGAAATACCTTTTTTCCCCTTAAACATAAACTGCAACTTATGTTCATCAATTTTGACATGCTTGTTTTTTAATGTGGTTAAACCAAACGACCCATATAATTTTTCATAGGCACTATTGCCAATACGAATATGCGTTTTTTCCATCAAGCACACAACCGTTGCCAATACTTTTTCAACCGGCAAACCCGGTAAGGATATGTCTTTTTCAAGTTGTTGCCGAATAGCAGGAATCGCTTTGCCGAATTCATACAAACGATAAAATTTTGTCAGGTTACGCAACGCGTTCCAGAGAGCATGATATTTGTATTGCTTGCGGTTTTTTACATCCGTCCCCGTGGCTTGCAAATGACCGTTTTCCACATCACAAATCCATACATTTTCCCAAGCCGGTGGTATTACCAATTTTTTAATGCGATCAAGAACCGCTTTATCCTGAACTTTACGCTTACCCAAAAAATAATGAAATTGGTCACCGTTCCTAATTCGCGTAATTCCCGGTTGTGCATCATTCACATAAACAAGATTAATCGCCGCTGCACTTTTTGCAGCATCATTAAGGATAGATTTAATTTTTTTCTGCGAAATTTTAATATCGTCGGTTAATTGCAACATATCTTATCCAGGATTTATTGAGGTAGCGACCAGATGCAACAGCAATAATCCGAATCGTTTTTTATGTCAAACTTTACAGCGTTAATGAGATGTAAAGATGATCAGGATGAGGTAATAGAAACCGGAAATTCGGTGTGTTATCGAACAATGCCACAAATTTTTTGCTATCCCTAAAGTAATCACTAAATCAAACACAATGCGTGTTACTAATTAGGCATGTATAAATAGGTAGAACGCTTTCATTTTCATCGACATACACAATTAAAAAGTTTCGCATGCAAAAATATCGCACTGGCTAGTAACGCTCAGGCACCTAAATTTGCAATTAAATGTAATCAAAATAGTTTGTAGTTCGGATTACGAGAAGCCAAAACTAGAAAAAATAAATAAAATTTAATAATCCTATCCTTGGAGATGCAGAATGATTATTCTTTTACGTGGGCGCTACACAGAGCGTTGGCCTAAAAAGCCTAAGCTTTTTTAACATCAATCAAGCAGAGGACTTAATCATGACAAGATCAAATAAGTTAATCGTACTGTTGATGACATTAATAGTTTCTCATTCCGCATCAGCGGTCATTATCGAGGGAAGCTTTAATGGCATGATGTGGGATTATTATGAAACGAATATGCATGTTACCCCGGAAGCAAAATTCTGGAATGCAGAAGAAAATGCCTACAGAGGTTTTCACGGGACCTTTTGGTATGACACTGAAGTTGCAACACAAACAGGATTAGGTGTTGTCGATGGCGATCTTACGGCAACTTATAGCGGGCCACATAATTGGTTGCATACCACCTTAGTTGGTGCCAACGGTGGAACTCTTGATTTGACATCAAGCGGCAGTTTGGGAACTTTTACTCCGCAGCCAACGGAGACCATCAGCGTAATCCATAACAATGATCGTGATCTTTTTACTGAGTATTATTATGACCGGGGAGATGCGTCTAATTATCGCACTGGATCTTTATCATTCGATTCAATTAACTCTGACGTATTCTTCCTTAAAGATCTCAGTCTTATTCAAGACTTTTCTTATAGTAGCGTGATGGCCGAGGTGGGCTACGTTTATTTTGATACTACCGGCACACTAAACGGCGTAGATTACACCGCGCTACTTTTTGGCGAGATTAACAGCTTTGACATTCATGTGCGGCAACCTGTAACGGTTCCAGAACCTTCTTCAATAATGCTGACCTTGATAGGGCTACTGGGATTGTTTATACAGCGGCTGTTAAAGGGGTTAGGCTTGAGAGATATCTATACCCAATCTAGCTGTTAAATTTCTTTCACAAATTATCCACAGGATTAACACAAGGTTGTGCGTTGACTCCAAGGATTGAAGTCTTACACTCGTATACCACCTGCGCGGGTGGTTGGGACGGTAATAATAAGGAGCTGTATGTCTTTAAATAATCCCCGTATAGAGCTCGCTACAGCTTACCCCGACCTTTCGAAAGACCATTCGGCACAAGGGAAGGGTGTGACTTTGTTGGGGGATATATGTACAGACCAGGGTAGGATGCGCGCCTTTGTAAAGTTACTTAGTCCAGAAGGTATTGCTAGAGAGGCTATTTGCTCAGTTTTAGCAAAAATGTTACATCTTCCTGTTCGCCAAGGTTATTACGTTGATTTAGGGAATACACAATTTCACAGGCAGGCAGGAAATGTCGAGGGCTTAGCTTTTGGATGTATGCGTGGATTTACCCCTTTATTTCGACTAAAAGATTTACCCAGCTTTGAGTCAAATTTACTTAAATGGCCTGAGTTGTTAAGGAGCGCTGTATTTGATGAATGGATTGCTAATGGGGATCGCTTACCCAATAACATGGCCTTTGAGAAAGGAGATGTATTTTGGTTGTTTGATCACGATGATGCTTTTCCAGGGCATGTAGGCCCAAATACACCGGTTTGCCCCCAATTACTCGCATTGGTAGCTAAAGATAAAACAGAACTTGATTTACACCGAATTCGTAATCGGGCGTTAGAGTTTGTTAATGGTTACAATAATGTCAACTGGGATGATGTATCTCATTGTGTTCGTGCTACAGAGTTTAAATTCCTGGAAAAGTATTTTGTGAAACAGATTAACTTTTTAAAAGCGCGTATTCCTGAAATGCAAAATATACTGACACAAGATCTTGGTATAAGGCAGTCAGATTTTTTTTCTTCTAATCCTCAAAAAAATGCAAAGAATCAAAACCATGAAAATTGATTTTCCTAAATTGCCAGGGTACGAGTTTAGTTGGCGAAGCCTTCAAATTGAGCCCATCCCGCTGTCGGGTGAACGCATCACATTAGGTGCTGTTATAAAAGGTGGTGATCATGCTTTTATTGCAGCCAAACTCGTACATGCAGAAAAATTGAAAAAAATGTATGGGGATCAATTTGGTACTGGCATCGCTGATGCCTTGAATATCTGTATTAAATCGGCTGAAAATTTTTATAGCAATAAACCTTTGTCTATGGATTGGGAACCTCCGCTAGAGGGTTTCCATCTGGGCAAAATTAATTCTTCGTTAGCTGAGAATATTGAAGAAGGTTTGTTAAGGGCGGCTATGTATTGCTCATCATTTAGTTTTTTAGATGAAATTACCAAAGCTTCATCTCATAAAAAGTCAGAACTCTCCGCACCGGAATCATGGAGAAAAAATATATATGAGGCTGTCGCAAGACAAAGGTCTGATTTTATCGGTTTTTTTGATCGTTCAATCGCTATCAGAGGTTCTGGTGTTCCTATTGCGTTCGGTTTTTTATCAGACACCTATGCAGCGCAGTTTGATGCGGTTCCTGATTCCAGCAGAATTCAACAAGCGCTGGTTCGAGCACAAAGTAAATTATGGCAATTGGATAGGTTGAGAGATGAAGCTACCTTATTTAAGCCTGAGTTGTGCGAACTGCTGATACAAATTCCATCACAGCAGTTGAATAAGTCTGAAGGTCAAGCATTCAAAGATTTTGTAGAAGAATTACGTTATGAAGCATCAAGAAGAGAATTGAATGTTTATGCATCAGAATCCTATGTTGATGCCGCAAATCATGTAATTGCGAGAGTCGCATAAGACAATATCAATAATAATTTGAGAATTTTCAAAAACAATTAGCGTAAAAAAATTACTGAAGGAAAATGTATACCTGCAAATTATCTACTAGCTCAAACCTGAGCTGACAGTTACCGTCTTTTAAGGTATCTGTCAGTTAGACTTGAGCTAAATTTTTCTCAGCCCAATCCGTTGCCATCAAGCAATGTTTTCAAGAACTTCGTAACAAATCTCTAATTTATAACGCATCAATGCATATTTTCTTTTCAGCAGCTATTCCCGAAAGAATAAATTTCTCAAGATGTTTTTTAAGCCTCGCGTAACCGTTTCTACATCCGCATTTTTTACGACATCAAAGCAAGAGAATGATGGCAAAATTTCAGCACCGCAAAATTTATAATTAGCCGTGTTGCCAATAAATATATCATCCACTGTTTTTCCTTCGAATAAGCCTTGATCTTTATTACCGAATGATTCTCAGGCGCGTTCCACGTCAACGACAGCATGTATTTTTTACCCTGCATTTTTCCACCCGTGCCGTATTGCTTATGCGGATCTTCTCGCGTCCTGCCATCATCTATAATCAGGTTTTGCTGAACGAGTCCTGCGGTAAATATTTCATCGGCGTATTTTTTATAAATCCAGGGGGTTGCGAACCAATACACCAGTGACTGTAAAATTATGATGTCAGCCCACACATGCTTTTGTACTTCTTCATCAATATTGTAGCCCTGCTCAATATTGGTTTGCTGCACGACAAATCCCGCCTTCTCCATTTCTTCTTTAATGGCGATGGTGAATAGTGGCTAGATAGGGTAAGCGTTTGCACTCAAATATTCTTCTTCACATGCATATTTTAGTTTTTTGATTCCTCTTCAAATTGCTTGGAAAAATATTTATTTTGCTTGTAGTCCAGGGTTTTAATATGGTCTACCTCAGCTTGATACTTATCCAAATTGCCATTGGCCTTATAAATTTTTGCCAAGCTCCAAAAAGCCCAGAGATAATGAATATCTTTAGGGTTGTTATTTTTTGCTTGAAAGTCTTTTACCAGCACTACCGCTCGTTCCAATTGTTTATTAGTTGCCAGAAAGACTTCACCCAGCTGCAAGGATGCATCACTAATATACCAACGATCTTCAATAGTCGTTTGAGTAGTCACCGGCACCTTAATTAAATTTTCCAAAACGTCTTCCGCCTCAGAATATAATCTATTTTCTTTAAAATAATTTGCCAGGGCAAACTGTGTTGTGACAGGAAGGTTTTTTTTCTGCTTAAGATCAAGCGCCAATTTTACAGCCTCGTCATGTTTTTTATCTTTCTCCAGGTTATTGATTTCGTAAATAGCGGCCACCTCCGGCGCTATTTTTTTCAGCTCAGCTGAATATTGCAATAATTTTTCTTGTGAGCCACCTACAATGGCTGGCGCTGCAGAATGATATTCCACTAGCGCCTGTAATATTTGTGTGTTTTTACCCTCTAAAGAATAAGCTTTTTCAAAACTTGCCAAGCACTTTTTAGCCAAACCCAAGGCCGAAAACATTGAAGTTGTTTGCGCTTTTTGGCCGTAGGATTTACCTAATAATAAATGATCCACTGCAGAATTAGGGTCAACAGCTATAGCTTGCTGCAAATAGTCTATTGCCTTGTCATAATTGCCCGCATGAAATTCAACTTTACCCAAATGCCTTAGCGTGGCATTTTTCGTTTCAGCGTTTGGTAACTGTTGTAACAATAAAGTGCGTGCCTTATCTAAATGATTTTCGTTAAGCGCATCTAAGGCTGCATCGGCCGTCGTAATAGGAATATAAAATGTCGCTGATCCTCCTACAAAAAAAGCAATTATTGTTCGATGTAAATACTTCATAAATAAGCCCAAATATAGTAACAATGATAGAAATAAGATGCGTTCCTTCGCCAGTGTCCCTCAGCGCCAACGGTCGCCAGACTTCTTCACGTAATGTGCAAACACATAACGCCACGGAATGATAAAAGGAAAAATCACGACCCCCAGCACGCCGACGGCAATTGAATGATGTGCTTCGTCCATAGTGCCTGCAGACCACAACGGAACTGCAACCAAGATCAGCCACATCGTCTTCCACACCACTTCCCAAAATAGCAGAGGTATCATCTGTAGCGGATACTTCAACCCCAACACTGACAGCGCTGAAAATGAGGCGAGCATACAATTAACCACGCCTTCCATCGGTTCCCAGGGTTTTTCGTGATGAATCACCCCGGGCCATAACACAATACCGAGCCCCACGACGATCAACAAATACAGCGCTCGGAGCATATAAAGACGAAACAGCGAAACTTCATTCATAGGGTAACTCCTTAATTCCGAATATCCTTCGGCATATTGATTGGATTTCATATCAGCTACTCAACGTCCTTGAGAATTTTTTCAAGCACTATTAGCCGGGATTGAATTTCCGCAAGCGAGGTGCCTAACGACGAGAGCATTACTGCTGTTTCGCCTTGGGCGTTGGCAGTCTTCAAAGCTATCTCGCGATAGGCTTCATCCTGGCCGAGACGTACTCGTGCTTGCAGAATTTCAGAAAGATATTTCATGAAAAAAATAAGCACAGCAGCAGCAGCGGGGAAAAAGAACGCGGCATAAAAAATATTTTCGGACATAAGTGCCTCTAAGGTTCGGGGTTGGTAGTTAGAGAATTAGCAGCTGCCGCAATCGCAGCTGGTGTAAGGGAGAACGTGAAATTATTAACTTCAAAATAGTTAAGGGCTTTACCATCTTGCGAAAACTCGAGCTTGCTGGTGACAAGGCCAGCGCCTTCGAGCTTCTGCAGATGTAGATGTAGCAACGGACGGCTGATACCAATCTCGCGAGCAAGCTGGCTGACATAGTTACGGCCACTCGATTGTAATGCCGCAATGATTCGCAACCGGTGTGGATTGGCGAGGGCAGCTAAGATTGCTAGCAACTGGTCCCCTGTGTATTCAAGTGTTTTATCTTTCATGTGTAAACAATATCTGACACGTGAAACAAAGTCAAATAAATTTTGATCGGCGATGGTGAGGGGCGATTAATTGGCTTGGTGAGGTTCCCCCGGTTTAACGGATACGTTTACTCAACGTGGAAGAGTTTTGGGATTTTGGGCAGGTGAGTATGCCGTTGGCTAGGATGTTTATGGAGGAATTTGAATAGTGATTTTTTTGAAAAAGCTTCTTGCAATATTTTCCGATTTGTCACAAAAAAATTTATTTGGTAATTTTTCTAGCATGCTTTAGAGATGCGATTCGGCGCATCTCTTAGTGTTGAGATGCGCTTACTATCAAAAATGTATTTTTATTCGTAGAAAGTATTCTATTGGGTCGCCAAACGTTGAGAGAAAAATGGCAGCATGAAATCCAATATACGCTCTCTAATTTTGTCTTGATGGAACCCTGAATAGGTATTGTAGGTATGCTCTATCCCTGCAGCGGTTAACTCTGCATCATAGTAATTGCAACCTCTGTATATCCATTGGTACTCGTCATTGGTTCCGCAATCTAATTGAATACCATTTAGAGATTTTAAATTATCTTTAAAATTATCAACCTCACTGTGAATTGCTCCAAAACCCGCTTCCCACTTAGCCCATATAACGTCATCGCGTACAAGCACATTATTCACCAGTGTGTATGGGTATTCGAAGTAGGGTGGTGTTGATAGAGGTGCAAAGGCCACGCCATAAGCTATATTAAAAATGTAGGGGCTGTTTTGCAGGGCAGTCACACTATTGAGGGACGGCATTGCTGCGATAAAACTTTTAATGTGAGTATCAGAATTAAATATTTGTGTGTCCGCTATACCACTAGCGTCAACAAGCCCAGGTGATAAAGAAAAAACCGAACCAAATATATCGGGGTGACGCATAGCTAAATCCAAAGCACCGAAGCCACCCATTGAATGCCCTGCAATACCGCGCGACTCAGGTTTGGCGAGCGTACGATAATTTGCATCAACATAACCAACGACATCTTTCAATACATAATCAGCCCATTTTCCTGTCCCGGCAGAGTCAACAAAAAAACTGCCGTTCAATAAATTGACACCCGAAATAATTACAAGAATGGTGGGCTGATAAGTATTGAACACTTTATCAAAATCTTGCGGAATGCTCACATCAAGCATGTAGGTATCCCCGAAGCCCGGCAAAAAATACACCACAGGTAAGGGTGTTTCAGAAGTAAAGTAAGCTTTAGGAAGGTAAATATTAATCGGGCGTTGGGCCACTTCACCAATAAAATTTTCACTCAATGATGGCGCTGCGATAGAAACATTTTTAAATGTTGAAGCAGCAATGCTCGCGGCCGAAGCACTACTTACCTGAGGTGCAGATATTGCAGCGCTACTCGCTACAGAAGAATTTATTTGCGGTAAAGAAGCTGTGTGATTTTTTTCACCGCCACCGCCACCACCACAACCGGCAAGACTCAGCGCAAAAATACCTAATGCAACCTTTGAAAATCTAATGTGAAATGTTTTAAACACGTGATATCTCCTTAATTATTATTGGTTGATAGTGAGTAAGCTTAAGCATCACTACAAATACACTTTGTTCCCCAAAAACATTATAGTTATGATGTTGAAAGTCTTTGGGTTCAGTGCGTAGCGCACTCTAGTGGGTATTGTGAGTGGCATCCAATACCATTTATGTGATACCTTTTCGGTATGAACCATTCAATCGATCTACGCCAATTTCGTTATTTTCTTGCGCTCTGTGAAGAATTACATTTTGGACGAGCAGCGCAACGCCTACATATGTCACAACCACCGCTCTCCCGGCAAATTCGCCAATTAGAAGACCAGCTGGGTGTTGAATTATTTGTGCGCACGCAAACGGGAGTAACGCTTACCCCCGCAGGAGTTGCATTCTTACCGGAAGTGCGGCGCACATTGATGCAAGCAGAAAAAGCTGTTGCAACAGCGAGGGAGACAAGGAAAATAGAAGATGGGCAATTTACGGTTGGTTATACAACCGTGTTTGATCGCAGCGAAATTCCCGATGTTTTTAGTGAGTTGCAAGAATGTTTTCTGCGTTTAAAAATTAACACACGAGGAAAGCATTCCATCAGTTTGGTGCAAGATCTAAAAAATGGAATCATTGATGCAGCCTTTATCACCCTGCATACAGAAACCCAGGGATTGAAAACTGAAACAATATTTAACGAGCCGCTCGTGGTTGCACTTTCTGCGCAACATCCACTCGCACGCAAACGCAGTTTGAACTTTGATGATCTTTGCAACGAATCTCTGTTTTGGTTTGATCGGCGATTAAATCCGGGCTACTACGATTACTGCTTATCCTATTTTGCGCAGATTAATTTTAAACCGAATATGATCCCTGAACCAGCGGATCATCACATACTCCTTGGTGCTATTGCAGAGGGGCAAGGTGTTGCGCTTATGTCGACCTCACTACAGAAAATAAAACGTAAGGGTGTTGTTTTTCGGCAACTCAGTAATACAACCAATCCTATCTCAATGGGGATAGCCGTTGCTTATTCGGAGCAAAATACATCGCCTATTTTGCAGAAGTTTCTTGAGTTGGTGAGAACTAAAATTATTTAAGAAAAATGTGGTTCATTCAGGTAAAACCTGCGCACTACAGTCAATTTCGAATGATTAGTAATCATTACTGGTAAATACCAGAAATTTAAAAGGGAAAAGCCGTAATATTCTGTAATGGCTAGTGGCGTACATAAGGGTAATAGTCTTTACTTCATCAATTGCGAATAAAACCACACATCCGAGATTTGATAGTTAAACAAAACTAGTAAGTCTATCTTTTGGTTAATAGGTCAGGTAAGTAAATGCTGATTGCTTTATTAGAGATTCACTCTTTTCTAACCTCAGCTTTGGCAACTTTTTACTAGGCTACGTATCACTATAGCGACATGATCATATTTCTATAGATTTGAAAGTGAGATAGATGGGTATTTTTTAAATACCTCTTTTTTATACGAGGTGCGCATTGGTCCTCATTGGGTGTAGCTTCTATTACAGTATCACAATCGTGGCCGATGACGCTTTGCCCACCTACTGTAATATCGATGTTCACAAACATTAGTTTGCTGTGAAATAAAATACTTTTAACGGAATACAGAAATTATGAAAAGTGAAAAAGGATCGAATTGGTGTAAATGCGATTTACATATTCATACACCCGCTTCATTTACACATCACTATGGCGACGCTCAGATCGAAGAAACTTGGGATAAGTTTATTGCAGATTTAAATGCGCTGCCTCCAGAATTTAAAGTAATAGGAATAAATGACTATTTAACTCTTGATGGATATAAAAAGGTCAAAGCCTATGCTGACAATGGAAAGTTAGAAAAAATTAAGTGCATATTGCCCGTAATTGAGTTTCGAATAAATAAGTTTGCAGGAGATAAACATCTCAGCAGAATCAATTATCATATTATTTTCTCAGATAAAATAAACATCGATACTATTCAAACACAATTTTTAAATGCTTTGTCGGCCAACTATACATTAGAGAGCGGTTCAGCTGATCCAGACTGGTCCGCAATTCCAACATATAATTCCCTTTCTGAGCTTGGAGTAAAAATTAAAGCAAAATCTCCTTTAAATGTGCAGCTACAGAACATATCTGATTGGAAAGTTGGTTTTAATAATTTCAACGTCGATTATGAAAAGCTAAAAGAAATTCTTAATCGGCCATTTTTTAAGGGCCGCATAATTACTGCAATAGGAAAGGGAGAGTGGGATAATTTTCGATGGGACAGTGGTGGAGCATCTGACAAAAGATCAATTATCAATGAAGCAAAAATTGTTTTCTTGGCGGGTGAAAGCGCTGATCATTGCAACCTGGCAAAAGCAAAACTTAAAATGGAAAATGTTAATCACTTACTTTTCGATTGCAGTGATGCCCATAATTTTAGCGCTTCCGAAGATAAAGATCGTATAGGGAATTGTGATACTTGGCTTAAGATTGAACCAAGCTTTAATGGACTTAAACAAGTTTTATTTGAACAGGAGGAAAGGGTACGTATTAGTGCAACTCATCCTGATAAAAAGGCCCCTTATCAGGTAATTGATTATGTTCAGTTTCAAAATGGTAGAAGTTATTTTTCAAAAGATCCCATTTATTTTAGCTCGGGATTAAACTCCATTATCGGTGGAAAATCTACTGGCAAGTCCCTTTTGGCGGGACTGATCGTTAAATCAAGTGATTCATCTGAATATATACGCCGCAAGGGAGATGCAAAAAATGACTTAAGTTGGCTGCATGAAGTTGAACCGGGTCTCGACTTTGATGTGTATTGGAAAGATGGAAACAAAACAAGTTTGAAAAATTCTACTGAGTCAAGAAAGATTACTTACTTCCCTCAACACTACTTGAACTCTAAAATAAATGACGGAAGTATTGAGAATAAAGAACTTAATAGATTGATTAGATCAATTCTATCCCAAACAAAAGTGATCGCCGATACATTTTTAGAGTATGAAAAAAACATTAATGATCTTGATTCATTAATTGCCGTTGATACAAACAATTTCGAAACAAAAATTCGAGATATTCAAAAGGCAGAACTAGCTTTAAGCGAAAAGGGAAATTCAGAAGACATTCAAAAAAATATTGATAAACTTAATAAGGAACTTTCCGACTTAAAGGAACAATTTGATTTAAGTGAAAAAGAGCTATTGCAGCATAGAGAGTTCACCGAAACTTTGAAAAGCCTTAATACAGAAAAAGATATTCTGATAGGTGATATATTTCTGCTAGATACTTTGAACAAGTCTGAACTTGAACCACTCCTATCACTTTCTGCAATTCTCGGGAGCAAATACAGTGAATTAAGTGAAGACACTAAACAAGAAATATACTCTAAGATCTTATTGGAAACGGAACTCTATTTGAAAGCAGTAAAACACGCTATTGTAGATCACACAGCGGTGAAAGAAAAATTAAAAACAGGCATAGAAAATAAAGCTACCTTAATAAATATTGAGCATGCTCCGATATTGGAAAAAATAAATGACTCTTCGCCACTTAGAGATAAAAGTGAATTAATTAGAAATGAAGTAGATAAGCTTGAAGAAGTAAAATTAATTGAGTTAAAAATATTGTCTTTAAATAAAGATATTGAATTAATCGAAAATAAATTGATGTCTCATATAGCAAATAAGATAAGCTCCACAAATTTAGTTAAAGATGTTGTAGATAACAATGCACTCGCAGGACAAGACGACCAACTAAAAATTAATGTTGCGCACAAATGCAAATCTAAAAATATAACTGCAATAATGAAAGATCGTATTAAGTATCAAAGTAACTATGAAGTTAAGGGATTTCTATCTGATGAAAATTTTAATGATGATTGCATAGAGCTTTATCAGACTAGGGTTAATTTTCTACTGGCGCAAGCGAAAACTGGAAAGCTAGAGTTAAAAGGTGATAATAAACTCTCTAATGTTTTACATGAAATACTTTCTAACTCAGTGTATTTAAATTACGATTTAAAATTAGGCGGTGATTCTTTTAATATCATGTCGCCAGGAAAGAGAGCCTTAGCGCTTCTTCGTGTGTTAGTTGAACTTGATAAAAGTCAACATCCTATCGTCTTAGATCAGCCAGAAGATGATCTCGATAATAGATCTGTTTACGAGGGACTTGCTGAATATTTAAAAAAGAAGAAGAAGGATAGACAAATAATTGTAGTTACTCATAATCCAAATGTAGTCGTTGGTGCAGATAGTGAATATGTGATTGTTGCAAATCAAAGCGGCCAAGAAACAAATCGAGATAACAAAGAATTTCAATTTGAATATAAATTTGGCGGATTAGAAAATAGCTTTGTGAACAATGATTCTCCATACGTGTTAGAACGGATAGGAATCCGTGAGCATGTGTGTGAAATTTTGGATGGGGGGGAAAAGGCTTTTGAAAAGCGGGAAAAACTTTATTCAAATTGAACTTAACATAGCAATTAATTATTCTTATCTAATAATTTATTTTCATGCTTGCAAATTTTATTTAAGCAATATCTAGAGATCAAAATGCAATTTTCCTTAGTAAATAATGTTCGAGTTGAAGCATTTTCTTGCGGCAGAGGCGTATGTCCTGTTTGTCAGGCAGAAATGATTGCTAAATGTGGATCGAGAATGATTGCTCATTGGGCGCATGCTAAATGCAAAAACTGTGATCCTTGGTGGGAAAATGAAACCTTGTGGCATAGACATTGGAAAAATAGATTTCCTCCAGAGTGCCGTGAAATTACACACATGGCTGCAAACGGTGAAATACATCGCGCGGACATTAAAACCCCAACGGGGATTATTATCGAAGTTCAACATTCAAATATAACGGACCTAGAAAGAATATCGCGGGAAGAATTTTACAAAAATTTAATTTGGATAATTGATGGAGCACCTTTTAAAAAGAATTTTGACATATATCACTTACTTCCTGATCCTCAATCAGAAATAGCCAAAGACATTGTTTGGGTAAAAGCGAAGCGTCATCAACATGGTGCTAATAATGGGATTTTTTTTAAGCTATCTGAATTACGCGAAAATAATCCATTTGCTACAAAGTCGATGGTGAGTTGGGGGCAGTATCATTTTATGCACGAAATAGCTGATCAAGTACATCAATCGTATTCAGGTCATCATCAGTTCGATTGGATTCGTCCAAGAAAAGCATGGCTTGAGTCTAGTGTTCCTGTTTTCATTGATTTTGGCGATGAGTATTTAGTTAAGTTTGAAGTATACGATGAGTATGAACTCTCTAGTATTAGGCTCGTATCTAAGCTCACATTCATTTATGACTCAATGATTGAAACAAATGCGTTAAAAGTCGGAAGTCATTTTTAACAAAATGGTCGAAGCTACTTATCAGCAAATAAAAATCGAAAAAGGTAAAAATGCAAATTTATCTAATCGTTATAAAGTCCATTATCGATTGCTTAAATATGGGATATTCAGCGGATCGAAAAATAAACGTCCTCAAATGTTGATTTTATTTACAGAAATATAGATAAAATAATTTTGACAACTAATAAAATTAAATTTTTAACCTATTAAGGGTGCAACCAATGCCATACACAAAAACTTTTGAAACCGCTTGGGTAAATTCATTTGCCAATAAGCATATTCTCACTAGCTGGGAATTAGGTGGTAAACAAAACAAATCTAAAAGTAAAAGAGTTCTTGAACACCTGGCACTGGTAGCCACTGTTGAGCCTGAACTAAACGATGAGGACATCGACGAGCTTTTTCAGTTAGCAACAGCCAGCGCTGAGAAAAATCCGGAAACAAGACAGATTCAAATAGCCTTAACGCGTCAGTGGATTCAAAACGCTGCCGTTAATGCAAGCAGAGTGGTAACAGATATTAAAAATCAGGCAGCGCACACGGCACGCTATACGAATGGCGAAGAGACAATTGTCGTTATGCTCGATAACGACCAGCTAAAGCATCAACCGCGGGAACATCCAATCGGCAACAGACAGGATGAAGGAGAAAAGTTTCCCGCTCACAAAGCTAGCCCAGCTTGGCACGAAGATAACACCATGCAGTTTATGGCACTCTGGGCAGCAAACACGCCTATGAAAGAGGGCGGTAAACTTGCGTTCAAACAAGGCGATAAATACCTTGTAGGCACTCTTCCTGTTTCGTTTGAAGGATCTTGTCAAAAACTTAATAATGAAAAATATGTTCTATTTCATTGTTATCCAAACTCTAGACAGCAAGTTCAAACCAAAGCTGTTCCGTGGGTGGATACAATGCACAAAATCTAACAGTTTTTTTAGTTTGATCTAAGAAAAAAACCAAAAGCTGGCCTTGGGTATATACGCTAAAGATTAAACACTCAGCGTAAATGCAAACATGCAGTACGCTGAGTGTGAACCTACCTAAGCCAGAATTACGCAGGCAGGAAATTACAATTTACTACGGGCAGCAGGGCATGCCGCCAGCACAGCAAAATGCACCTATAGCACAGCAAGCACCCGCTGCTAACACGGTGCTAGACGTTGCGAATGCAATTATTGCTGCTGCGATTTTTAAAAATTTCGTTTTCATAAAGACCTCACTATTAATTGGGTTCATTAAATTTAGAGAAGAATGAAAACAATGGGTGGGCGCCAAATAACATGATTATTTACAGATAGGTAATCAAGTGAAGAGACGGATACTTTTATAGCTATGCCTAATACTTCAACTATGGATGACGCTTTGGCTGGGATAGCGAGGGCGAGACAGGCACTGCAACCGATAGTCATGCTAACCATGACGCAATCCGGGTTATCCTCCGGGCAACAATTATGATTTGACGCCCAAGCTATATTAATAGCCTGAAATAGCAATGTAATGACTATTAAGGCCTTAATGAGATTGTGGCGAGTGGCGGTCATTGTATGCGTTCGCGTTTGTTAAAATATTGCTGAGGAGTAAATCACTTTATGCCTTTTAAGCCATGTTAACAATGTGTAAAAAATGCGGAAAAGAAAAATTTGTATAACTATTTGTTCTTACCTTCATGACCACCTGAACATTTGGGACAAGTCTAGTGGTTTGCTTCACACAATTTAAAAACAGAAAAGTAAGACCTGGATAATTTGTATCAGATTAAAATTACATTCTAACTTTGTCCTGGCCTCAACTACGTGGAAACGAGCAACCTACAAAACTAATTGATTTAAAGTAACCGCTCCATAGGAATACCCGCATCATTTTCTACCGCTTTGTATTCTTCTTTCACAAATTCAAAAAATTGAGTGAGTTGCAAATGATGCTCTTCGTAGTCAGCTCTATTTCGTAAGGTTTCACTTTTTAACAGCTGCTCTTGATACAAGACCGCATCTCGGACGGCAGATACCAACAGCGATGCCCAAGCGTTTGGGATTTCCATACATAGCCTTTTTATAAGTTAAATTAATTTTTTGCTATTGGTTTGTAAAAAACGCAAATGATGAAAAGTAAAACCCTCCCTAGCCCTCCCTTGAACTAAGGGAGGGGATGGTTGGGTGCGTTGAAAACGAATCGATGAAGGCTGAGAGATTTTTTTAGCCCGTAGGTTGGGCTGAGGAATGAAGCCCAACATGTCCATGTTCGATTACAAATCATAAAAAATTCTGTGACTTTCAGAATTGTATTTCAAAATTACACTATGTGGATTCGCAAGGACGAAGTGTTGGGCTTCGTTCCTCAGCCCAACCTACAGTTCGAAAATTAATTAACACTTGTTGTTTACGCAAAAAAAATTCAACCAATTTAAAAAAACCTGTTGATTCACCCAGTTTTTTAGTGTTCTATAGGCGTGCAGTTTTTAATCTTTTGGAGGTACGATTAACTGTAAATTTTAAAATTAAATAGACGCCACCCCTGAGTGCTCGAAACACCCAGAGGCAGCTAACCACAACCGATAATACTGGTATCAATCATGGCTAAACGTACTATAACGCCAGAGCTTCGCTCGGCCCAAGAAAAATCTTTTCCCGCTCGCAAACTTAAAGTCCGCAAGGGCTCTTACGATTACCAAATAAACACAACCAATGGTTTTCGCCCTTATATACCGCCACCTCCTGTTCCGTGGGTGCACATCAAAGGTTATTGGCTCAATAAAATAGGCTTTACTATTGGCACTGCGCTTAGTGTCGAGTTGAGTGATGGCTGCCTGATTATTAAGGCAATTCGAAGTAGCTCTTAAATTATTTGGCTTAGAAATAATATGGTTCTTAAATTATTGGGCGCTTAAATAATTTGGCTTTTAAATAATTGTGCTCAGGATAAAATTAAATTCTCACTTTATCCTGAGCGCGATTACGCTAATTATTTTTTATTTTAAATGTTCCGCGCATGGAATTTTTTTATTTATCGGCTTTATAAAAAATGTAGTCAGCCTGGTACCTCACCGTTTGCTTGGTGCCCACATTGCTGGCCGCGCAAGCGCTCGCCGGGGCTACACCACTAATGGTGTTAACACGCTGGACGTAGGTTACGCCCATCATGGCTCCGTTGCCTGAGGCTGGGTTGGCCTTCACGAGTTGGAAGGGAATATTGCCTGCGGCGCTGGGGGCCACGGCCACTTGGGTGCCCGTCAGTTTGGAACCATCCATACTTTCCCAGGTTGCGGGCGGGCCATAGTATTTGCCGAGGTGTTTGCCGCTGCGGTCATTAAGTTTTGCGTCGGGCCCTACAAATACCCACTCAAACTGGCCAGCCATATCTTTTTTGGCGTTGCATTGGTAGGTAATATCGCCCACGCCCACGGTTTCCAAGGCGACTTTGTTGCCAGCGGGCACTTGCACGGCCACAGGCAGGTTGGCTTGGGAATAAGTGGGTGCGGTGGACATGCTGCTGCAAGCGGTAAGCAGGGAAACCGCCAACGCGGAAACAGCGAAAGTAGTGGCACGTAGCAT
Organism: Pseudomonadota bacterium; assembly: GCA_040385335.1. Lineage (GTDB taxonomy): Bacteria > Pseudomonadota > Gammaproteobacteria > Pseudomonadales > Cellvibrionaceae > Cellvibrio. Next base: position 30,999 of record JAZKHP010000077.1, read on the forward strand.
CATTTTGAAACTCCTGAATAGTGTGTGTGCCGACCCAAGGGAATCAGCGTTCATAAGCGCCCGGAGCCTGAGTTATAAGCACAGTTGCAATGGGCGCCCCTCAAGTACGCGTCAACTAGCGTTATGGATTCAAAAAAGCGGGGACTCGACACAAAGATTTACATTTATTTTCAGGTGCGTCAGGTTACGATGAAATTTCTGCGGATTTATGGCCGGCTAAATTAAGAGGGTCGGTAAATTAAAAGGGTTGGAGTAAAGCCACACCTTTTATGAAACTCGTTACGACCCCTTTGATTCCGTGACGAAGACTGAGGAGAGCCAATGAAATTTATCTGTTTGTGCTATTACGATCCGAAGATCGCTAATACTCTTTCACCGACCGAGATGGAGGCGCTCTCTGCTGCTTGCCAGCCTCATTACGAGGCGTGGGAAAAAACCGGTAAATTAGGTGCCTTGGGTGGCCTATCCGATCCGCAAGCCTGGAAGTCGATCCGCGCCACAGACACTCCGGATAACGCACATAGTCAGCCAATAGTTTCCAATGGACCTTACGTCTTTAGTAGCCAGCGCATCGGTGCTTTCTTTTTCGTTGAGGCTCAGGATATCGACGAGGCAGTGGCGGTCGCAGCGAAGCACCCGAGTGCGCATAACGGCAGGTTTCTGGGCGGTGGCATTGAGGTCTGTGTGTGTGAATCGTTTCAAGCAGAAGCATCTGCGACCTGAGAGGTTTACCCATTGAAACAAAACATTAGTGATCAAACGGGTTGCGCTACGGCCAGTATTGTTTTTACCGCAACTATCGAAAAACGCGGAATAAATCCGTATGTACTTGTTAGCGCGCAACTCGCTGCGCAACTAAAAGAAAACTGGCGCAAGCCGCTGCCGGTGTTGGTGCAGGTAAACAATAAACCTGAGCCGCCGTGGTGTATTAATATGATGCCTGTTGGTGACGGAAGTTTTTACTTGTACTTGGGTGGTGAAGTGCTCAAAGTCTCCAACACCCAGGTTGGTAGCCTCGTGGAAGTAAAACTGCAATTTGACGAAAATTATAAACCGGGGCCTGCTGATCCTATGCCCACTTGGTTTAGTGAAGCGTTAGAGCAGAATCAATTAGCCAAACAGGGCTGGGATGAACTCACTCCGAGAATGCAGAAAGAAATATTGCGCTACCTGGCCCGTTTAAAATCAGTTGAAGCGCAAAGTCGCAATACGCAACTGGCAATGCATGTTTTGTCGGGCGGTAAAGGGCGATTTTTGGCGAGATCCTGGAATGAATAATCTGAGCTGCAGCCTTGCGCCTCATCACGGAGAAATTTAAAGAATTCTGAAAACATACAAAGGCAGCTGTCACTGTGTTGTTGTTTTTACATCTTCGTTAACGGGGGATTTTATACTTCTGCGAGCTTTTTCTGCTTCAATTTGTGCCCAACGTTAACAATCGCAACTATCGCCGGTTGAAGTTCTCGGCCCAACTCCGTCAGAGAGTATTCAACCGTTGGCGGGGACGTATCCATGACCTGACGGTGAACAACACCTATCTCTTCCATTTCCTTCAAGCGCGCGGAAAGAACTTTTGCTGATACACCTTTGATATCTGCCTTCAATTCACTAAACCGCCGCGGATTCTCCACGAGATACCAGATGATGTGGGTCGACCAGGCACCGCGAATAAACTTCATGCAACCTGACAACGGACATTCTGCGGGCGGTGGCACCACCTTATTTTTGCGCATCTTTACCATAAAAATCTCCTGATCACTGATAACAGTTTTGATTACTGCGCGGTGTGCCCGTTTTCAAAGTTACCGCTTGGTTTCTAAGTTACTGAATGGTAACTCAATTATTTGCGTTACTACCAGTTATGTAGTTACAAAATGTAACTTTAATACATATAGTAAGCGCGCTGAATATAGAACTGCGGAAGGGGAAATGATATGTGGTCACAAACATCTGTTGCGCGTCGGTTAGGCGTTGAATATCCGATTATTCAAGGTCCTTTCGGTGGTGGTTTATCATCAACGCAATTAACGGTGGCGGTGTCAGAAGCTGGAGGCATGGGATCTTTTGGGGTACATCATTTGAGCCCGGAAGATATAGGTGAAATCGGACGAGTACTTCATGCGCAAACAAGGAAGCCCTTCGCCTTAAATCTTTGGGTGTCGAATCACGACGAGAATGAAGCCTCACTGACACGAGCAGAATACGAACGCGCCACCGAAATGTTTCAACCCTACTACCACCAGCTCGGTATTAAGCCACCCTTACAACCCGCGCGCTTTGGCTATTCGTTCGAAGAACAAATTGAAGCCGTACTTGATGTTAAGCCAGCTGCATTTAGTTTTGTTTACGGAATTCCACCAGAAAATATTTTAGAAGAATGTCGCCGTCGCAATATCGTGACCATCGGCGCTATCACTACTGTTGACGAGGCAGTTGCAATGGAAAATGCTGGAGTAGATTTAATAGTAGCGACCGGTTTTGAGGCGGGCGGGCATCGTGTTTCATTCTTGCGATCATCAGAGGAGTCATTGACTGGTACTTTCGCTTTGATTCCGACCGTTACTGCCAATGTCAAAATACCGGTGATCGCTGCTGGTGGTATTGCTAATGCTAAGGGTATTGCGGCAGCCATGACCCTGGGCGCGCAGGGAGTGCAAATTGGCACAGCTTTTTTAGCGTGTAAGCAATCCAACGCGAGTGATATTCACCGCGCTGCATTATTTAGCGATGAGGCAAAATACACAGTGCTGACCCGCGCTTTCAGCGGGCGGCTTGCGCGCGGAATCCGCAATAATTTTACCGATGAGTGGCAGTCCAAAATTTTTCAAACATTACCTTATCCTATTCAAAGTTGGTTCACCAATAGCTTCAAATCCGCTGCGATTAATCATCATCGCCCCGACCTTATGTCGCTGTGGGCTAGTCAAATCACACCCATTCTAAAACATCAACATGCAGAGGAATTATTTGCTGAGTTGGTGCAGGAAACGAACAACATTTTTAACCGGATTAATATCCATCCCTAAGTAACTCCTCATAAAAAAAGCTTCCCGTTTAACTAACTTTCTACAAGTAACTTTTTATAAGTAAATTTTTATAAATAACTTTCACAACAATTTTCCATAAACCAACCTTTAACTAACAGGAAATTCTATGAAACTTTATTTTAGTCCAGGCGCTTGCTCATTAGCGTCTCATATAATCATGAAAGAACTCAATCTGCCGGTAAATCTCATCAAAGTAGATTTGGCTAATAAAAAAACTAGCGCTGGCGAAGATTATTTGGCTATCAACAAAAAAGGCTATGTCCCGGCATTGGAACTGGACGACGGCAATATCCTCACTGAAGGAGTGGCTATACTGCAATACCTGGCGGATCAAAAGCCGGATGTGGGGCTCGCCCCTGCAAATGGCACCATGGAGCGTTATAGGTTGCAAGAATGGCTTACCTTTATCAACTCGGAAATTCATAAATCCTATTCACCACTATTCGACAAAAGCACTCCAGAACCAACTAAAAAAACTTACCATGAGAAATTGACAAAGCGACATAGCTACATTGCAGAGCATTTGGATAATCAGGAATTTTTATTAGGAAATAATTTCACAGTGGCCGACGCCTATCTGTTTACCACCATGACTTGGGCAGGATTTTTCAACATCGATTTTTCAAAATGGCCATCACTGAAAGCCTATCAGGAACGAATAGCTGCGCTCCCTTCAGTGCAAGCTGCGCGAGTGGCTGAGAAAGTTAGCTGATAACAAAATAAGGGCGAAATGCAAATCCTGCTCCTATAGGTTACTGGTGAAAAAAATCGACTTAATTATGCTTGCACAACTAAGTCGATTTTATAAAAATAAAGTATTCTACAAACCTGGACGTCGCATTACTGTCCGTCACTTTCACGGATAATCCGCGAAATATTTCCGGCGCATACTTTACTCCCTTTTGCGTACTCTTCCGGTGTATCAATTAATTTATGAAGCTCGATTCCTTCGCTTTCGATTTTCGTGGTCACTTCTTTAAAAAAAGGTAGCAACTCATTGTCCATCATTCTTTGCATCTCTCCGGTAACTTTCTCACTGGAGCCATAAATTATTGGATTTGGAAACCGTTCATTTAGGGCATTAGTCACTTCTTTAGCGTAGCGGTTTATGTTCTTTTTATTGACCCGCACATGTTTATATTCATGCTCACGTACAAAATTATATTCACAAGATTTAGGTGCGAACTCTTTTGCGATGCGGACTAAATGGTTATTCACTTCCAGTTCGATTTTTATGGTGGGACGACCGCAGTGCATATTTAGCTGATCCAAGCCAAGCGACTTAAACTCAGCGTCTATACCCCAGGACAATTCCATTGCTGTTAATCCCAGAGTTCGATGTTGGTCAGCATGTATTACTTTCGTTTTTTGCGCGAGAGCTGTCAGCGAGCGAATGGATTCCTGATTGCTTTCGGTGATCGGCCTTTCTTTTACACTAATCTTCACTTCTGATTTCGGGAAGTTGCGTTCGCATTCCGCTACAAAAGCCTTAGGCACCTGAACAGACTTATTTGCGTTTGCGCCAAAGGCGGAATACATGATGGTGTTGAGTGCGAGAAAAGTTAGCATTTTCAAAAAAGTCATATCATCAACACGGCGTAATTGGGTTAAAAATAATTTCTAAATATTCAGCAAAATTGTCTATCGCAATAGCATTCAGCGTAAGAGACCCTTCTTTAAGCATCACCGCTTTTTTATCGCTCTTCCGCTGGTTTTTCCTTGCGGGGTATTCCACTTTACAAAGTTATCTTTTTTTAATTCTTTAACAGGATTCACCACTGAGGAAACGATGAATATTTTCAATTTCTGAAGGTGTGACACTTAATACAATATAAAGTTTTCGCTGCTCTGCTAAAGCTGTACAAGCCGAAAGGTAAAACCAGAATGTAAAAAATTGTAAGGCAATACCTCAATAGGTTAAATAAATGCACCGGAGCAAAATTACATATTAACTAAAGTTATGATAATCTCCTTTCAATTTTTCTTTCAATCTACTGCTTAAGGTTCGATTATGATTATTCCGAATATTGGCTTGGGTACTTACCGCTTACAAGGTGACGAGGCTACCAATGCTATCACAACGGCATTGGAACTGGGTTACCGTCACATTGATACAGCGCCGCTATACGACAACTTTAATTGCACTAATTAATAACGAGAAAGAGATGACCAATATCCACCTGGAAGTGTTGTTGCTATTATTTTTTGTTGCATTTTTTGCAGGCTATCTAGACACACTCGCTGGCGGAGGTGGATTAATTACTTTACCTGCGCTGATGCTTGCTGGATTACCCATCACCGCAGCTTTAGGTACCAATAAATTACAAAGTAGTTTAGGTAGCATTACCGCCACCCTTGTTTTGTTGCGCAACAAAAAAATTGATTTACGATTAATTCGCTGGCCTTTATTGCTGGCGTTCGTCGGTGGAGTGGTGGGGGCACTGAGTGTTATATGGATTGATAAAGCATCTTTGAAATGGCTGGTTCCTGGTGCGCTTGCTACCATTATCATTTATTTTTTATTTGCGAAACAGGGCGAACACCTAAGCGAATCAAGTTCTACGAAAGTATGGATTCATACCTATTTAGTTTCACCGTTGATTGGATTTTATGATGGCTTTTTAGGGCCAGGAACTGGCTCCTTCTTCACAGCATCGAATTTATACTTTCGCTCATTGGATTTCGTTTCAGCAATAGGCTACGCAAAACCTTTAAATGCAGCTACCAATGTAGCCGCACTGCTGATTTTTGTTTTCACTAATTCAGTTCAATGGCGCGCTGGAATCGTTATGATATTTGGCCAAATCATAGGTTCTTATTTAGCAGCCAAACGCCTACATCTTTATTCAGCCAGATTTTTACGGAGGCTAGTGGTGTGCGTCTCTTTTGTTTTATTAACAACCTATCTAATTCGTGAATTTTTGTGAGGACTAGAGTGCACCGCATAATATTTATCCTAATAGCAATCTTATTTTATGCGGCAGCCGCCGCAGCCGAACCGCAACAAAAATTTGATTACCAAAAAATTGTGGAAGTAGCGGCGGTAAAAGACGATACGTATTGCGTGTTTGCGCATCCGGATATTATTAGACAATTCAAAAACATCGTTGCAAATTCCGTTAATCGATTCGAACCCGCACCTGTAATTTTGCCGCCCAAAATTTTCGATTTATTTTTAATCGCGGTGGACGGCACCTCAACGACAGTCATCTTAGGTGATCATTGGCTCTCTGACGGTACTGGAATTTCACAGCTCACAAATCATGACTTTACAACCATAATGGCAATCATAAAGGTTAGAAGTTTTGAGAATGATGTTTCGACATTGGATGATTTAACTTCCGACTTTAATCTTGCTGAATATAGAGCCAACATGGCAAGTGAATCATCCGAAAACACGCGGAGCGGACCTAATAGCGAAAACATTAAAATCGGAGCTGAAGTTTTTAAGTCGCCGCTTAGCAAAACTGAGGCTGTAAATGATGGCGCAGTTAAACCAGCACACGAAGCGTCTTCAGCCATGCATTCGTTTTCGTCTAGCAATTCAAAGCGAATCGTTCAGCAGACTTCTTTCAACCCGATCACTTTAAAATCTAATGTTGATGTAAAACCTTTGGCTGCCCGAGCTGTTGCAGAAACAGAGGGGGATGCTCCTGATGTATCCAGGGATGAGGAAATTAATAAATCAGTTACTGTAATAAGCATAATATGGATTGCAGCATTACTTGGATTTTTGTGGCGGCGCAGACGTTAAATTAGTAGCGCTACTAAATTAACCCGTAGCCCGTAGGTTAATGGTATGGACTCCTCCCCCTTAAACGGCATCAGTGTGCCAAACT
>JAZKHP010000078.1:0-8630 GCA_040385335.1 Pseudomonadota bacterium
GCCGCACCAGCAATGCCAGCATCATAAAAATAATTAGGGTAATAAGCACTTATTTTCATTATTGTAATTAAGCCTTCGTTTGTATTAGGTTTGAACGATTAACCATGATGCATCGGCAACTACAGGCTGGCTTAGATCATAGCAATAAAATTCCGGCTGTTTATCAAATCCGCATTCTGTTAGGAAATTTTTACAAGGCGAGTTTTGAGCAGTCGCAATATATTGCGCATGGATTTTTTGTGCGCCCATAGCAGCAGCCTGACGCTTGATATGATTCATTACAGCATGCTCAAATTGGTAACCGAATACCCGGCAGCTCAGCACAAATACCAGTAATTCAAACTGCTTATTGACCATCTTACCGATGGCCACGCAAGTAACGCCCATATCACCAAATCGGTCTGAAGTTCTACCCGTCAAAATAAGGTAGTCACTGCTTGCATACCAATCATTAATCTCTTTCAAGCTGACACGAATGCCCGCCAGATTAAATTGGTTCGTTCTATTAATCAGTTCTGCAACTCGCTTTAAATCTGCAATATCAGGTCGTTTAATTTCTAGTTTAAGTTCAAGCGCAGCAAATAGTTTTAGCTTATCTTCTTCAGAGGTGACATCGTCCTTGACCAAAGCCTTACGCTGCTCCCGCTGCTTGTACATCAGCGTTCTATCCATTTCCAAATCATCTTCCAGTGCGGCAAGCCAGCAGCTAAACCTGGCCCAGGTTTTGGCTTCTTTCGCGTTCAAACACAACACCTCAGGATAAGTCGTGCGCATCAATTCCAGTTCGTCACTACGGTCATCAATAAAAACAAAGCTATTCATTTTTAAATTTAACTCAGACTGAATCGCTGACATGCCCTGAACTTTTGGCATCCAGCTGATCGCAGATGCAACAAAATCGTCTTCGTTTAAAGTGGCATTTTCCCAATGCACGTTTTTAGGATCATTTTTAGAGTTGATCGCCAGTACAACACCCTTGGTTTTTAATGATTTTAACAAGTCCTGACGCTCGTGAAAGTGCGTTACCGCACCCTCCCCAATCACACCATCCCATAAGGTATTGTCCAAATCGCAGACCACCAGTTTCTTTTTGACTAATAGCGTATGCGCATAAATAATATCCACGTACTTCCCTGCGAACATCATACCTATCACAGACGGATGCTGTAACTTGCTGTTATAAATCAGCTCACCAGCTGCGAAATCGCCCACTTTTCGCACAAAAGGCAATTCATCAAACATAAAAACATGTTCAAACGATTGCTGATTGATATGCGCAATATGCTTACTGATTGCAGCGTTTAACCAATCTTGAGAAAAATGACGCACGCGTGAGGTTAAGTGGCATTTTAAGTAACGCTTAAAAGCATTTTCTTCACGCAAAATAAAGGAAGCATTGTGTACATACAAGGGACAATCGAATAAATCGGCAATTACATCAATGGTTTTTTGCGTTTCATTCCATGCGGATGCTAAGTCAGCGCTGATTTTTTTCTGGCTATCGAAAAGCCTGCGCCAATCTAAAATGCTGTTAAGGTTTGGGTTGAACTCATAGGTAAATGGGCTGAAAAATATTAAGTCAATTTTCTGGCCCGCCAGGTTTTTAATTTCATCCCTGACTTGTAACGGGTTTTTAGACGCGATGTATTCCACTTGTATGGAAATATCATCGTTAATAAGCGGCCCAATAACAAAGGGTACGATATCCAAAAATAAACAATCCCCCACAAATACGATGCGCTTTTTGTGGGTAGATTCCGTGGTCAATAATGATTGAATAGCGGATAATTCATCCATCAACAATGCCAGGTTTTGGCCCAACTGTGGTTGCAGCAGTTTTTCAAATGCTTGCTTTTCATGTTGGTAAACTTGCTGTGCTACTTGATTTCTTGAGGTTTGACTCAATGAAGTATCGTACAAAGATTTTAACTTTTCACCCAGGAAAAGATACTTGAAAGTAGTGTCACCCGTGGCGAAATATTGCGCCAGATAATCCACATAAGCAAAAAACTCTTCTTCTAAAAAAGCACCCCAGTTACTTTGCGCTTTATCTAATACTGGTTGCCAACGTTCAGAGTGGGACAGCGCGTGTGCAAACACCTCGGCCACTTGCTGCCGATTTTTCCTTAGTATTTCGGCAACTGCCGAATGTGCGCTAGAACCTGTAACCAAAATGTGCTCCGAGTGTTATTTTAAATAATTATAGGCATTAAAAATAAAGTGTGTCTTTACTTGTATTCAATAATTTTAGTTTGTTTTTTAAAATATCGATTCAAGTAAAATTTAATTTGCCCAACTGCTTCTGCAAATTTGCCTATTGTTAAAAAAGTCGCCTGAATAAATGCATCATTGAAGGCATGCTCACTTTTAAAAGTTAACCTCAGTATTTGCAAAGGATACACCAGCAACAGAACCAGACCAGCCACAGGATTTAATAGCATGGTTAATAGGGTAGCCAACGGTATCAACGCCCCCCAAACCCAGGCACGCCTTGATTCAGCAATCCAGTGATGCTCTGGCGCCGCACCATGCAAGAATGCACCTTCAGCGAAGGCATAGCCGGCTCGCGTGGTACGTTTCCACCATTGGCTGAATTTTGTGATGGCCGCGTCATGCAGAGTCATTTCAGCATCCAGTCGCCAAACTTTAAATCCCGCCTGCCTGAGTCGAATGCAAAGCTCCGGCTCTTCCCCTGCAATTAAATGATTGTTGTAGCCGCCTACCAACTTAAGCGCATCTACGCGCATCAAGGCATCACCACCACAGGCTTTGGCTTCGCCCACTGGCGTATCCCACTCATGATCGCAAAGATTGTTATAAATCGATTGTTGAGGATAAAGCTCGCGCCTTCTGCCACAAACTACCGCTATTGTCGGATTGCCATTCAAAAAATCAAAAGCGGTCGATATCCATTTAAGATCCACAATGCAATCACCGTCTACAAACTGGATAAACTGGATATGCGGAAAAAGTGAAATGATGGCGTCAAAGCCTGCATTTCTAGCCCTGGCGGCAGTAAAGGCTTGCGTCATATCCAATGAAACGACATGCGCACCTCTTTTTTTGGCCTCGGCAACAGAATTATCGGTTGAGGCAGAATCCACATAGACAACCTGCGGCACAAGTTCAGCCAGTGAGTCCATACACGCAATCAAACGCGAACCTTCGTTGCGCCCAATAACCACCACACCAACTGCTGAAAAATTTATTTGCACAGAGTCCAACTTATGAATGTCTAGATTTAAATTTTATCTGTATAGATTCGATTTGCGTATTCGCAATGAAACGCATCTCAGAGTTTGAGTTTATCGCGCACTTTTGTAAAAAGCCTGAAAAATACCGGTGGTGTTAAATCTTTTAAATAGTTATCCAGTGTTGTGCGCCTGATCAGTTTCTTGGTGGCAGCATCTTCATTTGCTCTGGCTTTATACATGGTTGAATGCGACACGGACTCGTCGTATATGCGTTTAGATGCGGTGTAATAGTACAGCGCCATCGACCTGCGCTTTACATGCTCCGGCGTCTCTAGAGGGTCAGGATGACCATGGAAACTATCGGCATCGGTATTGAATATCACGCAGCGGTTGTAGACTGGTGCAACACTGTGTACCTTGTGTTGCATCGCTTTATCCCACAACTCCAGTTTGCCGCCGTATTCATCTTTCCAGTCTTTATTTAAATAGATAATCATATTGATTCGTCTATTTAAATGCAGTTGTTCGTTGATTCTAAAATCAGCGTGAATACCTAATTTGCCACCAGTGGAAGTTTCATGAAATCCGCCACCCACGTAATGCGGATCGGGAATCAAGGCGGGAATTGTCGTTAACGATTCCAGGAACTGGACCATCGCTTTAGAGTTGAATAATGCAAAAACCTGGCGCGAGAATCCGTTGCAGTCGGCCGGGTCTACTTGCCGTTTATGTAGGCCCGCATAACCCATTTCAAAAACCACATCGTTTTCTAGTTTTTCTTGGGGAAAGTTTTCAAGAATTTTGTCAATTACGGCTTCTGGTAAAAAATTATCTATGACAATATGCGGAAAAGGTTCTGCAAAACAGTATTCGCCACTTAAACTTTCGCCGTAGTTTTGTGCGTCTTTAACGTCTAAGTTAATGCCATCATGAAGCGTGACAGGCAGTGTTGCTTGTTGAAACATACTCTTTAATCCCTGAAAATTGCATAAAAATTTTTCTGTAACAAGCTAAAGTCTACATCACTTAATTGGATGGCTTATGTGTTTGGATCAAAATTTAAACTAATTTAATAATAATAAGCTTTTGATTCGATTTCTGCTTTATTCAAGACAACGCCCAATAGATTTTCTTTGGGCAAATGGTGCAAGGTCTCTTCAATTTCAGATTGTGTAGACATGCCGTTAGCAATCACCAATAGGATGCAATCTACTTGTGGCAATAGAACCATTGCATCGTCCGAGTTCAACACAGGCGGACAATCAAAAATCACAATTCTTGAATCATAGCGATCTCGTAATTCAGTAATCAGATTAGTCACTTTTTTAGACGATAGCGTTTCGGAAGATTTTGAAACGGGCTTCATTGTGGGCACAATCACCAGGCGATCAATACCCGGGTTAACCATCACTTCCTTCAAAAGCGCTTTATCTTGCAAATAGTCATTCATGGATTTTTCCGTATGAATGCCTAAATAGGAGGCCACTTTTGGTCTGCGTAAGTCAAAATCCACTAAAATCGCCGTTTTTTGCGGTTGATGCGCAATACTGATGGCCAGGTTAATCGATACTAATGTTTTACCGGATTGTGGCGTTGGCGAAACCACTGCAATGGTGCGCCAATTATTTTCTTCCATTTTTTGTAGAATTTGCGTGCGCAGTGAATCAAAGCTATAACTATTCATGTCGGTTTTAGATTGCGCCACAATTCTATTTTTTTCCAAATGGGCACTATCCAATTTAATGACTGGCGTATTTAAATAGCTAATCATCTCCAATTCATTCTCAGTGTTAGGAAAGCCCTTTGTTTGCTGCTGCGTCACAACAGCGGCCTGTGGAACCCTGGAACTTACCGGATTTTCAGCATGTTCTATTTTTGCTTTTGCAAGCGCGTCTTTAATTTTTTCCATAATCTGTCTCTATGCAAATCTAGCCATTATTTTGACCATCAATAAATCAAGTGGCATGTAAACAAAGTGGATAATCAGTAATAACAAACTAACTCCAGCCAATATCGACAAGGCTAAATACTTATTAAAATTCTTTTGACGCTTGATTTCAGATTTTGTTGATATATAAGGAATGATGACCAACGGGCGCATATTTATCAACGTTGTTAAGGCTTCCACACCCCTTACCCTTCTGTCTAAAGATTCCAGCAACAATGCCAGGCCAAAAGCGGCTGCTATACCACCCAGGAAGCCAAGCCCAATCACTTTCTTGCGGTTAGGTTTAGTCGGCTTATCTGGAAAGAATGGCGGCTCTAACATCGAAAAGCGCTCAGCCTTATTTTCCTGCTCCAAATTCTCTGCGATTTTTGCATTGATTTGCTTGGATTTCACTTCTTCATATTTTGATTTAGCGTTTTCGTAATCGCGCATTAGCGTGAACAATCCGCGCTCAACCTGTGGGCTTTGTGTCACTTGGCCCTGCAGTTGATCCACCTTGTTTTCCAGGGACTTTCTTTGCTGGGCCAAAGAATTCAACCTGACTTTTGCGGCTTCAATTTGCGCTTGTACTTTCGCAATCACCAACTCGGATGCCAGGTCAGGCCTTGCAGGCTTAGAGTCCGGCTTAACTTCTACCGATTTTTCTAAAGTCTCGATTTTTCTTTTCAAGGCACGAATCGTTGGGTGCGTTTCTTTGTACAAAATCAAGGAACGCTCAAGTTCGGCTTTAGCTTTTTCTAATTCTGATATCGGGCTGACGGCGACGCCGTTGATGTCGGTTTTGACATTTGCCTTGGCTGAAGCCAATTCAACGTCAAGATAACGTAGCTCTTCTTGTGTTGACTTGTAATCACGGTCGATTTCTTTGATATCAGACTCGGAACGTTGCAGCAAGCTCATATGCATTTCCATATGCTCGGGCAAGGAGTTAGAGTGCTCTTGTTTAAATGTGGCTACTTTATTTTCAACGCCTTCCAGCTCTTTTTTAAGCGTTTCTACTTCCTGTGTCAAAAACTCGGTCGTCTCTGTTGCGCGTTCTGTTCTGGCTTTGACGTTTTCATCCAAGAATAAAGTCACAATCTCATTGGCGACTTTATGTGCAATTTCCGGCCGCTCATATTCAAAGCCTACTTTAAACGCAATCGCAGCCTTGTTGCCACCTTGAACATCCGCATTTAAGATAGTCACGAATATGCTGGCACGCATATTGTCGATCAATGTAGACGTTGTTTCGGAATCGATTTTTTTAGGGTATAAATTATATTTCTGAATAATCCGATACAGATTATCGCGCGTCATTACCCTTTGTTTGATCACTTCAATACGTTCATCTGCGTAGCTGGTAACAGTTGCTTTAACCACATCATCCGGGATTTGTTGAGATTCGATTAAAATCGTACCTGTAGATTGATAGGTGGGTGGTAAAAAAATCGCAGCCGCTATTGATGCCAATAGGATTGCGATAAACACAGCAAGCATCTGCAGCCATCTGCGCTTGAAAATTGACAGATAGTCACTAAGGGTTAATTCGTATTCGGTTGCCATATTTGAAAGTTTGTTTCTTGAGTGTTAAAACTGAGGAATGTTGTATATCAAAGAGATGCCAACATTATTATTGTTAGCCGAAAAAGTGTTTTGTTTTTGACTTCTATGTCCAGCTATAAAGCGCATCTGCCAATCTCGTGATATTTCACGTGAGTAATAGCCAAATAGCTGTGCGGTTTCTGAGTCGAAATCGGATTGGCTTTTACCGATATTGAAACTAACACCAGCCGTGCTGACTTCGGAAAGCTCACGCTTATAATCCAAAGCAAAGGTGTCTGTTTTTTGCAGGCTACCTAAACCGCCAGGAACTACCGCGCGGGATAGCGAAGCTTGTAAAGTACTTTTTTCTGATAAATAACTTAAGGTATTGTTAGAAATCCAACCTGAGCCCTCGTTTGACCCGATTCCGCCAAAACCCCCTCCATTAAAACCACCAACGGTATTATTGCCCGATGCAGAGGTGCTGTTCACACCTACGCTGGGTGTAAATGTCCAGCGTGGCGATATTAGTATGGTGCCGCCAATTGAAAAATTCTTGGAAGTGCTTGGCCTTGATAAATTACCATCAGGCTTAAAGTCAATAAAACTTAACTGTATAAATGGACTGACTTTTTCGTTTAAATCATATGTCACGGTGCTGCTAATGGTTTTAGAGACGGAGCTCACAAAGCTTGAGTCAGTATAGCTTGTATCTGAATAACTGGCGCCAAGCGAAAACCTCAAGCGCTCCGTAAGCGAGTGGCTAAAATTGGCAGCTAACGATTTATTTACAGAAGTACCATCAACGTCTAATAGCGCATTGGTATTGAATTGTGCAAACCGGGAGCTTCTTTTATCGTAACCGGCCGTAATAGAAAAATCACCTCTTTCAAGCTCACGTTGCCACCCAAGATTTAACCTGGGATCTTCGCGATCGGCACTCAAGTTGCGATTTGAAGATCGTTGTAGTGTTAAAGCCAAATCACCAAACCATTTATTTTTTTCGTCTACAGCCGCTACAGCATATTTAGGTATTGTTGTGTAACGCCACACACCTTGCTTTTGTTGCGTCAAATTTAAATTGGTATCGTAATCAACATTCATTGGCAATGATGCTTGTTGCAATATGACCAACGCTTGCGCTGGGATGGAGAATAGCAACGCACATGCTAGCAATATTTGGGGATTTACTTTTTGCATCAAATTTATAGTCTTAACAGTGAAATGTTTTTTGGTTTAATTTTACAAGCCATTTAAACAAAAAATTTATGGGACTAAAATAGTATCCCCTGTTTTTAATAACACATTGGTTTCCAGTGCTTTACCCTGGATTAAATCATCATAATTAACCGGGATAACGCTAGAACCGTTTTTGCTGCTACGTAATACTTTAAGCTCGTCTGTTTCAGCAAATTTGTCCAAGCCACCGGCTTGGCTTAATGCTTGTAAAACAGTTAAAGGGCTGGTTAATAGTATTGGGCCTGATTTCAGCACTTTACCAATCACATAAACGAGATTGCCGGTTGTGCTGGTGATAACAACCGTTACTTGCGGGTCTGGCAAATAGGTTTTTAGTTTTTCGGTGATGCGCTTTTCCGCTTCTGGTGTTGTTGTTCCACCCACTTCAACACGGCCTGCTAGCGGGAACGTAATGCTACCGTCCGGCAATACCCTGATTTCTTTTTTGAGGCTTTCTTCGCCCCAAACAGAAACTTCCAGAACATCGCCTTCACTGAGTTTATACATTTCAGTAGACTCGGCGCTAACCGCAGTACCTGAAATGAGAAAACCAGCTAGAAAAACTGAATAAAAGAATTTGGTATTTAATTGGATATTCATTATGTCGCTCCCTGTAAAACAGTAATATAAGCCAAACAATAATATAAAAAAAAGGGCTTGTCGCCCTTTTCATTATAAAAAGAAGATGATTAAAGTGATTTATATCATATTTTTGCTAAATGTAT
>JAZKHP010000079.1:0-12435 GCA_040385335.1 Pseudomonadota bacterium
CGAAAACCGGCTACGGTCAGTACCTGTTAAAAATAGCAGGACAATCAAAGTAATTACGTGGAATAACAAAATACAATTGATTTAATTCAATTGTAATGTTTACTGTCTTAAATATGAAAGTTAACAACCAAAATGTGCCCTTTGTCATTCAGCGGATGAATCCTTATTGCCTCATATGCATTTTGACGCAATATTTAAGCGGGCTTTTTTGGAAGAGTATTGGTAATAATGAATAACACTTATGTTTTGGTTTTTGAATTTATCATTGTAATTACTTTGGTGTTGGCGCAACTGTTTGATGTTTACGCTCTGATGGTTCGTGCAAAAGTCAACGTAGAGAATTCATCTCAGGTTTTGGGGGTCTCGAGTTGGATTCAGTACCTCGCGCGAATTATGAATCTTATATCACTATTCCCTATTTCTTTTTTGTTAGAAAAAAAAATAGGCGAAATAAATATTCCTAATTTATTTATCTGCTCAATGTTCATTGGTTTATTTACAATGATTTTTTTGTCGAAGATAAAATTCTCTGCTCAAGTTATGTTTTTTTTACAGATGTTAGGGTTTTCTGGTGTTTTTGGTGTGTTCGGTAAAAAGAAATATTGGTGGAAGGTCCAGTTTTATTGGTTTTCCAAGGTAACTTTTTTTTCCGCAGCTGTTTCTGTATTGGTAAATGCTTCTTTATTTGTGCCATTTCTTCTCAGTATTAAATACCCTGAATTCAGAATGACCTTGGCATATAGTGCGCAAATTTTTAGCTTTTTCGCGGCTGTTATTTCGTTTACCTATTTGGAGAGAAAATTCTATAAGTCGTTAGATGCGGGAGACGAGTTTGTTTGTGCATCGCAAATGATTACCGGAAAACTAATGGCTCAAATAATTTTAATCATAATTTTATTTTCCATCATATGATTAGATTAATGGTGGTTCTCGCTAACAATTTAACTCCTCGGAAGGTGTTGCAATGAGTGTTGCCGCAGTTGTTGTGCTATATCACCCCAGCCTTGAGGTTTTAGATGCTTGTATTAAATCGCTTTATTTACAGGTAGATAAGATCTTTGTCGTTGATAACTCAAGTGTTGCTACTCCATTGATCCCATGTTTGTCGGCAGACAATATTGAATACACTTGGCTAGGAGCTAATTTGGGAATAGGTAGTGCGCAAAATGCTGGTATTCGTCAGGCTATAGATTACGGAGCTGAGTTTGTTATTTTAAGCGATCAAGATACATTGTATCCAGTTCAATATACCTCAGCTATGGTGGACGCGTATAAATCAATGGATGCATCCATTAATGTTGCCGCACTGGCGCCAAGGTTTTACGATAAGCACAGAGAAGTTTTTATTCCAATAGTGAGCAGGCGATCGGTATTTAAGGATAAGATTTCTGAGTGTAGCGAAATCCAGCAAGCGACAGAGGTAATAGCATCCGGAATGTTTATACCAGTAAAAGCATTAAATATCATAGGACTGATGAACGAAACTTTATTTATTGATTGGGTTGATTTTGAATGGTGCTGGCGTGCAAATTTAGAAAGCTATAAAATTTTCTCTGTCACAAGTGTAGTAATAATGCATACCCTAGGGAAGGGAAGTGTATCGGTTGCAGGGAAAAAATATCCGGTTCATGCGCCCATACGTTATTACTATGTTGTACGTAATGGCATATATTCGGCTCTTTACAATAGCTCACTTCCATTTCCCTGGCGAATAAATATTTTTGCCAATGTTATTCTGTATTCCGCTGGGTATCTTGTGCTGGGCTCGCCAAAATTAGCCACATTGAAATATGTATTTAAAGGCTTCTGGCATGGAGTTAAGCGTCGCCTCGGGAGTTATGCATGATATGGCCGGCGTTAATTTTCAAGTTGCACAAATAAAAAAAGCTAATTTCTTTCCTGCGGTTTCTCGATTTGGATTAGCGGTGTTTGTTACATTTATTGCTTTAAGCTTTGTATTTAGATTCTTGTTTCCTTTTGGTGATGAGCCGGATTTCACTTATCGAATTGAGGATTTGCTTGCGATTGATGATGATTCTTGGTCGCTGTATGGCTTTCTCAATTTCTTGCTGTCTGATTTACAATTAAATTCGTCTTGCATAATAAATGCGGAACCATTTTCCCTTTGGGCGAGAATAGATTCAGCTTGCGTTGAAAGTTTCGCTGGAGTGGTTTATCGAACAATATTGATGCTCTTTATAATTGCTCCATTATTTTTTGTTATTGTATTTCCCAGGTCTGTGATTTTATTTTTCCAAATTCTTAAAGTGAAGTTCGATAAGCAGGTGTTATCGCAGCGACTTACCGCAGTAGGTGTTTCTTTATTGTTCCCTGGGATGCTGTATTCAATGGGTGTTCTCGCTCAGGAACAACTGACCTTAATGCTATCGTTGTTGATATTTGTGTTGTGGGATTCTCTTATTCTAGTTGGCTGTTGCATAGCGCTAATTATGCTAGTGGATGTTGGCAATTCCCTGGTTGTAGTTACTTTTGTACTGTCTGCTATTTTTTATGCATGGTTAGCCAAAAAACTTAGTTTGAAAATTGTATTTTCGCTAATGATTGTTCAAATTTTAGGTGCTTATGCCATAGGTTTTTCTGCTTTGTCTTTGCTTACCAGTGTGCCGCTATTAGCGCCAAAAGCACAGCTCATGATGGACGCATTGTCAGGTAGCGATTTAATTGATAAATACCCGGTAATTCTTCGGCCCGTCATAACTTATATGTCCTTTGTGTTTTTTACCCCAGCCTACATCAAAGTACCCATACTTTATGTGTTGGTGGCTTTTGGTGTTATTCATATGACTTTCAGGTGCGTAACTAAGTATTCTCAATATCAGCTACATACTGCAAGAAGTATATCTATCTTGAAGGGTAATATTGTGATGTGCTTGGTTGCCATAAGTACAATATTGTCGTTTGTTTTTATTTTCCCAACTTATGGAAATGCAAAGTATTATATTTTTATGTTGCCATTTATTTTTAATTTAAGTTTAAACGTATATTCGAAAAAAACGATAATTAAATTTGTATTATGTTTAAATTTTATCCTTCTGTCTTTTTTGGTCATGTATTATTTTTAGTATACAAATAATGTCAATATAGAAATTAGATGGTTTAGCATTAAAGCTTCACTTTATTATCTGGGGTAATAGTTGAAAGAAAATCCGAAAGTAGCCGTTCTATTGGCAGCCTACAATGGCATGAGGTGGGTTGATCAACAGATTGATTCCATTTTTGCGCAATTAGGTGTATCAGTTACCTTATTTGTAAGTGTCGATTGTTCGCAAGACGGCACCGAGTTGCACTTGAATCATTTAGAGAAGTTGAATCCAGCAATAGTAGTGCTGCCTTGCGGCGAACGTTTTGGCGGTGCAGCTAAAAATTTTTTTCGTTTAATCCGCGATGTGGATTTTTCTGATTTTGATTACATTTCTTTGGCAGATCAGGATGATATCTGGAACGATAATAAATTAATTAATGCTATATCAGTCATCGAACAAAATAGTGTTGATGCCTATTCAAGTAATGTAACTGCTTTTTGGGAAAATGGTAGGCAATCGTTAATTAATAAAGCTCAGACACAACAAAAGTATGATTTTTTATTTGAGGCTGCCGGTCCTGGTTGCACTTATGTGCTAACAACAAAATTAGCTATTGATATTAAAGCTTGCATGAATCTGCATTGGGCTGAATTACAAAGCGTAAATCTTCATGATTGGTTTGTTTATGCATTTGCCCGTGCCAATGGTTATGTATGGTTTATCGATCCCAATCCATCCATGTTATACCGGCAACACTCAAGTAACCAGGTAGGTGTAAACTCCGGTTGGAAAGCATTTCACTATCGCTTTAATAAACTGGCCAATGGTTGGGGACTAGAGCAAGCATTAAAAATTGCTAAAATAATTGGTATAAAGAAATCAGCCTTTGTTCAATCATGGTCTTCACTAACTTTTTTTTCTATCATAAAACTTTCATTCAAAGCTTATGATTGCCGTCGCCGCATCGTGGATAAAATTGTATTTATGATACTGTGCTGGGTAATTGCGTTTAGGAGGGATAAAAAATGCAACCATTAAATGTGTTGGTGACTGGTGCTACAGGATTCGTAGGTGCCGCATTACTTCAGTATTTAAAAGGCCATGATGATTTTAATCCTATTGGTGCAGTTCGGGCTGACATAAAAAAACATTATGCTGATGATATCGAAAGGGTCAATATTGGTAATATTTCGGCAAAAACTGATTGGAGTCATGCGCTCCAGGGCACTAATGTAATTGTCCATACAGCAGGTAGGGCCCATATTCTAAAAGAGTCATCTGATAATGCTTTGGCTGAGTTTCGTGCTATCAATGTTGAGGGTACGTTAAACTTAGCTAAACAAGCGATAACTGCAGGGGTAAGTCGTTTTGTATTTATCAGTTCCATTAAAGTTAATGGTGAAGAAACCTTGCCTAATCAGCCTTTTTCAGAGGATATTTTAAAACCTCCTATCGATGCATACGGATTGTCAAAATATGAAGCAGAATGTGCATTATATGCGTTGGCAAAAAATACAACGATGGACGTGGTAATTATAAGGCCACCTTTGGTGTATGGGCCTGGAGTGAAAGCAAATTTTTTGAACCTAATGAAAGGGTTGCATAAAGGATTACCCTTACCATTAGGTGCTGTCCATAATTTTCGTAGCTTAGTCGCTATTGAAAATCTAGTTAATTTTATTGCAGTCTGCATCACTAATCCTTCTGCCGCTAATCAAACTTTTGTAGTATCGGATGGCAACGATTTGTCCACGACTAAGTTGCTTGTCTTGCTGGGGCGTGCTCTTGGTAGACCTGCGCGCTTGTTGCCAATACCCACTTCATGGCTTTATTTTGCTGCTGGCTTAATGGGAAAAAAGAGTGTTGCTCAAAGATTGTGTGGCAACTTACAAGTTGATATTAGAAAAGCTACCAAAGTATTAAATTGGTGTCCTCCCGTGACTGTGGAAGCAGCCTTGCAAAATACCGCGTCAAGTTTTTTAACGTTGAAGGTGAAATAGTTTTATGAAACGCTTGTTTGATATTGCTCTAGGGGTTGTTGTTTTTAGCCTGTTCCTCATACCCATTATATTGGTTGCTTTAGCAGTAAAATTTTCATCAGCAGGCCCAATACTTTATTGGTCCGATCGTGTAGGTGCCAATAACAAAATATTTAAAATGCCTAAGTTCCGCTCGATGCGTATTAATACTCCAGTAGTTGCGACTCATCTACTAACAGATCCATCCATTTATTTGACTCCTATTGGTTCATTTTTACGAAAAACCAGTCTTGATGAGCTCCCCCAATTATTCTCGATTTTAAAAGGTGACATGAGCTTTGTTGGACCTAGGCCCGCTTTGTATAATCAGTTAGATCTCATTGAGCTTAGAACCAAAAGCGGTGTACATAAGCTAATACCGGGCCTAACTGGTTTGGCGCAGATTAGCGGTAGAGATGAGCTCCCCATTCCTGAAAAAGTGCAGTTTGATATTGAATACTTGAAAACTAAATCTTTAAGATTGGATATCAAAATATTATTTTTAACAGGGCTTAAGGTTTTGGTTAGAGATGGAGTAACTCATTAATACACTATGGCGATTATTAATCGCCATAGTGTATTAATAAGAAAGTTTAAGTATTAGTGCATAGACAGATTAGGTTTACGCCTAGGTTCCATTTGATGTTGCTACTATGGCGTATTGCGAGTGCAATAGGGTGGAGGTGCATCATGGTAAACATCAAGGCTTGAATGCCAACTATCTGGCAATGATGATCGTAATCGGCCAGTAACTAGTGTAGATTAGCGCCGCGCATAATTGCCAAGGTTGTTGAGTTTAAGTGTACTGTTGTTTATTGAATTAAAATTTAAGGGAAAATTACATTATGTATCATTATTTTTTTTGTGGCCTATTCTTTCATCATGTTTTAATGCTGCTGGTTTTGTTGGGTCTAGTAGCTTGCGGCGGTGATGGGAAATCAGTTTTACGCAGTAGCTCTTCATTGGCGTCACCTTCAAGTATCTCGAACGCACCTAGTAGCTCACCTAATAGTTCTTCGTTGGCATCAAGCGCCCCAGCTCTCAGCTCTTTTTTGATGGGCGGTGCGATACAAGAGCACGCCCTTAATATTACCGGTGTTGTAAGCACCTTCGCTGGTGTGGCAGGCATTAATGGTAGTGCTGACGGCACGGGGGCAACGGCGGCTTTTTTGAATCCGAACGCCATTACCACTGACGGTACTAACCTTTATGTTGCAGATACTGTTAACGACACCATCCGCCAAATCGCCATAGCTACAGGTGCTGTCACCACCCTGGCCGGTACCGCAGGTATTAATGGTAGTGCTGATGGCATTGGGGCGGCAGCGAGTTTTGACGGCCCCTCTGGCATCACTACTGACGGCATCAACCTTTATACGGTAGACACGAATAATCATATTATCCGTAAAATCGTTATAGCTACGGGTGCGGTCACCACCCTGGCTGGTACGGCAGGCGTTAATGGTCAAGCGGATGGCTTGGCGACAATGGCGAATTTTGACTACCCCTCAGCCATCACTACCGACGGTACCAACCTCTATGTGACGGATTATGGCACCATCCGCACGATCGTCATAGAGTCCGGTGCTGTCAGTACACTGGCTGGTGCAGCAGGTGTTCGCGGAGGTGCGGATGGCATCGGGACGGCAGCGAGTTTTTATTATCCTATTGGCATCACTACTGATGGTAACAACCTTTATGTATTAGATACCTTTAACAGCACCATTCGTAAAATCGTCATAGCTACGGGTAAGGTCACTACGCTGGCCGGTACGGCAGGCGTTAGCGGTTATGCCAATGACACAGGTGCAGCAGCGAGTTTTCGTCATCCTCGAGGCATCACCACGGACGGCACTAACCTTTATGTGGCTGATACGGATAACAGCACTATCCGCCAAATTGTTATAGCTACGGGTGTCGCTACCACGCTGGCCGGTACTGCAGGCGTTCGTGGTGGTGCGGATGGCACAGGTGCAGCAGCGAGTTTTTCTTATCCCTATGGCATCACTACCGACGGTACCAGCATTTATGTGGCAGATACTGATAACAATATAATTCGAAAAATAGACAGTAGTTCACCTAATAGTTCTTCATTGGCGTCCTCTTCAAGTGGCTCAACCGTAGCTCCTTTTATGATGGGCGGTGCCATACAAGGTAATCCGCTCAACATTGCTACCGATGTGAGCACTTTGGCCTCACTATATTCTGAAAGCAATGGGGCAGAAGAATATAGCGAGCTGGCAGGCATCACTACTGACGGCACCAACCTCTACGTGACATCTCGGTTTGCACACACCATTCAGCAAATAGTCATAGCAACAGGTGAAGTCACCACACTTGCAAGCATTCCTACTCCCAGTTACGCATATGCAGCGGCGATTGCGCAACACCCCAACGGCATCACCACCGACGGTACCAATCTTTATGTGGCTGATACCTTTAGCAATAGCATCCGCCAAGTAGTCATAGCAACGGGAGAAGTCACTACACTTGCGGGCGTCTCTGGAGAAAGTGGTGGCAGTGCCGACGGTAAAGGTGCGACGGCGAGTTTTACCCGCCCAGGAGGTATTACCACCGATGGTACTAACCTCTATGTAACAGATACTGCGAACGCTATTATTCGCAAAATTGTCATAGCAACCGGTGAAGTCACCACGCTCGCTGGTACCGCACAGGTTCTCGGTCGTACTAACGCAACGGGCGCGGCAGCAAGTTTTCTAAGCCCTACGGCCATCACCACTGATGGTACAAACCTTTATGTGGTAGATTCTGACTATTGGAGTCCCTTAGCCCTCTTCAATCCAAAGTGGCATATTCCACACGCTGCCATTATCCGAAAAGTCGTCATAGCGACGGGTGCTGTTACCACATTCTATGGAGAAGAATCGCCAGGTTTTAGTGGGCGTGTTCGGGACATCACCACTGACGGCACCAGCCTCTACATGACGGATGCATCTTATACTATCCGTAAAATCGTAATTGCTACGGGTGCAGACACTACTCTTGTGGGTACTTTGGGAGTTAGAGGGGGCGTCGATGGCGTAGGCACGACTGCGAGTTTTAATGGACCACAAGGAATTACCACTGACGGTATTGATCTATTTGTTACGGACTACACCTCCATCCGTAAAATACACTAAGCGGGCTTCATAATTAAAGTTTCACGCCCGCATTGTGCGGGCGTTTTTATTTCGAGTCGTATTGAGCTTATCGACGCCTACCTAAAGTAAAAAATCGAATGCTTCCTATCGCATTTCTACCAAGGCAATTATTTTTTTCGGGGATTATTCGTTAGAAATTAATGACGATTATGTGCAGCATTTATTTGCAATCTGGCATTCATTTGATTTACTACAAAAGCAATTCAAGAGCCTGAATTTATCGAAGATAAAAGTGGGCTTTTAATAGTTGATGAATTATTTGTTTGCAACGCGCGAATTTTTATTCCCGTAGTTATCGCAACAATCAAACCGGCGGGAATCCAATACAAAAACCATTTGGCTCCAATTTCCCAAAAAAAACATCGACCATCCAATAAATTGCAAAGACAGCCGAAGCCCAGCCACAAAAATATTGGCAATAAACGAGGGTCACGCGATGCTTTTTGAAAAATTGCGGTTGTGTGTAACAAGAGGAGAGTCAAACCAATCAAGCCCGTGCGATATAGAGTATCTAACCAGGCATTGTGTGCATGATTAAAGGTTTGGCTACTGGCAATGCTGATGCTTGCGTCTTCAGTCATTCCTATCCCGATAAATATATTTTCGCTGCTGCGATAAAGTACTTCTTGCCAGATACCAAATCTACCACCAAAGTCTTGATTCCTTGGAGCAGTGTAATAGTAATCGAGAATTTGCGTTCCATCGAGCAATAGTAGGAGTGCAATAATGCTTATTAATACCGGCGGTAACCATACCTTTAACGGCGGGCGCGCCAATAATAATGTGATGAAGGACATTATGATAAATGCCGACAACGCGCTGCGACTAAACGACGCCACTAAGCCAAGGGTAGCGATAGAGGTAAGCAGATAAAATAACCAAACACGTTTTAATGATGAGGATCGTACGCCAATGTTAAATGCTAACAAAGCAATAATTCCACACATAGCGCCTATTTCATTTGGGTTTCTGAAAACATTCCAGCCACTGAGGCGGTTGTCGATTGTAGAAACACCAAATACAAAAAAGTAATAGCGCACCATCGCTATTATAGTCGCCAGAACACCAATGGCCACAAACCATTCCAGGTACTTTTCTACATTAATCTCGCGTTTTATAAATACTAAACATGAGCCGCATAACCAGCTTGCTAATACGCACCATTGCAAGAGAAAAAAACCAAAATCCTTAGGTTCCCCCCATAGAGTACTCAGTAATGAAAAGCCCGCATATGTCAAAGCTAAGATTGTTGGCCAGCCACCATATTCATCAAAACTAAATTTTTTTAAAGTTAATATTATTAATGTGGGGAGAAAAAA
The DNA here is from genome assembly GCA_040385335.1 of Pseudomonadota bacterium. GTDB lineage: Bacteria > Pseudomonadota > Gammaproteobacteria > Pseudomonadales > Cellvibrionaceae > Cellvibrio. Next base: position 9,543 of record JAZKHP010000079.1, read on the forward strand.
ACCTAATAAATAAACGCCTTGTAATCCGTCGCGTGAAGGTACCCATAGAAATGCAGATATAAAGATTATTAATCCTGCAGACGCCCACGAAATTATTTTCTGCTCGCGCACTGCTGTTAAAAATTGGAATGCCATGTTACTTGCCTAAAAATTTCAATGAGTGAAGAATTGCGGGGTGGGGGGTGATATAAATTATTGATTGCTGTAATCGAGATTAACAATGCACGCATATTAACTTGCTGTAGGCTCAGTTCTAAAATTATATCTATACCAAACGCAACTTGCCGGAGTCATTTTTTTTAACCCAAACTGCATCACCTAATTGTTCGGTTGAGCTATAGCCTGTAGGTGCTTTCAACAACAATTCTTTTAATAAATCACATCTATAAGTGTCACAGGCGCGCTTGATCTCAGTAACAAGTAGTTCCGTCTCCTTCCAATTTAAACAAAACTCTCCTGCGCATAATATGCGACTGTGTTCTGTGCCAGTTACGTTATCGCCGATTAATAGCTCTTCAAATAACTTTTCTCCCGGGCGTAAACCTGTGTATTGAATTTCTATATCACCATCTGGGTGAGCATCATCTTTAATCTCCAAGCCTGATAAGTGAATCATGCGTTTTGCGAGATCTACAATTTTTACCGGTTCGCCCATATCCAATACAAATACATCGCCACCTTTACCCATGGAGCCTGCTTGAATAACCAATTCAGCAGCTTCAGGAATCGTCATGAAATAACGAATAATATCTGCGTGAGTAACTGTAATAGGACCGCCTTGTTTTATTTGTTGGCGAAAGAGGGGGACAACTGAGCCAGATGAGCCTAATACATTGCCAAAACGCACCATGGTAAAGCGAGTTTTGTTTTGATGTTGCGCTAAGCCTTGCAGTACTAATTCTGCCATACGTTTCGATGCACCCATAATATTAGTGGGGCGAACGGCTTTATCAGTTGAAATTAACACGAACGATTCTACACCCGCTTTAATGGCAGCCTGGGCACAGCACCAGGTACCAAAAACATTATTTTTTACGCCTTCAACAATATTGTGCTCTACTAACGGAACGTGTTTATAGGCGGCAGCATGGTAAACAGTCTGCACGCTAAAGGTAGTCATAATACTCGCTAAACGTTCTTCATTTTGCACAGATCCTAATAAGCTAATTAATTCAATTTGTTTATTTTCATTTGTTGAAGTTTCAGCTTGTAATTCTTTTTCGATGATGTAGAGGCTATATTCATTTAATTCGAAAAGAATCAGTGATGCAGGAGATTGTTTAATTATTTGGCGGCAAAGCTCGCTACCAATTGAGCCTCCTGCACCTGTAACCATTACTACTTTACCAGTGATGCAGGCATGTAAAAGCGCGGGGTTTGCTTGCACTGAATCGCGGCCCAATAAATCTTCAATCTCAACATCGCGTATTTGTTCTATTCGTGTTTTTCCGCTCAATATGTCAGCAATAGCGGGTATTGTTTGAACCGATATTGCATAAGGCTCAAGCATTTTAATAATGCTGGCCCTGCGCGAGTGACTGGTATTCCCTAAAGCAAGTAGTACTTTAGATATTTTGTTTACTGTTTTTAGACCGCTAATTTTTTTTGGCGAATAAATTTTTATTCCGGCTATAGTTTTTCCATGTAATCTTTTGTTGTCATCGATAAAAGCAACTACTTTGTAATTACTTGAGTTCAAGGCCAATGCGAGTTGATGCCCTGTATATCCAGCACCATAGATTACTACTGATTCTTTATCGTCGTAGATTTGGTTGTTGAGCATCAACACAATGCTACGTACTAATAATCTGGGAGTGCCAATAAAAATAAGGAGTAACAAGGTATAGATAAATGGTACCGAGCGCGGCGTAACTGAGTGAGTAAAAAAACTTGCTGCTGTTAATATTAAGCCTGACACACATACACATATGACGACAGTTATCATGGCTTGTGTAGACATGTAGCGTAAAATGGCGCGATACATACCCATACGAATAAAAACGATAATGCTGAGAACCGCCGTGTTGCTTATCATCAGCAATTCATTGAATCCAAACGGTGGAATTAATGTGCCGAGCCTCATGCAGCTTGCAAAATAAAAAGCGCAAAGAATAGCAAGAGCATCAAAGCACAAAGAAATTAACCGTTTTGTAGCACGCGATGATTCGAAAAGTGATGGAAGCATAAAGTTTACCTAACCTGAGATCCTTCGTAGAGGGAGCCGCTCTCTATTTTATGTTTACGCATGTTAACCCATGCATCTTTGCATTTGATACTTAAAGTCCAATAATCTGTTCGAATATTCAGCATTGATTGTTTGTTCCGCGTGAGCCCAAGCCTTCGCCAGCTTTTTATTTTCGCTCTTACAAAAAACTCTTAATTCCCAATAAAATGGTTAAGTGTTATAGTTACGCCACCTTTTTTTTGGGGATATTCTGTTATTTCCCGAAAGATTTCCATCTTATCATAAAGTGGCGCGCAAATAATCATATGAAGATTTTAGTAACAGGTGGAGCAGGCTTTATAGGCTCTGCGGTGGTTCGTCATATCATCAATCAAACGCAAGATAGCGTCATTAATCTGGATAAACTTACCTACGCTGGTAACCTCGAGTCCCTTGATTCAGTGAGTAACAGCGATCGTTATCATTTCGAACAAGTGGATATTTGCAATCGTGCTGAGGTGACGCGTGTTTTCAAACACTATCAACCCGATCTCGTGATGCATTTGGCTGCAGAGAGTCACGTTGATCGCTCCATTGACGGCCCGTCAGCTTTTATTGAAACCAATATTGTTGGAACCTATGTGTTATTAGAAGTTGCAAAAGAGTATTGGAAATCACTGGATGAGACAGCACAAAAAGCGTTTCGTTTTCATCATATCTCTACGGATG
>JAZKHP010000080.1:0-2782 GCA_040385335.1 Pseudomonadota bacterium
ACTCGCGACATTCAGTTTGGAAAACTGAAGCTCTACCAACTGAGCTACACCCGCATAGCCATCAAATCAACGTCAACAGGCTTAATAGCAACGCATACTGCAACAAACTAATACAAACAACTAAATTTTGGTGGAGGGGGAAGGATTCGAACCTTCGTACTCAGAGAGAACGGATTTACAGTCCGTCGCCTTTAACCACTCGGCCACCCCTCCTAACCGAACCCGCGATTATGCTGATTTTTTGACATACTGTCAAATAAAATGAGCAAATATTTAATGAGCAAGACCAAGCTAATTGCGGCTAAGTCTTTAATCATTTTAGGATTATGAGTGAGAATTTGGTGCCGGGTATCGGAATCGAACTGATGACCTTCGCATTACAAGTGCGCTGCTCTACCAACTGAGCTAACCCGGCATTTCTTGAAGGCGTGACTATAACAATTTTATTTATTAAAGCCTAGCCCCTTTGGGAAAATATTTGTCTTTTTATGACATTTATTTTCGGGACGCTTAATTCTGCGCCATTATTAAAAACCAGTTTACTTAACGATTGTTAGGGTTGGTTTCTTTTTAGCTGGCAAATCCGCAGGTTTTGACGATTCGGATTTACTGGCATCCGTAGTACTTGTCTTAGCCGTGGTATCGCTAGCGCTAACTTCGAAAAACATGCCTTGGCCATTTTCGCGCGCAAAAATACCTTTAACCGCATTCATCGGCACATAAAGATTTTGAGACACGCCACTAAAGCGCGCAGAGAACACAATCGCCTCATTATCGATATGCAGGTCTTTGGTCGCAGAATAATTAAGATTGAGCACTATCTCGCCCTCCTTAACGAACGCCACCGGCACCCGTGTTTGCGGGTTGACAGCCACCAGCAAATGCGGGGTTAAATGGTTATCAACGCACCATTCGTGAATGGCGCGAATCATATAAGGCTTGGTAGAAATTAACTCGCTCATTTTGATCTAGGTTTTAGTATCTAATACTTTATTCAATAAATTAAAATATCTAAGCAGTACAAGCGCGCAATAAAATTAACGAGGACGCATATAACAAATATACAACGAATTAATTTTATTGCGCAACGCCGTAATGCGACGATATTTTAGTTTATTTACGCATCGCTTTTTCTGATGGCGTCATCGCATCCGCATACAATGGACGCGAAAACAGGCGCTCGGCGTATTTAAGCAAAGGCGATGCCTGATTTGGCAGCTCGATACCGTAATGGCCCAAACGCCAAAGCAGTGGCGTTACCGCAACGTCCAGCATCGAATAGTCATCACCCAATAAATAGTTTTGTTTACTGAAGATAGGCACGATTTGCGTTAAATTGTCGCGAATGGTTTTGCGCGCTTTATCCGCTACTTCCTGGTTATCCGATTCCACATCTTTAATGTGGTCGAACAAGTCTTTTTCAAAGTTGTACAAAAACAATCTGGCGCGCGCGCGCATAACAGGGTCTGCAGGCATCAACTGTGGGTGCGGGAAACGCTCATCAATGTATTCATTGATGATATTGGCTTCTGATAGCACCAAGTCACGCTCAACCAGCACCGGTACGGCATTGTAAGGATTCAACACGGCCAGGTCTTCCGGCTTGTTGGCTAGATCCACATCAATCACTTCAAAATCCATGCCTTTTTCAAACAGCACGATGCGGCAACGATGACTAAAAGGGTCAACTGTGCCTGAGTATAGTTTCATCATAATGATTATTCTTTCTTAATTAGAAATGCGTTTTAATCGTTCGTATCTTCAGTATTTCTATTTAATGCTTTTATTCAATTAATGAATGTCTTTCCAGTATTCCGCTTTAAGCTTTTTAGCCAACACTAACAGCACGCCTAAAAACAGCAATACCCACCAACCCATATGCTTACGGCTCTGCTTGCCCGGCTCAGACATAAAAGCCAGGTAGTTGGTTAAATCTGCAGCAAATGCGTTGTATTCGGAAGGCGTCAATTTGCCTGGCTTTACCAGTTCCAATTGATGCGTTTCATGGTTTAACACTTGCTCACCTTGTAATTCATACAACACATGCGGCATAGCCACTTTTGGATAGACCGTATTATTCCAGCCGGTTGGCGTTGTGCTGTCACGGTAGAAACCGCGCATATAGGCATAAACCCAATCCGCACCACGTGCACGCACTTCAACAGACAAATCCGGCGGCGTTACGCCAAACCACTTTTTGGCATCAGCCGGGTCAATCGATACTTGCATGGTGTCGCCTACTTTTTCACCCGCAAACAATAAATTGTCTTTAATCTGCTTCTCAGTAAAGCCAATATCGACCAGACGGTTGTAGCGCATGTATTTTGCACTATGACAATTCAGGCAATAATTGATAAAGGTATGTGCGCCACGTTGCAGCGACTCTTTGTTGGTTGGATCAATCGGTGCTTTAACGCTAATCTCAGATTCATTAGCCAACGCAAGCAAGGGCAAAAAGGCCAATAAAGTGAATAGTTTTTTCATATTAGACTTTTTCATATTAGTAAGTCACTCTCTCTGGTACAGGCTTGGTTTTATCTTTTGCGGTATACCAAGGCATTAAGATAAAGAACAAGAAATAAACAGCAGTAAAGAAACGCGCCACTACCGTTGCGCGATCTGCGCCGCCTAGCCAGCTACCGAATTGGCCCCAGATATTTGAAGGCACTGTTCCTAAATAACCCAACACCAAAAAGCTCACCACAAAGGCTGCAAGCCATTTTTTATACAGCGTGCCGCGGTAACGAATCGATTTCACCGGGCTCTTATCCAGCCAAGGCAA
>JAZKHP010000081.1:0-8957 GCA_040385335.1 Pseudomonadota bacterium
CCTGACAACACCATTGCCATCACACAACAGACGATTGCCACCAAACTCAGCGTGCGCCGCGAGAGCATCACTTTTCACGCCGGCAACTTACATAGAGAAGGTGTCATCGACCTAAAACGCGGAAAAATAATCGTGTTAGACAGAAGTGTTTTAGAGAGCAGGGTTTGTGAATGCTATGAAACCATTGCCAGGGAAACAGAGCACCTATTGCCGTGCCCAAATCATGATGTATCCAGCTTTTACATAACGGATGAAAAGCCCAAGGATTTAAAATATCAATATAAATACTGATTAGTTTTAATTCCTGCGCCTATTTTAAGACCTGCATCTGGATTAGTGTTTGTTCTGTCGATACATGAGTTGTTTTGACAACCATACAAAAAAAGGCTCTCATTTCTGAGAGCCTTGCCACGCTCGGGGAAAACGTGGGGGAGAGGCTAACTTTTAAAACTTGGCTCAACAATGTGGATAAATTGCAGAGGGGTAGTAGAGAATACATTTCATGATAGCAACGCCTGTAATCCATACATGCTTGATGTTCACTTCTCTGAATAGTCCAAAAAGTCAATCATGGTGCGAATCCCAGCAATTGAATCAAATAAACAGTTGCTATATTGAACTTTAAAAAAACATCTATCTGTTCGCTAGTTAACATTCAATACATTCGCAAACTGTGGCTTCAAAATCCCATTCTGAAATTTTAAACCGGCCGCATCAGGGTTGTGATCACCAAAGTTTACAGCTGTTATGGTGGCGGAAATGAAAACGTACCTGATGGTTTAAGACCCAAAGCAAGCAACTTAGATTTAATGAATAAAGCGCGGCAATCCACGATAGAATGGCATAAAGTAGCCAACTGTAAATAAAGGTAAATTATGAAATTCATTAGCCAGCTTTTACTTCTGAACAGTTTGAAAGCGAAAATCACACTTGTGTTTTTGCTCCTGATCATCGTCATACAAGCGACAGGCTACTTTACAACCAGTTATAACATACAAAAAAACGTTCGCGCCAACTCCCTGCATGAGCTTAAAGTCGGTGAACACATCCTAAACAGCCTGATATCGCAGAATGTCAAAAGCCTTACACTGGCGGTTAAGGTATTGGCTACAGACTATGGTTTTAGAGAAGCGATCTCCAGCAATGACATTGAAACCATCATATCCGCGCTCAATAATTATCAATCCCGGGTAGCCGCGGATATTGCCTTTTTTAACCATAATAATGGCCAGTTTTTAGCAAGCACCACCAATCCCAATAGTTTCGCCACAGATCATGACATCAATCTTTTAATCAAAGAAGCCATTCAAAACGGTAGCGCTTCGGGAATGGTCGTGCTGAATAAAGTCCCTTATCAATTGGTCGTGCTGCCGGTAAAAGCCCCTTTGACTATTGGGTGGGTAACGATGGGTTTTGCGATTGATGATGATTTGGCAAATAAATTGCATGATCTTTCAGAGCTTGATGTGACTTTTTTGAGCCGAAACAAGGGCGGTAACTGGACGCCGACAGCCACCACGCTCAATAAAGTGATTGCGGATAAATTAGCCAGTTTCAGCCAGAATTTGCTGCTGGATAAATCCATCAGTGCGGAAACCTCTGTGGACAACACGCTTTACAGTACGCGCTACGTTAAATTGATTCAGCTCAATGATCGCAAAGATGCTGAAGTGATAGTGGCCCTGCAGCGCTCACTGGATGAGGCCACACTGCCTTACAGGACCTTGCAGTTGAATTTGCTGTTAATCGCTATCATTGGCTCATTGTTATTCATTATGGTCGGCATTTACATCGCCAAAAGGATCACAAAACCCTTGATCAATTTTGCCAAAATCGCCGAAAAATACGAAATAGGCGATTACTCCACCAAGGTCAAGGTTAAAGGTAACGATGAGTTAGCGCATTTGGGCGGCGCGTTAAACAATATGCGTGAAGCCATTGAAAGTCGTGAGAAAAAGATCAGCAATCTGGCCTATTGGGATAATTTAACCGGGCTCCCTAATCGCGTCGCGTTTGCAGAGATGTTCAATAACTACGCTAAACACATCATCAGCGAGATGAGGGGCATTACCGTTATCTTATTGGATATCGATCGATTCAAACAAATCAACTTGGTGCTGGGTAGGGCAGGTGCAGATGAAGTTCTGAAGTTGGTAGCGCACCGTATAAATGAAGCCTGTTATAAGAAAGACCTGGATTTCGTCGCCCGCTACGGGGCAGACAAATTTGCGATATTGCTGCCAAGTGTCGGCGTTGATATTGCATCATCGGTTGCAGACAGGATTTTAAAGTCACTGGATGCACCGGCAAAAATCAATGACCAATCGGTGGACCTCACCGCCAGAATGGGGATCGCCACGTTTCCGAATCATGCAGACAATGTGGAATCATTGCTAATCTGTGCAGAAGTCGCCATGTATGAAGCAAAGCGTTTGCAAGTGTATTCTGTGATTTACGATGCTAACTTGGACTCCAGAAATGAGCGCAACATATCATTTATCTCTGATTTAAAAGTAGCGGAAGAACAAAATCAGTTCAAGTTTTACGTGCAGCCTAAGCTAGACTTGCGCACAAACAAAGTAGTGGGTGTAGAGTCCTTAATTCGATGGCTGAACAATGACCAGCAACTTGTCTATCCTGATGAGTTCATTCCCCTGGCCGAAAGAGTGGGGCATATTGCCCCCATCAGTATGTGGATGCTAATGGGCGCTGCCAATTACTATTCAGAATGGGTTGGCTATGGCGTGGATGTGTCAATTGCTGTGAATCTATCGGCACGCGACTTGATGGATAATGAGCTTCCTGACAAGGTGTACAGGATTCTGATGGATAAAAAAGTACCGACCCGTGCGCTGACGCTGGAAATTACAGAGAGCAGCATTATGGAAAATCCTGAACGTGCGCAAATGACGGTAGCGCGCCTATCGAATATGGGCATCAAAATTTCCATAGACGATTTTGGTACAGGCTATTCCTCTTTTGCTTACCTGAAGAATTTACAGGTCAATGAGCTCAAAATCGATAAATCATTTATTCAGAATATGACGGCTGAAAACGAAGACATTAAAATCGTGCGCTCAACGATAGACCTGGCCCATAATATGGGGTTAAAAGTGGTTGCTGAAGGCATTGAGGATGAGACAGTGCTGGATCTGCTGACCCAGTTAGGGTGTGACTATGGCCAGGGTTATTATATTTGCCGTCCAATGCCTGTAGAGAAATTTAATGATTGGTTGATCGATTGGGAGACTAAGCAGCTTTAGCCTGTGTTTTGCTATTGCATGCAATTTTACTGTGTGAAAACTCTCAAAATATTGGCATAAATGATACAACACCACGCATACACAGGGCTTTTTAGTGAGCGGCTAAACTGCATTCGAGCTAACTGATGACAGAGCAATTGAATCTAATCGCCATTTTTTGCCTTGTTTCTTTAGATAGTGTTGAAGAATCCGGTAAAACGGATGCCCAAAAAATAATCCTCAAAAATCATATTAATAATGTTTTTAATATTGCGTTTAAATATATTGGGCAAACCAACCGCATTATTTTATTGACGGATAACAGTGCAGAAATTGCATACTTGGGCTTGCCGGAAAATGCCATGCTGGTGGCAAAAGACATTCTTAGCGGAATTGTCATCAGCAATAAAAAAGGCTCAGCACCTTTGAGTGTGCGCATCGCCATCCATCTGAAACCGGTATACGAAGAAAGCGACTTTAACAAACAGTCCAATATCGTTGGCAATGGTATCAACGCTGCTAAGCAAATGATAAGCGAGGTAAAACCTAATGAAATATTAGTGTCGCGCGCCTACAAGCAACATCTTTCTGCACCAAATCAACTCAATTCAAGCTTGTTGTCTGGGCAGCAGGATAAAGTCGAGAATCAGGTGCAGGATGATGAAGCGTATCTGGCAAACTTAAATCCCGATCTACAAGCCCCTGAAGATCAACCATCGGTTTTACTTGTGCCGATACATGCAAGCTCCGGCCTGCAAACCCCTGAAAAAGCCGTAGCTTTAAAGACAGGCAGCTGGAAATATGCATTGGCCAGCCTATTCGTTGCGGTTTCAATAGTTTCGATCGCTGAATTAATCAATATGCTTGTGGATTCGCCTGACAAAAAGGTTAAAACGATGTTGATTAGAAAATTGCCATCCGCTGATGCAATCACATTGCCCGCAAAACCTGAAGCACCACTGCCACAAGCTAATGTTGCTGACGAAGCGGATTTAAGCGTGCAAAATGAAGCAGAACTGACTGAAGCAGTTAAGCCGCTTCCGGCAAAGAAAAAAGTAAAACAGCCTAAAAATACGGCAGTAGTCTCTGCAAAAAAAGATAAAGGGCGGCAGGCGATAAACTGGGAAACCTTAAAGAAAAGTTTTATGCAAGGCCAGAAACATCAATGTACGCAATCAGAAATCGCACTCAATCAGTGTGAATAACGAAGCTGGCTTTAAGCTCGTAAAATCAGATAAAAAGTTAATGATGCAAACATCATTAGAAGCACTATATTTCTACGCAGGCTGCTTATTCTCGATGAGGAAAATACCAGCAGGTTTTATATAGTTGACGCAATTTTCAGAATTGAAAAAGTTTACTAAATAATGAAAAGATATAATTCAATCCAACCTAATAATATTATGAAAAGCCCACAATAGACCATTGTAATGCGTTGAAATTGGGATTAGTCTAGTAATGCTTACTAGTTGTTTATAAATGCATTATTTGATAAGGTAGTTTGAAATGGCTGCTGTCAAGCAAAAAAATATCCCTGATGAATTAGTCAAACATTCTCGCTATTCTAAATTGGTTGTAGACTCACAATTCGAAGCTTTTTTTGATTCAGTCACAGATTTAACTTCAAGAATATGTGAAGCCCCGGTTTCACTGATTACCTTTGTCAATGAAGAAACCGTTTGGGTGCAGTCTCAAGTCGGGTTTCCATTTGTGCAGATGCTGCATAATAAAGGACGCTTCTGCGGAATTTTCCCGAGGGAAGCGGATTATTTTGAAATCTCAGATACCGATGCCGACAAGATACATGAAAGTCATGCGTTTTATATCAGGGGTGAAAAAGCCAAGTTTTATGCCGGTGCTAAAATCAAATTACCCCTGGGTGAATTGATTGGGGTGCTTTCGGTGTTTGATGTTACACCACGCACGCTAAATCCTACACAACACGATTACCTATTGGGTATGGCCCATATCATAGAAAAATCGCTGGTCACAAAGAATTTCATCAATCGTGTCATTTGATAGAGTCAATATTGAATTGACTACAGTCCCTTGCCATTGACCGGTGCGCATACCGGAAGCAGGCGTAGTATCAATTACGCATTGTAATAAAAATATCTCGTCCTCAATCGCTACACCTCCGTTTTGCTGTGCATGGTTAATCGCTCAATCAGCTTTAGCATGGCTTTCGTTTAAATCATTCCATTGCTTTTTTTTATAACTTTCAACTAAGTTAATCAATCAGGTTTTTATATTCTGCACATGAAAATCAAGTGTTTAAAATAATTAATTGTGCGCTAATAGTTTGTGAGCTATATTTCACCACGGAAATGCAAATATTCCCAAGCCAGCATGCTGGACTTGACTTCCCACATGATGAATTAATTGATAATATTAAAATATTGCTATATAGACTTGTCTGTATACTACTTTATATTGACTTTGACACTTAGAATTTAAAATGAAAAAACTCTTACAAGTAATTTATATCAGTCGCTCAACTTTTGAGGCCTTAGACGCAAACAATAAAATAGAACCGAATGTGGCAAGAATCCTTGCCAAATCAAGGACGAATAACCGCTTAAACGGATTGGTTGGAGTGCTATATTTTGGCGATGGCGTTTTCTTTCAGTGTCTTGAAGGAGAAGAAGCTGCAGTTAATACTTTACTGACCAAGTTAGAGGCGGACTCTCGTCATAAAGATTTAAAGGTCATTTCAAGAAAGTATATTGATCAATTATCATTTGGTGATTGGGCAATGAAATTTGCACCTCTAGATGAGCAAATACAACAGTTTCTTAAAGAAAATAACTATCAATCATTTGACCCTTATCAGTTTTCTGGCGAAATAATCAATAAGTTTTTGAAGCTGCTATTTAATGCCAACGAAACTATTGATGATTCAGCACAATCATCCTCATTAAAATCAGTCATTAAACCTGAGCAACATCAGGCTGGCGTCTTTAAAGACGTGCAATTGAAATCTAACCTAGCTTTGGCAATATCAATGATTGCGTTAACGGTTTCATTAATAGCGATTTATGCTGCAATGTGATTTATTTAATATTTAATACTGGAGTTGGCATTAATGGAAGTAGTAACAAATTTCAAATCGGTAGGCTGCTATGATTGCCGAAATCTGGATCAACTCGGCATCAAGTTCACCATGGCCTTTCAGCCCATCGTTAATTTTCATGATAAAACGATTTTCGGCTATGAAGCACTGGTTAGAGGCCCTAACAATGAAGGAGCCGATTTTATTCTGTCTCAAGTAACCGATGTAAACAGGTATAAATTTGATCAGGCTATCCGTGTTAAAGCCCTTGATTTGGCCAAAAAATTAAATCTAGAAGGCATGTTGAGCATCAACTTTTTGCCCAATGCCGTATATCGGCCAGAAACATGCATCAGGGCAACGCTTGAGGCGGCTGCCGAATTAGATTTTCCAACCAATCGAATCATGTTTGAAGTCACTGAAGGTGAAAAAGTCATCGATCATGAGCATTTGAAGAAAATATTTGTTGAATATAAAAAACAAAATTTCACCACTGCGATTGATGATTTTGGGGCAGGCTATGCAGGCTTGAATCTTTTAGCCGATTGGCAACCTGATGTCATTAAGCTGGATATGTCACTGACAAGGAATATCCACATTGACCGGGTACGCCGGTCTTTAGTATTCGGCATCATTACCGTGTGCAGGGAATTGTCTATAAAAATCGTAGCGGAAGGAATTGAACTAAGGGAAGAACGCGATACTTTGTATTCTCAAGGGGTTCATCTATTCCAAGGCTATTATTTTGCCCGACCCGGGTTTGAATGTTTGCCTGAAATTAATGCGGAAGCACTACTTTAATAAGTGAATTTTTACCAATCATTAATTGTTACTTGACTCAAAATGGACACTAAAAACACTAAAACAATTGAAGGCTTGTTAATTCGCCGTGAAGACAAAACCTTGTTGTTTCAAGCAGCATTAGATCAATCTTACAGCTCTGTGGTGATAACTGACGCAGGTGACAGTGTTGATGGCCCAAAAATCATCTACGTGAATACAGCGTTTCAAAAAATGACCGGGTACACGACAGATGAGTTGGTGGGTAAATCGCCAAAGATTTTGCAAGGCCCGTTAACCGATCAAGAAATCATCGAAAAAATGCGCGTTTGCATAAAGACCGGTGAGCATTTTGAAGACTCAACAATCAATTATGACAAAAGTGGAACTCCTTACAACGTTGAGTGGAGCATTTCACCGATAAAGGATAATGAGGGCGAGATTCAATATTTCATTTCCTTACAAAAAAACATTACCGCCTTTGTTCAAGCCCAGGACGAACGCAATCAATTAGCCCAAGCATTAAATGATTTGGCCCTTAAGGATCCACTGACGGGAATGCTGAATCGAAGAGCCGGTGAGCGACTATTAATTCAATATGATGATCATAGAAAACACCAGGGCGAAACACTGTGTCTGGTTATGCTGGATATCGATAACTTTAAGAAAATAAATGATAGTTTTGGTCATGTGGTTGGTGATGAGGTGCTAAAGACAATCAGTCGCACATTACAAACGGAAGCAAGATCCTCGGACAACGTAATTAGATGGGGCGGTGAAGAGTTTCTAATTATCGTACCCAAGGCAACACTGAAAGAAACTTCAGTATTAACCGAAAGAATTAGGGGCGTTATATCTAACCAGATCATCAATGAAGTTGGGCAAGTAACCGCTTCGTTCGGTATCGCGGAGCTGCAAGATAAGGAAACCACGGCAAGCTTGGTGAATAGAGCGGATAAAGCACTGTATGAAGCGAAACTCAGCGGTAAAAACTGCATTAAAACCGCGAGCTACAGACCCAATTCAATTTAATACTTGATTAGGCGAAAGCGTACCCTAATTTACTCTTTTTTGCCGCGTACATAGCCACGTCAGCGCTTTTAATCAAATCGTCAACATTGTTTGCATCTTTAGGAAATAAAGACACGCCAATACTCAGTTTAACCACCAATTTTTGCCCGCCAACAGAGCAGGGCGACTCAATTTTTTTTATTAATTTTTCGATGACTTTAGCCACTTCAAGCTCACTTTTCACATCCATCAGCAAATATAAAAACTCATCGCCGCCTAAACGGCAAATTGAGTCATCGCTACGGGTGTTTTGTTTCAGTTTTTTTGCCACCGATAATAAAATTTTGTCACCTACAGCATGCCCATACTGATCATTAATCTGTTTGAAGTTATCCAAATCCAGAAACATTACCGCTAAATTCCAGCTATGCCGCCTAGCCTGGTCCAAGCTATGCTCAAGCCTGTCATAAAATAGGGCCCTGTTTGGCAACCCTGTCAGCAAATCGTGAAGAGAGGCTTCTGTGGCCATGTCTTTTTCCAAAATGACTTGCTCGAGTTCTTTCTCAATGATTTCTCGTTCTTTTACTTCTTCCTTTAACGCGTTATTCACAATTTCCAGTTCTTCTACTGCCAGCTGAACTTTGTTTTCCACCTTTGTATTTTTCTTAATGGCATTTTTAATAGCAAGCTTGGATTTTTTGATCAATAAATCTTCTTTTAATACCGTATTTACAATGGATAAATCATCGGCACACACCTTGACCAGGTCTTTGATGGATTCGCTGTGAGCAATAACATTAGGTAGTTTTTTATTCGTTTTAGTTTTACTCACTGATGTGGATTTGGCTACTTGTTTAATCATTTGATTCGAC
>JAZKHP010000081.1:9057-11428 GCA_040385335.1 Pseudomonadota bacterium
AATTTTCACTACCTATTTAAGTGAATTTTTTGCTCACTAATTAATCTAATAGACTTGTAAAAAATTGTTAAGTACTTGTATACTTTAAATTGCTGACCACAAATACACGCGTATAGCATTGTATTTAAAAAGATTACTAATAATACAAAGGTATAAATACCATGAGTGAGCTTTCAGTTGATTCAAATCTATCCAGTTTTATTAATATTCAAAGTTACAGTTCGGTAGACCAAACATTAAAGTACCTAATTGCGGCAATACGATCCCATCTGGAAATGGATGTTGCTTTCATATCCGAGTTTTCAAGTACACACCGCATTTTTCGCTACATAGATTCCAAATCAAAAAATCCCATTATAAAAGTGGGCGGCAGTGATCTTTTAGAGGATTCGTTCTGCAAAAGAGTGGTTGATAATGAGCTGCCTCAAATTATCCAGAATGCAATGGAGCATCCTCAAACCTCCGAATTGCCGGTAGTCCACGCCATTCATTTAGGCGCTCATATCAGCGTTCCAATTACGCTGGAAAGCGGTGAAGTCTATGGAACTTTTTGCTGCTTTAGCCATAATCCGAGCTGGACTTTAAATGAACGCGATTTGAGTATGATGCGTGTGTTTGCTGCTATTGCCGCTAAACAGATTCAAAATGAGATACTGCAATCCAGAGAAAATAGCAAAATAGTTGAACGTATCCAGTCCGTTTTAGACAGTGACGCTCTGTCTATTGTGTATCAGCCAATTTACAATTTATCAACCAAGAAAATTGTCGGCTTTGAGTCATTATCTAGATTCAATACTTTGCCTGACCGTACCCCGGACGTCTGGTTTAAAGAGTCCGCGCAAGTGGGTTTGGGCATCGCACTCGAAATAAAAGCTGTCCAAATGGCATTAAAAGCGTTATCGGTATTTCCTGATAATCTATATATCTCAGTCAACCTGTCTCCGGAAACTATCCTTAGCGGCTCAATCGATGCTGTTTTTGAAAACATCCCCTTAGAGCGGGTCATCCTGGAAGTTACAGAGCATGCCTATGTCAACCACTATGGCAATCTAGCCCAAGCCATCAATCATTTAAGAGACAAAAAAATGTGGTTAGCCGTTGATGATGCAGGCGCTGGGTTTTCAAGCTTTAGGCACATTTTAAGCTTGTCTCCGGAGGTGATTAAGATTGATATGAGTATCACACGGGATATCAATACCGATCGCGCACGCAGGGCGCTAACGTCAGCATTCGTTGGATTTTCTGAAGAGACAAATTGCAAGATTGTTGCAGAGGGCGTAGAGACAGAACTAGAGCTGAATGCTCTTAAAGGCTTGGGCGTAAACTTTGCCCAGGGTTATTTTGTCGGCATGCCAATGACGATGTCAGAAGCCATGACCACTCTCAGCCTTCAATAAACGCTAGCTTCATTTTTATAAAGTATTAGGCACATGTGTGCCTTGGCTTAATCAAGCTGCAACAAGTAGCGGACTACTCAAGAATAGAGATGTGGAAATCCACATTAATTTACATTCTGTACCTATTTAAAAATTCGCCTTAAATAAATAAGATTATCTGTATTTTTAAACCAAATTATTGTTACAATAATTGCATGAGCGAAATCACCAAATCAAAAACCACTCCAGATCGAATTGTGACAAAGATGCTAGGGCGGCCATCCGGTACCGGCAAATTTAAAGAATCAACCTCTGTCATTCGCATTCCGGATAGTCAAAAGCCAACCATACTTAATTTTCTTGACGCCTATAATAAAGCGCGTAAAGCCAATAACAATTTAGACGAAAGCTTTTATTCCAAGCTTGAAGATTTCCACATTACTTTTGACGATGAGCCCCTGTCATTACCATTAGGCGGGGCCAAGCTGGATGCAGGCTTCGGCAATATGATCGAAGACTGGATGGAAGGCGAGTTAGAGATTAAAGATTATTTAGTAGATGACAAGTTAATGTCATTCTTCAAGATTATAGGTGGCTTATCCATGAATCTTTCTGGCTTAACCCCGGGTACTGTCGCCATTGTTGATAAATCAAAACAAGCCCGGCCTGGCGACATTGTGATGGCTGAATTAAACGGCAAGGAAACAGTTAAGTTTTTAGGCAAAACAAAAGAGGGTCACTACCAGTTAGTCCCACATTCCACAGAAGACTTCCCAACGGTCACCATTACTGAATATGATGACTTCCGAGTAGTAGGTGTAATAAACACATGGTTCAATCGACGCGATAAAAAGAACAACCCATTCGCCTAATTGCGCTAGTGGATGCCAAAAACCTATGTGCACAAAAATGAGAAAGGCCAGCGCCTAAACGCTAGCCTTTATTTGTTTGGCTCCTCGACCTGGGCTCGAACCAGGGACACACGGATTAACAGT
>JAZKHP010000082.1:0-5179 GCA_040385335.1 Pseudomonadota bacterium
TAAATAATGCTGTCTTTTGTGGTTTGTGTGAGTTGTGTTAATTGAATTGCGCTGGCTTCATCCGCACCAAAATAAATACCACCGTCGGTATCTTTAATCATATCGCGGCCAAAATTACCGCTGAAAATATATTTGTCGACGCCGGTACCACCCTCCAAAATATCGTTTCCGTCGCCGCCATTTAAAACATCAATTTCAGTACCATCACCACCGTATAAATGATCGGCATCGGCGCCACCATCAAGGCTATCCTTTCCTATTCCGCCGTAAAGAATATCGTAGCCTTTATCACCTTTTAAAATGTCATTACCGGCATTGCCAACTAAAATATCGTTATCATCACCACCCTCCATGGTATCAACCAATGCAGCGCCAATTAAAAAATCATCGCCTTTTCCGCCCTTAAGGGTATTGTTCTTGGTATCATCAATGGCAATTAGCAAATCGTTTTTGTCTTTACCTGTAACATCAAAATCCTGCGGTTTTATGATGCCATCAATATCCAAACCTAAATTCACATCGCCATTAAAATGATCATTTTTTGCAAAAGCTACACCATCCAAATTGGGTATTGGATTATCCAGATAGTGAGCTATAAGTTGACCGGCGATGGGTTTGAAAATATCTTGGAAGGCGAGTTGATCTTTATAAGTTGTATTCGCATCTTTATAGTCATGCAATGAATCCGCACTACCATGTGTTTGATGCAAGCTATTATATTTAGCGTACATCCAAACATCTTTGTGTTTTTCAAACGCGATTAAATACTGCAATAGATTCGTGAAAGTGCCGCCGATTTCCGACTTTGCTGTTGCAGATGTATTCGCAGGAACAGCCCCTTCCAGCCAGCTAATGATGCTGGCGGCTTGTGTGTTTATATCACCTGCGCCATACAAACCAAACATAGCCGCTTCAGCAAAACGCCGTTTTTCTATACCTGGTGTTATTGCACCATTTGAAATACCCGAGTTGTAGCGTATTTGAAACCACATATTTTTGCGGTCGCCAGTTTGCAATGCAGTAATCATTGCATTTGTTAAGGAGCCCAGATTGTAAGTGAGGCTCCAGAGCGCTATGCGCTCGTAGGAGTTTGGAAAATTTTCGTTCGCGGCTAATATTCCTGCGCCGCGCAGTTTCGCAATTAACCTATCTTCATACTTATCACCCGACACCAGCAGAAATTCTTTTTGTTGCGTTAATGAATCAAATTTGAAATCTTTGCTAACTAAATTTGGGTATAAATAATTTCCTTGCGCATTTTTTTCATGCATTGCGTTGTTAATATTGTCGATTAATGTCTGTTCTTGAGCGGTCTTTTCATCAAGCTTTCCACCATTGCTTCGTGTTACGCTGGTGTATGTCAATATTTTTGCTGCTAAGACATTGAACTCATCATCCGTCAGAGTTTTATCTTGCCCATTTGTGCTATGGGTAATATTCAAACCTTTTGAGCTACTCATGAACATCTTTAAATTATCAATGGTAGATATATTCCAACCTATACCAATCGTTGCAATACCTGCACTATCTAAGTAGACCTCGTCAGATTCACCTTCAGCGGCAACCAACCACTCGACTTTTTTATCGTTGTATTCTGTTTGAGTGTTAAATGAGTTACGCACAGCAAATAACATAATAATTCTCCATAATTAACGTTTAGCTAGACAGCAGAAAAATCTACAGCAAGTTATAATTGAAAATAACTGTTCGAATAATTCACCAAAACTAATTAAATAATTTTTTTAAATATTCAATACGGCTTAAATATTTTTTTGTTGTACAGTAAATATCATTCGACTGAGTCATGCCTCCTTCTGGGCTGTCAGCTCTATCTGGGCATGGTAAACCCTCTGTTGCTTCCCAATGTGCCTGATCTAATTTGACACTTTCTTTGTCTTTTAAACTCTTTGCTCTGGCCAGTACATTTTCCAACTCTTGTCTCATTTCCGCTTCTGTTTTTATGAATCTCATTTTTGAACACATAGTTATGCTATAAGTGCTGCCGCCATCGCAATAAGTGTCCGGATTAAATTTTCCAGATCCACCCCTATGAAGAAAAAATTGAGTTGAGTATTTTTTAAAGTATAAAGATGTAGTCCTATGCTCGTTTTTAGGGTCGTAAACATCTGGGTCATAAAATGGAATTATTTCAATAGTCTCTTTTTGCGCAGCGCAATACTTGGATTGGGCAGTTACCAAATCTATTTGGTAGCCATCTCGTAGTTCCGACTTTCCTGTTTTCGAATTAACATATTCAACTTTTGTTTTTTCAACTTTTATAATTTTACTTCTGCATTCACCGTCGTAATACGGGGTAACCATTGAATCTTTTTTAATAATGTATCCTTCCGGATTTCTGTCTGCATGTATCCAGTGATCAACGAAATCATCAGGTATTTCTACCGCAGAAAGGGTGGTGATGCGGGATTGATATGTTTTCGCCAAGCAATCCACATCCTCACAAACATTACGCTTCTGCTTTAGCCAATCCCGCTGTTGGGCTTTGAATGCGTCTTTATCCGTTGCAGTCTCTATGGCAGCTTTATAAGCTGCATTTAGTTGCTCATCTAATGCCGAAATTTTCGCATCCGAGCAAATCAGTTTTTCAGTAGCGGTACTGGCTTTGGCACAATCAAAACTGGCAGCGCAACTCAGTTGCGCGCAAGTGGCTAATAACAATGTAAACAGGTGAATTTTTTTCATAGTAGTGCTCTTTGGGTTGAGGTTATGAGAAAAAAAGTGTGTGGCGATTGGATGCCCTGGAACAAGCGCAGGGTACACTGATTAGAATTCTGTGCATTAAGAGCTATGAGGTTATCGATAAAATATTCCATATTTACATCCGTTTGCTAGCTGCTGGTAGCGCACTATTTTCCATACCTGTTAATGAGGCGGGTAGCGTATGAGACATTGGGCGCCAAGTTTAACAACATGTGAGGGTCTATTGATAGCCGCCGGACCGGGTATCCTTAGATCATTTTGTCTGACTGTATTTAGATGAAGATGACGCTGCGTTTGTAGGTGTAATATTCGCACAACTATAGGTGTACAGTTATGCTGATGATAGGTTCTGTGTTCCATAAAGCATCCCGTTTTGACATCCGTTGTTACCCTGCGACCCTGCGCTGGGAATAGTGACTATTTACCTAAGCCTTGCTGCTTTAATTAAACCTTGTCATTTGGAACAGTTGCCGATGCTAACAAAGTTTTTGTAAAAGTGAAAACTATTTTTTCAATTAATTTACTTTTTTGAATATTAATACAGAGCTTTTTGGAGGCACACAAATAATCTGTCAATCTAACTAGATCCGTAACCTTATTGAGTGGCTAATGTAAATTTGGTCCTAACGCACCATGCTAATCATAGTATGTAGAATCATGGTATGCAATAGGCCACATTTGGCATATGAGCTTACCCCCACATGAATCCAAGCTAGTTGGCATTTTTGCCGCGAATATCAGACGATTGCGCACTGAGAGTGGCCTTTCGCAAGAGGAACTGGCCGAGTATGCTGGCGTGCATAGAACTTATATAGGGATGCTGGAACGGGGCGAGAAAAATGTCACTATCTATAATATAGAAAGGATTGCTATTGCACTTGATGTTGCTGCATCGACATTGTTGGAATCACCCACTAAAGCTAAACGGAAAAAAGGTTAGGCACTAATTAACTGCCAACTATTCTTTTTCACTTTGTTACAGATTATTGTATTTCGCATCATAACGAGAAAGACATTTTATAAGAATTTTTTGTGCTTCAAGTTTTTGCGTGTAAAAGTGAATGGTTTTTTCATTGCCCGAACACTTACTCACGAGGATCGCTCTATACCTAAGCCATTTAATATTTAATTGTAATTGACGAATAGCGTCTTTAATTTCAATGCCGTTACTGCCTATAAATAGTTTCATACCTGTACCCCCTCCATTGGCTTCCTTTGGTAAATTCAGAACAACAATACAATGATTATTCAATATCCGCAAAAAATCGATAATTCTTGCGAGATATGACTTGCACAGCTTTTGTTGATAACTATGGCGATGCTATTTATATTATTTTTTTTCATTTAATTGCAAGGTGAAAAGATGACTATTGAAGACCCCTTGGCCACTTTTGGGCAACGCTTAATTGAATTAAGGAAAAAAAAGGGCTTCTCACAAGAAGGACTGGCACTTGAGAGTGGTTTGGCGCGCAGCTACTTGGGTGGCGTTGAGCGTGGCCAGCGTAATATTGCCGTACTGAATATTTACCGGCTAGCGGAAGCACTTGGGGTTGCTCCGTAGAAATTGTTAGAGCCACCCACTCCGCTTAAGGTAACGCGCAAGAAGACCTGAAAATTTGGTAGGGCGATTTAACTCACTCTATTTAAGAAAGGCGCCGGAGACTTTCAAAATTAGCTGTCTTGTCCTGCGTCTTTTTCATTTTGAATCTTATTGTAAATTTCCTCCCGATGGACGGGTGTTTCTTTGGGGGCATTGACACCCAGCCTAACTTGATTGCCCTGCACACCTAGAACTGTGATGTTGACATCATCACCAATAATAATAGTTTCACCGATACGGCGAGTAAGAATTAGCATAATCGATTCCTTTAAATTTTAATGGTAACCAGGCTTGTGAGAAGACGTGTGTAACGCGATTAATTTCAGTAAAGCATCGACGTTGTTGAAATTATACACATCATCTAAACACAAAATAGCTGATTTCACAAAATAGGAATTTAATGTAATGTGGGGACAATGATTAAATCAGTGTACAATTCCAGATATCAAGCGTTGCTTGCTTACCTTAAAAATGCGCGCCTTGAGCAGGGTTTGACTGTGCGTGATGTTGGCGAGCTGATTGATGAACCTTTTCAATTTGTTAGTAAGATAGAAAACGGACAACGCAAGCTTACCGCCCACGAATTTGTACAGTATTGTGAATTTCTAAAAATAGATCCTATCGCGGGACTTAAGCTGCTGTCGAAAAAGAAAAAATAGTGTCCTTGCCATCCCCGGCACGAATTAAATAAATATCATTGCCTATATCACCCTTCAAGGTATCGTCGCCGCGTCCTCCGATAAAATGTGTGCCGCCAATGTGGGCGGTGAGTATGTCATTCACCAAACCGCCTGCTAAAAAATTATTGGCAGTAGCTGCTGTTGCTGTGACAACCGTTTGTAAATTGCTGAGCAGTAA
>JAZKHP010000083.1:0-6330 GCA_040385335.1 Pseudomonadota bacterium
CGAACCTCAAATGAGGCTCGCTTTGTGAAGTTTAACTGTGGGACAGCAGTGGCCTGTTGGCCGCTTTTGATTTCTGCATAATCTAAGGAGCGGTCCCTATTGATTTTCTTTGTGACAGTACAGATCGCTGATTTTAGGTAAGCTCTTCATATGATTTTGGCGCGTAGCCCCAAATTCTTAAAATATCATTTTTAACTTCAAACTCAAAACCAATTTCCTTTACAAGATTCAGTATCCACTCAACACGGATACCTGAAGGGGATTGAAGACTTATATCAAACCACTCCACGCATAAGAAAGGGAATGGCAAATGATAGAACCATTCAACGTCCCAATCGGAAATATGCCCAGCTACTGATTTTGTGCGATAGGAAGGTTTCCATTCATCATGAGCTCTTACAGCAGTGATAAGCTCATTCCACTTAGTATTATTTGCAAGCCCACCTAGGTTTCTAGAGAAAATAATTTTTATTATTTTCTCTAGATCGAAACCCTTCGGAGTGGCATCTGCCATAGGTAAGTTATTCATTGTTTTCCTAACGGTAAGATTTTTGGCACATTCATGCGTCCGCAACATTGCCCTTGCTAGGCTTCTTTGTAAAGCCTAAAGAATTTAAACATTTTCGGCCATTCATCTCTAGGCTTGAATGCAATAGCTATTTCTTGATTATTCAATGAGGATTCCGTGATTATGACATGATCCTCGACTTGCTTTGCATTTTCGAATTCTTTTGAGTTTACTTTACACACAGCCTTATAAAAAGGGCCAGACAACCAAACCCTAACTTCAGGTGAATTTTGAAATTTTAAATAAGTAGCAAGTGATGCATGTGCTGCGCCCACCATTGCAATACCTAGAGGAACTTCCTCTTTAACTAAAATATACATTTTCATAATTTTATTAATAACCTTCAGTTCCTTGAGCCAGATGATATAAAAGTGTAGCGATTTCTAATGCATCCGCCTTAGTGAGTTCGCATGGAATTACGTTTTCACCTTCTGCTAACGTGGTACGAATATATATTTGCCCACTATCTTTCCAAGTTTCAACTAACCCTTTTTGCACTGCCCATGCATAGTGTTTACTATCATTCATTTGTATTGCCTAACAGGTTATTAAACAGCCCCAACTATATATCCCACGCAATTTAATTCCTAGCAAAGAAACAAGCTTCTTTTCTTGATGCACGTTGACAGTCAAAACCCCTTGCAATACTCTGCGGGCTCAGCGGCAAAATCCGCTGTCGGGATTACTACCCCCGTGACTTAACTGGCACAAAGCTTATTGCTTTGCGTCTCGCACAGCTACGCCTCCGTTATGGCAGCTGGGCGGGGCCACCTTCGGGTGGGCCGGTGTGGTTAGGTCCGGTGGTAGTAACCCTGCCCAGTCTGCCTCCATGAATTACTACCTCATGTTGGCAGTTTAAAAATCTAACTGTGAGGTTTTACTATGGATAACATTTCCTCTCCTACATACGCTACGCTAAATAAACTCAACACCCCTCCCACTGTTATTGTTCTTAATGCGTTTCAGCAGACGCAGTATCAAGCAGACTCCATTGAAATCCATTCACCCGACGGCGAGCATTTGGAAACCTTTGGCGAAAATATTCGAAGAGAACAAGCTGAAGATCTTGCGTACCAATTACAAAACCAAATTTGTTTGCTTGAGTGTTTACTACTAAATATCCATGACAATATTGAACTGCCAGCAAAAGCAGTTGCAGGGCTAGTCGATGTGTTTTATCGAATGCAGGATTTTTGTAGTACGCAGATTAAATAGAAATGAAGCGGCCTATTGGCCGCTTTTGATTTCTGCATAATCGATGGGGCCGACCCTATTGATTAGAGATCGAACCCAAAGCTTAAATGATTTCGCGATGTCCATTCTCAAAACGAATCACCCAGGCTACCAAATACAACGTGCGGGAGGTGATTTTTTCTCACTATTTGCCCTAAACGGAATGGACCACAAAAAGTCTGTCTGGACGTAAAACAATTTTTCGTTCTTTTTGAATTTAGCAGGGTCAGGAACGCCAAGATCCAAGGTTTGAACAGGGCGGTTCTTGTCATTTCGGTCAGTTGAAGTCGTCGCCATAGCGTGGCACGTAATGCAAGACGATTTCTGAAATTCAAACTCGATGAAATGATCTGACAGTATTGTAGGCTCGCCAGTTGATGAGACAAAATCTATTTGCGTTCCTCCGAGAACATAATTTTCCCAGACAGTTCCCTGAACATCTTTTGGTTGTCCGAAGGTATCCTGAGTTTCAAATTCATTCTTCGGTGTTGACTTGTGATGAAATGTTGCCCAAAACCAATTTGGTATGTCCTTAGTAAGGATGTGGAATGAATTGAGACCATATGTCTTACCTTCATGTTTGATGATGTAGTATGTTTTGTCCACTCCAGCGGCGATTTGTTCGCTGGTAAGTTCCAGCCACACAGCCTTGCCCTCTACCGAGTCTGGAGGCAATGAGATGGGCGGTTTTTTCCCTACGCGAACGGCGTCTGCATAGCGATCAAGACCTTCCTTGCTAAAAAGACAGCTTTCCCTGATGAACTCATAAGTCGATCGATTCATCCTTGTTTCACCAATGCCTCCCCTATCAACAAAAATGCTATTGTCGGGTGCTGGGTCAAATAGAGGCTTGGCCGCCATTGAAACTTTAGAGATTCTCATGCTTCCCGGGCTTATAGTGTTCTTTAATTTATTGGAGACTGATGCTCTCACCGTAACGCCGTGGAATGTTTCGTCGCCACCAGGAACACGTCCCTGAAAGCCGGAAGGTAATGAACGATCATTCCACTCCGGGGGTTCAGCACCATCAGATAGAAATACTTCCGTTCGCGCCAGTCTCCAGGTTTCCCAAACTATCGTAGTACCCGCTGCACCAAGTTGTTTGGAACAATCTGGTTGCCCACGAAGAGCAGCAGACTCCTTTGCCGGATGCATGAGGCTCAGAAACAAGTTCCATGCATGTCGACTGGGAAAGTCTACAGCGTCAGTGCGAACTGGTGAAAAACGACAATAATTGGTCTCGCCAGCTTGAGCCGATGTTGAAAAAAAACCTAATCCTACAATGGTACTCGCAACACTAATGACTAATAATTTGTTGAGCATTTTCATGGGTTTCCCCCCTCGTCAATCCAGTTCCGAAATATGTTTATGTTACTGACAGGCCAAGCTCCATCGCACGGCATGGAACCATTCTCGAGCTTCTCGAATATTGCGTTACAATTTTCTTTCACATCCTCGTAGCGAGATAGGTCAAAACCACCAAAGTTCTTCATGGCGTTAATATCCTTACTTCGAAAGAGTGGTCTAATGTCTTTTGCAAAACTTAATGGCATAACTTTCTCCTCGATTTTATTACTAAAAACTTTCAATACTCTCAGGAAAGAAGCTTTCTAATCACATATATTGTTAACTATGAGATTTTAGCCTTCACAACGAGGCTGTAGAAAAACTCACAACCAATTGTTGTTTAAATTAATTATTCAAATGGCAACCATTTTTCGCGTTGCTTTGAATTTCAACTCAGCTTAACCAAATAAAATTGCTGCTTTTCAAATAGTTTTGCGCAGCAAAAAACACCGAATTAAAGGGTTAGGTTTACTCCGACTCTTTTTCGAATGCGTGCTTTTGAATCGCGATAGCTGAAGTAAAGACTATGAATGCTAGGTAGGCCAGTAGCCATTACGGAATATTACGGATTTTTCCTTTTTAACCCTCAACCCCGTCTTGCATGATTATTAAACAACCAGCTTGATCGGTGATGCGCAGGCTTCACTCATGCAAGAGGTATTGATGGGCACTGTTGAAGTTTTAAAATTTGAACTTTGAGGTTTACTATGGATAACATTTCCTCTCCTACATAGGCTGCGCTAAATAAAAGCAACACCCCTCCCACTGTTATTGTTCTTAATGCATTTCAACACACGCAGTATCAATCAGACTCTATTGAAATTCATTCACCCGACGGCGAGCATTTGGAAACCTTCGGCGAAAATATTCGAAGAGAACAAGCTGAAGATCTTTCGTATCAATTACAAAATCAAATTTGTTTGCTTGAATGCTTGTTACTAAGCATTCATGAGAATATCGAACTGCCGGCAAATGCAGTTGCAGGATTGGTCGATGTGTTTTATCGAATGCAGGACTTTTGTGGTACGCATATTAAATAAAAATAAAGCGGCCAGTTGGCCGCTTTATTTCTCTACGATCAATGGAGTCTGACCCTATTGATTTCCTGTGCTTTGCTCTGTCCTCGGCCTCTTTATCTGTTAACGCGCGAATTTTACTAACGTTAAATTCAAGTGCTATTGATGAACCCTTAACATAATTTTTAGTTATTTTCTTGCTCATTCACTTTACTCCTTCTTCTTATTTTTATTCTCTTTAATTGCTCTTCCGAAAAAGGCAAAGAGTCGGGGTCATTTTTTGCCCTTTCCTCAATTTCTTCATCTGTAAGAGCATCAGCTTTTTCAAAATCAATATCACTATTATCAATGGGTCTTTTTTTTGAATGCTCTTTTTGAATAATTTTACGTGCCATTAGAAACCTCCTTATTCATAACTAAATGCGTTCAATTAATGAGTTTGAGAAACTTCACTCATTCTCGTGGTGAAAGGGTTGCCAAGATCGGGCGTAAAAATCACACCACCCAAACCCGCTTTTTCAATCGCATCTTTTACTGATTGCTGACACATGATGGAAGCATTGAAATCAAATTCCGATTTGAATATGGCAAAGTTTTTTACACGTTCTTCATGGAAGGCCATACAGTCGATATCAATATTATTGATGGGATTTTTGCAGGATATTTCCATATTCAAGCCATCCACTTCTTCAGCAAGACGCAATGGGTTAAAAATAAACGCATCTCCTTTTTCGTAAGTGATCGGCAGAAATTCGCCATCATTTTCAATAAGTGGTTTAAGCACTTCATAGGCAGCCATGCTTAAAAACAAATGGCCTTGGAACTCCATAATGTCGGGAATGGTATTGCCTACCATGCCATCACAATTGCTAAAGTGAGCTGTCACTGTTTGCCATGTTTTTTTATAGGGTTTTGCATCAAAACTCACATCAATATGGTTTTTAGGATGTCGCCCAAACTTTTCTCTCATCTCTTCCCGATCAAAACCTATGTAAGCATATTGACGGTCTTTTAAATTTCTATAAATCGAATAAAGAGCCACGTTATACCACCTTTCTTTTTGGCCAAGCATCAGAGCGCAGAGAACCACCTTGCAAATTTGTTCTGATCATTTTCAATGCAATAATTAAATCATCAAGACCGCCGATAAATCTTATATTTATTGTGGTGGCCATCCATTGATAATATTCGGGGTTATGCAACCCCTGATGGGGAACAGCACCCTTCAACCAAGATGGCATATGTGGGCGAGCATCCCAATTTCGTGGCAACCAACAACCGTTACGTGGGTCATCGATACGCATTAAACACCACGCCATTATCGCTCGCATTGGTGCAGCCGATTCATGTTTGCCGGAAACTATGGCGTGGCAATCACAATATGAAGAAGGACGTGCATCGGTCGAAGCTGTCATATAGCAAGCCATACGTTTGGAACTATGCCGCTCTGTTTCAAGCTGTTTATCACTCATACCAACGGCGCCTAATCGATATCGATCAATACCGTTTTGGATCGCGGCTTGTGTTTTGACGCGATTAAGATCTGCAACGGTTGGCTTTTCAAGCTTGGCAAATTCATCAATCGCCAAATCAACCCGATTTTTTTCATAAGTTTTCAGTGTTGCAAAAGGTATCGACATAATAAATCCTCTCGTCCATTTTTTAGCATATAAATATAAAAGCGTTGATGTTAACTATGTTTTTATTTGCACAATGCATTTATTAAACAGCGCTAACTATATATCCCGCGCAATTTAATTTCTAGCGAACAAGCACGCTTCTTTTCATGTTGCACGTTGACAGTCAAAACCCCTTGCAATACTCTGCGGGCTCAGCGGCAAAATCCGCTGTCGGGATTACTACCCCCGTATTTTCCCAGACCGGCACAAAACGCTTGCGTTTTGCGTCCTCGTACAGCTTTGCCTTTTTGTTATGGCGGCTGGGCGGGGCCACCTTCGGGTGGGCCGGGTTGGTTTGGGCCGGTGGTCGTAACCCCGTTCAGTCCGCCTCCATAAATTACGATCTTGTGGAGGTGGGTTTAACAA
The DNA here is from genome assembly GCA_040385335.1 of Pseudomonadota bacterium. Classification (GTDB taxonomy): domain Bacteria; phylum Pseudomonadota; class Gammaproteobacteria; order Pseudomonadales; family Cellvibrionaceae; genus Cellvibrio. The sequence goes on from JAZKHP010000083.1 coordinate 6,210, forward strand.
ATCCCAAACAATGAGGTTTTACTATGGATAACATTTCCTCTCCTACATACGCTACGCTAAATAGAATCAACACCCCTCCCACTGTTATTGTTCTTAATGCATTTCAGCACACGCAGTATCA